>DYYG01000001.1 GCA_020741775.1 Methylorubrum populi
GATGGTCCCGAAGGCCCCTCCGGTGCTCAAGATATAGAGACCGCCGCCGCCATTTTCATCCGAGGACCCCGTTCCATTGGTGCCGTCCGTTCCGGTGGCACCAGTCGAATGGAATGTCTCATCGGAGTATCCGTGATTGCCGCCCGCGCCGCCCGCGCCGCTGATACTCGTCCCGCTGCTCGCGCCGCCCGCGCCGCCCGTCTTGCCACTGCCGCCACCGCCGCCGCCTCCCGGACCGGTGCCGGCATTGCCCGGCGTTCCCTTGCCCCACACCCTGGCGGCTCCACCGGCGCCGGCAGCGCCCTGACCGAGCGTCGAGTCGTAGCCGCCTTGACCGCCGCCGCCGCCGGCGAGCTCTTCGATCGTGGGCGCTTGCGTGGCCATGGCCGGCACCGCCACCAGAGCCGTCGAAGCGGCCAGGGCCAGGAAGAAGCCGGAACGCCGCTGCAACGCCTTCCGCGCCGCGTCACGCCGTCCCGTACCGGCAAGTCCGTTCCGCATCTGACTCGGTCCCCTCGAAGTCCGGCCGGCAGGTAGGCTGCCCGACCCATGTTTGGGACGAGGAATGGCGGACGCGGCCCGCGAAGGAAAGCTGTGATTGGACTTGATTTTGCAAATTCAGGGGCGGCCTATTGCAATATATATAAGTGTTGCATGAGTACAACCCGATGGAATTATTCAGGGTAATCCGAAAATACGGCAGATTGATTTCCTAAGACCGAAAAATATATTCTGTAAAATCTTCAGTATGCTGGGACCCGCTCCGGCTTTCTTTGCAGTAGATTGCATTCTTATCATAGGATAATCGAGAGATGTCTCCGCTCGATTTCTTGATGGCGATGCTGTTGGCCGGCGGGCTTGCTTCGATGCGTGGTCGGATGCGGAGCGAGGCGGTGGTCGAATCGCTGCAAGAGCTTTGCTTGCTACGGGCTCTTCCGATCTGTGGAGTCGGGCGGTGATCGGTCCTTCCGCGCCGGAACGATGGCGAGGGAGCGGAGGGTGATCCACGCGATCGAGGTCGTCGGTCGCGCGGCCGGAATGCCTGTCTCGTCCGGCCCGCTGGCCTCGGCGTCAGCCTCATGGCCGCCCTCACCGATCCAGCATGGAGCAGCGTGTTGAGGCGGGCACTCGCGAGCACCGGGCCGGGACAGGCCTGTCGAAGCGGCACGTTGCCGGTGGCGCGAGGGGGTCAGATCCCCAGATCGAATGGCAGGTCGAACAGCGTCGAGTGATCGACGTAGGATACCCGCAGGGTGTGGTCGCGGGCGCCGTTGGGGAGGGTGTCGGCCGCGCGCAGGGCGTGGATCATCTCACGGGCCGCGCGGAAGGCCATGCCGCAATCGGGGCAGTCGCGCGTCTCCCGAGGCCCGACCCGCCGGCCGTTTCGGCAGAGTTCGAAATGGAAGAAGGGCATCGGCGCGGGCCTCCGAGGAGATCGGAGAGGCTCGTGCAAGCCCTGCGCCGTGATGATGAATACAACTCAAACGTGACTGGAGGGCCGTTTGGGTCGGCGGCCTAAACGAAAAGACCCGCCGGCTTTCGCCGACGGGCCTTGCAGGGGGCACGCTCTCGCGCGCGGTGGGAGCTACCGGCCCCGCCCTCGGATCGGCGGGGGAACTCGACCTGCCGCAGCGTGTCGGGGAGCCACTATCCCTGCCGGTTCTGGTTGGGTGGAGTGTCCTGGTCTGCGTCGGCGGTGCGCGCGGGGGAGCCGTTGATGCCGTGACGATTCATGGCCGATCTCCTTTCTCAGGACGGCGTCTGAAGCGCCGATGAAGACAGGCTAGGACGGCTCGCACCCGGAGCGCAAGCCCCCTTTTTCTGAGCCTTGCAACATGTGTTCGGCTCCCGTCCTGGCCTCATCTCGGAATCGAGGCCGCGCCCTTGGTTCGTCCTTGGCCCGTCCTTGGCCCGTCCTTGCGCCGGAGCCTCCGGCACACGATCTGGCGGAGGGAGGGGACGGAATCCTGCGCCTGCGAGGGCGCAATGATCAGGCGCGTCGGGCCTTCATGACTCTCTCCCTGCCTCCCCTCTCCGTCCTCGATCTCGCCCCCGTTCCCGAAGGGGCGACACCGGCGCGGGCGCTCGCCAACAGCCTCGATCTCGCCCGGCATGCGGAGGCTCTCGGCTATCGCCGCTTCTGGCTCGCCGAGCACCACAACATGACCGGCATCGCCAGCGCTGCGACGGCGGTGGTGATCGGCCATGTGGCGGCGGGCACACGGCGCATCCGGGTCGGCGCGGGTGGGATCATGCTGCCCAACCACGCTCCCCTGGTGATCGCCGAGCAGTTCGGCACCCTGGCCGCGCTCCATCCCGGCCGGATCGATCTCGGCCTCGGCCGGGCGCCGGGCACGGACGGCGTGACTCTGCGAGCCCTGCGCCGGGATTACGGGTCGGCGGAACGCTTCCCTCAGGACGTGCTCGAATTGCAGGCCCTGTTCGGGCCGGTGCGGGAGGGGCAGGCGGTGCAGGCAGTGCCCGGAGCCGGTCTGAACGTGCCGCTGTGGATCCTCGGATCGAGCCTGTTCGGGGCGGAGCTCGCGGCCATGCTCGGCCTGCCCTACGCCTTCGCCTCCCACTTCGCACCGGAGGCGCTGCTGCCGGCGCTGGAGATCTACCGGGCCCGCTTCAAGCCCTCGGCACAGTTGCAGCGGCCCCATGCCATGGTCGGCGTCAACGTCGTGGCGGCGGAGACGGACGAGGAGGCCCGCCACCTGTTCACCACGCCGCAGCAGCAATTCACCCGGCTGGTGCGCGGCACGCGCGGCCTCCTGCCGCCGCCGATCGAGGACATCGAAGCCTATTGGAGCCCTGCGGAAAAGGCGCAGGCTTCGCGGATGCTGGCCCGCTCCCTGGTGGGCTCGCGGGAGACGATCCGCGCCGGGCTCGAGGCGCTCGCCGCCGAGACCGGCGCCGACGAGGTGATGGTGGCCACGGCCCTCCACGATCACGCGGCGCGGCGGCGTTCCTACACCATCCTGGCCGAGGCCCATGGCGGGCTCGACGCAGCCGCCTTCGGGGAGCCCGAGCGGTCAGTGGCCTGAGCGCGGTCCCTCCGTCGCGCCGGCCCTGCCCTGTTCGGATTTCTCGCCGGTCTTCTCGGGCACGGGCGGTGGCGGGAGCTGGGTGATATGGCGCAGGGCGGAGGGCCGGTCCGCGGCCGGGGCGGCCTCCCGCTCCAGCATCCAGGCCAGGACGCTGCCCAGGCCGAAGCCGCACAGGCCGAGGGCGATCACGATGGTGGTCCGCTTCATCATCGCCCCGCTCCGATCCTTGCGAGGCTCGCAGCGTGCAGGCGATTCCTTGACGGATCGTGATGGTGTCCCTGCTCCCGCAGCCTATCGTGCTCACATCGCGGTATGTTCGTGCCCGCCTGGCTGATTTCCGGGCAGGCCCGAGCCTTTCCCATGATCCTTTCTGTTGGAAAGATCAGTGCGCGCCGCCGCTTTCGACGAACTTGATCAGGAAAATCGCTGCGATCACCCACACCACCGGCTTCACTTCGCGAGCCCGTCCGGTGAGACCCTTGAGGGCGGCGTAGGTGATGAAGCCGAAGGCGACGCCGTTGGCGATGGAATAGGTGAAGGGCATCACCAGGGCGGTGACGCAGGCCGGGATCACCTCCGTGAGGTCCTCCCAATCGAGGGCGGTCAGCTCGCGCAGCATCAGGCAGGCGACGTAGAACAGCGCCGGCGCCGTGGCATAGGCCGGCACCGAGCCCGCCAGGGGGGCGAAGAACAGGCAGCCCAGGAACAGCACCGCGACCGTCGCGGCGGTGAGCCCGGTGCGCCCGCCCTCCTCCACCCCCGCCGCGCTTTCGAGATAGGCGGTGGTGCTCGACGTGCCGAGCAGCGAGCCGGCGAAGATCGCGGCGGAATCGGCCATCAGGGCCCGGTCGAGCCGGGGCGAGCGGCCGCTCTCCGGCAGCAGCCCCGCCCGGCTGGCCACGGCCATCAGCGTGCCGGTGGCGTCGAACAATTCGACCAGGAACAGCACGAGGATGACGTTGAGCAGCCCTCCGGTGAGGGCGCCGGGAATATCGAGGGCGAGCAGTGTCGGCGCGAGCGAGGGCGGGGCCGAGACGACGCCCTGGAAGGCATTGCCGGCGAAGACGAAGCTCAGCCCCGTCACCGTCAGGATGGTGGCGAGCAGGGCCGCCCTGACCTTCCGCGCCGAGAGCACCGCCACCATCAGGAAGCCGAGTACCGCCAGCACCGTCGAGGGCTGGCGCAGGTCGCCGAGCGTGACGAAGGTGGCGGGACTCGCCGCCACCACGCCCGCGTTCTTCAGGGCGATGATCGCGAGAAACAGGCCGATGCCGACGGTGAGCGCGATGCGCATGGAGCGCGGGATGCCCGCGACGATGATCCCGCGCAGGCCCGTCAGCGTCACCGCGAGGAAGCAGAGGCCGGAGACGAACACCGCCCCGAGCGCCGCCTGCCACGAATAGCCCATGCCCTGGACCACGACATAGGCGAAATAGGCGTTGAGCCCCATGCCCGGCGCCAGCGCCACCGGCCAGTTGGCGGCCAGCGCCATCACCATCGAGCCGAGTGCGGCGATGAGGCAGGTGGCGACGAAGACCGGCCCCTTCGGCATCCCCGCATCCGCCAGGATGCTCGGATTGACGAAGACGATGTAGGCCATGGTCAGGAAGGTGGTGAGCCCGGCCAGCAGCTCCGTGCGGATGGTGGTGCCGTGCTCCTCGAGCTTGAACAGGCGCTCGAGCAGGTTTTTCGAGGATGCCCCGGCGGCGAGGCCCGGCTTCGTGTCCATCGCTTCACGGACCTTCCCGGATGATCGGCGCCGTTCCGCCATCATCATCGCGGGCGGTGGTGAACAAGTTCTCTATCCCTCACATTGGGGAGGCTGGAATGGGCAGATTCAGAGAGCCGCTGCGTGAGGATGGGCCCCCTCCCCCGTGAGGCGGACGATGGATGGCGCGGTCATCCCGGTGTTGAGCAGTGCCTGCGGACAAGACAATCCACTCACTGTCCCGAGATCGCTCCCGCACCTGTCGGCCCGAACTGATATGCGGCTTATTCTTGCTTCTGGTCCTGCTTCTGTTCCTGATTTTGCTCAAGATGATTGTTGATGATCACGTTGATGTGGATGGTTCCATCTGCATCTTTCGTCTGAACTTTGGCCGCTTTGTCGCTCAAGCCGCTGTCGCATGTGATACTCGTGAAGATCGCCCCACCTTTGTCGAAGGGCATCCACTTTCCATCTTCTCCCGCGGAGGAGCGACGAATCGAAAGTTGCCAGGATGATTGAAATTCGCCTGTAAATTCCGAATCCCAAGACATCGCCCTGGGGCGATTCTGATGCAGGCAGAAAGTGTCGGCTATCAGCTGCTGCGCGCCGTGAGAGCATTGCTTGTTCTGAGAGCGGGGGAACAGATTGGATTCGATGCACGCATCGATCGTGCGGTTAAAAAGCTTTGGAACCGGATAGGTTTGGCTGAGTACGGCGGAAGGCGCGAGGACGGTTGCCGCCGCAAGTAAGCTGAAAATTTTCAAGATCACCCTCCTCTCTGCCGATGACGAAGAGACACCGATATGGGTGCGGTTTGGCGTGATCTCTAACATCGTATATTGCAAACATGCTCATGAGTATAAGTAGTAGCGATTTCTCCCTGTCTGTTGCGGCCGCGAGGCTCGCCGGCAGAGCGGTGACATGCGGGAAGGACGCCTGCCGTGACCGAGAAGCAAAACAATCTACAGGATCTGCTCAAAGCAGCCTATGAAGGAAAAATTGCTATTTGGATCGAGTTCAAAGACGGCGAAAGGAAGGAGGGTATATTGAAATTCTTCCGCAGGCGAGATGAGGTGGCGGTGCATCACGAGAATATCCCTGTCGAGATCCGCTTCGAGGACGACGGCCGCTCCTTTTCCTCTGATTTCATTGTCGGAGCCGGAATCGTATAAATATCTCAATGATTGATATTTAAATCATTTTACTTTGGTTGCTGTCGAAAAAATTCGGAGAAAAGCACGCTAATCCTGCCGGGCAGAGGTCGGTCTGCGCGACGGGAGGTTCGGACCGCAGGTCGTGATCCGAACCTCCCTCTGTCGGAATTCGAAGGCGTCAGGTCCGCCGTTGCGCCCTGCCCTCCTGTTCGGCCCAGCCGCCGAGCACCTTGTCGAGGGTGAGCGGGTAGTCGCGGATGCGCAGGCCGGTGGCGTTGTGGACGGCGTTGGCCAAAGCCGCGCCGGCGCCGCAGATGCCGAGTTCGCCCAGGCCCTTGCTCTTCAGCGGGTTCGCCTTGTCGTCGAGTTCGGGCAGGAACACCGCGTCGATGGCCGGAACGTCGGCATGGACCGGGACGTGGTACTCGGCGAGATCGTGGTTCACGAAAGAGCCGAAGCGGGTATCGGTCTCGGCCGCCTCCATCAGTGCCGCGCCGATGCCGAAGGTCATGCCGCCGATGGCCTGCGAGCGGGCGGTCTTCAGGTTCAAGATGCGTCCGCCGGTGAACACGCCGAGCATCCGCCGCAGACGGATCTCGCCGGTATCGGCATCGACACCGACTTCGGCGAAATGCGCGCCGTAGGAATATTGGGAGAACTTCTCCTTCATCGCGCCGGGCTTGATCTCGCCCGTGGCCTCGATCCCCTCGGCGCCGGCCAGGCTCGCCAAGGTTTCCGAGCGGTTGCCGGAGAGGGCGCGGCCCTCGGAGAACACGGCACCGTCCGGGTTCATCCCGGCCGATCGCAGCAAGGCCTGCCGGAGGTTGTCGCAGGCGACGTAGAGGGCCGAGCCCGCCGAGGCGGCGCCGAACGAGCCGCCGGAACCGGCCGCCTTCGGATAGGCGGTGTCGCCGATCTCGACGCGGATGCGCTCGACCGGCAGCCCCATCATCTCGCCCGCGATCTGGGCCAGGATGGTGTAGGTCCCGGTGCCGATATCGGTCATCGCCATCCGCACGGTGAGGGTGCCGTCGGGGTTGAGGCGCACGCTGGCCTGCGAGGGCATCAGCGGGTTGAGGCGGGCGGCGGCCGACATGCCCAGGCCGACCCGCCAGCGCCCGTCGCGCGCCGTCCCCGCCGCGGCCCGCTTGTCCCAGCCGAAGCGCTTCGCCCCCTCCTCCATGCAGGCGACGAGTTGGCGGGTCGAGTACGGAACCTGCTTCTCCGGGTCCTGCTCCGGCTCGTTGCGGATGCGCAGCGCGATCGGATCGATCTTCAGCCGCTCCGCCAGCTCGTCCATGGCGCATTCGAAGGCGAGCTGGCCGACCGCCTCGCCCGGTGCCCGCATGGCCGAGGCGATCGGGACGTTGAGGTTGGCGAGCCGGTGCCGGGTCAGGCGGTTCGCGCCCGCGTAGAGCGAGCGGGTGACGTTGGCCGAAGTCTCGAAGAAGGCATCGCCCAGCGCGGTCGCCGACCAGGATTCGTGGGCAATGGCGGTCAGCCGCCCGGTCTCATCCGCCCCCAACCGGATCCGCTGGATCGTGTCGGTGCGGTGGGTGGCGACGTGGAATTCCTGCTGGCGCGTCAGCGCCACCTTCACCGGGCGCTTGAGGGTCTTCGAGGCCAAGGCGGCCAGTGTCGCTTCGGGCTGCGGCTGCAGCTTCGAGCCGAATCCACCGCCGATATAATGCGAGACCAGCCGCACGTTTTCGGGTTTGAGCTTGAGCACTTGCGCCAGGGAGCTCTGACCCCGGTTGAGCATCTGGTTGGCGGTGTAGAGCACCAGTCGGTCGCCATCCGGCCCCGTCTCCCAGGAGGCGATGGTGGCGTGCGGTTCCATCTGGGCGTGGATCTGCACCGGCGTGGTGTACTCGACGTCGAGGGTCACCGGCGCTGCCGCGAAGGCGCCCTCGAAGTCGCCGAGCTTGGAATCCGGCGGTGTCTGCGCGGCTTTCGGTTCGTGGGCGGTGGCTTGAGCCGCCCGGAGCGAGGCGTCGGGCGTCTGTGCGTCGTAATCCGCCCGCACCAGGGCGGCGGCGGCGCGGGCCTGTTCGAAGCTCTCGGCCACCACGAAGGCGATGGGCTGGCCGTGGAAACGGATCTCGGGGCCCTGCAATTGCGGCCAGACCTGCTCCTTCTTCTCCCCCTGCTCCGGCACGGTCTCGTGGGTCATTACGAGGAGCACCCCCGGCGCCCGTTTCGCCGCGCCGGTATCGAGGCTGCGGATGCGGCCCTTGGCGATGGCCGCCTCGACGATGAAGCCGTAGGCGGGGTTCTTCAGGTCGCGGGTCTCGTAGGCGTAGGGCGCGCGGCCGGTCACCTTGAGGCGCCCGTCGACGCGGTCGATGGGGCGGCCGACGAGCCCGTCCAGCTTGCCGTCGAGGGGCGTCGCGCCGATCGGCTGGTTCATGTCCATGGGATGGGTCCTCAGGCGCGCAGGGCTTCAGCGACGGTGGCGCGGAGCGTCCGGCGGGTGAGCGGGATCTTGAAGTCGTTGGAGCCCTGGCCGCGGGCCCCCTCCAGCACCCGGTCGGCGGCGGCATCGGCCGAGCCGGTCTCGATCAGCGCCGTTTCCGCCGCCTCGACCCGCCACGGCTTGTGGGCCAGACCGCCGAAGGCGAGCTTGGCGAATTTCGGTCGGTCGCCGTCCCCTTTCGCGATGATCGCCGCCACGGAGACCGTGGCGAAGGCGTAGGACGCCCGGTCGCGGACCTTGCGGTAGAGATGCACGCCCCCGACCGGCTTGGGCAGGGTCACGGCGGTGATGAGTTCGCCGGGCTTGAGATCCGTCTCGATCTGCGGGGTGTCGCCGGGCAACCGATGGAACTCGGCCATGGGGATGCTGCGCGTGGCGCCGCTCGGATCGACGGTCTCCACCGTCGCGTCGAGGACGCGCATCGCCACGTTCATGTCGGAAGGGTTGGTGGCGATGCAGGACTCGCTCGCCCCCAGCACCGCCATGATCCGGTTGAACCCGCCGATGGCGGCGCAGCCCGAGCCGGGCTCGCGCTTGTTGCAGGGCTTGGTGGTGTCGTAAAAATAGTAGCAGCGGGTCCGTTGCAGCAGGTTCCCGGCCGTGGTGGCCTTGTTGCGCAACTGGCCCGAGGCGCCCGCGAGCAGGGCCTTGGCCAACACCGCATAGTCCTGCCGCACCCGGGGATGGGCAGCGAGATCGGCATTGCGCACCAGCGCGCCGATGCGCAGGCCGCCCTCCGCCGTATCGGTCACCTCGGCCAGCGGCAGGCGGTTGACGTCGATCAGGGTGGCGGGCGTCTCGATCTGAAGCTTCATCAGGTCGAGCAGATTGGTGCCGCCGGCGATGAAGCGGGCAGCAGGCCGCTCGGCGGCGAGCCGGGCCGCGTCCTGGATCGTGGCGGGGCGCTCATAGGCGAAGGCCTTCATGGGTTCGCCTCCTCAGAGCTTGGTGCCGGCGTCGCGGATCGCCGCGACGATGTTGGGATAGGCCGAGCAGCGGCAGAGATTGCCGCTCATCCGCTCGCGGATTTCGTCCTCCGTGAGCGAGGCCTTCTGCGTGAGATCGTCGGTGACGTCGCTCGGCCAGCCGGCCTCGATTTCTGACAACATGCCGGCGGCGGAACAGATCTGGCCCGGCGTGCAGTAGCCGCACTGGAAGCCGTCATGATGCAGGAAGGCGGCCTGGAGCGGGTGCAGGGTGTCGCCTTCGGCGAGCCCCTCGATGGTGGTGACGGCGTCGCCCTCATGCATGGCGGCCAGCGTCAGGCAGGAATTGATCCGCCGGCCGTTCACCAGCACCGTGCAGGCGCCGCACTGGCCATGGTCGCAGCCCTTCTTCGATCCGGTGAGATCGAGATGCTCGCGCAGGGCGTCGAGCAGGGTGGTGCGGGTATCGAGGGTGAGATCGTGCCGCCGCCCGTTGATCGTGAGCGTGACCGGCATCGTCTGAGGCTGCGGATCGGCTGCCGATGGGGCGGCGACCGCCCGGCCCCGCAGGGAGGCGCCCACCGTTGCCAGGGCGGCGCAGCTCCCCATCACCGTCCGGCGCGTCGGGTCGAAGCGCCGGTCTCTCGTGGAATGATCCGTCATGAAGCCTGTCGTCCCGCGCATCCGGACCGGCCGCACGGGGCGCCCAGTCTGGAATGGATCGAAAACTGACAGGCGGAACGCGACAGGCGTTCAGGTTGATCCGAGGGTCACCCGCGCCGCGATGGCGCAGCGGCGCGGTGGTTCCGAGAGCCGGGCCCGATCAAGTGACTTGCGAGAACGGCTCCAGGCCCTTGTCGTGATGCGCATTCTTGCGCCGAACCGGCATCCGCTTCGGCGGACAGCGCTCCCGCGGGCTCGGTGGCTGAGCTTCGTCAGCTCCACGCGTGGAGCGGCGGATTCACTCCGTTGAGGGCGTGGTTGCCGATGATCGCAACTTTCCAGCGCACGGGATCGTGAAGGGTGTGGGTGCGGGCATTGCGCCAGTGGCGGTCGAGATTGTGCTCGGCGAGCGTCGAGCGGGTGCCCGAGAGTTCGAACAGGGTGTTCGAGGCGGCGAGCGAGACTTCGGTGGTGAGCACCTTGGCCTCGGCGGTGGCGAGCTGGGCCGCCGCCACGCTCTCGGGGGTCGGGTCCGCCACGGCCGCGTCGATGGCGAGACCGGCCCGGTCGAGCAGGGCTTCCGCCGCGTGCTGGCGGATGGTCAGGTCGCCGATGGCGCGGATGGTGTAGGGATCGTCGGAGGCCCGCTCCTGGCCGCTGTCGATCCAGGGGCGCGCCTTCTCGCGCACGAAGGCGATGGTGTCGTCCAGCGCCTCGCGGCCGATCCCGGCATCGACCGCCGCCTGGATGATCTGGAAGATCGCCCCGTCCACCCGCGGCGCCTCGTAGGCGCGATAGCCCGGCACGAGGTGGCTTTTCGGCACGCGGACATCCTCGATGATGACGGTGCCGCTGGCGGTGCCCTTCTGGCCGAAAGCCGACCAGTCGTCGATCACGGTGAGGCCGGGCGCGTCCCGCTCGGCGATGGCGTACCAGGCGCGGCCCTGGTCATCGAGGGCGACGATCGGCACGAGATGGGCGAGCAGGGCGCCGGAGGAATAGAATTTCTGGCCCCTGACGATCACGTGGTCGCCGTGATCGGTGAAGCGGGTCTCGAACTCACCGGCGCGCTTGCTGCCGCGCTCCGAGAAGGCGTTGCCGAAGCGGGTGCCCTTCAGCACTTCGGCGAAGAGAAGCGCCTGCTGCTCCGGCTCCGACACCGTGCGGATCGCCGCGACGATGCCGAGATGGTTCTGGGCGATCTGGGCGATGGAGGGATCGGCGGCGGCGATGATCGCGATCACCTGCGCCAGCGTCTTGTAGGAGACCTCAGGCCCGCCATACGCCCTGGGCACGTTGATCGACCACAGGCCGCTCTGGGAAAAGGCGTCGAGTTCGGCGAGCGGGCGGGCATTGCTGCGGTCGCGCTCGGATGCGCCCTCGCGGAATTGCGCCGCGAGGGCATGGGCGACGCGGATCGCCTCGGCATCGTCGCGGATGATGTGGGCCGGCGTCGCGGGGCGGGCAGGCCCCGGCACACCCTGCGGCCGGCTTCCGGCTTCGGCGGCGGTGGGGCTGACGGCAATGGTCATGGGCGGTCTCCGAAGGAGGAATGGGAAGAGACGGATCCCAGGCATGCCCTCATCCTGAGGTGGCGGCGCGAAGCGTCGCCCTCGAAGGATCTGCCAGGGCTCGCATGGGAAGCGGAGGATCCGCCGAGGCCCGCCGATGCGGGCGCCTCAGGTGAGGTCGGCGGATGAGATGCGTGGGGAGCTCAGGCCGCCTCGGCCCGGCGCTCGCGGGCGGCTTCCAGGGCGCGCACCCGCGGGATCACGTGCTCGCCGAAATACTTTACGTCTTCCTGGAAGTGCAGAAAGGCGAGCAAGGCGAGATCGACGCCGACATCCTTCAGGGCGACGATGCGCTCGGCAATCTGGTCGGGTGTGCCGATCAGGTTGGTCTTGAAGCCGTCATTGTACTGGACGAGATCCTCGAAGCTCGACTTCGCCCAATTGCCCTCGCCCTCCGGGGAGGCCTTGCCGGCGTTCTTCACCTCGTGGCCGAAGGCCTTCACCGCCTCCGGGTCGGCCTTGTCGATGATCTCCTGGAGCACCGCGCGGGCCTCCTCCTCCGTATCGCGGGCGATCACGAAGGCATTGACGCCGACCTTCACGGAATGGCCGTTCGCGTGGGCCTTGGCCCGGATATCGTCGACCTGCGCCTTCACGCCCTCGGGCGTGTTGCCGTTGGTGAAGTACCAATCGGAGACGCGGGCCGCCATGTCGCGGGCCGCCCGCGAGGAGCCGCCCTGGAAGATCTCCGGCAGACGCGCGCCCGGCTTCGGCTTCAGGGTGTAGTCGCTGTAGCGGTAGAAATCGCCGCGGAAGGTGAAGTTGTCCTGGGTCCAGATCCCGCGCAGGGAGCGGATGAACTCCTCCGAGCGGCGGTAGCGCTCGTCATGGTCGAGCCAGGGCTCGCCGATGGCCCGGAACTCGCCGGAGAACCAGCCCGAGACGATGTTGACCGCGATCCGACCCTCGGTGAGCTGCGCGATGGTGGCGATCTGCTTGGCGGCGAGCGTCGGGTTCCAGGGGCCGGGCAGGAGCGCGGCGATCACCGTCAGCTTCGTCGTGGCCGCCGCGAGCGCGTGGCTGAAGGCGACGGATTCGTGCTGGTACTCGGCGCCGTAGCCGGCGGTGAAGCGGATCTGGGTCAGCGCGTAGTCGAAGCCCGAGGCTTCCGCGATCTGGGCGAGCTTGCGATTGTAGTCGATGTCCCAGCTGGTGCGCTGCTCGACCTTGCTGATGACGAGCCCACCGGAGACGTTGGGAACCCAATAGGCGAAGCGGATCGGATCGGGCGAGGAGGACACGGTCCGGACAGTCATGGCGGCACGTCGCTCGTCTTCGAGAGGGTGATGGGAAAACTTGCGAAAACTCCGGGATGTGCTTCCGGATTGTTTCGCCATGTCAAATCATTGCTGCGGAAAGACCTTTCGTCAAAGGAATGATCCGGCATTTTCTCCCTGAAACACGAAACGCTCTTCTTTGCGGGCGCGGCGCGGACGAAGATCGTTTCCTTGAATGCAATCCGGGGGCGGGGTCCGCGCTGCACCCTCGAACGAAAAGAGCCGCCCGGGTGGGGCGGCTCCTTGTCGTCGCGAAAGCGCGGCTCGTTCAGTAGACCCCGCCGGCCTGGGCGGCGGCGCCGGCATCCGACGGGACGGCGGCGGGCGGGGACGGGGCGACATAGGCGTCCGGCGGGGCGGTGCCGGGCTTGAACGCCTCCAGGATGGTGCCGCCGCCCTCGCCCGAGCCGGCGCGGGTGCCGGAGGAGGCGTTGACGCGGATCAGCTTGATGCCCGGCGGCACCCGGAACGGCGTCGGCGGCTTGTCCTTGAGCGCCACCTTGAGGAAGTCGAGGGCGATCGGCGCCGCGAGGCCGCCGCCGGTCGCCCGGTCGCCGAGCGAGCGCGGCTTGTCGAAGCCGAGATAGACGCCGACGGCGAGGTCGGGGGAGAAGCCGACGAACCACGCATCCTTGGCGTCGTTGGTGGTACCTGTCTTGCCCGCCAGCGGCTTGCCGATCTGCTTGAGGATCGTCGCCGTGCCGCGCTGGACCACGCCCTCCATGATCGAGACCATCTGGTAGGCGGTGAGCGGGTCGAGCACCTGCTCGGACTCGTCCACGAGCTTCGGCTCGTCCTGGCCGGACCACTTCTCCGCGTCGCAGCCGACGCATTTGCGGTTGTCGTGGCGGTAGATCGTCTCGCCGGTGCGGTCCTGGATGCGGTCGATCAGCGTCGGGCGGATGCGGCGCCCGCCATTGGCGAGCATCGAATAGGCGGTGACCATGCGCATCACCGTGGTCTCGCCGGCGCCGAGCGACATCGGCAGCACCGGGAGCAGGTCGTCATAGACGCCGAAGCGGCGGGCGTATTCGGCGATCAGCGGCATGCCGATATCCTTGGCCAGCCGCACCGTCATCAGGTTCTTCGAGTGCTCGATGCCGTAGCGCAGGGTGTGCGGCCCGCCCGCCTTGCCGTCGTAGTTCGAGGGCGACCACGCCTCCTGGCCGGGGCCGGCCTCGATGGTGATCGGCGAATCCTGGATCACCGAGGAGGGGGTGTAGCCGTTGTCGAGCGCCGCCGAGTAGACGATCGGCTTGAACGACGAGCCGGGCTGGCGCATCGCCTGGGTGGCGCGGTTGAACTCGGATTCCTCGTAGGAGAAGCCGCCGACCATGGCGTGGACGCGGCCCGTATAGGGGTCCATCGCGACGATGGCGCCGGAGATCTCGGGCTTCTGGCGCAGGCGATAGGTGCCGCGGCCCGTATCCATCGCCTCGACATAGACCACGTCGCCGGGCTTCAGGGCGGTGGCGACCGGCCGGCCGGTCCATTTCACGCCCTCGGCGGTGATCGAGCCGGTCTCGCGCTCCTTCGAAATCGCGCCGGAGGCCTCGCGCTTCGGCTGGAGGCCGATCTGCGCCACGCCGCCATTGGTGTTCAGCACCACGGCGAGCCGCCAGGGGGCGATGTCGCCGAGGGCCGGCATCTCGGAGACGGCGAGGCCCCAGTCACGCCCGGTCAGGTCGACCTTGTGGTCGGCGCCGCGCCAGCCGCGGGCCTGATCGTAGCGCACCAGGCCGTCGATCAGCGCCTTGCGCGCCCAGGCCTGCATCTTCGGGTCGAGGGTGGCGCGCACGGAGAGCCCGCCCTCGTAGAGCTTGCTCTGGCCGTAGCGCTCGGAGATCTCGCGGCGCACCTCTTCCGTGAAGTAGTTGGCGTTGGCCGCGTTCGGGAAGGCGACGCGCGGGTTGACGCCGAGCGGCTGCTTCTTGGCCTCGGTGGCCTCGTCGGCGGTGATGTAGCCGTTCTGGGCCATCAGGCCGATGATCTCGTTGCGCCGGGCGAGCGCCGCCTGGGTCTTGCGGTAGGGGTGGTAGTTGTTCGGGCCCTTCGGCAGGGCGGCGAGATAGGCCGCCTCGTTGATCGTCAGCTCGTGGACCGACTTGCCGAAATAATCGAGCGCGGCCGCGCCGACCCCGTGCAGGTTGCGGCCCGGCACGATGGTGCCGAGGAAGATCTCGTTGAGGTAGAGTTCGAGGATCTTGTCCTTCGAGTAGGCCGATTCGATCCGCAGGGCGATCAGGGCTTCCTTGATCTTGCGGTCGTAGGTCTGCTCGGCGGAGAGCAGGAAGTTCTTGGCCACCTGCTGGGTGATGGTCGAGGCGCCCTGCTTCTTGCCCGACTGGGCGTTGGTGAGCACCGCGCGCACGATGCCCTCGGGGTCGATGCCGCCGTGCTTGTAGAAGTTCTTGTCCTCCGCCGAGAGGAAGGCGGCGACGATGATCTTCGGCATCGCCTGGATCGGGAGGTAGAGGCGCCGCTCATGGGCGTACTCGGCCAGGAGCGAGCCGTCCGCCGCATGGACGCGGGTCATCACCGGCGGCTCGTAATTGGCGAGCGCGGCGTGGTCGGGCAGATCCTGGCTGTACTTCCAGTAGAAGAACGCCCCGAAGGCGGCGGCGATGCAGAACAGGACCGCACCGGCCGAGAACAGGAAGGCGAAGAATCGCAGGATGAATCGCATCCGGTGTCCGTCCGTCGCTCGTCCGCTGTGCGCCGATGGGGCTCGGCAAGGGCCATCACAGCAGGACCTGCCGCGGGCTCGGGCTTTCGCGAAAGACCCGCGCGGCCGCGCTTCTTGAAGCGGACGGGGGCTCTCGTCGAGCCCCGTATCGACACCGGCTCTATGGTGAAACTGGGGCGATGGCGGCGGACTTGCGGGGCGGCAGGGCCACGGGACGCGAGAGCGTGGCGCGGCCGGAGAAGAACAGGTCCACGGCCTTGGCCATCGAGCCGGTCACCCGCGCCCGCCATTCCTCCGATTGCAGCTTCTCCAGATCGCTCTTGCTCGACAGGTAGCCGAGTTCGATCAGCACGGAGGGCACATCGGGGGAGCGCAGCACCTTGAAGCCCGCCTCGCGGTGGGGCTTCGTGCTCATCTCCATCACCGGCGAGAGCTGGCCCATCAGCCGGTTGGCGAAGCCCGACGAAAAGCCGCGGGTCTCGCGCAGGGTGAGTTCCTGCAGGATATCGGCGACGTCGGCCGGGCCCTCGCCGGATTCGGTGCCGGCGGCGGCGTCGGCCCGGTTCTCGCGCTCGGCAAGCTTGGCGGATTCGCTGTCGGTCGCCTTCTCCGAGCCCGTATAGATCGTGGCCCCCTTCACCTGGGGCGCGGCCGAGATCGAATCGGCATGGATCGACACGAACAGGTCGGCCTTCGCCTCGCGGGCGATGCGCACCCGTTCGGCGAGCGGCACGAACACATCGCGGTCGCGGGTCATCACCAGGCGGTAGCGGCCCGTCGCCTCCAGGCGCTCGGCGAAGGATTGGGCGAAGCCGAACACGATGTCCTTCTCGAACACCCCGGTGGCCGCGATCGCCCCCGGATCGGTGCCGCCATGGCCGGCATCGATCACGATCAGCGGGCGGGTATCGGCGGCTTCCTGCACGGGGGGCGCCTTGGCGGCGGTGGCCGGGCTCGGGTCGCCCGCCACCGCCGCCTTGCGGAAGCTGTCGCGGTCGACCTTGCGGAAGGGAATCGAGAGCAGCACGGCGCCCTCGCGGGTCGTCGTGGTCTCGATGCCCTCCACCAGGGCGGGCCCGGCGAGATCGACCACGATCCGCGAGCGGCCCGGCGCGAACAGCCCGTAGCGGAAGGAGGCGATGAGGCCCTCGCGCTTGCGGCCGGTCTCCTGGCCGAGCTGGAAGTTCACCTCGGGTAGATCGATCACCGCCCGGTCGGGCCGCTCCATCACGAAGGTGCGGGCCTCGACGGGTTTCGACAGGGTGAGGGTGAGGCGGGTGGTGCCATCCCGGACGACGGTCTCGGCGGCGATCGCCACGGCGCTGCCGCCGGAGCCGCCCGGTCCGTCCTGGGCCGGCGCCGGGGCGGCGAGAAACAGGCTGCCCACGAGCGCGAGGGCGGCCCATCCAGGGGTGCGCCGATGGGCAAGTCCGGTGCGGAGCGGTCGGGTGCGTGGCTGCATCGGTCGGCCAAGGTTCCGGGGGAGCCTCCGATACGGGATACGGCCGAGATGGTTAACCGTTCCTCACCCCCGCTCCGGCAATCCCGGTGGCGCTGTTGTGCGCGGGCGACACCACCGTCGGCTGTGATGCCGCCGCCCCGGTCGGCGCGTCAGAGGCGGCCGTCCGGCGCCTCCCGCTCCGCCGCCTCGCCATCGGGCATCTCCCAGGCCCGCTGCCAGACGGCATGCGCGTCCGAATCCTCGGGATGGGGGTTGGCTGTCGCCGGATCGCCGCGATAGCGGGCCTGCCGCCCCTCCCTCGCGGCCGAAGCGAGCGAGTCTTCCAGAGACGACATCACGGCCCCTCCCTTGTCCTGCTCCATCCGCCGAACCCCGCCGGCTTGACGGAGGCAGGAGCGCCGCGGCGGGCGCTCCTGCCTCCGTCAAGCCGGCGGGGCGGCATCGGGTTCACGGCGGGCCGCTCCTGTGGGTCGGCCGGGCGGCTCTCGTCACGGAACCCTTGCAATTCTCCCGCGACACTCTGTAATGATAGCGACCCCATTCCCGAGTTGGCGCTTCGGCGGCCCTCGGGCGCGCCCGGGGCATGTCGGCGCCTACCTCGCTCGAATTGGCAGCGTCAGTCGGCGCCTCCCGGCATCCGGGCGGGTGTCACGGCATTCGCGGCTCTCCGATCGTTGCGGGGCGGCCGCGCCCATGAAATCTGCAAGGGCCGCTTACCCGGCCCACACATCTTCGCGAGGCCGGACCAGGATGGGAGGACGCACAGCATCGGTTGCCGTTGCTCGTGCCGAAGGCGCGCGGTTCTCGCGTCGCCTCGTTCCTTCCGTCGCCCCGGCCCAGTTCAACCCCCAGCGCGCCGATGCCCGGCGCCATAAGGCGGTTGACGGCAATCCCCTCCCCGCACCATCCGCGGCCTCGGCGACGAGGCCGGCGCGCACCCTTTTCCCACCGGCTTCAAGGCCGGGAAAGGCTCCGCCGGGACCGCGCGGTTCACGCGTGAGGAGAACGACGTCGGCCGCCATGTCGAAAGTTCGTCATGGCCAACAACAACAAGATGCTCATCGATGCGACGCATCCGGAGGAGACCCGGGTCGTCACGGTCCAAGGCTCTAGGGTCGAAGAATTCGATTTCGAGGCGGCCAACCGCCGTCCGCTCCGGGGCAATATCTACCTCGCCAAGGTGACCCGGGTGGAGCCGTCGCTTCAGGCGGCCTTCGTCGAGTACGGCGGCAACCGCCACGGCTTCCTCGCCTTCAACGAGATCCATCCCGACTATTACCAGATCCCGATGGCCGACCGCCTCGCGCTGATCGAGGCCGAGGCGCGCGAGGAGGAGGAGCACCGCGAGCGCGAGGAGCGCCGC
Organism: Methylorubrum populi; assembly: GCA_020741775.1. Lineage (GTDB taxonomy): Bacteria > Pseudomonadota > Alphaproteobacteria > Rhizobiales > Beijerinckiaceae > Methylobacterium > Methylobacterium populi_B. Next base: position 18,337 of record DYYG01000001.1, read on the forward strand.
CCGCCGCGGGGCCGCCGCTCGCGCGGGCGCCGGGCCGAGGCCCGCGGCTCCCGCCAGGACGAGACCGTCAAATCCGACGGGGCGGTCTCCGAAGCGGCGGTCTCGCCCGCGGACGTGATCCCCGGCGAGAGCCCGGCGGCCGACGCCCCCGCCCCCGAGGAGATCGAAGCCGTGCGCGCGGCGCTCGGCGAGGAGCGCCCGGAGGGTGAGGAATCCGGCGCGGAAGCGTCCGCCCCGGTCGAGGCCGGGGGCGATGCCTCGACGAGCCTGCCCGACGCGATCCTCGACGGGACTGCCCCCGCCGGCGAGGCGCAGGCGGCCGAGACCGCTTCGGCGGCCTCTTCCGAGACCGTTTCCGAGGCGGCTCCCGCTGCCGAATCCGCCGTCACGCCGTCCGACATCGCGGCGATCTCCGAGGCGCCGAACCCGCCCGCCGCGCCGGCGGAGGACGCTCCGGCCTCCGAGGTGGCTCCGGTCGAGCCCCAGCCCGTCGCCGCCTCCGCTCCCGTCTCCGAGGCCGAAGCCGAAGAGCAGGATGAGGAGCAGGATGAAGCCGGCGAGGACGCGGACGACGAGGAGTCCGAGGACGACGAATCCGACGACGAGGATGAGGACGAGGACGAGGAATCCGACGACGACGAGGACGAGGACGAGGAGGAAGAGACCGAGGACGGCGAGCCGCGCGTGGCGCAGGTCGGCGGCTCGGGCGATGCCCTCGCCGAGATCCCCGAGCGCCCGCGCGCCTATCGCCGCCACTACAAGATCCAGGAGGTGATCAAGCGCCGCCAGATCATCCTCGTCCAGGTCGTCAAGGAGGAGCGCGGCACCAAGGGCGCGGCCCTGACCACCTACCTGTCGCTCGCCGGCCGCTACTCGGTGCTGATGCCCAATACCGGCCGGGGCGGCGGCATCTCCCGCAAGATCACCAGCGCCGCTGACCGCAAGCGCCTCAAGGAGGTGGTCGCCGACCTCGACGTGCCGGAGGGGATGGGGATCATCCTGCGCACGGCCGGTGCCTCGCGCACCAAGCCGGAGATCAAGCGCGACTTCGAATACCTGATGCGCCTGTGGGAGAGCGTGCGCGAGCTGACCCTGTCCTCGACCGCACCGGCCCTGGTCTACGAGGAGGGCTCGCTGATCAAGCGGGCGATCCGCGACCTCTACAACAAGGATCTCGATGAGGTTCTGGTCTCGGGCGAGGATGCCTACCGCGAGGCCAAGGACTTCATGCGGATGCTGATGCCCGGCCAGTCCAAGGTCGTGAAGCCCTACCGCGACCCGACGCCGATCTTCGCCCGCTACGGCGTCGAGCAGCAGCTCGACGCGATGTTCTCGACCCACGTGGCCCTGCGCTCCGGCGGCTACCTCGTCATCAACCCGACCGAGGCCCTGGTCTCGATCGACGTCAATTCCGGCCGCGCGACGCGCGAGCACGACATCGAGGACACTGCGCTCAAGACCAACCTCGAGGCGGCGGAAGAGGTCGCCCGGCAGGTGCGCCTGCGCGACCTCGCCGGCCTCGTCGTGATCGACTTCATCGACATGGAGGAGAAGCGCAACAACCGGGCGGTGGAGAAGCGGCTCAACGAGGCGCTGAAGAACGACCGGGCGCGCATCCAGGTCGGACGGATCTCGCCCTTCGGCCTGCTCGAGATGAGCCGCCAGCGCATCCGCACCGGCGTGCTGGAATCCTCGTCGATCCCCTGCGCCCATTGCGGCGGCTCGGGCTTCGTGCGGGCCACCTCCTCGGTGGCCCTGCACATCCTGCGCTCCCTGGAGGAGGCGCTGCTCAAGTCGTCGAGCCACAATCTCGTGCTGCGCACCCGCGCCGAGGTGGCGCTCTACATCCTCAACCAGAAGCGGGCGCATCTCTACGATCTCGAGCAGCGCTTCTCCGTCGCGATCACCATCTCCGCCGACGAGCGCCTGGCGGCGACCTCCGCCTTCCAGCTCGACCGCGGCGAGCCGGCGGTGAAGCACGAGGGCCCGGTGACGGGCGTGCGGGCGGTGGCGATCTCGCCGGTCTACGAGGCCGACGAATTCGAGGACGATGTCATCGAGGCGGAGGCCCAGGACGCCGAAGAGGCGGAGACCGAGGCCGAGGCCGAGGGCGCGTCCGAGGAGCGTGCGACCTCTGAAACCTCCGAGGAAGGCGGTCGCCGTCGCCGTCGCCGCCGCCGTCGCGGCGGGCGTTCCTCCGGCGACGGCGAGAGCCGCGCCGGCGCCGAATCCGAGGCCAACGGTGCCGAGGACGAGGAGTCCGACGAGTCCGAGACGGAGGGGAGCGAGGCGGAAGCCGTCGCCGCGACCCGCGAGTCGGACGAGACCGTGTCCGACGGCCAGGAGGCTGACCTGGAGGCTGACCCGGAGGCGGCCCAAGGTGCAGGCCTAGAGGCGGAAAACGAGGGTGACGGCGAGGGCAATGGCCGCCGCCGCCGCCGCGGGCGCCGGGGTGGCCGTGGCCGTGGCCGGAACGAGCGCAACGGTCGCGACGAGTCCGAGACGGGCGAGGCTCACGCCGAGGCCGCCGACGGGCACCCGGAGGAGACCGCCTCCGACACCCTGCCGGTCGGACCCGAGGAGCCGGTCAGCGATGCCGACGTGACCACCGTCTCGGTGGCCGCCGAGAACGGCGCCGCGGCCGAGCCGCCGCCGGTCGTCCCCGCTCCCGAGCCGGAGCCGGTCCAGGCCGAGCCGGCGCCCGCGCCGGTTCCTGCGCCGGAGCCCGTTGCCGTGGTGCTGACGCCCGCCGATCCGAACCGCCCCAAGCGGGCCGGCTGGTGGTCGCGGACCAAGGCCGCGCTGACGGGCGAGTAATCGTTCCACGCATGTGCGAAGGCCCTCTCCTTCTGCGGGAGAGGGCCTTTGCGTGTCCGAACGAGGCTGCGTTCGGTCGAACGGGTCGGAAACCAGCTAACGGGCGCCTCGGCTCCGGCCATGGTCGTGACGCGCTCTCGCGCGCCGAACCGGTGTCCGCTGCGGCGGAGGGCGCTTCAGGGCCGCAGCCACCCCTTCAGCCGCGCCACCGCCTCGGCGCATTCGGCGTTCGAGCCGGCGAAGGAGAAGCGGATGTGGTGGCTGCCCTCCTCCGGGTCGAAATCGAGGCCGGGCGTGGCCGCGACGCCGGCCTCGTCGAGCATCCGCCGGCAGAAGGCGCTGGCATCGTCCGTGTGCCGGGCGATATCGGCGTAGAGATAGAAGGCGCCGTCCACCGGGTGGATGTCGGTGAAGCCCAGGGAGGGCAGCGCGTCGAGGAGCAGGGCGCGGTTGCGGGCATAGCCCTCGCGGATGGCGACGATCTCGTCCAGCGTGTCGAAGGCCGCCAGGGCGGCGACCTGCGAGAGATAGGGCGCCGAGATGTAGAGGTTCTGCGCCAGCCGCTCGATCGGGCGGACCAGGGTTTCCGGCACCACCATCCAGCCGATCCGCCAGCCGGTCATGCAGTAGAATTTCGAGAAGGAGTTGATGACGAGGGCCCCCTCGTCGAATTGCAGGGCGGTGGCCGTCGGCACGCCGTAGCTGAGGCCGTGATAGATCTCGTCCGAGATGAAGGAGAGGCCTAGCCGCCGGGCCGTGGCACAGAGCTCGGCGAGGCGGTCGGGCGCGATCACCGTGCCCGACGGGTTGGCCGGGCTCATCACCAGCAGGCCGGACAGGGGATGGGCGGCGTGGACCGCGCCGACCAGCGCGCTCGTCGGCGCGTAGCGATCCTCCGCCCGCAGGGTCAGCGGCTGCGGGATCAAGTCGAGGGCCCGCAGGATGCCGTCATAGGCCGGATAGCCGGGGCGCGGCACGCCGATCCGCGCGCCCGCGTCGAACAGGGCGAGGAAGGCCAGCACGAAACCCGCCGAGGAGCCGGTCGTCACCACCACCCGCTCCGGCGAGACCGCGACGCCGTAGGTCTCGGCGTAGTGCCGGGCGATGCGTGCGCGCAGGGCAGGCAGGCCGAGCGCCTCCGTGTAGGGGATGCGCCCGTCGGCCAGAGCCGCCTGCGCCGCCGCGATCACCGCCCGGGGGGCCGGGGCCGAGGGCTGGCCGACTTCCATGTGGACGACGCCCTCCCCCCGCCGCTCGCGGGCGCCGGCGGCGGCCATCACATCCATCGCCAGGAAGGGCGCGACGGCCTGGGCACGGCGCGAGAGGGCGGTGAGGGTGCTCAAGCGGGGCTCCTGCAGGGGAAGCGAACCCCGTTGCAGGTAGACCCTGGCGGCCTCCCGCTCAATTGCCCCTCCGCGCGCCACCCCATGCGCCCCCGGCCGGGGTGAGGCTCAGGGCGCTCCCTTGACCGCCCGGCCGAAAGCCTGGACGAGGCCACCCTCCAGCCTGCCCTCCATCCCCGCCAGGATCGACAGGGCCTCGCGCGTCGTCATCGGCACCTTGTAGGGACGCCGCTCGATCAGGGCGGCGTAGATGTCGCAGATCGTGAGCAGCCGCACCGGATCGCCGATCTCGTCGGCGTGGAGCCCGTCCGGATAGCCCGAACCGTCGAGCATCTCGTGGTGGTGCCGCGTCACCGCCAGCGTCACCGCATCGCATCCCCCCGATTCGCTCAGGATGTCATGGCCGATGGGGGCATGGGTCTGCATCACCGTGCGCTCGTCGTCGTCGAGCCGGCCGGGCTTGTTGAGGATGGCATGGGGAATGCGCGACTTGCCCACATCATGCACCAGGGCGGCGCGGGTCAGGAGCTGCTTGTCGGAGGATGAGAGGCCGAGGCTCTGCGCGAAGGCGGCGGCGATGCCGGAGACCAGCAGGCAGTGCTGGAAGGTCACGTCGTCATAGGCCCAGACTTCGTCGAGCCAGCGCGACAGCCCCCCCTCGTGGATCGCGTCGAGCACCGGAGCGATGCCCCGCTCCACGCTCGGCATGTCGACCGTGCCGGTCTGCGCGGCGGCGAACATGTTGGTCATCAGGGTGCCCGCCCGCTGAGCCTCGCGGGTGACCACGAGATCGGCTACCGATTTCTCGGGCCAGATTTCGCGGACGAGGGAGCCCACCAGCATCCGCGGCTCGGCCAGCGCCGACAGGCACAGGGTGGCGCCGAGATTGCGCGCCTCGGTGAAGGCACCCTGCCCGCTGCCGCGGGTCAGGCAGATGAGCGGGGTCTTGTGCTGGCCCGGCCGGATCGCCAGCCGGCGCAGGCAGCGTTTCGCTTCGGGGCGGCTCAAGGTGACGTCGGCGATCACCCCGCGAAACGGGCCGATCCGCTCCCAGGTCTCGTCGATGCCCACCACCCGGCATTCGGCAACGGCGTCCACGGCCTCCGCGAGAGGTTGACTCCGATCCGGACGGTCGGTGACGACGACGATCACGTGGCGCTTCCTCCTACCCGTCCCGGTCACTCCGGCCGGTGCCCTTGCGGTGTGAGGGGGAGATTGATCAGTGACGCTTACTAAAACCTCTCGACCCATCAAATGACTGAGTCGCGGGGCCGGAATTATCGGTGGGCGGGTGATGCCGCGAAAACGCCGTAGCCTCGGTCCAAACCAGGCGACAACTCCGCGCCGAGGCCCGGCGCCGCCCGGAGACGGGCCGCCGGGGAAGAGTCGCATCGGCGCGGCGACGCGTATGTGTCATAAGGCTTGGCCTTCCCGCGAGCCGGCAACCGCCTCGCTCGCACATGCCTGAGAGCATCGTCCCCAGGGCGGCTGCCCGACAGGACGATGCAACGACAAGAACCCAGCCCGAGGTATCGATGCAGCTCTTCCGCTCCGTTTCCGCCTTCGCCCTCGTCGGCGGTCTCGCGCTCGGCGCGGCCGCGGGCGCCCATGCGGAGGAAGCCGCTCCCTTCACCGACGCCCAGCGCAAGGCGATCGAGGGGATCGTCAAGGACTACCTCGTCAAGAATCCCGACGTGCTCCAGGAGGCGATCGCCGAGGGCGAGCGCCGGGCCCAGGAGACGCAGAAGCTCGCCCAGGCCGCCGCGCTCAAGGAATCGCGCGAGGCGCTGGTCAACTCGCCCCACGGCATCGTCGCCGGCAACCCGGAGGGCGACGTCACCCTGGTCGAGTTCTTCGATTACAATTGCGGTTATTGCCGCAAGGCCTTCTCCGATGTGCAGACGCTGATCAAGTCCGATCCGAAGCTGCGCGTGGTGCTCAAGGACTTCCCCGTGCTCGGCGCCGAATCGCTGGAGGCGAGCAGGATCGCCCTCGCCGCCAAGCAGCAGCTCAAGCCCGAGAAGATGTTCGACTTCCACGCCAAGCTGCTGGAGAGCAAGGGGCGCATCAACGGTGAGCGCGCCCTCGCGGTGGCCAAGGAGTTCGGGCTCGATCTGGAGCGCCTCAAGAAGGATGCGCAGGGCGCCGAAGTGAAGGCGGCCCTGGCCGAGAATGTCGGCCTCGGCGACAAGCTCAGCCTCTCGGGCACCCCCGCTTTCATCATCGGCGAGGAGATCCTGCCCGGCGCGGTCGGGGTCGAGCCGATGCGCAAGACCATCACCGACGTGCGCCAGTGCGGTCACGCCAGCTGCTGACATCGCCCGTTCGGCTCCGGCCACGCCGATGCGTGGCCGGGCCTCCATCGACTGATCCCGCGCTCAGGCAGCGCGGGCATCGTCCCGGGCCGGGCGCCCGGCCTCGTTCCCGGCTTCGGGCCGCTGGCGGTGGGAAGCGCGCGAATCGGAAGTGACCCATTCCGCCCGCCGCCGCGGCAGGGCCGAGGGATGCTCCCTCTGCAGGAAGGTGATCATTTTCTCCCGCACCTCGCAGCGAAGATCCCAGGTCTGTGGGGCATTGCGGGCGCTCACCAGCATCCGCACCTCGATCACCCCTTCCTTGGCGTCCGAGACCTGCAGGTTGACCACCTTGCCGTCCCATAGCCGGGACGCGGCCGCGATCCGCCGGAGTTCCGTCCGCATCGCCGCGATCGGCGCCATGTGGTCGACATAGACGAACACGCTGCCGATCAGGGAGGCGCCATCCCGGGTCCAGTTCTGGAACGGCTTCTGGATGAAATAGGTCAGCGGCAGCACGAGGCGGCGCCAATCCCATAGCCGCACGACCACGTAGGTCGCGGTGATCTCCTCGACCCAGCCCCACTCGTTCTCGACGATGACCGCATCCTCGATCCGGATCGGTTGGGTGATGGCGATCTGGATGCCGGCCACGAGGTTGGAGAGCACGGGCTGCATGGCGAGGCCGAGGATCAGGCCGGCGGCCCCGGCGGAGGCCAGCAGGCTGACCCCGTATTGGCGCACCGGCTCGAAGGTCATCAGCGCGATGGCGATGGTGACGAGCGCCACCAGCGTCAGCGCCGCCCGCTCCAGGATCCGCATCTGTGTGAAGTGCTTGCGGGCGAGCAGGTTGTCTTCCGCATCGAGCTTGAACCGGCGCAGGTAGATCACGGTGGCGATGTGGATCGCCGTGGCGCAGGCCCAGCCCACCAGCGTGACGAAGGCAACCAGCAGCACTTGGTTGACGACGAGCCGGACCTCCCAGGTCAGCGGCGCCGTGGAGGCCGCCGCCGCCAGGGCGATGACGAGCAGGCCGAGCCGGCTCGGCCCGCGGCTGCGCGAGACCAGCGAGCGCCAGAACAGGCTCTTCTCGCTTACGCCCCGCTGCGCGAAGCGGAAGGCCACCCCGTGCAGAGGCAGCACCAGGGCGCAGCACGCCCCGATCAGAACAGGGCTCGCCACCCACCAGGGCAGCCAGACGAGCCAGCCGACCAGCCGGTCGACGAGCCTATGGATGTCCGCCATCGATCACCTCCTCTCAACAAGGGCAATGATCGCTGCGGAAGGCGGTTCCGCACTGCACAAGAGCGCGGGACCCCCAAGGCGCAGGTGCAATTTTCTGCCTGTCAGACTTGAGGTTGGATTGACGAATGCGCAGACCGATCAGACTTTTCGCGCATAATTGACCGGGCAAAAAATTACTTCTGTCATTTTGAATGTTTATTATGTTGGAAGAATTTCGGCGTGCAAATTTCTGATCTTATCGTCAATGGAACTGATATATTTCTTCTTATGAATGGCTTGGTTGAGTTCTTAAATATATGATATCTTGCATCAGCGTATATAATTAGAACATAATCGGTTCACAGCCGGAAATTACCCAAAAAATATCAGGAAAATACTTTATATATAAGTTTTGCTTGAGGTCCATTTGGAAGTTGAGGGTGGCTTTGGCGCGCCCTTGCCACAGAAGCCATTTGTATCGTATAGGTTGTTTTCATCACTTAATCCAGCTCAAAATCAAACTTTGAATTAAGAAACTGCTTTTCTGATTGAGAAGTTGAAGGGTTGAAAATGCATCTGTTCGACGATGCTTGGTATTCGATGCAGGCGGGGGCAGATTCCGATCCGGAATCTGCCCTAGCGCATTACTGCCGGGTTGGAAAATTCAAGAATTTCAGCCCGTCGCCGTATTTCGATACAATGTGGTATGTTTCTGCTGCAGGGATTGTGCTCGACAAGGTTGAAAATCCCTTCGAGCATTTTGTGGCGATCGGATCTAAGCAACTTATAGATCCTCATCCTCTGTTCAATGCGCAGTGGTACAGGTGGAACTATATGAACGAAGAGGATCGGGAACTATCGCCCTTGATCCATTACATAACCAGGGGCTGGAAGAACGGAGCCAGGCCTCATCCGCTTTTTTGGGGAAACTGGTATCGAAAGAAGTACATGCCCCAGAACATGGGCATGGACCCCTTTTATCACTTCCTCGTCGAGGGTGAGAGAAACAACCTCAATCCCAATCCGCTCTTCGATGTCGCGTGGTATCGCCAGACCTACGGTATGTCCGCGCATGAGAGTGCGCTGAAAAACTACATCTATGGCGGGCACGAGGGCCGCGACCCGCATCCGGTGTTCGACTCTGCCTATTATCGATCCATTGTTCCCTGTGACGGAATAAGCCCACTGGAAGATTATCTGACGAAGAATACCGGGATCGATCCGTGTATCCTGTTCGATGCGAGCTATTTTTACGAGCAGCTGAAGCGTCTGAACGAGGATGTGGATCGCCCCGACCTCCCGGCTCTCGTTCACTATCTTGAGCTTGACAGCAGGATCTCGGTCAATCCGCATCCCTTTTTCTCGAAGGCGTATTACTACAAGAAATACAAAGATATATCTTCCGCGCGATCGGATGCTTTCATCCATTACATGCGCTCCGGCTACAGGGAAGGCCGTCAGCCTCATCCGCTGTTCGAGCCGGATTACTATGTCGAGCAATGCCCCGATGCGAGGCATGTCAATCCGCTCGTCCATTATCTGAAGACGGGCGTCGAGCTGAATCTCTCTCCGCGCAGTCCGAAGGTCGCGGACACTACGGAGAAGCGGCTGCCCACGAGCCGACAGGTCGTCAACCTTACCGCGGCGGTCTCATCGGCACTGGCAGGAGCGTTGGCGAAAGCTCGGATCGGTGTGTTCGCTCATATCTTCCATACCGATCTGTGCGAATATGTTATCAGATATACGAACAATATTCCGTTCGATACGACGGTCTACGTCACGACGTCATCCGCCAGTAAGGCCGATTTCATCAGAAAGACCTTCGACAGGCTGTCGAAACATCGATACGAGGTCATGATCGTTCCCAACCGTGGGCGCGACATCGCTCCCATGCTTGTCGGATATCGCGCTGCATTCCAAAAATGTGATTATGCTCTGCATATTCATACCAAGAAGTCGCTACACTACAGCAGCGGCTTCGATGCCTGGCGAGATCATCTGTTCGAGATGAACCTCGGCTCGGCCGAGCTCATCGCGGGCATTGTTAAAGTCCTGTCGCAGCCGAATATCGGTGCCGTCGCCCCGGACCATTATGCTCCGATTGCGAAGCTGATTCAGTGGGGCGGGAATATCGATGCGGTCAACGGCCTGCTGTCGTTTTCCGGTGTGAGTGTCGCGTCCGACAATGTCTTGGATTTTCCGAGCGGTTCGATGTTCTGGTTCAAGCCGGATGCATTGAGCAAACTGATGGAGGTCAGCCTCCGATCCTACCATTTCGACCCGGAGCTCGGCCAAGTCGACGGCACCCTCGCCCACGCCATCGAGAGGAGCTTCTTCTACTTCGTCGAGGCAGCCGGCTTCGAATGGCTGATGCATGGGCCCGCGGGCAGGCCCATCGATCCGGCCCAGCCGGTGCGCGGCAATCGGATCCTGCCGACCAATGAAGAGCTTGGGTCCGTCAGACGGTACTATCCGGAATGTACGAAGTATCTCGTCGTGCCGAGCGCCGTCGAGAAGCCGCGCCTGAACCTGATGATCCCGCTGGTCGACCAAAATAAGGGGTATGCCGGCGTCGCCACCGGCATCGACTTCTTCATGCGCTTGCATCGGCAGCTGTCGGACAGGTTCGATGCGCGCATCATTTCGACGGATGTCAGCCCGAGCAATCAATACGTCGCTCCGCCGGGCTTCGATTGGGTCGATCCGCTGGAGGCCGACGCGCCGGGCGCCCTCACGGTCATCGACGGGGCCCGCCGCTACCGCTACCCGGTTCCGTTCCGGAAGCACGATATCATCATGGCGACGGCTTGGTGGACGGCCGATGGCGCGCTCGACATCATGAAGCAGCAGGATCGTCTGTTCGGGCGTTCGGACGCGAAATTCGTTTATCTGATTCAGGATTTCGAGTGCGGCTTCTATCCGTGGTCGACGAAGTATTCGCTTGCGGAAAATACCTATCTGCATCCTGAGCGGACAATTCCCGTGTTCAACACGGATGTGCTCAAGGAATTTTTTGTCAGAGAGGGTTATTTCCGCGATGGCTCCGCGCTGAACGATAGCATCTCTCAGAAGATCGGCGGTGCGATCACCAAGGGGCAGAAGAAAGAAAAGATCGTTCTGCTCTACGCGCGGCCGCATGCCGAGCGCAATTGCTTGCCCTTCCTCGACATGCTGATCGAACAGCTGGTCAGGGAGGACGCGGCGTTCTGGCGCGACTGGCGCTTCCTGGCGATCGGCGAGGACTTCTCGGCCGATCAGCTCAAATGCTCGGGCCGGATCGAGGTCCTGGGCCGGTTATCGCTCGCCGAATATGGAAACCTGTCGTCGCGCGCGGCGCTCGCCATCTCGCTGATGGTGTCTCCTCATCCGAGCTACCCGCCGCTCGAACTGGCCAATGCCGGTGTCCTGGTTCTGACGAACGATTATGCCAACAAGAACATGCGGGATTGGCATCACAACATCTCGTCCTTCAGGGCGTTCGACCTCGGCGGTGTCGCGGCACAGTTCAGATCGCTCGCCGAGACATGGACACGAGACCCCGAGATCGGCTGGAAAGGCCAGCCGCAGATCGACTGGTTCTTCGATGGCATGTCCAATACCCGCTCGGTCGTCGAACAGGTGGCCGGTCAGGTTCGTTCGCTGATCGGGTGAGAACGCCCGGTAAAGCTCGCCCTGGCCGGCCGGCGACCCCGGATCGCGGCCGCCTCCCTCAAGGCGCCGCCGGGGGGAGCGGGTGTGAAGGCACTCATACCAGATCCGTTCGATCCCTTCGGGATGGCGGATCTGGGCTTCGCTCAGGCGCCGCGCGGGCTGGCCGATCCGGGAGCCGCCTCGATCAAGCGGATCCCGTCTCACCCGCTCACCGCGCCCTCTTCCCGCAGGGCGCGGCGCAGCACCTTGCCGACATTGGTCTTCGGCAGACTATCGTGGAAGACGATCCGGCGGGGCACCTTGTAGCCGGTGAGGCCGGCCCGGGCATGAGCCTTCAGGGCGTCGGGCGTCACCGAGCGGTCGCGCAGGACCACGTGGGCGACCACCATTTCCCCGCTCTCGCCGCAGGGGGCGCCGACCACGGCGCATTCGAGCACCGCCGGGTGGGCGGCCAGCACGTCCTCGACCTCGTTCGGGTACACATTGAAGCCGGAGACCAGGATCATGTCCTTCATCCGGTCGACGATGCGGATCTGCCCGTCCGGCGTCATCAGGGCGATGTCGCCGGTGCGGAAGAAGCCGTCGGCGGTGACGGCCTTGGCCGTCTCGTCGGGGCGGTTCCAGTAGCCGGCCATGACCTGGGGCCCGCGCACGCAGAGCTCGCCGGGCACGCCGAAGGGCAGCGCCGTGCCGTCCTCGCCCCGGATCGACACCTCCGTCGAAGGCAGGGGGAAGCCGATCGTGCCGGTCCAGTTCTCGAGCCCCAGCGGATTCACGCTCACCACGGGCGAGGTTTCCGAGAGGCCGTAGCCTTCGAGGATGGTCTGGCCGGTGAGCGCCTTCCAGCGGGCGGCCACCGCCGACTGCACCGCCATGCCGCCGCCCACCACGTACTCGACCTTCGAGAAATCGACGCTGCCGATCTTCGGGTGGTTGTTGAGCGCGTTGAACAGCGTGTTGACGCCGGCGAAGTTGGTGAAGCGCGTGCGGCTCAGGGTCTTCACGAAGCCGTCGATGTCGCGCGGGTTCGGGATCAGCAGGCAGCAGCCGCCCAATCGGAAAAAGAACAGGAAACAGGCGGTAAGGGCGAAGATGTGGTAGAGCGGCAGCGCCGTCACGGCGACGCGTTCCACCGAATCCTCCTCCGAGGCGCGGAACCAGAGCCGGCTCTGCTCGACATTGGCCATGACGTTGCGATGGGTCAGCATCGCCGCCTTGGCGACGCCGGTGGTGCCGCCGGTATATTGCAGGAAGGCGATGTCGTCAGGCTCGACCGTGACGGCCGGACGTTTCAGGCCGCGCCCGGCCCGCAGCACCGCCTCGAACCGGAGCGTACGCGCCGGCGGCAGTGCGAAGGGCGGCACCGCCCGCTTCACCCGGCGTGAGACGAAATCGACGATCCGCCCCTTCAGCCCCAGCCCGTCGCCGGGCGCCACCACGACAATCCGCTCCAGGCGCGGCATCCGATCCAGGGCCTGCTCGACCGTGTGACAGAAGTTCTCCAGCACGAACAGGGCGCGGGCGCCGGAATCGTTGATCTGCGCCGCCAGTTCCCGCGGCGTGTAGAGCGGGTTCACGTTGACCACGGTGCAGCCCGCCACCAGCACGCCGAGCAGGGTGATGGGACAGGCGGGCACATTGGGCATCATCACCGCGACGCGGTCGCCGATTCCCTCGGCCCCCCGGCCGAGGCCGTTGGCGGACAGCCACGCCGCCACCGCTTCCGCCGCGGCGCCCACCTCGCGGTAGCGCAGGGACGTGCCGAAGCAGGTGATCGCCGGGCGCTCGGCGAAGCGCCGGACGCTGCGCTCGAACAGCTCGACCACCGTGCCGACCGACGCGACATCGATCTCCGAGGGAATGCCGGGTGGATAGGCGGCCAGCCAAGGGCGCTCCGCGCTCCGGTCCTGCGCCATCCTCGTCCTCCCTGCCACCAATGGCGGCTTCGACGGCCGGCCTCGCGCCGACTCTGCCCTTCTCAGCGAGGCTTAAGCGTTTCCGGAGCGTCCGATCAAGCCGCTGCGACGGCTTCGCCGGTCTTGAGGCTCACGATCACCCTCCGTCGTCACACGGGACGGTCCGTCCGCCGCGGTCGCAACCGGGACACGACCAGCAGCATGTGCGGCAGGGCGGCGACTGTCAGCAGCCCGGCGGCGATCGCCGCATCGCGGGCATCGAGCGGCCGGCGCGGCCAGGGGCCGAAGCCGGCATCGCGGGCGAGCCCGATCAGCGCGGCGGCGAACCACAGGGCGAGAAAGCCGGCGAGCGCGTGGAGGATCGCCCGCCCCGCCCGCCGCAGCCGGCTTCCGGGGCGCGGCGTTCCCGGGCGGCCGATCAGTGCCGCGCCGAGCCCTAGGGCACTCCCGAACAGGCCGGCCGCCGCCGCCGCGCCGAGGACATAGGCCGCCGCCATCGGCGTACCGTTGAGGAAGGCGCCGCTGCCCGTGCCGAAGCCCGCCCGCAGCACCATCCCGCCGAAGGTCGGATGCAGGCTGAGCCCGAGCAGCAGCATGAGGCCGAGCGCTGCTCCGATGACGCGCCGAAGCGCGCCGCTGCGGCCCGGCGCCAGCGCCACGGCGAGGAGGCGGGCGACCCCGTAGGCGATGGCGAAGGCGAAGAGCGGGTAGCGGTCGAGGAAGAAGCCGTAGAAGCGCGCCGCCAGGTCCGGCGGCATCGCGCTGCGCTGGTCGAACCCGGTCAGGAACGCGGCGGCCAGGGCGGCGAGCGCCGCGGCGAGGGGGGCCGCGGCGACGATCCAGGCGGTCGGGGCGGCCACCTCCGTCCGGGCTCAGCGCTCGTAATGGTCGCGGACCAGCCGGTCGAGCAGGCGCACGCCCCAGCCCGCGCCCCAACTGCGGTTGATCTCGGAGGGGCTCGACGACATGCCCACGCCCGCGATGTCGAGATGGGCCCACGGCACGTCGTTGACGAAGCGCTTGAGGAAGGCCGCCGCCGTGGCCGCGCCGCCGTGGCGGCCGCCGGTGTTCTTCATGTCGGCGAATTTCGAATCGATCGCCTTGTCGAAGGCCGGGATCAGCGGCATCCGCCACACCTTCTCTCCCGCCGCCTCGCCGGCCGCGGTGATCCGGGCCGAGAGTTCGTCGTCGTTGGAGAACAGGCCGGCGATGTCCTGGCCCAGCGCCACGATGATCGCGCCGGTCAGCGTGGCGAGATCGATCATCGCCTTGGGCTTGTAGGTGGCCTGGACGTGCCAGAGCACGTCGGCCAGCACGAGGCGGCCTTCCGCATCGGTGTTGATGACCTCGATGGTCTGGCCCGAGAGCGAGGTGACGATGTCGGAGGGGCGGTAGGAATTGCCGTCGGGCATGTTCTCGACGATGCCGATGGCGCCGATCACGTTCGCCTTGGCCTTGCGCGAGGCGAGCGCGTGCAGGGTGCCGACCACGGCGGCCGAGCCGCCCATGTCGCCCTTCATGTCCTCCATGCCGCCGGCCGACTTGATCGAGATGCCGCCGGAATCGAACACCACGCCCTTGCCGATCAGGGCGAGGGGCGGCTCGGAGGCGTCGTCCGCCCCGTTCCAGCGCAGGATCGCGACCCGCGGCTCCCGGGCCGAGCCCTGCGCCACCGCGAGCAGCGCGCCCATGCCGAGTTCCTTCATCCGCGCGAGGTCGAGGATCTCGACCTCGACGCCGAGGCGGGTCAGCTCCGAGACCCGGCGGGCATATTCCTCGGGGTAGAGCACGTTCGGCGGCTCGTTGACGAGGTTGCGCGCGAGGATCACGCCCTCGGCGATCCCGG
This sequence comes from Methylorubrum populi, assembly GCA_020741775.1. Lineage (GTDB taxonomy): Bacteria > Pseudomonadota > Alphaproteobacteria > Rhizobiales > Beijerinckiaceae > Methylobacterium > Methylobacterium populi_B. The sequence goes on from DYYG01000001.1 coordinate 33,428, forward strand.
CCGCGTCCTTCGCGGCGGCTTGCGCCGCGGCCGGATCGGCGACGAGGAGGGTCAGGGCGGTGCCCGTCTCATCCTCGTCCTTCTTCTTGGTCTTGTACTGGTCGAAACGGTAGCTGCGCAGGCGGGCGCCGAGGGTGAAATCGGCGACGTCCCGGGCATTGCCGGCAAAGCCCGGCCAGTCGAGCAGGACGCGGGCGCTGCGGGCGCCGACTTTGCCGGCGGTGAAGCCGCCGAGGATCGTCCAGTCGGTCTTGGCCCGGTCCTTCTCCGAGCCGAGGCCGATCACCACGAGCCGGTCGGCCTCGACCCCCGCCGGGGCCGGCAGGCTCAGCGCCGTCTGCGCCTTGCCCTTGAAGCGCTCGCTCGCGGCGGCGCGGGCCACCAGCTCGGCGCCCTGGCGCCCCAGGGCCTCGGAGGCGGCGCCAGACAGGGCGAGGTCGTCGCCGACGAACACCACGAGGTCGCCGTCGCGCGCGCGCGACGACAGCGGCTCAAAGGCGATTTCGATCCCACCGGCCATATGCGCTTCGCTTTCCACCCGTCTGCCGCCGGCTCGTCCCGCGCCTCGCGAAAGCCGGCGAACCTGTGTACCCGCTGAGGCGCAGAACGCAACGCGCGGCGGGGACGCGGGCGGCCACGAAGGCAGTTCGGGACATGACTGGAAGTCCCGCTCTCTGACGGTGAGGCTGTCCCCTGTCCTCTGCTGTCGTCCATTCGCCTGCGCCGCGAAAGGGCCTCATTCCGGGCGCCCGAAGCCGGCAGTCTCGGCAGAGGTCCGGCCTCCGGGTCCGGCCGCCGGAACGATCGGGCGGCGGCGAAAAGGGGTGTGAGGGGCGAACGCGCGCATGACGCAGATCGAGCGCTACATATTCAGGATCGCGCTCGGGGCCTTCCTCACCTGCCTGATCGGGCTGACCGGCACGATCTGGGTGACGCAGGCCCTGCGCGAGCTCGACCTCGTCACGGCCAAGGGGCAGACGCTCCTCGTCTTCCTGTTCATCACCGGCCTGTCGCTGCCGACGCTGATCACGGTGATCGCGCCGGTCGCCCTGTTCATCGCCTGCGTCTACGCCCTCAACAGGCTCAACGGCGATTCCGAGCTGATCGTGATGTCGGCCGCCGGCATGCCGCCGCGCCAGCTGCTGCGGCCCTTCGTGACCCTCGCCCTCGCGATCAGCGTCGTCACCGCCTTCCTGACGATCCAGGTGATGCCCTCCTCCTTTCAGGAATTGCGCGACGTGCTGACGCGGGTGCGCGGCGATTTCGTCGCCAACGTCGTCAAGGAGGGCCAGTTCACGGCGCTCGACAGCGGCATCACCTTCCATTTCCGTGAGCGCGGCGCCGACGGCTCGCTGCAGGGGCTGTTCATCCAGGACAAGCGCGAGGCCGGCAAGGCGGTGGTCTATCTCGCCGAGCGGGGCCGGGTGACCGAGGTCGACGGGCAGACCTACCTTGTGCTGGAGAAGGGCAGCATCCACCGCCAGCAGAAGGACAGCCGCGATTCCTCGATCGTGAGCTACGAGCGCTACGCCGTCGATCTCGCCGCCTTCACCCCGCCGGATTCCGAGACGGTCTACAAGCCGCGGGAGCGCTCGACCCTGGCGCTGCTCTTCCCCGATACCCGCGAGGGCTATTACGTCCTGCAGAAGGGCCGCTTCCGGGCGGAGCTGCACGACCGGCTCTCCGCCTGGCTCTATCCCCTGGCGCTGGCCTTCATCGCCTTCGCCGCCCTCGGCGATCCGCGCACCACGCGCCAGGGACGGGGGCTGGCGGTGGCCGGGGCGGTGCTCGGCGTCGTGGCCCTGCGCATCGCCGGCTTCGCCGCGAGCAGCGCCGCCGTGCGCAGCCCCGGCGCCGTGGCCGCGATCTACGGCGCGCCGCTCACCGCCATCGCCCTCTCCTGCCTGTTGATCTTCGGCGGAGCCCGGACCCGCGCGGCGGGCGAGCGGCTCGGCCATGCCTGGAGAGGGCTGCGCGCCGCCCTGCGGCGGCGGCCGCAGGCGGGGCGGGCGTGAGGCGCGCGCCATGCTGATCGGCGCGACCCTCGGCCGCTACTTCGCGTGGCGTTTCGTGCGCACCATCCTGGGCGTGTTCGTCACGGTCTTCGCCCTCGTCTACACCCTCGATTTCGTCGAGCTGCTGCGCCGGGCGGGCGATTCGGAGGGCGCCTCGACCGGGCTGATGGCGCAGCTCGCCCTGTACCGGACCCCGGCGGTGGCCGAGAGCGTGCTGCCCTTCGCGGTGCTGTTCGGCTCCATGGCCGCCCTGCTCCAGCTCTCGCGCAAGCTCGAACTCGTGGTGGCGCGGGCCGCCGGCATCTCCGCCTGGCAGTTCCTCCAGCCCGGCGTCTTCGTGGCTTTGGCCATCGGCGCGCTCACCATCGGCGCTTACAATCCCCTGTCCGCGGCGCTCAAGCAGCGTTCCAGCGAGATCGAGGCGAAGATCTTCGCCAAATCCACCAAGGCCGGCACCGGCAAGGATCTCTGGCTGCGCCAGCGCAGCGTCGACGGGCAGGCGATCATCCGCGCCGAGACGGCGGTGGAGGGCACCACCACCCTGGCGGGCGTCACCTTCTTCCTGTTCGACGAGGCCGGCCTGTTCACCGCCCAGGTCGAGGCGGCCCGGGCGATCCTGCACGATGGCTGGTGGGAATTGCACGATGTGCGCGTTCTCACGCGGGAATCGCCGCCGGAGAGCCACGAGGTCTATCTCGTTGCCTCGACCCTCGATCCGAGCCAGATCCGCCAGCGCTTCACGCCCCCGGAATCTGTGCCCTTCTGGCAACTCCCGGAGACCATCGCACGCCACGAACGGGCGGGGCTGGATGCCACGCGTTACCGCCTCCAGTACGATGTGCTGCTGGCAACGCCCCTGCTCTATCTCGCGATGGTCCTCGTGGCGGCAACGGTTTCCTTAAGATTCTTCAGGTTTGGTGGGGTCGGCAAGCTGGTGCTCGGCGGGGTGGCGGCGGGCTTCGTGCTCTATGTCGCCCGGCAGGTCATGGAGGGTCTCGGCGCGTCGGGTATGGTCGCGCCGGCAGTGGCGGCATGGTTCCCCGCCGTGGTAGGGAGTCTGCTCGGTACGCTCACGCTTCTCTACCAGGAGGACGGCTGATGCAGGGTCTTCCAGGTGGCGGGGCTGGCGGGCGGGATCGTCGTGCAGGGGGCTGCACAGGGGTTGAGGGACGCGTTGCGTAAGGTCGCCGACATCGCGATCACGGTCTCGATGGCCGCACTGCTGACGGCAGCCTTCGGGTTCGCCGCGCCGCGCGCCCATGCCCAGGCCGGATTGGAGAAGCTGGCCGGCTCCAAGGACAAGGAGAAGGGCCAGCGCCTGCTCGTCGAGGCCGACGAGCTGATCTACGACAACGACCACAACACCGTGACCGCCCGCGGCAATGCCGAGCTGCATTACGGCAGCCGCACGCTCCAGGCCGATCGGGTGCGCTACGACCGGGGCACCTCGCGGGTCTTCGCCGAAGGCAACGTGCGCCTGACCGACGAGACCGGCGCCCTCGTCACCGGCGAGCGGATGGAGCTGACCGACGACTTCAAGGACGGCTTCGTCGACGCCCTGCGCATCCAGCAGACGGTTCAGATCAAGGGCGAGACGGTGCGCACCCGCATCTCCGCCCCGCGGGCGGAGCGCATCGCCGGCGAGCAATCGAGCTTCGACTACGCGACCTACACCGCCTGCGAGCCGTGCAAGAACAATCCGGCGACGCCGCCGCTGTGGCAGATCAAGGCCGCCAAGATCATCCACAACAACGAGACGCACACGATCAGTTACGAGGATTCGACCCTCGAACTGGCGGGGATCCCGGTCGCCTACCTGCCCTATTTCGAGTCGGCCGATCCGACGGTGAAGCGCAAGACCGGCTTCCTGACGCCGCGCTTCATCACCTCGACGGCCATCGGCACCGGCGTCGCGACGCCGTTCTTCCTCAATCTCGATCCGAGCTACGACCTGACGCTCTCGCCGGCCTTCGTCTCGCGCCAGGGCGTGCTGGGCCAGGCCGAGTTCCGCCAGCGGCTCGACAACGGCTCCTACAACCTGCGCCTCTCCGGCATCTTCCAGACGACGCCCTCGGCCTTCCTGCCTGGCCCCCTCGGTGCGGCCGACCGCGAGTTCCGCGGCTCGATCGAGTCGCGCGGGCGCTTCTACATCAACGACCGCTGGCGCACCGGCTGGGACCTCGTTGGCGTGACCGACAAGTGGTTCCTCGACAATTACCGCATCCGCAACCAGAGCATCACCACCGACTATTTCCGCGAGGCGGTCTCGACCGCCTATCTGATCGGCCAGGGCGACCGCTCGTGGTTCGAGGCGCGGGGCTATTATTTCAAGGCGCTGTCGAGCTTCGACTGGCAGAAGGAGCAGCCGGTCGTCCTGCCGGTGATCGATTACGACAAGCGCATCGACGGGCCGAAGCCGCTGGGCGGCGAGGTGCGTTTCGAGGCCAACGTCACCAGCCTGACCCGCGAGGCGACCGACTTCCAGGGCATCCCGCGCACGGGCAGCTACCTGTTCGCCCCGAGCGTGAACGGGGTCAGCTATCCGCTCTACGAGACCTGCACCAGCTTCAACCGGACTGCCTGCCTCGTGCGGGGCTTAGGGGGCACCGATACCCGGCTGTCGGCCCAGGTCTCCTGGCGGCGCAGCTTCATCGACGATGCCGGCCAGGTTTTCACGCCGTTCACCTATCTGCGCACCGACGCGTTCTTCGTGAACCCGAGCCTGTCCGGCTACCAGAACCCGCTCGTCAACAACATCACCACGGTGGATGACGGCTTCTCCGGCCGCGTCATGCCGGCGGTGGGCATCGATTACCGCTACCCCTTCGTCGCCGATTTCGGCGCGCTCGGCGTCCACACCCTGGAGCCGATCGCCCAGGTGATCGCCCGGCCCTCCGAGACCCGCATCGGCCGGCTGCCCAACGAGGATGCGCAGAGCCTCGTCTTCGACGACACCTCGCTGTTCGAGTGGGACAAGTTCTCCGGCTACGACCGGGTCGAGGGCGGCGTGCGGGCCAATCTCGGCGCACAATATTCCGTCGTGACCCCGACGGGCTGGTACGCCAACGTGATGTTCGGCGAGTCGATCCAGGTCGCCGGCGTGAACTCGTTCCGCCGCGGCGACATCGCCAATGTCGGCCTGGATTCCGGCCTGGAGAACCGCCGCTCGGACTTCGTCGGCCGGTTCCAGCTCTCGCCCAACCAGAATATCAGCTTCATCAGCCGCGCCCGGTTCGACCAGAGCGATTTCAGCGTGAACCGGTTCGAGACCGGCGTGACCGCGCGCTTCGCGCCGTTCCTGCCGCTCGAAACCTCGCTGTTCTACTCCTATTACGAGGCGCAGCCGGCCCTCGGCTTCTCCCATCGCCGCGAAGGCGTGACCGCCTCGGCGACCTACCGCATCACGCCGAACTGGTTCGTCACCGGCTCGGCGCTGGTCGATCTCACCCACTATCTCGACACCCGCGATACCTTCGCGGATCTCTACACCGCCTATCTCGCCAACCCGGTCGGTCTCGCGCCGACCTACAGCAATCCGGGCAAGGCCTACCTGTCCGGCATGAGCCTCGGCGGCGGCTATCAGGACGAGTGCACCACGGTCTCGCTCAACTACATCGTCTCGCCGATCGCCACGGCGATCGGCGTGCGCGAGCGCAACCAGACCGTCCTTCTGCGGTTGGAGCTGAAGACCCTCGGCGAGGCGGATCTGCGCCAGAACGTCAGCAGCGCGACCACCGCCGACGGCATCGCCTCGGTGCGGTAACCCCTTCGCCGGGCGGCAGGCCGCTCCGGCGAAGGCGGTTCGAGCCCGCCTCCCCGCTTCGATCCCAGGGGCGTCGGTTCGATCGAAGCTGGGAGCGGGGGGCGCCGCTCAATCCTCCAGCGGCTTGCACTGTCCCTTCTCGTCCTTCGCGAAGGTCTCGTGACCCTTATAGGGCGTGTAGGCCTTCTTCTGCTCGTCCGTCAGCCACTCCGCATCCTTCACCGGACCGGTATAGAGGTGCCGGATCCAGGCGATGACCTGCAGGATCTCGTCAGGGTTCAGATCCTCGTTGTGCGGGCCCATCATGCCGTTGGCACCGCCCCAGATGGTCGAGAACAATCCGACATCCGTCGTGTTCAGCGGGTAGGTCCAGTAATTGTCGTTGAGGCCGGGGCCGACCTTGCCTTCCGCATTGTGGCCGTGGCAGCCGGAGCAGGAGGTGAGGAACAGGCTCTCGCCGTTTCTCAGGCAGGACCGGTCGTCGATGTAGAGGTTCTTGCCGGTCTCGAGGAAGGTCTTGATGCCGGGCGTGTCGCGACCGCCGGGCTTGCCTTCGGACGTGTCCATGACCTCGCCGGTGATGGTGTTGCGAAGGACGATGCCCGTCTGGGGCTTGCCGGCCGGCTGCGCCGAGACCGCGCCGAGACCGAGGCTCGTCAGGCCGAACAGGGCGGCACAGACCACCCGGCGCACTGTCGAAAACGTGTCCGTCATTCTTATGTATCTCTCAGTATTGGCCCCCGAAAATCTATACAATCACAGTATGATTAAATCATCTCGCAAAACGTCACTGTGTAAATTATACATGATGTGAAGTGAAAAGATGAAATACTCCTTGGAAAAACCTCCCGACCTTTCGCGTCGGACCCGATCCGCGCCGGCCGCCGGGATGATCGCGTCCCGCCACGGCCGCAGTGCAGCAGCCGGGCCACGCCACGGCTGAATCGGCTCGTCCCGGCGCCAGCCGGCATCGTCTTCGCTTGACCCGGCCAAGTGCGGCCTCGACGGTGACGCTCGCACCCGATGCCTCGGCGCGCGCTCCGGATGGGGCGTCGCGTGCGGCACGAACCGGACGGGAACGGGCATGGCTCTCCTCCAGCGTCTCCTCTCCTACGCCGCGTCCACCTTCGGGTTGCCGGTGCCGGCCGAGCCCTTGCCCGATGGCAGCGAGGAGCATCTCGCGGCGACCGCCCTGCTCGTCCATGTCGCCCGCGCCGATGGCGTGCTCGATCCGGCCGAATCCGAGCGCCTGATCCGCCTGGTGCGGCGGCGCTATGCCGGCAGCGACGCGGAGGCGGAGAGCCTGATCGAGCGGGCGGCCGCCTTCGAGGCCCAGACCCGCGACATGACGAGCCTCGTCGAACTGATCCGCGACGACGGCGATCCGGAGCAGCGCGGCCGGCTCCTGGCCATGGCCTGGTCGGTGGCCGGTGCCGATGGCGATCTGCACGAATTCGAGGAGGCCCTGGTCTGGCGTCTCGGCAAGCTCCTGGGCTTCGACGAGGCGGCGATCGCCTCGGCCCGCGACCGGGCTCTGCGCGATCCGGCGGCCTCCGCCGGCGCGTGATGCCCGGATCCTGGGCGGAGCCCCGGTCGAGGGATGGCGGGGCGCTGCCCCGACACCCCGGCAAAGGGATGATCCCTTTGGAATCCCGGATTCTTCGATGATCGTCAGCCTCACTCTGATCCTGCTCGCCCAGCTTCTGGGTGAGATCGCCGCCCGCGCCGCCGGCCTGCCCGTGCCGGGGCCGGTGATCGGCATGGCGCTGCTCCTGGGTTTCCTTGTCCTGCGCGACCGGTTTCGGCCGGCCTCGACGCGCTGGCTGCCGCCGCCGCTGGTCGATGGCGGGGTGGAGGGCGCGGCCAAGGGGTTGCTCGCGCATCTCTCGATCATGTTCGTGCCGGCCGGCGTCGGGATCGTCGGCAAGCTCGACGTGCTGGCAAGCCACGGTCTGGCGCTCGCCGTGGTGCTGTGCCTCTCGGTCACCCTGACGCTGGCGGCCACCGTGCTCACCTTCGTCGCGGTCTCCCGCCTGCTGGACCGGCCGAAAGGGGACCGGACATGAGCGGCGAGTTCGCCCTCTGGGTCTATCTGACCCGGACACCGCTGCTCTGGCTCACCGTCACGCTGCTGGCCTATGCGGTGGCGGATCGCCTGTTCCAGGCGGCCGGGCGCCACCCCCTCGCCAACCCGGTGATCCATGCGATCTGGATGATCGGCCTCGTGCTGACGCTGACCGGCACGCCCTACCCCGCCTACTTCCAGGGCGCGCAATTCGTGCATTTCCTGCTCGGCCCCGCCACGGTGGCGCTGGCCGTGCCGCTCTACGAGCGCCGGGCGACGGTGATGCGGGCGCTCCTGCCGATGCTGGCGGCCCTGGTCGTCGGCTGTGTCACCGCGATGACCTCGGCCCTGATCCTCGCCAAGCTCGCCGGCATTCCCTACGACGTGCGGCTCGCCATGGCGCCGAAATCGGTGACCACGGGCGTGGCCATGGGCATCGTCGAGGCGCTCGGCGGCGACCCGACCCTGGCCGCCGTTCTGGTGATGCTGACCGGCATGGCCGGCGCGGTGATCGTCACGCCGCTGATGCGGACCCTGCGCATCGAGGACATGCGCGCCCGCGGATTCGCGGCGGGGCTCGCCGCCCACGGCCTGGGCACCGCCCGCGCCTTTCAGGTGAGCGAGGTCGCCGGCACCTTCGCCGGCATTGCCATGGGCCTCAACGCGTTCCTCACGGCGATCCTCGTGCCGGTGGCGGTGAGTTTTCTGCGGTGAGGGCTGCTCAAGTCGGCGGCAGCCGCTTGGAGTCGTTATTCTGTATAGGGCCTGCCGGAGAGCCCACTTCAGGTGCCGGATTGATGTGTAATCAGATTTTTCATTCTTCCGCGGCACAAGGCCGTCATGTCAAAGCAGACAAAATCGGAACAGGGCGCGGAGGACGATGGGGCCTATCGCTTGATGTTGACGCAGGTGACCGTCGACAAGCTGGCCGACATGATCATTTGGCTCGACGAAGGGGGGCGCTACGTCTTCGTCAATCCAGCAGCCACCAGGTTGCTTGGCTATTCGGCCGACGAGTTGTCTTGCATGCACCTTTGGGACGTCGATCCGCTCTTCGATGAAGCCCGCTGGCGCGGACATTGGCAGGACGTTCTCGAAAGAAAATCGTTCAAGATCGAGACGCTGAACCGCACCAAATCCGGCTGTGACATTCCCATCGAAGTCACGGTCAACCTCGTCGAGTACGAGGGGCGGCGGTTCAACTGCGCCATCGTTCGGGACATCACCGAGCGGCAGCGGGTCGAGGCCGAATTACGAGAGCTGAACGATCAGATCTATCGCCTCAGCGTCACCGATGCTCTGACGGGCTTGGCGAACCGTCGGCACTTCGACCTGACCCTCGACAGCGAGGTGCGGCGCCACGCGCAGTCCAAAGCCCCGGTGTCCCTCATCCTCCTCGACGTCGACGCCTTCAAGCACTTCAACGACACCTACGGGCATATCGCGGGCGACGAAGCGCTCCAGACGGTCACTGCGACGCTGCAGCGGTCGATGGGGGGCGCCGGCCTCACGGCCCGCTACGGCGGCGAGGAATTCGCGTGCATCCTGCCCGAGACGGATCATGCGGCGGCCCTCGCCGTCGCGGAGCGTGGCCGGCGGGACATCGCCGCGCTCGGCCTTCCGCACGCGACCTCCCCGGTCAGCAATCATGTGACGATCAGCCTGGGCGTCGTGACGGCCGCGTGTCACGCGGGGACGCGGACGGTGGAGCTGCTCCGAGCCGTGGATGCCGCCCTCTATCGCGCCAAGCGCCAGGGACGGAATCAGGCCGTGGGCGAGAGCCTTCCGGCCTGAGCCGGCATCGCCGCTGCCCCGTCGCGGCGGACCACGTTGCACCGCAACCGCCAACGTCCTACAAGCCGGCATTCGCCTGGACCCGGTGCAAGCCCGGGTGGCTCTTCCGGCCGCCGATCCGCCGGATCACGCATTCGCGACGCCTGCATTGCCCGCTTCTCGCGTGGCCCGCGTCCCCCTTGCGGATTTTCCATGACCTCGATGTCCACCACCGCCCGCGGGCGGTTCGTCTCGTCCCGATTCGCCCCTTGGTTCGCCCATCCTTGGGCCGACACCCTCTCCGGCATCGTCGTCGCCCTCGCCCTGATCCCGGAGGCGATCGGCTTCTCGGTCATCGCCGGGGTCGATCCGAAGGTCGGTCTCTACGCCTCCGTCGTCATCGCCATCGTCATCGCCTTCGCCGGCGGGCGCCCGGCGATGATCTCCGCCGCCACCGCCGCCACCGCCGTGGTGATGGTCGATCTCGTGCGCGACCACGGTGTTCAATACCTCTTCGCCGCCACCATCCTGATGGGCGTGTTCCAGATCCTGGCCGGGCTCGCCCGGCTCGGCCGGCTGATGCGCTTCGTCTCGCGCTCGGTGATGACCGGCTTCGTCAACGCGCTGGCGATCCTGATCTTCCTGGCGCAGCTGCCCGAACTCACCGGGGTGACCCCGGCCACCTACGGCCTGATCGCCCTCGGGCTCGCCATCATCTACGGTTTTCCGAGGATCACCCGCGCGGTGCCCTCGCCGCTCGTCGCCATCGCCGTGCTGACGGCGCTGACCGCCGCTCTCGGGCTCGACGTGCGCACCGTCGCCCATCTCGGCGAATTGCCCAAGGCCCTGCCGAGCTTCGCCCTGCCGGACGTGCCGCCGACCCTGGAGACCCTGCGGATCATCCTGCCCTATTCCGCGACGCTCGCGGCGGTCGGCCTGCTGGAGAGCCTGCTCACCGCCCAGATCGTCGACGACATGACCGATACCGGCAGCTCCAAGAACCGTGAATGCATGGGCCAGGGCCTCGCCAACATGAGTTCGGCGGTGTTCGGCGGCATGGGCGGCTGCGCCATGATCGGGCAATCGGTCATCAACGTCTCGTCGGGCGCCCGCGGCCGGCTCTCGACCCTGGTGGCGGGCGGCTTCCTCCTCGTGCTGCTCGTGCTGCTGCAGGATCTCCTGGCCATCGTTCCGGTCGCGGCCCTGACGGCGGTGATGATCATGGTCTCGCTCAACACCTTCTCCTGGCGTTCGCTCGCGGAGCTGCGCACCAACCCGCTGCCCTCCTCTCTGGTGATGCTCGCCACCGTGGCGGTGGTGGTCGCCACCCGCGATCTCGCCATCGGCGTGCTGGTGGGCGTGCTGCTCTCGGGCGTGTTCTTCGCCGGGAAGGTCTCGCGGATGAGCCGGGTCGTGTCCGAGCTGTCGCCGGACGGGCGCACCCGCACCTACCGTGTCTCGGGTCAGGTGTTCTTCGCCTCCGCCGGCACCTTCGCCGAGGCCATCGATGTCCGTGAGCCGGTGGAGCGCCTCGTCCTCGACGTGCACGCGGCGCATTTCTGGGACATCTCGGCGGTGGGCGCCCTCGACCGCGTGGTGATGAAGGCCCGGGCCCAGGGCCGGACGGTCGAGGTGGTGGGCCTCAACGAGGCCAGCGCCACCCTGGTTGAGCGCTTCGGCCGGCACGACAAGGCGGGGGCCTCGCTGCCGGCGCATTGAGGGGCCGTGTTCCGGGCCGCTCTCGCGACGCGGGACACGGTCGCGGCAGAGGGACGGAACCGCCGGTGGCGCCTTCCAGCCCCGGCTCGGTTGTGCAGTGCGGCTGAAACTCGGTAATGTCTCCCGACGGCACGCCGGAACGGCGCGTCGCGGGTGAGGCCTCGTCCCGAGGCCGGGCGCCGAGCCGGCCCGTTGCCCCGGGAGGCGCCGTGTTTCCCTTCGACCCATCCCGTCAGGTCCGGCGCCTGGTTCGCCGAAGCCTCGCCCGCACGACACGGCAGGTCACCCGATCCGTCGATGCCGCCGGCAAGGCCATGACCCGGTCGGCCGAGCAGGCGATCCGGGACACGCGCAAGGCGACCGCCCAGACCGTGAAACGGGCGGTCCGGCACACCGAGAAGGTGGTCGCGGCGGCACGCGCGCCGCAGCGATCCGAGGTTGTCCGCAAGCCGTCCGGTCAATTCGTGACCGTCGACGGCCTGCCGGTGCATGTCATCCTGCGCGGGCGCGGACGGCCGGTGGTGCTCGTCCATGGCAACGGCACCCTGGCCGAGGACTTCGCGATCTGCGGTCTGATCGACCGGCTGGCGACGCGCTACCGGGTCATCGCGATCGACCGGCCGGGCTTCGGTTATACGGCCCGTCCCCGTCACCGCATCTGGACGGCCCAAGCCCAGGCCATGCTCCTGCACCGGGTGCTGGAACAGCTCAAGGTCGAGCGCCCCCTCGTGGTCGGGCATTCGTGGGGCACGATCGTCTCCCTCGCGCTTGCGGCCGACGGTCGGCGGGCCTTGCGCGGGCTCGTGCTGCTCTCGGGCTCCTACTTCCCGGGCCATCGGACCGACGCGGCCATGATCGCGCCGCTCGCCGTGCCGGGCCTCGGCGATGCGGCGCGCGCGATGGTGCCTGCGACGGTGAGCGCGGCGCTCGTCGAGCAGTCGTTCCGCCACGTGTTCTGGCCCCAAGCCGTTCCGCCCCGCTTCAAGGCGCGCTTCCCCCTCGAGATCGCGGCGGCGCCGACGCAGTTGCGGGCGGTGTCCGAGGATGCCGCCTCGATGAATGCGGCCGTCACCGGGCTTCAGCATCGCTATGCGGGCCTGACGCTGCCGGTCTCCATCCTGGCGGGCGATGCGGACGCGATCGTCAAGGCCGGCGAGCACTCGGTGCGGCTGCACACGACGATCCCCGGGAGCACCCTCCGGCTCCTGCCCGGCCTCGGTCACATGATCCATTACGGCGCGCGCCTGAAGGTGGAACGCGCGATCGACGCGGTGATGGGGCTCCGGTAGCGCGCCCCGTCTTTCGACCGGGCGGAATCGCGCGGCGAGCCCGGCCGGCTATCCCCCCGCCTCCAGCGCCCGCGCCAGGGCCACGAACCCCGCCACCGGGATTTCTTCCGCCCGGGCCGTTTCCGGCAGGCCGGCGGCGGCGAGGAGGCGGGCGGGGTCGGGGGTGGCGGCTTTCAGGCTCTGGCGCAGCATCTTGCGGCGCTGGCCGAAGGCGGCGCGGGTCACCCGTTCCAGATCGGCGATCCGGCAGGGCAACGGCGCGGGACGCGGGCGCAGGTGGACGATGCTGGAGGTGACCTTCGGCGGCGGCACGAAGGCGGAGGGCGCGACGTCGAACAGGATGGTGGCCTGCGTGCGCCAGCCGCACAGAACCCCGAGCCGGCCGTAATTGGCCCGGTCGCCCTCGTCGGCGACGATGCGCTCGGCCACCTCGCGCTGGAACATCAGCGTGGCCGATTCCCACCATGGCGGCCACGTCTCGTCCCGCGTCTCGGCCCCGAGCCAGCCGGTGAGCAGCACGGTGGCGACGTTGTAGGGCAGGTTCGCCACGATCCTGACCGGCCCGTCGCCGACGAGCGGGCGCGGATCGAAGCCGACCGCGTCGGCATCGATCACATCGAGCCGGCCGGGATAATGCGCGGCGATCTCGGCGAGCGCCGGCAGCGCGCGGGGATCGCGCTCGATGGCCACCACCCGCTGGGCGCCGGCCGCGAGAAGCGCCCGGGTCAGCCCGCCGGGGCCGGGCCCGACCTCCACCACCGTGACGCCGTCGAGCGCGCCCGCCGAGCGGGCGATGCGGCCGGTCAGGTTGAGATCGAACAGGAAGTTCTGGCCGAGTGCCTTCTTCGGCTCCAGCCCGTGCCGCCGCACCACCTCGCGCAGGGGAGGCAGGCCGTCGGCACTCAAGGGTTCGGTGGTCATGGCTGCGGTTCAGGCGCGGACGGGAAAGGGCGTGACGTTGTCCGCCGCCGGGCGATGCGCGAGCCGGTGGGCCAGCCGCAGGGCCGCGATCAGGCTGTCGGGCTTGGCGATGCCCTGCCCGGCGATGTCGAAGGCGGTGCCGTGGTCGGGCGAGGTGCGCACGAAGGGCAGGCCCAGGGTCACGTTGACGCCCTCGTCGAAGGCGAGCGTCTTGATCGGGATCAGCGCCTGATCGTGGGTCGGGGTCAGCGCCACGTCGTAGGTCGCCCGGGCGCGTTCGTGGAACAGGGTGTCGGCCGGCAGCGGCCCCCTGATGTCGATGCCCTCGCTGCGGAGTGCCGCGACGGCGGGGGCCAGCACGTCCCGGTCCTCGGTGCCCATGGTGCCGGATTCCCCCGCATGCGGGTTGAGGCCGGACAGGACGAGGCGGGGTGTGTCCAGGCCGAAGCGCGCCCGCAGGTTGGCATGGACGATGCGGGCGGTGCGCTCGACCAGCTCCTGCGTCAGCAGATCGGGCACCCGCCGCAGGGCGACGTGGATCGTCACCGGCACCACGGCGAGGGTATCGCTCCACAGCATCATCACCGGCAGCGGCGGCTCCCGGCCCGGCCCGGCCGCGAGGGCGGCCAGGAACTCGGTATGGCCCGGATGGGCGAAGCCGACCTTGGTCAGCACGAATTTGGCGATCGGGTTGGTCACGATCGCCGAGGCGATCCCGGAGCGGACCAGATCGACGGCGGCGGTGATCGACTCGACGATGGCGCCGGCCTGGGCCGAATCCGGTGCGCCGGGCGTGGCCGTCACCTTGGCCCCGCTCGGCAGGGGCAGCACCGGCAGCGCCCGGGGAAACACCTCGACGGCATTGCCGGGCTCGACCTCGGCCACCGGCACCGACAGGCCGAGCCGGTAGGCGGTCGCTTCCAGGAATTCGGGATCGCCGATGAGCTGGAACGGCGGCACCCCCCGCTCGACCCGCAGCCGCCACGCGGCGAGCGCGATCTCCGGCCCGATCCCGGAAGGATCGCCGAGGGTGAGGGCAAGCAGTCTGTCGTCGGGCGTCATGGGGCGCTTATAGCGCGATTTGGTCGCTCGCAGAGGGGGGATGGCTGAGGGGGCGGTGCCCGCTTTCGACCCGTTGCTGACCCTATGAAGGCCAACTCGCGGGCAACTGAGAGCACTTCACAGAAGGTCCCTTCACCTGGAGCCCTCCCTATGCGCGCGACGGTGCAGCCAGAGCTTTATGAGAGACTCTTATAGTTAGGGACAAAACCGTTAGGCCGGCGCTGTCGATTTCAGCCAGTGTCCGGTCGAGCAAATCCGCATCGTAAAGCTGTTCTATCAGCGCGCGGTGCAGCGCGTCCAAGACCACGGTAGCTTGCCATACGCTAAAATTGCAGTTGAAGTTCAGTAATTAGCTTGAGAGCAGGGGCTAAAGTTTAAATACTTGGCGTCGGCCTCGGCGGCCACATACTGCGCTGCATATAGACTCATGAAAAACTTGCGATTAGGAGCTACTCACAAATAGCCAATGTTTAGCTTGCTGCCATTGAGCGCGTTTATTGACAACAAGGAGCATCGGAAGAAGCATTGCTCCTCACAACGTGGGAGGGTCAGTGCTCGGGATAATCTTTCACTAATAGCCTTATGCCGCCACACCTTCTCTCAGCAATCTTGAGGAGATAACTATGCTGTATAAGTCCGCCATCTGCCTTCTTGCCTTTGCCTCACTCGCTACTGCAGTAAATGCTGCAGAGCAAAAAAAAATGGAGAAGTTCCGCTCAGAATTTTCTTCCAATAAGTCGTTAAACGATACGGCCGGTGATATGAAGAAAATAGCTTCAGAAGTAGATAAAGTTTACAAACAAAACGGCTATGACGACAAGGAATGTCATACGGTTTGTACGACCACCATGACGGTTGGCCCAGATGGAAAGCTAGTTCCATCAGTATCTTGCTCCTTACAATGTGGTTTTTGATTATTTATTGAAGTGGGGATCATTTTGATCCCCGCTATTTTAAATGAGCAGAGATCAAGGAGGGGTGATGTACAAGAAATTTTTACTCACTTTAGTGATTTTGCTTTCTGCGCATCAAGCCTCGGAAGCGGATGATGCTGGATTGTCACCGGCAAAAGTCAAGACTCTTGGTGAAATCGCTGCATCAATCCAAGATACGATGGCGCAGAAAAGCTTAAACAAAGAAGAGGAAGCAAAAAAATCGCTAAACATTTCACGCTTGATAGGACAAGCAGATAGTCTTTTGCTGGAGATAAAAGCAATATACGGATCAGATAACAGGAAAGAATTTAAAGATGGCGCGCCAATTGAAAAGCAAGCGGCAGACTCGGTTGCAGCATTCATGGAATCAACCAGCCTGATTGCAGAGGATGGCGGCAAAAATTTTCGTATTAATGGGTCTGAAACGAGGTTTTGCACTCCGGAGCAAGCAGCTAATGCGGGGAAACCGCCTGAAGCGTTCTTCGACCAGAAAGCGGCTGCTTATTGTACCGGCTTCAAAGTAGGAAAAGATTTAATTGCTACTGCGGGCCACTGCATTAAATCAAAATCTGACTGCGCACAAGCCAAAATTGTTTTCAAATTCCGCGTCGAAAACGATAGCATATTCACATCAAAAGTATCTGCAGATGATGTTTTCCAATGTAAAGAAATGGTCGATGGCGATATTGGGCAAAATGGGAGTGATTGGCGAATAATCCGCGTTGACAGAGAGATGAGCAAGCAACCAACCGTTAAGCTGAGAGCATCAGGAGCCGTTCCAATCAATGCTCCTCTTACTGTTATAGGTCACCCTACTGGTTTGCCGGCGAAGATTGCCCCAGGCGCAACCGTCAGGGAAATTAAAGAAAAATTCTTTGTCACTAACTCTGACACATACGCAGGCAATTCAGGCTCAGCCGTTTTCAATTCATCCGAGCTTGGAAAGGGAAATTTGCTAGTTGAAGGCATTCTTGTGAGGGGAGAGGCAGACTTTGAAGTTGTGAACAACGGAGAGTGCAGGGTTTCTAAGCGTTGTCCTCTTGATGGATGTCGCGGAGAGGATGTTACGCATGCAAGTGTGTTCGCTTCGAAAGCAAGATGAGAATTTCGCTGAATTGCGCGTTATGTGCATCGCTGCAGGCATTGCTTTGCTCTCCAGCGTCGAACCTGTTTCCTCTGTTCCAGATGACCGACCCCCGATATTAGGATTTGATGCAACATCAGAAGGCATATCAATCCGCCTTCCGAGCGGGGGGTGTACTGATAAAGCTAATGTAGCTGTCAAAATCGATGGTCGAGGATGGATTATTATTTCAAGAAAATATCCGGAAAACTGCAACAAACTGGCCATAGACGGAACAACTTTAAAATACACTTGGAAGGAACTAAATGCCAATCCTCTAGGAATTTACCACCTTTATAACCCAATAACTGGGAATGCAGATGCAAAGTGATAATAACTAAGATTTTCCGCCTCGCAAGTCTGTCAAGATAACGCGAAGGTGCACTATTGGACAGATGAGGGTCTTCGCTTTAGTGTAGGGGGCAGTGTCCGCTCCCCACCCGTTTCAACCCTCGCGAGCGAATCCCAAACGATCGATCTCCCGCCTCAAATCTCGATCCGCCCTCCCCCCGGCGCGGTTCCGGCATCGAGCGCCACGCTCTTCACGATGGCGAAGACCGGGCGTCCGACCGCGAGTTCGAGGTCGCGGGCGGAGGCGCGGGTGAGGCGGGCGGCGAGGGTGGCCTCGCCGCAGGCGACCTCGACCAGGCAGGAGGCCCCCTCCTCCCGCAGGGTGGCGACTTGGCCCGGCAGAACGTTGCGGGCGCTCAAGGAGGCGGGCCGGGCCAGGGCCAGCAGCACGTCGCGGGCGGGGACCCGCAGGTTGAGCCGGCGGCCCACGGGGGCGTCGATCAGCGGCAGGTCGAGGGGGCCGGCCGGGCCGGTGAGGCGGGTCAGCCCGGTGGCCGCGTCGTGGCGCTCGATCCGCATGGCGAGCACGCTGCCGGCCTCGGCCCCGTCGGGGATCAGGTCGGAGCGGCGCAGAACCGCGTCGACCGGGCCGCTCGCCGCGACGCGGCCGGCCTCCAGCACCACCACCGTGGAGGCGAGCCGCGCCACCTCGGCCACGGAGTGGCTGACATAGACGATGGGCAGGCCGGCCTCGTCGCGCAGCCGCTCGAGATAGGGCAGGATCTCGCGCTTACGGGTCTCGTCGAGGGCCGAGAGCGGCTCGTCCATCAGGAGGAGCCGCGGCCGCGCCAGCAGCGCCCGGCCGATCGCCACCCGCTGCCGCTCGCCCCCCGACAACCCGGCCGGGCGCCGCTCCAGCAGCGGGCCGATGCCGAGGAGGTCGGCCACCGTGCCGAGATCCGGGCCGCCGGTCCCGCGGGCGAAGAAGCGGCCGAAATGCAGGTTCTGCCGCACGGTGAGATGCGGCATCAGCCGTGCCTCCTGGAACACGCAGCCGATCCGCCGCCGATGCACCGGCACCCGCCAATTTTGCGCGGTGTCGAGCAGCACGGTGCCGTCGATGGCGATGCGCCCGCGCTGCGGCACGGTCAGCCCGGCGATCAGGTCGATCACCGTGGTCTTGCCGGAGCCCGAGCGGCCGAACAGGGCGGTGAGCCCAGCGCCCGCCGTGAAGGCGACCTCCAGCGAGAACTTTTCGCGATGGAGCGCGACGTCGACGTCGATGGTCATGCGGCCTCGCGAACGGTGTCCCTGGCATCGTCCCGAAAGATGGGCTCCGGCTTGTCCGACGATGTTCTCTGGAGTTCTCGAAAAAAGACGGAGCCCGGACAAGGGGGCAGGCAGGGGGCTCGAACCGCCCTCTGCCGCGTTGTCGGCGCGGGACAGCAAGGAAGCGCCGATGATCGTCGTCCACCATCTCGAGAACAGCCGCTCGCAACGGGTGCTGTGGCTGCTCGAAGAGCTGGGGCTCGCCTACACGGTGAAGCGCTACGCCCGCGACCCCGCCACGATGCTGGCGCCGCCGGAGTTGCGGGCGGTGCATCCCCTCGGCAAGTCGCCGGTGATCGAGGCGGAGGGCCGAGTGGTGGCGGAGACCGGCGCCATCGTCGAATGCCTCACCGCCCGCGCCGGCGGCGCCCTGGTGCCGCCGCCCGGCACGCCGGAGCGGGAGCGCTACAGCTATTTCCTGCACTATGCCGAGGGCTCGGCGATGCCGCCGCTCCTGCTCAAGCTGGTATTCTCGCGCCTCGCCCCCGGCAGCCCGGCCTTGCTGCGCCCCCTGGTGCGGGCCATCGCGGCCAAAGTCACCGCCGGCTTCGTCGATCCGGAGCTGCGCCGCCACGCCGCCTATTGGGAGTCGGAGTTGGCCGAGCGCCCGTATTTCTGCGGCGACGACTTCACCGCCGCCGACATCCAGATGAGCTTCCCCCTGGAGGCCTTTTTCGCCCGTGGCACCGGCGCTGGCCCCCGCCTGACGGAGTGGCTCGCCCGCATCCATGCCCGGCCGGCCTATCGGCGGGCGCTGGAGCGGGGCGGGCCCTACGCCTATGCGTGAGGCCCCATCGCCGCCTCCTCGCGGCTTTCCCTCATCGTCCCTGGCCGATCCGCCGGCTCATCAGCCGGGCCAGCCCTTCCGAGGCGATCAGCGCCAGCATCGAGACGGCGACCGAGATCAGGGTGAGGCGCAGCGCCCCCGCTTCCCCGCCCGGCACCTGGGTGAGGGTGTAGATCGCCGAAGGCAGGGTCTGGGTCTCGCCGGGAATGTTGGAGACGAAGGTGATGGTGGCGCCGAACTCGCCCATCGCCTTGGCGAAGGCGAGCACGGCCCCGGCGAGGATGCCGGGCAGGCTGAGCGGCAGGGTCACCGTCAGGAACACCAGGGGCGGGGCGGCGCCCAGCGTCGCCGCCGCCTGTTCGAGCTTGCGGTCCACCGCCTCGATCGACAGGCGCATCGCCCGCACCATCAGCGGGAAGCCCATCACCGCGCAGGCGAGCGCCGCGCCGGTCCAGCGGAACGAGAACACGATGCCGATCTCGGCGAGCCACGCGCCGAACAGCCCGCGCCGGCCGAAGGCGAGGAGCAGCAGGTAACCCGTCACCACCGGCGGCAGGATCAGCGGCAGGTGAACCAGCCCGTCGAGCAGGGCGTGGCCGGGGAAGCGCCGGCGCGCCAGGAGCCACGCCACGGCGAGGCCGGGCAGCAGGCTCGCGAGCGTCGCCACGGCGCCGACCCGCAGGGAGAGCAGAAGGGCCGTCGCCTCGTCGGGGCTGAGGCCGAGCAGGCCCGCGAGCCCGCTCACGCATCCCTCCCCCGGCGACCGGCGGCCGGCAGGGCCGCCGTCACAGTCCGGCGGCGGCCTTGAGGGCGGCGTTGATGCGGTCCTGCCAGCCGGGGCCATCCTGCTGGAAATGCTCCAGCACCGCCTTGTCGAGGCGCAGCGAGATCGTCTCCCGCACACCGGGAACGAGTGCGGCCTTGGGCGCGGCGGCGGCAGCGGGGGCGGCCTCGGGCGTCTTGCGCGTCACGGCCCGGAAGGCGGCCTCGGCGGCCTGACGGGGATCGCTCGGGCGGCGGGTGCGGTCGATCGCCATGACGGTCAGGCCGTCGCCTTCTTGCGGCTGCGCTTGGGCGCGGGCGGGTTGGCTGCCTTGGCCGCCGCCTCCTCCGCTTCCTTGGCCAGCCGCAGGGCGCGCAGGCGGACCGTGCGCTCGTCCACGGCTTTGACGGCGGCCAGATGCTCGGCCATAGCCTGCTGGCCCTCGCGGGCCATGCGCTCCGCCCGCTCCGCGCGCTCCGCGGCGCGGGTCTTGGCGTCGATGTCGTCGCTCATGAAAAGGTCTTTCGATGAGGATCGCGCCGCACGGGGTCCCGGCGGCGGCGCGCGGCGTCCCGACGCGGAAGGGTCGAGCGCGGGACGATAAAAAGCCCCGAGCAGGACCGTCGGGGGTTCTCCTCAAGGCTTAGCACGAAAGCGACGGCAAAGACCAATTCGGCGGGGGCAAGCCGGGTTTTCCCCCGCTCTTCGGCCCGCTCTTCGGCCTATTCTTCAGACAAGAGCGCGGGAGTGCCCCGCCGCCGCCCCGCGACGGGGCCGCCGGGCTCAGCCGCGGATGAAGGCCAGGATGTCGGCGTTGAGCAGGTCCGCATGGGTGGTGAGCATCCCGTGCGGCAGCCCCGGATAGGTCTTCAGCGTGCCGTTCCGCAGCAGCTTGACCGATTTCGGCGCCGAGGCAACGATCGGCACGATCTGGTCGTCCTCTCCGTGCAGCACCAGGGTCGGGACCGAGATCGCCTTCAGATCCTCGGTCTGGTCGGTTTCCGAGAACGCCTTGATCCCCTCGTAATGGGCCTTGGCCGAGCCCATCATGCCCTGGCGCCACCAGTTCCGGATCACCCCCTCGCGGATCGTCGCCCCCGCACGGTTGAAGCCGTAGAACGGGCCGGACGACAGATCGAGATAGAACTGGGCACGGTTCTCGGCCAAGGCCTTGCGCAAGCCGTCGAACACCTCGATCGGCAGGCCCTCCGGATTGGCCTCGGTGCGGAGCATCAGCGGCGGCACGGCGCTCACCAGCACCGCCTTGGCCACGCGCCCCTGCGGCTCGCCGAACCGGGCGACGTAGCGCGCCACCTGCCCGCCGCCGGTGGAATGGCCGACATGGACGGCGTTCCTCAAATCGAGATGCTCGACCACCGCCGAGGCGTCGGCGGCGTAATGGTCCATGTCGTGCCCCTCCGGCACCTGGGCGGAGCGGCCATGCCCGCGCCGGTCATGGGCCACCACCCGGAAACCCTGCTGCAGGAAGAACAGCATCTGGTTGTCCCAGTCGTCGGAGGAGAGCGGCCAGCCATGGTGGAACATGATCGGCTGCGCGTCCTTGGGCCCCCAATCCTTGTAGTCGATCTCGGTCCCGTCCTCGGTGGTGATCGTCGCCATGGTGCTTGTCCTCGCTGAGTGTGGTGCCGGGCGCGTCCGGTTCAGGCCGCCGCGGCCGTGAGGCGATGGGGAGAGAATGATCCTCCCGGCGGAGATCGGAAACAGAAACGATCGAAATGCATCGTTTCTTGAAATGAACCAAGCCCGGTCCAGGGCAAGGAGACGAGCCACCGAACCGGCCCGCCACGCGGCTCGTCTGTGCAAGATTCGGAGGATGACGCGGAGGAAAATATGAAAAAGCTGGGCGGATGTGCCGGCGATTCCGCGTTCGGACGGACTATTCGGTCGTAAGGACAATGGCCGATATCCGCCGCTCGCGTCGGCGTTGCTTCCTCGGATCTGTCGGTCCACCGGGGAAAATCGTTCTGGCGAGGGGCCTTGTCTCCGGGCCGAGCGCCTCGGCCGGCATCTCCAAGCCCCGTTGCGAGGCGCTGTCCTCCGAGGGGCCGGAAGCCGCTTTGCCGGCAACCGGTCTAGGCGGTCACGGCCAGCTCGCTTAACATGGCGGCTCCGGTCGCTGCGGAGGCCGGGTCGGGCCGTGCGGGCCCGGAGCGGAGGGGGCATGCCGGCAGTGTCGGGCGGCTGTCTGTGCGGCACCCTGCGCTACGCGCTGCGCGGCCCGCCGCTGCGGGTCACGCTCTGTCACTGCCGCTTCTGCCAGCGCGTGACCGGATCGGGCCATCTCGTCGAGCCCCTGTTCAACCGCGACGACCTGCGCCTCACCTCGGGCGCGCCGACGGTCTACCGGCACCGGTCCGAGGGCAGCGGCAAGTTCATCGATCTGCATTTCTGCGCCACCTGCGGGACGACGCTCTTCATGACGTTCGAGCGTTTCCCCGACCTCTGCGGCGTCCATGCCGGGACGCTGGACGATCCGGCCTGCATCGTGGTGCGGCCCGAGACCGCCAAGCAGGTCTTCGTCGCCTCGGCGCGGCCCGACGCCGTGCTGCTGCCGGGCCTCAACACCTTCGCCGGGCCCGCCATGGACGCCGCCGGGCGCCCGCACGTGCCGCGGGTGCATGAGGCGCCCCACATCGTCGGCCGCCGGGACGGGTGAGCCTCGGCCGATCCGGTCATGGGGCGGCCGGGGCCGCGAGGTGGCGGGCGAGGAAGTCCCGGGTCAGCCGGGCCACCGCATCGGTCGCCTCGTCCAGGGCGAAATGGCCGGCATCCAGGATGTGCAGCTCCGCCGTCGGCCGGTCGCGCAGATAGGCTTCCGCTCCGGGGACGAGGAATGAGGGGTCGTAGCGGCCCCACAGGATCAGCATCGGCAGCGGATGGTCCCGCAGCCAAGCCTGCCAGGCCGGGTAGGAGGCGACGTTGGTGCGGTAATCGGCCAGCAGCGCCGCCTGGATCTCCCTCGCCCCCGGACGGGTGAGGTTGGCAGATTCGTCGGTCCAGAGATCCGGGTTGTAGCGTTCGGGATGGGGGCTGGTGCCGAGATGGCGCTGCTTGGCGCCCTCGAGCGAGATGAAGGCATCGACCTGCTCGGGATGGGCGGCGGGATCGGCCCAATACCGGGCGATGCCCTGCCATTTTTCGCCGAGCCCCTCGGCATAGGCGTTGGCGTTCTGGACGATCAGGGCGCTGACCCGCTCGGGATGGGCCTGAGCCATGCGGAAGCCGACCGGCCCGCCGTAATCCTGGAGGAACAGCGTGTATCGGGCGAGGCCGAGCTGCGCGACCAAGCCCTCCATCGTCCGGGCGAGGTTATCGAAGGTATAGCGGTAATCGGCGGGCGACGGCGCGTCGCTGTGGCCGAAGCCGGGATAATCGGGCGCGATCAGATGGTAGCGGTCGGCCAGCAGCGGCAGCAGCGGCTCCCATTGCCGCGAGGATGAGGGATAGCCGTGCAGCAGCAGGATCGTGGGGGCGTCCCGCGGTCCGGCCTCGCGGTAGAAGAGGCCGACGCCGTCCACCTCGGTGCGGTGATAGGTGTGGGTGGCCGAGAGCGAGGGGAGCGGCTCGGGCTTGTCCGGGTCGGGCGCCAGGGCGGCCGCGGCGGGCAGGATGGTCTGGGCCGGCATCACCGATCTCCTTCGCGGGCGGGACGGGATGTTTTAGAGCGCCTCACAAACCTCCCGAGGACGCACCGGTCCCCCTTTGGCCGCGACGGCGCAGCGGGAGTTTTGTGAGAGACACTTAGAGCGCCGTCCGACGAAGGGGATGCCGGGCGCCGAAGCCGGCGGCCGAACTGCGGCAACGGATCGTGGTTGTCTCCTGATCGTGATGGTCGCCGTGACGGTCTGCCGGGCGAACGGCACGCCACGGGACGGTCGCGCCAGGATTTCGCATCAGAACCCCGCATCAGGGTCTCGCGCCGGGACGGACACGCGCGCGGGATCGGTGTTCCCTCACCTTGTCCGGAACCGGAGGCAGGCCAACCGATGGCGAGACAACGCTGGACCGTCGCGGATATCCCCTCCCAGGCCGGGCGCCGTGCCGTGGTGACGGGGGCGAGCGCCGGGCTCGGATTCGAGACCGCGCGGGCCCTGGCCGGGGCGGGCGCGGCGGTGGTTCTGGCGGTGCGCGACGTGGCGAAGGGGGAGCGCGCAGCCGCGGCCATCGCCCGGGAGCATCCCGGTGCCGATCTCGCGGTGCGCCCGATCGACACCGCCTCCCTGGCCTCGGTGCGCGCCTTCGCCGAAACATGGCCGGCGCGGGAGCCGATCGACCGGCTCGTGCTCAATGCCGGCATCGCCGCCGTCCCCTCCCGCGAGGAGAGCGTGGACGGGTTCGAGCGCCAGCTCGCCACCAACACTCTCGGTCATGTCGCCCTGACCGGGCTGCTGCTGCCGGCCCTGAGCCCCTCGGCGCGGATCGTCGCGGTGGCGAGCCTCGCCCATCGCAGCGGCCGGATCCGCTTCGACGATCTGCAGTGGCGCGAGACTTACGGGCCACAGGCCGCCTACCGGCAGAGCAAGCTTGCGCTCCTGATGTTCGCCCTCGAACTCGACCGGCGGCTCACGGTGGCGGGCTCCGGCATCGCCGCGCTGGCGGCCCATCCGGGCCTCGCCGTCACCGAGGTGTTTCGCCGGGGCGACCGGGCCGGTGCGTTTCAGCGCCGGGCGGGGCACATCCTGTTCTCGCTCATCGGCCAATCCGCCGCCCAGGGCGCCCTGCCGATCCTCTACGCCGCCACCGCCCCGGAGGCGCAAGGCGGCGGCTATTACGGACCGGACGGGTTCTGGGAGGCGCGCGGCTATCCGAAACCTGCCGCGATCGCCGCCCATGCCCGCGACCGGGCGGCGGCGGAGCGCCTATGGGCGGTGATGGAGACGCTCACGGGGGTGCGGTTCGCGGTGTGAGGGCAGGCAGCGCCGTGGTCTGAATGGTGCGCCGTCGCCCCAGGACGGCGAGGTCGCGTCGAAACCGGCCCTTCGTCTGGTCGGGTTGGATGTCGGCCCTGGCGCACCGTCCCGGATCTCAGGTCCGGGACGGTGCGCCAGGGCAGGACTCAACAGGAGGCCGGTTCAGGCCGCGCGGATCGTCGTGAGAAAACGATCCACTTCAGCGGAGAGATGTTCCGACTGGCGCGACAATTCACCGGCGGACGAGAGCACCTGGGCTGCGGCGGCTCCCGTATCCTCGGAGGCCCGCGCCACGCCCGAGATGTTGCCGGTCACTTCCGACGTGCCGGCGGAGGCCTGGGACACGTTGCGCACGATCTCCTGTGTCGCCGCACCCTGCTGCTCGACCGCCGCCGCGATGCTCGCCGCGACCGCATTGATCTCGCGGATGCGGCCGCCGATCCCGCCGATCGCGGTGACGGCCTGGTCCGTCACGCCCTGCACTTGGCCGATATGCTGAGCGATGTCCTCCGTGGCGCGCGCGGTCTGGTTGGCCAATTCCTTGACCTCGGCCGCAACCACGGCGAAGCCGCGTCCGGCCTCTCCCGCGCGGGCCGCCTCGATCGTCGCGTTCAGGGCGAGGAGATTGGTTTGGTTGGCAATGTTGGAGATCATGCCGACCATGGCGCCGATTTGTTCGGCGGCCTGACTGAGTTCCCGCACCAATTGCGTGGTGTGGTCCGCCTCTGCCACGGCCGCCTGAGCCAGATCGGCCGAGTTCGACACCTGCCGGCCGATTTCCTGGACCGATACGCCGAGTTCCTCGGCCGCTGACGCGACGGTGCCGACATTGGCGGCCGCCTCCTCGGCTGCGGCGGCGACCGCCGTGGATTGGCTGGCGGTTTCGGCCGCGGTGGCTGTCATCTGCTGCGCCGTGGCCTGCAGCTCCGTGGCGGAGGCCGACACCAAGCCGACGACCGAGCCGACGGCGGCCTCGAAGCCACTGGCCAGTTCCAGCATGGTCCGCTTGCGCTCGGCGGAGGCGGCCTCGTCGGCGATGCGCCGCATTTCGGCCTGCTCGGCCGCCTTCTGGGCCACCATCGTCTTGATGCCTTCGACCGCGCGGCCCACGGCACCGATCTCGTCGCCGCGCGCCGCTTCACTGATCGTGGCGTCGATCTCGCCCTTCGCCATCCGCTGAAGGATGCGGACCAGATTGCCCAAGGGGCGCGTGATGCCGGCAATGGACACGAAGATCGCTGCGGCCAGCCCGATCAACATGCCAACGGCGCTGACACTCATCAGGCTATAGCGCGTGGCATTGGTCTGTTCCGTCAGCTGATCGGAGCTTTGCTCCATATAGGCCGCGATATCGTCGGCCAGCTTGCCGCCCTCGGCGACCATGGCCGAAAAGGTCGGATCGATCGCGCGGTGAACGAGATCGATCGCCTCGGCATTCTGGTTCATGGTGCCGAGACGGAGAACCTCGGTGACATTCGTCACGAAGCTTTCGATGCGGGCCGTCTGTTCTTCAATACGGGGTCCGAATGTCGGGGCTTGCTTCTTCAGATCCGCCACGGCCTGCCGCATGAACGGCACCGCGGCCCGGAAGCCCTCGTGGGCGGCCTTCATCTGCTGTTCGTCGGTCTCGGCAATGGTCCGATAGACCCAATAGTTGAGTTCGAAGATCAGCCGATTGGTCCGGCGCGCGCTGGAGACGGCCTTGGCTTCACGGACAATAAAGAGGCTATAGGCATCGTCGATGGTGCTCATGCGTGCTTGAGCATACCAGATGCATCCCCCGACGATCACCGTAATCAGGCCGATGACGCCGATCAGCTTGGTGAGTATCTTGAAACGCGCCATCATGAACATTGCAGTTGCCTCTGCTGGGACAAGCCGAGGGGTATCAAAAGATAATTAACATAACATATATGTTACTGGAAATGAGTGTGAATTTCGGTATGACATGCCCTTTGCGCATGAATTGACCGCTTCAGCCTGAAGTGCTGGCATGTCGAACGTTCACGTCAAGACGAGAGTGCTGTCTTCCGAAGTGAAGAGCGATTAGACAAAAGAAGACGCGGCAAAGCAATTTCGAGCGATGCGGGCTTGATACGGTCACACCGTATACGGCTCTCGCTGTTGCAGGGCGTCTGCTCGACCCCCCGAGGAAGTGTCGCTCACACCATGCCTGCCGCCCCGCCGCGCGGTCCATGGCCGCGCGTCCCGTGAGGGGCGCTCAGATCCTGTTCGAGCCGTTGATGCCGGCGTTCATGATGCTCCTCATGCCGAGGAGCTGCGCCGGCAGCCTCGACGCCCGTCGCGGCGCGTCCCCCAGCGGAGGAAGGCCATGGGCTCGACCGGTCCGGGGCGCTTCGAGGCGCAAAGCTTCGCTCGGCGCCTCGGCAGGAGGAAAGCGGGTTTTACCCTGCGCCTGAGCCCAGACGGGTCTCAGAGCCACTTCTTCCAGCGGAAGAGCACGTAGGGCAGCACCGCGGCCACCACCATCATGCCGACCGCGACGGGATAGCCGAAATGCCATTCGAGCTCCGGCATGGTCTTGAAGTTCATGCCGTAGATCGAGGCGATCAGGGTCGGCGGCATGAACACCACTGCCATGACCGAGAACAGCTTGATGATGTTGTTCTGCTCGAGGTTCACGAGGCCCAGCGTCGCGTCGAGCAGGAACTGGATCTTGGCCGAGATGAAGGTCGCGTGCTCCTCCAGCGATTGCAGGTCGCGCAGGGTGGAGCGCACGTCCTCGCGCAATTCCCGCGGGGCCTTGGCCGTGCGGTAGGTGGCCGAGAGCGAGAGCAGGATGCGCTCCATCGAGACGAGGCTCTCGCGCTGCTTCGAGATCAGGTCGCCGTGCCGGCCGAGGGCCCGCAGCGTGTCCTGGAGGGCGGTGTTGCGGGCGGAGGGATCGCCCTTGTCCTCGAAGATTTTTCGCGAGAGCCGGTCGATCCGCTCGCCCTGGAGCTGGAGGACGTCGGCCGCGCGGTCGATCACCGCCTCGATCAGCCCGGCCAGGATCGACTCGCCGGAGACCGAACTCGACGGGCCGTTGCCCGTCGCCCGGCCGGCGCGCTGGGTGTACATGCGGAAGGATTGCGGCTCCTCGTAGCGCACGGTGATGAGCCGGTTGTCGCGCAGGATGAAGGTGATGCCGGCCAGGCCCGGCTCCTCGGAATCGCTGACGCGGGAGAGCACCCGGCCGGTCATGTAGCGGGCGCCCGCCTCGACATAGAGCAGTTCGGAGGGCTCGATGTCCTTCATCTCCTCCCGGGTCGGCACGGTGATGCCGAGGAAGGATTCGACCTTCACCTCCTCCTCCCGTGTCGGGCGGACGAGGTCGAGCCAGACCGTGTCCTCCGGAATCGGCTCCTGCAGGTCGAGGTAGCGGCGCTCCAGCACCGTCTGAATGTCGCCCGCGACGGGCTTGTGCGTGAAGATCAAGGGCGTGCGACCTGAAGGAGAAGCCTCAATCCAGCGCCCCGGGAGGCGCGACGCTTGTCTCCGGCACGAAGAAGTCCGGCGCAAGCGGGACCCCCGCTGTGACGCGATATTTTGAAAACTCCGTGACACCCTCCTCGGCCAGGAAGGTGTCGTCGATCAGGAAGCGCCCGGTGATGCCGCGCGCATCCTTCAGGAACAGGGCGTGGGCGGCGTCCGCCACGATCTCCGGCGTGCGGCTCGCCTGCATCAGCGCGTCGCCGCCGAGCAGGTTCTGCACCGCCGCCGTGGCGATGGTGGTGCGCGGCCACAGGGCGTTGACGGCGATGCCCCGGCTCCGCAACTCCCCCGCCAGCCCGAGCACGCAGAGCGACATGCCGAACTTGGCCATCGTATAGGCCAGATGCGGCGCGAACCACTTCTCCGCCATGTCGAGGGGCGGCGAGAGCATCAGGATATGCGGGTTTTCCGCCTTCTCCAGATAGGGAATCGCGTATTTGCTGACCATGTAGGTGCCGCGCGTGTTGATCTGATGCATCAGATCGAAGCGCTTCATCTCGGTCTTGGGCGTGTTCGACAGCGAGATCGCGCTGGCATTGTTGACCACGATGTCGAGGCCGCCGAACGTGTTCGCGGTCCGGTCGAGGGCGTCCTTCACCGCCTCCTCGTCGCGGACATCCACCACCAGCGGCAGCGCCTTGCCCCCTGCCCGCTCGATCTGCTCGGCGGCGGTGAAGATCGTGCCCTCCAGCTTCGGATGCGGCTCGGCGGTCTTGGCGGCGATGGCGATGTTGGCGCCGTCGCGGGCCGCCCGCAGGCCGATGGCCAGCCCGATGCCCCGCGAGGCGCCGGTGATGAACAGGGTTTTTCCGGCCAGGCTGCTGTCACTCATGCGATATCCCCTCCTGCGTCCCCTGCTGCGATCCGGAATCGCTCCGGCTGGCGTCCGTCGTCGTCGGTGAAGCCGTAGGCGCGGGCGAGGTCGCCGACATGGAGCGTCCGCCCGGCCCGGTCCAGCACGGCCGGATCGGCGGCGAGCGCGGCCAGCGCCCGGCCGGCATAGAGCGGGCTCTCGGTGGCCAGAGCCTCTTGGCCCACATCGCGCACCCGCTCGGTGGCGACGAAGCCCGGCGACAGCGACAGGGCGCACACCCCGTGCGGAGAAAGCTCCTGCGCGCAGGCATAGGCGAGGCGGTTGGTCACCGCCTTGGCGAGGTCGTAATAGAGATCGCCGAGATAGCCCTCCCCCGTGCCGAAGGAGGCGAAGGCGATCAGGCCGGAGCCCGCCGACACCATGGCCGGCGCCACCGCGCGGGCCAGCAGCAGCCCCGGATAGGGCCCCGTGCCCAGGAAGCGCGAAAACGGCTCGGCCGAGCGCCGCCAGAACGGCGTACCCCAGGCGGCGCCGTCGGGGTAGCGCTCGCCGTCGAACCCCTCGTTGCCGCCCCAGACGCTGGAGGCCGCCACATCGATCCGGCCGAAGCGGCGGAGGGTCCAGTGCACCAGTTCGTCCACCGCCCGCTCGCTGGTGTGGTCGCACAGGTAAGGGTGGCCCTCGCCCCCCGCCGCATCGACGGCGCGGGCGGTGTCCTCGATCGCCTCCGGGCGCGTCTCGGTGCGCCGGCCGGTCTCGGAGGAGCGGGCGGTGACGATCACCGTCGCCCCCGCCTCGCCCAGGCCCCGGGCCAGCCCGCGCCCGACCCCGCGCGACGCCCCGGCCACGAGGCAGATCTTTCCACGCAGGGGCAGCGCCATGGAGGCGTCAGGCCTTGGTGAGAAAGCGGGCGAGGCGCGCCTGCGTCTCGGGATCGCGCAGGCCCGCCTCGAAGGCCTGCGCCTCCGCCTCGATCGCCGCCTCGACCGCGGCCTGATCGCCGCGCATCAGGGCGCGGCTCGCCTGCACGGCCTGGCGCGGCAGGGCGGCGAGCCGGGTGGCTTGCGCCAGCGCGTGCTCCTCCAGCAGATCGGAGGGCACCAGGGCATTGGCGAGCCCGAGGGAAACGGCCGCGTCGCCGTCGAACGGGTCGGAGAGCAGCAGCAGCGCCGAGGCCCGGGCGAGCCCGATCCGGCGCGGCAGCAGGAAGCTCGCGGCCGCCTCCGGCACCACCCCGAGTTCCACGAACGGCATGCGGAAGCGCGCCTGCGGCCCGACATAGACGAGGTCGCAATGCAGCGTCAGCGTGGTGCCGACGCCGATGGCGAGCCCGTCCACCGCCGCGACCATCGGCGTGCGGGTGCGGGCGAGCTGCCGGATGAAGCGCAGGGCCGGCATCTCCGAAAAAGCGTCCCGCGGCGCCGTGCCGGCGGAGAAGAAGTCGGCGAGGTCGTTGCCGGCGGTGAAGGCGCCGGGCAGGCCGGCGAACACCACCGCCCCGATCTGCTGGGAGGCGTCGTCGGCCCCTTCCAGGGCGGTGCGGGCAGCGTCGTACATCGCGCCGGTCAGGGCGTTCTTCTTCGCCGGACGGTTCCAGCGGATCAGCCGGACACCGCCCGGACGGTCCTCGATGGTGACGTGCTCGGTCATGCGGTCCCGCCCCGGCGTGTTTTTGGATCCTGCGCGTGGGCCCTACCCTTCCGCCGACGGCCTCGCTTTGTCGAGGGGAGCCGGTGACGCCGGGCCTGGGATCGTCGCCCCCGCCGGAATCACGCGACCGTGACGGTGCCGATGTCGCAGCCGCGAAACTTGGCGGCGGACGCGCCGGATGACGGGCTATGTGGTCCCTCTACGCTCTCACCATCGTCGCCGGTCTCGCCAACGCGATCCAGCCGGGACAGAACGCGACTCTGTCGAAGTCGCTCGGCCTGCCGGTCACGGCGGGCCTGCTGACGCTCCTCGTCAGCACCAGCGTCCTGCTCGTGGGCGGCCTCGCCCTCGGCAAGCTCGAACTCCCCACCGGCCAGCAGCTCGGACAGGTGCCGTGGTGGGCGTGGTTCGGCGGGTTCTTGAGCGTTCTGCTGATCCTGGCCCAGCTCTACGCCTCCCCCGCCATCGGCGCCGCGAGCTTTTTGGGAATCATCGTGACGGTCGGCGTGGTGGTCTCGCTGGTGCTCGACCATTTCGGCTGGGTCGGGTTTCAGGTGCATCCGGCGAGCCTTTGGCGGGTTGCCGGGGCGGTTTTGATGGTGATCGGCGTGGGATTGGTGGCGGTGTTTTAGTGTCTCTCACAAAACTCCCGCTGCACGGTCGCGGCCAGAGAGGACAGGATGCAGAATCGGGAGCTTTGTGAGGCACTCTTAGCCCCGGCCAGGACGGGAACCTGCATGACGTCGACGGCGCGGGGCGGGGTTCAACTGCGGGTGGACGGGCAGGTGAGCGTATCGAGGCGCGTGATCAGCACCGCGAGTTCGCTCTGACGCACAATCCCGAGTTTGGCGAAGCACGAACGAAGGTGCACGCGCGCAGTGCCTTCGGCGATGCGGAGCACCGATGCGGCGGTGCGCGGCGAATGCCCCCTCCCAACGAGTTGAGCGAGGCGTGCCTCGGCATGGCTCAAGCCCAGTTGCACAAGCAGCTCTTCGATGTCCGGATGAGCTGGGGCGAACACATCGTACAGGAAGAGCAGTGCGCCTCCCCGTCCCGTGTCGGCGGGGGAGAGCGCGGTTTCGGTGCAGCGGAGAGGAAGAACTTCCACAAGAAGTGGATGGCCCTCCCTGACCGGTCGAAGCATCATGTTGAGAGAGGCCGAGATGATGCCGCCCGGCCGCGCTGCGACGAGCAGGCGCTCGAACCGCTCGCGGTCGCCCGGATACAGGGCGTGAAGATGCTGATCGCCGTCTTGCCGCAGATAGTTTCTGAAGAAGCGTCCCGCGATGGAATTGATGTTGCGAACGCGGCTGGCACCATCAAGCACAATGGTACCGAAGCTGAGGCGTTCGAACCCTACCGTTAAATCGACCGCTTGGTCGCGCGCATCGCTCAAGGCCGTGCCCAGCGTGAAGGCTCGCGCCACATGCGGTGTCAGCAGATGAAGGCGCTCAATCTCTTCGGTTGAGTAAGGTCCCTGTTCCTGATTTTTGAATACAACGATTGAATATAAGTTTTGGTCGCGTGGGTCGATGAACAGGCACGCGGCGAGGTCGCCCAGATGATAAGTCTGGCAGAATATTTGAAAGAAAGCATCGGAGTGCCTGTTCTCGAACTTGATCAGATCGCTCTCTCGAAGAACGAGACCGTTGTGAAGGAGGAACGTTTTCGCCGCCGCTGCCCAAGAGGCCTGTTGCCACCAAACGCTGCGGTACGCGGCATGAGCCTCGGCGGGCGAGTCCGATGCGATGATGTGAGCGGAACGTCGCTCATCTTGAGGAACGAGCGCGGAGCCGTGGGCCCCGACGGCACTGGCAACCTGAGCGAGAATCCTGGGCCAAGCTTCAAAATCGAACGCGGCCGCGTAGCAGGCTTCGATCAGGGCAATGATCTTGGGCTCGCTCATGAATTTTGGCTCTGTTACAACAATTATGCGTTGAAGCCGCCAAATCCACGCTGCGATATTAGCATATACCCAGTGGCATAGAATTCGATGCGTCGGACCGGCCGCAGATCCATGACTGCGCGCCGGCCCGGTCCGGGTGTTAATTGACTTCGCCATGAAGCGAATTTTGCCACATGATGGCTTGGTTTACGTTCAGGGCCGTTGGGTCGAGCGGAGCCAGTACGGGCATGGTCATGCCGGGTTGCAAGCCCGGTGTCACACGCCCGGAGAGAGGCTTGCTGACTTGCTGTTTGCGCATTTGGCCGGCCTGTGCCGGCTCGGCTTGGCTCAAGGCCAGGGACAGCACGAGTGTTGCAGCGACTGAGCAGAACTTGATCATCTCACTCTCCACTTGGCTGATGGAGAGCTGCAGAATCGGTGGACCGGCTCGAATTGTAATACCACAAACAGGGTAGGGTCGGCGGTCGTCGATCGGAAGTGCGCAGGGCTTGCAGTATCAAGCTGATTGACGGCCTATCATTTGATTCAAATTGCTTTTCTGTAGTTTTGACATCAGGATGTGAGCACTGTTTGTTTGGGAGTTTTTCGAGGTACTCCCAATAAATGTCTTTTGCCGAAGCTGCTTCATCGGCTTGAGGCGGCGGAGCCGGCTTCGCGCGGATGCCCTATCGGCTCGGCGCTACGGTCTTCGGTCAAGCGACGTTTGCAATTGACATCATAGGCCTAAAATCCTACAACCGCACCCACTCACCTCCCGAATCATTCGGGGGAGCGTCTTCGGTGACCGGCCGGGGAGGCTCGTGGGGAGGTGGGGCGGTTCCCGCGTCGGTGGCCCGGTCGCCATTGCCTCGGGCGCTGCGCGCGACGCAACGCCGTCTCGGGATGGGGCCGTAGGCCGTCTCGGGCGAGCGCCCAGGAACAACCGGAGCCGGGCCCACTACGAGGTCCGGCGCGGACGAAACCGCTGGGGCCGGCCTTGGCCGAGGCGCCTCACCCCTCACCGGGTGGCGCGCCGGAGAGCACCGGGGCCCGCCGATCCGGGGTCGATGCCGGCGAGAAGAGCCGTGACGCCAAAACGGAAGGGGGCGGAAAAAAGCCTCTCCCCTTCCGCGGGACGCCGGGAGACCGGCAGAATTGAGAAACAAATCCGGAGGTCTCGCGGCGTCCCGCGTCCCCCTCAGGATGGTTCGATGTCGAACCCGCCGGCCGATCGGCCAGCCATCCTCCGGGCCCGCCTTGTCGGGCCGCGGGGGTCGAGGTGTTGCAACAGGCTGTTTGACCGGTTGGGGAGACGGGCGCGGCGCGTCCTGAACTCGCCCTCATCCTGAGGTGCCGGCGCGCAGCGGCGGCCTCGAAGGATGTTCCAGAGGCCGCGCGGGATCGGCGCGGGATCGGCGCGGGATCGGGAAGACCCTTCGAGGCCGCTTTCGCGGCACCTCAGGGTGAGGGGGCGGGGACGGCAGCCTTACGCCACCCCGGTGCGCAGCAGGTCGTGGTAATGCACGAGGCCGACCGGGCGGTCCTGGTCCACCACCACTAGGGCGGTGATCTTCATCGCCTCCTGGATCTGCAGCGCCTTGGCGAGCAGGGTTTCGGGGGCGATGGTGCGGGGGTTGCGGGTCATCACCGCCTCGACCGGCAGGCCCTCCAGGCCTTCGCGCGAGAAGATGGCGCGGCGCACGTCGCCGTCGGTGAGGATGCCGGCGAGCCGGCCCTCTTGATCGACCACGAGGACGGAGCCGAAGCCCTTGGCGTCGATCTCGGCCACCGCCGCCCGCATCGGCGTGCCGAGCGCCACCAGCGGCAGCCGCTCGCCGCCATGCATGACCTCGCGCACCTGCCGCAGGGACGCGCCGAGCCGGCCGCCGGGATGGAACACGGAGAAATCGCGGGCGGAGAAGCCGCGGGCCTCCAGCAGGGCCACGGCCAGCGCGTCGCCGAGCGCCAGCTGCATCGCCGTCGAGGTGGTGGGCGCGAGCCCGTTCGGGCAGGCCTCCTTCGCCTTCGGCAGGGCGAGGCAGGTATCGGCCTCGCGGCCGAGGGTCGAGGCGGCATTCGAGGTGATCGCCACGAGGCCGACGCGGTAGCGCCGGGTATAGCCGATGATGTCGGCCAGTTCCGTGGTCTCGCCCGACCAAGACAGGGCCACCACCACGTCGTCCGGCTGGATCATGCCGAGATCGCCGTGGCTCGCCTCCGCCGGGTGGACGTAGAGCGCCGGGGTGCCGGTGGAGGCCATGGTCGCCGCGATCTTGCGCGCCACGTGGCCGGATTTGCCCATGCCGGTGCAGATCACCCGCCCCCGCGCCGCGCCGATCCGCGCCACCGCCTGCGCGAAGGGCTCGCCCAACCCGTTGCCGATCGCCGCCATCAGGCAGGCCAGCCCCTCGCGCTCGGTCTCGATGGTGCGCAGGGCCGAGGCGATGGCGGGCGCCCGCGCCTGCCCCTCGTCCCGATCCTCGATCCGCTGTGCCAGGGCCATGAAGCGCGTTCCGGTCCGCTCGTGAGTGAGAATGTCGCGTTCTCTTCGCCGCCGAATGTGGTCGCAAGGCGGCTGAGCCTGTCTCCGGTCAATCAAACCGGAGACAGGATCAGGAGGCGCGCGCGGCGTCTGAGCGAAGCCCGAATCCGCCATCCCGAAGGGATCGATCGGATTCGGTCTGACCGGGGCGGGAAAGGCGGTGCGGACGCCCCGCAACCGGCCGTTAACCACGCTCGATGTAGCCCGGTTAACCATGGCGGCATGTCCCGACGGTGGTCCGCCGGCCGCATCGAGGGAAAGAACGCTGTCGGTGTCACGCGAGCGGCCGAACGGGGGGAAGCGCGGAACGCGCCGCGCGGCGGGGGCGCTGACCCTGGCGCTGGCCTCCGCGCTGATCCCGGCCCTGTCCGGCGCCCCGGCCCTGGCGCAGCAGCAGGAGGGCGAGACGCCGCCCTCGGATGCCGCCCCCGACGCTCTGGCCGCGCCGCGCCCGCTCCGCCCCAGCTTTGAGGCGCCGACGGGGCTTCGCGGCTCCGGCGCCTTCTCCGCCCCCGCGCCCCTCGGGACCAGCCCGACGCCCGGCACCACCCCGCCCGCCCCGGCCTCCGGGGGTGAGGACGACGACGTCTCGCGCCTGCCTCGTTTCCGCAACCCGACGAGCCTGCCGGGCTCCGCCTCCGCGCGGGGCACCCCGGCCCGTCCCTCGGTCCTGCGCCTGCGGGCCGCCCCGCCCCGCCGCCTCGGCTCGGCGACCCGGCAGATCACGCAGAGGCGCACTCAGGAGACGGTCACGGATCTGCGCCTGACGCCGGTGATCCAGAGCCCGGTTTCCGGCGTGCCCCTGCCGACGCCGCTCCTCGGCTTCGGCCTGCCGAACGCCACCGGGTTCCTGCTCGGCACCGGCCTGCGCCGGCCGATCCCCGCCGACACCGCCTACGCGCCGCTGGGGATCCAGCTCGGCACCTTCACGGTGCTGCCGGCCTTCACCCAGAGCATCGGCTTCGATTCGAACCCGGATCAGATCTCCTCCTCCCGCGGGCGCTCCTCCCTCGCGCTCGCCAGCGAAGTCGAACTGGCCCTGCGCAGCGAATGGTCGGCGAGCGAGTTCACCGCCGAGATGCGCGGCAGCTATCTCGACTATCCGCAGAACCAGGAGGCCAGCCGGCCGAACGCGGTGGGCACCTCGCGGCTGCGCATCGATGTCGACCGCGACACCCGCCTGGAGCTGGAGACGCGCTTCCTGCTCGACAGCCAGCGCCTCGGCAGCCCCGATCTCGGCGCGGCGGCCACGACCCGGCCGATCTTCGCCACCTACGGTGCCACCGCCGGGGTGCAGGAAACCTTCAACCGCTTGCAGCTCTCCCTGCGCGGCTCGATCGACCGTTCGATCTTCGAGGATGCGCAGCTCAGCGACGGCACGCTGATCCGCCAGAGCGATCGCAACGCCAACCAGTACGGCCTGCGCCTGCGCGCCGGTTACGAGATCTCGCCCGCGATCACGCCCTTCGTCGAGACCTTCCTCGATACCCGGATCTACGATTCACCCGTGGATCAGTTCGGCCTGCGCCGCGATTCCGACGGCCTCGCCTTCACCGCAGGCGCGCGGGTGCAGCTCAACAGTGCCCTCACGGCCGAGGTGTCGGGCGGGCTCCAGCACCGCTCCTATGTCGACCGCTCGCTGCAGGACATCAACGCGCCGCTCGTCAACGCCGCCCTGGTCTGGTCGGTCTCGCCGCTCACCACGGTCCGCTTCAACCAGCAGACCGGGGTGATCGAAACCTCGGTCCCCGGCTCCAGCGGCGCCTTCACCGATGCCGCGACCCTCGAGGTGCAGCACGACCTGTTCCGCAACCTCTCGATCACCCTGGGCGGCGCCTACCTGTCCAACACCTATGACGGCGTGAACATCCGCGAGCGGGGCTATTCCGCCACCGCCCGGTTCGATTACCGCTTCAATCGCTGGCTGGCGCTGCGCGGCAGCTACATCTACTCGACGCTGACCAGCACCGTTCCGCTCTCGAGCTACGAGGCGCATACGGTGCTGCTCGGCGTGCGGGTCAACCCGTAGGCGACGATCTCACCGGGCGAGCGAGAGCTGCGCGCCGGATTTCGAGAGGGCGCCGTCGAGGCTGCCGCCGGCCTGGCGCAGGCGCGCGGCGACGGTGCCGCCCGGCTGGTAGAGATAGACCTCGCCGTCGCGGAAATCCCAGGCCGAGACCTTGGCGAGGTCCTTGTTGGCGCAGCCCGCCGTCGAGGCCTTGTAGAGGTCGAGGGAGGGCGTGCTCGACAGCGACACCTTGCAGCTGCCCGCCGCATCGGTGGCGTTCCACGAACCCACCACCGAGGAACGGCCGGTCGCCACCACCGGCGGCGGAGCGGGCGGGGGCGGCGGCTCGATCGCCGGGGATGGCGCGGCGGCCACGCTCGGGGGCGGCGGCTCGCCGGGGGCGGCAGCGGCACCGGGCGGAGGCGCAAGCGGCTCGCTCGTCACCGTGCCGGCGGGAAGGGCGGGCGTGGCCGGTTCGAGCGCCGCCTGCGGCCTGGGCCGCTCGCGCGGACCCTCGAAGCGGTTCGAGGCGCAGGCGCCGACACTCGCGGCGAGCGCGAGACAGGCGGCTTTCGACAGGAACCCACGCGTCATCAACGACACTCCCCCAGAAACACGCGCAACAGTCGCGCTTGCCCTCACGGCCAAATGCGCTGGCGGCAAGGCAGTGACATGGGAGGGGACGGGAAAAGCGGTGTGCGCGCGGGTTTTTACCCCGGTGTGGCAGGCCTGCCTCAGTCGATGCGCCGGCCCAGGCCAGGGCCTCGAAACGCAAAAAGCCGCGCCCGTTTCGGGGCGCGGCTCGCGGCAGCGGTCCTGCGAAGGAGGGTCAGACTTCGCGCTCGACCATCATCTTCTTGATCTCGGCGATGGCCTTCGCCGGGTTCAGGTTCTTCGGGCAGGTGTTGGCGCAGTTCATGATCGTGTGGCAGCGGTAGAGCCTGAACGGATCGTGCAGCCCGTCGAGGCGCTCGCCGGTGTTCTCGTCGCGGCTGTCGATCAGCCAGCGATAGGCCTGGAGCAGGGCCGCCGGCCCGAGGAACTTGTCACCGTTCCACCAGTAGCTCGGGCAGCTCGTGGTGCAGCAGGCGCACAGGATGCACTCGTAGAGGCCGTCGAGCCGGGCGCGGTCCTCCGGCGTCTGCTTCCATTCCTTCTCCGGGGCCGGCGTCTCGGTCTGCAGCCAGGGCTCGATGGCCGCGTGCTGGGCGTAGAAATTGGTCAGGTCCGGCACGAGATCCTTGAGCACCGGCATATGCGCCAGCGGATAGATCCGCACCGCGCCGTCCTTGTCCTTGCGAGACAGGAACGGCAGGGCGTTGTCGGGCGACTTGCACTCGTCGATGCCCATGGTGCAGGCCAGCCCGTTCTGGCCCTCGATGTTCATGGCGCAGGAACCGCAGATGCCCTCGCGGCAGGAGCGGCGGAAGACGAGCGAGGGATCGACCTTGTTCTTGATCCAGAGCAGGGCGTCGAGGACCATCG
Source organism: Methylorubrum populi (assembly GCA_020741775.1). Classification (GTDB taxonomy): domain Bacteria; phylum Pseudomonadota; class Alphaproteobacteria; order Rhizobiales; family Beijerinckiaceae; genus Methylobacterium; species Methylobacterium populi_B. The sequence continues at coordinate 72,073 of DYYG01000001.1, forward strand.
GACCGCAATCGTCGCGATCGACGTGATAGGTATCGATGCGCGGATTCTTGCCGTCATCGGGGTTCCAGCGGTAGATCCGGAACTTTTGCAGGTTCTTCGCACCGTTCGGCGCGGGCCAGGTCTTGCCTTCGGTGACCTGGGAGTTCTTGGGAAGATTGAACTGGGCCATGGGCAGGCAGCTTCCGCAGGTGATCGTGGGTGGTCTCGGGCGATCAAGCTGACGTCAGCGATCGCTCCGGGATCAGGGTCTCTTGGCTTCGCTCAGTACACCCGCGCCTTCGGCTCGATGTACTGGATCTCGTTCGACATGGTGTAGGTGTGCACCGGCCGGTAATCGATCTCGACACCGTGCTTGGACTGGTCGAGCCAGGCCAGCGTGTGCTTCATCCACTCCTTGTCGTCGCGGTCCGGGAAGTCCTCGCGGGCATGGGCCCCGCGGCTTTCCTTCCGATTGACCGCCGATTCCATGGTCACGACCGCCTGACCGATCAGGTTATCGAATTCCAGGGTCTCGAGGAGATCGGTGTTCCAGACCAGCGAACGGTCGCTGACCTTGATATCTGCGACGCCGCGCCAGACGTCGTGGATCAGGCCCTTGCCCTCCTCCAGCACTTCGCCGGTTCGGAAGACCGCGCAATTGTTCTGCATGGTCCGCTGCATCCGGTCGCGCAGCTGCGCGGTCGGGGTGCCGCCATCGGCGTAGCGGAAGCGGTCGAGACGCGAGAGCGCCTTCTCGGCCGAGTCCTTCGGCAGTTCCGGCTGGCGGGCATTCGGCTCGACGATCTCGGCGCAGCGCAGGCCGGCGGCGCGGCCGAACACCACGAGGTCGATCAGCGAGTTCGAGCCGAGGCGGTTGGCGCCGTGGACCGAGACGCAGGCCGCCTCGCCCAAGGCCATCAGGCCGGGCACCACCGTATCGGGATCGCCGTTCTTCAGGGTCAGCACCTCGCCGTGATAGTTCGTCGGGATGCCGCCCATGTTGTAATGGACGGTCGGCAAGACCGGGATCGGCTCCTTGGTCACGTCCACGCCCGCGAAGATTTTCGCGGATTCGGAGATGCCCGGCAGGCGCTCGTGCAGGATCTTCGGGTCCAAGTGATCGAGATGCAGGAAGATGTGGTCCTTGTTCTTGCCCACGCCCCGGCCATCGCGGATCTCCATGGTCATGGAGCGGGAGACCACGTCGCGGGAGGCGAGATCCTTGGCCGAGGGGGCGTAGCGCTCCATGAAGCGCTCGCCCTCGGAATTGGTCAGGTAGCCGCCCTCGCCCCGCGCGCCTTCGGTGATGAGGCAGCCGGCGCCGTAGATGCCGGTCGGGTGGAACTGCACGAACTCCATGTCCTGCAGCGGCAGGCCGGCGCGTAGCACCATGGCGTTGCCGTCACCGGTGCAGGTATGGGCAGAGGTCGCCGAGAAATAGGCGCGGCCATAGCCGCCGGTGGCGAGGATGGTCTGCTGGGCGCGGAAGCGATGGATCTCGCCGGTCGCCTGATCGATGGCGATGACGCCGCGGCAGCGGCCCTCCTCGTCCATGATCAGGTCGAGGGCGAAATACTCGATGAAGAACTGCGTCTTGTTCTTCACCGCCTGTCCGTAGAGCGTGTGCAGCATGGCGTGGCCGGTACGGTCGGCCGCCGCGCAGGTGCGCTGGGCGGTGCCCTTGCCGTAATCGGTGGTCATGCCGCCGAAGGGGCGCTGGTAGATCTTCCCCTCTTCCGTCCGGGAGAAGGGGACGCCCCAATGCTCCAACTCATAGACCGCAGCCGGCGCGTTGCGCACGAGGTACTCGATCGCGTCCTGGTCGCCGAGCCAGTCCGAACCCTTCACGGTGTCGTACATGTGCCAGCGCCAATCATCCGGCCCCATATTGCCGAGCGAGGCCGAGATGCCGCCTTGCGCCGCCACCGTATGCGAGCGGGTCGGGAACACCTTGGTGATGCAGGCGGTGCGCAGGCCCGCTTGGCTACAGCCGACCGTGGCGCGCAGGCCCGCGCCGCCGGCGCCGACGATCACCACGTCGAAGGTGTGGTCGGTGATGGCGTAGGCGGGCGCGCCGCCGTTCGATCCGTTGGATGCCATTTTCGTGAATCCTCGGTTCTCGGGGGCGGCGGTCAGGCGAGCCCGCCCAGGCTCACGCGGATGATCGCGTAGAGGCAGGCGGCGGCCACCGCGACCGCGTAGAAGGTGTTGGCGATCAACGCCGCGAACTTGAGGCCGTGGCTGTGCACGTAATCCTCGATGACCGTCTGCATTCCCAGACGCATGTGGATCGTCACCGACACCACCGCGAGGATCAGGATGATCGCCACCAGCGGGTGCGACACGAGGGCGACCGCCTGCGGGTAAGTGCGCCCGGCCATCAGTGCGATGATCACCACGAAGGCGAGCATCAAGAGCGCGTTCGAAGCGCCGGTCAGGCGCTGCAGCCAGAAATGGCCGGCGCCGTGCCCTGAGGCGCCGAGCCCCTTCACCCGGGCGCGGGGCGTGCGCATCGAGAGCGCGGTGTTCTGACGGTTATCGACCTGGGACATGGGGGCGTCTCTCAGCGCACGAGCAGCAGGGCGAGCGCCCAGATCACGACGGTCAGGACCACCGAGCCGATCAGCGTGGCCCGGGCGAGGCCAAGGCGCCGGTCCCGGTCGAAGCCGTAGCCGGCATCCCAGATGAAGTGGCGGAGGCCGCCCAGCATGTGGTGCATCAGCACCCAGGTATAGGCGAACAGGATCAGGCGCCCGATCCAGGAGCCGAAGAACCACGCCACCGCGTCATAGGCGCGGGGGCCGGAGGCGAGGGCCACCAGCCACACCGCGACGAGGAAGGTGCCGCCATAGAGGGCCGTGCCGGTGATGCGGTGGAACACCGACATCGCCATGGTCCAGGTCCAGCGGTAGATCTGGAGATGGGGCGAGAGCGGCTGGGCGACCGTAGGTCTGACGGTAGGGGCCATCGCGGTTCACGATCCTCGCGTCAAAAGTTGGATGAATTCCAGGGAAGGGTTAGGGCGGCGGCCTCCGACCGGCAATGCCCGTGCTGCGGTGCAGCATTGGTCGGACTGACGATCGCGCGCATCTGTCTCACCCGAGTCTCCCTGTCAGCCGGAACCAGAGATAGGCCAGCGGAGTGGCTACGAAGAGCGAGACGATGCCCGTCGCCAGGGTCAGCTTGGTCGCATCCCGCAGTGAGAGGCCGCCGAGATCCATCGCCATCACGATCGGCGGAGCTTGGTAGGGCAGGAACAGTGTGGAGTAGCCGACCACCTGCACCATCAGCACGCTCATCAGGTCGAACCCGCTGGCGCGGGAAAATTCCTCGGCCAGTGCCGTGTAGAGCGCCGGAGCCCCGTTGGCGGTGGCGACGAACAGGAAGCCGATCGACAGGCCGGTGAGCGTCGCAAAATTCCGGGCGGGCGCGCCCGGTTCGAGCGGAGCGAGGCCGAGCAGCGCGTGACCGAGATCGGCGCCGAGGCCGGTCTCGTTGACGATCCCGGTCAACCCGAACAGGGCGGCGACGTAGAAGCAGGTCTTCAGGGGAATCTCACCGAAGCTCTGGGGGGACAGGACGCCGACGCCCGGCAGCAGGCAGATCACGGCGGCTGCGAGCCCGATCCAGGCCGGCGGGATGCCGTGCCAGCCGTCGCTCAGCCACAGTGCCAGCATCACGGTGAGGATCGCCGCGAGCCGTCTCTCCTCACCGGACAGAGGGGGGAGCGGCGGCAGCTCCGGCCGTTTCCCGTCGAGCCGGTCGGGGAAGAGCAGCAGCGTGCAGGCGACGAGCAGCGCGCCCTTCACGAAGCCGAGAACGGGAGCATGCAGAAAGAGATAGGGCAGATAGCCGAGATGGATGCCGAATAGAGTCTCGGCGGTGCCGGCCATGACAAGGTTCGGCACATTGGCGGGCAGGATCGCCGCCGAGAGCATCGGCGTGGCGATGCCGAAGGCGAGCACCGCCCCCGTCCGCCCCGGGCGCCCGGCCTCAAGACCAAAGGCATCGCACAGGGCGATCACCACCGGCACCATCAGGGCGATGCGTCCGAGATTGGACGGCATCACGAAGGCGAGCAGGAAGGAGAAGGCCACGAGGCCTGACACGAAACCCGGATAGGAGGCGGGCAGCCGCGCCGCAAGCCGGCGGGCGAGCCGATCGCCGAGGCCGGTGCGGTTCATGGCGAGCCCCACCACCATGCCGCTGGTCACCAGCCAGAAGGCGGAGGAGGCGAAGCCGGAGAAGACCGTCTGAGCGGGGGCGAGCTTGAGCAGCATCGCCAAGGCGAAGAACATCAGCGCCGTGACGATCTCGGCCACGAGGCCGGTCGCCCACAGCCCCATACACAGCACGAGCAGGCCCCCGGCCGCGACGACCGTGCCCTGTCCCCCTACGATGCTGGCCGCTGTGGTCCCCATGGGCGTGCTTCAAACGCGAATTGGAACCGTTCGCAATTCGGCTTTCGTAGTGGGTGCCTTCGCCCAGCGCGAAGGTTGGCGTTTCGCTCACTCTCTCGTGATGGGCTCTTGGACCAGGGCTGGCTCCATCCGGCGCGAAAGCGTAGGGCTTGCTCCTCCTCCGGCCAGAGCCATGATGCGCTTCGACCTCGTCGACCTGAACCTGTTCCGCCACATCGTGGAAGCGGGCTCGATCACCCACGGCGCCGAGCGGGCGAACCTTGCCCTGGCCGCCGCCTCGGCCCGGGTGCGGGCCATGGAGGAGTCCCTCGGTGCCGCGCTCCTGCTGCGTGGGCGCCAGGGCGTGACCCCGACGCCCGCCGGCCGCGCCCTGCTGGCCCATACCCGCGAGATCCTGGGCCAGGTCGAGCGGCTGCAAGGCGACCTCTCCGTCTTCGCCGGGGGCGCGGTCGGTCAGATCCGCGTGCTGTCGAACACCAATGCGCTGACCGAATTTCTGCCGGAGGCGCTCTCCGCCTATCTCGCCCTGCATACGGGCGTCAGCGTCGATATCGAGGAGCGCACCTCCGACGAGATCGTCGGGATGGTGGCCGACGGGGCGGCCGATCTCGGCATCGTCGCGGGCACCGTGGATACCGGGAGACTCCAGACCTTCCCGTTCCGTCATGACCGCTTCGTCGTGGTGGTCGCGGCGGGTCATAGCCTCGCCGGACGCGGGAGCGTCGGCTTCGCGGAGGTGCTGGAGCACGATCTCGTCGGGCTCGACCGGCCGAGCGCCCTGACGCGCTTCCTCGCCGACAAGGCCTCCCGTATCGGCCGGCCGATGCGCCTGCGGGTTCAACTCCGCAGCTTCGACGCGGTCTGCCGCCTGGTCGAATGCGGTGTCGGCCTCGGCATCGTGCCGGAAACCACCGCGCGACGGGCCAAGCGCACGATGGAGATCGCCCTCGTGCCGCTGGAGGATCTGTGGGCGGCGCGCGATCTTACGCTCTGCCTGCGCGATCTGGAGACGCTGCCGCCCTTCGCACAGGATTTCGTGGCGCATCTGCGCGCCACCGGCGCCTGAGCCACGGATCAGCCGGGAAGCAGCGTCTCGGCGAGGAGCTTGAGATTCAGCACGACGATGATCCCGGCAATGGCCCAGGACAGGCCTTTCAGCCAGCCCGGGACCACGAAACGGCCCATCAGCTTCCGGTCGGAGACGAAGCGCACCAGTGGGATCACCGCGAAGGGAAGCTGCATCGAGAGCACGACCTGGCTGAGCACGAGGAGTTTTGCCGTGCCCTGATCGCCATAGAGGGCTGTGACGATGACCACCGGCACGATGGCGATGCCCCGCGTGATGAGGCGCCGGGCCCAGTTGGGCAGCCGCAGGCGCAGGAAGCCCTCCATGACGATCTGGCCGGCGAGGGTCGCGGTCACCGTCGAGTTCAGGCCCGAGGCAAGCAAGGCCACGGCGAACAGGGTCGAGGCGAGCCCGACCCCGAGCAGCGGTGAGAGCAGCTCGTAGGCCTGCTCGATTTCCTCGACATCGGTGCGCCCGCCCGCGTGGAACACCGCCGCCGCCATGATCAGGATGGCGGCGTTGACGAACAGGGCCAGCATCAGCGCGACCGTCGAATCGGTGACGGCGAAGCGCAGGGCTTCGCGGCGCCCGGCCTCCGTGCGGGGATAGGCCCGTGTCTGCACGATCGAGGAATGCAGGTAGAGGTTATGGGGCATCACCGTGGCGCCGATGATGCCGATGGCGATGTAGAGCGCGGCCGGATTCGTCACGATCTCCCGTGAGGGGATGAAGCCGCCGAGCACCGCCTGGACCGGGGGCGCGGCCATCGCGATCTGGAGGCCGAAGCAGACGAAGATGATCGTCAGGAGCCCGATGACGAAGGCTTCGAGTGCCCGGAAACCCCGGCGCAGCAGCAGCAGCACCACAAACACGTCGAGAGCGGTGATGATGGCGCCGAGCGTCAGCGGGATGCCGAATAGAAGCTTGAGGGCGATCGCCGTGCCGATCACCTCGGCGAGGTCGCAGGCGATGATCGCCGCCTCGCAGATCAGCCAGAGGGCGATGGCAACGGGCCGCGAGGTCCGCTCGCGGCAGGCCTGGGCGAGGTCGAGGCCGGTGGCGATGCCGAGCCGCGCCGCCAGAGCCTGCAGCACGATCGCCATCAGGTTCGAGAGCAGGATGACCGAGAGCAGCGTGTAACCGAACTGGGCGCCGCCGGCGATGTCGGTGGCCCAGTTGCCCGGATCCATATAGCCGACCGAGATCATGTAGCCCGGGCCGAGGAAGGCCACGAGCCGCCGCAGCCAGGATCCTTCCATCCGCACCGGCACGCTGGCATTCAGCGCGCCGAGGCTCGCCTCTGCAGAGGCTTGCCCGGGCGGTGCCGGCCGAACCTGATCCATCACCGCTTCCATCCGCATCGGGGCTTCCCTCGTCCTCCCCTGCCCCGGCTCGCTTCTCAAGGGACGAAAATGACCGTAGCGGCGGAGCAGGAAAGCCGTCTTCCACTTATAGCCTGAGCTATAAAGCTGCGCCGAAGCTGAGATCAAGGGCTGCGCCACCGGGTTCCCGCCCGCGGTCCGCATAGGTTAAACAGGAGGGGCAAAGCCGGCTCGGCAGCGGGTTCGGATTGCCGCTGCAAATTCCTGCCGAACTGGTACGCCGGAGCGCGGCCGGTGCCACGGGCGTTTCGCAGGCGCTTCGAGAGAGTTTAGGACCAACGCACGAGGCGCGCGGACAAGAGCGCGCCCGATATCGGAGGAGCCCACCGGCCCTATGCAGGAAGCGTCGCGAGATACGGGGCAGGAACCGGTGCGGGAGCCGGGGCGAGCGGGCACGGATGCGCCGCTCGTCGATGCGGAGGTTCATGTCGAGAGTTTCCGGCAGGCCCGTGAGGCACGTCGCCTGGAACTCGTGGAGGATTATGTCGAGTTGATCGCCGATCTGATCGGTGACGGCGGTGAGGCGCGGCAGGTCGATATCGCTGCCCGCCTCGGTGTGGCGCAACCAACCGTCGCCAAGATGTTGAAGCGGCTCGCCGAGGACGGTCTCGTGCAGCAGCGACCCTATCGCGGTGTGTTCCTTACCGCGGCGGGGCAGGCGCTGGCGGAGCAGTCACGGGAGCGCCACCGCATCGTCGAACGCTTCCTCTGCGCCCTGGGAGTCAGCCGCGAGACGGCGCGGCGCGACGCGGAAGGGATCGAGCACCATGTCAGCGCCGAGACGTTGGAAGCGTTCCGCCGCTTCGCCGATACGAAACTCTGATACTTTTTCCGGTTGATCGGGCCGAAAGCGGGATCGGTAAGCCCGGGCGGCGTCCGAGCGGTGATGGCATCCGTTATCTCGATGAGATCGAACGGATGTCGCGCGAGCGACGCCTCGGCCCGATCAGGTGACCGTCGGTGCGCGAGCGGTTGCCCGAGACGCTTTCTTTATCGCCCGGTACGCAGACCGAGGGATCCATGGACCTGAACCAGCAACTTGCGGCACTGGCCGCCGTCAGCGCCCGGCACGATTCAGCCGTGACGAATCTGGCCGAGGGCTTGGCCGAGCTCGGTGCCAAGCAAGTGGCCCACCAGATGGCCATGGGCTTTCTGGCAAGCGTCCTGCGCTCGATCGACTCCGATCACTATGACGAGCGCCTCGAAGGCTATCTCGCCATGCTGCGTGACGTGCTGTTCCGGGACGACCCGGATGCGGCGCTCGCCACCACGGTGCTGGAAACCATCGAGCGCTCCTTGCGTCCCGCTCAGGATCCGGACGAGGCCTGACGCGGGCTCCGCCGATCAGACGGGCCAGGCTGCAGGAGGGCCCGGCACGGCCGGACGGCCGCTTCCGTACTCGCTGCGAGGAGGAGCCTGTCTGAAAGGCCGGCGCACGGGCGAACGATCAGCGCCTCAGGCCGACTTTGACAGGCAGGCCGAGGCACCCGGCGAGCCGGCCCGGTCTCACGTCCGGGCGTCGGCGGTCTGGGCGTATTCGACCAACGCGGCCATCTGGGCCGGAGCTTGAAACACCTGACCGTCGGGCGTTTCGACATAAACCTTGGCCGCCCCCATGCTTGCGAAAGTCATGGCTCTCTCGGCTGCTCGCAGGCCGAGGGCGTGCGGCTCCGAGGACGGACCCGAAGGCGCGGTCCAGTGAACGGTATAGCGCATGGCGGTCTCCTGTTCGGCTCTGAAAGCATAGGGCAGGCAGAGCCGGATCGCGAGGGACCGGGCAGTGGAAGACGAATCGGGCCCGTCCGGCCTTCCGGCTCGGCTTGCCCGCTGGTCGACAATATTCCAGGCGTCTCCGCCGGAATGCATGTCGTCTCGGCGCGAGAGCGCGTGCCGGAGCAGGAGGTTAGGTCCGAGGCCGGTGGCAGAGCGAGCGGGCGCTGCGCACCGTCATGGAGGGCGTTCGAGGGGACATGAGAGGCACGTTTCCTGACTGTCCGGTCGGCGCTTTGATGGCCGTGGCGCGATCCCTGATGTCGCGTCATCTCGCCGCGGCACGGTCTCCGAGACACCGAAAAGTCGGTGCCCTCAGCCCGCGTCCTCGACCGCCGGTGCCAGGATGCGCGGCGTCTGCTGGTGCTGCACGACCCGCCATTCCTCGTGAGCCAGGCGGCGGTAGGTCGAGGTGCAATGAGCCTCGTAGGTTTCCTGGTCCCGTGTCGCCTTCACGGTGTAGGCAATGACGATCAGACCTTCCTGCGGACGGGCGATGCGCCCATCCTTAATCTCCACATCCGACCAGCGCGGCGTATCCGCGACCGCCTCGATGGCCTGAGCGCCGCCGAAGACGTAGGGCGGCTGAGGAAGCGCCATCAGGCACTCATCGTCGACCAGTTCGCGGTAATGATCCGCGCCGCCGGTCCATAGGCTCTTCTCGAACGACCAAACGCGATCATCGTCCACGAGGCTCTCCTCAGGCATCCCAGGATGCCGAGAGAAGCCGCAGGTGCGATGATCGTTCCTGTGGCGGATCTGCACCCGGTTTCAGAACGGCCACGGCACGAACTCCGCGTCACCCGGCTCTTGCCGACCGGGATCGTTCTTCGCCGAAGCGGAGGCCGATTCGGCGAGGGCGCGCCCGTGCGATGCGACCGGGTGCGATGCGAGCGAGATCAGCGGCACGATCTCGTCGAGCGGCTGCGGCACGCGGATCGTGCGGCCTGCCGCGGTGATGAAGGTCTCATTCAGCATCAGGTCCGTGTCGCTGACCGCCTGCACGCTGGAAACGCGCAGCAAGTGGCGGCAGCCATCTCCATCCTGAACCTGCAGGTAGGCGCCGACTCGTCTCACCGCGTCCATGGCCGAAATCTCTGTACCAGCCCTGGCTCAGGCGCCCTCGACCGTGAACTCCATCCCCCTCCCTGGCCCCCGATCGGCATAGTCGCCGAGCGCCAGCCCGCGCTCGGCCAGCGTCTCCTCGACGATGTCGCGGTGCTTGCGCACCATCTGCCCGATCGCCAGCGGTGTCAGGCGCGGGCTCGCTCGGCGCAGGGCATCCACGCCCACATGGGCCGGCAGGCCCTCGCTCTCGGCAATCCGAGCGATGGCCAGGCCCAGATCGCGGGCTTTCGTCTCGGCGGCGGATTTCGGCTTGAACGCCATCTCGAATTCTTTCTGTACGCTACTGCCCTCAGGCCGCCTGCAGATTGTCGGCGAAATCGTCGGGGACCTCGCCGAATCGGCCGAGAATCGTCGCGCTCTCCAGTTCGCCGGTCTCGTCATCGGCCACGATCTGGATGGCGACGGTGCCCGGCAGGCGCCCGGCCATCGCCTCGGCCCGTTTCAGGGCGCCGCTCACCGTCGGCGAGACCTGCTGATCGCCCGGACAGAGACGTTTGCGCTTCAACACAAAGGTTTGCACGAGGTAGGTCGTCCGCATCGTCACCGTCGCTCTCCCGCATCAAGCCCGTTCGGGCACCGTTCGCATCTCTGACAGGACGGCATGGTCACGGTGCCCCGCAGTCGCCACCTGTTCGTTCTTTTTTTGTTCTAGCACGGGATCGGGCGCGATGTGAGCCTGTTTTCGGGGCGGTGGCTCGGACCGTTTCTCTCATCCGTATCAAGGCGCATATCGGGTTGTGAGGATGACAGCCCGTCCCGGCGCGGACGACCCTCCCCCACGCCACCCTTCCTCGATAACGGTTCGTCCGGTGGCCGCGGGCTACATCCGCCCTGACGAGCCTCTGCGGCCGCCTGATCCGAAGACGCTTCTGAGCACGGACCAAGTCGAAGGGCTCAGGCCCTGATCGCCCCGCAGGCGGCGACCATCGGCCCGGTCGAGGCGTTCCACCTCGATCGCGCATCGCTGCAGGGCATAATCGGCCCTGCTTTTGGCGGATCGATCGCGCGCAGAGGAGGCACCATCGGCCTCGAAGCGAAGGCAGGAGGCGAGGTCGGCCTTCAGATTGTCGAAGGGCGCCGCCTCTGCCAGCGATACCAGGGCCAGGAACATCAGGACGGCACGGATAGGCACGAGGGTCGCTCCAATCGAGATCGCGCATCCCCACAACGCACGGAATGACCGAACGTCGCCGTGTCTCTGCCGGTTGGGGGGAGCCATATCGCCCGCGGCGCGAGCGCGCCTTCGGCCGTGCCGCCGGATGCGATCAGGCCTCGGCATCCTCCACACCGGCGGCCTGATCGCCGTTGCGCGCGCGGTGCAGCAGGAAGATCCCCAGCACCATCGTCAGGATCAGACCAGCCAGCACGCCGAGTTCGATCATCGATGCGGCGAACAACGCCTGCTTATCGGCCGACCAATCCTTGGCTTCCATGATCTGCGAGGATTGCAGGGTGATCACGAGTACGCGCCGGATCGAGGCGATCAGACCGACGATCAGGAACGGTTCGCAGGTCAGCTTGCCCGAACGCATCGAGACCCGCACCGTGTGCAGAATCTCGATCAGCATCAGCAGGAACAGCAGCCGATCGATGACCTCGAGGATCTTGTCGGCACCTCCGAGCGCGCGCATCGCCTCCCAGGTCAGGCTGGTCGCCTGAGCCAGCGCAAGCAAGGCGGTGAGCGCCAGCAGGATGCCCAGGGCCGCGTAGATCGCGTGCTCGGTGTGAAGGAAGACCGCGCTGGCAGCCCGCGTCAGGCGCCCTTGAATGTCGGAGCCGTCGTTCATCGGACACCTCTTTCGATGCATCCGATACCAGCTGACCGCTGGTGTCAAAAAAATTGCGCGCAATGTTGCCGAAGCCGGAGACAATCCTGGACCGAATTCGTCGTCATGCCCGCTGCCGCGGCCGTTGTCCGCTCTACGGCCTCTTGCCGTGAGTCCCCTCCCCGGCTACTCGAACGGATGGTTTCGGTGAGGATGCCTGAAGCGCAGTCTGTCGCTGAAGCTCGAAGTGAAGTCTAAGTACCTGACCGATAACGGTTAGGGCCTGTAGCTCAATGGTTAGAGCCGACCGCTCATAACGGTCTGGTTGCAGGTTCGAGTCCTGCCGGGCCCACCATTCCTAAATCCTTGGTGTAGCTAGGAAATTGAAAGAGGCGGTTAAGCGCCCGCCTCTCCCGATTTTGGCTTAAACAACGATTTGACCAACGATTGCGGTTTCCGGCGCCGGTTTTTGAACGCCCCGGCCGCCTCGTTCTGGAAGTCGGGATGGTGGTGGCCGTAGACCTTCTGCAACATCTCCGGGGTCATCCCGAGATAGCCGGCCGCCTCCCACAGGTTGACACCCTGCTGCATCAGCCATGTCGCGGCCGTGTGCCGTAGGACGTGAGGCGAGGCGCCTTCCTCCAGCCCTGCGAGCCTCACTGCGGTGGCGAATGCCGTCTTGACCGATGCGACGGGCTTCCCGTTCCACTCGACGACGTATTCGGGAAGAGTGCCGTCCTTGCGCGGGATCTGTGACCAGACGCGTAGGCGAGCCAGCACGTGAGGTGGCAGCTTCACAGGAGGCTGCCGCTTGTTGGTCGCCCGCTTCCCTTGCGCCAGCCGGTAATAGACCCCCTCATCGAGATCGACGTAGGAACGGCCCTCCCCTCGGTGGAAGGCGGCTGACGCAATCGCGCCCGCTCTGGTGCCGGTGTAGAGGCCCAGGAGGATGAAGCGCGCGAGGTGGCGCAGCGGTCGCTTTCTGGTCGCGACCTGCTTCTCCTTCCGAGTGCCGGTGTTCCAGGCCTGCACCTCGCGATAGCGCCAGCATGTCCAGAGCAGGCGCGCGGCCTCCGAGCGGGTCAGCCAGCGCATGCGCGACTCCCCCTTCCTCGGCAGCACAACACGCACCTCTCCGCGGTGCAGCCCCTCGTTCTTGTGGTGGCTGATTGCCGCCCGAAGGTCTTCAAGATCCCGGCGCGCGCCCCCGCTGTTGCCGCGGACGACAACATATCGGCGGCACGTCTCGCCGGTCACATCGCTAAGCATCATGCCGCCAAAAAATTGAGCGAGCCGGGCAATGCACCCCTCGAAGCGCTTACGGTGTTGCGGCTCGATTTCTTTGTCACTGAAGTAGATGTTGAGCACATCGGCCACATCAATCGACTCGATGTCCTTCAGCTTGCGCTTCGGCTGGTATTTCTCCGCGATGTGCTCGGAGAGCCGCTGTTCGGCGAGCGCAATTTCGCCATGAGTGCATCCCGTGGGGAAATGCTTTCCTCCGTCGAGAATGATCCAGGTCGCGTTTGCGACGACCTTGCCGTTGCGAACGCGCTCGGGTCGGAGCCATAGGCGTGCGCGCTTTCTCGGACGCGGCATCGTTCTCTCATTTTCTCGATGTCGGCGAGCGTGGTGTAGAAGCGGCCCGCGGTCTTCTCGATGCGGAGGTTGCCCTTGGCGGCTTCGGTGCGCAGCCCGTTCGCGGTCATCGATCCGTCGGGGTAGGCAAGGGCCGCCGCCACATCGAGGCGCAGCGGCGAGGTTGGCGTGATACGCGCGGGGTTGATGGCACCCCTCTCTCTAGGCACGATCCGTCCTCCCTCGTGCGGTGGTGCTGGTGGATGGGGGCGGGGAAGCTTCGGGCGCTTGCCAGTTCCGGCAGGCCGGCGCGGTCGCGAGCACGTCGGTGTCCTTGCCGCCGGTCCAGTGGCGCTCCATCAGCCCGCATTTCCGGTAGACCTTGGCGAGGCGCTTCCGGACGAGGTGATCGCAGGAGCCGCAGGTCTCGCCGGCTGGCCCGGTTCCGGGCTTCGCGGCGTAGCCCTTCGCCTGCGTACCGCCGCGCAACTGCCGGCGCTCGCTCGGCGTAAGGGTGCGGTCGAGGTTGAAGAGGTCGCCCATCACGCGGCCTACAGCTCGACGACCAGAACGAGCGGCTGCCAGCGGATCAGCACACCCTCGAAGGCGATGCGGTCGCCCTCCTACGGTGGGTGCTCAGCCCACCAGAAGCGGGCCATGTCCTCGACGCTGTCGAAGCCGTCCTCACGCGCGAAGGCCTCCATCCGGGCCGGGCTCAGCAGCTCGCCGCCGACCTCGAATAGTTCGGTCGCGCTGCGCTCGGAGAAGCACAGGCGCATCGGCATCACGGAGAGGCAGGTCGGGCGGCCGAGGAGCGTGCAATGCCGGGTTCGCATCCCGGTGTAGAGCTGAAGCTCCTCGCCCTGGCGGGCATGGCGCTTCCGGTCGGCGCGGATCGTCTGCGCCTTCGTTCCGGCGAGGATCGGCGGGCCGAACCGCTTCTTGAAGCTGTAGGCGACCATCGGCGTCACTCCGCAGGAAGGGTGAAGAGCGGGCCGTGGTCAGCCGGCTTGCCTCGAGCGAGGAGGGCGATGCGCCGCCGCTCATCCTCGCCCGCCAGCGCGTTCGCGATCCGACGGCACGCGTTGTCGAAGTGCCCCGGGTTGATCTCGCAGCCGATGAAGCCTCGACCTGCGCGCACGGCTGCGACGCCAGTCGAGCCGGAGCCCATGAAGGGGTCGAGGACGATCGATCCGGGAACGGCGCGGACGATACGCTCAAGCAGGTCGACCGGCTTTTCGGTCGGGTGACAACGCTCGGTCGCATGCATCGTCGGGAACCGGAGCACCGATCCCATACCGCGGTCGAGCATGTCGGCCGGCGAGCCGTTCGAGGCGAACACGATGTTCTCGTGCTGGTTTCGCCAGCACTGCCCCATCCCGAAATGCGCCTTGTCCCAAACGAGGCAGTGGTTCACCCGGAAGCCACTCGCCTCCAGCATGCCGTAGAGGTTCGGCGCCTGCCTCCAGTCGATGAAGCAGTAGACGTGCGCGCCCTGGATCATCCGCGGGCGCATGTCCGAGAACAGGCTGCGGATGAACCAGTTGAAGCCCCACGTTGTCATGGCGTCGTGGCTGAACCAGTCGGTGTCCTCCATGCCGCGCAGCATGGACCCGCGCACCTGACGCTCGCTGTCCCGGCGGGCGCCGCTGCTATAGGGCGGGTCGGTGATGACGAGTTCGACTCGATCGAGCGTTCCCGCGAGGTCGCGGGCATCGCCCAGATAAAGCGTGACGTTCTCGGCGAGGTATTCGACGCGTTGGCTCAAGGTGCTCACTCCGCGGCGAACAGGGGCATGGGCTCGGCGGCGGCGGCCGAACGGCGCGGGCGCATCTCGTCCTCGCGATAGTTCGCGGCGACGATGGCCTGTGCGACCTGGGGGCACACGGAATTTCCGCACGCCTGGCCCTGCTGCTCCAGGGTGAGCGCGATCTGGGAGCCGTCTTCGAGCTCGCCGCGATCGATCACGTAATCGGGCCGGAAGCCCTGCGCGTTGAACCGCTCGCGGGGCGTCAGCATCCCGATATCGACGATGGCGTAGGGCTGGCCGTTCACGGTCACTGTGACGAGGCCGTGCCGGCGCTTGGCGGTGATGGTGTGCAGAGGCTCGTCGGCCGGCTGCGAGGGCAGCCCCTCCCCGTAATATTTTGCCAAGAAGGCGTAGACCGCCGCCGCGTGGTTGCCGCCGCCGGTCACCGTCGGCGCGGGCGCGTCGGCCGGGCCGTCCCGGCGGTCGGAGCCGCGCAGGTTCAGCATGTGGGCGGCGACGACGGTTTGATGCCCGCCGCCCGACATGATGGTCGAGACAGGCTCGCGCGCGTCAGTGCCGGCCTTCGCCGCGCCGTTTCTTTCGGTGTTGTGCTGAGCCAGGAACGCCGCGACGACGCTGGCTTTGCCCGCCCCGCCGGCCGTGATGAGGCCGACGGGCTCCTCGGCGGCCGAACCGACCGACGCACCGAACTGGCGGGTGAGGTGAACGGCGGCGATGCACAGGTCGGGCTTCGCCGTTTGCGTGCCCATCAGTTGCGTCGACCGTGCGGGGCTCGCTCTGTGCGGCTCGCCCGCCGCAACCGACGAGGATCGGGGAGACGATCCCGAGCGGTGCTGCGCCGCCGCCGTGGGTCTCGCTGTGATGCGAGATCACCGTCGCGAGCGGTTGCTCCATCGCGTGGCCGGTGGCGCCCCGGTTGAACTTGGTCACGAAGGGCGCAACGATCGCGTTCTGATCCTTCGGCGAGGCGCAGAGCGTGTGCAGCGGGTCTCCGGCATCACGGTTGCTGCCGCCCTGCTGGCCATAGGTGACGAAGGGCGTCACCAGCGCCTCACCCCGACCGCCGGTGAGGGTCGGATGCGGCTCCTCGACGTCGTGGGCGCGACCGCCCGCCCCGCCGCCGTGGTTCACCTGCACGAGGAAGGGGCGCGCCGCGTTCACGACGTAGCGCATGGTGCCCTTGGCGATGCGGGCCATGGTGGCGTCGGCGAGCGGCCGGTTCGTGCGGATGCCCCATCGCGCCTTGATCTCGGCGGAGGTCTCGAAGATCGACGGGCACGGGAGCGACCAGTCGATGATCTCGGCTGCGGTGCGCCAAGGCTTCAGCTGGCCGGAGCAGACCGCCTCGGACTTCGGATCACCGTGTGTCGGCTCCGGCCACTCGATCGGGCGACCGTCGCGGCGGGCGACGAGGAACAGGCGCTTCCGGATCGTGGGGGCGCCGTAATCGCAGGCGCGCAGCTCGCGCCACTCGACCACATAGCCCATCGCCTCGAAGGCCTGGACGAAGCTCTTGAAGGTCGCGCCGCGCTGGAGCGGGCACGGCTTCCCGTCATCGAGGAGCGGGCCCCAATCCTGAAACTCCTCCACGTTCTCGAGGCAGACGAGGCGCGGCCGCTGCCACTTCGGGAGGCTTTTGATCCAGCGGACCCCGACCCACGCGAGGCCCCGGATCTGCTGCTCTCGCGGCTTGCCGCCCTTCGCCTTGCTGAAGTGCTTGCAGTCGGGACTCATCCAGAGGAGCCCGACGGCCCGGCCGGCGCACATCGCCTGGGCGTCCACGTTCCAGACGTCCTCCTCGATGTGGTGCGTGTCCGGATGGTTGATCCGGTGCATCGCGAGAGCGAGCCGGTCGTGGTTGAGGGCGAAGTCGGGACCCCGGCCGATCGTGGCCGGGATGCCCTCGGACGCGCCGCCGCCGCCCGCGAAGCTGTCGATGATCAGGGGGCGCATTACGCTTCCGCTCCATTGCGAGACGGCGCGCTGGTGAGGGCGGCGAGGGTGCGGGCGATGAGGCTGCGGCCGGAGGGGCTGGCGCTCGATGCCGGGGATGGCTGCGCGGGAGCCGGGCGGCCCGAGCTTTCGTCGGCCAGGAAGCGCGCAACGAGCCCTGCGAGACGCGCGTCCTCAGCGATCGACGCCGCGTGGTCGCCCATTTCGGATACGGCGTTGGCCGTGGCCTGGAAGCCCTCGGGAAGATCGAGGCGCGCCGCGTTGCGGTGGCACCGATCTTGATGGAGGGCGGCTCCCTGGAGGCGCCGCTCCACGTCGGCCGGGAATGCAGCTGCGAGGTCGGCGGGGCTCAGCATGCGCGAGCCTCCTGCGAGGCCGACGCTTCCCTCCGCTGGCGGCGGAGGCGGCACACGATCGTCTTCATGCTGCCGGGCGTCCTGCCGAAGCGCTCTGCGATCACGGCGTGCGGCACGCCATCGTCGGCAAGCGCCAGGATCCGCCGGGCGGTCACCGGGTCCGTGCCCGGTCGTCCGGTGCGGCACTGGATGCCCATGTCGCGGACGTGGGCCATCACGCAGGGCGTGGATCGGCCAACCTGTTCGGCGATTTTCTCTGCCGACAGACATTGCGCGCGCAGATCGCGCATCCGGGCCTGCTCGAAGTTGGTGACGGGCTTGATGCTCATGGCCGGCACTCCGAAGAGAGACCGGGCCGCGAAGGGCGAGCAATTCCCGCAACGCGGCCCGCTCGCTCGGCACAAGGCTGCGGTAGCCCTCGAGCACGCGGCGCTCTTCGGCGGAGAGGTCGACCGCGTCCGGCTCCAGCATCAGCGTCGGATCCAGCCCTAGCGTCTCCGCGATCTGCTCACGGCGCTCGAAGGCAATGAACTCGCGCCCGCGCTTCCACCGCGAGACCGTGGCGCTACACACGCCCACGTGCTGGCCCAATTCGGAATGCATCATGCCCAGGCGCTTGCGACGGTGGCGGATCATGGCGCCCGCGTGCGTCGGTGTTTCAGGGCGGGAGACCGGCATTGCTGCGATCCTTCCGAGGTTGCGATTGGGGTGGGATCAGCGGCGCGTCACGCGCCCGTCGAAGCCGCGCTTGAGGCCAGAGGCCTTGGTGCCGGCGAGCGGCCGGCCGGCCGGCACCGGGCGCCGAGTCGGGCCCGCGCAGGTTTCGCCAGCGAGACGCTTCGCCCGGGCTATCACGCCCTGGTCAGCTGCGGTTTTCGGCTTGTCGCAGTCGTGGCAGAGCGGACGCATGTCGTCCGGCTCGTCTCGGCCGCAGATCTCCAGGGGATCTCGTGGTCGTAGACGTACTGGCTGCGGTCGGTCATCTGCTTGCCGCAGTCGGCGCAGAAGACGTGACGACGGAGGATCGCGACCTCACGGGCCAGCGTCATGGCCTTGCGCTCGGGGATGGCGACACGCTCGCGCTGCGGGAGCATGCTCATGCGTCGCTCGCCTCATCAGGCGTGCGGCCATACCCCACCAGCGCATGACGTGCTCTTGCAGCCAGATCTCGCGCCCGCAGCCGGAGCAGTCGAATGGCTTCGGGTCGTCCTCACCCCAGCAGGTGACGTGCCCAGAGAGGATTTCACCTTCCATGCGGGTCTCGTGCCGGCAGTGAGGGCAGGTGATGCGATCAAGGCTCACGACCGCTCCCCCATCGCAACAAGGGCAGCGTCGACTAGCTCGGCGACCGCACTCGGGAGAGCCGTGTCGGTATCTGGATCGCGGCAGGCTGCTCGGACGGCCTTCAGAGCATCACTGGCCCGGTTCATAGCCGTCGCGGCGATGTTGACCGCGGCGAGCGCCGGAAGGGCTGTCTGCGCCGAGTTCCAACGGGCGGTGTCGTAGGCCCAGGCCTCGACCTGCTTCCTCGATCCGTCTTTCGGGTATGCGGGCTCCGCTTCCGGCGCCTCAGCGATGATCTCGGCAAGAGCATCGCGGATGGCGGACAGCGGCGAGTGGTCGGCTGCGGCCATCTCACATCCACCCGAGGCTGACGCAGCACCCCAGGATCACCAGGGACACGGCGAGAGTGGCGAGGCCGAAGAACACGGCGTTCGTCTTCTCGGTGAGATCCAGGCGCGCGTCAGCGGCCGGCTGTTGCACGGACATGGCGGTCCCCGTTGTCGTTGGAGTGGCTGGAAAGGGTCAGGGCCGGCGGAGGCGCGAGGCGCTGGCAGCGGCCGAGGAAGATGCGAGCGCCGATGGCGTAGGCGACCAGTGCGATCCCGGCCGTGAGGAGATCCTGGGCCAGGGCGAGCATGGCGCGTCAGGCCGCAGCGGGAGAGATGAAGCTGGCCTCGTGGGCGCCATGGCCAGTCGCGGGCTCTGTGCTCTTGCCGTAGGCGTGATCGGCGTCGAGGCGGGCCAGTTCGGCGCCGACAGCGTGAGCGCGGTCGATCCGCGAGCGTTCGGCGGTCTCGACGGCGTCAGCCCGGTGCATCGCAGTGCGGGTGATGTTCCGGTCGTTCTGCTGAATGCGCTGGCCCTGCGCCTCGGCAAGATCGGCCTCGCTGGCACAGGTGCCGGCCGTGCCAGAAAGAGCATTCCGGCAGGTGGCGCGCAGGGCGATCATCGCCTCTTCGAGCCGCAGCCGCACCATGTTCGCGCTCTGCGATCCACGCGGGCCAAGCTGCGCGCTCGTGGCGTCGCCGATGGCGATCTTGCGGACCACGTCGCTGTAGGCCAGCGCTGCGAGATGCAGGTGCTCGACCGCGTCGGCGAGGTCAAGAGACGAGATGGCAGGCTCGGGCTGGTCGGTCTGGCTGAACGGCGCGCACATGGGTGGCCTCGTCGGGCTGGCGTTGCGGGAAGGCGAAGAGGGGGGGCGCGCAGAGGCGCGGCGGGCTCAGGCGGCCGGCCGGAAGCCGGCGCGGCCCGCGATGGTGTCGATCTCGTTCACGAGGATCCGCAGGGCGCCGACAGCGTGGATTGCGTCGGCCATGTCGCCGGCATCAGCGTGAGTCACGAAGGTGCGGATCAGGCCCCGGTAGAGGGTCGCCTCGCGCAGGACCGCGATGGCACGGGCGGCCCGGGTTGCATGCTCGCCGCCGCCGTTCTCGACCGCCTCAAGCTTGCCGAGGACGTCGAGGAAGGTCGTGATGTGCGTATCGACGGGACGGCCGGCCGGCTGGGCGCGACCCGAGATCTCATCCAGCCGGACCAGGGCATAGTTGAAGCCGTTGATGCCAGGGCCGCGCAGGGCCTTCGCCAGGACGGCGGCGTGCTCGGCATTCGGGGCGACCGCCACAAACCCGCTGCGCTTCGTCGGAATGGTGTTCGTGAGCGCAGCGTAGGCCGACACCGCGCCCGGATCGGTCCGGCCCTTGCGGAAGAGCGCATCGGCGAGCGCCTTGTGCTCCTCGCGGGTGAAGAACGCCGCGACCTTCTCCTTTTTGGCCGCGTCGGCTCGCTTCTCTCGCATCTTCAGCGCGTGGTCGCTCTTGCGGGAGCGGTTGCGACGGAAGCGACGATCCTCTCCCGAGGACAAGTCCGTGACGGTCAGCGGTCGAGAGAAGGACATTGGCGGCGGCTCCATCGCGCGGTAGCGATGAGTAACCATACCGATATGGTATTATGAATCAATACCAGAATGACATAGAGGCGATACCAATTGCCGTCCCTCGGTCAAGCTTATCCCCATCCATCCACAGGATGCAGATTTCTCGGTTATGGGCGCTCGACAACCTCACGTCACCGCCCCACCATAGAACAAAAAGTGAACACGCCAAAGGGGATTCGGGTGGGAGCGAGGCATGTGGACGGCGACACAGAGCTCTCGGATCTCGCCTACCTCTACGTCACCTGTGACGACTGCGGGCACCGTGGGTGGTGGTCGCGGGCAAGGCTGAACCAAGAGGAACGCAAGGGCTTCCGATCGCTCCAATCCCTGGGAAGCAAATTCCGCTGCAAGCGATGCGGCGAGCGTGGAGGCAGCGGCCGGAACGTGAGCTTGCGTCCGGTCCTACGAGAGGATGCAGAGCATGTCAGGAAATGAGCGATACGGCGCGATGACCTTCGTGCGCGACCGGTTCGGGCAGCTTCGCGAGGGGCGGGTCTACCCGTGCAGCGACGGCGAGGTTGCTAAGCAGGTCGCGGAGGATCGCGTCGAGAAGGGATGGGCACCGGGCGCAGCCGCCTTCCTTCGCAGGGGCGGCGGCGAGTTTGACGAGGGCGAGACGATCACCCTCGCTGCGTTTGGTGAGGTACCCAGTGAGGTCCGAGACCAAATGCCATTCTAATGGCGACTTAGACTGCGACGAGTCCGAGCACGTAGTCGCTGTGTAGCTTGTGAATATATACGCCACCAGAGCATTAACGAAGCCATCATCTTGATTTGATGAAATAATATTCTATCTATGAAATGCAACAACTCGCAGCACTTGATTTTACTGCGCTACAGGTTAAACAAGGATCATGTTTAGGCGGCAGCAGAGCTGGCTTTCGTATGCCTACGCTGGCTTGGCGAGTGGGGTTCTTATTGCTGCCCTTATGTTTTTGAGGTCCTATAGTCCAGTCGCTGCCCTATTGTTGGCCTGCACTACACTTGTAATATCAATATTGCTATTGGCTATCCAGAGAAAATGAAAGCTGTCGCCCCTCATTTCGTCGGGGTGTGCCTATAACTTTTAATACCGATCTCTCAGTAGGCACCCATTTACCGTCCCTCAATTCCTCTTTAGTTTCGAGCTCAACCGTCATAACGACATCGCTTTTCATTACAATCGGGTATTTTCCAGTCAATACGGCATCAACAAATTTCGTATCCAAAATAGGCGCGCCGAACTCTTTTTTGCCAATCCTAAATTTCCATCTTCTTTTTCCCTGGACTAGCACAGGGCTGATCAGAACGACCTTTTGCACTTCAGTTGTTATTCGGCGAGGGACGATAATTTCATCACTTGCAGGATTGTTCATCTTCTCCGCAAATTGGGATCTCGGCAGTATATCTGTTGGTCTACGCTTAGACGTCTTAGAAATTCCAACTCCTTTCACTGCTGGATCCTGCGCTAGCTCTGCTATAACTTGCCTTGAGCTGCGCTCTCCAGCCTTTGCTTCAACGGCTTTTGCTGCACGCTCCGCAATGTCCTGCTTGTCTTCGTCAGATAGGTTGCTGGCTTCCGCGCCAAACAAGCTTTCCCAGCCTTTTGATAGAACTTTATGAGAGCCAAACTCTGCCACTTGACCGCCAATCCAGCCGGCGCTCACTAGACTGAGGGCCCAAAGAGTTTTTTGGTGTTCCGCAGCGAATGCTACAAGTTTTACCCTTGCGTTGACGAACAGGCTGCCTTCACTAGTATCCAATAGCTCCAACTGGACATCAACGAAAGGGTCTAAAAACTCAGCTATTTCGCGTACAGCTTCTGCAAACGCCAGTGAAGCTCGCGCGGCTGCCTCTAAGTCTGCCTTTTGCCCCTTATGTAAATCAATATAAAGGCTTAGTTGATCGGCTGGCATAGTTCGACCTCGGGCTTCAAACTTAAATACATGTTCACACAAACTTGAGTAAGGTCGGTTAAAAATGCCTATTTACTGCTACCATTTAGGTCGTGTGTTCAGCAGTTTCAGCATTGATGGCCAATCTGCTCACTACGATGCCAGTTGCCATCTTCATTCTCAGCGCCGTTCCACCTGCAAGCCGCACTCAATGCCTCCGCAAAAATTGCGCTGAGGCGCAGACGCTCGGCCTCGACCACCGACCCCTCCACCGCCACCGGACGGCAGCGGCCGTTCCAGCCCGCCGGCACGAAGTCCGGGTTGTGCAGGGCATGATCCGAGGCTTCGGCGAAGAAGGCGCGGTCGCCGCCGTCGATGTAGCTCTCGGCCGGCAGGCCCTCGGCGAGCAGGATGTCGTGAGCATCGAGCTCGACGTGCCAGTAGGTGACGGTGGCGC
>DYYG01000002.1 GCA_020741775.1 Methylorubrum populi
GGTGACCGAGACCGCGTCGATCATCTCCGCCCGCACCGCGTCGGCCACCCGCTGCAGTTCGCCCTCCGGCAGGAGCCGGAGACGATCCGGCGTCTCAAGACCCTCAAGGATCGTCGTGTCCGCTAGTGCCAATGCCTTCACCCGTCTCTCAATGCGTTCCCGTCGGCGGCGCGGCCCCGACAACGCGCGCCCGATCCCTCGAACGCGGCTCCGTGCCAGGCTTCGCCCGCCCCCGGAAACCGCTCGTCCCGGGACGTATGAACGGCCATTCTAGCGCGAACGGGTCACGGGATACCATGTTCTCACTGCAACAGCGGCGAGACATTCATAGGATTCGGCATCCTCGTCTGCCTTCAGAGTTAAGGCAGTCCCGCCATTTCACGCGTGACGGGACCCCCAATATGGACGAAGGCTGCATTGATCAACATCACACCCCGCTCCGAGGCCGCCGTCGCAATGCATCCGCCCGCAAAGACGCTGTTCCTGGCCGCACCGGGGGCCTCCCAGCCGAGACGCGAGGCGATTATATTGAAAAAAGGCAATGACTTAGAGCCGATCCAGACTGCACGACGGCTCGGAGCAGCCCTCGCGCTCCTCCTGCTCACCGGAGGCGCCTCCCTCGCGGCAGATGCCCGCATCGGGCGCCCCGCAGCACCGGCCTGCATCGACGATGTCAGCTGCCGCCGCCCTCCGGGGCCGCCGGACCGTGACATTCGCCTGCTGATCGATCCGCTCGGGCGCCCCTGCGGCTATCGGTGGCGGGAAACGCCGTCCGGCACCCGCCGCGTCCGGATCTGCGCCTGACCCATCAATGGCGCTGCCCGCTCCCGTTCTCGCCGCTCTGGCCGGCCTCCTTGCCATGGCGAGCCCGCTCGCGGCCCTGTCGCAGGCCGCGCCGGACGCGCCGGCCTGCTCCGCTTCGTTCGCGGACGGACGGGCGCCGACGCTCACCAACCCGAAGCTGGCCGAACGCGCCGTGCCGCTCTGCTTCGAGGCCTTCGCCGTGCTGCATTCCGGCGCCTCCCGCACGCCGCTCTACGCG
This sequence comes from Methylorubrum populi, assembly GCA_020741775.1. GTDB lineage: Bacteria > Pseudomonadota > Alphaproteobacteria > Rhizobiales > Beijerinckiaceae > Methylobacterium > Methylobacterium populi_B. The sequence goes on from DYYG01000002.1 coordinate 1,043, forward strand.
GCCGAGCGGCTGACGCGCCGGAGTGTGGCCGCGGCCCGCCGGGTGGATCGCGCCGACGCCTTCCACGAGGAGGATCGCCTCGCCGAGGACGACCGGGCTCGATTGTCGGATTACGTCCATAGCGGGTTCGACCGCGGCCATCTGGCTCCGGCCGGCGACATGCCGAGCACGGCCTCCCAGGCCGAATCCTTCAGCCTCGCCAACATCGTGCCGCAGAACCGCACGCTCAACCGCAGCTTCTGGGCCGCGATCGAGGAGAGCGTGCGGCGGCTGGCGACGGAGCGCGGCGAGATCTTCGTCGTCACCGGCCCGATCTTCGAAGGCGCGTCGACCCGCGCCATCAAGGGGCGGGTGCTGGTGCCGACGGCGCTCTTCAAGGCAGTCTACGACCCGCGCTCGGGCGAGGCCGGCGCCTATCTCGCCCCCAATGACGGGAGCGGTGACTGGCGGACGGTCTCCCTCGTGGCGTTGCGGGACAAGGCCGGGATCGACGTGTTTCCGGGCCTGTCCGACGCCGCCAAGGCCCGGGCGATGAGCCTGCCCGAACCGCGGGACTTCTCCCGCGATGGCGGCGACCGGAACGCCACGCTCGATTATCTCAAGCGGCAGGCACTCCATTTCCTGCGCTTTCTCTGGCGCGAATTGCTGCGCGCGATCTTCTGACAGGAGGCCCCGATGCCGCGCCGCAAGGCCGATCCCGCATTGCCCTTCCGCCCCTTCGCCGAGGATGCGGGCGCGCAGACGTTCGCTGGCTTCTCCATCGAGAACGGCACCCGGCGCATCGCGCTGCACGGCGCCCTCGACCTCACCCGCGACCGCGCGGGGCTGAAGCGGGCGAAAGCCCTGAAGAGCCTCCTCGACGCGGTGGTCGCCACCCTCGAAGCGGAAGACTTGCCCGAGGCGGTGCCGGACGAGCCGGAGACGGCCGAGCCGGTACGCAACCCCTTCGCCTAACCTTGCGCCTAACCTTGCGCCTGAGTCGCGGGCCCCACCGTCCGGCCCGGTCTTCCGCCGGGGCCGTCCTTGCCCCTGCCGGGCGGCCCTGATACTCGGACAGCAAATTCTTGACCCGCAAGCGGAAGGCGCCCCGCGCGGCTTAGCTCGATCCGGAGCCGGGCCTTGCGAGAGGCCACGCATCCGCGACAGCCGGCACGACCGGCGGCGCCCTTCTGAGAGGACGAACCCATATGGCCCGCGACTTCATCTATCACATGCGGGGTCTCAACAAGACCTACCAGGGCGGCAAGAAGGTTCTCGATAACGTCAACCTGTCGTTCTATCCCGATGCCAAGATCGGTGTGCTGGGCATCAACGGCTCGGGCAAGTCGACGCTGCTCAAGATCATGGCCGGCATCGACAAGGACTTCACCGGCGACGGCTGGGTCGCGCAGGGTGCGCGCGTCGGCTACCTGCCGCAGGAGCCGCAGCTCGATCCTGAGAAGTCCGTACGCGAGAACGTGATGGAGGGCGTGGCCGAGAAACAGGCCCTGCTCGACCGCTACAACGAACTCGCCATGAACTATTCCGAAGAGACCGCGGACGAGATGACCGCGCTCCAGGACAAGATCGAGGCCCAGAATCTCTGGGAGCTCGATTCCAAGGTCGATCAGGCCATGGAAGCCTTGGGCTGCCCCAGCGACGAGCAGCCCGTCGCCACCCTCTCGGGCGGCGAACGCCGCCGCATCGCGCTCTGCCGCCTGCTGCTGTGGGAGCCGGAGCTGCTCCTCCTCGACGAGCCGACCAACCACCTCGACGCCGAGACGGTGAACTGGCTCGAAGGGCATCTGCGCCAGTATCCGGGCGCGATCCTGATCGTGACCCACGACCGCTACTTCCTCGACAACGTGACGAGCTGGATCCTCGAGCTCGACCGCGGCAAGGGCATCCCCTACGAGGGCAATTACTCCTCCTGGCTGGTGCAGAAGCAGAAGCGCCTGGAGCAGGAGGGCCGCGAGGACATGGCCCGCCAGCGCTCCATCGCCCGCGAGCAGGAATGGATCTCGGCCTCGCCGAAGGCCCGCCAGACCAAGTCGAAGGCGCGTATCACCCGCTACGAGGAACTGGTCGCCAAGCAGCAGCAGAAGGTCGACGCGACCGCGCAGATCGTCATCCCGATCACCGAGCGGCTCGGCCAGAACGTCATCGAGTTCAAGAACCTCAACAAGGCCTATGGCGACCGCCTGCTGATCGAGGATCTCTCGTTCAAGCTGCCGCCGGGCGGCATCGTCGGCATCATCGGCCCGAACGGCGCCGGCAAGACCACCCTGTTCAAGATGATCACCGGCAACGAGAAGCCCGATGCCGGCTCGATCGAGATCGGCGAGAGCGTGCATCTCGGCTATGTCGATCAGTCGCGCGATGCGCTCGATCCGAACTCGACCGTCTGGCAGGAGATCTCCGGCGGCAACGACATCCTCTATTTCAACAAGCGCGAGATCAATTCCCGCGCCTATTGCGCGGCCTTCGCCTTCAAGGGCGGCGACCAGCAGAAGAAGGTCGGCGTGCTCTCGGGCGGTGAGCGCAACCGCGTCCACCTCGCCGCCACCCTGCGCAAGGGCGGCAACGTGCTGCTGCTCGACGAGCCGACCAACGACCTCGACATGGAAACCCTGCGGGCGCTCGAAGAGGGCCTGGAGGATTACGCGGGCTGCGCCGTCATCATCAGCCACGATCGCTGGTTCCTGAACCGCATCGCGACCCACATCCTCGCCTTCGAGGGTGATAGCCATGTCGAGTGGTTCGAGGGCAACTTCTCGGATTACGAGGAGGACAAGAAGCGGCGCCTCGGCACCGATTCGATCATCCCGAAGAAGCTGAAGTACAAGAAGTTTTCCCGCTGATACGGGCTCCGCTTGATTCAAGCGGCTTCCGTATCAGCAGCCCGCGCGGCGCTTAAGCGATGACGACATCCGCCATCCCGAAGGGATCGGCCGGATGTCGTATGAGGCCCTTCTCTCCTCCCCTGTGAGAGGAGGAGCTTGCGCCGCCTACCACCATGGCCTGCCCGCCCCGAGGGGCGGCAGGCCGAGATGCGCCGCGACAGAGGCGCCGATATCGGAAAAACTGTCGCGCCGGCCGAGCGAGCCCGGCGCCAGCCCCGGCCCGAAAGCCAGCACCGGCACCTGCTCGCGGGTATGCTCGGTGCCGGTCCAGGTCGGGTCGTTGCCGTGGTCGGCGGTGACGAGGCAGAGGTCGCCCGGTTTCAGGACCGCGTGAATTTCCGGCAAGCGTGCATCGAAGGCCTCCAGCTCCGCGGCATAGCCCGGCACGTCGCGGCGATGGCCGTGCTCGGTGTCGAAATCCACGAGGTTGAGGAAGACGAAGCCGCCATCGGGCAGGGCCGCGACGGCATCGAGCGCGGCGTCGAGGCAGGCGGCGTTGCCGACCGGCTTGATCTCGCGGCCCGTGGCCCGGTGGGCGAAGATGTCCCCGATCTTGCCGACGCTGACGACGGCGCGGCCCGCCGCCTGCAACGTGTCGAGCAAAGTGTCGGCCGGGGGCGCCACCGAAAAGTCCCTACGATGGCCGGTGCGCCGGAAGCCTTCCGCGGCGCTGCCGAGGAACGGGCGGGCGATCACCCGGCCGACCCGGTAGGGGTCGCACAGGGCCCGCGCGATCTGGCAGGTCTCGTAGAGCCGCTCCAGCCCGAAGGTTTCCTCATGGGCGGCGATCTGAAAGACGCTGTCGGCCGAGGTGTAGCAGATCGGCTTCCCCGTCCGGACATGCTCGGCCCCGAAGGCTTCGATGATCGCGGTGCCCGAAGCGTGCCGGTCGCCGAGGAGGCCGGGCAGCCCCGCTTGCGCGATCAGGGCAGCGGTCAGCTCCGCCGGGAAGGCGGGCTGCGTATCGGGAAAGTGGCCCCAGGCCTCCCGTACCGGCAGGCCGGCGATCTCCCAATGGCCGGAGGGCGTATCCTTGCCGGCGGCGGTCTCGACGGCATGGCCCCACAGCGCCCGCGGCGGCGCGTTGGGCGCAAGGCCCGGCGGTATCCGGCCGGTGGCGCCTTCGCAGGCGAGGCCGAGGCCGAGGTCGGCGAGATGCGGCAAGCGGAGCGGCCCCGAGCGCAGGCCCGGCCGGTCGCCGCGCCCGGCGGCGCAGGCCTCGGCAATGTGCCCGACGGTGTCGGAGCCCGCGTCACCGTAGCGAGCGGCATCCGGCGCACCGCCGATGCCGACGGAATCGAGGACGATGAGGAATGCGCGCGGCATCGTCAGGGTCTCACACAAAATGCCCGCTGCGTCGTCGCGGCTGGAGAGGAAACGCTCACGGATCGAGCGTTTTGTGAGCAGGCTCAGGCCGGCACCGGCTCGGCGGTGGTCTGCGCATCCATCTCGAAGGCCGCCGCGAACAGGGCGCGGGTATAGGCGGTCTTGGGCGCGGCAAAGATCTCGTCAGCCGGCCCCTCCTCGACCACTTGGCCGTGCTGCATCACCAGCACGTAGTTGGAGAGCGCCCGCACGACCTTGAGATCGTGGCTGATGAACAGGTAGGCGAGGCCGCGCTCGCGCTGGAGATCGCGCAGCAACGTCACGATCTGCGCCTGCACCGAGCGGTCGAGGGCCGAGGTCGGCTCGTCGAGAACGACGAAGCGGGGCTTCAGGACGATGGCGCGGGCGATGGCGATACGCTGGCGCTGGCCGCCGGAAAATTCATGCGGGTAACGGTCCATCGCCGCCGGATCGAGGCCGACATCCTTCAGCGCCTTGGCGACCAGGGCGCGGCGCTCGCCGGCCCCCTTCACCAGCCCCTGCACCGCGAGGCCCTCGGCGACGATGTCGCCCACCGACATGCGCGGCGAGAGCGAGCCGTAGGGATCCTGAAACACCACCTGCATGTCCTTGCGCAGGGGGCGCATGGCGCGGGGGCCGTGATCCTCGATCCGCTGCCCGAGGAAAACGATCGGCCCCTCGGATTCGGTGAGCCGGAGCAAAGCGAGGCCGAGGGTGGTTTTGCCGGAGCCCGACTCGCCGACGACGCCGACCGTCTCGCCGGCCCGGACCTTGAGGCTCACGCCATCGACCGCCTTGACGTGTCCGACGGTGCGCCGCAGCAGCCCCGCCTTCAACGGAAACCAGACCTTGATCGGGCCGGCCTCGACCAGTTCCGCCGCGTCGGCGGGCACGGCATTGGCCCGGCCGGTGGGCTCGGAGGCGAGAAGCCGCCGGGTGTATTCGTGCTGGGGCCGGGTGAAGACCCGATCCACCGGGCCTGCCTCGACCACCCGGCCGGCCAGCATCACGCAGACTCGATCGGCGATGCGACGCACGATGCCGAGATCGTGGGTGATGAACAGCATCGCCATGCCGAGCCGCTTCTGCAGGTCGGCGAGCAGGGCGAGGATCTGCGCCTGAACGGTCACGTCGAGGGCGGTGGTCGGCTCGTCGGCGACCAGCAGGTCCGGCTCGCAGGCAAGTGCCATGGCGATCATCACCCGCTGGCGCTGCCCGCCCGACAATTCATGCGGATAGGCGCCGAGCCGCCGCTCCGCGTCGCGGATGCCGACGAGGTCGAGCAATTCGAGGATGCGTGTCCGGGCCGCCTTGCCCCTCAGGCCACGGTGGATCTCCAGCACCTCGCCGATCTGCCGCTGGATGGTGTGCAGCGGGTTGAGCGAGGTCATCGGCTCCTGGAACACCATGGTGATGTCCGCGCCCCGCACCGCCCGCAAGTCCCGCTCGGGCAGGCTGAGGAGATCACGCCCCTTGAACAGGATTTTCCCGCCGGGATGATGTGCGGCGCCATCGAGGAGGCGCAGGATCGAGAGCGCGGTCACCGATTTGCCGGAGCCGGATTCTCCCACCAGCGCCAGGGTCTCGCCCCGGGCGATGCTGAAGCTGACACGGTCGACCGCGCGCGTCTCGCGCTCACCGCTCCGGAAGGCGACCGAGAGATCCTCGACGGTCAGCAGCGTATCGGACATCGAACCCCGGCGACGAAAAACGGCCCGCTCCTTCCGGCATCCGGGGACGGGCCGCAGCGTTATAGCGCGTGGGATGGACGGCGCGAATCGTCTTCGCCGATCGTCTTGGCCCATCGACTTGGACAATCGTCTTGGCCAAGAGGATCGGCGAAGCGGTGCCATCCCCTTGCCGAACACGCGCCCTAGATGAGCGCCGGTGTCCCGCCTCAGCCTCGTCCTCCTGCCGGCCGCCCTCGCCGTGCTCGCCGGTCCCTCCCGTGCGGCGCCCTCCCCCGAGAGCGAGACGGTGGAGCAGGCGCTCTGCCGGCTGATCGAGGACGCGGCCAAGGCCCGCAGCCTGCCGGTGCCGTTCCTGACCCGGCTGATCTGGCGCGAGAGTTCGTTTCGCGTCGGCGTGGTGAGCCCGGCCGGGGCGCAGGGCGTGGCGCAGTTCATGCCCGGCACGGCGAAGGAGCGCGGCCTGACCGATCCGTTCGATCCCGAGCAGGCGATTCCGCACGCGGCGCATTTCCTGGCCGATCTCAAGCGGCAATTCGGCAATCTCGGCCTCGCGGCGGCGGCCTATAACGGCGGCCCGGCGCGGGTCTCGGCCTGGCTCGCCGGCAGCGGCGGCCTGCCCGCCGAGACGCGGGCCTATGTTATCGCCATCACCGGCCGGCCGGCGGAGGATTGGCGGCCGAACGCCACCGTCGAGATGCCCGAGGGCCGGGATCCCTCGGCGAAGCCATCCGACGACAAGCCCGCCGCGAAACCCACGGCCCCGGAGGCCGAGACGCAGAGCTGCCTTCAGGTCACGGCGGCCCTGCGCATCCCCTCCCGCGGCGACCGCTTCGCGCTCTCCGTCGAGGGCGGCCCGGCCGCTCCCTGGGGCGTGCAGCTGGCCGGAAACTTTTCCAAATCCCTGGCCCTGGCGAGCTTCCAGCGGGCGCGGACGCGCTATACCAGCGTGATCGGCGAGGTGCGGCCGATGATCATAGGCACGCGCCTGCGCTTCCGTGGCACCCGCACCTTCTACCGGGTGCGCATCCCGGCCGAGAGCCGGGGCGCGGCGGATGGGCTCTGCCACAAGATCCGCAGCGTCGGCGGCGCCTGCATCGTCCTGAGGACATAACTCCCAACGCGGCCACCGCGCGGCCATGAATCCGCCGCGACGGACGCGTCAATCACGGATCACATGATCAAGGCCCTCGTCTCCCTCGTCTCCCTGGTCTGCCTCGGGCTCACCGCCTTGGGGCTCAGCGGCTGCTCGCCCCTGGCGCTGTTCGATGCGCTGGGGCCGCGGGACAAGGGGGGGCGCCTGGCGGTCCGGGACGCGGCCTATGGCGAGGATCCGCGCCAGCGTCTCGACGTGTTCGTGCCGGCCCTTCCGGTCGATCGGGCGCCGGTGCTGGTGTTCTTCTACGGCGGCTCGTGGAGCAGCGGCAGCAAGGACGATTACGCCTTCGCCGCACAGGCGCTCGCCGCGCAGGGCTTCGTGACCGTGCTGCCGGACTACCGGCTCTATCCGAAAGCGCGCTTCCCCGACTTCCTGGAGGATGGGGCCGCGGCCATCGCCTGGGTGCGCGACAACATCGCCGCGCAGGGGGGCGACCCGAGCCGGATCGTGCTCGCGGGCCACTCGGCCGGCGCCTACAACGCGGCCATGCTCGGGCTCGATCCGCGATATCTCCGCCGGGCCGGCGTCGATCCGCGGGTGATCCGGGCGGTGGCGGGCCTGTCGGGCCCCTACGACTTCCTGCCCTTCGACCAGAAGACCTCGATCGACGTGTTCGGACAGGCGCCCGACCCGCAGGCGACCCAGCCCGTCACCTTCGCCGGGCCTCATTCCCCGCCGACCTTCCTCGCCACCGGCGATGGCGACACCACCGTGCGTCCCCGCAACACCGCGAGCCTCGCCGAGCGTCTGCGCGCCGCCCGCGTCCCGGTGCAGGAGCGGGTCTATCCAGGGCTGGACCACGCCGACACCCTGCTCTCCCTGTCGGTCACCTTCCGCCGCAAGGCGCCGGTGCTGGCCGAGATGAGCGCCTTCCTTCACCAGCACGCGGGCGCGCGCCGGCTCACCACGCTGACGATGCACTGAGCGTTCCAGCCCCGCTCCCACGGCGAGGTCGCTGACCGCCGTGAGCGGCCCTATCCCTCCACCGCCTCCGGAATCGGCCGCGGCCGGCGGTCGGGGCCGATGGCGACGAAGGTGAACAGCCCTTCCGTCACCTTCATGGTGACCTCGCTCTCCCGCTCCCGCCGCCAGACCTCGACCTGAATCCGCATCGAGGTGCGGCCGACCTTCACGATCCAGGCATAGAAGGTCACCTCGTCGCCGACGAAGACCGGCCGGTGGAAGGTCATCGCCTCCGCCGAGATGGTGGCGCAGCGCCCCCGCGCCCGGCGCGCCGCGACGTTGCCCGCCGCCATATCCATCTGCGCCATCAGCCAGCCGCCGAAGATATCGCCCGCCGGATTGGTGTCGTTGGGCATCGCCACCGTGCGGATCACCGGCGGCCCGCGATCGGCGGGCTGCGTGGCTGCGGCGGGGATCGGTTCAGACGTCATCGGAGGAAGGAGATCTCGGTCCAGCGGCGGTGGTGCCGAGCGTAGCAGCTGCCATGCCGGCCGGACCATCGGCCTGGGTGACGGAGGCCCGCGTGTGTTTCGCAGCCTCACACGAAGCGGATTCCGCGCGATACCCCAAATGGTTGGGCTGCGTTCGCTCAAATGAGACCGATCGCGTTAACCGATTTTTAACCTGCCGATTGCGGGAACCCGACGCCTGTGAGAGCTTCATTAATGAAAGCTTAACTGCTCGGTCAGGGCCATGCGTATCGCGTTCTCCCCGCTCTGTGTCGTCCGGCCCCGTAAGGCTCTCACGGCTCGCCTTCTCGCGGGTCTCGCCCTGGCCGGGGCCTTCCTCGCCGCACCGGCCCCACAGGCCGAGGCGCAGACCACCGCCGCCCTCCCCGGCGTGAGCCGGGCGGCCACCATCGTGGGCCCGGCCCGGCCGATCGCCGCCTGGGCCGAATTCTGCGAGCGTTATGCCAGCGAATGCGCGGTCGACCGCACCGAACCGGCCCTCATCATCCTGACCCCGGCTCTGTGGCAGACGATCAACGCGGTGAACCGCCGGATCAACCGGGCGATCGAGGCGGTGACCGATCAGGAGCATTGGCGCGCCGCCGACCGCTGGGATCTCGCCGAGGACGGGCGGGGTGATTGCGAGGATTACCAGCTGCTCAAGCGCCACATGCTGGTGGAAGCCGGCCTGCCGCGCCGGGCGATGCGGATGACCGTGGTGATCGATGAGAAGGGCGAGGGCCACGCCGTTCTCACCATCCTCACCAACCGCGGCGACCTCGTGCTCGACAACAAGACCAGCGCGGTGCTGCCCTGGACCCAGACGGGCTACACCTTCATCAAGCGCGAGAGCCAGGACACGGTCGGCTGGGTGGCCCTCGGGCGCGACGCCTCGCCGCTCACCGCCGCCAACCGCTGAGCCTGCGTCGGATCAGGGCGGACGAATCCCGAATCGGGACCGAGCCGCCCTGCCATGCGTTAACGGGCTTTAACGGGTTGGCGACCAAGGTTGACGAGAGGTTTCCGAAAAGCCCTGCGGCCTCGGAAAACCCTCTGCTTCCCTCAGGTTCGCCGTCCCAGGGTCCGCCTGCCCATGCGTCGCGTCCTCACCAGCCTCCTTCCTGCCCTCCTCCTCATCGCTGCCGGTCCGGCGCGGGCGGAGAGTCCTGAGGGCCAGCGCCACGCGGCGTGGCAGGCCTGCCTCGACGCGGCCTTCGCCGAGCACGCCCGCACCACGAGCCGCAGCTTCGCCGCCACCAAGGCAGTGTCCCTCTGCCACGACCGCGAGGAAGCTTATCTTGGGGCGCTCGCCGGCTCGCCGCTGCTCGATGCCGAGGACGTGGCCCGCATCCGCCCCGCCCTCGTTGCCCGGGCGCGCGACCGGCTGATGGGCGAGCGGCGCTTCAGCGCCCTCTGAGCGTCCTCAATCCTCACGCCAGCATGTAGGCGAGCAGGGAGCGCAGCTGCGCCGGCTTGATCGGCTTATGGACGAGTTCGGCGCCGGTCGCCTGGGCCTGGGCGGCGATATCGGCGCCGTGATCGGCGGTGGTGAGGATCACCGGCGTCACCCAGCCCCGGTTGCGCCGCAGGTAATCGACCACGTCGAGGCCGCAGGCGCCGTTGTCGAGATGGTAATCGATCACCATCACGTCCGGTCGCGCCATTCCGGTGCCGAGGGCCGTCACCACCCCGGCGAGATCGCGGAACACCCGCACCTCGGCATCCCAGTTGCGCAACAGCCGTTGCAGCGCCTCCGCCGTCGAGGCGTCGTTCTCGATCACGAGCACCCGTGCGCCCGTCAGCGCCGTCGCCAGCGGCGCGAGCGGCACCTGCGCATCCGGGCGCTGCGCGGCGATCGGCAGGGTCAGGCTCAGGCGCGTGCCGTGCCCAGTGCGGGAATACAGGGCGATGTCGTGGCGCAGCGTCGAGGCCATGCGCTGCACGATCGACAGACCGAGCCCGAGGCCGACACCGCCCTCCTCGGAATCGTGCCCGCCCCGGTAGAATTCCTCGAAGACCAGCCCACGCTCATGCTCCGGGATGCCGCGGCCGGTATCGACCACATCGATCCGGCAGAGCTTGCCCGTCGCGCCGCCCCGGCGCCGGGCGGCGATCAGCACGCCGCCGCTCTCGGTGTAGCGGATCGCATTGGAGACGAGGTTCTGGAGGATGCGCTGCAGCAGGAGGCCGTCGGTCTCCACCACGAGGTCGGCACAGCGGGTGACGAAGCGCAGTTCCTTGCGCTCGGCAAAGGGGCGAAAGCTCGCCTCGATCCCGGCGACGAGGTCGGTGAGCCGCACCGGCTTGACCACGGGGCGAACGATGCCGGCATCGAGTTTCGAGATGTCGATCAGGGTCTTGATCAGATCCTCAATGGTCTCCAACCCCCGCTCCACCTGCCGGGCGACCGCCTTCGCCTCCGGGCCGGGGGCGAGGTCGGTCAGCGCGGAGAGGGACAAGCGGGCGGCGTTGAGCGGCTGCAACAGATCGTGGCTCGCCGCCGCGAGGAAGCGGGTCTTGGATCGGTTGGCGGTCTCGGCCTCCTCCTTGGCCGCCTGAAGCGCCTCGTTGGACCGCTCCAGGCTGTGCATCAGCGCGGTCAATTCCTCCGTGCGGGCGCGGACCCGGCCCTCCAGCATGATCGCGGTCTGGAACAGCGAGTAGGCGCCGCCCTGCTGATCCATGGTGCGCTCGACATGCGCCATCAGCGAGGCATTGATGCGCTCGAGCTTGGCCACCCGCAGGCTCAGGGACTCGATGGTCTGAGGTTCCGGCGGCGGGTCCATCCAGAGGGTCGGGCGGTTCATGGGGTCTCGGCCCGGCCGATGGCGATCCCCGTGAAGGTCTGGTTCAGGTGCATCGCGCGGTACTGCTCGCCGTAGGTCTCGAAGCCGACGACGCCGTAGCGCTTGTACAGGTCGGCGATGCGGTGGCGGACCTGGCGGCTCTCGGCATCGAGCCGGCGGAACACGCAATCGAAGCCGATCACCAGATCGAGCCCGCCCAGCGCCTCGTCCAGACCCTCAAGCTCCGCCCGCGTCGCCTCGACGATGTCGCGGGGTTGGGCGAGCGTCATCACCACGCCCTCGCCGATGGCGCAGAAGAAGGTCAGCGAGCCGTCCGGCTCGACCCGGCTGATCGAGCGGCAGTAATACTCACCGCCGATCTTCACCGCGAGGGGATAGGCGGCAAAGCTCATCGTCGAGAGGTTTTCCGGGTCGAGCCCCACCGCCATGGCGTATTCGCGGGCGGCGGGTTCGGCGTTGAGCTCGCTGACGCGCCGCTCCTCCTCGCGGGCAGCGGTGACCACGAATTTGCGCTGCGTCGGCTCGAAATTGTCGCTCTTGAAGATGCGGATCGGGAAATCGGTCTCGACCAACAGGATCACCGCCGCATCGCGGCAGAGAACCCCGTCGCGGATCAGGATTGTGCTGGAGAAAGCGAGATCGTCACCGGCCGAGCCGCCGATCAGGGGGATGCCGTCGAGGGCCCAGGCCACGGCGGAGACCACGGTCTCCTCGGCATTGGCGAGGGAATCGATCAGCGAGAGGGCGAAGCGGTGACCGCCGACGCCCTCCGGCCGGCCCTGGTCGAGCAGGCGGCGCAAACCCCGCACGGTGGAGGCGGCGCCCTCGACATCGAGCCGGGTGATCTGGGTGAGCAGGCCCGAAACGATGCGGAACCCCTGCCGGGGAAAGGCGATCACGACGAGGCCGCGCTCGATGGTGCCCGCCGGGCTGATGCCGCCGGAGGTGGAGCAGCCGCTCACGCCCACGCCGGGAAAATGGGCGGCGAGGGACGCAGTTAGAACCTCCGCCTCGTAGACCGGCGAGAAAAAGACGATGAGGTGGCCGACGATGCTCCGGTCGATGGCCGCCGCCACGGCCGCGACCGCGCCCTCCGCCTCGCCCGCATCCGTCCAGGCGGTCTGAATTCCGCACAGATGCCGCCGCATCTGCGTGCCATGCGCCACCGTCCCACTCCCTCGCGCGGGGGTCTGTTCCGGCTGGCCGGGCGCCCCTGACATATTGTGCACGACTATGTGCCCGGCGAAGGGACGTGGCAATGGTCGGCGCGCCGCGGTCGGTGCCGGTTCGCGGCTGGTGTTTCGCAGCGAGGCGTCAGGCCGCGGCCGCCGGCCGCTCGCCCCGCGCCCGGTAGGACAGGGCCTCGGCCAGATGCAGCCGCCGCACCGTCGCCTCGCCGTCGAGGTCGGCGAGGGTGCGGGCGACCCGAAGCGTCCGGTGGAAGCCGCGGGCGGAGAGCCGCATCGTCTCCGCCGCTTCGCGGATCAGCGCCGCCCCCTCGGCATCGGGCGCCGCCACTGTCTCGATCACCGGCGCCGGGCAGGTGGCGTTGGTCGTGGAGGCCGGCAGACCGAGGGCGGCATAGCGCGCGCTCTGAAGCGTGCGGGCCGCCGCCACCCGCGCGGCGGCCTCCGCCGAGCCTTCCTCGGGCGGCGGCAGGATCAGGTCGGCGGCGGTTACCGCCGCGACCTCGATCCGCAGGTCGATCCGGTCGAGCAGCGGCCCGGAGATGCGGGCGCCGTATTGCGCCACGCAGCGCTCGTTCGGCCCCCGGCGGCAGGCATAGCCCGGCTCCAGCGCCATGCCGCAGCGGCACGGATTCATCGCCGCCACGAGCTGGAACCGGGCCGGGTAGGTCACGCGGTGATTGGCCCGCGCGATCATGATCTCGCCCGTCTCCATCGGCTGGCGCAGGGAATCGAGCACCTGGGGCGTGAACTCGGGCAGCTCGTCGAGGAACAGCACGCCGCCATGGGCGAGGGAGGCCTCCCCCGGCCGGGCGCCGAGGCCGCCGCCGACCAGCGCCGCCATCGAGGCGGAATGGTGCGGCTGGCGGAAGGGCCGGCGGTTCGAGAGCGCGCCGCCCTTCAGTTCCCCGGCCACGGACTGCACCATCGAGACTTCAAGGAGTTCGCGCGGGCCCAGCGGCGGCAGGATCGAGGGGAGCCGGGCGGCGAGCATCGATTTGCCGGCGCCGGGTGGGCCGTTCATCAGCAGATTGTGGCCGCCGGCCGCCGCGATTTCGAGGGCGCGCTTGGCCCCTTCCTGCCCCTTGATGTCGCGCAGATCCGGCATCGGCCCGGCCGGGGCGGCGATGGCGGCCTGGGGCCGGGCCATCACTTGGCTGCCCTTGAAGTGGTTGGCGAGCTGGATCAGCGAGCGCGGGGCGAGCACGTCCATGTCGCCCGCCGCCCAGGCCGCCTCCGGGCCGGTCGCGGCGGGACAGATCAGGCCGAGGCCGCGCCCGTTGGCGGCCATCGCTGCCGGCAGCACCCCGGCCACCGCCGTGATCGACCCGTCGAGGGCCAATTCGCCGAGGACGCAGTAGCCGCCTAGCGCATCCGCCGGCAGGGCGCCGATGGCCCCCATCACCGCCAGGGCGATCGGCAGATCGTAATGCGAGCCCTCCTTCGGCAGGTCGGCCGGGGCGAGGTTGACGGTGATCCGCTTGGCCGGCAGCGCCAGCCCCGAGGCGATCAGCGCCGAGCGCACCCGCTCGCGGGATTCCGCCACCGCCTTGTCGGGCAGGCCGACGATGGTGAAGGCCACGGCGCCGGGCGCGATCTGCACCTGCACATCGACGGCGCGCGCCTCGATCCCCTCGAAGGCGACGGTGGCGACGCGCGTGACCATGTTGAGATGCAAGCTCCGACCCGAGGGTTGCAGAGTAAAGCCCCTTCCTCTCGGGAGAAAGCCGACGCGGAGCGGATTTATAGGGCCAGGACGCTACCTTAAGTTGATATTCTGATCGCGAATGTCGGAGCGGCGGAAGGATGCCCGGTGTCCCGGTCACGGCGCGCTGAGCCAGCGGGCAAAAAGAACGGAACCCCCGGGACAATCGCCCGTTCGCCCGGCGTCCCTTCCTTAAACGGAGCGTATCATGTCGTTTCGCCCTCTCGCTGCCGCCGCCCTCGGCCTCGCCCTGCTCGGCGGCCCCGCGCTCGCCGACGAGAAGCTGCCGCCCGATCAACAGGCCAAGGTCGAGGACGTCCTGAAGAAGGAAGGCTTCACCAAGTGGAAGGAGATCGAGCTCGACGACGGCATGATCGAGGTCGATGACGCCATCGACGCCAACGGCAAGCAATTCGACCTCAAGCTCGATCCGAAGACCCTGGAGATCGTGAAGCGCAAGGCCGAGTGAGGGGCCGGCTCCGGGGAGCGCGCCTCCCCGGGGCTACTTTGCTTTCGCGAAGAACGAGCCGGTCTCGGGCACAGCCTGGCCATCGGGCCGAAGGCCCTGCCAGCGGGTGACGAGCCCAGTCCCCTCCCGGCTGAGGCTGAACAGGGGCTGGCCCGGCCGGTAGACCGCCACTCCGTATTTGTTGACCGTCCGGCCATCCGGGTAGCGGTGAAACGTGACCGTGAGGCCGTCCCCCTCCCTCTGCGTCTGACAGAGAAGGCGCTCGTCGGTCTGGAAGCCCGCCATCGACAGGACGCAGCCGCCGCGGGTGCCGGGCGGCCCGAGGGTGAGATCGTAGGTCACGGCGATGCCGGTCCCCCCGGCGGTGCGCCCGGCCGCGTGTTCGTAGCGATAGCGCCCCTGCCATTCCCGCGCAGAAGCACCCTCCTCGGCGAAGGCGGGCGGGGACAGGCCCGCGAACACGGCGAGCCCGGCAGCGGACATCCGGTTCAGGGTCGTCGGCATGTGTCCTCCTCGATCCGGAGCGGAGCATGGCCGCGCGGATCGTCCTTCGCAACCGGCGCGCACCCGCTTGCATCCCGGCGCGGCTGCCGTCATATACGGCGCGGGAGGTTGGCGAGGGACGTTTCACTCGCCAACCGGGTCAGGTCCGGAAGGAAGCAGCCCTAACGAGACCGAGCGGGTCTTTGTCCAGCCTCCCACCTTCGCCGCCCGCGGCCCGGGCGGCCAGCCTCTCCCAAAAGTCCGAACGGCGGCATGGACGAGACGCACGGCACGTTCCCCGACGAGCCGGGCCTGCCCGGCATGCCCGCCCCGGAGCCGGCCGCGACGCCCTACCGGGTGCTGGCCCGGAAGTACCGTCCCCAGACCTTCGATGATCTGATCGGCCAGGGCGCCATGGTGCGCACCCTCGCCAACGCCTTCGCGGCCAACCGCATTCCCCAGGCCTGGATGCTGACCGGCGTGCGCGGGGTCGGCAAGACCACCACCGCCCGCATCCTGGCCCGCGGCCTCAATTACGTCCGCACCGGCCAGCCGGAAACCGGCCCGACCGTGTCCATGCCGGAACTCGGCCTGCATTGTCAGGCGATCATGGAATCCCGGCACATGGACGTGCTGGAGATGGACGCCGCCTCGCATACCGGCATCGACGACGTGCGCGGCATCATTGACGGCATCCGCTATTCGCCGGTCTCGGCCCGTTACAAGGTCTACATCGTCGACGAGGTCCACATGCTCTCGGAGAAGGCGTTCAACGCCTTCCTGAAGACGCTGGAGGAGCCGCCGCCCCACGCCAAATTCGTGTTCGCGACCACCGAGATCCGCAAGGTGCCGGTGACGATCCTGTCGCGCTGCCAGCGCTTCGACCTGCGCCGGGTCGAGGCCGACGTGCTCTCCGCGCATCTGAAGAAGATCTGCGCGGCCGAGGCCGTGGAGGCCGAGGACGAGGCCCTCGCCGCCATTACCCGCGCGGCGGAGGGCTCGGTGCGCGACGCGCTCTCGCTGCTCGACCAGGCCATCGCCCACGGGGCGGGCGCCGTCACCGCCGCCGGCGTGCGGGACATGCTCGGCCTCGCCGACCGCTCCCGCATCGTCGATCTGTTCGAGGCAGTGATGCGCGGCGACGTGCCCGCCGCCTTCGCCGAACTGCGCGCGCAATACGATGCCGGCGCCGACCCGGCGGTGGTGCTCTCCGATCTCGCCGGCTTCACCCATCTCGTCACCCGGCTCAAGCTCGTGCAGGGGGCGGAGGCCGATCCGACCTTGAGCGAGGCGGAGCGCGTGCGCGGGGTCCAATTCGCCGGGCGCCTGCCGGTGAGAGCCCTGTCGCGGGCTTGGCAGATCCTGCTCAAGGCCCTGCCGGAGGTGCAGGCCGCCCCGCGGCCGCTCGCGGCGGCGGAGATGGCCATCGTGCGGCTCGCCTATGCCGCCGACCTGCCGACACCGGACGAGGCCCTGCGCCAGTTGCGGGCCGATATCGCCGGCTCCGAGGGCGGGGCTCCTCCGGCTTCCCGCCCCAGCCTCGGGCGTGACGGCGGCCCTGGCGCGATGCTGTCCCACGGCTCGGCGGCGCTGCAGATGGCCCCCCCGCCCCGTCCGGCCCTGACCTCGGTCCCCGTGACCGCCTCCCTGCCGGAGGCGACGCCCCGTCCGGCTCCGGCCGAGCCCGCCGGGCCCCGCCTCGGGCGCTTCGAGGATGTGGTCGCCCAGGCCGAGGCGGCCCGTGACATCGCCCTGAAGGTGGCGCTGGAGCGGGATGTCCACCTCGTGCGCTTCGAGGAGGGCCGCATCGAATTCCGCCTCGCCCAGGGTGGCCGGGCCACTCTGGCCAACGACCTCGCCCGGGCGCTCGACGCCTGGACCGGGCGGCGCTGGGTCGTGGCGGTCTCCAAGGAACAGGGCGCGCCGACGCTCGCGGAGAATGTCCGCCAAGCCGAGCAGACCCGGCACCAGAATGCCGCCGCCCACCCGCTGGTGCGGGAGGTGTTGAGCCGTTTCCCAGGCGCGCAGATCGTCGATGTCCGGGACAAGGCCCCGGAGGGAGATCTCACCGACCTCGCGGCGGGAGCCGGCGCCGCCGATCCGCCTCCCGAAGAAGTGGACGACGAGGACGCCTGAGCCTGCCACGACCCTGGCGGGAGCCGACACCCGCGCCTAAGTGGGGCCAGTACAGTTTTTCTCCACCGGAACCGGAGCGGACCGACCATGCGCGAACTCATGGGCATCATGAAGCAGGCCCAGGCCATGCAGGAGAAGATGGCCTCGCTCCAGTCGGAACTCGAGGCGGTCGAGGTTTCGGGCGCCTCCGGCGGCGGGGCTGTCAGCGTGCGGATGACCGCGAAGGGGCAGGTGCTCGGCGTCTCGATCGATCCGAGCCTGATGGTCGCCGACGAGCGCGAGATTCTGGAGGACCTGATCGTCGCTGCCTGCAACGATGCCCGAGCCAAGGCCGAGGCGATGGCGCAGGAGAAGATGGCCGAGCTGACCAAGGGTCTGCCTCTGCCCCCCGGCATGAAGCTGCCGTTCTAGAGCAGGCTATCGACGCAGCGGAGGTTAGCCCGCTGCCGTCAGGTCGGAACGGCTTTTGAGCATCGCCCCCGAAGGACTGCCATCGGTGTCAGGAAGGGCTTGGGATCAGAACGAAGGCGTGGCGCATCGCCCTGGCTCCGGCCTTCAGGATGACGCGCCGGCCACACAATTCTGGTTCGCCCCGACACGGCGCCCCCTCGGCAGCGACCGATGAATTCTGGGGATAGGCGTCTTCCACGCCGGCATCGCCGCAAGCTTTGTTAAGGCGCCGGCTTCGCCGAAGGAGCAGGGTCCAGGCGCCGGGTCATACGCGGCCCCCCCTAGCGAGGCTCGGCGGTTCCGCCGGCCTCTCTCCGATCAGAGCCGGCGGAACCACCGCCGCTCAGGAGAGAGCCGAAGCGAAAACACCTTTCTCCGTCCGTTCGACAGAGCGCCCGCGCCTCAGGCGGAGAGCCGCAGCGGCGTCGCCTCCAGCATCGGCTCGGTGCCGTTGCGGGCCACCAGCACCTGACGCGTCCCGGCCTCCTTGGCGCGGCGATAGAGCGAGACCAGGGCCGGGTCATCGGCCTCCGCATCGGAGGCGATCACGATCGAATCCATGCAGGGCCCGACCGCAGTGACGAGATCGGCCGCGGCCCGCCCCGCAGAGGTATCGAGCCGGCAGAGCACCCAATCGTAGCTCTGGGCCAGGGCGTTGAAGCTGATGGCCAAGCCCTGAGGCTCCTCCAGCAGCACGTCGAGGGGAGCGAAGCCGCGCTTGACCGTGTGCAGCCGCGATCCGCGCACGGGTTGGATCACCTCGGGGAAGTCGGCCGCACCGGCGACGAGATCGGTCAGACCCGGCTCGGAATAGCCGCCGGCCGCACCGTTGACGTCGACCAGCAGAATCAGGCCGCGGGAACCGAGCAGGCGGGCGAGGTCCGCGGTCAGGCCGGAGCCATTTTCGGCCTGCCCGGTCTCGACCACGAGCACGCAGCCGCCCTTGGCCGTCTTGCCGTCCTGGTGCACGCCCCCCTGCTGGAGCCGGACGATCAGCCCGGACAGGTCAGCGGAAGAGGCGGACGACTTCGGGGGAACGTTCGCCCCCTCTCCGTCCCGGTGCGACGCCGTCTCGGCTCCGGGCGGTGCCGGGCTGGCGAAGACGGGATGGTGGACCGTCGCCGTGGCCCGCAGGGAATGGGCGAAGGCCATGGCCGGGGCGAACCGCTCCGCCGCCGAGGCAGGATAGACGGGGCCGTAGAAGGGCTCATGCGCGGGCCGGCGGCGGGAGGCTGGCTCGGGCTCGGGATAGAAATCGCGGGGCGGCTCTCCCGATGCGGCTCGCGGTGCGGCTTGGGCGTAGGTTTCTCCATCGTCCTCGAAGCGCCCGCCGCCGGGGCCGGGTGGGGTGACGAGGAGATGGCGGCCGACGACAGCGGCGCTTGCCAGCAGGCAGGTCAGGATGGTGGCGAAGGCAACGATCGGCAGCTTCTTGGGGAAGGACGGCAGATCGGGCACGACCGCCCGGGAGATCACGCGGGCATCCGCCGGGCTCGCATTCTCGGCATCGCGGGCGGCGGCCTCGCGGTAGCGGGCGAGATAGGATTCGAGCTGCTGGCGCTGCGACTTCGCCTCCCGCTCCAGGGCGCGCAGCTGGACCTCGCTGCTATTGCCTTTGGCGACGATGTCCTGCTGCCCTTCGACCGTCGCCCGCAGGCTCTCGACCCGGGCATTGGCGATCTTGGCGTCGTTCTCCAGGGTGCGCACAACCCGCTCGGCGGCGGCCTTGATCTGGCTTTCCAGATCCTGGACCTGCGCGGTCAGCTCCTTGATCCGGGGATGGGCCGGCAGCAGCGTGCGCGATTCGAGAGCGAGCTGCGCCCGCATCGCCATCCGGCTCTCGACAGTGCGCCGGATCAGCTCGTTGTTGGCCACGTCCGGGATCTCGAAGGCACGGCCTTCCTTGATCATGTCCTTGAGGAGCTTGGCGCGGGTGGTCAGGTCGGCGCTGACCGTGCGGGCCTGGGAGAGCTGGCTCGACAGTTCGGCGAGCTGCTGGGACGAGAGCGGCGCGGTGGCGGCGGTGCCGCTCGCGCCGATCAGACCGTTCTTGGCGCGGAAGGCCTCGACCTGAGCCTCGGCCTCGGCGACGCGCGAGCGCAGGGTTTCAATATTGTTGCCGAGCCAGGTCGAGGCGTAGCGGGCGGTATCGACCGAGGCCGCCGCCAGCGAGTCGAGGTAGAGCTCCGCCACCGTATTGGCCCCCTGGGCGGCGAGCTCAGGATCGCGGGAGCGAAACTCGACGGTGAGGATCCGGGACTTGCCCGCCGGATAGACCAGCAAGTGATCGAGATAAGTGTCCAGGATTCGGTCTTCGGGCGCGCGCTCCATCGGCGAGGACGCGAGACCGAGCAACATCAAGGTCCGACGGATCGGCGAGGCGGCCTCGGCCTGCGGATCGAATTCCGGATTGCCGATGAGCTTCAGCCGGCGGATCGCCTCCCGGGCGAGATCGCGGGACATCGCGACCTGCACCTGGCTCGCGACGGCCTGCTCATCGATCGGCTGGGCCTGCTCGGCCCGCTCGGCCGCGTTGCGTGCGAAGGAGGGGTCGCGGCTCTCCAGCAGAACCTTGGCTTCGCCGGTGTAACGGGGGGTCACGACCTGAACGAACACGCCCGCGCCGAGGGCCGCAAGGAACGTCGGCACCGCGATCCAGGCCCAGGACCGCCGCAGCACGCCACCGATTTGCCCGACCGCCAGCCCTTCGCCGGGACCGCCGGGGCCACCGGACGAGAGAGGAGATGGATCGGTCGACAGCCTGAGGCGGGGCATGGGCAGTCTTTACGCAAGCAGGACCGGGATCGAAGCAATCGATCCGTAGGGCGCCAGTAGCCGACGTTAAGGTTGACTTCCCGTTAAAGGGCGCTCGCCCCCTTGACGACCTCGCCCGTTCTGCCCGCCCCGCCGTTCCGCTTTGCAAACCAGGATCGTCAGCGGCCCGGCCGGATCAGCTTTCATTAACCATATGAACTTAGAGAAAGGCCGAGGTTCACCACAACGGCGATGGCGATGCATCGGCGCGCATTCCTTCTGGCCCTCCCGACCGTCCTCGCCCTCGGCGGTTGCCTGCGGCCGGATTTCCGTACGGCGGATCTCGACGCCACCGGCACCGGCTCCATCGGCGCGCGCTATTCCCTGGCCGCCGGCGACAAGCTGCGGGTGATCGTGTTCGGGCAGGACAACCTGTCCAACATCTACGCCGTCGATGGGGCCGGCCGGATCGCGATGCCCTTGATCGGTACGGTACAGGTCGGCGGCCAAACCACGGCCCAGGCGGCGCGGCTGATCGAGTCGAAGCTCGCGGCGGGTTACGTGCGCGAGCCCCATGTCACCGTCGAGGTCGATGCCTATCGGCCGTTCTACATCCTGGGCGAGGTGACGACCTCGGGCCAGTACCCCTACGTCAACGGGATGACCGTCGAAACTGCGGTGGCAATCGCCGCAGGATTTGGTCCGCGGGCGGCTCGCGATTACGCAGTCCTGACCCGCGATGGAAAAGGTGGTTTGATCAACGGCATCGTCCCGATGTCCTATCCCGTGCGTCCGGGCGATACCATCGTCATCAAAGAGCGGTTCTTCTAAGTCGGCCCGAACCGCGTTCATGGATACCTAACCGAGTTACTTGAAAGGCGGTGGCAGATCGGTGCGATGACCCTTCCGCCCGAATTTCTGGCCGTCTCTTAACCCGTCGCTGACCGCGCTGTGGCGATCTCACTCTGATCGGGGCCCTCTGAGGCGCCTCGCGGAGATCGCTCGTCGTGGCCGCCCCTCTCGCCGCTCCCCTGCCCTCCCACGCCGTGGCGTCCGTGGCGGACCCCGCCCTTGTCGGCCGGACAGGGCAAGGCCTTCGCATTCTGCACGTGTTCCGCGCCCCGGTCGGCGGCCTGTTCCGGCACGTGGTCGATCTAACCCGCCTTCAGGCAGCGGAGGGCCATGCGGTCGGTCTGATCTGCGATGCCTCGACCGGCGGAGAGCGGGCCGAACAGGCCCTGAGAGATCTGGCCCCGCATCTCGCGCTCGGCGTTCTGCGCGTGCCCATGGTTCGCAATCCGGATGTGAGCGATCTCCGGGCCCTGAGGACGGTTCGGGCGCAGGCCCTCGCCACCGGCGCCACGGTGCTGCACGGGCATGGCGCCAAAGGCGGTGTCTTCGCCCGCCTCGCGCCCCTCGGCAGCGCCGGCCGGCGGGTGATCCGCGCCTATACCCCCCACGGCGGCAGCTACAATTATCGGCCTGGCACGCCGCTGCACCGGATCTACATGGCGGCCGAGCGGATCATGGCCCACCGCACCGACCTGTTCCTGTTCGAGAGCGAGTATGTCGCCTCTCGTCACGCGGCCTATGCCGGCGGCCCGCCCCGCCTCGCGCGCATCGTCCATAACGGTATCTCGGAAGCCGAGTTCGCTCCGGTCGAGACAGCGAAGGACCCGTTCGACCTCGTCTATGTCGGTGAACTGCGCGAAGCCAAGGGCCTTCCGGTGCTGTTGCGGGCCCTCGCCCACCTTCGGGCGCAGGGACATAACCTGCGCCTTCTGATGGTCGGATCGGGCCCCGACACCGAAAGTCTGGCGGCCATGGCCGAGAATCAGGGGCTCCGACACGCCATCGCTTTCGAGCCGCCGCAGGCGATTCGGCCGGTGCTTGGGCGAGGCCGGGTGATGGTGGTGCCGTCCCTGGCAGAGTCCCTCCCCTACGTGGTGCTGGAGGCTGCGGCCGCCGGTCAGCCGCTCGTGGCCACCAATGTCGGTGGCATTCCGGAGATCTTCGGTGCCTTCTCGGAAGATCTCGTTCCGTCCGGTGATTGCGTCGCCCTGAGCGAAGCCATTGCCCGAATCCTCCATCAGACGCCGGAAGAGCGGCGAGGCCGCGCGCAGGCCCTCAGCGCCTCGCTGCGCACACGCTTCTCCATGAACCGCATGGCAGTGGACGTTCTGTGCGGGTACGCCGCCGCCCTGCATCAGCGCGGCCTTGAGGCCGTGCCCATCCCGGCGCGCGCGTGAGCGGTGGTCCCGGCTCAAGGCGGCGCGGCTGTTCCAGCATCCAACACCGCCTTTCTCATCCCTTTAGGATTTCGTGAAGGTTCATCCGGCAGACTTCGCAGCCGGACGGCCTACGGTTTTCACGTGGAACAATTCGATGAGTGTCATCGACGTCCGTGACCTGCTGAAGGCGGCCGATCAAGCCAGCGCCGTCACCCCGGTGCCGCCGCCCCTGCCCCTGCATCAGGCGGATGGCTACGCTGGTCCTGCCGCCTCGCCTCCGAGCCCTCATGAAACGCCCAACCCCTGGCTGTCGCCGGTCGTTCTGGCCGGATGCGTCAGGCTTGCGGAATTCTGCGGGCTGTTCCTGCTCGGCTTCGCCCTGCATCAGGCCCTGCTGCGTGGGGTCGTTCCCCTCGCCCCGCGCTACACGGCGGCGATCCTCGCTGTATCCCTCGCGGCGCTCGGCCTGTTTCAGGCTTCCGGAAGCTATCGCATCGGCGCCTTCCGGGACCTGCCGAAGACCGCTTTCAAACTCGCCACCGGCTGGTCGATCGCCTTCCTGATGGTTGCCGCGGCCATGGTGCTCGGCAAGATCGCCGACCACTACTCGCGAATTTGGCTCCTCGGCTACTATGCCACCGGCCTCGGATTGCTCCTTGCCGGACGTGCCGGCCTTGCGACCTTCGTTCAAACTCAGATGGCGCGTGGCCGCTTTGACCGCCGCACCGCGATCGTCGGCGGCGGGCCGGCGGCGGAGGAGCTGATCCGTGCGCTCGACGCCAGCGGCAACAGCGGCATCCGCATCGTCGGCATTTTCGACGACCGCAACGACGCCCGTTCCGGCAGCCATGTCGCGGGCTATCCCAAGCTCGGGAACATCGACAACCTCGTCACTTATGCCCGCCACTCTCCCGTCGATCTGGTGGTGTTCACCCTGCCGATCTCGGCCGAGGCGCGCATTCTTCAGATGCTGGCCAAGCTGTCGGTCCTGCCGGTCGATATCCGTCTGTCGGCTTACGCGACCAAGCTGCGCCTGCGGCCGCGAGCCTATTCCTATCTCGGCGGCGTCCCCCTGCTCGACGTGTTCGACAAGCCGCTGGCCGATTGGGACGTGATCCTGAAGGGTCTGTTCGATCGCCTTGTCGGCTTCGTTCTGCTGCTGGCCCTCTCGCCAGTGATGATGACGGTGGCCGTCGCGGTGAAGCTCACCTCGCGGGGCCCGGTGCTGTTCCGGCAGAAGCGCTACGGCTTCAACAACGAGCTGATCGAGGTGTTCAAGTTCCGCTCGATGTATGTCGATCAATGCGACACCAGCGCCGCCAAGCTCGTGACCAAGACCGATGCCCGCGTGACGCCCGTCGGCCGCTTCATCCGCAAGACCTCCCTCGACGAGCTGCCGCAGCTCTTCAACGTGATCCGCGGCGACCTGTCGCTGGTCGGCCCCCGCCCGCACGCCCTTCAGGCCAAGGCGGCCAACACCCTCTACGATCAAGTGGTGGACGGCTACTTCGCCCGCCACAAGGTCAAGCCCGGCATCACCGGCTGGGCGCAGATCAATGGCTGGCGCGGCGAGACCGATACCAGCGAGAAGATCCAGCGCCGCGTCGAGTACGACCTGCACTACATCGAGAATTGGTCGATCCTGTTCGACCTCCGGATCCTGCTCAAAACGCCGCGCGCGCTCTTCAAGACCGACAACGCGTATTGAGGATCTCAGAGCTTCGAACGGGAAAGGGTCCGGGACCGCCAGAGCGCGGACCCGGACCCTTCACATGACAGCGGCAGCGACAGCGCGATGCGTCGCCCCTCGGGACGACGCCCTACGGCAGCGCGCCGGCCTTCTCCTTCACCTGCGTGATGGTGGCTTGGCAGGCGGCCTCCTGCCCGGCCTTGTCCTGCTCCTTAGCCTTGGCGAGAAGCTTGCGCGCTTCCTCGATTCCGGCCTTGGTCGGCTTGGTCGACGGATCGGACGGGGCACCAGCCGGCGGCTTATCGAGGGCTTTGGGCGAGGGCGACGAGGTCGCACCGCCCGCCGGCTCCTGCCCGGTCACCTGCTCCGCCCCGGCGCTGTTGAGCCGCCGCTCCACCGTGGAGATGTCGTCCTTGCAGGTAACCGCCAGAGCGGGACCGGCGGCGACGAGGGCCATCACGGCGACGGGCAGGCTAAGGGCGTAACGCATGGGC
>DYYG01000003.1 GCA_020741775.1 Methylorubrum populi
GTCCAGCGAGGGCTGGTCGTTGGTGTAGGAATGGATCGTGGTCATGAAGCCACGCTCGATCCCGACCGCCTCGTTCAGCACCTTCGCCACCAGCTGCTCTCGTCCGAGCACCTCGTCGTTTCCAACGCCTCCTGCACCACGAACTGCCTCGCCCCGGTGGCGAAGGTGCTGAACGAGGCGGTCGGGATCGAGCGTGGCTTCATGACCACGATCCATTCCTACACCAACGACCAGCCCTCGCTGGACCAGATGCACAAGGATCTCTACCGCGCCCGCGCCGCGGCGATGTCGATGATCCCGACCTCGACCGGCGCCGCCAAGGCGGTGGGCCTCGTGCTGCCGGAGCTGAAGGGCAAGCTCGACGGTACCTCGATCCGCGTGCCGACCCCGAACGTCTCGGCCGTCGACCTCGTCTTCACCGCCAAGCGCGAGACCTCGGTGCAGGAGATCAACGAGGCGATCAAGGCGGCCGCCGCAGGCCCGCTCAAGGGCGTGCTCGGCGTGACCGACCAGCCGAACGTGTCGATCGACTTCAACCACGATCCGCACTCGTCCACCTTCCACCTCGACCAGACCAAGGTCATGGACGGGACCTTCGTGCGCATCCTGTCCTGGTACGACAACGAGTGGGGCTTCTCGAACCGCATGGCGGACACCGCCGTGGCCATGGCCAAGCTGATCTGACGCCCTAGCTTCTCCGCCGGGGAGGCGGCGGGCGAAACCGCCCGCCGCCTCCCGCGTGCCTCACCGGAAGACCCATGCCGCTTCCACCTTCTCCGAAGGGAAGCCGCGCGGCGGATCTCCGGCGAGCGACACGCAAAGCCTTCGAGATCCCAGGCGAGGGCTCCTCGCCGAAGCCAAGGTGCGATACGCGATGACCGAAGCCTCGCCGACCAAGCCTTCCGGGACCGAGTTCATTCCCGCGACCCCGGCTCCCACGCCGCCTTCCGCCGCGAAGCCGGCCGTCGCCCCGTCTCAGCCGAGCGTCGGCCGGGCCGAGTTGCCGTCCTCCGGTCCGGTGAGTCACGCCGACCAGCTCGCCCGCATCGAGGACAAGACGGCGCGCATCGAGGACAAATACGCCCGCTCCGAGGCCCTGCTCTCGCGGGTCGAGGAGAAGGTCGAGTCCGCCTCCACCCGCATGAA
This sequence comes from Methylorubrum populi, assembly GCA_020741775.1. Classification (GTDB taxonomy): domain Bacteria; phylum Pseudomonadota; class Alphaproteobacteria; order Rhizobiales; family Beijerinckiaceae; genus Methylobacterium; species Methylobacterium populi_B. The sequence goes on from DYYG01000003.1 coordinate 1,147, forward strand.
CGAGGCCGCCCGCCAGGCCGATCTCTCCTCCCTGCGCAGCGAGGTGCGCGGCCTGTCCGACCGGGTCAGCCGCCTGCCCGGCACGGGAGCCCTGGTGCTCACCGCCCTGATCACCGCCGTGCTCACGGTTGCCCTGATGGTCGCGGTGCAGCGGCTGAACCTCGACCGGATGCTGCCGCACAGCGTCGGCGGCCAGACCCAGACCACGCCTTCGACGCCTCCGGCCTCCAACCCTTAAGAAGAACCAGAAGCGCCCATGACGGATTTCCGCACCCTCGACGATGCCGGCCCGCTCGCGGGCAAGCGCGTGCTGCTGCGCGTCGATCTCAACGTGCCGATGGAGGGGGGGCGCGTCACCGATGCGACCCGCATCGAGCGCGTGGTGCCGACGATCCGCGAGATCGCCGATCAGGGGGGCCGGGTGATCCTGCTGGCGCATTTCGGCCGGCCGAAGGGGAAGCCCGACCCGAAGGACTCGCTGAAGCCGATCCTGCCGACTCTCTCCGAGAAGCTGGGACGGCCCGTCGCCTTCGGTGAGGATTGCGTTGGCGAGGCCGCCGCCTCCGCCGTCGCGGGTTTGAAGGACGGCGAGGTGCTGCTTCTCGAGAACACCCGCTATCACGCGGGCGAGGAGAAGAACGATCCGGATTTCACCAAGGCGCTGGCGGCGAACGGCGATCTCTACGTCAACGAAGCCTTCTCCGCTGCCCACCGCGCGCATGCCTCGACCGAGGGCCTCGCCCGCTTGTTGCCGGCCTATGCCGGGCGCTTGATGCAGGCGGAACTCGATGCCCTGACCAAGGGGCTCGAGAACCCGGCCCGGCCGGTGATCGCCATCGTCGGCGGCGCCAAGGTCTCGACCAAGATCGACCTTCTCGAAAACCTCGTCGCCAAGGTCGACATGCTGGTGATCGGCGGCGGCATGGCCAACACCTTCCTGCACGCGCAAGGCAAGGATATCGGCAAGTCGCTGTGCGAGAAGGATCTCGCCGAGACCGCGACCCGGATCCTGGCCGCGGCCAAGGAGAAGAACTGCACCATCATCCTGCCGGTCGACGCCCTGGTCGCACGCGAGTTCAAGGCGAATGCCGAGAACGAGACCGTGACCGTCGAGGCCGTGCCTTCCGATGCCATGATCCTCGATGTCGGCGCCGCCTCCATGGCGACGATCGACGGGGCCATCGACGAGGCCCGCACCCTGGTCTGGAACGGTCCGCTCGGCGCCTTCGAGCTGACCCCCTTCGACACCGGCACCGTGGCGGTGGCGCAGCACGCCGCCCGGCGCACCAAGGCCGGTCAGCTCGTGAGCGTGGCCGGTGGCGGCGATACGGTGGCGGCCCTCAATCATGCGGGCGTGGCCGAGGACTTCTCCTACGTCTCCACCGCCGGCGGCGCCTTCCTCGAATGGCTCGAAGGCAAGGAGCTGCCCGGCGTCGAGGCGCTGCGGGCTAAGGGCTGACGACGGCCGTCGACCCCTCCCTCAGCCGGGGAGGGGAATCGGCGTGAACGGCGCCCTGCGCCGGAGTTTTTAACGGAGCGGCGCGGGCTCGCGGCGCGGCGCCACCTATATTGGCCTCAGCACGGGACGGGCCCGGTTGAGGCCCCATCGCACGAGGTATCGAACTCATGGCACGCATCACCCTCCGGCAGCTCCTCGACCATGCCGCCGAGTACGGCTACGGCGTGCCCGCGTTCAACCTGAACAACATGGAGCAGGGCCTCGCCATCATGGCGGCGGCCGATGCCACCGACTCCCCTGTCATCCTCCAGGCCAGCCGCGGCGCCCGCGCCTATGCCAATGACGTGGTGCTGGCCAAGCTGATCGACGGTCTCGTCGAGATCTACCCGCACATTCCGGTGTGCATGCATCTCGACCACGGCAACAACGAAGCCACCTGCGCCACGGCGATCCAGTACGGCTTCACCTCGGTGATGATGGACGGCTCGCTGAAGGCCGACGGCAAGACCCCGGCCGACTACAATTACAATGTCGAGATCACCCGCAACGTCACCAAGATGGCCCACTGGGCCGGTGTCTCGGTGGAGGGTGAGCTCGGCGTGCTCGGTTCGCTGGAGAGCGGCCAGGGCGAGGCCGAGGACGGCCACGGCGCAGAGGGTGTCCTCTCCCACGACCAGCTCCTGACCGACCCGGACGAGGCGGTGAAGTTCGTGCGCGAGACCAAGGTCGACGCGCTGGCGGTGGCCATGGGCACCAGCCACGGCGCCTACAAGTTCACCAAGCAGCCCGACGGCGACGTGCTCGCCATGAACGTGATCGAGGAGATCCACCGCCGCCTGCCGACGACCCACCTCGTCATGCACGGCTCTTCCTCGGTGCCGCAGGATCTTCAGGACATCATCAACCAGTATGGCGGCCAGATGAAGCCGACCTGGGGCGTGCCGGTCGAGGAGATTCAGCGCGGCATCAAGCACGGCGTGCGCAAGATCAACATCGACACCGACAACCGCATGGCGATGACCGGCCAGATCCGGAAGGTGCTCTCCGAGAACCCGGCCGAGTTCGACCCGCGCAAGTATCTGAAGCCCGCCATGGAGGCGATGACCAAGCTGTGCAAGCAGCGCTTCGAGGAGTTCGGCACCGCCGGGAACGGCTCCAAGATCCGCCCGATCTCGGTGGCCGACATGGCCAAGCGCTATGCCAGCGGCGCGCTCGACCCGAAGATCGACGCCTGAGGCGACGCGTAGCCATGGCCGAGACAGAGTCGGCGGCGCCACGGCCCCGCCTCGCCCTTCTTTCTCCCTACGGTCTCGGTGCGACCGAGGCCGACGCAACGGCGGCGGCGCTCGATGCGGCCTGCGCCGCCGGTGACGTGGCGGCGGTGATCCTGCGGCTCGCCACGGCCGACGAGCGCAGCCTCATCGGCTTGGTCAAGCGGCTGGCGCCTCCGGCCCAGGAGCGCGGCGCGGCGGTGCTCGTCGCCGTTCCGGGTTTTAGCGGAGATCTGGTCTCCGTCGCCGCCCGGGGCGGTGCCGATGGGGTCCATCTCGACCGGGCGGACGAGGCCACGCTGCACGATCTGCGCGGGCGCCTGCGTGACGGGCGCATCCTCGGGGCGGGCGGCGTGCTCGGCTCGCGGGATGCGGCGATGGTCGCGGGCGAGACCGGTGTCGATTACCTGATGTTCGGTGGCCTCTTCCCTGACGGTGCCGCGCCGGATGCGGAGGACGTCCGGGCGCGCGCGGCGTGGTGGGCGGATATCTTCGAGACACCCTGCATCGCCGTGGCGGCCTCGGCCGACGAGGTCGGCCCCCTCGCCGCGACGGGCGCCGAATTCATTGGGCTCGAAAGCGGCCTATGGCTCTCCGGCCCCGATGGGGTGCGGGCGGCCCAGGCGCAGCTCGATACGATCCGATGACAGCGCCTGTTGGTGGCGCGCGGGGAAAGCCGCGCTCCTTCGCGGAGCGCGTGTCCCTCGGCGCGTTGAGCGTCCTGGTCCTTTTCGTCGCGAGCACCGTGTCACTGCGCGCCGCCCCGAAGGCTCCCGCGCTCACGGCTCCCGCAGCGCCGGCATCACCCACGCCGGAGCGCCTCGATCTCAAGCGCGAACTGCCCTCGCCCTATTCGGCCAAGGCCGATACGGGCCGGCCTGCGGTCGACGGTCCGAACACGGACGCGGCCTATGGGGCCTATCAGCGCGGGCGTTACGTCACCGCCTTCCGCGAGGCGACCAAGCGCATCGAGGCGAATCCGAAGGACGCCGCGGCGATGACGCTGCTCGGGGAGCTCTACAACCAGGGCCTCGGGGTCAAGCAGGATCCGAAGCGCGCCCTCGAATGGTACCGGCTCGCGGCGGCGCAGAACGACGCCCACGCCATGGCTTCCCTCGGGCTGATGGCGATGGATGGGCGCGGCCAGCCCAAGGACGAGAAGGCCGGCCGGTCCTGGCTCGAACAGGCGGCGCGCAAGGGCGAGCCGACCGCCAGCTACAATTTCGGTCTGATGCAGCTTGCCACCGGCAAGCCGGAGGATCTGACGGCGGCGGTCGCGAATTTCCGGAAGGGGGCGGAGGCCGAGATTCCCGCCGCGCAATACGCGCTCGGCGTGCTCTATCTCCAGGGCAAGGGTGTCGCGCGCGACACGACCCAGGCCGCGCAATGGTTCCGCCGCGCTGCCGATAACGGCGATCTCGGCGCCGAGGTCGAGTTCGCGATCCGGCTGTTCAACGGCGACGGCGTCGCCAAGGACGAGACCCGCGCCGCCCGCTACTTCCTGCACGCGGCGCAGCGCGGCAATGCCATCGCCCAGAACCGCATCGCCAAGCTCTACGTCGCCGGCCGGGGCGTGCCCAAGAACCTCGTCGAGGCGGCGGGCTGGAATCTCGCCGCCGCGGCGCAGGGCCGCTTGGATGAATCGCTCGATCAGGCCACGGCCGGGCTCAAGCCGGAGGAGCGCAAGCGCGCCGAGGCCCTCGCGGCGGAGCGGGCGAGTCTCTCCCAGTAGCGGCCCTCTCCGTTACTCCAGGACGTGACTGTCGCCGCGCGGCAGGCTTCCGTACAACGGTGTGACAGGAGCCCGAATGACAGCCAGCCTTCTTCGCCGCAAACCCCTGCATGTGGAGCGCGGCGGAGAGCGGCGGCTGGCCCGGACCCTCGGCTGGCCGCATCTCATCGCTTTGGGGGTCGGCGCCATCGTCGGCACCGGCATCCTGACGCTCATCGGTGTGGGCGCTGGCAAGGCCGGACCGGCCGTCATCCTGTCCTTCGCCATTGCCGGCACGATCTGCGCCTGCGCGGCGCTGGCCTATGCCGAGATGGCGACCGCGATTCCGGTCTCGGGCAGCGCCTATACCTACAGCTATGTCGTGCTCGGCGAACTTCCGGCCTGGATCGTCGGCTGGAGCCTGATCCTCGAATATTCCCTGGTGGTGAGCGCGGTGGCGGTCGGCTGGTCCGGCTACGCGGCTCCCTTGCTGGCGGGCTGGCTCGGCGTGCCGATGGCGCTGATGCAGGGGCCGGAGGCCGGCGGAATCGTCAATCTTCCGGCGATCGGCATCATCGTCCTCGTGGCCGGGCTGCTGCTGCGCGGCACGCGGGAGAGCGCCACGCTCAACGCCGTTCTGGTGTTGGTGAAGATCGCGGCGCTGATCATGTTCGTGGCCTGTGCCCTGCCGGCCTTCGACCCGGCCCATCTCGAACCGTTCAGCCCGTTCGGCTTTTCCAAGAGCGTGCAGGCCGATGGGGTCGAGCGCGGCATCATGGCGGCGGCGGCCATCATCTTCTTCGCCTTCTACGGATTTGACGCCATCGCCACCGCCGCCGAGGAGACGCGCAATCCCGGGCGCGACCTGACCATCGGCATCGTCGGATCGATGGTCGCCTGCGTTCTGATCTATGTCGCGGTCGCCGTCGCCGCGGTGGGGGCCGTGGCCTATAGCCAGTTCGCGGACAGCCCCGAGCCCCTGGCGCTGATCCTGCGCGAACTCGGCCGGCCGCGCGTCGCGCAATATCTCGCGGCTTCGGCCGTGATCGCCCTGCCGACGGTGATCCTCGCCTTCTTCTACGGACAGAGCCGCATCTTCTTCACCATGGCCCGCGACGGCATGTTGCCGGAGCGGTTGGCCCGGGTGTCGTCTCGAGGCACGCCGGTTCGGATCACGCTGTTCACCGCGGCCATCGTCATCGTGCTCGCCGGGTTCATTCCCTTGAGCCAGCTCGCCGCACTGGCGAATGCGGGGACGCTGGCCGCCTTCATCGCCGTCGCGGCCTGCATGCTGGTGATGCGGGCCCGCGCCCCGGACGCCGCCCGCACGTTCCGTGCCCCAGCGCCTTGGCTGATCGGCCCGGTCACGATCCTGGGCTGCGGCTACCTGTTCTTCAGCCTCCCATCGCAGACCCAATCCTGGTTTGTCATCTGGAACGCCCTCGGGGTGGCATTCTACCTCCTCTATGGCCGACAGCGCGCCGTCATCGCCGAAAGCTAGGACGCTGCGCCGGCATGAAAGCGGAGCCGGACGAACCGACCCCGTGCCGCGACGGGCTCTGCGGCCCAACCTTCATCTATGGGGCGATGAAGCGAGCTTCTGCTATTGATGGCTGGCAGGGCAGTGACGATCTTCCTTCGAGTGCAGGCTGCTCGAAAGGTTTCGGCCATGAACATACGAATCGCCTTGTCCGTTCTTGCCGTGATGGTCGCGAGCCCCGCCCTGGCGCAGGGCTTCGAGGCAGGTTCGCCGGCGCGGGCACCGGCCCCGACGCTCCAGGGCCAGAAGGCCTGGGATTTTCTCGCGCCGGCGCCTGCCCGGAATGCAGGGGAGGGGATCGTCACGGAGGCGGCCGCGGCGCGGGCGCGCGAGGCCGGCCCGCGTCCGGCGAAGTAGCCGTCTTGCATCCGCTCTGATCGCTGGGACCGACCGTCAGCCCCGGTCGTCCAGATCCCGCAGCACCGCCGGGATCAGTTCCGGGATGTCCTCGGCGATCAGACCCGGCCCGAAGCGCAGCCCGGCATCGCCGTGCAGCCAGACCCCGGCGCAGGCCGCCTCGAACGGGGCCATGCCCTGGGCCAGCAGGCCGGCGATCAGGCCACCGAGCACGTCGCCGGAGCCGGCGGTGCCGAGATGTGGCGAGCCGTGATCGTTGATGGCGATGCGCCCATCCGCCGAGGCGATCACGGTGTCGGCGCCCTTGAGCACAACGACGGCACCGGCGATCCGCGCTGCCCGCGCCGCCCGTTCGGTCTTGGCGAGGCCCTCAGCCACCGCTTCGGTCCCAGAGAAGAGGCGGACGAATTCCCCCTCATGCGGGGTGAGCACCGCCGAGGCCTCGCCGTCGCGGATGTGACGGGCCAGGGTGCGGACCTCGCTGCGGAAGCTCGTGAGCGCATCGGCGTCGAGCACCAGGGCACGACCGGCCGCCGCCGCCACCGCGACGAGATCGCAGGTGGCGGGACCGGTGCCGAGGCCGGGGCCGAGCAGCAGGGCATTCAGCCGCTCGTCGGCGAGCATGTCGTCGAGATCGTCGGCGTTCTCGCAAGCGCGCAGCATGATGGCGGTGAGATGGGCCGCGTTCTCCGGCAGGGCCGAGGCCGGCGAGGCCACCGTCACCAGTCCCGCTCCGATCCGCAGCGCCCCCCGTGCGGCGAGCCGGGCCGCGCCGGTGCGATAGGCCGGGCCCGACAGCACCAGGGCGTGGCCACGGGTGTATTTGTGGCTGGCGGCGGCGAGACGGGGCAGCGTCCACAGGCCGGGCCGGTTGTGAAACAGGGCTTTGTCCTGCCCGGCGATGCCGGCGGCGAAGGCGGCTTCGCCCGTGCCGATATCGGCGACGTGCAGCACTCCGCATTGCGCCCGGGCCGGTTGCAGCAGATGGCCGGGCTTGAGGGCGACGAAGGTGACCGTCTCGGTTGCGGCCACGGAGACACCCCGGACCGCGCCGCTGTCACCATCGACGCCACTCGGCACGTCCACCGCGAGAACGGGGCAGTCCGCCCGATTGACGGCTTCCACCAGCGCGCGCGCCAACCCGTCGAGATCGCGCGAGAGGCCGGCGCCGAACAGGGCATCGATGATGAGGTCGGCGGCGGCCAACTCCGCCTCCGCCGGGCCGACCGGGCCGGTCCAGGCTTCGGCGGCCAGGGCCGCGTCACTTTGGAGGACGCCACGCTCGCCGAGCAGCCGCAGATCCACCCTGTAGCCGGCCTCCGCCAGAAGCCGTGCGGCGACGAAGCCGTCCCCGCCATTATTTCCGGGGCCGCACAGGACCAGGACCCGGCCTCCCTCCGGCAGGAGGCGTCGGGCGCGCTCGGCAACGGCGGCGCCGGCCGCTTCCATCAGCGCGAGGCCGGGAATGCCGCCCGCAATCGCCGCCGCATCGACACGGCGCATCGCCTCAACGGTGAGCAGGCGGTTCGCCATTCCTCGGGGTTCCACCGGCTCATGCATGTAACGGATCCACCATATGCCCTAAATTTAATCGTTTGAGACGAAAATGCCTACATATTCCGCTTTATTTGCCTGTTTCGCGCGCATCTTGCCGGAGTGCGGTGTCAAAACGCCGTGGCGGTCGCGCGACGGCGATGGTAGATAAAGAGGGAAGTGAAAGACGCGCACGGATCGGGCTTTTCCGGATGAAGAAGATCGAGGCGATCATCAAGCCGTTCAAGCTCGACGAGGTGAAGGAGGCGCTCCAAGAGGTCGGCCTCCAGGGCATCACCGTGATCGAGGCGAAGGGCTTCGGCCGGCAGAAGGGCCATACCGAACTGTACCGCGGCGCCGAGTACGTCGTGGACTTTCTTCCCAAGGTGAAGCTGGAGATCGTGCTCTCCGACGCCCTGGTCGAGGGCGCTGTCGAGGCGATCCGCAAATCGGCTCAGACGGGCCGGATCGGCGACGGCAAGATCTTCGTCTCGACGATCGAGGAAGCGATCCGCATCCGCACCGGTGAGACCGGCTCCGACGCGATCTGATCCGGGCGGCCCCGGAGAAGGGTGTCGGGCTGGCCCGCTTCGTGAAGGGCCAGCGCCGTCCGCGCTCCGAGGGCATCGTCCCGAAAGGTGTTCACGGCTTTCGGACGCAGACGATGCCAAAAGCCAGAAACCCAGCGGATCGCCCCAGATTCGGTCTTCAGGGCGATCTGCTGGGAGCGCCCTAGCCGAGCGACGCCGTGCCCGATCTCGATACCATCGTCAGAGACATCGCCGAGGAGATGCGGGCGCGGCCCGACCGGGGCGAGGTGGCGCGCTACATCCCCGAACTGGCCGGCGTCGATCCGCAGGCTTTCGGCTTGGTGGTGATCGATGGCGACGGCCGGGCCGCCGTGGGGGGCGATGCCGACATCCCCTTCTCGATCCAGAGCATTTCCAAGGTCTTCACCCTGACCCTGGCCCTCGGCATGGTCGGCGACCGGCTCTGGCGCCGGGTCGGCCGCGAGCCCTCGGGCAGCCCGTTCAACTCCATCGTCCAGCTGGAGCGCGAGAACGGCATCCCGCGCAACCCCTTCATCAATGCGGGCGCCATCGCCGTCACCGACGTGATCCTGTCGGGTCACCAGCCGCGTGAGGCGCTGGGCGAGATTCTGCGCTTCATGCAGTTCCTGGCGCAGGACAACGGCATCGCCATCGACGAGAAGGTGGCGGCATCCGAGAAGCGCACCGGCTTCCGCAACGCCGCGCTCGCCAATTACATGCGCTCGTTCGGGGTAATCGAGAATCCGGTCGATTACACGCTCGGCGTCTATTTCCACCATTGCGCCATCGCGATGAGCTGCCGCCAACTCGCCACCGCGGGGCTCTACCTGGCCTATTCCGGGCTCCACCCGCTGGCCGGGCATTCGGTGATCTCGGCCGAGCGGGCACGGCGGATCAACGCCATCATGCTCACCTGCGGCCATTACGACGGCTCGGGCGATTTCGCCTACCGGGTCGGCCTGCCGGGCAAGAGCGGCGTCGGCGGCGGCATTCTGGCCGTCGCGCCGGGCAAGGCTTCGATCTGTGTCTGGTCGCCGGGGTTGGATGCGGCGGGCAATTCTCATCTCGGGCGCATCGCCCTGGAGATGCTGGTGAAACGCACCGGCTGGTCGATTTTCGGAGTGTGAGGCGCCGGCCTCCCCCGGTCTCCCGTCTTCACCCTCGGCCTGAGGGCCGCGCGCACGGCCGCCTCAGCACAAGGGCGATGGGAATTGGCCGGCAAGTGAGCTCAAACAAATGCGCTCGAACAAAAACCGCCCCCGTCTTTCGACGGGGGCGGCTTGTTTCGAGTCTCGATCGTCGGCCTCGAGAGCCTTACGCGACGGCCTTCTGCGCGGCTTCGCTCGGGAGCGGAACCTCGGAGATCGTCTTCAGGACCTGCGAGGCGATCTGGTAGGGGTCGCCCATGGAGTTCGGGCGGCGGTCCTCAAGGTAGCCCTTGTAGCCGTTATTGACGAAGGAGTGGGGCACGCGCACCGAGGCGCCGCGATCGGCCACGCCGTAGGAGAACTTGTTCCACGGCGCCGTCTCGTGCTTGCCGGTCAGGCGCATGTGGTTGTCGGGGCCATAGACGGCCATGTGGTCTTCGAGGTTGCGCTCGAAGGCCGCCATCATCGCCTCGAAATAGTCCTTGCCACCGGTCTCGCGCATGAACGTCGTCGAGAAGTTGCAGTGCATGCCCGAGCCGTTCCAGTCGGTGTCGCCGAGCGGCTTGCAATGGTACTCGATGTCGATCTCGTAGCTCTCGCACAGGCGCTGGAGCAGGTAGCGGGCCATCCACATCTCGTCGGCGGCCTTCTTGGAGCCCTTGCCGAAGATCTGGAATTCCCACTGGCCCTTGGCCACCTCGGCGTTGATGCCCTCGTGGTTGATGCCGGCGGCGAGGCAGAGGTCGAGATGCTCCTCGACGATCTTGCGCGCCACGGGGCCGACATTCGAGGCGCCGACGCCGCAATAATACGGGCCCTGCGGGGCGGGGTAGCCGGTCTCGGGGAAGCCGAGCGGACGGCCGTTCTTATAGAGGAAGTATTCCTGCTCGAAGCCGAACCAGGCGCCGGCATCGTCGAGGATGGTGGCGCGCTTGTTGGACGGGTGCGGGGTCTTGCCGTCCGGCATCATCACTTCGCACAGCACGAGCACGCCGTTGGTGCGGGCCGGATCGGGGAAGTGGCGCACGGGCTTCAGCACGCAATCGGAGGAGGAGCCCTCGGCCTGCTGCGTCGAGCTGCCGTCGAAGCCCCAAAGCGGGAGCTGCTCGAAGGTCGGGAAGCTATCGTACTCCTTGATCTGCGTCTTGCCGCGCAGGTTCGGAGTCGGGGTGTAACCGTCGAGCCAAATGTACTCGAGCTTAAACTTGGTCATTCCGAGTCTCTCGTGCCTTGAGGATCCGTGTCCTGACGAAACCTTTTTCGGAACCGGCGCCGTTTTCCGGCCTGCCTTCTCCGGTGGGCGTCCCCGCGTCCGGCGGGTTTTGCCCGCCAGGTCCGAGAACGCCGACCCACCGAAGAGCAGGGCGCCAGCCCGACCCCCGAACGCTGCCCTTGCGGACCCACGCTCCGCTTCGCCGTCTAGCATTTCGCGTGCCAGCGCCAGAAGAAGCTGCCGATGGTTCCTGCGGCAAATGCGACCACGCGCACGGGCGAGGACAGGGGCAAAATCCCTCGAAAGGCCCGACGCGGCGCGGATTTTTGCCTTTGGACGGGTGGCAACGACGAAGCCTGGGCGATATCGTCCGCGCCGGCCGGCCAGACCGGTCGGGGGCGGGAGTGGGAACGGTGCCCGGATCAGGAGCCGATTGTCTCGCAGGAAACGCCCACCGCGCCATCGGGCCCGGCGGGAAGGCTCCCCATGCCCGGGAGCTGCCGTGAGGCGGTTCGCGCCCCGGATGCGGCGGACGACCTCCCTCGCAGGATCCCCCGTCACCCCAACGGTCAGCCGAGTCGCATGAGCGGGCCGGCCGAGGACACCCCCGCCTCGGGGGAAGAGTCCGCCACCCGCTTCCAGACATTGCCGAGGAGACGCACACGATGAGTACGGCCGCTGATGTGCTGAAGGCCATCAAAGACAACGACGTGAAGTACGTCGACTTCCGCTTCACTGACCCGCGGGGCAAGTGGCAGCACGTGACCTTCGACGTCTCCCTGGTCGATGAGGAGATCTTCCAGGACGGCACCATGTTCGACGGCTCGTCGATCGCCGGCTGGAAGGCGATCAACGAATCCGACATGCTGCTGATGCCGGATCCCTCCACCGCCTGCATGGATCCGTTCTTCTCCGCCTCGACGATGTCGATCGTCTGCGACGTGCTGGAGCCCTCCACCGGCGAGCCCTATGCCCGCGATCCGCGCTCGACCGCCAAGCTCGCCGAGGCCTATCTGCGCTCGACCGGCATCGGCGACGAGATCTTCGTCGGCCCCGAGGCCGAGTTCTTCGTGTTCGACGACGTGAAGTTCGGCGCCGACCCGTATCACACCGGCTTCCAGCTCGACTCCACTGAGCTGCCGACCAACGGCTTCACCGATTACGAGGGCGGCAACCTCGGCCACCGGATCCAGACCAAGGGCGGCTACTTCCCGGTGCCGCCGCAGGATTCGGCCCAGGACATGCGCGGCGAGATGCTGGCCGCGATGCAGTCGATGGGCGTGAAGGTCGAGAAGCACCACCACGAGGTCGCTTCCGCCCAGCACGAGCTCGGCATGAAGTTCGACAAGCTGACCACGCTTGCCGACCACATGCAGATCTACAAGTACTGCATCCACAACGTGGCGCAGAGCTACGGCAAGTCCGCCACCTTCATGCCCAAGCCCGTCTACGGCGATAACGGCTCGGGCATGCACGTGCACCAGTCGATCTGGAAGGACGGCAAGCCGCTCTTCGCCGGCGACAAGTATGCCGACCTCAGCCAGGAATGCCTGTGGTACATCGGCGGCATCATCAAGCACGCCAAGGCGCTCAACGCCTTCACCAATCCGTCCACCAACTCCTACAAGCGTCTGGTGCCGGGCTACGAGGCCCCGGTTCTGCTGGCCTACTCGGCCCGCAACCGTTCGGCCTCCTGCCGGATTCCGTGGACGACGAACCCGAAGGCCAAGCGCGTCGAGGTCCGCTTCCCCGATCCGATGGCCAACCCCTACCTCGCCTTCTCGGCGCTGCTGATGGCCGGCCTCGACGGCATCATCAACAAGATCGATCCGGGCCCGGCCATGGACAAGGATCTCTACGACCTGCCGCCGCGGGAGCTGAAGAAGATCCCGACCGTTTGCGGTTCGCTCCGTGAGGCGCTGCAGAACCTCGACAAGGACCGCGCCTTCCTCAAGGCCGGCGGCGTGTTCTCGGACGACCAGATCGACTCGTTCATCGAGCTGAAGATGACCGAGGTGCTGCGTTACGAGATGACCCCGCATCCGATCGAGTTCGTGAACTACTACTCGCTCTGATCGAGCCGGGCCGGGCGGCGACGCCCGGCTCGCCGCGACGGACCGCGCGCCGGGGCCTCGGAAGGGGCTCCGGCGTTTTCTATGGCGGGAACAAAATAGGAACATTTTTGATTATAGGACTGACGGCCTGTAGGCGTTTTCCGTCTCTCTCATGAGGCCGGGGGAAGCCCCTGCTGCGAAGCGAGGCGATTGTTCAGCCTGCCCGATGGAGGGGGGCGGCGCTTCCGTTGAAGCTGAATTGTCTTCGTTTCAGCTTGGCTGTGCGCGCCAACAACCCTCAACAGCCGCGTGTCCCGGCAGGCAGTTCTGACGGCGGACAATGGACTGATGAAGGTGGCGGCGACTCGGATGCAAGACAGGATGATGACCGGATCATCCGTGTTTCGGATGAAGAAACACGTCGATATAGCGTCATCCTATCCGAGTGGAGGAAGCCATGCCCCTGACCATCCCCGTCATCCTCGGCACGGTCCGCAGCGAGCGCCAAGGCATCCGTGCCGCCCGTTTTCTCGTCGCGCGCCTCGAAGCCCGCGGCCACGTGGCCCCGCTGGTCGATCCGGCCGAGCTGCAACTCCCGCTGATCGACCGGATGTACAAGGAATACCCGAAGGGCGAGGCGCCGGAGCCGCTGGAGCGGCTGGCCTCGCTGTTCCGCGGCGCCGATGCCTTTGTGGTGGTCTCGGCCGAGTATAACCACTCGATCCCGCCGGCCCTGTCGAACACCCTCGACCATTTCCTCGAGGAGTATTTCTGGCGGCCCTCGGCCATCTGCTGCTACTCGGCCGGGCAATATGGCGGAGTGCGCGCGGCGATGCAGCTGCGGGCGATGCTGGCCGAACTCGGCACGCCGAGCATCTCCTCGCTGCTGCCGATCCCGCGCATCCACAAGGCCCTGAACGAGGCGGGCGAGCCGGCGGAGGATTGGCTCGGCCGTGCCGCGCAAAAATTCCTCGACGAACTGATCTGGTACGCCGAGGCGCTGAAGGCGAAGCGGGCCGAGGGCGGCACGCCGTACTGAGCCCGATCCTCCTTCACAGCCCCTCCGTCGATCTCGGGGCGGGCCGCCCGCGCATCCTCCCGCGCGCGTCCGTTGCCGCGATATCGGTCCGCTCGGCGTTGGCGGGATGCACCCGTCTGCGCCGGGCGCGCCGAGGCAGGGGCCTCCTCGGTCCGCGCTGGATAAACTGATTTCGTAAAGCTCACGGGCCGCGTGACGGGATGGGATGAATCATCCGGCGATCCGAGCGAAGCTCGTCAGATGGTAAGGATTCGACTTTATCAAATGAGCATCCGCGCCGAGGCGAGGCACGATGCCGTTGAGATGGTTACACGCGTTTTTGGGTCTGTTCGACGTCGGCGGGAACGATCCCATCCTCGCCGCTGCCCAGTTCCGGGCGCTGGCTCGTCAGGTTCTCGTCCTCTACGCGATCCTCGTCATCAATGCGGCCACCCTGGCCTATAATCGATACGGTACGGCGCCGGACTGGCTGACCCTCGGAGTGCCGCTGGGGCTCTTCGCCATCTGTGCCGTGCGCGTGATCAGTTGGATCCGGGCGATGCGCCACCCTCCCGAAGGGGCCGCGGCTTCCAAGCAACTGCAAGCCACCAAACTCGCCACCCTGGGTCTTTCGATCGCCTTCCCTGTCTGGGCGGCGGCGCTGTTGGCTGATGGCGATGCCGTCGGTTCCGTGCATGTCATGTTTTTCGTGACCGTGAACACGCTGGTGGTCATGCAATGCCTCGCCCAGTTGCAGGCAGCTGTTCGCGTGATTCTAGCGATGGCGCTTCCGATGTCGCTGTATTATTTGATATTTGGCGATCAAATATTGCAGCTCATGATGATCGACTTCATCGTTGTTCTGATCGGGATGGCAATAACGCAGAATCTCGCCTATCGGGATTTCTGCCGCCTCGTCGGATTGACGGTCGAGAACGGACGATTGGCCAGGATCGACGCCTTGACCGGTCTGCCCAACCGCCGGTCCTTCGTGACCCGACTGGAAGCTGCGATCGCGCGGGCCGCGGCCGGCAACGGGCATCTCAGTGTCGGCGTGCTCGATCTCGACGGGTTCAAGCCCGTCAATGACAGCCTGGGCCATCGCGCGGGCGATGACCTGTTGCGTCTGGTCGGCCAGCGGCTTCAGGAGCACGACCTCTGCTGGGTCGCCCGCTTCGGGGGCGATGAGTTCGGCCTGATCATCGAGGGCGATGTCGATCTCGACGCGCTCGGAAAACGGCTCTGCGACGCGATCGGACAGCCCTATCCGTTGAGTGCGGGCAGCGCCCGGATCGGCGCCTCGATCGGCTTCGCCCGCTATCCCGATGCGGCCACCAGCGCCGATACCTTGATCGAGCGGGCCGACTTCGCGCTGTACCATGCCAAGGCCCGTCATCGCGGCGCCTCGGCCTGCTTCATCCCCGAATACGAAGCGAAATTGCGCAATGGCGCCGCCATCGAGCAGGCCCTGCGTCGGGCGGACATGGAAACGGAATTCTCTCTGCTCTACCAACCGATCGTCGATGTGATGGAGGGGCGCGTGGAGGCCTATGAGGCCCTCGCGCGCTGGAACAGTCCGAGCCTCGGGCCGGTCTCGCCGGCCGACTTCATTCCCGTGGCCGAGCGCAGCGGTCTCATCCAACGGCTGACACAGATCCTGTTCCGCCAAGCGCTGGACGCGATGCAGACTTGGCCGGCCGAGATGTGTCTGTCCTTCAATCTCTCGTCCCAAGACATCGCGTCCCATGAGAGCCTCGCGGCGCTGAGCTGTCTGATCGTCGAGAGCGGCGTCGCGCCTGGACGCATCTTGTTCGAGGTGACCGAAAGCGGCCTGATGCGCGATCTGGTCGATGCCCAGCGCGCGCTCGTTCAGTTGAGGGCGCTGGGAGTCCTCATCGCACTCGACGATTTCGGAACGGGCTATTCCAGCCTGAGCTATGTCCAGCGCCTGCCCCTCGACCGGTTGAAGATCGATCGCAGCTTCATCGTTCGGATCGGCGAGGACGAGACCTCCCTCAACATCGTGCGCTCGATCCTCGATCTGTGCCGTCACCTCGGCTTGCGATGCATCGTCGAGGGGGTGGAGTCGAGCGAGCAGATGCGGGTGCTGCGCGCGGCCGGCTGCCGCTCGATGCAGGGCTACCTGTTCCACCGGCCGATGCCGGCCGCGGACCTTGCCGGTTTCCAATCCAAGCTGCGGCTTCTGCCCGACCTCGCCGCCCGGTCTCCGAAGGAAGCAGCCGGTGGCGTCGGGGCAGGAGAAAGCAGCATCGATCGGGATCCGATCGGCTTGTGCGCCTGAGGCGGCTGGTCGGATCGCGGGCCTGACGGGATCGGCCGAGGTCCGATCCGGCGGCCGGCGCCGAACCCTGTTCATGGAGGGCGCCGCAGCGTTGTCCTCGGGCCATCAAGGGCCCATCTTCCGGGAACACCGGGATTCTCAACGGTCTCCCTCTCATCGAAGATTCTGCGTGCCGGCTCTTTCGGAGCGGCGCGGCGAGCCCTCTCCTTGGCCAAACGCATCAATCCGAAGGCGGGCCACCCCGCTCTCCCCTCCCGCGAACAAATCCTCGCCTTCATCGCCGACGCGCCCGGAACGGTGGGCAAGCGCGAGATCGCCAAGGCCTTCGGCCTGAGCGGCGCCGACAAGATCGGCCTCAAGGCGATGCTCAAGGAGATCGAGGCGGAGGGCGGTCTTTCCCGCGGCCGCGGCGGCTTCCGCAAGGGCGGCAGCCTGAGAGGCAGCCTGCCGCCGGTGGTGCTCGCCGACATCTTTTCGCGTGATCGGGACGGCGATCTCGTCGCTCGCCCGGCCCAATGGGAGGGCGAGGGGGAAGCTCCGAAGATCGTGGTCGAGTTGCCCCGCGCCGGCCGCAGGGGCAACCGCCCGGCGCCCGGCCTCGGCGACCGGGCGCTGATCCGCGTCGCCCCCGACCCGGAGGCGCCCGGCCACTATACCGGCCGCGTCGTCAAGGTGATCGGCAAAAACCGGGCGGAGGTCATCGGCGTCTACCGGGTCGGCCGCGACGGCGGACGCATCCTGCCGGTGGAGAAGAGATCACAGGGCAAGGAAATCGCGATTCCCGCCGGTGAGGAGGGAGAGGCCCGTGACGGCGATCTCGTCAGCGTCGCGGTGGAGCGCGAGACCAAGTTCGGCCTGCCCCGTGGCCGTGTGACCGAGCGGCTCGGCTCCCTCGGTTCCGAGAAGGCGGTGAGCCTGATCGCCCTGCACCTGCACAGCATCCCGCACGTCTTTCCCAAGGACGTTCTGGCCGAGGCTGACGCGGTCAAGCCCGCAACCAAGCGCGGCCGCGAGGATTGGCGCGCCCTGTCTCTGCTCACCATCGATCCGCCGGACGCCAAGGACCACGACGACGCGGTGATGGCGCAGGCCGATCCCGACCCGGCCAATGCCGGTGGCTTCATCGTCACGGTCGCGATTGCCGACGTCGCCGCCTATGTCCGGCCGGGCTCCGCCCTCGACCGGGAGGCTCTGCTCCGGGGCAATTCGGTCTATTTTCCCGACCGGGTGGTGCCGATGCTGCCCGAGCGGATCTCGAACGATCTCTGCTCGCTCCGCGAGGGCGAGGATCGCCCGGCACTCGCCGTCCGCATGGTGATCGGTGCAGACGGGGTGAAACGCAGTCATAGCTTCCACCGCATCCTGATGCGCTCGGTGGCCAAGCTCGCCTATGCGCAGGCGCAAGCCGCCATCGACGGTCGCCCGGACGAGAGAACCGGGCCGATCCTGGAGACGGCTCTGCGCCCGCTCTACGCCGCCTACGAGGCGATGAAGCGGGCCCGCGATGCCCGCGGGCCCCTCGCCCTCGATCTGCCGGAGCGCAAGGTGCTGCTCAACGCCGAGGGCGGCGTCGATCGGGTGATCGTGCCGGAGCGGCTGGATGCGCACCGGCTGATCGAGGAGTTCATGATCCAGGCCAATGTGGCCGCGGCCGAGACCCTGGAGAAGGCGGGTTCGCCGCTGATCTACCGGGTCCATGACGAGCCGGCCCTGGAGAAGATGCGGGCGCTCTCCGAGGTGCTCGCTTCCATCGGGATCAAGATGACCAAGGCCGGGGCGCTCCGGCCCGACCTGTTCAACCGCATCCTCGCGCAGGTAGCCGAGAGCGAGCACGCTCCCTTCATCAACGAGGTGGTGCTGCGTTCGCAGGCACAGGCGGTCTATGCTGCACAAAATCTAGGCCATTTCGGCCTCAACCTGCGCCGCTACGCCCACTTCACCTCGCCGATTCGCCGCTACGCCGATCTCATCGTCCACCGGGCGCTGGTGCGTGCCTGTGGATTGGGCAAGGACGGTCTGTCCGGCGACATCACACCCGGCATGCTCGACGCGGTGTCCGAGCAGATTTCCGGGGCCGAGCGCCGGGCCATGGCGGCGGAGCGTGAGACGATCGACCGGCTCATCGCCGGCTATCTCGCCGATCGGGTCGGCGCCACCTTCTCGGGCCGCATCTCCGGCGTGACCCGCTCCGGGCTGTTCGTGAAGCTCGATGAAACCGGGGCGGATGGTTTCGTGCCCGTTTCCACCATCGGCGCCGAATATTACCGTCACGACGAGGCCCTGCACGCCCTCGTCGGCGACCGCAGCGGCGAGACCTACCGCCTCGGTGACACGGTCGAGGTGCGCCTTGTCGAGGCGGCGGCGGTGGCCGGTGCCTTGCGTTTCGAGATCCTGTCGGAGGGCCGCAGCCGTTCCGGTGCGAAGGGCGGCCTCAAAAGGAGCGGGGTCAAGGCCAAGCCTAGTAAGGCGAATGGGCCTGGAAAGGGGCCAGGAAAGGCACCGAAGGGCAGGGCGCGCACCGGCACCCCGCATTCGGCGGATGGAGGTGAGGGGCGGCGCCATCGCGGCTCGCGCCGCTGAGGCGAAAGGATTAGACTCGTCCCCATGACGACTGACATCCCTCAGCCCGCCCTCGTTCCGCAGGAGCGGGCGACGCTGCTGCCGGCCATGGGGCGCGGCTTCCTCAACCGCTGCCCGCATTGCGGCAAGGGCCACGTCTTCGGGCGCTACCTCAAGGTCCGGCCCGCCTGCGAAGCCTGCGGCCTGGAGATGGAGGGTCATCGGGCCGACGACCTGCCGCCCTATCTGGTGATCTTCATCGTCGGACATATCGTCGGCTATCTCGTGTGGGAGAGCGAGATACGGTACGACGTGCCGCTCTGGGCATCGCTGACCGTGTGGCCGCTGCTCACCCTCGTCCTGGCTCTGGGTCTCCTGCAGCCGGTCAAGGGCGCGGTCATCGGCCTTCAATACGCGTTCGGTATGCACGGCTTCAGCAAGTTGCCCCCCGCACAGACCGGGACCGGCATGGGGGAGAGACGCGGCAGTGAGTCAGGAACCAGCGCTGGCAACGCCCCCGGACTCGGATCGGCCTGAACCTCCCGCGCCCCCGCGCCCGACGCCACTGCGCCCGCGCGATGCCGCGACGCTGATCGTGCTCGACCGCTCGCGCAAGGCGCTCAAGGTGTTGATGGGCCGGCGCCATGCCGGTCTCGCCTTCATGGGCGGCAAGTTCGTGTTCCCCGGCGGACGGATCGAGCCGGCGGACCGGCGCATGCCCGTAGCGGGGGCGCTGTCGCAGCGGGTCGACGATGCCCTGCGCGCCAAGCTGCCCCGGGCCCCGCACCATCTCGGCCGCTCCCTGGCGCTCGCCGCGATCCGCGAGACCTACGAGGAAACCGGCCTCCTGATCGGCACCCGCGATTACGGCCCGCCCGAATCCGCGCCCGACGGCGCGTGGCGGGCCTTCGCCGAGGCCGGCATCCTGCCCGACCTCGAAGCCTTGCATCTGGTCGCCCGGGCGATCACCCCGCCCAAGCGGGCCCGCCGCTTCGACACCCGCTTCTTCGCGGTCGATCGGAAGGCGGTGGCGGCGGAGCATCCCGGCATCGTCGGCCCGGATTCGGAACTGACCGAACTCGCCTGGGTCGGTCTCGACGCCGCGCGCAAGCTCGACCTGCCGCGCATCACCCGCGTCATCCTCGACGATCTCGAGGCGGCGGTCGCCGCCGGCTTCCCGCCCTATCGGCCGATCCCGTTCTACTTCGAACGGCATGGAAAGGGGCTGCGGGAGGAGATTTGATACCGCGTCCCGTCCCCCGAACCGTGGTCATGCTTCTATGCGGCCGGGGGCAGGGGCGGGACGCCGAGTCATCCCGATGCCTCAACTGCTGGCCTGGGCACGCTCGCTTCAGCCTCGCGCATCGGCGACCAAGTCCGCCAGCCCCTCGCGGTAGGTCGGGTAGCGGAGCTGCACGCCCAGCTCCTCGCGGATCAGACGGTTCCTCACCCTTTTGTTCTCGCCGTAGAAGCTGCGCGCCATCGGGCTGAGGTCGGCTGTGTCGAAATCGACCTCGGGCGGCAGGGGCAGTCCGGTGAGGGCGGCGGCGTGTTCGATCACCACCTGCGGCGGGGCCGGCTCGTCGTCAGTGACGTTGTAGATTGCGCTGGCCCGCGGCCGGTCGATGGAAGCGGCGAGCGTCGCGGCGATGTCGGCGACATGGATGCGGTTGAACACCTGCCCCGGCTTGACGATGCGCTGGGTCCGGCCCTCCCGCAGCTTCACGATCGGATTGCGGCCGGGCCCGTAGATGCCCGACAGGCGAAACACCTGCACCGCCTTGCCGGTCTCGGCGCCGAGGGCGAGCCACGCCTCCTCGACGGCGAGGCGGCCCTGGGAGCGGGCGCTCTTCGGGACGGCCGGCGTGGTCTCGTCGATCCAGGCGCCGCCGTGATCGCCATAGACGCCGATGGTGGAGAGATAGCCGATCCAGCGGATGCGGCTGCCGGCGATCACGTCCCGGTAGCGGGCGAGCACCGTGTCGCCGTCCTTGGCGGGCGGGGCGGAGACCAGAAGCATGTCGGTGTCGGCGAGATCCCCGGCGATGCCGGGATCGTCGGCCTCGGGCCCGAAGGCGCGGAGGGTGAAGCCCGTCTCTGCGGCGAGGGCGTCCGCCCGGGCAGGCTCGGTCACGGTGCCCCGCACGGCGCCGAAGCGCGCCTGCTCGCTCTCGGCGAAGTGCCGCGCGGAAAAGCCGAGGCCGAAGACGAACAGGTTCATGCGGTGTCAGCTCTCCCGGAGGCCGCCTCACCCATAAGCAGCGGAGCGGCGGCGCGCCATTCCTCCCTCACATGCGCATCCGTTTCACCGCGTCCATGGGATTCGAACAGATCGTGCAGGCGCTGCGGCGAGAGCAATCGGCCGCAGGCCCAGACGGCGGCGCCGCGCACCACCGGATCCGGCTCGGTCAGGCAGGCCACCGCCTCTTCGGCAAGGGCCGGCACGGCGGAATTGCCGATGGCGATCAGCACGTTGCGCAGGAAGCGGTCGCGGCCGGTGCGCTTGATCGGCGTTCCGGCGAAGCGGAGCCGGAAGGCCGCGTCGTCGAGGCGGGCGAGTTCCGCGAGTGGCGGCGCGGCGAGGTCCGTGCGGGCGGCCATGCGGATCTCCCGCGCCGCGCCGGCGAACTTGTTCCAGGGGCAGACGGCGAGGCAATCGTCGCAGCCGAACACCCGGTTGCCGATCTTGTCGCGGTACTCGGCCGGGATCGGGCCGTGATGCTCGATGGTGAGGTAGGCGATGCAGCGGCGCGCATCCAGGCGGTAGGGCGCCGGGAAGGCGTCGGTCGGGCAGATGTCGAGGCAGCGGCGGCAGGAGCCGCAATGGTCGGTCTCGGCCGCGTCCGGTTCGAGCTCCGCGCGGGAAAAGATCGCGCCGAGCATCAGCCAGTTGCCGTGCTCGCGGGAGATCAGCACCGTGTGCTTGCCTTGCCAGCCGAGGCCGGCGGCCTGGGCCAGGGGCTTCTCCATCACGGGGGCGGTGTCGACGAAGACCTTGACCGGCTCGCCGGACCGGGCGGAAAGGAAGCCGCCGAGCTCCTTCAGCTTGCCCTTGATCACATCGTGATAGTCGCGCCGCTGAGCGTAGGCCGCGATCGCACCGCGATCCGTCAGGCGCACGAGGTCGAGCGGATCCTGTTCCGGCCCCGCATTCAGGCCGAGCATGACGATGCTGCGGGTGTCCGCCCAGAGGGCGCTCGGGGCGGCGCGCTGATCGGCGCGCTCCTCCATCCAGCCCATGGTGCCGTGATGGCCCGCCGCGAGCCAGGCCGGCAGCCGCTCACGCAGGGCCGGCACCGCATCGGGCCGGGTGACGCGGAAGGCCTCGAAGCCTAGCGCGCGGGCGCGGTCCTCCACCGCCCGGCGGAGCGCCGGGCCGGTGAGGGCCGCCTTGTCGTTTTTCAGAAATCCAGATCCGCGTAATGGGCCGCCGGCGGCATTCCCGGCGCCCGGTCGGCAAGCAGCGCGCGGAAGGACGGGCGGGATTTCACCCGCGCGTACCAATCCTTCGCCATCTCGTCCTCGTCCCATGGCACGTCGCCGAGATAATCCACACAGGAGAGATGGGCCGCCGCCGCGAGGTCGGCATAGGTCAGGTCGTTGCCCGCGAGCCAGCGGCGATGCCCGATCAGGTACCCGACATATTGGAGGTGATAGCGCACATTGGTGCGCGCCGCGCGAATAGCGTTCATGTCCGGCGGGCCGCCCCCGGCGGCGCTGCCCATGAAGCGCTTATCGATCTTCTCGGTGACGAGATATTCGGTCACCTCGGTGTTGAACTTGACGAGGAACCAGTCGAGCAGGCGACGCACCTCGACCCGGGCGGCGGTGGTGTCCGGCAGCAGGCGCCGGCCGGCCAGCCCCAGACCCCGTGTCTCGTCGAGGTACTCCGCAATCACCCCCGCGCCCGGAATCGCCAGCCCGGTCTGCTCCACCAGGACCGGGGTCGTGCCGGCCGGATTGACGATCAGGAAGTCGCGGCGGCGCTCCCAGGCGCGCTCTTCGACGAGCACCGGCTCCATTCCCATCTCGGCCAAGACGAGGCGGACGAAGCGCGAGTTGGGGCAGAACGGAGAATGATACAGCGTCGCCATCGAGGCCGTCGTTCAGCGGAAGGAAGGCAGGGGCCTCGGCAAATCGTGTCGCACCGGCGAAAATGGGGCGATGAGGCAGGATTATTACCGTATCGTTGCCGTCTCATTAACACGTGCGCCACAAAGCGGTAACCGCCCGTCAACCCTGCCGCCGCAAAGCTGCCGCATCGCCGTCGTCTGCCGCCCGCCGGAAGCGCCGGCCCGTGAGTCGCGGACGTCACCGGTGCGGGGAACAGCAGGCTCATGGATCTCGTCCTGATCGCGAAGGCGCTCGTGCTCGCCGTGGTGGAGGGTGCCACGGAGTTCATCCCGGTCTCCTCGACCGGGCACCAACTCCTCATCGGCCACTTCATCGGCTTCCACTCGCCCAACAACACCTTCGAGGTGCTGATCCAGCTCGGCGCGATCCTGGCGATCCTGTTCGCCTATTTCGGGCGGCTCTGGGGGATCGCGACGGCGCTGCCGAACGATCCGAAGGCGCGCCGGTTCGTTCTGGCGGTGCTGGTCGCCTTC
Source organism: Methylorubrum populi (assembly GCA_020741775.1). GTDB lineage: Bacteria > Pseudomonadota > Alphaproteobacteria > Rhizobiales > Beijerinckiaceae > Methylobacterium > Methylobacterium populi_B. The sequence continues at coordinate 24,470 of DYYG01000003.1, forward strand.
CTGCCGGCGGCGATCATCGGCGGCCTGTTCTCGAAATACATCAAGTTCTACCTGTTCAACCCTTGGATCGTCTGCGCGACGCTGGTGGCCGGCGGCCTCGTCCTGCTCGTCATCGACGACACGGTGGGCGAGCCGAAGGCTGCGCCGCATGACGGGCCGACCGAGAGCCCGCGCAAGACCGACGTGTTCGAGTTCAGCCTGCCGATGGCGCTGAAGATCGGCATCTTCCAGTGCCTCGCGATGATCCCCGGCGTGTCGCGCTCGGGCGCCACCATCGTCGGCGCAATGCTGATGGGAGCGAGCAAGCGCTCGGCCACCGAATTCTCGTTCTACCTCGCGATGCCGACCATGGCCGGTGCCTTCGCCAAGGACCTGCTCGACAATTACAAGAACCTGTCCTCCAACGACGCGCTGCTGATCGTCATCGGCTTCGTTGCGGCTTTCTTCTCGGCGCTGATCGTGGTGCGCACGGTGCTCGACTACGTCTCCCGCCACGGCTTCTGGCTGTTCGCGTGGTGGCGCATCATCGTCGGCTCGCTGGGCTTCGCTGCACTGATTATTTTTGGCTGAACCATCAAGATTTTGAGTGAGGCGGACGGGCCAACCCGGACTAAAAGCCGGTTGTCGTGCGTCCGCCGCCCATGCGAGGGCTTGCGGCCAAGTCGCCGCTCTTTCAAGAAGCGGGATGATGACGTTCTCGCCGTAACCGTGTCGGTGCGGGAGCGCGTCGCAACAAGAACCGACGGGCGCTTTCCGATTCGTGCAATCGGGAGGCGACCCGAAACGCCGCATCGCCAGGGTCTCGCTCAAGATGGAAGATCGTCCCCTCGCCGAGTTGTTCGAGCCCGTGACCCGCGAGCGCTGGCGCAAGGCCGTCGAGGTCGCGCTGAAGGGGGCCGATTTCGAGAAGCGCCTCGTTTCGAAGACCGCCGACGGCCTTCGCATTGAGCCGCTCTACGAGCCCGCCGCCCCGGTGGCGCAGCCGGTGCGGGCCCCCGGCCCCTGGCGGCTGGCCCAGCGCATCGACCATCCCACGCCGGAGAAGGCCGCCGCCCAGGCGCTGACCGATCTCGAAGGCGGCGCCGACGCGCTGGTCCTCGTTCATCGCGACGCGCCCGCCGCCCGCGGCTTCGGCCTCGACCTCTCCTCGGTGGAAACCCTCGACACGGCGCTGACCGGTGTGATGCTGCCGCTGATCGCCCTGCGGCTGGATGCGGGCCCGGCCGGCTTCGAGACGGCGGCCCTGCTGAAGCAGCTGGTCGAGCGCCGGGGTGACGATCCGGCCGCCCTCGATCTCGATCTCGGCCTCGACCCCCTCGGAGCCCGCGCCGCCACCGGCCAGCTCGCGCCGGATTGGGAGAAGCGGCTCTCCGAGACCGTTACTGCGTTCGCCGGCTACCGCGGTCGTGTGGCTCTCGCCGATGCCCGGCCCTACCACGAGGCCGGGGCGAGCGAGGTACAGGAGCTGGCCGCCGTGCTCGCCACCGCACTCGCCTATCTGCGGGCGCTGGAGGCCGGCGGCCACGATCTGGAGCAGGCCCGCGACGCGATCTCGGTTCTGCTCGTGGCGGATGCCGACGAGTTCCTGACCATCGCCAAGTTCCGCGCGATCCGCCGGCTCTGGGCCCGGATCGAGGAAGCCTGCGGCCTGGAGCCGAAGCCGCTGCGGGCGCTGGCCGAGACCGCATGGCGGATGATGACCCGCCGCGACCCCTTCGTGAACATCCTGCGCACGACGATGGCGTCGACCTCCGCCGGCCTGGGCGGCGCCGATTCGGTGACGGCTTTGCCCTACACGCAGGCGCTCGGCCTGCCCGACGCCTTCGCCCGCCGGGTGGTGCGCAACAGCCAGATCGTGCTGATCGAGGAATCGAACCTCGCCAAGGTGTCCGATCCGGCGGCGGGCGCGGGCGGCTTCGAGGCGCTCACCGCTGAGCTCACCGAGAAGGCCTGGGCCGCGTTCCAGGAGATCGAGCGCGAGGGCGGCATCGCTGCGAGCCTCGCCTCGGGAGCCTTGGCGGGGCGGATCGCGGCGGTGGCGCAGGCGCGGGCGAAGGCGGTCGCCACCCGCAAGGAGCCGATCACCGGCGCCAGCGAATTCCCCTTCCTCGCCGAGAAGCCGGTGGCGGTGCTCGATGTGGCGCCGGGACCGGTTGCTGCCCGCGTGGACGGGGCTCTGCCCTCTCAGCGGCTGGCCGAACCCTATGAAGCGTTGCGCGACGCGTCCGACGCGGTGCTGGCCCGCAGCGGCAAGCGCCCGACGGTGTTCCTGGCCAATCTCGGCCCGGTGGCTGTCCACAATGCCCGGTCGACCTTCGCCGCCAACGCCTTCGCCGCGGGCGGGATCGAGGCCATCGGCAATGACGGCTTCTCCGACACGGCCGCGCTGGCGGAGGCTTTCAAGGCGTCGGGTGCGCGGCTCGCCTGCCTGTGTTCCTCCGACACCGTCTACCAGACCGAGGCTGTGCCGGCGGCCGAGGCGCTGAAGGCGGCCGGGGCCGGCACGATCTATCTCGCCGGCAAGCTCGCCGAGGCTGAAGCCCTGCGCGGGGCGGGCATTCACGGTTTCCTGTTCGCGGGCTGCGATCCTCTCGCCCTGCTGCCGGCGGCCGCCGAACGGGCGAGCGCCTGAGGCGTCGTGCGTGACGGAGCCGTGGTCCCGGCAGGGGGCACGGCGTCGCACGCAACCTTGACTCTGCGGGGATCGGAACAACTTTCCGGGCAATCGGGCCGTTTTGGCCTCGCACAGCCGGACTTCGACCTCATGCGCCTGCCGATTCTTGCCGTCGCCACCTTCGCCGTCGCCCTCGCGGGGCTTGGATCAGCGGAGGCGGCCAAGCGCAAGGTGAAGGTGCCGAACCGCTTCGACGGGCGCTGGAGCATCGAGGTGGTGACCCTCGACGGACCTTGCGACCGCGCCTTCCGCTACGGCGTGCAGATCTCCCGGGGCGAGGCGGTCTACGGGGGCGGGGAGGTCGATATCAATGGCCGGGTCGCGGCCAATGGCAGCGTGCGGGGCACCATTTCCCGTGGCGGAAACGCGGCGCAGGTGTTCGGGCGTCTGTCCCCCGACGGCACCGGCACGGGGCGTTGGTCGACCCTCGGTGACGGCCCGATCAGCTGCAGCGGAAGCTGGAACGCCGTGCGCCGGGGCTGAGGACCGGCCTGCGGCAGGCAGGTGACAGGGCCTCATTTTCGGCGGCGATGCGACATCCGGCGCCGGCCTTCGCCCTAGATCCGGCGATTTCTTCGGTGAACATCGTGGGCGTTCGACATCAGTTCGGGGCGCCCCATGAAAGCCGTGATGAGAGCCGTGCCGTTCGTCGGGCTTGCCGTGATTCTGCTCGCGCCTTCGGCCGAGGCGCGCCCGGCACGCCAGCACATCCCCGGCTCCTCACACGCGGTGCTGGCTCCTCTCGAAGAGGCGGCCACCGCCTGCTTCGCCGAAACTGTTATGGCGAATGCCAAGGCCATGCGTCTCGCTCGGGAAGGGCACTGGGTCGAGGCGGCGAGCGTGATCGGCTTCCTGTGCCGTCCGGAGGTCGACCGCATGGCGGTCGCCCATGACCGGATCTACGGTCGGGGCACCGGCGCCCGTTACTTCAAGGGCGCCTATGCCCTTCATCTCGACAAGCAGCTTGCCGCCCGTCTCCAGCCGCAGCTGGAGCTCAAGACCGTCGCCAGCGCCGAGCCGCCGGCCGAAAAGGCGCCCCCCGGTGACGCCGGAGCGGAGCCGTTCGACGGGGCCGGCCACTAAGCCTTCGTGTCGATGCCCCCTCCTTCGCCGAAATGTCGTCCAGTTCGGCGAAGGGCGCTTCCGCTATCGAACGCGGCGCCAGCTTTGCCGCTTGCACAGCACACTGAATACGCAGCCGGCGACTTCGACGGTGTCGGGTCCCTTCGGGGTCAGGCTGCCGGCATAGGTCTTGCCATCCTTCGGGTTGTAGAGGCTGCCCTCGAAACCGGCCCCGCTCGGGGTGCCCGCCTGCATGATCTGCACGCCGACGAGCTTGCGATTGCGCAGGGCAGGATCGGGGTTCTGCGCGTCGAGACCGGAGCCCGCCGTGCTCGCAATGGTTCCGCAATAGCCGCCGCCGCAGCGGGTGATGCGCACCGTCGAACCCGCCGTCTCGGTCTGCCACAGACCCGACAGGTCCGGCCCCTTCTGCGCCAGGGCATGTCCGGTCGTGGCCGCGAGCAGCCCGGCGGCGAGCGCCTGCTTCAGGAAATGGCGTGACCGGATGGCACGAGGCGTCGTCATGCGGGCTTTCCTCCAGTCCGGCTGTGACCGCCGGTGAGCGTAGCGGTAGTCCCACGGCCTCGGTTCCGCAAGAATCGGCGAGGTTCGGCGGTCATCGGATTGTGACGTTACGTTGCCGTGCGACCTTGACTTCGCCGCCTTGGCACGGCCTACGGCGCTGGCAGGCCGATACGGGCGCAGGCAGGAGCGGCGGATGCAGGTAGTCGAGACCGAAATTCCAGCGGTGAAGCGGGTTATTCCGAAGCGCCACGGCGATGATCGCGGCTGGTTCGCGGAAGTCTATCGAGCCGATACCCTGGCCGAGCACGGCATCGCCAACGTCTTCCTTCAGGACAATCAATCCTTCTCCGCGCCTGCCGGAACGATCCGCGGCCTGCATTTCCAGGTGGCGCCGAACGCCCAGGCCAAGCTTGTCCGGGTGCTCGCAGGCGCGATCCTCGATGTCGCCGTCGATATTCGCTCCGATTCGCCGACCTATGGCCGTCATGTCGCGGTGCGTCTCGACGCGGCGGGGGGCGAGCAGCTTTTCGTGCCGGCTGGGTTCGCTCACGGCTTCTGCACCCTCGAGCCGAACACGATGGTGGCCTACAAGGTCGATGCCTATTACAGCCCGGCCGACGACCGGAACCTGCGCTGGAACGATCCCGCCATCGGGATCGAGTGGCCGGTCGCCGAGGCCGAGGCGATCCTGTCCGGCAAGGACAAGGCCGCTCCCTTCCTCGCCGATCTCGGCCGGGTCTTCTGACCGGTTCGGTCAACATGGCGATCCTTACTCTAGGTTGGATCGCCCGAACCAAGTATGAGGCGTCCCGCGAGACGGGATCACGGCGAGGGAGTGGAGAGCGATGCGCATTCTGGTGACGGGCGGCTGCGGCTTCATCGGCTCTGCGCTGGTCCTGCATCTGGTGCAGGATCTCGGCCACGAGGTGCTTACCCTCGATGCGCTGACCTATGCCGCGAACCCGATCTCCCTGGCCCCGCTCTCGGACAACCCCAAGCACCGCCTGGAGCAGGCCGATATCTGCGATCCGGCCCGCGTCCACGCTCTCTATGCCGAGTTCAAGCCCGACGCGGTGATGCATCTGGCCGCCGAGAGCCATGTCGACCGCTCGATCACCGATCCGGGTGCCTTCGTGCGCACCAACGTGATCGGCACCCAGGTGATGCTCGACGGCGCCCGCACCCATTGGGAGAGCCTGTCCGACGAGGCCAAGGCGCGCTTCCGCTTCCTCCATGTCTCGACCGACGAGGTTTACGGCTCGCTGCCGCCGGATGCCTTCTTCACCGAGGAGAGCCGCTACGATCCGCGCTCGCCCTATTCCGCCTCGAAGGCCGCCTCCGATCACCTCGCGCGCGCTTGGCACGAGACCTACGGCCTGCCGGTGCTGGTGACGAACTGCTCCAACAATTACGGGCCGCGTCACTTCCCCGAGAAGCTGATCCCGCTGATGATCCTGGCGGCGCTCGAAGGAAAGCCGCTGCCGGTCTACGGCGACGGCCTCAACGAGCGCGACTGGATCCATGTCGAGGACCATGCCCGCGGCCTCGTCGCGGTGCTGGAGCGCGGCCGGATCGGCGAGACCTACCTGCTCGGCGGGCGCTCGGTGCGCAACAATCTCGAGGTGGTGAAGGGGCTCTGCGCTGCCTTCGACCGGCTCCGCCCTGAGAACGGCCCGCATGAGCGCCTGATCACCTTCGTCGCCGACCGCCCGGGCCATGACCGGCGCTACGCCATCGACCCGTCCAAGGCCGAGGCCGAGGTCGGCTGGCGGCCGACCAAGGTGTTCGAGCAGGCGCTGGAAGAGACCGTGCGCTGGTATCTCGACAACGAGGCGTGGTGGCGGCCGATCCGCGAAGGCCGCTATTCCGGCGAGCGGCTCGGCCTCGGCGGCTCCCGCAAGAGCGCCTGATCATGGACATCCTGATCCTCGGCGGCGCCGGACAGGTCGGCACCGAGCTGCAGGCCTATCCCTGGCCCGAGGGCGTGCGGGTTCACGCCCCCGACCGGGCCAGCCTCGACATCACCGACGAGGCCGCCCTTGCCGCTGCGCTCGATGAGCGGAGCTATGCGGCCGTCATCAACCCGGCCGCCTACACGGCGGTGGACAAGGCCGAGAGCGACGTGGCGGCCGCATGGCGCCTCAATGCGCTGGCGCCCGCGATTCTCGCCGCCGAGACGCGCAAGCGGAACATCCCCCTCGTCCATGTCTCGACCGATTACGTGTTCGACGGTTCGAACGAGGATTTCTACGCCCCCGACGCGCCCGTGAACCCGACCAGCGTCTACGGCGCCAGCAAGGCCGCGGGCGAGATGGCGGTGCGCGCCACCAACCCGCGTCACGCCATCGTCCGCACCGCCTGGGTGGTCAGCCCGCACCGGGGCAACTTCGTCAAGACGATGCTGCGCTTGGCCGGCGAGCGCGACCGGCTCACCGTGGTGGATGACCAGCACGGCTGCCCCACCTCCGCCGCCGACCTCGCCGCGGCCCTGGCGACCATCGCCCTGCGGCTCGCCGGGGACGAAGACGCGCCGACCGGAACCTTCCACTGCGTCAACGACGGCGCGACGACCTGGTGCGGCTTTGCCCGCGCCATCGTCGCCGGGGCGGCCAAGCGCGGGGGCCGCGCGATCCCGGTCGAGGGCATCCCGACCAGCGCCTATCCGACCCCGGCCAAGCGCCCGGCCAATTCCCGCCTCTCCACCCAGAGCCTGACCGACGCTTACGGGATCGCGCCGCGTCCCTGGGAGGCGGCGCTCGACGACATCCTCGACCGGCTGGTCGGGCCGGTTCGCTCCAACTGATCGGGACGTGTTTGCATGAAGGGCATCGTGCTCGCCGGCGGCTCCGGCACCCGGCTCCATCCGGCCACGCTGGCGATCAACAAGCAGCTGCTGCCGGTCTACGACAAGCCGATGATCTACTATCCGATCTCGGTGCTGATGCTGGCCGGCATCCGCGAGATCCTGATCATCTCCTCGCCCGAGCATCTCGGCAATTACCAGCGCCTGCTCGGCACCGGTGAGCAGTTCGGCCTGACCTTCTCCTACGCGGTGCAGCCGCGCCCCGAGGGGCTGGCCCAGGCCTTCATCATCGGGCGCGACTTCGTCGGCTCGGACGACGTGGCCCTGGTGCTCGGCGACAACCTGTTCTTCGGCAACGGCATGAGCGACCTGCTCGCCAAGGCCCGCACCCGCAAGAGCGGCGCGACGGTGTTCGCCTACCATGTCGATCATCCGGAGGCCTACGGCGTCGTCACCCTCGACGAGTCCGGCCGCCCGCTCCGGCTGGTGGAGAAGCCCAAGACGCCGGAGAGCCCCTGGGCGGTCACCGGCCTCTATTTCTACGACAATCAGGTGCTCGACATCGCCGCGGCGGTGACGCCCTCCGACCGGGGCGAATTGGAAATCACCAGCGTCAACCAAGCCTATCTCGAGCGCGGCCAGCTCCATGTCGAGCGGATGAGCCGCGGCTATGCTTGGCTGGATACCGGGACGCACGACAACCTGCTGGAGGCCGGCGAGTTCGTGCGCGTGCTGCAGCACCGGCAGGGGCTTCAGGTCGCCTGCCTGGAGGAGATCGCCTATCTCCAGGGCTTCATCGGCCGCGAGCAGTTGCAGGCGCGGGGCGAGCTGTTCGCCAAGACCAATTACGGCCAGAACCTGCTGCGCCTCGCCCGCGAGGGACGCCGCCCCGATCAGGATTTTTGATCGGGACAGTCACACCACCTGTCATCGAGGAGGGGCGGGTTCTTCCGAGCGATGAGAGCCCGTCCTGGCAAAGCAGAAGCCAGCCAGCACGTCCCGTTCTCCGGGGAGGTTGCGTGGGATGGCTTCGCCGACGCGCACGATGGCAGCCCGACTCGATGAGCGCCGGACGTTGAAATCAGGTCAGCGGTCGCCCTGGATGAGCACGGCGCCGGTATAGGTCTCGGCGACCTCGCAGAAGGGGACGCCGCCGGCCGAGAGCACCGCCTCGACCGAGAACAGCGGCTCGGCGGGTCCCGGCATCCCAGCCTTTTCCGGCTGCCACAACATCGTCAGGGACAGGTTGCGCCGGCTCGGCCCGAGGGGCCGCACGACCCGGCCGAACGGTGCCTGCGTGCCGTCGAGCGCGGCGTTCATTTCGGGGGTCAGGCGGGACGGCACGTACCAATTGTCGGCTTCCGACAGCACGTGGCGGCCGCAGGTGAGCCGCACCCGGCGGTAGCGCACCGGCTCCTCCGGCCCGACCGCCAGCCGCTCGCGCCGGGCGGCACCTGCCGGCTTATCGACTCCAGCGACGCGCACGGCGACGATCCGCGGGTCGGGCGAGAGGCCACGCTCGGCGCACCACGCTTCCAGAATCGCGGTGGCGCTCGGGGCCGCGAGCAGGCGAGCACTCAAGGTTTCGATCAAGGCGCGCGCCTCGGGACCATCCTGCGCCTCCCGGCTCGTCTCGGCGACCTGCGCCTGTGCGCTCCCGGCCTCACCCGGCAGCGCGGCTGCGCCCAGCGTCGCGAGCCCCACCATCAGCATCCGTATCGCGGCCGTCATCATCGTGCAGCGCCATACGTTGCCGCCGGGCAAAGGTCCATCGCGGAGGGCAGGCCCCGCCTATTTGGTGCCGGGCGGCAGGGCGGTCGCGACCGGGCCGCCGGGGCTCAAGGGGAAGGTGACCTTGCAGCGCTGGCCGCCGGGCAGCTTGAAATCCGGATTCGGCAGTTCCAGGCGGACGCCGAAGGTGCCGCTCGCCGCGTCGAAGACCTGATCGACCACGCTGACCTTGGCCTCGTAAGAGCCGCCGATCGGCTGATCGAGCGTCACGGTCGCCGGCAGGCCCAGCGCGATCTCCTTCCAGCGCGAGACCGGCAGATAAGCCTCGACATAGAGCGGATCGAGCTGGACCAGGGTGAAGATCGCGCTGTCCTGGCGCACGAACTCGCCGGCCGACATCAGGCGCTCGGTGACGATGCCGCGGATCGGGCTGCGGATCATGCGCAGTTCGAGCTGCGCCTCGGCCCGCTGCAATTCGATGCCGTTGAGCTTGTGCTTGAGGATCTCGGTCTGGAGATCGCGCCGGCCGATTTCGTAATCGGCCTCGACCTGATCGAGCTTCTCCTGGGTGACGATGCCCTTCGAGAGCTGGTTCTGCCGGTCGAGGCGCCGCTTGTAGAGTTCGACCCGGGTCTGCTGCGCCTCGATGCTGGCGGTCGATTCGGCCTGTGCCCGCGACAGGGCGACATTGGCCTCCTCGACGCTGGAATCGAGCCGGGCGATGATGTCGCCGGCATTGACCGTGGCACCGCGATTGACCGGCACGCTCTTGAGGATACCCAGAGTCGCGCTGCCGATCTTCAGCTTCTGCGCCGGCTCTACGACGCAATCGACGCGCGGCTCCTCGGCCCAAGCCGCGGGGGAAGCCGCGAAGGAAGCCGCAATGGACGCGGAGAGACACAGGGCGAGGAGACCCAGACGGGTCCGGCCTCGGTGCGTTCCGGCCGGCATGGTCATCGCGGAAAGATCCTCATTCGGAGTGGCCGGCGAAGGCCAGGATGCGGTCCTGCATCTGGTCGGAATGCAGCAGATCGGCGCGCATGCGCCCGTGCAGCCGCTCGGTGCGCCGTTGGGCATGGCGCAGCAGGCGGCGGCCGAAGGCTTGGCCCCGCTCGGGGCCGAGCAGCGTCATCAGGTGGCGGGCGAGCTTCCGGCCGACGAGGCTGGCATCCATGAGCGGGTCGTCCAGGGAGAGGATCGCCTGGAAGCAGCCCGGCTCGCCCTGGCGCCCGCTGCGGCCGGCGAGCTGGTCGTCGATGCGGCGGGCATCCTGGCGCTCGACCATGAGGACGTGCAGCCCGCCGCGTTCGGCGATGCCGGGCCCGAGTTTGATGTCGGTGCCGCGCCCGGCCATGTTGGTCGCCACCGTGATCCGGCCCCGCTGCCCGGCTTGCGCCACGATGGCGGCCTCCTGGCCGTCCTGGGCGGCGCTCAGCACCGTGTGCGGCAGCCCGGCCCCGGTCAGATGCGCGCTCGCACGTGCGGAGGCCGCCACCGAGCGGGTGCCGACGAGGACGGGGCAGCCGCGGGCATGGAGTTCGCCGATCCGCTCGATCACCCGCCGCCACTGCGCCGCCTCGTCGGGGAGCACCTCGTCGGGCAGGTGCCGGCGCTGCACCGGCCGGTGGGTGGGGATGCGGACCACCGGCAGCCGGTAGACCGTCCAGAACTCGGCGGCGACGCCGCGGGTGGTGCCGGTCATGCCGGACAGGCGGTCATAGCGGCGGAAGAAGCGCTGATAGGTCATGCGCGCGAGGGTGGAGCGGGCCCCCGACAGCGCGCAGCCCTCCTTGTGCTCGACCATCTGGTGCAAGCCGTCGCTCCAGCTCCGGTCCGGCATGACCCGGCCGGTATTGGCATCGACGATCACCACCTTGCCGTCGCGCAGGATGTAATGCTCGTCCCGGTGGAACAGGTGCAGCGCCGAGAGCGCCTGACGCACGAGCCCTTCCCGGGTGACGCGCCCGCGCCAGACCGAATCCTGGCCGGGATCGTCGCTCGCGGCGAGGTCGGCGATCCGCTCGCGGCCGACTTCGGTCAGAATGATCCGGTGTTCGGCCGCATCGATGAGGTAATCCTCCGGTGTCGAGACCGACCCGGCGATCTCCATAGCACGGGACAGCACCTCGGGGCCGAATTGCGAGCCGGCCGGGGCGGAGATGATCAGCGGCGTACGCGCCTCGTCGATCAGCACGCTGTCGGCCTCGTCGACGATCGCGAAATGCAGGCCGCGCAGGCGCAGCCGGGCGAGCCGGCTTTCCGCTGCGTGCAGGCTCTCGAGCTTCAGGCGTACGTCGCTGGCGCGCTGGCCCAATGCAATCCGGTCGCGCAGATAGTCGAAGGCGAGATCCTTGTTGGTGCAATAGGTGATGTTGCAGCCATAGGCCTGCGCCCGCTCCGGCAACTCCTGCTTCTCCTTGATGACGCCGACGCTGAGCCCCAGGGCAGCGAAGAGCGGGCGCATCTCCTCGGCGTCGCGCTCGGCGAGGTAGTCGTTGACCGTGACGATGTGGACGGGAAGCCCGGCGAGCGCCGCCGTGCCCGCCGCCAGCGTCGCCGTCAGGGTCTTACCCTCGCCGGTCGCCATCTGGGCGATGCGCCCGTCGAGGAGGGCGGCGGCTCCCATCATCTGCACGCCGTAATGGCGCTGCCCCTTCACGCGGCCCGACATCTCCCGGATCAGGGCGAAGGCGTCGGCGATGTCGGCGTCGCGAAAGCCCTTGCGGGCCCGCAACGTCGCGGTCAGGACCCGGATCCGCAGGCGCAGCGCCTCGTCGGACAGGCCCTCCACCTCGTCGGCCTGACCTGTGGCCCGGCGGGCGATCCGCGCGTAGCGGCGGGTGGCCCAATCCGCGAAACCGAGCCGGACGAGGCCGACGACCTTCGCCGCGGCCTGATCGAGACGGCTCGCCTTGAGCGGCTTGCGCTCGGTATAGGCCCGCGCCGGGGGCAGGCGAGGGACGGCGGGCGCCGCCAGGACGAGCGGCTCAGACACGGAATTGGCTCAGGAAGACCTGCCGCAGGCCGCGCAAGGCCCGCCACGCGATCGGTTCCGCCCCATGATCGAACCGGACATAGACCCGCTCGCCGAGGACGTTGAACGGAATGCCGCCGGCGAGCTTCACGTCGAAGATGAAGATGCTCTGCAGGGCGACCGGCTTCTGCGGGTTGGTCGCATCCACGGCGATGGTGCCGCCCCCTTGCGTCGAGAGGGCGAGGCTCGGGATCTCCTGCTGGGCACCGGGCACTTCCCGCAGAATCGCGCCGGCCCGCACCTCCTCCGGCTGCTCGGCGAGACGGGCGGCGACAGCCTGGGTGCGGCTGCGGATCAGATCCACATCGGTTTGCGGCACTACCACCCGCACCACCGGATCGTCGGCGGTGAGCACGTAGCCGATGCGCTCGCCCCGGCGCAGGTAGCGCCCGGGGAGATCGACGGAGCCCGGCACGATCAGGCGACCGGCCTGGGCCGCGCGCACGGTGAGTCCCGCCTGCCGTTCGCGGTAGACCCTCAGGATCTCCTGCGTGCTGGCGAGCTGCTCCTGCAGGATCTGGGCCTGGACCCGGTCGCCGAGCCGGGCCGCATCGTGGCGCAGGCGCAGCTCCGCCAGCTGCGCTTCCAGCACGGCGACGCGGCTGTCGAGGCTCGGATCCTCCAGGGTCGCCAACGCCTCGCCGGCCTGGGCGTCCCGGCCGGGCTCGACGAGAAGGGCGGTGAGGATCCCGTCGGTGCGGGTGCGGATCTGGGTATCGTCGGGGGCCCAGACGACGCCCTGCGCCATGGTGGTGTAGGGCAGCGGGATCACGAATAGCACGGCGAAGGCCACGCCCGTCGCGGCGCCGCTGAGGAACACCGCCCGGCCCCGCCGCCGGTTCAGTTTCGGGTCGGTCAGGATGAATTTGACACCCTTCACCAGCGGGCTGACGACGGTGCCGGCCAGTGCCAGCAGGGCGAGCAGCACGCCGAAGACGAAGTATTGAGTGGCGATGAAGCTCGCGATCGCGACGGAAACGGTGGTTCGATAAACGAACGAGCTGATCGCGTAGAGCAGAAGCCACGGCCGCTCGCCCGGAGCGGTGACCGGGCTGGTGGCGCCCTCGATCTTCAGGAGGTAACGCTCGATCAGGTAGAAGAAATAGCGGTTCGCGCGCGAGCCGAGATTGGGGATCTCGATAAGGTCGGCGAAGATGTAGTAGCCGTCGAAGCGCAGCAGCGGATTGCCGTTGAACAGCAGCGTCGAGACGCTGCCGATCACCATGACGTTGAAGGCCGCCGCCCGCACGAGGCCCGGTTCGGCCAGGGCCCAGACGATGGCGGCCAGGGCTGCCAGGAACAACTCGACGAAGATGCCGGCGGCGGCCACCATCATCCGCTGCCACTTGCTCGGGAAGGCGGCCGAACTCGACGCATCGACATAGGGCGCCGGGAGCAGCACGAGCAGCATCATCCCGACCTCGTGCACCTCGCCGCCCCAGGCCTTGGCGGCGCAGGCATGCCCCGCCTCGTGCAGAGCCTTGATGACGGGATAGAGGCACATCATCAGCGCGACGTTCTGCGCCGAGAGCATCTGGCCCGCGACGTCGCCGGTCAGTTCGCGCCCGTGCAGGGCGGCCACCACGAGGCCGGACACCACGACGCCGAGCCAGACCGCGAGGCCCCAGACCGAGAAGATCGGCCGGTACAGCGGCGCCAGCCGGTCGAGCAGCGCGTCGGGGTCGAACAGCGGCAGGCGCAGGGCCAGCGGGTTCCGCACCCGGGCGATCAGCGTGCGCCGCGCCGTCGTCTCCGACCGCTCGGCCAGCTCGGCGAGGTCGGGCGGCAGGTCACCCTGGAGCAGGTCCGATCCGTGGAGCTGCGAGATCAGGCGGATCGTGTCGTCCTGGGTCGGCGGGTCGTTCTCATTGCGGCGGGCGGCGAGTTCCCACACCTCCTGCAGGGTGCGGCGCCCATCCATCAGGCAGAGGATGAGGTTCGCGGCCGAGGAGAGCCGGTGAAAGCGCCCCGTCTGGTGATCCTGGAGAACGTACCAGATCTCGCCGCGGAAGCTCTGCCGGTGGATCTCGGCGTGGCGGCGCAGCCGCGGGCGCAGGTCCGCGACGCGATACCACGACTGGCTGAACAGGGACTGGGACATGCCTCACCCCTCTCACGGCCACCAGTGCCAGAAGGCGAGGCGCACCCAATCGACGACGGGCCGGGCCCAGATCCAGGCGAGCAGGCGCCGGTCCACATCGACCTTGGCGATGCCTTCCATGCCCGGCCGCAGCCGGGTGGCGCCGTCGGCGATCCGCCCCTCGACCCGGAACAGGTTGCGGCCGTTCTTGGCCTCGGCCACCGGGGTGATCGTCTGCACCGTCAGCGCCTGCGGCTGGTCCGGCAGAGAGGTGGCGAGCATGTGCCCGGTCTGTCCCTCGCGCAGGTCGGCGATGACGCGCTCGTCGACGCTGAGCACGACGCGGTAGCTGTCGAGCGGAGCGATCTCGAACAGCACCTGCCCGCGGGTCACGGCGCCGCCGATGGATTGAGACAGATCGCCGGAGATGATCAGCCCGTCGAAGGGGGCGATGAATTTCGAGCGCGCGATCTGCTCGTCGAGCAGGCGGATCTGCGCGTCGGCCTGATCGATCTGGCTCTTGACCACATTGATGGTGGCGGGCTGACGGGTGGCGAGCGCCTTGTCGTATTCGTAGGTGCGCTGCTGGCGCTCCGTCACCCAGCGCAAGCGTTCGAGGGCGAGGTCCCGGTCTTCCAGCGCGGCGAGGAGGTCGCCCTTGTGCACGGTGTCGCCGGCCCGGCGCTCGGCGGTCTTCAGGAAGCCGTCATAGGAGGCGACGACGGAGCGGCGCACCAATCCCTCGACGCGGGCATCGGCGGTCACGCGGTAATCGGCCCGGATCACCGACAGGGCGAGGATGAGGGCGACGACGGCGACGAGGCCGAGCTTGAGGCCGGTCTTGTTCGGTCCGAGCAGCAGCCGCGCCCCGCCCATCACCGCATCGGCGGCCTTCAGCACGAGCCAGCGGTCGTTCTGCCGCTTCTCCTCCAGCACCGGGCCGATGGCGGCGGCGGCGGCGGTGACCTGTTCCACCGTCTCCAGGCTGAAGGGCTCATTCCCGGCCCGTTCCAGGGTGATCGCGCCGACGAAGCGGTCGTCGACGAGCATCGGCACCGTGAGGACCCGGCCGCCATATTGCAGGCGCGCGAGGTCGGCATGGGCCGTGGTGACGGTGGCCTCGTCCTCGGGGGCGGGAAACAGGATCAGGCTGCGCTGATCGACCGCTTCATTCATGCAGGCGCCGAGCCGGCGCACGAGGTTCATCTCGCGGCCGAACTGGGCCGAGTGCGAGATCGCCGCGATCCGGGCATGGCCGCGCCGCATGAAGCCGATCGCCGCCCGCTGGCAGGAGAAGGTGATGGCAAGGTCCGTGACCGCGGCGGTGCAGGCGGCGGAGAAACGTGTCTGCTCGAGCACGCCGGCGAGCAGGTCGAGGACGGAGCGGGACCGGGCCAGGGTCCGCCGCTCGCCGCGTCCGATCAGTTCGGCCTGCTTGGCGACGAGCCAGGCGCTGCCCCACTGCACTTGGCGGATCGCGCTGCGCAGATCGTCCCGGTCGCGGCTGTCCAGGGCGAAGGCGGTGACGGCGAAGGGCGTGCCGTCCAAGGAGAGGGGCAAGGCGATCCAGGCGCCCATTCCCGGCGGACTCGCTCCGGGGAGAACATCCTGATCGGCCATGGCCTGCACCACCGGCCGGTTCTCCCGCAGGGCCGCCTCGGCGGTCTCGCGCAGGCCCATCTCGCATTCGCTCTGGGCCGGAAACACCGCCAGCGGCGCGAGGCCCACGGAGGTGCCCGGTAGCAGAACGCAGGCCCGCGGCGCACCGAGCATCGGCGCCTGGAGCGCGAGCCACGCCTCCGCCGCCGCCTGGAGGGTCTGGGAGGTCTGAAGCACCTGCCAGAGAGCCGGCTCCAGCAAGGAGAGGCGCGCCGCAGGGCTCGAAGCGGACGCGCCCTCCGCCGCCAAACGCTCGGTCATGACCTCCGGCTTCCCCCGTGACGGCGCTCTAGGTTCTCATCCGTGACGGCCCCGTGCGGGCCGTTCGTCGTTTGGATCGGGGCTCAGGCGTCGAGGTCAAGGCGCCCGTGCCGGTTCTCGTACTCGGCCAGCACGCCGCCGAGGACCGAGTGGAGGCGCTTGGCCGCCAGGGGCGTGAGGATCACGCGGTTGGAGAGATCGACCACCACGCTCTCGGTCTGAGCGAGATTCCAGGTCCGGTTCGTGCCGAAGAACAGGTCCACCTGCTCGCGGGTCCCCTGCACGTTCACGACATTGGCGAACTGCGTCGCCATGCTGTCCTCGCGCCACTCGATCGCTCGCACCTGATCGCCGGCATCGGCCTTGGCCCCACTGGTCTCGCTCACGACTGTTCCCCTGTTTGCGCGGTCGGTGGCGCGATATCGGCTCGGGCCTTCGAGATTCGCCGCACCGCCCAGGCCGGCGTGGAGCGAGAGGCCCAAGTCCTCGTCAAGATATGCCACGAATAAAGCCGCCTTTGAACGGCGGCTTGCCTTGCTGTGCCAGCGAATCCAAGTCGCCTTGCATTTATGGCACACACGGCGATAGGAGCTATTGCACGGTTTGTGCGATTCGATCACGAATGGAATGTGGCGGCGACAATGGCCACGATCAAAATTGAGTTGATCCAGCGTCTCAATTTCAGGCTTCCTGTCCAGTCGAGATCTTTCGACGCGCCTCTTCGCATCGCCGATCCGGCTGCACGCTGATGCTGGACCAGGGGAGCCGTCCCGCGTGGGCGCCGGCCGAGCCGGCGCCGGGCTTCCCGCGCGTGGACCGCTTCCTCGAGAGCGAGGCCGCCGCACAGGCCCTCGCCTTTGCCCTCGCCTCCGGCCTCATCGACCGCTTGGCTCGCCGCCCGGACACCGATGCCGCCGGGCTCGCCGCTGACTTTCGCATCGCCGCTTCGCAATTCGACTGTCTGGCGGGTCTTCTCGTCGGAGCCGGCATCGCGGCGGAACCTGCGCCGGGGCGGATCGGGCTGAGCGAGGCGTTCCGCGCGGTGCTGCCGTGCCGTGACCTGATCGAGGCGAAGCTCGCCTTCGCCACCGAAGCGGCCGAGGATCTGCGCCGGCATTTCCCCGCCTTCATCGCGGAGCTGCCCGCCTTCATGGCGGCCTCGCGCACCTTCGAGCTGTTCCGCTACGACCGCTGCTTCGAAATCAGCCCCGAAAACCTGGAGGCGACCCGGCGCTGGGTCTCCTACACTACTTGCCTGACCCGTTACGAAGCCGGCCCCTGCCTCGACCGGATCGAGCCCGGCCGCTCTCGGCGCCTGCTCGATCTCGGCGGCAACAGCGGTGAGTTCGCCGCCCAGGCCTGCCGCCGCGCACCGGCCCTCGAAGCCACGGTGCTCGACCTGCCCGTGGTTTGCGCCCTCGGCCGCGAGATTCTCGCGGACCGGCCCGAGGGTGCCCGCGTCACCTTTCGGCCGGGCGACATGCGGCGGGATCCGCTGCCGGAGGGGCACGACCTCGTGACGTTCAAATCGGTCCTGCACGATTGGCCGGCGGAGGAGGCCCGTGCCCTGCTCATCCGCGCCGGGCATGCCCTGGCGCCGGGAGGCCGCCTCGTGATCTACGAGCGCGCGCCGATGCCGCTGCGGGAGCGCGCGCCCACCTACATCCGGTCCGCCGATCTCGTGTTCCAGCCGTTCTTCCGCGAGGTCGATCTCTATCGCGCGGTGCTGACGGACCTCGGCTTCGTCGATCTCACCGTGCGGCGCATCGATTTGGAGACACCGTTCCATCTGATCACGGCGCGCAAGCCCGGCGGTGCGGCGTGAACGCACCCTTCGTCCTCGCCGTCTCAGGGCCGCCGGGCAGCGGGAAGACGACCCTGTCGCGGGCCCTGTCGGAGCGCCTCGGCGGCGCGCCGGTGCTGTCCTACGATGCCTATGAGGAAATCACCGCGTGGCCGCCGGAGCGGGTCGCGGACTGGCTGCGCAGCGGGGCTGCCCTCGACGCCGTCCCGGTTCCGGGATTGGCGGAGGATCTCGCGCGGCTGCGGCGCGGCGAGCCGGTGCCGGATCGGGAGCGCGGCGGCACCCTGCGCCTGTCGCGGCGCGGCGGCCGTCCGGTGATCGTCCTCGACACCCTCCTCGGCCGGGCGCATCCCGCAACGGGCGAGCAGATCGACCATCTCGTCTGGCTCGATCTGCCCTTCGACGTGGCCCTGGCGCGCAAGCTGCGCAGCTTCACCGGAGCGGCGCGGCGAGATCCCGGCGCGGCGCCGGCCCTGCTCGACAGCCTCGACGCCTATCTCGGCCGGTATGACAACCTTCTGCACCCGGCCTACGCGCTTCAGCGCGCGCGGATCCGGCCGGGGGCCGACCGGATCCTCGGCACCGGGACGCTCGCCGAGCATCTCGCCGCCATCCTCTCCGACATCCCCGACACCGTCACGCCCCGGACGGCGTGACGGGCCTGCCACGCGGAGCCTCCTCGATGTTTGGGTCCGATCGCTCCACGCCGCCGCGCCTCGTCATCGCCGGGGGCGGTCCCGCCGGTTGGCTCGCCGCCACCTATCTCCGGCGCGTCCTGCGCCGGGCCGGCTGGACCGTGACCCTGGTCGGACCGGCCCCGGGGTCGGCTCCCACCGGGACGCTCGCCACCCGCCCGTCCCTGACCCGTTTTCTGAGGAGTTTCGGCCTCGACGAGGCAATCTTCATGCGCCGCTGCGGCGCGACCTACCGCCTCGCCAGCCGCTTCGACGAATGGTTCGCGGCGGCACGGGGACATTGGCATCCGTTCGGCGCCTGCGGCCCGCGGATCGCCGGGCGCGACCTGTTCCACTACTGGATGAAGCTGCGCGCGGATGGGGGTGGGGCGGAGGCCGGCGATTACGCGGATTACGCGCCTCAGACGCCGATGGCGGCAGCGGGGCGCGGCCCCCACCCAGAGGCGGGCACCTCCTCCCTGATCGAATCCGGCGATTACGGCTATCACCTCGACCGCACCGCTTTCGTTCGCTTCCTGCGCGACCTCGCGCTCTCGGAGGGCGTGCGGGCCGTGCCCGGCCGCGTCCGGGAGATCGAGCGGACCGTCTCCGGCGATGTGGCCGCCCTGGTTCTCGACGGGGGCACCCGGGTCGAGGGTGATATCTTCCTCGATGGCACCGGGGCGGCGGCACAGCTGATCGGCGGCGCCCTGGGCGAGCCCTGGATTCCCGGCAGCGGCCCCGGCGATCGCATCGCCCGCCTCTCCGGTCCGCGCCCTCCCGCGTCGCCGCCCTTCACTGCTTATCGCGGCTTGGCCGAAGGCTGGACCGCCGCGCTGCCGCTCGCCGGCCGCACCGATCACCTCCTCGTCTACGACAGTGGGATCACCCCACCGGATATGGCGGCCTCCATCCTGCGCGCCGCCGCCAAGTCGGAGGCGGAGGTAACGGATGCCGCCTTGCGCAGGGGCCGGCGCGCGGCGCCGTGGCAGCGCAACGTCATCGCCCTGGGCGGTGCCGCAGGTGCGGTCGAGCCGCTCGGGGAATTCGGCCTCGATCTGGTCCTGAATGCCCTGGAGGCTTTCGTCGCCTACCTGCCGCGCGGAGAGGGGGGCGACGTGCTGCGCCGGGCCTATGCCGCAAGGCTGAAAAGCGCCCACGACGATGCGGCGGAGGCAGTGGCCGCGCATTACGTTCTCGGCCGCCGGCCCGAGCCGTTCTGGGCTGGGGCCCGCGCCGTCCCCATCCCCGATCGGCTCGCCGACCGTCTCGACCTCTACGAGCTGGCCGGCCATGTCGAGATGGGCCATGTCGAGACCGGGGATAGCGCGCTGTTCGGCGAGGGCGATCATTATCTCCTGTTCGCGGGCGCCGACTTCCTGCCGCGCCGGCCCTTCGCCCCGGTGGATGTCGCCGATGGCCGCGAGATCGGCCGGCTGCTCGCCGGCATCCGTTCGCGCTCGGCCGCGGTCGCCGAGACGATGGCGCCCCATTCCCGCCTGCTCGAGGGCCTGCACGGCCCGGCACCTGACACCGGCCCGGCGGGACGGGTCGCGGCCAAGGCGTCGGGAGCCGGTCCGGCGAGCCTGCGCCGGACGCCCGAGGGAGCGCGGCTCGCCGATCTCGTCGCCGGCCTCGGCCAGCCCTTCGGCTACGAGCGCTCGGTGAAGGCCTCGGCGGCCGGCCTGCAGACCGATCGCTTCCTGGTGAGCCTCCACCGCACCAGCCTCGGCCTTCACCCCGCCAAGACCCTCGACAGGCTCGCGGCCGCGCTCGGGCTGCCGGATCGGGAGCGGGCGGAGGCCGCCGGCCTGATCGGGGAGGCGGATCTCCTTCACCTCGGCTACGAGGACGGCCCGGCCGGGGCGCTCTACAAGCTCTACGTCGAGTGGTCGGCCCGCACCGATGCGGCTTGGCGCGGCGAGGACGAGAGCGGCGCCGAGCCGATGCTGGTCCACCGCGCCTACAAGTGGAAACCGGGCGGGACAACGCCGCCGGTGGTGACGCTCTATCATTGGCCGCGGGTGCGCAGGCCCGAGGAGATCGACGGGCGGCTCATCCGCCTCGCGGCGGAATGGGGCGAGGCGGGGGCGACGGTGATCGGCCTGGCCCGCGCCCTGCTGCGACGGGCGCAGGAGCGGGGGCAGGGCGCCGTCCACTATCTCGAAGCCCGCGAGGAGCCGGGGCCGCGCCTGTCCTACGACCTCAACCTCTATGCCTGCGGCCTGAGCGTCGCCGACGCGGAGCAGATGGTGGGGCAGGCCTTCGTCGCGCTCGGCATTCCGCCTCAGGCCGCCGCAACGGTGCTGAGGGAGCGTCTCGGGGAGAGCCTGGGGCACGTGGCCGGCGGCGTCGGACGGGACGGCCAGCCCTTCCTCACCCTCTATTCCGGCATGGCCGGCGCATGAGCCTCCAGGACCCTGCCCGCCTCGACCCCGCGCGCTTGGAATTGGCCGCTCCGGGCGACCGCTACGCCGATTACTGCCTGTGGGATTACGAGCCGGTCGGGCCGACGACGGGCCGCCTGCGCCAAGCCAGCCTACTCTGGCACTCGCTGACCTGCGCCGGGGCCGACCCCCGGCTCTTCGCCCTCTGCGACGCCCTTCGGGCCGGGCTCGGACCCGGCCGGAGCGTCTGGGGCGCCAAGCTCCGCGACGGGGTGACTACCTGGGAGTTCTACTTCTACGACTATGCCCGGCTGGAGCGCACGGTCTCGATCGAGCGGGTGCTCGCGATCCTCGCGCCATTCGCTCCTTGCGGCCTGCGCTACGCGGGGGGGCGGCCCTATTTCATGTTCTCCCTGGACCTCGACAACGCCCTCGTCCGGGGAGAGCGCGGCCTGGATCGCCTCAACATCTATGTCGGCAATCCCGGCAGCAGCGTTTCGTCGGGCCTCTGCTACGGGCTCACCGCGCAGGGCCTCGTCTTCGACAACCTCTACAGTTTCTTCGACGCCGCCCGCGAGCGGGAGGCGATCCGGGCCAAGGCCGCCTGCTCGGCCCATCTCGATCTGCCCGGTCTCGACCTCGACGCGATCCTCTGGCCGGAACTGATGACCTGCGGCGTCGTGGTGGTGGCCAACAAGCGTCTCTGCGACGGGGTCTATTTCTCGCGGGTCGGCATCGATGGGCTGATCGCCTTCCTCGACCGGCTCGATTATCCCCTCCCCATCCGCACCTTCGTGCGCGAGGAGCGGCGGCGGCTGTCGCACCTGCTCTTCGATGTCGGGATCGACTACGCCGTGACCGACGGGCGGCTCACGGTCACGAAGAGCGCGTATTACGGTCTCCTCTGAAGCGGCAGGACGACGAGATGGGACGCTACGACCACGCCGCCTACGTCTCCCTGACGATGGAGTTCCGCTGCAACCTCAAATGCGTCCACTGCATGATCGAGGGCACGATGGACCGGCTCGCGCCGGAATCGGACGCGCAATTCGAGGAGATCCTCGCCCGTAACGTCCAGGAGCGGCGCTGGACGGGGCTGATCCTCACCGGCTCCGAGATCACCCTGCGCAAGGACCTGCCCGACCTCGCGCGCAGGGCTCGGGCGAGCGGCTTCGCCCATGTCCGGATCCAGACCCACGGGATGCATCTCGGCCAACCCAGTTTCTGCCACCGGCTGGTCGAGGCGGGGGTCGATGAATTCTTCGTCTCGATCGCCGGAAGCGAAGCCGCCAGCCACGATGCCCTCACCCTGGTGCCGGGTTCGTTCGCGCGCGCCCTGCGCGGCCTCGAAACCCTCGATGCCATGGAGGGGGTCGAGACCCTCACCAATACCGTGGTCACCGAGCGGAGCTACCGCCTCCTGCCCGATCTCGTCACCCGGCTCGCGCATCTCAAGCGCCTGACGCAGATGGAGTTCTGGGTCTATTTCCCGATGTCGGAGCGCGACGAGAAGGGGCTCGTCGCCCGTCACGGAGCGGTGCTGCCCTACTTGCGCGAGGCGGTGCTGCGCGCCCGGGCGCTGGGGCGCGCCGTCGAGGTGAAGAACTTTCCCGAATGCCTGCTCGGCGAGCTCGGCGACGCCCTCGTCAACGCTCAGCCCGAATTGCATATCGATCCCGATTTCTGGCGGGAATTCGAGCGCAATGGCTTCTATCAATGCCCTCACCGGGAGGCCTGCGCATCCCGGGAATGCCTCGGGCTCAACAGCGCCTATATCGAGAAATTCGGGCTCGAAGCCGATCTGCTGCACCCGCTCCGCCCCGCGCGGCGTCACGCCTGGAGCCGTGCCTCCGAGTGAACGCCGCGCCTCCTCAGCTCCTCGTGCCGAGGCGGGGCCACCAATCGTGCAGCACGTCGAGATCGGTGCGCTGCTCCTTCTGGGCCAGGGCCACCTGCTGGGCCCGGAACTCGCTGGCGGTGATGCCGAACTGCGCCCGGAAGCTGCGGCTGAAATGGACCTTGCCGTTGAAGCCGAAATCCGCCGCGAGGCGGGACAGGCGGCGCGTCTCCAGCGGATCGCTGAGGGCGGCCCGGATCGCCAGAAGCCGGCGTTCCTGAACCGAGCGCATGATCCCGCCATAGGGGGCGAACATGCGGTACAGCGTTGCCCGCGACACGCCGATCTCGTTGGCGATCGACTCCGGCGACAGATCCGGTGAGGTGAGGTTGCTGCGGATCGCCTGCTCGGCGAGCGAAAGCGGATCGGTCGCGAGGGTTGGGGTTTCGACGATATCCGAGGCCCGGGCGGGATCGAGGAGCGCCTTGAGGAAGTCGAGCGTTTTGGTCACGACCTCGTCGACATCCGGCTCTTCGATCAGCGCGCTGCGTTCGCGCAGGGCGATCAGATGGGCGGCGAACATCCGGTTCCGGATCGGATCGAGCCGCGGCGGAAGCGGTGTGTCCGTGATCCCCGGCAAGAGGGCCTTCGGCACGATGAGCGAGATCGTGTCCGAGGAGGCGGCGAGGGTGTCGACCTCCTGGGCGAGGTCGATGATCGCCACCTGCGAGGACCAGATCGTGGTCTGGTGTCCGCTGATCAGGCCGTTGAAGCCGCCGACATTGTAGAGGTGGAAGAGGAGATGATCCGGCGTGCGGGCGATGAGGTCGCGGTCGCGCCGGAAGCTCTGCGCCCCGAACACGACCCGCGCCACGATGATGTCCCCGATGACTGCGCCGCTCGCGGAGCCGGTGGGGAGGCGCTGGCTCGGATGGAATGCCCGCGGTTCGAACAGGGCGCCGACGATGCCCTTCCACATTTCGAACGCGACTTCGTTCGGCAGGCCGGTCGTAAGATAATCCAGGCGCTGGAGGACTGACACGGGCAACCGGCTTCCGAGGCAAGGAGGAGAGTTGTCAAAATCGGGAGGTCGCCGGAAGGCGCCGAGGCGATCAGATTCGAGTGTGCAGACGACGACCCTGACGGGAGGCGAAGCCGATCAACGCCCTTGGGGGAAACGTCGAGCGAAAGTCGGCAAAGCTGCTGCCGTTCCAGACGGTTGAATATTTTAATGGATTCAAAGGGCCTCGGTTTCGGCGTTTGACATGTGGCCTCGTCTGCATCTGCCTCACTCTCCACCGGCGGGGGCCGCAACGCCAGGGCCTTCCGGGTCGCGCAGCCACCGAGAAAGACCCTAAGTCATTGTCTCGTCGCGTTCTCTTTCGCCCAACCCGCGTCCGGATCGGCGGAAGAGAGGTCCGGTTTCGGGAGAGGGCGCTGTCATCCAAAGCTGAGGAAGCGGTACCGGTTCATATCGAGGCATCCCGATCGACATAGAGGGCATAGGTTTCCTCTTTCAGGGGCGCCGAGATGGGTGAGGGGATTTCGCCTCTATAAGGTGAGGCCGATGCCGGTCAACGATTCCTGTTTGGTTGGCGGTGGAAGATGGCCTGCGGCTGATGATTTACATTGAAAAATTTCGATCTCGGTAGTCTTCCCCGCTTTGGGCGATTGACGAGATCGCCTCGCATTTGCTCGTTTCCTCTTTTCGAGAAAAGAGCACGTCGTCTGGGCTGCGGTGCTGCGGGGCGCGGTCGTCTCAGAGACGGGAATGTGGGCCTTTGTCGCGCGGTCCAAAACTGCTGGCGACTGCTTTGGCGCCTGTGGCCCACGCCTCAATACCCTCAAGTTGCCTCGGCTCGGGCATGGTAAAGGGGTCACGATCGGCTCATTCCGCGCGGTGCGGTGACGATCTGAGACGCTGGATCAATCGAAAAGCGGGAGGCTCCCTGCGCAAGGTTCTCGGACACTGATATGCGATGAAGCGCAGAGATGCGGAAACCGCACATGTGTCGCCAAGTGGGGTCGGAATGAGTAAGCAGCTTCTCATCTACGAGCGTGCCGTGCCGGTGACCCGGCAGCGTCATGGGGCATGGTCGGTCAAGGCCGGCGCCTCGTTCGACTTTGCTCGCGGCGTGAATTCGGTTCCGCTGATGGTGGCCGAGTTCCCGAATGCGGCGGCCGAATACACCATCGTCTTCGGTGGCGCTGCCGAAGAGATCATTCCGGTTGCATTGCTCGGGATCCGCGACAACGAGAACCTGTACGTCACCGAGTCGGGCGCGTGGTCGGGCTCCTATGTCCCGGCCTTCCTGCGCCGCTACCCGTTCGTGTTTTCCAGCGATAACGCCAACGAGCCCGACGCCACCTTCACGCTCTGCGTCGACGAGGAATTCGCCGGCTGTAACGACGAAGGTCGTGGTGAGCGCCTGTTCGACGCCGATGGCGAGCGGACGCAGTACCTGCAGAACGTGCTCGGCTTCCTCCAGGCCTACCAAGTGCAGTTCCAGCGCACCAAGCTGTTCGTGCAGCGGTTGCAGGATCTCGACTTGCTGGAGTCGATGCAGGCCCAGTTCACCCTGCGCACCGGCCAGCGTTCGACGCTGTCGGGCTTCAGCGTGATCAACCGTGATCGTCTGAAGGCCCTTCCGCCGGAGAAGCTCGCCGAGCTGATGCAGGCGGATGAGCTGGAGCTCATCTATCAGCACCTCGCCTCGCTGCGGAACCTGACGCCGATCGCCGAGCGGATCGGCGCTCCGGTCGACGCTGCGGCGGCGACGGAGACGGCTCCGGCCTCACCGGCCGACTTCGAGACGTCGGGCAACGCCTGATCGAAGTCGCGGCCGGCCCTGACCGGGGCCGGCCCGGACGCACAGCATCGGTTGGCGCTTAGGATCTGAGCGCCGGCCGGCCTTTCGGATGTGGGCTTCGATCAGCCTGGCCGCCCTCGGGCGCGCCGGGATTCGCTGCCTTATGCGCGCTCGAACAGGGCGCGTGCTTCCCGTTGGAGAGAGCGGCAATGGCTTTTCCGTTTAAGTCGGAAGGCTTCTGGGGCCCCCTGTTCCGCCGTCGTGATCGTGCGCGCGCGATCACGGAAGCGCCGCGCGCATTGCGTCCGTCCAAGCGTCAGCTCGTGCTGCGTCTGAAGGCGAAGGCCGACCGCCTGTTCAACCGCGATCGATTGATTTTCGATCCGTTGGAGCCGCGCGTTCTGCTCAACTCCGACATCACCTACCAGATCGGCGCGGCCTCCGACGCCGCGACCGCCGAGCACCAGATCCTGGTCAAGCTCATCGAGCGGCAGGAGACGATCGACAACGCCACGAAGACGGTCCAGCGGATCCAGGTCTTCGACTATGCGGGGGGCACGGCCTCGACCAACCCGCTCTACACCTTCGGCCGCATCGACGCCCAGTCGAATCAAGCCTACACGCTCACCGGCTCGGGCGGCAAAGAGTCCATCACGGTCGATGTCGATTCCTTCAAGAAGCTGACCGGTGATCAGAAGCCGATCCTGGCCTTCGAGGACGGCAACGGCAATCTCGGCAATACCATCTCTCTCCTGAACACGCCGGCCGATGCCGCGCGCGGCGGGGCTGAATTCAAGCTGACGAGTGCCGATGCCGGCAGCATCGCCTCCGGGAAGTTCTCTGGCCGCTTCACGGATGTCGCGAACCTGATCGGGGCCTCCGGCGGTGACGACAAGCTCACCATCGGGCAGAGCGGAAGCCTCAGCGGCACTTTCGGCGGCGGTCAGGGCGGCCTGCAGCTCGACCTGTCGTCGATGATGGCCGGCAGCGTCGATGCGACCTTGTCGGCGGCCAACGGCAAGTATGCGCTGTCCCGCAGCGGCGGCTCGGCGGCGGCGACCTTCGACAGCCCCGCTTTCACCGCGCCGACGAAGAGCCTCGGCGTGCTGCTGGGCGATAACGGCAACACGCTTCATCTCGCCAGCCTGCCGAGCACCTCCTCCTTCACCGTCTCCGGCGGCGCCGGTGCCGACAAGATCGTCTTCGACAGCGACCTGACCGGCCTCAGCGGCGATCGCGGCCTGACCTTCGACGGCGGAGCCGGCGACGACCGGATCGAGCTGTCGGCGAATCTGAGCGTGACCGGCGGTCTCGGCATCACCTTCAAGGGCGGCGAAGGCACGAACAGCCTCGTCGTCGGCAGCGGCAAGACGATCCAGGCGGGGGGCGGGCTGACGCTGGCCGCCGACGCGACGGTGACACCCGTTGCCACGTCCACCGGCTTCGATCGCTCGGCGAGCACGACCGCTCAGATGAGCGTCACCGTGAACGAGAACGCCGTGATCCGCGGCGCCGGCGTCAAGATCAAGGTCTCCAGCGACATCACCGTCTCGGACACGGTGCCCGCCGACACCTCGACCATCAGCGTCACCGCCAACGGCCTGGCTGGGATCACCCTCGATGGCACGGTGGATGCCGGGACGGGCGATGCCGCGCTGACGGCCGATGTCGGCAACCGGATCACCCTGGTCTCGACGCTGTCCTCGCAGCTCAAGAGCATCACGCCGAGCCAGACCAACAGCGCGACCATCGCCGTCGGCGCCAAGGGCGCGGTCAATGGCGGGACGGTGAAGATCGCCGCCAACACGGCGGCCAAGGTCGATGTGAAGGTGCTCGGCCTCGTGCTGCCCGGCGCCGCGACGGTGACCGACGCCGCAACCGGAACTTTCGAGAAGCTGAAGAGCGCGGTGACGGGCGAGGGCAGCTTCGCCGACGTGTTCACGCCCATCGAGTTGGCGGCGAAGGGGCTGATCAAGTCGGCCGAGTCGACCGTCCGGAACACGACGCAGGTCACCGTCGCCAGCGGCGCGCAGATCGTCCAGAGCGGCAGCGGCACGATCGCCGACAGCGATCCGGCCGTCGCGGTGCAGATCTCCGCTGACGACAAGACCGATGTCACCACCACCCTGGTGGCGATGGATGCGGCGGCGGTGCCGAGCCTGCATCTCGACGATCCGGCCCTGGATAAGGCGGCGAGCGCGGCGGCGAAGGCGTCCGCGGCCATCGACATCCTCAATATGTTCGGGCTGACTGGCACGCAGAACGTCACCCGCCTGACCAGCGTCGATCTCGGTGTGCCGGCCCTCGGGACGCTGCCCGCCGCCGCGCCGGCCGCCGGCGATCCCGCCCTGCTCTCGGCCGCCGGCAAGGCGGCGATCCGCGCCGCCAATTCGGGCACGATGGCCGTGCGCATCCGCGCCGCCACCGACGCGCCCGATCCGGCCGATCCCGAGAAGAAGACCGTCGCGGGCGACGGCGAGAATGACGGTTCGCTGCCCGCGCCGATCAAGGCGGGCGCGGCCCAGATCAACGTCGACGATACCGTGCGCGTGGCCGTGCGCGGCGTTTCGGTCACGGCGGCGTCGCTTGCCGTCGCCGCCACCAACGATTCCGTCATCGAGGCGCGGGCCATCCAGGCCCGCAACCTGCTGACCGGTTCCACCACCGCCCTCGTCGAGAAGGCGCGCCTCGGCGCGACCGGGGGCTCCGTCTCCGTCGTCGCGATGGATGCCACTGCGGCGAGCGCCATCGCCGAGCCGATCCAGACCGACTCGCTCGAGTCGGAGAGCGACGCCGACACGGCGAAGCGCGAGCTGATCGGCATCACCCGCGGCTCGGCTGTCAACACGGCCGAGCGCGACATCACCGCCACCTTCATCGCCTCCGAGGTCAGCGGCTCGGACGGCGTCACGCTGACGGCGCAGAACGCCCTCGACCTCACCACCGAGGCGAAGGCAGCGGTGGCGGCGAGCAAGTTCGGCATCGCCGGTTCCTACGCCGTCAACATCGTGCTCGGCAGCACCACGGCGACGATCCAGGGCGGCCAGGTCATCGCCATCGGCGGTGATGTCACCGTGAACGCGGCCGACGTCACCAATATCGATGCGCGGGTACAGACTTCGGTCGAGGGCGAGGGCAAGTCCGGCGGCACCGCCATCGGCGGCGCGGCGGCCTTCAACATCGTCGGCTACCGGGCCGATGGCGTCGCGAAGACCGGGATGCTCGCCGACAAGATCGTCGGCATGGCCCTCGACGCGGTGCTCGGCAGCGGCTTCTTCACGGTTGCCGCCACCCAGGCGATCCGCGCCCGCGTCGATGCGGCCACCGTGACCGCCACGGCGGGGCGCATCGGCCTGAACGCCGTGAGCGGCGGCACCGTCAACGCCACCGTCAGCAACACCGTCACCGTGCGTACCCCGGAGCAGACCCGGCTCGACGCCGCCAAGGCCCAGACGACGCGCACGGCCCTCAACAAGGCCCGCACCTTCGCCGGCAAGCCCGCCCTGAGCGGCGAGCCCGGCGCGGTGACGAGCGCCAGCTCCCGCAGCATCGGCGGTCTGATCGCCACCAACCGCATGAACCGCTCGGCCACGGCCGACGTGACCGGCGGCGCCACGATCACCAGCGGCGGCGAACTCGGCCTCCGCGCCGTCGATCTCTCGACCATCAACGCCAACGTGAAACTCGTGGCCTCAAGCCAGGCGGCGAGCGATGGCGGGCTGCCGGCGAAGAAGCCGCAGATCAAGTCGGATTACAAGCTGAGCGCCGACCAGCCGGTCGCGATCACCCTCGGCCAGCGGGTGGCCGTCGATTTCTCGACCCTGCTCGGCGAGCAGGCGATCAAGGCCGGCGGCACCCTCGACGCCGTCAAGGCGAACCTGCCCGCCTCCACCAAGCAGGCGCAGACCGGCACTACCCCGCCGAAGGCCCCCGCCCTGAAGCCGATCTCCAACGGCGACTTGGTCCTGGTCGGCACAGGCCACCCGGCGGGCAAGGGCGAGGTCAATTCCTATTACCGCTACGTCAAGACCACGACGGCGGGACCGGATTCTCTCGACCTGTCGAAGGAGGATTTCACCGGCGCCAACTGGGAGCTGATCGGCGCGAAGGGCGCCGTCTACGCCTATATGGGCGCCGACCGCACCGACGCGAACAAGCTCGACCTCAAGACGGCCAAGTTCTCGGACCGCGACCTCTGGCGCCGGGTCGGCGAGAGCGAGGCTGTCCCGGCCAAGGCCACCGGCTCCGGCGGCCTTTCGGCCGGCGGCATCGTCGTGCGCAACGAGATCAAGGGCGGCGTGACAGCCGCGATCAGCAGCACGGCCAACGCCACCACCAAGGTGACGGCCGGCAGCGTCGCGGTCTCCGCCGAGCGAGGGGCCACCATCACCTCGAAGGCCGACGCCACGGTCGAGGCGATCGCGACGATCAAGGAGCAGACCGGCGCCAAGGAGGACGGGAGCGCCGGCACCGGCACCGCCAGCACGGTCCCCGGCAAAACCTCGGCTTTCGACAAGGCCACGCAGTCTCGGTCGAGCGCGCTCGCCATCAACGCGGTGATCGCCACCAACACGATTCAATCGGCGGCGGATGCCTCGATCAGCGACAGCGAGGTCACCACCACCGGAACCGACGGCGCGGTCGCCGTCGGCGCGAAGACGACCGGCTCGATCGAGGCCGGGGTGAACGCGCAGATCACCGCCCAGTCCAGCGGACCCGCCGGCACCGACGACACGGCGCCGGCCGCTTCGACCGGCACCACTGCGACGTCGTCGAGCACATCCTCGGCCCCGGCCGCCGGCACCGGCCAAGCCGTGCCGCCGACCACGACGGCGCGGGCGGGCGGTCTCCAGCTCGCCTTCAACGCCATCGGTTACGAGAGCAGCAATCTCGGCTTCGACACCCTCGATGCCGTGGTGGGGACCAACCTCGTCAGCCCGGCAACGGCGCAGGCGAGCGCCCGCATCACCAACACCAAGGTCACGGCCACGGGCGCGGTCAGCGCAACCGTCGAGTCCTCCGGCACCATCACATCGACGCTGGGCAACGAGGTCACGGCGTCGGCCCAGGCCGCCAGCGTCAATGCCCTGGCCGTCTCCGGCCTCGTGGCGATGAACCGCGTCAGCGGCGCCGCCCAGGCTTCGATCGACGCCGCCGGCAAGACGGTCGCGGGAACGGATGTCACCGTCTCGGCGGTCGATACCGTCGGGATCGCGGCGGAGACGACAGCCTCCGCCACGGCAACTGCCGAGAAGACCGGCTCGGTCAGCGGCGTCGCCAAGAGTGCCGATGCGCTGCTCGGCGAATATACCTACACCACCGCTTCCGGCTCGCGGCAGGTCACGTTCGGTCAGAAGATCCGCCTCAGCGACAGCTGGGCCGGCAAGGGCGAGAAGGGCGCGGTGTACCAGTATATGGGCACCGATTTCGCCGCCGCGCTCGATCTCGGCAGCACCACGGAGCCGAAGCTCGACTTCTCCGATTTCGCTCTGTGGAAGAAGCTGGACGCCTCGAACGTCGTCGCGGGTGCGACCAGCGCGAAGCCGCCGGCCGCCAAGCTTTCCGCCACCGGTCTCGGCGCGGTCTTCTCCCGCAACGATGTCTCGGGCAAGGCCGAGGCCTGGATCGTCAACACCACGCTCGCGGCCAAGGGCGATGTCGGCGTCACCGCTTCCTCCGAGGCGACGATCACCGCCAAGGACGAGAGTGAGATCGAGGTCGAGGGCGGCTCGGCCTTCAGCGGCGTGCTCGTCTCCAACAACGTCCAGAACGGCGCCCGCGCCTTCATCAAGAACAGCACGGTGACCAGCGACGGGGGCGGCGTGACCGTCTCGTCGGAGAATTCCTCCAAGATCGAGGCCGAGGCGGCGGGGTCCGTCGCCGGTGAGACGACGGCGATCGGGTTCACCCTCGCTTTCAACACCATCGGCTTCCAGCAGCAGAACCCGCTCTACAACGCCGTCGACACCATCGTCGGCGATCCGCTGATCGCCACGGCCACCAAGTCCGAGAATCCGGCCGGGGCGACGGCCTTCATCACCGGATCGACGGTGACCGCCGAGCGTGACATTGCCGTCACCGCCGACAGCCAGGCCCAGATCACGGCCTCGGCGGGCAATACGACCAAACAGGCGGATTCCGCCGAGACCGTCCACAAGGCGGAGACCGGCGCTCGCGGTATCTCGGCCGGTGCGGTGCTCGCCCTGAACAAGGTCAGCGCCCGCGCCGAGGCGTTCATCGGCTCGGAGACCGTCGCCGCCACGGCCCCGACTCAGACTGCGGCGACCGTTTCCTCGACCGATGGCACCGTGACGGTGTCGGCCAAGAACCAGGCCGGGATCGAGGCGACCAGCACCATGATCGGCGCATCGTCGGTCTCCGGCACCGTCGCAGAACTCGCCAAGAAGGCGGTGGCGACGGCGCTCACCATCTACGACTACAGCTCGAAATCCGGCTCGAAGGCGCTGAAGACCGGCGACCGGGTGCGGCTCGCCGCCGATTTCACGCCGACCGCCGCGAACGCCAGCACCGACGCGAAGCGGCCCCTCGGCGAGGATCCGGTCCTGCAGGGTCGGGTCTTCATCTTCGTCGGCGCGGCCTCCTCGCAGCCGGTCGATCTGGCCGCCGAGGATTACACCAACGCGGCGCGCTGGTTCGCCCTCGACGATGGCGCCACCGTCACGACCAAGCCCTCGGCCGCCGGCA
The DNA here is from genome assembly GCA_020741775.1 of Methylorubrum populi. GTDB lineage: Bacteria > Pseudomonadota > Alphaproteobacteria > Rhizobiales > Beijerinckiaceae > Methylobacterium > Methylobacterium populi_B. Next base: position 56,516 of record DYYG01000003.1, read on the forward strand.
CCACCGGCACGACGACGGACACCACGACCGGCGACACGGAGAACAAGGACACCACGACCGTCAAGACGGCCGATCAGACGGTGACGATCACGCGCAACAAGGCGCGCTACTCGTCGAAGGACGGCTATCAGTTCATGAAGGCCGGCGAGGGCGTGCTGCTCTCGAAGACGGACGACCTGTCGAAGGGCGACAAGGGCACGATCTACATCTGGCGCGGGGCGGACAACACCAAGGTCACGCTCTACGGTGAGGATTACACCAGCGACAACTGGATCCCGGCAGCGGCCAAGACGGTCATGCCGAAGCTCGACACGGTCGCCGATCCGACTCCGGCACCGACGACGACCCCCGCCCCGGGTTCGACCGATCCGATTCCGGCGAGCCGCACCCCGGCCTCGTCCTCCAAGGCTTTCGGCGGTCTGATCGTGTTCAACGAGGTGACTGGCGGGGCCGGCGCCCGCATCACCGACGCGACGGTGACCTCCGCCCTCGACCTCTCGGTTCATGCCGAGGACGCGGCCGACATCTCGGCGACTCTGCTCAGCACCGTCACCGCCTCAGGCGGCGGCTCCTTCCAGTCGAAATCCGGTGCGGCCGGTACCAGCGGCGGCACCGGCGGCGGATCGGTCATCGCGGCCAACGGCATCGCGGCCACCAACGTCGTGCGCGGCGGCGCCGAGGCCAGCATCCTGCGCTCGACGGTGGAATCCAAGGAGGGCGATCTCGCGGTCACCGCCGAGAACAAGGCGGGCGTCGATGCGCGGCTGCGGGCCTCGACCACGACCTCGGGCGGCACCGGGAGCGTCTCCGCTGCGGTCACGCTGGCCTTCAACTCAGTGGGCTACGAGACCCAGAACCTTCTCTTCAACACCGTCGACGCACTGATCGGCCAGTCGGCGATCTCCGGCGCCTTCGGCGGCGAGACCGGATCGGGCGCCAAGGCGACCATCGTGCAATCCTCGGCGAAGGCCGGCGGCGACCTGAGCGTCACCGCGACCTCCGCCGCCAAGATCAATGCGACGGTCAGCAACGCCGCCCGCTCCTCGACCGATGCGGTGAAGGGCTCCGGCGGCACCGGTTTCGGTGTCGTGCTCGCCTCGAACAAGGTGAGCGGCAGCGCCGTCGCCTTCATCGACAATACCGGCGTCACTCAGCCGATCACGGCGGGCGGGGCGCTCGCCGTCACCGCGACGGATGCGACCGGCATCACCTCGAACGTCCAGATCGTGACGAGCTCGACCGTCGTGAAGTCCGATGGCGGCTCCGTCACGAACCAGTCGAAGCTCAACAAATATCTGCCGTCCGATTTTTCGACCAATCCGAACGAGGTCCAGTCGGCTACGATCCAGTCGAACCTGATCAAGTACCGTAAGGAATGGGAGCCGGCTCAGCTCAAGACCTTCGAGGAGAAGGTTACGGCCCAGGTCGCCCGGGTGAAGGGACTCGTCGAGCAGCTCCAGGCCGGCCCGGCGACGCTGCTGAACCAGGTCGAGACCAACCTGCTCAAGCTTCAGGCCGGCGATGTCACGGATGACTACCTGATCGCGATCAATCAGACCCTGGTCGATCAGCTCGGAGCCATCAAGGCCAGTGCGATCCCGAGCACGGACAAGACCGATCTCGCCAAGCGGATCGCAGCCGCGGCGAAGGCGCTGTCGGACCACCTGACCGCGGATTCCATCAAGACGGAGGAGGCCACTGCGGCGCGGAGCGCGGCGCTGAAGGTCGCCGCCGAAGCGGCCCGCCTCGGCTATCTCGACGATGCCGCTCTGCGCAACAGCGTCGTCGGGCCGCAGAAGACGCTCATCACCGTCAAGGCGGAGCAGACGGTCGGACAGCTGATCCGCCTGCAGGTCCTCGCCGACCGGGCCGTGATCGAGGCCGCCACCAAGATCCGAGACCTGAAGGATGGCCTCAACGCGTTCCTGAAGCCGTTCGGGCTGAGCACCGACAGCATCGGCACCATCGACCTCTCGGCCGCCGGCGAGAAGCCGAAGACGACGAACCAGCAGGACGTCACCTTCGGGACGCGGGTGCGGATCGCCGACAACTACGCCAAGCCGACCTTCAAGGTCGGGCAGGGCACGATCACGGTCAAGACCGGCGATACGATCCAGGATCTCAGCGGCAAGATCTACAAGTATATCGGCGCTAGCCGGCTCAGCGGGATCGATTCCCAGACTCCCGACCTGAGTGATGCCACGAAGTGGAAGCTGATTGCCGACAAGGCCGATGCCTACAAGGCCGGCGATATTTTCATCTATATGGGGACTGACGCGAAGGTCGATCTCGCGGCGACGGATTACACCAATAAGCTGCTCTGGAAGCGGGCGCTCGAATCGAACTTCATCCCGGATGGGCTGAAGCTGCCGACGGCCGGGACCGGCACCGGGACGGGGAGCGGCACGAAGCCGGCCGCGGCCACCCCCGCCACCGAAACCGTCGCGCCGACCGGCGACCCCTCGGCCAACAACGCTGCCAAGACCGGCACGGTGACGCCGCAGCCGGCCTCGTCACTCGCGATCGGCGGCCTCGTGGTGCTCAACAGCGTCCACGGTGACGCCGTGGCGCGGATCACCGGCGTCACCGCCACGGCTGGGGGCGTCGTCACGGTCAAGGCGAGCGAGACCGCCACGATCAAGGCGACCGCCGACAGCACCGCCAACGTGAAGTCGTCGAATTCCTTCAAGCCGACGGGCACCACCGGCACCCAGACTTCGACGACGGCGGGCGACCCCTCCACCGACCGGAGCCTCGGCACCAAGAGCCAACCCACCAGCCTCGCCCTGGGCGGCATCATCGCCACCAACGCCGTTCTCGGTACGGCCCGGGCGGAGATCGTCGACAGCACCGTGACCGGCGCGGGCCTGGCGGTCGATGCGGCCAACACTGCCACCGTCGACGCGACCAACAAGACCGCCACCTCCAGCGACCAGGGCGCGGTCTCGATCACTCTGGCCTTCAACACCGTTGGCTGGAAGGAGCAGAACATCCTGTTCCGCGCCGCCGACACGATCACCGGCCAGCCGCTGATCGCCGAGGCCAGTGACAACGCCTCCGACCCGTCGGGCGCGCGCGCGCAGATCCTGCGCAGCTCGGTCACCACCACCGGCGGCAACGCCCTCTCGGTCACCGCGCGGTCGGACGCCTCGATCAATGCGCAGCTGACCAACAAGGCCAGCGCGTCGCAGACCGTGCTCAAGGATGCGAGCGCCTTCGCCATCGGGTTCGCGCTGACCGGCAACCTCGTGAATTCCGAGGCCGTGGCCCGCATCGACAGCAGCAACGCGGCCGGCACCGCCATCGACTCGACCAAGACCATCGACGCCAGTGGCGCCGTGACGATCTCGGCGACGAGCAACGGCAGCATCACCTCGGGCAACAGCCTCTCCGCCATCGCCAGCTTGACCAAGCCGAGCATGCTGGAGGACTTCGCCAACAAGATCCTCGACAATTACACCTACACCACCGAATCCGGCTCGAAGACCGTCAAATTCGGCGACATCGTCTTCGCGAAGGTGAACGGCCAGGAGAAGCGGTTCGTCTATTTCGGCGACACGAAGGCCAACACCAATCTCAAGACGGAAAGCTACACGGAGGAGAACGGCTGGCGGGAGAACAACCTCCGCGAGTTCGTGAAATTCCTGCCTCCGAGCGTGCTCAACCTCGGCGAGAGCAAGGATACCGGTGGCTCGTCCACGCCGCCGGCCAGCGATGCCCAGCCTGCCAGCGGCCAGACCCCCGCCAAGCCCTACGCGGTGGCGGTGAGCGGCATCCTCGTGACCAACGACGTCCGCAGCGTCGCCTCGGCGACGCTCACCGGCATGACCGTCGCCAAGGCCGGCGATGTCAGCGTGCAGGCGGAGCAGAAGGGCTCGATCACGGCGACCGTCGCCAGCAAGGTCGAGTCGAAGCTGAAGCCCGGCACCAAGGCCGGCACCAAGACCTCCGTCGCGGCGCAGGCGGTGATCGCCTCGAACGTGGTGATGGGATCGAGCACCGCTGCCATCGACCGGAGCAAGCTCGGCGATGCCGCCACGAGCGCGACCGTCGGCAATGTCTCGGTGACGGCGCAGAACACCGGGGCGATCAAGGCCACGGTCGATAGCACCGTCGATTCCAGCGAGACCGCGGTTGGCATTACGGCGGCCTTCAACAAGATCGGCAGCCCGAGCACCAATGCCGTGTTCGATCTCGCCGCGACGCTCGCCGGCTTCGACCTCGACAGTCAGATGACCAAGGGCGGCCAGTTTGCCGCCACCGCCTCGATCTCGGGTCAGCCGATCAACGCCACCGGCAAGGTCTCGGTGGTGGCGAAATCCAAGGCGAGCATCGACGCCACGATCACGAATGCCGTCACCTCGATCGGGTCGGCGACCACCAGCGTCGGCGCCGTCGCCGGCCTCAACTTCGTCCGGCTCGGCACCTCCGCCACCATCGCCGACGTCACCGGTCTCACCGCGGCAGGCGGCGTGGCGGTCAATGCGCTCAGCGCCTCGACCATCAATGCCGAGGTGAAAGCCCCGGTAACGGCGGTGGTCTACAACATGCCGGACACGTCCGGTACGACCGGCGGCAGCAACACCTCCGGCAACACGGGTAATACGGGCAATACCGGCGGCACCGGCACGGCCACGACGACGCGCACGATCTCGGTCGCCGCGAGCTTCGCCCGCAACACCATCCTCGACGTCGTGCTCGAAGCCGGCCTCGACCGGGCCGGCGACGTGACCGCGAGCGCGGGCGATGTGAGCGTCGCCGCCTCCAACACCGCCGCCATCACCGCGAAGGTGGCGGCCACCGCCGTCGCCGTGCTGCTCAGCACCGAGCAGAGCAAGAATCTCGGCGTGTCCGGTGGCGGCGCGTTCGGCGTCAACACCATCCTCGGCGGGGTCGAGGCGCGGATCACCGACAGCAGGGTTTCGGCCTCGGGCAACCGGGCGCCGAGCGTCAGCGACGGAACCGGCGGCCAGGGCAACATCACCGTCTCCGCCAAGAGCAACGCCACCATCACGGCGTCGGTCGAGGCGGCGGCGGCGGCCGTGATCGTCGGCAAGGGCGCCGCTCAGGCGGTGGCGTTGGGCGTCTCCCTCGCCTTCAACATGATCGGCTATAACTTCAGCCTGATCCCCGTGGACGGGACCGCCAGTCTCGCGGCGGACAAGGCCCGCTCCCTCGACGTCAAGGCGAGCGTGACGCGCTCCCGTCTGAATGCCGGGCGGCGGGTCGCGGTCGAGGCGGAATCGGGCGGCACGATCACGGCGAGGACCATCGCCGCCGCGGTCGCGGTCGGCGTTTCGACCGGCGGCGATTCCAGCAGTTCGAGCGATGGCAACCTCTCCCTGTCTGGGGGCGGGCTGTTCGTCCGCAACAAGCTCGTCACGTCGGCCTCGGCGGTGATCGACGGCACCGGCAGCACTGACGACGCGGTCACCTCCGGTAGCGAGGGCATCAGCGTCTCGGCCAAGGACACCGCCCTCATCCGCGCGACGTCTGCCGCGCTCGCCCTCTCGGCCAACCTGAGCGCGGATGCGAGCAACACCGCCTCGAAGTCGAGCGTGGCCATCGCCCTGTCGCTGGCCGACAACGCGGTCACCAGCGAGGTTTCCGCGCGCGTCATTCAGGTCGCCAACCTCGCGACCCTCGGCGCCGTCACCGTCGGCGCCACCCGCAGCGCCGACATCTTCGCGCAGACCTACGCCGCCGCCGTCGGCGCGCAGGTCTCGTCGCAGGGCAACGGTACCTCCGTCAGCGGCGGCGGCGCGCTCGCCCTGAACACGATTCGGGGCTCGACCGTTGCCGAGATCACCGATTCCAAGGTCGGTGACGCGACGAATGGCGGCGCCAAGGTCGGCTCTCTCGATGTCTCGGCCACGGATGCGGCCAAGATCGTCGCCCTCACCGGCGCGGCCGCGATCACCCTCGCGGGAGCCGCCGAAGGCAAGGCCACCGGCGTCGCCGTCGGGGCCTCGGTCGCGAACAACGTCATCGGCGGCTCCGGCGCCGCGGTGCGGGCGACCGTCTCCAACACCCCCGTCCGCGCCACCGGCGCGGTCGGCGTGCGCGCGGAATCCACGGCGAAGATTGCGGCGACGACCGTCACTGTCGCGGTCGGCGTGTCGGCCAGCGGTACCGATTCCGCCCGCACGGTGAGCCTTGGCGGGTCGGGCGCGCGCAACGCCGTCGATGTCGCCACCACCGCCGAATGGGTGGCCGCGGACGGCAGTGCGGTTTCGGTCGATGCCGGCAGTTTCTCCGTGAAGGCGCGAAACGCTGCGGAGATCACGGCGGATGTCGGCGCGGCCTCGATCGCCGGCTCGTTCGGCCAGGGCGACTCGTTCGCGGTGACCCTCGCGGCCAGTGTCGCGATCAACGAGATCAGCGGCAATGTCGCCGCCACGGTCAAGAACGCCAATGTCGTCACGCAATCCGGTGGCGTGACCCTCGAGGCGAAGCGCGAGGGCAGCATCAAGACGCGCGCGGCGGCGGCCAGCGTCGCGGCCTCCGTCAGCACCAGCGGCAAGAGCATCTCGGTCGCGGGAGCCGGCGTCGCGGCGGTCAACAAGATCAACAGCAGCACCACGGCCACCGGCCAGAACGCGTCGTTCGATGCTCAGGGGGCGGTCACCGTCTCGGCCGGCAGCAAGACCACCATCGAGGCGCTCGTCGTCGGGGCCGCCGCGTCCATCGGCGCGAGCTCGACGGATGGCGGAGCCGGCGCCCTCGGCATCGCCATCGCCTATAACGAGATCGGTCGCTGGACCGCCTACGATGAATCCGCGCACACGCTGAGCGAGGCTCCCGTGCTCGGCGGCCGCAGCAACGTGTCGGCCACCCTCACGGGCACGCCGGTCAAGGCGACCGGCGCGCTCTCGGTCACCGCGACGAGCGAGAACAGTGTCAAGGCCGACATCGCGGCCATTGCCGCCGGTGTCACCGTCGCCGGCGGCAAGGCCGGCGCGGTGAGCGGCGGCGGCACCTTCGCGATGAACAATATCGGTCTCGCGACCCTGGCCTCGATCGATGGCGACGGGACTGGGACCGCGCCCGGTCTCCAGGCGGACAGCGCCAGGATCTCGGCCCAGGACATCTCGACGATCACGTCCCAGGCGCTCTCGGCCAGCCTCGCCGTCGCCATCGGATCCGGCAATGCCGCCGGCGTTTCGGTCGGCGGCAGCATCGGCCTCAACACCATCGCCAACGACGTCTCCGCGACGGTGAAGAATGTCGATCGCGGCCTGCAGACCGTCGGCGCGATCCTGATCGATGCAAAGTCGGCGGGGACCGTGACGGCCAAGGCCGCATCGGCGGCCCTGAGCGTCTCCGGGTCGGGCGCGAGCGCCGCTGCCGTCACGGCGGCGGTCAACTATGCCCGCAACGTCATCACCACGAGCACCCGCGCGCAGGGAAGCGAGAGCCGGCTCACCACCACCGGCAGCAACGGCAATGTCGGCGTGAAGGCGGAGGCCTCCGCCACGATCGAGGCCGCGATTCTGGCCATCTCGGTGGCAGGTTCCGGTGGAGGCAACAACGCCGCCGCCGTCGGCCTCGGCGCGGCCATCGCCGAGAACCGCATCGGCGTCTGGTCAAAGTCGGGGAGCGACGCGACGACGAGCTACACGCTCGCCGGCCAGGGCGGCACCGTTGTCGAGGCGTCGTTGACCCGCGTCGGCGTCGATGCGAAGGGCGCGCTCGCCGTCGAGGCGACGTCCACCAATCAGATCAAGGCGAACATCGCGGCGATCTCCGCCGGTCTGGCCGGGGGCGGGTCGAACGCCGTCGGCGTCAGCGGCGGCGCCACCGCCGTCATCAACGCCATCGGTGTCACCACGCAGGCCTTCATCGAAGGCAATGGTGTGGCCAACAGTGCCATCGCCAGCAATGCCATCAAGGCGGGCGCCGTCACCGTGAAGGCGGCCGACACGTCGAGCATCGTCGCCAACGCCCTGACCGCGGCGGTCAGCGCCGCCTTCGGCGGCTCGAACGGTGTCGCGGTTTCCGTCGGCTTCGCCCTCGCCCTCAACACCATCGAGGCCGCCGCCAAGGCGAGCATCAACAACCTCGACGGCGGCATCAATGCCGGCACCGGGGCGGTCCTGGTCGATGCCCGTAGCGGCGCGACCATCACCGCGACGACGACGGCGGCGGCCGTTTCCATCGGCGGTGGCGGTTCGGCCGGCGTCTCCATCGGCGGCGGCGGGGCTCTCGCCTTCAACACCATCCGCCCGGTCACGCGCGCCGTCCTGGCCGCGAGCCCGATCAGCCAGAGCGGCAGCGTCACCGTCACGGCGACCGGCAACTCGACCATTTCGGCCTTGGTGGCCGCCGCCGCCCTCAGCGTGGGCGGAGGTGGCTCGGCCGGCGTCGGCATCGCCATCGGCGCCTCCGTCGCCGCCAACCGGATCGGCGACTGGACCTCGACCGGCGAGGGGCGCAACCGTGTCGATACGGCGGCGGCGCAGCAGAGCTCCGTCGTCGAAGCGATCCTCAGCGGCAGCAGCGTCACGACCACGGGCGCGCTGACGGTCGGCGCGACCTCGGCCCAGGCGATCTCCGCCCAGGTCGCGGCGGCGGCGGTTTCCATCGGCGGCGGCGGCTCGGCCGGCGTCGGCGTCTCGGCGGCCGGCGTGTCGGTCACGAACGCCATCGCGGTCGCGACCCGCGCCACCATCGACGGTGCCGGCACGACTGGCATCGCGGCCGGCAGCGTCTCGGTGAGCGCCGCCGACACCTCCACCATCGACGCCTATGCCGGTTCCGCCTCGCTGGCGGGATCCGGCGGCGGCTCGGCCGGCGTTTCCGTGGCGGTCGGCTTCACGCTGGCGCTCAACAGCATCGCCGGCGATGTCGCGGCGACCATCACCCATGCCGACAGCCTGGTGCGGACGACGGGCGCGGCCGGCGTCTCGGTGAGCGCGTCGCGGGCGGGCCGCATCTACGCGGCTGCGGCTGCGGCGGCGATCAGCCTCGCGGGCGGCGGTGCGGCCGGCGTCGGCGTCTCCGGTGGCGGCGCCTTCGCCTCGAACCGGATCCTCGGCTCGGTCAATGCGACGGTCGATGCGAGCCGGATCACGACGGCGGGCAGCGGTGCCCTCACGGTCACGGCCACCGGCTCCTCCGAGATCACGGCGATCATCGCTGCGGCGGCGGCTTCCGGCGGTGGCGGCGGCGCGGCCGGCGTCGGTGTCGCCCTCGGCGCCAGCGGTGCCGAGAACCGCATCGGCACCTGGTCCAGCACGGGCGAGAGCGCCGCTCGCAAGGACACGCTCGAGGCCAACGGTGCCGTCGCGGTCCAAGCGGCGGTTAAGAACACGGTGCTGGACATCGCCGCAGCCCTGACGGTTCAGGCCACGGCAAGCCAGAAGATCTCCGCGACGGTCGTCGCCGCCTCCGCCGCCATCCAGGGCGGCGGCGCGGCCGGCGTGTCGGTCAGCGGCGCCGGTTCGGTGACCGCGAACGCCATCGGCGTCGTCACCTCGGCGACGATCGACGGCGACGGGACCGGCTCGGACGGCATCAAGGCGGGCAGCGTCACCGTCACCGCCGCGAATACGGCGCAGATCATGGCCGTGACGGGAGCATCCTCGCTCTCCGGTGCCGGCGGCGGCGCGGTCGCGTCGAACGTCATCACCCTGCGGACGAATGCATTCGTGGCCGACAGCA
>DYYG01000004.1 GCA_020741775.1 Methylorubrum populi
TCGATCCGGAAGTAGGCGATCGTCGCCTGGAGCCGCTCGGCCTGCGTCGCCAGCTCCTCCGAGGTCGCCGAGACCTGCTCGGAGGCGCTGGCGTTCTGCTGGGTCACCTTGTCGAGCTGCTGGATCGCCTGATTGATCTGACCCGAGCCGATATCCTGCTCCCGGCAGGCGGCGGAGATCTCCTCGACCAGAGCCGCCGTTTTCTTGATGTCGGGCACCAGCCGGCCGAGCATGTCGCCGGCCTGCTGGGCGGCCTTGACCGTGTCGCTCGAGAGCGTGCCGATCTCGGCGGCGGCGGCCTGAGAGCGCTCGGCGAGCTTGCGCACCTCGGAGGCGACCACGGCGAAGCCACGGCCATGCTCGCCGGCGCGGGCGGCCTCGACGGCGGCGTTGAGGGCGAGCAGGTCGGTCTGGCGGGCGATCTCCTGCACGATGGTGATCTTCTGGGCGATGGTCTGCATCGCCTCGACGGCGCGTCCGACGGCAGCGCCGCTGGCCTCGGCATCGAGGGCGGATTGGCGGGCGATGGCCTCGGTCTGGCCGGCATTGTCGGCGTTCTGCTTCACGTTGGCGGCCATCTGCTCCATGGAGGCGGAGGCTTCCTCGGTGGACGAGGCCTGCTCGGTCGAGCCCTGCGACAGCTGCTCGGCCGAGGCCGACAGCTCCTGCGAGCCCGACGACACGTTGCCCGCAGCCATCACGACCTGGCCGACGACATCGCGGAGCTTCAGGTTCATCGCCTGAATCGCCCGCAGGAGGTCCGTCACCTCGTCCCGGCCGGTGGGGACCACGTCCTTGGTCAAGTCGCCGTCCGCGACGCTCTGGGCGGCGGAGACCGCCTTCGACAGGCCGCGGGAGATCGAGAAGGCCAGCCAGAGCGCCATGGTGAGACCGATGGCCACGGCGCCGATCACGACGGCGATCAGGATCGTGCGGGTCGATTCGTAGGCCGACTGCGTGTCATGCACGAAGCCCTGGGCCACGCTCTCCTCGAAGGCGCGCATCTTGGCCACGTCCTCGGTGACCGCGATGCGGGCATCCGTGAAGGGGCCGACATAGTAGCGCATCGCCTTGGCGTCGGTGTTGGCGAGTCCGAGGGCGAAAACCTTCTCCGCCAAAGGCTCCCAGGCCTTCACGGCAGCCGTGAGGGCTCCGGCCGCATCCGCGAAGCCCGTGGACCGGCCCGCCTCGACCAGTTTGGACAGGTCGCGCTCGAGCGCCTTCTGGCCCTCGCCGAACTCCCCGGCCATTTTGGACAGCAGGCCGTCATCGGTGACCACGACTTCGCGGAAGATGTCGCCGCGCAGGCGAAGCATCTTGACCTCGATCGCGCTGATCAAGGCACGATCCTCGGCCGAGAGGGCAGGCCTGGCCTTGAGGTCGTCGATGCGCGCCATCACGGCGCTGAAGGCAGCGGATTGCTCGCCGGACGCGACCGCACTGGCGGTGTTGTTGCCGTTCACGATCGCCAGGTCCATGCCCTTCGTCGCGGCCTCGTTGAGCCGGGCCCAGTCATCGCGCAGGGGCTGAACGCGGGCTCGCTCCTCCGGCGGGACGAGATCGGTGTAGTCCTTCAGCAAGGCTTGGAACTTGGCGTCATGCGCCCTGAACTCGCCGACGAGCTTCTCGCGGCCCTGCGTCGTGGGATCGAGCAGCGAGCGCGCGAAGATGCGGACGGCTTCGAAGGCCAGCGCCTCGAAACGCAGGACCCGCTGAACCTGGGTGAAGGGGCGGGCGGCGAAGGCCTGCATCCGGTCGTTGGACTGGCTCAGGCTTGACACTGCGAAGGTGCCCGCCGCGCCGAAAAGCAGAAGGATCACCGCGAAGGCGATTCCCAGCTTTGCTTTGATCGTGAAACGCATGTCCGTATCCCGCTCGGTCTCTGTTGCGGATTCTTGATTTCGCTTTTGCGGCGAGTGCTCTCTCGATCGCAGCAGGCCGGTTCAGGGCAGTGCCCCGACGCGGTTGGAGAGCGCATCCGCCGGGGGACGCCGTCAGGCTGTGTGCCGGCCGGGGAGGGGCGATGGCGCGGGCGCCGCGCCGGCTCCGAGGCGGTGGAGGGGGGCGGACCCGGCCCCGCTCGGACATCGTCCGAGGCGGGGCTGGCCTCGCGTCAGGCGACGCGCGTGAACTCGGCGTCGCGGGCGTCACCTTCGCCGAGATCGAGGGCGAAGCCGCCGCCCGCCGCCGGGCGCGTCGCCCGGCCCGGCTTCGCCCGCACCGCCGGAGAGCGCACCGAGCCCGAGACCGGCGCCGCCATCCGCGCCGCCGTCGCCCGAAGGCGCGTCACCGCCTGATCCACCCCGGCCGCATCCGCATCCGCCCCCTCGATCCGGAAGTAGGCGATCGTCGCCTGGAGCCGCTCGGCCTGGGTCGCCAGCTCCTCCGAGGTCGCCGAGACCTGCTCGGACGCGCTGGCGTTCTGCTGGGTCACCTTGTCGAGCTGCTGGATCGCCTGGTTGATCTGACCCGAGCCGATGTCCTGCTCACGGCAGGCGGCCGAGATCTCCTCCACCAGAGCCGCCGTCTTCTTGATGTCGGGCACCAGCCGGCCGAGCATGT
>DYYG01000005.1 GCA_020741775.1 Methylorubrum populi
AACCTTCAGCGGTGATCTCCGCGCCGGACCGGATCGGCCCCGCCGCAGCGGTCCGCGGCTCTAGAGCCGGCGAACCGTCCTGTCAACCCGCCCCACCGGCACCGCAGCGCCCAGACCGGCCGACACTCCAAGACATCGAAGACAGCAAACGCCCGATCCAGTCACCCGGATCAGCTCCGCTTCCCCAACAGTCTCGAAGACCACCGGAACCCCGCCCCAGCCAGAAACTGAAGAGCGCCGCCCCGTCGGTGGAGAGGCGTTTACGGGCTCGCAGGGGCCGCGTCAACCGGAAAAGTTCCGAAAATCTGAAACTCGCCGCCACAGGCCCCGGGAACGTACTGAATGGGCATTTCGTGGAGGCGGAAGAGTAGACGGTTCGCGTCGAGTCCCCCCGTCAAAACCCTTTCTTCACGGAGGCCAGTGCCCGGCTGAGGCCGTCGGCCACGGCCTCACGTTCCGTCGGAGAGGCATCGCGGGCGACGACGACATATTCCCGGCGTGAGGTCAGCGTCAGGGTCCGCAGACCGAATTCCTCGTCCTCGACCCGGCTGAGCTTGGTCCAAAGCGGGTTGAAGCGCCATTCGCGGCGGGTGCCGCGAGGATCGATGCGGGCCAGGGAGACTTCGAGCGGCGAGATCGCGACCTCTTCGAAGGAGCGTCCACGGCGGAAGCTCGCCATCAGCGCCACGTAGAGCGCCAGCATGTCCAGGCCGAAGAAGCCGGCGACCGGCCAGAAACCCATGCGCCAGAAGACGACCGAGGTCACCAAAGCTACCAGGCAACACAGTCCCATGACGATCCGGAAACCGTCTCGGCCCAATGATTGGTTGGGACGGATCACCGCTGAATAGACCGGCCGGTCCATCGTCGCTGGGTCGAGCCCGTCCGGATGCGCAGAAACGTTGCTGCTTGCCATAAGCCGAATATAACGCGCCGATGCCGTCGAAAAAGCCGTCCTTTCGCCATTCAGCTCCCAGCGCGGACAAAGGTGCGTCGGTGAAACTCATCACCGCACCGGCGAGGACTGCAAAGCCTAAGGCCAAGCTGGCTGCGCCCCTTGCGGCGCGGGTTGAAACCTCGCCCGAACCTGTCGATGCCGCGACTCTGGTCGACATCTTCTCGCGGCTGCGCGCGGCCGATCCAGAGCCGCGCTCGGAACTCGACTACATCAACCCCTATACGCTGCTCGTGGCCGTGGTGCTCTCGGCCCAGGCCACCGACAAGAGCGTGAACCTCGCGACCGCTCCGCTCTTCGCCCTCGCGGATACACCGGAGAAGATGCTGGCGCTCGGCGAGGAGCGTGTCCGCCATTTCATCCGCACCATCGGCCTGTTCAACACCAAGGCGAAGAACGTCATCGCCCTCTCGCGGATCCTGATCGAGCGCCATGGCGGCGAGGTGCCCCGGGAGGCCGAAGCCTTGGAAGTGTTGCCGGGCGTGGGCACCAAAACCGCGAGCGTCGTGCTCAACGTTGCCTTCGGCGTGCCGCGCATCGCGGTGGACACCCATATCTTCCGCGTCTCGAACCGTATTCCGCTCTTCGTGGCCCCGACCACCGACAAGGTCCAGGCGGGCCTGGAAGCGCGAGTTCCCGAGCCGTTCCGGCTCAACGCGCATCATTGGCTGATCCTGCACGGACGCTACACCTGCAAGGCGCGCCGCCCCGACTGCCCGCGCTGCGCGATCGCGGATCTGTGCCGCTATCCCTCGAAAACGACGGACCTCACCCCCATCTCTGCGACGGAGTGAGCGTCTCCCGGGGCCGTTTCGCGAGCCTTCGTGCTGTTCAGGCCGTTCCCCGCCGGCCCGCAACGCATTGAGCCCGCTCCGCCTGGGCAATGCGGAGCGGGCTCAATGCGTTGTGCTGCCAACCCCGATCCGGTAGATTGATGGTATGGCGGCCGGAGATGTCTTTCACGGGACGTGTTCCGGCCGTCCGCCCGCCAGACGGGTCGCCGCGCCGCGGATTTCGCTTCACGTGCCAGTTCCGAAGGAGCCACGGCCCCATGGACTTCCTCAAACCACGGTACACGCCTATGAACCGCCGCCGTCGCATTTACGAGGGCAAGGCGAAGGTCCTCTATGAGGGACCGGAGCCGGGGACGCTCATCCAGCACTTCAAGGACGACGCGACCGCGTTCAACGCGAAGAAGCATGAGGTCATCGACGGCAAGGGCGTGCTGAACAACCGGATCTCCGAGTTCATCTTCCAGCACCTCAACGATATCGGCGTACCGACGCACTTCATCCGCCGGCTCAACATGCGCGAGCAGCTGATCCGCGAGGTCGAGATCATTCCGCTCGAGGTGGTGGTGCGCAACGTGGCCGCGGGCTCGCTCGCCCAGAGGCTGGGACTCGAGGAAGGCACCCAGCTCCCGCGTTCGATCATCGAGTTCTACTACAAGAACGATCAGCTCAACGATCCGATGGTGTCGGAGGAGCATATCACGGCGTTCGGCTGGGCGACGCCCCAGGAGATCGACGACATCATGGCGCTCGCCATCCGCGTCAACGACTTCCTGTCGGGCCTCTTCCTCGGCGTCGGCATCCGCCTCGTCGACTTCAAGATGGAGACCGGGCGCCTCTGGGAAGGCGACCTGATGCGGATCGTCGTGGCCGACGAAATCTCCCCCGATTCCTGCCGGCTGTGGGACATCAAGTCGTCGGACAAGCTCGACAAGGATCGTTTCCGCAAGGATCTCGGCGGCCTGATCGAGGCCTATACCGAAGTCGCCAAGCGGCTCGGCATCATGTCCGAGAACGAGAAGGTGCAGACCGGGGGTCCCCGCCTCGTGCAGTGATGCCGACGCGGCGAGGGACGATCCTCAGCGCGGCTCGGCCGGCTCCAATCCGGCCCAGCCGCGGCGCAGCCGCAGATGGGTCGCGAGATCCGGATCGAAGCCCGGGTGATAATGGGGGTCCTGCGCCAGCAGCGGCCCCCATCGCCGTTTCAGGGCCTCGACCTCGGTCCGGTGGCGGGCCGCAGCCTCAGCCGAGGGGCGACGGCTCGCCGATTCCCGGTGATGGAGCAGCGCGCCGCCGACATAGAGGCTGCGCAGGCCGCGTGCGTTCAGCCTCAGGCACAGATCGACATCGTTGAAGTCGATCCGAAATGCTGCAGCGTCGAAACCGCCGACCCGGCGAAACTTCTCCACCTCGATCACGAGGCAAGCGGCGGTCACCGCCGAGACGCCGCGCGTGGCGTGGAGGGCGGACAGATACCCCACCGCCTCGCCCGGAAAGTGGCGGTGGCCGTGGGTGACGAGGCCACCGGTGCCGAGCACGATGCCGCCGTGCTGGATGCGGCCTTCTCCGTCGATCAGCCGTGCGCCGACCGCACCGATCTCGGGCCGTAGGGCCTCGCGAACCATCCGCTCCAGCCAATCCGGACGCGCGGCCTCGACATCGTTGTTGATGAAGGCGAGCAACGCCCCCCGCGCCTCGGCGGCGACGCGGTTGTTGATCGCAGCGAAATCGAACGGCCCCGGGCAGGCGACGACCCGCGCGGCGCCCTCCGCTTCGAGGGCACGGAAATACGTCAGAGTCTCGGGATCGCGACTTTCGTTGTCGCAGATCAGGATTTCCTTCGCGGGCCAATCGGTGCGGTGGCACAGGCTCTCGATGCAAGGGCGGAGCAGGTCGAGTCGGTCACGGGTCGGGACGATCAGGCTCACCAGCGGGCGCGACTCCGGCAGCGCGCGCTCCAGGCGGATCACGCCGCTCTCCTCGGTGATCGCGCCAGTTCCGCTTTCTCCCGATCGGTCGAGGTCGGCCCTGACCACCCGCAGCCGGGCAGCGCGGTGCGCCTGCCGCCCCTCCCGTCCGCCCTCGACATCACCGAAGGCGAGCAGGCGCGGAAGATGCCGCACCGCGCCCGGGCCGAACCGGCCGGCGATCCGCAGGGCAAGATCGAGGGCAGCAGCGCCGGGGATGGGATCAAGCCCGGCCACGCTGGCACGGCGCAGGGCGATCACCGGGCCGATGGCATCGACGGCGTGCAAAAAATCGCGGTCGAAACTCGGACGCAGCACGGGGATCCAGGCCGCACCGGGATGCGGCCGCGCCAGGGCATCGCCGTAGAGGGCATGAAGATCCCGATCGGCGAAGGCGGCGGAGATGCTGGCGGCGGCACCTTCCGCGATCTGCTGACCGGGCGCCGCCAGCAGGATCAGCGGGCATCCCGCCGGCTCGATGCGAATGCCCTCCGGAGCCTCCGCATCGATCCGTTCGATGCCGGCCTGCGCCAGGGCGGAGGGCGGCTCACTCCGTGGCGCGAAACCGGCCGGAAGCGCGAGACGGTGCTCGGCCCCGACCAGCGCGATCCAGGCTTGCGCCGCCCGCAATCGCCGGCCCGAGAGACGGGCCAGCAGGATCGCCAGGACGCGCCGGGGCTGGCGCAGGGCGTGCGCCAACCGCGCGAGGCGTCCAGGACGGGGGGCGGCGGCGAAAAGCAGGGCGTCGGGATAGGCGTCGGCGCTCATTCCAACTCCTCCCCGAAGGTCGTGAGGGAGAGAGCCGGGTGATAGAATGGGTCGTGCCGGATGACGGTACGCCAGCGCTCGGTGAAGGCGGCGGCCTCGCGCTCGAAACGTTCGCGCGCCGCGCCGACCGGCCGGCCGCGACTGACCGATTCGAGGTGGGACAGTTCCGCCTGCGGCGTCCACACCGTCTTCCAGCCCCGTGCGCCGAGGCGCAGGCAGAAATCGATGTCGTTGAAATCGATGGCGAAGGTGTCTTCGTCGAAGCCGCCGACCGCCGCATATTTCTCCCGCGTCACCGCGAGGCAGGCGGCGGTCACGCCCGATACTTCGTGGGCGATCCGCAATCGGCCGAGATGTCCGGCCGTGGCGCCGGGTCGGCGGCGCAGGATGTGACCGGCCTCCCCGCCGAGCCCCACCACGACGCCGGCATGTTGCAGCCTCCCATCGGCGTAGAGGAGCTTGGCCCCGACCGCGCCGACCTCCGGCCGAACCGCCTGCGCGACGAGGGCGTCGAGCCAGCCGGGCCGGAGCACCGCCACGTCGTTGTTGAGCAGAACCAGAACCTCGCCGCGCGCGGCGCGCGCGCCGGCATTGACCATGGCCGAGAAGTTGAACGGCTGCGGATAGGGCTCGATCCGGACGCGGGCATCGGCGCCCAGGCGTTCATACAGGGCGAGCACCGCCGGATCCGTCGAGCCGTTATCGACGATGACCAGCTCCATCGCGGGATAATCCGTCCCGGTGAGAACCCCTTCGGTCACCCGCGCGATCAGGTCGAGCCTGTCGCGGGAGGGGACGATCAGGCTCACGAGGGGCGCCGGCGCGGGGCGCGGCCAGTGCAGGTCGAGCACGCTATCCCTGAGCACCGCCCGCGCCGGGGAGCCGGAAGCGCACAGGTGCCGGTCGAGATGCGGCGCACGGCGGGCGGCATCGGGCGCAACCGTCTCTCGCCGACACAGGAGGCGGGGAATGTGGGCGACGCGGGTGGCGGCACAGATGGCGAGATCGAAGGCGAGGGCCCGCTCCTCGGGCGAGGCCGCCGCTCCGACATTCAGGCTGGCAAGAAAGGCGCGGGACACGAGAGCGGGCGCGCCGACATAGCCCGCCGCCAGGGCGAAGTCGGGGCTCCAATCCGGCTTGAGGCGGGGTAGAGGGTTTCGGCCGCCGGTTTCCTCGTCGGCATAGGCCAGATCCGGCGTCTCGTTCCGGAAGGTCTGCGCCAGCAGGGCGAGCGCCTCCGGGCTGAGGACATCGCCGGGGCGCAGCAGGCCGAACAGATCGGCATCGGCGCAGAGATCCGACAGGCTGGCGGTCGCATCCCATGCGGTGGAGTGGACGCGCGGATCGGCTTCGCCCGACTTCGGTGGTGCGGTGCCGTCGGTCCAGACGAGGAGCAGCGACCAATTCCGGTACGTCTGGGCGCGCAGACTCGCAACGCTGCGCGCCACCGCGTCGGCCCGTGACAGATCGGCGGGGAGGACGAGGCGGATCCGTGCTCCGCCCGTCGCCGCGCTCGGTACGGCCGGTCGCAGGCGCGACGCCTTCCAGGCCGGATAGCGGCGAAGCGGCGTGACGGCGCAGGCGCCGCGCAGGCTGTCGCGCCAACGGCGCTCATCCCGCGAAAGACGGGCGCGCAGCGCCGCCAGGGCCCGCCCCGGCCGCTTCATCAGCGCCTCGACGGACACGCTTGCCGAGCCGCGCAACCCGACACGCTCCAGCAGGAAGCCGGATTCGGCGGCGATCTCGATGCCCTCGCAATCCGGCGGCAGGTATCCGAGCCAGCGGGCAACGCCGAATGCCGCTCCGGGCAGCACGAAGCTGTCCCGCCGCCCCGCGGAACGAAGCAGGCGCAGCAGCGGACGCTGCGGCCGCGTCTGCGCCGGCAGCCTGTAGGTCAGGACGATCCAGCAATCCGTGGGGGAGCCCGGCAGCACGAGACGGCAGTCGAACAAGGGATCGTCGGCGGGCACGAGGGAGAACGGCGTCTCCCGGCCCTGCCCTATCTCACGCGTGGCGATACCGTCCTCCGGCGCGTTCCGCAGCCTGCCTGGATCAGGTCCATGACAAAGCCGGCCTCATACCAAATCCGATTGATCCCTTCGGGATGGCGGATTCGGCTTCGCTCAAACGCCGCGCGGGCTTGCTGATACGAGACCGCTTCGTTCAAGCGGAGCCCGTATCATTGGCCTGCGGCCGCCTCACCCTGGTCCGCCGCCGCAGCCGCGGCGGGAGCAGCCTTGCGGCGCTTGGCGACCGGCTTCGCGCGGCCCGCCGCCCCTGCCCCCAGGGAGACCTCGATATCGTAGCCGACCGCCTTGTCGGCGGGCACGCTGAGATCGTTCTCGATCAGCGTCGCCTCGCCCTGCGCGGCGCCGGCCGGAACCACGACCGCGACGCGGTGCGTGCGCGCCATGACTGGCTGCTCGTTGTACTTCACGGCAATGGTCACCGGCACTTCGAAGCGGCCAGGAGCGCCGGAAGGCCCGAGCAGGGCGCGCAGCTCGACGCCGACCCGGACGGCGACCGAGCCGTCGGCCCTCGCCTTGCACTCGCGGCTGAGACGCCCGAACACGATCTGGTGGCGCAGGCGGGTCTTGTCGCCGGCCGCCCCGGCGAAGGCCTGCACCGCCGCGCCGCCATCGGGCACGAAGACCGGCGGACAATAGGCGTTGTCGGGATCCTGCGCCTGCGGCGCGGCGATGGAGGGCGTGCCGCCCTCACCGCCACCGAACATGTTCTTGAAGAAGCTGCCCGATTCGGCCCGCGCGGAACCGGGAAAGGCGAGTGCCAGCCCGCCGAGGATCATCCATGCCCTGCGCATCGTCCGATCACCCCCTCGCACGCTGCCAATCCTTATTTCAATGAGTCGAAACCGGGGCCGAAGCCCTTCATGGAGACGGGGATTCCGACGCCCTCTTCCGGAGTCTGGAACACGATGAAGGTGGCCTGCGCGCCGTTGCGCAGCGATTTGATGAGGCCATCATCCATCACCACCTCGGCGACGCAGCCGGTGGTCAGGCAGCGCACGAAGCTGGCGCGGCCGATATCGGTCTGATCGATCTTGAGTCCGAGTCCCGAGGGCAGCAGCACGCCGAGCGGCGCGACGACCCGCAACAGGTATCCACGATTGTCGGCGGTCTTCAGCACGATGACGACGAGGTTGAGGTTCGGCCGGTCCTCGGCCGCGACGTACTGCACCAGCGCGCATTGCTCGGCCTTAGCACCGGCCGGTGTCTCGCATCGCTGCTGCCAGTCGTCGAATGTCTTGCGTACGGTTCCTTGCGCCTGAGCGCCGCCGCCTCCGGCCAGAATCGTTGCGCCGGACAGGGCCGCCAGCGCGAAGCAGCGGCCGGCTCCCGAGCGCCCGGCCCGAACCAGGCCCGCAAACACACTCATACGAACTCCGATCGATCCCATCGTGATGCGGCGTCAGCCCCCACCGACGCCGATCGTGTCTGCGCGACAGGACCCTTCTCGCGCGCCGTTCGGGCACGGGTGTTGGGACCATGCGGGTCCCCCGGTGTCAAGCAATCGCGGCGAGGATGTGTCGTGAATGAGGCGGAGCGGCTACCCCTCCGGCCATGGCTGCACTAGAGTAAGGCCAAGCTCCCTTCCTCCGAGGAACCCGCCATGCGCCGCCTCGCCTCCTCCCTGCCCCTCGCGGCGCTCGTCGTCGCGGCAGGCTGCGGAAGTGCCTCCGCCCTGTCCCTCCCCTTCGAGGAATCCGATTATCTGCCGCCCGAGGCGACGACGACCTATGTCGAGCGGTCCCTCAACCATCAGGCTCCGCTCACCATCGAGCACCCGCCGGTGGAACGGAATCCGCGGGGCCGCCGCCGGGGCGATGCCGCCGCCATCGCCGGCTTCTGCCGGGACGGGGGCACGGTGCTGCGCCGCGACGAGTTCGGCCGCCCGACCTATCTGCGCCAGCGCGAAATCTGCGACAACGTCGCTCCCCGCACCCTGTGGCCGGGTCATGTCGATCCGCGTCCGGCTTGGCCGGCGGAGCGTGCGCCCGCCCGCAGCCGCGTGCTCACCACCAAAGGCTGACCTCTCGTCAGCCGTAGCGGTGCAGCTCCGAGCCGTGCCGCTTCAACCAGCGCTCGGCTTCGTCGACATTCGGGCAGAGTTCATGGGTGAGCGCCCAGAAGCGGGGGGAATGGTTCATTTCCCGCAGATGCGCCATCTCGTGGGCGACGAGGTAATCGAGCACCACCGGCGGCGCGAGGATCAGGCGCCACGAGAAGTTCAGCTCGCCCTTGGCCGTGCATGAGCCCCAGCGGCTGCGCGTGTCGCGCAGGGTGACCCGCGCGGGCCGCTGCCCCAGCCGGGCGGCATAGACCGCCACCGCGTGCGACAGGTCGCGGCGCGCCTCACGCGTCAGGAACTCGCGCACGCGGCGGGCCATGTGGTCCGCCTCGCCCGGCACGGCGAGGGTTGCGCTCTCAGGATCGACTTCGGCGCTGCCACGGCCTTCCCGCGACACGATCCGGTGCGGGATTCCCCTCAGCGGGATGACCGAGCCTGCCGAGAACGAGACCCGTTCCGGCAGCTTGGCGAGACGGGTCGCGATCCAGCCGCCATGGCTCTGGGCGAATTTCTGGGCCGTGGCGAGGGAGGTGCGGGTCGGCAAGGTCAGGACGACCGCGCCGGTCGCGCTCGACACCCGCAGGGTCAGCCGGCGCGCGGCCGGGCGCCGCAGGATCGCGACGCGGAAGGACTGCCCTTCATGGGCGATCTCGATGTGATCCGGGTCGGGCCGTCGCAGCAGAGCGCGCGTCATGTCCGCCAACCTAGCCACGCCGGTCCCGCTCAACCACCCCGGCCAACCATCCCCTGCCGACATTCCACAGCTCAGCCCCGTCAGGCACCCGCCTCCATCTCTCGCACGAAGCGGGCGATGCGCGGAGCGATGACGGAGCGGAAACGCGAACCGTTGAACACGCCGTAATGCCCCACCTTTTCCTGGAGGTGATAGGCCTTGCGCGCCTCCGGAAGGTTGGGAGTGAGGTCGAGGGCGGCCTTGGTCTGGCCGACACCGGAGATATCGTCGTTCTCGCCCTCCACGGCGAGGATGGCGCAGCGCCGGATCGCGGCGAGATCGACGGGTTGCCCGGCATGGCGCATCCGGCCCCGCGGCAGGTCATGATCGACGAACACGGTCTGCACGGTCTGGAGATAGAATTCGGCCGTCAGGTCCATCACGGCGAGATACTCGTCGTAGAATTCGCGATGTTTCTCGGCGGAGTCGCCGTCACCCGTGACGAGATGGTGGAACATGTCCGTATGGGCGGTGACGTGCCGGTCGAGGTTCATCGCCATGAAGCCGGAGAGCTGCAGGAAGCCCGGATAGACCCGGCGCAGGGCCCCCGGATACATCGGCGGCACCACGGTGATGCAGTTCTTCTCGAACCAGCTCATGCCGCGCTCCTGGGCGAGGCAGTTCACGGCGGTCGGCGAGCGGCGGGTGTCGATCGGCCCGCCCATCAGGGTCATCGAGACCGGAACCGCATCCGAACCGGCCGCCTCCATCAGCGCGATCGCGGCGAAGACCGGCACGGCGGGCTGGCACACCGCCATGACGTGCAGGTCCGGACCGAGGTCGCGGAACATCGCCTGCAGGTAGTCGATATACGTGTCGAGATCGAACCGGCCCTCCAGCAGCGGCACCATGCGCGCATCGGACCAATCCGTGATGAACACCCGGTGGTTGGGCAGCATCGCCTCCACGGTGCCCCGCAGGAGCGTGGCGTAGTGGCCCGACATCGGCGCGACGATCAGGAGCTTGGGCTGCGTCTCCGTCGGACCGCGGCTGAAGGCCCGGTCGAACGCGATCACCCGGCAGAAGGGCCGTGTCCAGACGACCCGTTCGGAGACGGGGACCGGCTGACCGTCGATCACCGTCGTCGGGAGATCGAAATCCGGTTTGCCGTATCGGCGGGTCATCCGCTCGAACATCTGGAGCGCGGCCACCGTCGAGCGGGCATAGGGACCGTAGGCGAAGGGATTGCCCGGATTTTCCAGGCTGTGCCGGGTCGCATCCGCCATCAGCCTCGCGGGCGTCAGCATCGCGCGCGCGGCCTCGTACCAGGCATAAGCCAGATCCATGTCGGCACTCCCCGAGACTGCGGCCGGCCAGACGCGCTTAACGAATGTTGCGTCGGTCTGATCCGTCTTATCCGCGCGGCGGGGGCGATGCACCTGTGGATTCCGCGGTGGACGCATCTTCTTCGGGCCCTATCGTAGCCGCACCATGATCCAAGCGGCCCACGAAACCCTCACCCCGACGGGCCGCCATCTGCGGCTCGACACCTTCGTGCGCCTGCGCTGGCTCGCCCTCACAGGTCAGAGCGCAGCGGTGGTCGGCGCCCAGTTCGGGCTCGGGCTGAATCTGCCCTTCGGCTGGTGCTTCCTCGTCATCGCCGCCTCGTGCTGGCTCAATCTGGCTTTGCGCATCCGCTTCCCGGCCAGCTACCGGCTGAGCGACGATTCCGCGGCCTTGCTGCTGGCCTTCGACATCGTCCAGCTCGCCGGGCTGCTGTTTCTGACCGGCGGCCTGCAGAACCCGTTCTCGCTGCTCTTCCTCGCCCCGGTGCTGATCTCGGCCACCGCCCTGCCGCCGGAGCGAACCCTGGCGCTCGGCCTGCTGGCGGTCGGCCTCGCCACCCTGCTCGCCCTCGTGCACCGCCCCCTGCCCTGGTTCGCCGACGGGAGGATCGAGCTACCCTTCCTCTATGTGTCGGGAGTTTGGACCGCGATCCTGCTCGGCACCGCCTTCACCGGCGTCTATGCGTGGCGGGTGGCGGAGGAAACCCGTCAGCTCGCCCGGGCGCTCGCGGCGACCGAACTGGTCCTCGCCCGCGAACAGCACCTGTCTCAGCTCGACGGGCTCGCCGCGGCGGCGGCCCACGAACTCGGCACCCCGCTCGGCACGATCATGCTCGTCGCCAAGGAACTCGACCGGCAGCTCGGCCCGACCGCCTCCCCGGCCGTCGCCGAGGATCTCAGCCTGTTGCGCGATCAGGTGGACCGCTGCCGGGGCATCCTCTCGAAGCTGACATCGCTCGGCGAAGACAACGAGGAGGGCGAAGGGTTCCTGCAAACGGTGACCTTCGGCCATCTGATCGAGGAATTGGTGGCGCCGCAGCGCGCACTCGGCATCGCCGTGGAGGTGTCGAAGCAGGGCGACGGACCGGAGCCGGTCTGCCGCCGCAACGCCGGCGTGATGTTCGGCCTCGCCAACATCCTCGACAATGCCGTGGATTTCGCCGAGACGCGGGTCATCGTCGAAGCCCATTGGAACGCCGAGCGGGTGACGCTCTCGATCCGCGACGACGGCCCCGGCTTTCCGAGCGACGTGCTGCTCCGGGCCGGCGAGCCTTACGTGACGACGCGCAGTCCCGGCCGCTCAAGGGGCGCCGACGAGACCGGCGGCGGCCTCGGGCTCGGCCTGTTCATCGCGAAAACCCTGATTGAGCGATCCGGCGCACAGCTCCTGCTGTCCAACATCACAGAGCCGGGGCAGCGCGGCGCCTCGGTCCGCGTCACCTGGGTCCGTCACATCTTCGAGAGAGAAGCGATTGCGCCCCATCGCGTTGCGCACAATTCTATATCCCCCCTGACGGAACGCGATGCCGCACCCATATAGTGCTCACAGATGACACGAACCGACGAGGAGCGCCGCATGCTGACGCAGAGCGGGACGACGGTGCCAGGCTCGGACACCGCATTTCTTTCCGATACCGATCCTCTCTCCGCCTTCAGCGACCGCAGTCTGCTGATCGTTGACGACGACAAGCCGTTCTCGACCCGCCTCGCCCGCGCCATGGAAGCCCGTGGTTACGAGGTGCACGTGGCCGAGAGCGTCAGTGACGGGGTCGCCGCCGTCGAAGCCAGGGCACCCGCCTTCGCCGTGATCGACATGCGGCTGGGCGACGGCAATGGACTCGATGTGATCGCCCGGCTCAAGGAGCGCCGGCCGGAGGCGCGCGGCGTCATCCTCACCGGCTACGGCAACATCGCCACGGCCGTGACCGCGGTGAAGCTCGGCGCCTTCGATTATCTCGCCAAGCCGGCCGATGCCGACGAGATCCACGGGACGCTCATGGCTCAGCCCGGCGAGCGGGCCGATCCGCCGGAAAATCCGATGTCCGCCGACCGGGTGCGCTGGGAGCATATCCAGCGGGTCTACGAATTGTGCGGGCGCAACGTGTCCGAGACCGCCCGGCGGCTCAACATGCATCGGCGAACCCTGCAGCGGATCCTGGCCAAGCGGGCACCGCGCTGACGACAGAGGAGGCGGCGAGCCCCTTGCCGGCTCCTCACGACTTCGGTGCCTCGATTCGGCTTCCGCCCGGATGATGGCTAGACGGCGGGCGGTACCGGTAGAGACTACCGAGCCCGCCCGCTCCGGCATTCGAATGCCGCTTCCCCTGGTGCTTCCGGCGGTTGCGTGTGAGGCCGGCCTCGGGCTACTTCGCCCCTGACGACGCGGAACAGGCCGTAGCGATGCGAAATCTGATCACGATCCTGGGGCTCATGGTGCTGGTCGGCACGGAGGTGTTCGCCGCCGCCATTGCCGCCGGCTGGGCGCTGGCCGGCTTGCTCGATCTCGGTGATCGGGTCGGGCATGTGCTGATGGGAGTCTTCAGCCTCATCGCGGCCTGGATCATGCTCAAGCTCTGGCAGCGCGCGACGGAAGCTGAGCCGATCCGATCCGATGTACACGGATAGAAAACTTCTTTTATGGATAGCATCTCGTTATGAGAGCGCGATAGCATTCCTGTCGGCAGGTCATCCATCGCTTGCTTCCGGATAATATCGACGCCTCTGATCCTCCACCGCTGATGATGATCGGTCCGCGTCGTTCACCACACCCCGACACCGGCGCGACCGCCGACTTCACAAACGAGTGCCTGCCATGAAAGCCCGCATCGTCGTCACCTTAAAAACCGGCGTCCTCGACCCGCAGGGTAAGGCGATCGAAGCTGCTTTGAAGTCCTTCGGTATTCAGGACATTTCGGGTGTGCGTCAGGGCAAGGTCTTCGACCTGGAAGTTGCCTCCGAGGACCGCGAACAGGCTGAGGCGACGCTGAAGGCCGCCTGCGAGAAGCTGCTCGCGAACACCGTGGTCGAGAACTACACCGTCGAGATCGCCTGATGCGCGCCGCCGTCGTCGTCTTTCCGGGCTCGAATCGCGACGGCGACGTAGCTCGGGCCCTGCGCCATTCGGGTGCGGAGGTCGTCAGCGTCTGGCACGCCGACACGGAGCTGCCCGCCGGAACGGATCTCGCCGTGGTGCCCGGTGGCTTCTCCTACGGTGACTATCTGCGCTGCGGTGCCATCGCCGGCCGTGCCGCCGCGATGGATGCAGTGCGCGCCCATGCCGCTCGGGGCGGCTTGGTTCTGGGCATCTGCAACGGCTTCCAGATCCTGTGCGAATCGGGCCTGCTGCCCGGCGTGCTGATGCGGAACGTGAACCGCCGCTTCATCTGCCACCGCCAGTTCCTGCGGGTCGAGCGGACCGACACGCGCTTCACCTCGGCCTACACGCAAGGGCAGGTCATCGACGTCTGCGTCGCCCATGGCGAGGGCAATTACTTTGCCGATCCTGCCACCATCGACCGTCTCGAGGGCGAGGGTCGCGTTGCCTTCCGCTACTGCGACGCCGAGGGCGGTCTGACCGAGGATGCCAACCGCAACGGCTCGCTCAATTCCATTGCCGGTATCTACTCCGAGCAGCGGAACGTGCTCGGCATGATGCCCCACCCGGAAAACTTCGTCGACGCTCTGGTCGGCGGGGTCGATGGCAAGGGCCTGTTCGACAGCCTGGCGGCCTGACGCCGTCTTTCAAAAGCGAACGCCCCTCCTCCGGGAGGGGCCACGAAAAAACCCGCCGTCACGGTGTCATCCGTGACGGCGGCGTGATGGCGATGCGCCCCGGCCTGAACCGAGGCCGATGACGGCCTCAGTGCCCCTCGAACTCCATCAGCGTCCGCACGGTGACGCCGAGGTCACGCAGGCGCTGGGCGCCACCAATCTCCGGCAGATCGATCACGAAGCACGCGGCCACCACCTCGGCGCCGAGCTGGCGCAGGAGATTCACCGCCGCCGTCGCCGTGCCGCCGGTGGCGATCAGGTCATCGACCAGAATCACCCGGTCGCCGGCTCGGATCGCATCGACATGGATCTCGATCTCGTCGGTGCCGTATTCCAGCGCGTAGGCGGTCGAGACCGTCTTGTGCGGCAGCTTTCCCTTCTTGCGAATCGGCACGAAGCCCGAGGACAGCTGGTGCGCCACCGCGCCACCGAGGATGAAGCCCCGCGCCTCGATTCCCGCGACCTGATCAATCCGCCCGCCCGCGAAGGGATGCACCAGCGAATCAACCGCCCGGCGGAACGCACGCGGGTCGCTGAGCAAGGTGGTGATGTCGCGGAAGATGATACCCGGCTTGGGGTAATCGGGGATCGAGCGGACCGAGTCCTTGAGGGCGGAGTGGCGGCGGGCTTCCATGCGGGGCGCTCGATGTGAGGGGTTGCGCGACGGGTTCGGAGCGGACGCAGCGGCATCGGGCGCACCGGCCCGTGCCGCTACCCGCCTCAGGCGTTGGCTTTGCGCAGAAGGGCGATCAGTTCGCGGTGCAGCACTTCATTGCCGCAGGCCACCGAGCGGGCGGTGAGCGGCTCGGCTCCGCCATCGGCGCTGGTGACGAAACCGCCAGCCTCGCGCACGAGGATGATGCCCGCCGCGATGTCCCAGGTCTGGAGGTCCCGCTCCCAGTAAAGGTCCGTGCGTCCGCAGGCGACGTAGGCCAGATCGAGCGCCGCCGAGCCGAAGCGGCGGGTACCGCCCGAGACCGCCATCACCGCCGCGACCTCCTTGAGCAGCCGGCCGTGGCTGCCGCGCCCGAGATAGGGTGTGCCGTAAGCCACGAGCGCATCGGCGAAATCCTGACGGCCGGAGACGCGCAGGCGCCGGTTGTTGAGGTAAGCGCCCTTGCCGCGCTCGGCCAGGAACAGCTCGTCCTTGGCCGGATCGTAGATGACGCCGGCGACGATCTGCCCGTCGCGCTCGAGGCCGACCGAGATCGCGAAATGCGGAATGCCGTGCAGGAAGTTGGTCGTCCCGTCGAGGGGATCGACGTGCCAGGTATGGCTCTTGTCGGTGCCCTCGATGATCCCGCTCTCCTCCATCACGAGGCTGTAACCGGGACGCGCCTTCATCAGGGCATCGCGCAGCACTTCCTCGGCCTTCTTGTCGGCGGCCGAGACGAAGTTGCCGGGCCCCTTTCGGGAGACCTGAAGGTTTTCGACCTCGCCGAAGTCGCGCTTGAGGCCGCGGGCGGCTTTGCGCACGGCATCGACCATGACGGTCATGAGAGGAGAGTTGATCATGCGGTTCGGCTCGAAGCGCTCAGGCTGCGCCCTGCTGGATGAGAAAGATCTGTCAGGGCTTCTATACACCTCGCGCCGTAGCGCCAGAGGCGATCGTGCAGGGCGGATATTTGCGCCTGTCTCACGATGCCTCCTCGCAGCCCCGATGCGGCGCGGGAGACCGGGACGTGACGGCGTGCCAGGACGGCTTCGCTGCCTTCAGGCAAGAGCCGCGACGAACCGGGCCGCCGCGCCCCTGGGATCGCTGGCGCGCATCACGCCGCCCATGACGGCGATGCCGGCCGCCCCGGCCGCGCGGCAAGCCGCGGCCTCCCCCGCAGCGATGCCACCGAGGCCGAAGACCTGCAGGCGAAGGACAGAGGCCGCGCGCAAGGCTTCCAGGCCGAGCGCGGGCCCATAGCCGGGCTTGCTGGGGGTGAGGAAGATCGGGCTGAGGGTCGCATAATCGGCGCCGGCCTTTTCCGCTGCGGCGATTTCCGCGACGGAATGGGCCGAGACCCCGATGAGGGCCGTGGCGCCGAGCCGCTCCCGCGCCGACCGGATGCCATCGGTCCCGGCCGAGCCCGGCAGATGCACGCCCTGCGCCCCGGCTTCCGCGGCAAGCTCCGCATCGCCACCGATGACGAGATGGCCGCCGACCGGTCTCAGGATGTCGAGCAGTTCGCGGGCAAGCTCCCGCCGCGCCACATTGTCGAGATCGCGGTCACGTAGCCAGACGAAGCGGACGCCCCCCGCCACCGCCTCGCCCACGGTCGCGGCCAGGGGCCGGGCGGCCCCATGACGGTCGGTGACGAGGAGGAGGCGCGGGAGCGTCGCCGTCACGACCCGACGAGGCCGAGTTGCGGGCTCGATGGCTCGGCCCTGCCCCGGCGCGGGATGCGGCCGGCGAGGTAGGCGAGCCGGCCGGCCTCGACAGCGTGGCGCATGGCGGCGGCCATCCGCACCGGATCGTCGGCCTTGGCGATCGCGGTGTTGATGAGACAGGCGGAGGCGCCGAGTTCCATGGCGATGACCGCGTCGGAGGCGGTGCCGATGCCGGCATCGACGATCACCGGCACCTTGGCCCGGCGGCAGATCAGCTCGATATTGGCCGGATTGGCGATTCCCATGCCCGAACCGATCAGCGAGCCCATCGGCATCACCGCCGCGCAGCCGAGATCGGCCAGCCGCTCGCAGATGACGGGATCGTCGTTGCAATAGGGCAGCACGGTGAAGCCGTCATCGACGAGATGGCGGCAGGCTTCGAGGAGTTCGGTGACATCCGGATAAAGCGTCTCCCGGTCGCCGATCACCTCGACCTTGATCCAGTCGGTGCCGAGCGCCTCGCGGGCGAGTTCGGCGGTCATGATCGCGTCCCGCGCCGTCTCGCAACCGGCGGTGTTGGGCAGGAAGCGCTTACCCTTCAGCTTCTGGAAGGTGTCCGAGCCGTGGCCCTGGAGCGAGACCCGGCGGATCGAGGCGGTGACGATCTCGGCTTCCGAGGCGCGCACCGCCTGAGCCATGATCTCCTGGCTCGGATAGCCGGCCGTGCCGATGAAGAGGCGCGAGGACAGGCGGATCCCTGCGATCTCGAAGCCGTCATCCGCGGCGGCGGAGCCCTGCGTGAGGGTGGTGTCGTGGTGGTTCATGCCTTCAGCCTCCCTGCATGGCACGGACGATCTCGATGCGGTCGCCCTCGTTGAGCGCGGTCTGCGGCCAGGCCGCCTTGCGCACGACGCGCCCGTTGACGGCAATAGCGATGCCCTCGGGGCTCTCGATGCCCCGCTCCTCCGCCTCGGCGGCGAACAGGGCGGCCAAGTCGGACGCCTCGCCTTCGTAGGGTTCTCCGTTGACGGTCAGCCTCATGCCACGGCCCTCCCCCAGGTCTCGGCGCCCGATTTGAAACGCTCCCGGCCGAACCCTCGGGCGAAATCGGGCAAGGCGCCCTCGGTCACGAGGGCTGCCACGGCGTCGGCGGTGGCGGGAGCGAGCAGGTAGCCGTTGCGGTGGTGGCCAGTGGCGACGACGAGGCCGGGCGCCGCCTCTTCGATGATCGGCGCATCGTCGTCCGAGGTCGGGCGGAACCCGCTCCAGACGGCGTCGATCTCCATCTCTTCGATCCCCGGCAGGATGCGCCGCGCGCCTTCCAGCAGGGCGAACAGACCTCCGGCGGTGACGCCGCTGCGGAAGCCGCAATCTTCCACCGTCGCACCGACGATCAGGTGCCCGTCCCCCTTCGGCGCCATATGCACCGACTCGCTCCACACCATGCGCGACAGGGTGCCGGTGCGCTTGGTGGTGCGCAGGGCCAAGGACTGTCCCTTGAGCGGACGCACCGGCAACGCGAGATCGTCGGGCAGCAGGCCCGCCTCGCCGCTCCAGGCGCCGGCCGCCAGGATCACGGTCTCGGCGGCAAGCCTCCGGCCACCGGCCTCCAGGCCGACCACGCGGCCGCCCTGGCGGTCGAGCCCGGCAACCGCGACATGCTCCACGATGGTGACACCCGCCGCCTCGCAGGCGCTCAACAGCGCCTCCATGACCAGCCGGGGATCGACCTGCGCATCGAGGGGGCAGAGGATGCCAGCGGTCACGTTCGGGCGCAGCAGCGGCTCGCGGGCGCGCACCTCAGGGCCGGAAAGCCATTCCGCCGCGACACCGGATCGCCTCTGCAGATCGTGGCGGAAGCGCAGGCGCTCCACCTCGTCCCGGCCGATGGCAATGACCAGGGTGCCGTCCTCGCGGTAATCGATGCTCCGGCCCGACGCCGCCTGCACGGCGTCGCGGAAGGCGGGCCAGCGGACCAGGGATTCGAGCGCCAGCGGCAACAGCAGATCGGAGCCCGGCTCGTGCTCGGCGGCCGGGGCCAGCATGCCGGTCGCGGCGAGGCTCGCTCCGCTGCCGACGCTCTCGCGCTCGACCACCACTACGGAGCGGCCGGCCTGGGCCAGCCGCCACGCGATCGACAGGCCGATCAGCCCGGCGCCGACGACGGCGACATCGCACGACTGGGGAAGCTCCGCCGCGCGCGGTCGCAGGGTCAGGCTGCGGCGCTGGCCGATGGGAGAGGTCAGCAGGTCGGACATCGAGGGCGTGCCTTCCGCGGGTCTGCCCGCAGGAACTGGCGCCATGTGCTTCGGTGAGAAGCGGATCCGCTCCAGAGGAGCGATCCATCAGGTCCAATCCCTACGCCGGTATGAGCCGGATCAGGTTCGAAGGATTTCCGCGCTGCCGGTGACGGCGATAGCGGTTTCTCAGCCCCTTGACGGGGATCTCCCTGGAACGCCTTCGATGTGGGCCCAGGCGCACGCCCGGTCAATCCCCTTCGCGCCGGAGATTGAGCGGTCCGGCCTACGGACGAGGCAAGCCGTCAGATGAAAACCGGTGCGGACGGGCAGTTTCGTGGGAGAATCTATTCCGCCGCCGCAGCTTTCGCGGAGGCCCTGCGCCCGGGGCGGAACACCGCCATCGGCTCGTCGAACCCATCGAGGGCGTGGCTTCCCAGCGGATCGGGATCGCCCCAGAGGAAATCGACGAAGGGCTTCGACATCAGGAGCGGCTCCTGAAGCGTGCGGTTGAGCCGCGCCAGCCGGCTCGCGAGGTTCACGTCGCGCCCGATCACCGTGAAGTCGAGCCGCGTGCCGGAGCCGACATTGCCGTAGGCCGCCTCGCCGTGATGCAGGGCGATGCCGGCATCAACCGCCCGGCCGCCCTCGCCGAAGCGCCCGACGGCATTCGCCTCGGCCAGCGCCGCCAGCGCCGCTTCGGCGGCCGTCAGCGCACTCTTGGCCGCACCGCCAAGGTCGTCACCCGACTCGCGGAAGATCGCGAGCAGCCCGTCGCCGAGATATTTCAGCACCTCGCCTCCCTCCCGCTCGATCGGCGGGACGAGGCAGTCGAAGAAGGCGTTCAGGAGGTCGACCGCGCCCTCGGGGGTGAGGTCGGCGGAAAGGCGGGTGTAGTCGCGCATATCGGCGAACAGGATCGCGGATCGGATGCGGCGCACCTGCCCGCGCCGGATATCGCCCGACAGGATCGCCCGGTGCGGCTCGTCGCCGACATAGATGCGCAGCACCGTGTCGAGCTGCTTGTTGAGCAGGCGCATCTCCATCACCGCCGCGAGGGCGGGCATGATGAAGCGCAGGATCGCGATGTCCTCGTCGCGAAAGCCACCCTCCGCGCGGGTCGCGAAGGTGATTCCGTTCTTGGTGCCGTTGGTGAAGATCAGGGGAGCGACGAGGTAATGGGTGTACCCGTCCGCCTTCAGTTCGGGAATGATCGCGTAGGCGTCGTCCGGGGTCTCCGACAGATCGAGACTCAGCCACTCGCCGGTTTCATGCACCGCGTAGAACGGGCTTGCCCGGTAGGCGCGGGCGGAGGCCTCTCCGTGCGGGAACAGGCGCACGGTCGAGCCGGCCCCGCGGGTCCAGACCCGGCCGACGCCCGAATACTCGGAGTGGAGCGTGTCGATGGCGGTGGAGGCCCGGTCGATCGGCACGCCGATCTCGGTCAGGCGCTCGCCCAGGCCCGCCAGCAGGTCGTCGGCCTTGGGCAGCCGGGCCCCCTCGCCGAGCAGCCAATCCCGGACGCCGACGCAGGCCTGGAGCGCCCCGAACGGGACGTCCTCGGCTTCCGATCCGTCGGCCAGGGCCGTCGGCACTTGTCTCGGGGCGTCCGCGTCGCTCATCGCTGGAAGGTGGTTTCTCGAACTGCCGAGGCAAGACGTCGGGCGAAGACGACAGCCCGGCCGGGACCGCGCATCGACCCCTACGGGCCGCCTCGGTGGCGGGACGCTTAACGGACATGCTTGGCCGTCTCGTGACCGACCGGCCCGAGGCGCCGCCGATCATGGCCGCAATTGGGACGCTGGATCAAGAGATCAGCACGATCCGCCAGTGTCGAAGGCTGGACTTCTGGCCTAGTGGCTCAGCTTGGCAGGACTGAACCTGCCGGACTTGCCGATCCATCGGCACCAGGACGACCCGACATGCTGAGAATTGCTCTTAGCTTCTCCCTTCTGGCCGCTGCGGCCTTTGCTCCAATCCCGGCCTCGGCCCAGAGCAAGCAGGATTTCACCCTGGTCAACCGGACCGGCTACCAGATCGATGAGGTGTATGTGGGTCCCGTCAGCCAATCGCACTGGGGAGAGGACGTGATGGGCAAGGATTCCATCGCCGATGGAGAGACCGCCGACATCAGCTTCAATGGCGGGTCGAACGCCTGCAAGTGGGACATCAGGGTCGTCTACAATGACGGCGATGCCTCCGAGTTTCGCAACGTCAACCTGTGCAATATCAGCCGGGTGACTCTGTTCTGGAATCGCCGCGCCAACGAGACGCGCTTCGTCGTCGAATAGGCGAACTGGCGAAATCGCGCGAAGCGTGGCGGGAAAAAGCACCGCTCCGCGCGGTCAACCGACAGAGATTTCGGTCAACAGGCCGCGATCATGAAGCGTTAAGCACAGTACCGCGCTTGCGGAGGCTCGGACCGGCTCCGATAACGGAGACCGATGTTCTTTTCCCAGGGATCCGGGCCGGATCCGGCCCTCCCCGCTTTTTCGCTCTCGTGTCGATCCAATCCTTCACCTTCACATCCGATGTCGGCGGCTTCGATGGCTACCAAGCCCTCTATGCCAGCGGCACCGATGTCTCGGCCACGGACGCGCCTTTCGCGGCACGGGTGGAGGCGCATCGCTTCGGCCGGATGAACGTGTTCGAGCGAGTCTTGAGCGGGGTGGAACACCGTCGCAACTGGGCCCGGGTGCGCAACGACGGCTTCGAGCACTTCACGCTGCAATATCTGCGCAACGGCGTCTTCCACGGCGGGCCGCTCGGGGACGAACGCCGCCTCTCGCCCGGCGACATCATCCTGTTCGATCTGACTCGCCCGCAGCGCACGCGCTTGGAAATGGCGAACTTCGTCACCGTCAGCTTGCCCCGGGAACTGATCGAAGCGGCGGCGCCCGATGCCGGGCGCTTCCACGGCCAGATCCTCCCGGAGGCGGTGTCCGGACTGCTCGGCGACCTCATGGGATCGCTCGCCCGGCGGGCCGCCGCGACGACGCCGGAGACGGCCACGAGCACCGCCCGCGCGCTGTCCGAACTCCTGGCCGGCGCTCTCGGACAGATGCAGCCCAGCGAGGAGGCCACGAGCGCGATCCTCACCGATCTCCGGCGCCAGCGGGCGGAAGCCTTCATCGAAGCGCGCCTGCACGATCCGTCTCTCGACGTGGCCATGGTCGCCCGCGGCGCCGGGGTGTCGCGCAGCGCCCTCTACCGGCTGTTCGAACCGACCGGCGGTGTCGCCCACCACATCACCACACGCCGCCTCGAGCGGCTGAGCGCCGCCCTGCGCAATCCGGCGGAGATGCGCTCGATCACCACGCTCACCTTCGACCACGGGTTCTCCAGCGAGAGCCATTGCAGCCGCGTCTTCCGCAGCGCCTTCGGCGTGCCGCCGGGACGCTACCGGGCGGAGATTCGCCGCCCCGGCGCCGATGAACGGGGCGGCCCCCTCGCAGGAGAAAGCGCCCGGAGCCTGCTCGACGCTTGGTCGCGTGCCCTCGCCTGACCTTGCCAAGCCCCTGCACCCCGGCGGTCCGGGGATGGAACGGTCCGGCCTTTCCGGTTGGCGGCTCGTCGCGCTGCTGGCCTCGATCCAGCTCTCAGCCTTCTGCGACCGCTTCCTCCTGACCCTGGTCGCGACGCCGGCCAAGCAGGCACTCGCTCTCAGCGATACACAGCTCGGACTGGTTCAGGGCTCCGCCTTCGCCCTTCCCTATGCCCTCGCCCTTCCCGTTTTCGGCATGGTGGCCGATGGCGGCCGTCAGCGCGGCGTCCTGCTGACATGCCTGGGATTGTGGAGCGCGGCGACGATCGCCTGCGGGCTCGTGGGCGGGTTCGGCGGCCTGCTCGTGGCGCGCTTCGTGCTGGGGCTCGGACAGGCCGGTGTCGGCCCGGCCGCCCTCTCCCTGATGACCCTGCATCTGGGCCGGGCCACGCTCGGGCGCGGCATCGCGGCCCTCACCAGTGCCGCCACCCTCGGCCGCAGCGTGTCCCTGCTCGTGGGCGGCGCGGTGCTGGCATGGCTGACGGCCCGGAACGGGCTCGACCTTCCGGGGCTCGGCCCCCTGGCCCCCTGGCAGGCGCTGTTCCTCCTGACGGCGCTGCCGAACCTGCTCCTGGCCTTGCTGCTCCTGCGCCTTCGCCCCGTGCCCGCTCGCGCGGTTCGAGGCGCCGAAACGCAGCCGCATCGCCGGCCCCGCTCCCTCGCCGAGGCCCTCATCTGGATCCGGCACCGCCGGAAGGCCTATCTGCCACAGACCGTGGCGGCGATGGCGACGGTCCTCATGGCTCAGACCCTCGCCGCCTGGGCGCCGACCTTCTACGTCCGCAATTTCGGATTCACCCCGGCGGAGAGCGGCCTGCATCTCGGCCTTCTCGTTCTGGTCGCCGCCCCACTCGGTCATGCCGCGGGCGGCCTCGGCCTCGACCGGCTGCGGCGTACCGGACGGATCGACGCCGCGCCTCTCCTTCTGGCGCTCGGCTTGATCCTGACGGTTCCGCTGACGGTGCTGACGAGTCTGGCATCGGATCTCCCGCTCTCCCTGGCCGGGTTCGCCGGCCTCGTCGCGTTGGTCGGCTTCACCAGTCCGCCCTCGCTCGCGGGCATCCAGATCCTGACGCCGCGCCACCTGCGGGGCCGGGTCAGTGCCGTCTTCCTCGCTGTCGTGACCCTGGCAGGCTTCGGGCTCGGGCCGCTGCTGGTCGGATTTCTCAGTGATCGCGCCTTCGGCGAGGGGGGCCTCGGCCTGGCCCTTCTCGCCGTCTTCGCGCCGGTCGCCGGGCTAGGCGCCCTTGCCGCCGCCTTGGCACGCCGGGCGTGGCGGCCGGGGCAACGATAGGAACGCTCCCAACCCCTCTTCAACATTTGAGCGAATCGCCGTAGGTGAGGATCGTCCTTTGGCAGCGACTTGGCTGCCCGGCCGTAAGCGTCTCACGTCAGGCAACGCATCGATTGACCGGCCTTCGGGTTCGGTGAGCGCCTCGCGTCTCCCCGTGCCGGTGGCCCGAACAAGGATGTCCTATGCCTGTCTTTCCTCGTCCGCTCGCGCTGCGTCGTTTGCCGGCACGCTATGCCGGCCTCGTCATGCCTCTTGTGCTGTCGGTGATGATGACCTTCGTGGTCTCCGGCATCGCGACGCTGCGCAGCCTCGGCCCGACCCCTGACTTCCTGGCGACTTGGCCCGCCGCCTGGGGCCTGTCATGGCTCGTCGCCTTCCCGACCCTGTTGCTGGTCTTGCCGCTGGTGCGCCGGATCGTCGGGCTGGTGGTGGAACCGGCCGCCCGCTAGGCCCCGAATCGAAACGGCCGCCCCGAGGGGCGGCCGTTTCTCTTTCCGGTCAGTTGTCGAGGAAGCTTCGGAGCTTCCGCGAGCGGCTCGGATGCTTGAGCTTGCGCAGGGCCTTCGCTTCGATCTGGCGGATGCGCTCGCGGGTCACCGAGAATTGCTGGCCGACCTCCTCCAGGGTGTGATCGGTGTTCATGCCGATGCCGAAGCGCATGCGCAGCACACGCTCCTCGCGGGGCGTCAGCGAAGCCAGCACGCGGGTCGTGGTCTCGCGCAGGTTCGACTGGATCGCCGCATCGATCGGCAGAACGACGTTCTTGTCCTCGATGAAGTCGCCGAGGTGAGAATCCTCCTCGTCGCCGATCGGCGTTTCGAGCGAGATCGGCTCCTTGGCGATCTTCAGGACCTTCCGGACCTTCTCCAGCGGCATGGCCAGCTTCTCGGCCAGCTCCTCCGGGGTCGGCTCGCGGCCGATCTCGTGCAGCATCTGCCGCGACGTGCGGACGATCTTGTTGATCGTCTCGATCATATGCACCGGGATGCGGATGGTGCGGGCCTGATCGGCGATCGAGCGGGTGATCGCCTGCCGGATCCACCACGTGGCATAGGTCGAGAACTTGTAGCCGCGGCGGTACTCGAACTTATCGACCGCCTTCATCAGGCCGATATTGCCCTCCTGGATCAGGTCCAGGAACTGCAGGCCGCGGTTGGTGTACTTCTTGGCGATGGAGATCACGAGGCGGAGATTGGCCTCGATCATCTCCTTCTTCGCCTGGCGGGCCTCGCGCTCGCCCTTCTGCACCATCGCGACGATCTTGCGGTACTCGCCGATCTGCAGGCCGGTCTCGGCGGCGAGCGTCAGGATCTGCTCGCGCAGGTCGGCAACCTGACGGCCACCGCGCTCGACGAAGTTCTTCCAGCCCTTGCCGCCGAGAGTGGCGACGCGGGTCATCCAGTTCGGATCGAGCTCGTAGCCCTGGTAATGGCGCAGGAACTCGTCGCGGGCGACGCCGTGGTGCTCGGCGGCGCGCATCAGGCGGCCCTCATGCGAGATGAGGCGCTTGTTGATGTCGTAGAGTTGCTCGACCAGCGCCTCGATGCGGTTGGCGTTGAGCGACAGCGACTTCACGTCAGTGACGACGATGTCCTTCAGCTCCGCCTGCTTCTTCGTCTGCGCGGGGGTGACCGTGCCGCCGGAGGCCTTGAACTCGGCCTCCTCGTTCTGGAGTTTGCGCAGCTTGCGGTAGTTCGAGGCGATGTTGTCGAAGGTTTCGAGAACCCGCGGCTTGATCTCGGCCTCCATGGCCGCAAGCGACACGTTGTTCTCCATGTCGTCTTCGTCGTCGGCGCCTTCCGGCGGGACGGAACCCTCTTCGCCGTCCTCGGATTCCTCGCCCTCTTCGGCCACCTGCGGGCCGCCACGGGCATCCGGGCCGGCATAGGTGGCTTCGAGATCGATGATGTCGCGCAGCAGCACCTTGCCGTCGACGAGCTCGTCGCGCCAGATGATGATGGCCTGGAAGGTCAGCGGGCTCTCGCACAGGCCGGCGATCATCGCCTCGCGGCCCGCCTCGATGCGCTTGGCGATGGCGATCTCGCCCTCGCGCGAGAGCAGCTCCACCGAGCCCATCTCGCGCAGATACATGCGGACGGGATCGTCGGTCCGGTCGGTGGGCTCGCGGGTCGTCGGCGTCGCCACGGCAACGGCACGGGAGCCGGACGCCTCGGCGACCTCGCCGCCCTCCGCGCTCTCCTCCTCCTCGGCGGCCTCACCATTGGCCTTCGCCTCGGTCGCGGTCTCCTCAGACTCCTCGCCCTCGACCACGCGGATGCCCATGTCGTCGAGCTGGGCGAGCACGTCCTCGATCTGGTCGCCATCGACCTGACCGTCGGGAAGAACCTCGTTGATCTCCTCGTACGTGACGTAGCCGCGCTTCTTCGCGAGCTTCACCATCCGCTTGACGGCGGCATCCGTCAGGTCAAGGAGCGGGCCGTCCGTCGGTTGATCCTGGGCGGCGTCCGCATCGTCCCGCTCGGTTGCCTTCGTTGCCATGCTCAGCCTATTGTTCTCGTGGCGGCGGCCGGGCAGCGGCCCGCGCGCTCCGCGAAAGACCCGTCGCAATGTCGTGGAATGGCGCGCTTGTCGAGTGCCCGCGCCGATTCTCGTTGCCTATGCTCTACCCTGCCGTACGTTGACCGACCGTTAACCAAATCGGCAACCCACTGCCGTCACCGCTCGGTCACGGTGACATGAATTCCCCTCGGAAGCCCCTCAAGACCTCACTCCTCCTGGGAGACCTCCGCTTCCGCCTCGGCCGCTGCGATCACCGCCAATTGCTGCTGCACATCGCAGAGCCAGGCGAAGTTGGCCTCCGACCCATCCTCGGCAAGTGCTCTCTCGGCTTGGTGGAGTTCGCTATGTAGCGCTCCTGACTGCCTGTGCAAGATCACAGCCTGATGCAGGGTATGTTCCAGACGCTGCGGATCGGCATTCGGATCGAGCATCCAGCGGTCGCCAGGATTGACCAAAGCCGCCAGCCGGGCATGCGCCTCGTCCAATCCGGCGCGGCGCAGGCGCGATTGCAGCAGTTCAGGCTCCGGCGTGCCCGCTTCCGCTGCGCGGTCGAGCAGGAGGGTGCGCAGGGCGCTCGCATCCGGGTTGACCAATTCGAGGGCGGCGAGGGCCTCTTCCTCAATTCCGAGCAGTTCCGGGTGCGCCAACAGGCTCATCACGATCATCGCCTCGCGCTTGGCCGCCCGTCCTCCCTGCACCGGCACGGGGGCCGCGGCCTTGAGGAGCGGGCTGAAGCCGGTGGTGATGCGCGGCGAGGGCGGCGGGTCACCGGGGCGAGGCCGGCGGGGGAACGGTGCGCCGCGCTGGGCCGGGGCGGTGGACCGGGCCGTTGCCCGCTCCGCCCGCCCTCCGGACAGGCCGCGCAGCCGCTCCTCGATGTCGTCGCGATAGAACCGGCGCACGGTCTCGTCGCGGATGCCGGCCACCGCCTCCCGCAGGGTCCGGGCGAGCCCGGCGCGGCGCTCGGGCGTATCGAGGGGGCCGGCTTCGGCTTCGCGGGCCCACAGCATGTCGACCAGGGGCCGCGCGCCCGCCAGCACCGCCTCGATCGCCGAGGCGCCGCCGGAGCGCATCAAATCGTCCGGGTCCTGGCCCTCCGGCAGCAAAGCGACCCGCAGGGACTTGCCGGGCTCCAGCGAGGGCAAGGCGACGTCGAGGGCCTTGAAGGCGGCGCGCTGGCCCGCCCCGTCGCCGTCGAAACAGAGGATCGGCTCGTCGGCATGGCGCCAGAGCAGGGCGAGCTGTTCCTCGGTCAAGGCGGTGCCGAGGGGCGCGACCGTCTCGGGATATCCGGCCAGGGTCATGGCGATGACGTCGACATAGCCCTCGACCGCCACGATGCGGCTCTTCTCATGCGCGGCCTTGCGGGCGGCATGGAGGTTGTAGAGCATCCGCCCCTTGTGGAAGAGCGGCGTCTCCGGCGAGTTCATGTACTTCGCCTTGGCATCCGCCCGCATCGCCCGGCCGCCGAAGGCGACGACACGGCCGCGGATGTCGAGGATCGGAAACATCACCCGGTCGCGGAACTTGTCGTAGGGGACGTTCACTCCCTCGGCGGTGGCGAGCAGCCCGAGTTCCAGCATCAGGTCGCGGTCGACGCCTTTGCCGGCGAGGAAATCGCGCAGGCCGTAGCGTTCCGATTTCGCATAGCCGAGGCGGAAGCGCTTGCGGGTGGCCTCGCTCAGACCGCGTCGGTCGAGATAGGCCCGCGCCTCGCTCCCCGCAGGCCCGCGCAGCTGCTCCTCGAAGAAGGCGGCGGCCAGTTCCATCACTTCGAGGCCGCCCTTGCGGCGCTCCTCGGCCCGCTCGCTCTCGGCGCTCACCTTCGGCAGGGTGACACCGGCCTCGCTGGCGAGCCTCTCGACTGCCTCCGGGAAACTAAGCCCTTCCGTTTCCATGAGGAATTTGAAGATGTCGCCGTGCTTGCCGGACGAGAAGCAGTGATAGAACTGCTTCTGGTCGTTGACGTAAAAGGAGGGCGTCTTCTCCGCGTTGAACGGCGAGAGGCCGCGCCATTCGCGGCCAGCCTTTTTGAGCCGCACGCGGCGGCCGACTATGTCGGAAGCCGGCAGCCTGGCGCGGATTTCTTCGAGGATGTGGGGCGGATAGCGCACGGGGTTCCAGGGCAAGCCGATCGCGTGGACGACGAGGACCGGCCTCGGCCCGGAGTCTAGCGCGGCGCGCCTGCCGGAGTCTTAAGGCCGACCGCCCGCCGCGCGCTCCTCCGCCGTCGGACGGGATGCCGGCACCGGCATCCCGCGGGGAAACTACTTCCCGGCCAGAGCGTCCTTCACCAGCGCGCTGGCGCGGCCGAAATCCATGCGGCCGGTATATTTGGCCTTCAGCGCGGCGATCACCTTGCCCATGTCCTTCGGACCCGCCGCGCCGGTCTCGGCGATGGCATCGGCGATGGCGGTGCGCGTCTCGGCTTCGTCCAGTTGCTGCGGCAGGAAGGTCTGGATGATCTCGGCCTCGGCGCGCTCGCTCTCGGCGAGTTCGGGCCGGCCGCCCTGCTCGTAGACGCCGGCGGCTTCCTGGCGCTGCTTGATCATCTTCTGGAGCAGGGCGAGGATCTCGTCCTCGCTCGTCTGCTCCTTGCCCTCGCCGCGGGCAGCGATGTCCCGGTCCTTGAGCGCCGCCTGAATCATGCGCACGGTCGAGAGCTTCTGCTTCTCGCCAGCCTTCATGGCTTCCTTCATTGCGGCGGTGATGCGCTCGCGCAGCATGATGACATGACTCCAGTCGGATGTTTTGGCGCAGGTGCCCTGCTTGTCCAGGGCGTTGCGCAGGGGAGATCCCGCGCCCAGATTGACCCGGACGCGGCCGGCTCGCTATGAGCCCCCGCAAGATCCCGCATGACCCGGCGGCCCGAATGAGCGGCCGCGGGAAGCGGCGGACATAAGCCGGATCGGAGCCATGCTGCAAGACGAACCCGCGACCC
Source organism: Methylorubrum populi (assembly GCA_020741775.1). Taxonomy (GTDB): domain Bacteria; phylum Pseudomonadota; class Alphaproteobacteria; order Rhizobiales; family Beijerinckiaceae; genus Methylobacterium; species Methylobacterium populi_B. The sequence goes on from DYYG01000005.1 coordinate 29,216, forward strand.
TGCGCGCCGATCCTGCGCGCGCCAACCCGGAACCCTGGAGCGAGCCGCTCGTCACGGCCCTTCTCGTTCTCGCCGACGGCACCGTGCTCGAAGGCTTCGGCATCGGCCAGACCGGCATCGCCGACGGCGAGGTCTGTTTCAACACGGCGATGACGGGCTATCAGGAGATCCTGACCGATCCGTCCTATGCCGGGCAGATCGTCACCTTCACCTTCCCGCATATCGGCAATGTCGGGACCAACGACGAGGATCTCGAGAGCCTCGAAGCGGCGCCGGCCTCCGGCGTGCGCGGCGCGGTGATCGCCTCGGCGGTGACCAAGCCCTCGAACTGGCGCTCCTCCTCCCACCTCGACGGCTGGCTGAAGGCGCGCGGCATCGTCGGCATCACCGGCATCGACACGCGGGCGCTGACGGCGCTGATTCGCGACAACGGCATGCCGAACGCCGTGATCGCCAACGATCCGCAGGGCCAATTCGACCGTGAGGCGCTCAAGAAGCGCGCGGCGGCGCTCGCGCCGATGGAGGGCCTCGACCTCGTGCCGCCGGTTACCTCCCGCGAAACCACTGCCTGGACCGAGACCGTCTGGGCGGTGAAGGGCGGCTACGGCTCCCGGGCGCCGGGCCAGGGCCTCAAGGTCGTCGCCATCGATTACGGCGTGAAGCGCAACATCCTGCGCCTCCTGGCCGAAGCCGGCTGCGACGTCACCGTGGTCCCCGCCACCACCAAGGCCGAGGACATCCTGGCGCTGAAGCCGGACGGCGTGTTCCTCTCCAACGGCCCAGGCGATCCGGCGGCAACCGGCGAATATGCCGTGCCGGTGATTCGCAAGCTCCTGGACGAGAAGGTGCCGACCTTCGGCATCTGCCTCGGCCACCAGCTGATGGGCCTCGCCCTCGGCGGGCGCACGGTGAAGATGGGTCAGGGCCATCACGGCGCGAATCATCCGGTGAAGGACCACACCACCGGCAAGGTCGAGATCGTCTCGATGAATCACGGCTTCGCCGTCGATCCGCAGAGCCTGCCCGAGACGGCGGTCGAAACCCACGTCTCGCTGTTCGACGGCTCGAATTGCGGCCTGTCGCTCACCGACCGTCCGGCCTTCTCGGTGCAGCACCACCCGGAGGCCTCGCCGGGCCCCCGCGACAGCCATTACCTGTTCGAGCGCTTCGTGAAGCTGATGCGCGAGAACCGGCCGGAGACCGTGCGGTCGTAATCGCACCCGACGGCGGCCCGGGGGCCGCCGTCTATCCGTCATAAAAAACCCCAGCTTCCCGCTCATCTCCCGGTTCATGGCCGGATCGGACAAGAATCAGCGGCCGGGACAGTTGGGGGCTTGCCGGATGACGCTCGACGACGCGCGCGACGACTTCTCGCGCCTGCATCGCCTGTTCACTTTTCACCTGGGCGTGGCGGTCGGCCTGTCCTGGCTGACGACCGCCTATGCGGCGACTTCCGCGCCGTGGGTGCGCAACATCCGCGCCCTGATCGACCCGACCGGGCCGGTGCGGATCGAGAGCACGCTCTCCTACCTGTTCGTGATGCCGGCGGTGCTGACCCTGGCCTGGGCCTCCGCCTATTTCGGCCGCGAGACCATGCGCCGCTTCCAGACCCTGCCGAACCAGACCCTCGAATTCGCCGCCGCGGCGATGGTCGCCTTCGGTGTGTTCTACCTCTCCATCGATCGCGCGGTCGCCGTCATCAGCGCCGGGTTCTGATCGCCCCTCGGCGATCCCTCGTCCCGAGGCGCTGCGAAGGCGCCCCGGGATGGGAGAGCGTGGAACCTTGACCGGATCTGCGCGCCAGCGACGTCCGCGCCGAAAAACTCACTCCGCCTCGATCAAGCGCCTCACCTCGCCATCGCCGAGCAGACGGGTGAGGCGTCGCTCGGCCTCCGGCTCGGCAGCGATGACGAGGCCGCCGCAGACCACGTCGCGGCCGCTGAAGGCGTAGCGCAGAACCGGCGCCGGCATCAGCCCGCCCGATCCCGCCGCCACGAATCCTTGGATGGCGTGGGCACGGTCGTCGCGGCCGATGACGATCTCCATCCCCGCCGCCCGGCCCTTCACCGCGAAGCCGAAGAGTTCGAGGCGCCGGCCCTCCTGCTGGGCGAGCGCCCGGCGCGGCCCCGACAGGGCGACCAGGGCATTGGGCGAGAGATGCAGCAGGCCCTCGAAGGACAGGGTGTGCCCGGCCCGCGCGAAACGGTCGATCACCGCCATCCCGCTGACCTCCTCGAGCACGACGAAGATCCGGGTATGGGCGTAGTCCGGGCCGTGCATTGTGGTGGAAAGGGCGATGACCTCAGCACCGTCGAGGGTGTGACGCGCGACGAGCCGGCCGGAGCCGGCCACGGGCTCGCGCCCATCGGGAAAGGCGAGGTTGTGGGCGCGGGGCGAGAGCAGATAGTGCCGCGCCGGGCCGACCTCGACCCCATCCGCCCCGCCGCCCTCGACGATCCAGCGCCGCGAGCCGCTGGCGAAGGTGAAGGAGGTGCAGTCCCGGTGGCCGTGCGGCGACTGCGCGGCATGGGTCAGGGCAAAATGGCTCCAGCCCGTCTCCAACCCGTCATGGCGCAGGACGATCATCTCCGCCGTCCGCCCCTCGGGATGGGGCGTCGTCTCGCGCTCGGCAACGAGATCGCGGGTTTGAGCCGAAGCGAGCCGGGCCAGCCAGCCGGCATGGTCGAGGCCGGCGGGACTGTCGCCGAACGGCGGGAGCCTGCCGCCCGGATCGAGCAGCCCGACAAGACCCGGCAGGGCCGCCTCGACCCGGAGGCGGATCGCCGGCCCCGGCGCTCCCTCGCCGAGGGCGGACGAGACGGCCTGCCCCAGGCTCAGGAGCTCCAGGCGGCGCACGGGAGAGGCCTCCGCGAAGCTCCCCTCCTCCGGCAGCAGCGCGTCGAAACCATGCGCGAGGCTCTCGCGGGCGAGGGAATCCCAGTGTGCGGCGAAGGGAAAGGCCGGGAGCACCCGCGCGAGGGCGAACAAGGCAGTCGCCGCCTGGATGCCGTGCAGCGCCCGCGCCAGAGCGTTCTGCCCGACGATCTCGGCCAGAGCGAAACCGTGCCGCGCGGCTTCCGCCGCGATGGCGTCGCGCGCGGATTGCTCGCCTTCCTCCGCAAGAAGGCTCGCCAGGACATCGCCGCGGGGCGCCAGGGCGGCGGGGTGCAGGCTCAACGGATCCGCCGGCTGGCCCCACGGATTGGCCCGTGACCACGCCACCGCCAGGGTTCGGGCGCGGGTGAGACCCTCCGGGAGGGCCGACAGCGGCAGCAGCCACGCCAGCGATTGGTAGGCGAGCCGCCAAGCCACCGATCGAAAAGGATCCTCGCGCCAATCGGGAGCCTCGGGCAGGGCCCAATCCGGCAAGCCTGCCAGGCTCAGGACGATGCCCTCCCCGTCGAGGCGGGCGCTGCGATCCGGGCCAGCGCGCAAGCTCCGCGCCTCGCCGAGGATCGGTCCGCCCGTGCCGGATAGGTCGATATCCGCCCCCTCCAGCCAGGCGGCGGGCGCGCCCTCGGGCAATCCGAGCCGGTCGGCGAGGCGGTCGAGGAAGGCCGGGGCGTCGAGGAGGTCGTCGTCGCACAGGCTCTCCAGGCGGAACGCATCCTCCAGAGCCAGTTCCGGCACGCCGATCAGCTCGACCTCCGGCGGGGTCTCGGCATCCTCCCAGACGCCGAAAGTCAGCTCGACCACGGCAGCGCCGCCCGGCGGGTGCAGGGCCAGCGTGAAGCGGCGGGCCTGGGGCTGGGCCGAGAGATTGATGACGGCGCCGAGCCCCGGCACGGACACCGCGTTGGCGTAGGGCGGAGCGATCTCCGCCCCCTCCGCATCCCGGTAGACCAGGCGGACGCGGGCGGCATGCTCGTCGGACCGCGCGGCGTAGATCTGGCCGCGCAGGATCAGGGCGATGTCCTGCGGCAGGGCATAGGCGATCCGGATGCCGTCCCCGTCGAGGCGCCGCCGACGCGGCGCCGAGGCAGGGTCGGGCGTGCCGGCCAGGAGGACCGGATCGGAAACCGTAAAGGCGCGGGTGTTGCGCCAGGAGCGGAAGGTGACGACGAGGCCGGAGGCCTGTTCCGGCACGCGGAAGCCGGCGCGGAAGGGGGCGACTCCCTCCCCGCCCAAGAGCGCCGGACCGGGGATCCAGGCGATCTGCGGATCGAGCAGGCTGCGGGCCAGCCCCGGCACATGGTCGAGATCGAGATTCGACCCGTCCGCCGCCACGAAGTCGAAGCCGATGACCGCGCAATCGACGGCGAGCGCCGCCTCCTCGGCCGCGTCGAAGGCGAAGGCGCATTGCAGGCAGGCCCAGGCACCGGCCGGCAAGCCGGAAAAACTCACGCTCGCCCGCGCGAAGCGGGCATTGGCGGCGATCCGGTGCCGTCCCTCGCGCCCGTCCGGCCCGGCGCCGCCGCCATAGCGCACGGCGGTCGGCAGCAGGGCCGCGGCCCCCTCTCCCGCGGAAGCAGGGGCGGCTCGTTGGTCGATCTCGTCCATCGGTTGCAGGCGCTACCGTCCGCGCCGTCCCTGTCAAGCAAAGAGCCAGCCTCGTGCAAGATTGCCGGCCTAAACCCACCCTCATGACGCAGGCTTCACTGTTCGGCCGCCTGCACGACCTCAGCGGCTCTCACGGGAATTTCGGAATGGGGACGTTTCGATGACGACGGGCGTCTACCTGTTCGACCTCGCTTCGCAGCACGCGCGCTACCTCGCCGTGCGGCAGGCCACCATCGCCGGCAACGTCGCCAACGCGAACACGGCCGATTACAAGGCGCGGGACGTGCTGCCTTTCGCCCAGGTGCTGGCCAGGACCGGGCTCGACATGGCCTCGACCGCCAATAGCCACCTGAACACACAGGGCAACCGGATCCCAGTGCGAGAGACGCAGGCCCGCGACGGTTGGGACGTGCTCGAAACCTCCAGCTCGGTCAGCCTCGAGCAGGAGATGCTCAAGGCGAGCGACGTCTCCCGGCAGCACAACCTCGACACGGCCGTGGTGAAGTCGTTTCACCGGATGCTGATGGCGGCGACGAAGAGCGGGTCATGATCGATCCCCTGCTCTCCGCCTCCCGGCTCGCCAGCGCCGGCCTCGAAGCGCAATCGGTGCGCATGCGGGTCGTCTCCGAGAACCTCGCCAACGCCCAATCCACCGGCGCGACGCCGGGCGCCGATCCCTATGCGCGCAAGACGGTGACCTTCCAGGCCGCCCTCGACCGGGCAGCGGGGATCTCCTCCGTGCGCCTGCGCGAGATCGGCACCGACAAGACGCCGTTCCGCACCGAACACGACCCCGCCAACCCGGCGGCGGACGAGAACGGCAACGTCAAGCTGCCCAACGTGAACATGCTCGTCGAGATGGCGGACATGCGCGAGGCCAACCGTTCCTACGAGGCGAACCTCCAGGTCATCAAACAGGCCCGGGCCATGGTCGCCAGCGTCATCGATCTCCTGAAGTCCTAAAGGCACCGCACCGATGATCGAGGCTCTCACCTCGCTCGCGGCCTTCGACAAGGTCGCCGGCACCTCCTTCGCCGAGACGGCGCCCGCCCAGAAGGCCGTCTTCTCGCCCGCCGCCGTGGCGGGCATCGCCGGTCCCGCCGCCGCGCCGACGGATTTCGGTGACGTGATGGCCCAGGTCGCGGCGAGCGCCCGCGACGCCCTGCGCGGCGGTGAGGCGACGGCCATCGCCGGCATCCAGGGACGGGCGACGGCACAGCAGGTGGTCGAGGCGGTGATGTCCGCCGAGCAGAGCCTTCAGACCGTGGTGGCGATCCGCGACAAGGTGGTCGCCGCCTATCTCGAACTCAGCCGCATGCCGATCTAACCGGCCATCCGAAGGAATCCGCCGCCATGCGCGCGCTCGCCATCGCCGCCACGGGCATGTCCGCCCAACAGCTCAACCTCGAAGTCATCGCCAACAACATCGCCAACCTGAACACCACCGGGTTCAAGGGGGCGCGGGCCGAGTTCACCGATCTGCTCTACCAAGCCGAGCGGCAGCAGGGCGTGCCGAACCAGGCGGGTCAGGAGGCGGTGCCTGAGGGCGCGATGCTGGGCCTCGGCGTGCGCGCCGCCGCGATCCGTAACCTGCACCGGCAGGGATCGCTCGCCAATACCGGCAACCAGCTCGATCTCGCGGTGAACGGGCGCGGCTATTTCCAGATCACCAGCCCGGCGGGCGAGATCAACTACACCCGCGCCGGCTCGTTCAACAAGAACAATGCCGGCCAGCTCGTGACCATGGAAGGTTACGCGGTCGATCCTGCAATCCTGATTCCGCAGAACACGACCCAGGTGACGATCAACGAATCGGGCCAGGTCTTCGCCAAGATCGACGGGCAGGTCGCGCTGCAGAATATCGGCCAGCTCACGCTCGCGAACTTCGCCAACGAATCCGGCCTGGAACCCCTGGGCAACGGCCTCTACCGCGAGACGCCCGCCTCCGGTGCTCCCGTGATCGGCAATCCCGGCGATGCGAGCTACGGCAAGCTGCAGCAGGGCTATCTCGAAGGCTCGAACGTCGATCCGGTGAAGGAGATCACCAACCTGATCACGGCCCAGCGCGCCTTCGAAATGAACTCGAAGGTGATCCAGGCCGCCGACGAGATGGCCGGAACGGTCTCAAAGGGCATCCGCTGAGCCCCGGCCGCCCCCTCTCCCCATCCACCTCCGCTAATCGGCGCGCCTTTCCATGTCCCGCACGCTCCTCGCCCGCGGCCTCCTCTTCGCTGCCCTCGTCGCCGGGCCGGCCCACGCCGTCGAGGGGATGGCCGGCGGCGAGCTCATGCTGCCGGTGCCGACGGTCACGATCTATCCCGGCGACACGATCAAGGAGACGATGCTGCGGATGCAGGCCTATCCCGCGACCTACCGGGCGCGGACGGCCGTCATCGACGCCTCCGCCGCGATCGCCGGCCGCACGGCCCGCCGCATGCTGCTTCCCGGCGAGCCGGTGCCGGTCAACGCCGTGGACGATCCCCGCCTCGTCAGCCGGGGAACGCCGACGCAGATGATCTTCGAGGAGAACGGCCTCGTCATCACCGCCATCGGTGCGCCGCTGCAGAATGGGGGCCTCGGCGAGACGATCCGCGTGCGCAACACCGACACCAACCGCATCGTACTCGGTACGGTCATGGCCGACGGTCGCATCCGGATCGGTGCCCAATGACCGGCCAGCTCTCCTCGCCCCCTTCCGCGAGCGCGTTTCCCGCCGCCTCCGAGATCCGCTGCATCCGGCGGACCCTGGCCGTCGCGCCCCTGCGTGGGCGGAGGACGCAGCCGCCGTGGCGTCAGCGCCTGCTCCTCGCCCTCCTGCTCGGACTGCTGACCGGCCTCGGCTTCGCGCTGATGGCGGGGCCGGTCCTGGCATCGGGCACGCGCATCAAGGACATCGCGACGCTGAAGGGCGTGCGCGACAACCAGATCTTCGGCTACGGCCTCGTCACCGGCCTGCAGGGCACCGGCGACACCCTGCGCAACGCGCAATTCACCGAGCAGTCGCTGCAATCGCTCCTCGACCGGCTCGGCATCAATGTCCGCGACGCGCGCCTGCGCACCCGGAACATCGCCGCCGTGATGGTGACCGCCGACCTGCCGCCCTATACCGGCACCGGCTCGCGCATCGACGTGACGGTGACCTCGATGGGCGATGCCACCTCGCTGCGCGGCGGCACCCTGCTGATGACGCCGCTGACCGGCGGCGACGGCCTCGTCTACGCGGCGGCCCAGGGACCCCTCGCGGTGTCCGGTTTCTCGGTACAGGGTCAGGCCGAGCAGCTGACCCAGGGCGTGCCGACGGCGGGCCGCATTCCCAACGGGGCGCTGATCGAGCGCGAGGTGCCGGGGAGCTTCCGCGATCTGCCCGAACTCGTGTTCGAGCTGAAGAACCCCGATTTCAAGACCGCGATCCAGATCGCCGACGCGATCAACGCGTGGTCGCAGCGCGCCCTCGGCCAGCGCATCGCCAGCGCCCGCGACCAGCGCGCGGTGGTGGTGATGCGCGGGCGCCAGATGGCCCAGACCCGGCTGGTGGCGCAGATCGGCGACCTGACGATCGAGCCCGACATGCCCGCCCGAGTCGTGGTCGATCAGCGCACCGGCACCGTGGTGATCGGGCGCAACGTGACCATCTCCACCGTGGCGGTCACCCACGGCAACCTCACGGTCCGCGTCACCGAGACACCGGAGGTGTCGCAGCCCGCCCCGTTCTCCAACGGCGAAACCGTGGTGGTGCCCCGCACCGAGGTCGCGGCGGAAGAAGGACGCGGCAAGCTCGCCATCCTGCGCGGTTCCGATCTTCAGACGCTGGTGCGCGGCCTCAATCAGGTCGGGCTGAAGCCGACCGACATCATCGCGATCCTGCAGGCGGTGAAGACCGCCGGCGCCCTTCAGGCGGAGCTGGTGGTGCAATGAGCCGTCTTCCGCGCAGCCTCGTCCTGTGGCTCGCCCTCTCGGGGGCGGCCCTCGCGGCCGGGGGCGATCATGCCGACCCGGCCAAGGATGCCGCCCTCCGCGCCATCGCCACCCGCGACGCCCCGAAGGAGGTGTCGGCCCAGGATTTCGTCGCCAAGGAGCCGCCCAAGACCGGCTATTGCGCCAACATCGCCGACGCCGCCGCCGATGCCCGCTTCGCGTGGCAGAAGGAGCAGCTGGCGGCAATGGAGAAGCAGGTGGAGGAGCGCATCCGCCTGCTTGAGGAGAAGCGGGCCGAGTACGAGGCCTGGCTCAAGCGCCGCAACGAGTTCCTGGCCAAGGCCGACGAGAGCGTGGTCGCGGTCTATGCCAAGATGCGCCCCGATGCGGCCGCCCTGCAGATCACCAACATGCCCGACGAGGCGGCCGCCGCGCTCCTGACCAAGCTCAACGCCCGCACCGCCAGCGCCATCCTCTCGGAGATGGAGGCGGCCCGGGCCGCCAACCTCGCCCGCGCCATGACGGAATCGGGCCGGAAGGACGCGACCGCTCCGGCGCAGGCCCAGAAGAAGAACCAGAGGTCGTGATGCGCGCCCGCCCCCCCGTTCTCGCCGCGATGCTCGCCCTCGGGCTCGGCGCCTGCCAGAGCGATCTCGACCGCTTCGGCCGCCCGCCGGTGCTGACCCCGATCGGCACCGGACTCAACGCCCCGCGCGAGCCGTTGCCGACGAGCTTCGGCGCCCTGAGCCCTCGCCACAGCTATCACTCGACCTGGTCGCCGGCGAGCGCCGCCCTCTACCAGGATCCCCGCGCCCACGATGTCGGCGACGTCATCACCGTCAGCATCTCGATCAACGACAAGGCGCAGTTCGACAATGCCAGCGACCGCCAGCGCAGCCAGAAGAGCAGCCTCGGCTTCGATTTCGGCTATGGCGTCTCGGGGTTGAAGGACAGCGCCACCGCCGATACCGGCATCCGCTCCGGCACCGAGACCAAGGGCCAGGGCTCGATCGACCGCAAGGAATCCTTGAGCCTCTCCGTCGCGGCGGTCGTCACCGAGGTGCTGCCCAACGGCAACGTGTTGATTTCCGGCTCGCAGGAGGTCCGGGTCAACAACGAGGTGCGCGTGCTCGAAGTCGCCGGCATCGTCCGGCCGCGGGACATCTCGCGCAAGAACACCATCGACTACGACAAGATCGCCGAGGCCCGCATCTCCTATGGCGGGCGCGGGCGCCTCACCGACGTGCAGGGGCCGACGCTCGGCCAGCAGGTCTTCGAGACTCTGGCGCCGTTCTGACGGAAGACCGACATGGCCGAGAACAAGGATGGTGCGAAGAAGGGCGGCAAGGGCTGGATCGCGGCGCTCGCCCTGGTCACCCTGATCGCCGTCGGCACCGGGGGCGGCCTCGGCGTCTACCTCCTGGGCAGCGTCGAGAAATCGGTGGACCTGAAGAAGCGCGAGGAGGCCGACAAGGCGGTCAAGGTCCTCAACTACACCGGCGACCTCAGCCTGCGCAGCGTCGGCTCGGTGGTGACGAACCTCACCGAGCCGGCCGATACCTGGGTGCGGATCGAATCCTCGGTCGTCTTCAAGACCGGGTCGCTGCCGCATCCCGACGTGACCCTGGCCGAGATCCGGGCCGACGCCCTGGCCTATCTGCGCACGCTGTCCCTGGCGCAGATCGAGGGCGCCAGCGGCCTCCAGCACCTGCGCGAGGACCTGAACGAGCGGGTGGCGCTGCGCACAAAGGGCGCCGTGCGCGAACTCATCGTCGAAACGCTGGTGGTGCAATGAACGGGCGGATCGTCGGCCTCCTCGTCCTGGCCGGAATGGTCTTCGGAACCACCGCCGCCCTGGCCCAGGGTGCGCCTGCCGCCGGCGGCGTCACCGGCGTGCCGGGTCTCGATGCCCTGCTTCCCCCCGGCAATGGCGCGGCGAGCGGGCGCATCATCCAGCTCGTCGCCCTGCTCACGGTGTTGTCCCTGGCGCCGGGGCTGCTCGTCATGGTCACGAGCTTCACCCGCTTCGCCGTGGCCTTCTCGTTCCTGCGCTCCGGGCTCGGCCTGCAGAGCACGCCGGCCAACCTGTTCCTCGTCTCGCTGTCCCTGTTCATGACCTTCTACGTCATGGCGCCGACCTTCGACCGCGCCTGGAACGAGGGCGTGAAGCCCCTGCAGGAGAACCGCATCGGCGAGGAGGAGGCCTTCGCCAAGATCGTCGATCCGTTCCGGGAATTCATGACCCAGCACGTGCGCCCGAAGGATCTTCAGACCTTCTCGGATCTGGCGAGCCGCACCTTCCCGAAGGCGGAAGCCGGCGAGAAGATCGACCTGCGCATCCTGATTCCGGCCTTCATGATCTCGGAGCTGCGCCGGGGCTTCGAGATCGGTTTCCTGATCGTGCTGCCGTTCCTCGTGATCGACATCATCGTCTCAACCATCGTGATGTCGATGGGCATGATGATGCTGCCGCCAACCGTGATTTCACTGCCGTTCAAGGTGCTGTTCTTCATCCTGATCGACGGCTGGAACCTGCTGGTCAGCGGCTTGGTGCGGTCGTTCTTCTGACGGGAAATCCCGATCATCCAAGCGGCCGCCGCGCGGTATGGCGAAACCGCTGCACGACAATCTCTGCGCCGAGATAATAGTCGATCAGGTATGGATAGGGTGTCAGGAAAACGCGGCGCACGCCGGGCACGGAGGTTCGGACACCGAGATGGGGCTGTTCTTGCAACAGGCGGAGCAGCTGCGTCAGCCGTGCCTCGATCCTCGCCGCCCCCTGCGGTGACCGATCCCTGACGTAGCCGAGGGCGATATCGATCTGTGAAAGCGCTCGCTTCTGGAAGCGCAGCGGCAGACGCGGCGAATCCACAACCCAGCGCTCACAACATGCGGTACTTGGAAAAGACCGCGCTCACCTCGTCATCGGTGGCGAAATCGCCCCGCTCCATCTCGGCCCGCGCCTCGCGCAGGTCGGCCTCCTCCTCCGGCGTCAACGTGAGAACCGCACCGTCCTCACCGGCATAGGCGAGCACCAGACGCGCGATCTCATCCTGCATGTCCGCCGGAAGAGCCTGTGCACGCTCCATGGCGCGTTCGAGCAACTTCGTCATGGATGGCCCTCCCGTGGTCGGCGCACCGGTCTAATGCGAAGCGTGCAGAACCAGTGGCCGTTTTCAAGGATAAAGCCGCTTCCACCCGATGCCGATCAGCGGTTTGGTGCAATCGTTCTTCTGATCCGCAGCCCGGCGCGAAAGGCCCGGCGCTCCGTCTCGGCCCGGACGGTCGTGGCGCGCACTTGGAGCAGGTCGCGGCGCGTCAGCAGCCCGACGAGCACGCCGCTCTCCGGATCGGTGACGACGAGGCGGCCCTGGCCCGTCGCCGTCATCACGTCGAGGGCGTGGGCGACCACGTCGTCGGGATGGACCGTGGCGAGCGGCAGACCCGCCACCAGCGCCCCGAGCCGGTCCGCGCCGTGGCCGCCTTCCAGCGTCCAGTGCAGCGCCTGCCCCCGGCTGGCGAGGCCGACCGGACGGCGGGCGTCATCCACCACCGGATAGGCCTGATGGCGCCCGGCCTCCATCGCGGCGACGGCCTGGACGACGCCGGTCGCCGCATCGAGCGCATCTACCTCGCGGACCATCACATCGCGCACACGGGTCAAGGCGTAGGGGTCGACTGCGTATTCGCGGGTGATGTGCTGGCCCCGGCGGGCGAGCTTCTCCGTGAGGATCGATCGCTTCAGCAGCAGCACCGTGACCGCGTAGGCCGTCACCGTCGCCGCGAGCAGGGCGCCGAGGATGCGCACATCGCCGGTCAGCTCCACCGCGAACAGGGCACCGGTGAGGGGTGCGCGCATCGTGCCGCCGAGCATCGCCGCCATGCCGAGCAGCGCCCAGAAGCCGTGAGCGCCCGGCAGCAGCAGGCCGGCGAGCCAGCCCATCGCGCCGCCGAGGATCAGCAGGGGCGCGAGCACGCCGCCGGAGGTGCCGGAGGCCAAAGCCACCAGCCAGATCGCCGCCTTGACCACCAGGATCAGCAGCACCGCCCGCAGGGCGAGATCGCCGTTCAGGAGGTCGCCGATCACGTCGTAGCCGACTCCGAGCGCCCTTGGCTCGATCAGCCCACCGAGGCCCACGAACAGGCCGCCGATGGCCGGCCACCACATCCAGTGCAGCGGCAGGTGTTCGAACGCATCCTCCAGCCGGTAGAGCAGCGTGGTCAGGGCCCCCGAGAGCAGCCCCGCCAGCAGGCCGATGCCGGCGCAGGCGATCAGCCCCCATCCGGGCAGCGCCGGATCGCTGGTGAAGGGAAATAGCGGCCCCGCCTCGAACAGGAGCGGGCGCAGGGCGGCGGCGGTGAGCACCGCCGCCGTGACAGGCACGAAGCTGCGCGGCCGCCATTCGAACAGCAGCAATTCGACGGCGAGCAGCACCGCCGCGACCGGCGTGCCGAAAATCGCGGTCATGCCGGCGGCGGCACCCGCCACCAGCAGGGCTTTCCGCTCGGCATCGCTGAGATGGAACAGCTGGGCGAAGAGCGAGCCGATGGCGCCGCCCGTCATGATGATCGGCCCTTCGGCGCCGAAGGGCCCGCCGGTGCCGATGGAGATCGCGGAGGAAACCGGCTTCAGCACGGCGACCTTCGCCGACATCCGGCTCCGGCCGATCAGGATCGCTTCGATCGCTTCGGGAATGCCGTGGCCACGGATCTTCTCCGAGCCGTAGCGGGCCATCAGCCCGATCACGAGTCCGCCGATCACCGGGATCAGCACCGTCCAGGGCGAGGGGGTGATGCCGGCCAGCGAACGCGGCACGGTATCGAGGGCTCCGAACCAAGACAGGTTCGTCACCAGCGCGATGAGCCGCAGCAACCCGGCGGCGGCCAGCGTCGCCGCCCCGCCGATGACGAGCGCCATGCCGAGCAGGATCAGAATGCGGGGATCGGCGCTGAAATCGCCGAGCGGCCGCCGCACGATCTGGTCCGGAATCTCACGACGAACCGGCATCTCCTTGCTCACGCATGTCTCCTCTGATCGACCGCGCCGGTTATATATCGTAATGCGATATATTCTAGACCCGATCTTCCAGATCCGATGACGAGAGGATGGCCATGGCGGACGAGGCACCCGGCGCGCTGTCGCGGTCGCATTACGCGGCGCTCGCGGCCTTCCGCTACGAGCTGCGGCGCTTCCTCGCCTTCAGCGAGGCGGCGGCGACCGCGGCGGGCCTGCCGCCCCAGCAGCACCAGGCCCTGCTGACCGTTGCCGGCCATTCCGGGCCGGAGCTTCCGACGGTGGGACACATCGCCGAGCGCCTGCTGATCGCCCCGCACAGCGCCGCCGAGCTGGTCACCCGCATGGTCGAGGCCGGTCTCCTGACCAAGACCCGTGGCACGCAGGACCGGCGCCGGATGGAACTCGCCCTCACACCGGAGGCCGAGGCGCTGCTGCACCGGCTGACGGCGGCGCATCTGGAAGAGCTGCGCAGCCTGGAGCCGGCCTTGGTCCGGGCGCTGGCCCTCGGACGCGACGCAGCGGCCGAGACGACCGGACCCGTCTCCTCCGCTTCCGCTTAGGCGGAGGTCCGGACACGGCACCCGTTGCCCGGCGGGCACGCTGCCGGCCTGGTCCGCTGGCGAGATCGTTCGGTTTCCGTCGCGGAAAAAGCCCCGCGCAAGGCTGAGCGGCAACATGGCCCTCGGGACCAGAATCGGGTCCGGTTCAGGATTGGCCTCAGGATGTTCGGGCGCGAGCAAGCCGAGAGATTGTGGAGCAACATCGTCGATCTCGGCGCGAGGCGGTTGATCGCCCTCGGGCTGGTCGGCCTTCTCGTGTTCCTCGGCGTCGGTGTCGGCGCCTATTACCTGAGCCGGCCGGCGCAGGAGACGCTCTATACCGGCCTCTCCCGCGAAGACGTCTCGCGCATCGGCGGCGTCCTCAAGGACAACGGCATCCCCTTCGACGTCTCCTCCGACGGCACGGCGGTGCTCGTCTCCTTCGGCCACACCGCCCAGGCGCGGATGCTGCTCGCCGAGAAGGGCCTGCCGCAGAGCTCCAAATCCGGCTACGAGCTGTTCAACGATCTCGGTTCGCTCGGCATGACCTCGTTCATGCAGGAGGTGACCCGGGTGCGGGCGCTGGAGGGCGAGATCGCCCGCACCATCCAGGGCATGAAGGGCGTGCGCGCCGCCCGCGTCCACCTCGTGCTGCCCGACCGTGGCTCGTTCCGCCGCGAGCAGCAGCCCGCCTCCGCCTCCGTGGTCGTGCGCACCGAACCCGCCGACGACGTTTCCGGCGCGCAGGCGATCCGCCAGCTCGTCGCCTCGGCGATCCCCGGCATGAAGCCCGACCGCGTCACCGTGATCGGCTCCGAGGGTACGGTGCTGCTCGCGGGTGACGACGCGGGCACCGCGCCGACCGGCAAGATGGCGACGCTGGAGAAGTCGGTCAGCCGCGAGATGCAGGACAACATCCGCCGCACCCTCGCGCCCTATCTCGGCGTCGGCAATTTCGAGGTCAGCGTCGCGACCCAGCTGAACACCGACAAGACCTCGACCAATGAGACGATCTACAACCCGGACCAGCGGGTCGAGCGCTCGGTGCGGTCCGTGCGCGAGAACGAGAACGCGCAGAACCGTAACAGTCAGCGCCCGACCAGCGCCCAGGAGAACCTGCCCGACCAGCGCACCCGTTCGGACGGCAACGACCAGTCGAGCAACGAGAGCTCGAAGAAGGAAGATCTCACCAATTACGAGATCTCCCAGAAGACGATTCAGACGGTGAGCGACGGCTACGCCATCCGCCGCCTCTCGGTCGCGGTGCTGGTCAACCGCTCGCGGCTGACCGCCATGGCCGGGCCCGACGACAAGGCCGGCATCGACAAGCAGATCGCCGAGATCGAGGAATTGGTCGGCTCGGCCGCCGGCTTCAGCAAGGAACGCGGCGACATCATCAAGGTCGCGGCGGTCGGCTTCATCAATGACGGGCAGCCGCTGGAGCCGGTGCCGCCGCTCTCGCTCACCGACGTGATGATGAAGCAGTCCGGCACTCTCATCAACGCGGCGACGATCCTGGTCGTGGCCGGGCTGCTGATCTGGTTCGGCCTGCGCCCGGCGCTGCGCGCCATCCTCACGGTGCCCGAAGCCGCACAGGCCGAGACGGCGGCCCTCGCCGCCCCCGTATTGGCCGCCGCGGCCCTCCCGGCGGATGCGGCGGCGCTCGCCGCACCGGCTGCCGCTGCCGGCGCCGCTGCGGGCGCTCTGCCCGCCCCCGGCGTCGCCAATCTGTTGGAGGAGATGGAGGACAAGATGGCTCGCTCGCCCCAGAAGCGGCTGGAGCAGCTCATCGACATCAACGAGGAGCAGGTCGCGGCCGTCCTCAAGCGTTGGCTCATGCGTGAGGAGCCGGCGTGATGAACGCGGTGATCGCCCGTTACCTGCCGGACTTCACCGCCCCGCCGCCACCTCCGGCGGTGACCGGCGAGCCGGATTTCACGACCGCTTGGTTCCGGCCGTCCGTGGCAACCCCGGAGCCGGCCGAGCCGGCGGAGACCGAAAGCGAGACAGAGCTCACCATCGAACCGCTGCTGCCCCGCTCCGCCGTCGCGGCGAGCCGGCCGGAGGAGGATCGCGAGGCGCTGATCGCGGCAGCCGAAGCGCGCGGTTACGAGCAAGGCCGGGCGGAGGCGCTGGCCGAGGCGCAGGCTCGCGCCGAGCGGGAGCGCGAGGAGCAATCGGCCGCCTTTGAGGACCGCCTCGCCCAGGCGCGCCGGGACTGGACCGAAGCGCATGGCGCAGCCCTGGCGACGGAGTTCGCCGCCGCGATCGGCGCGCTCGACGCGACCCTGTCGAGCCGGGTCGCGCGGCTGATCGCGCCGGTCCTGTCCGAGTCGCTGCAGCGGCAGGCCCTCGACGCCCTCGCCGCCGCCCTCAGAAAAATCCTGGCCGAGCCGCAGCGCCCGGCGGTGCGGGTCTGCGGGCCCGAGGATCTGATCGCGGCGGTGTCGGCCCGGCTCGGCGGCCTCGCGGCGGGCATCGCCTTCGAGGCGGTGCCGGGACCGGAGGTGACGGTGAGTGCGGGCGAGACCGTGATCGAGACGGAACTCGCGGCCTGGAGCGGCTTGATCGCCGCGGCCGTCGCGGAGGCGTGAGATGTCAGAGCACGCCCACGAGATCATCATCATCAAGCGCCACGGCGATCACGAGGACGGCCATCACGGCGGTGCCTGGAAGATCGCGCTCGCCGACTTCATGACGGCGATGATGGCCCTGTTCCTGGTGATGTGGCTGATCAATTCCACCAGCAAGGAACAGAAGCAGACCATCGCCGAATATTTCAACCCGGTGAAGCTCGCCGAGGTCACCCACGACCGCAAGGGCGTCAACGACCCGCAGAACACCCCCAACGACCCGGCCCCGAGCGGCAAGGTCAAGGGGGATGGCGGCAGCGCCGAGGGCTCGGGCAAGGCGGATACCGCCGGCGCTCCGGGAAGCCGCGCCCGCGAATCGGCCCTGTTCCAAGACCCCTACGCCGTGCTCGCCAAGCTCGCGGCGGAGGCCGACGCCGCCGGTCCCGAGGCGGCGAGTGCCGATGCCAATCCGCTTGAGGTCGGTCAACCGGGCGTAGCCGGCGGCGAGACCGGGCGCGATCCCTTCGATCCGCTCTACTGGCAGGTCGCCGCCCTGCCACGCCAGCGCACGGACAATCCGGGCGCCCTCGACACGGTGGCCGCCGCCCCGGCCGAGGCTCGCCTCGATGCGCGGGCCCGAACCGCCGCCCCCGGCCGAGCGAAGGAAGCGACCAAGGATGCGTCGAAGGAATCCGCCAGGGAGGTCGCCCGGCAGAGCCTGAACGACGCCATGCGGCAGGCCGGTGTGAAGCTCGCCTCCGCCGAGCCGATGCCCATCAAGGAAGCGCCGCCCGCCAAGCAGCCCGACTCGACGAAGCCCGCCGAGGCGCCGCCCGAAGGGGCGGTCGCCGACGCCAGGGCAGCCGACATCAAGCCCGCCCCGAAAGCGGAGGCGCCCCCCTCGAAGGAGCCGGCCGCAGCCATTCCGGCCGAGGGCGCCAAATCCGCCGAAACGGCGGCCCTCGCCGCCTTGAAGGACGAGATCGCCAAGGCCGTCCCCTCCCTGCCGATGGGCGCTCCGGCGCCGCGCGTCGAGGTTCGCCGCACCGGCGAGGGCGTGCTCATCAGCATCACCGACGAGATCAATTTCAGCATGTTCGGGATCGGCTCGGCCGAGCCGACGCCGAAGGTGGTCAAGGCGCTGGAGCGCATCGCCAAGATCCTGAACACCCGTCCCGGCCGGGTCGTCGTGCGCGGTCACACCGATGCCCGGCCGTTCCGCTCCGAGACCTACGACAATTGGCGCCTGTCCTCGGCCCGGGCGCAGATGGCCTCCTACATGCTGGTGCGCGGTGGCCTCGACGAGGCGCGGATCGAACGCATCGAAGGCTATGCCGACCGCCAGCCGCGCATCGCCGCCGACCCGAAAGCCGCCGAGAACCGCCGCATCGAGATCCTGCTGCGGGGGCTGCCGGAATGACGGGCCGGATCGTGCCCGACCGATGGGAGCGCCCGTCCCCTCCCCCCTGCGGGGACGGGATGCCGGTGGCGCCGGCCGCGCCGCGATCCATGATGCGGGTCGCAGCGTTCGCCGCGGCGCTCGCAGCCTCCCTCCTCGTCCTCCCGGCCCTGGCGGCGGAGCATGGTGAGGCGCCCGCGCCAGCCGCGGAATCCCATGGCTCCGGCGATCACGGTGGCCACGGAGCGCCCGCCGCGCCGATCGAGCCGCTGCCGGTCAAGCCCCGTGGCCTGCCCGTCGAACTGACCCGCACGCTGCAGTTGCTTCAGGATCGCATCGCCCGCGGCTCGACCCAGGCCCATCTCGCCCAGCGCCAGCTTCTCGGCCATATCGAGCAGCGGCTGATCGGGCTCGAACCCGACACCTGGGTCGAGCCGGAAAACGTGCGCGCGGCGGTGACTTTCGCCCTGGCGGGCGGCGGGCCGACGGTGCTGCGCGCCCTGATCAAGACCGAGAAGGTGCCGGAACCGGAGCAGCCGCTGACGCTCGGCGCCCTTGCCTATCTCGAAGGCCGCGAGGCGCAGGCGCGGGCCAAGCTCTCCGGCATCGATCCCCGCAGCATGCCTCCCGGGCTCGCCGGGCAGCTCGCCCTCACGCAATCCGCGCTGATGGTGCGCGAGGCGCCGGCACGCTCCCTCGAACTCCTCGACCTCGCCCGCCTCCTCGCGCCCGGCACCCTGGTGGAGGAGGCGGCGCTGCGCCGCGAGATCTTCGTGGTGGCGCAGGCCGGCGATGCACGCCGCTTCGAGGCCCTGTCGATCCAGTATCTGCGCCGCTTCCGCCGCTCGGTCTATGCCGGCAATTTCCGCCAGCGCTTCGCCGCGGCGCTGACTCGCCTCGACTTCGACAGCGACCGCACCCGCATCGCCAGCCTGGAGCGGATGCTCGACGAGATCGAACCGGAGAGCCGACGCGACCTCTACCTCCTCGTTGCCCGGGCCGGGCTGGAGCAGGGGCGGCGGGAGACCGCCCTCTTCGCTGCGGAACGCGCGGCCGGGCTCGCGGCCCCGGACTCGATGCCGGCCGACCAGGCCCGGCTCTATCGCGGCGCCGCGCTGATAGTGGCCGAGGGCCGCTTCGAGGACGGGGTGGAGACCCTGCGCAGCCTGGATCGGAGCGGCCTCGCCCCGTCCGACGCCGACCTCCTCGACACGGCGCTCGCGACGGCGCAGCGGATCCGCACACCGCCCGCGCCCTCCGAGGCGACCACCGCTCCACCGCCTTCGGCGACGCGGGCGATGCCCGAATCCGGCTCCCTCCTGCGGGCGCAGGAAGCCCTGGCCAAGGCCGAGCGCGCCATGGCGGCGAGCCCGCGCTGAGCCGAACCCGATCCCGCTCTCGAAAACTCGGACGACCAACCGTGATGCGGTCCCTCGACATCCTGATCCCGACGCGGCCGAAGCCGGAGGCCGGACGCCCATCCACGGGCGACGAGGCCGGCTCGCGCGCCGCTCCCGATTTCGAGGCGATGCTCGGCTCGCTTGAGGAGGGAAAGGCCGCGGCAGAGGCGAAAGCGGCGGCGGAAGAAACGGAGAGTCCTGCGCCGGAAGCCCGGGCTGCGACCGAGACCGCGCCCCTTTCCACCGCCGTCATCGCCCCGACCGGCTCGGCGCTGCAGGCGCTGATGGCTCTCGCCGCTCCGGCCGCGACCACCACGCCCGTAGCCGCATCGCCCGCTCCGGAGGCGGGCCTCGCGGCCATGGTCCAGCGAGCGGCCGCGCGCTCCGCGACCACACCCGCCACCACCCCCGAGATGCCGTCCCCGCAGGTGACCGTCCTCGGCCTGGAGACGCATTTCGCGCCCGTGCGGCCCTCCCTGCCGGTCTCCGCCCCGGTCGCGGCGGCCGGCGGGCAGGATGAGGCCCCGATCCTCCCGGCGCCTCCGCCCCTCCCCGCCGCTGGCGAGGCCGCGCCCGCGCTCCTGGCCCGGAAGCCCTCCGCCGGGCCCTCGACCGTCCAGGAGATCGTGCCCGGCCGGACACGCGTGACGGACGCCGTCATCCCCGCCCCGCAGGTTTCCTCCGGCGACGCGACGCCGACGGCCTCCCGGACCGCCGAAGCCTCCACCGGTGCGACCATCGCTTCGGCACCGCCCAGTCCCACAAACATCCCGGAGGCGGGGCCGGCACAGGCAGCCCCTCCGGTCGCACACACGCCCTCCGCAGCGTCCGAAGCAGCGCCGATACGGACCTTCGGCGGATCACCGGCCACGGCGGCATCGGGTTCCACCCCGACCTCATCCGACACGGCGCAGGATTCAGCGGCGGTGGACAATGCCGCTCCTGCCGCCCCCGCCCTCATCCGTCCAGCGACGACCGGAGCCAATCGCGGCCGTATCGCCGAAGCGCCGACGACCCCTCCCACCCCGTCCCAAGCCCGCACCGTAACACAGGCCGAAACGCCATCGGCACCGCTCGATCCGGCACCGGCTCAAGTTGCCGGATCGGCCGCCCTCCAGACCGTCGCTACGCTCGGA
Organism: Methylorubrum populi; assembly: GCA_020741775.1. GTDB lineage: Bacteria > Pseudomonadota > Alphaproteobacteria > Rhizobiales > Beijerinckiaceae > Methylobacterium > Methylobacterium populi_B. The sequence goes on from DYYG01000005.1 coordinate 49,695, forward strand.
CGGGCCGCGCTCCGCAGCGACCGCCCAGGTTCGGCCGCCGTGAGCGGGACCGACGCACCAGCCCAAGCCGAGCCGGAGGAGGCTGGTTCAGCCGCGTCCGGCACTCCGGCACAGGCGTCTTCCCCCACGCCGGTCCCGGCGCGGCACGCGGCGCCGATCGTGGCGGAGCGCCCCTTTGAGGGCGCCCATCCGAACCCGACCCCCGAGCGCGCGGCCGCGTCGATGCAGCGTGAGACCGAGACCAGCGCCTCCGGGCCCCGTCAACCGGAAGGATCCGCCGTGGAAACCGCAGCGCCGGGGGCGACGGCAGCGTCCTCGACCGCCGCGACGGTGCCGGCTCAGGCGGGGCTTCCGGCCTCGCCGCAGCGCCAGATCGTCGATGCGGTCACCGCGCAGCTCGCCGCGGCCGCGCCGGCTTCCCAAACCCGTCCGGTCACGAGCGCCATCGAGGCCGGCCCGCTGAAGATCCTGACGCTCCAACTTCAGCCGGCCGATCTCGGCACGGTGCTGGTGCGGATGCGCCTGCAGGACGGGCGGCTGGAGATGAGCCTGCGCACCAGTCGCGAAGACACCGCCGAGCGCCTGCAGAAGGAGGGCAGCCTGCTCTCAGGGTTGCTGCGGGAAGCCGGCTATCAGGCCGATACGGTCATGATCGAGGCCGGGGGTGCCGGGTCGACCGGCGATTTTTCACCGCGCGGCCAGGGGGCGTCCTCGTTCGAGGCCTCCGGCGGTCAGCGCGACAGGCAGCCGGGCGAGGCCGCGCCCGATCATTCGGGCCGGCGCCCGTCCCCGCAGCGGGACGAGGCCGCCCTGCCCTCCGAGGAGAAGGATCATGAAACGGTATCTGGCGGGCGTGATCGCCGCGGCCTGTATCTCTAGCGCCGCCCCCGCCGCCGCCAATGTCTGCGAGCGGCAGATGGCTCAGGCCGCCGCCAAGCACGGCGTGCCCCTCGGCATGCTCTACGCGGTCGGGCTGACCGAGAGCGGCAAGCGTGGCTCGCTCCAGCCCTATGCCATGAACATCGAGGGCAAGGCCTATTTCGGCACCAGCGCGGCCGACGTGATCCAGCGCCTCGGCGAGGCGCAGCGGGCCGGCGTGCGGCTGGTCGATCTCGGCTGCATGCAGATCAACCACCATTATCACCGGGCGAAATTCACCTCTCTCGAAGCGATGATCGACCCGGCGCAGAACGTGGAATACGCCACTCGATTCCTGAAGGAGCTGAAGGAGCGCGAGGGCAGCTGGACGCTGGCGGTGGCGCGCTACCATGCCGGCCCCAACAACAACCCGGCGCAGAAGGTCTATGTCTGCCGGGTCATCACCAACATGGTCGCCACCGGCTTCGGCAACTGGACACCGGCAGCGAAGACATTCTGCCAATAATCAGCCGATATAGGTGTAGCCCATATAGCGCTTGGCCTCGATCGGATCGTGGCCAAGCCGCTCGGCGAGCTTCTTGCGCAGCTTGCTCACATGGCCCTCGATCACGCTCTCCTCGACGCCGTTGCTGTAGACGCCGTAGACCACGTTGAAGACCTGGGTCTTGGTGAGCCGCCGCCCGCGATTGCGCACGAGATATTCGAGGATGTGCCGCTCCCGGCGCGGCAGGGATAGCGGCACCCCATCGATCTCGGGATCGCGCCCGTCATGGAAGACTTTCAGCCGGCTGGCGACCGCCCCGGCCGCACTTTCCTCGGCGGGGACCGGAACGGTGCCGTTGACACGGCGCCAGATCGCCTCCGAGCGGGCCAGGATCTCCCGGACATGGACCGGCTTCGGCAGGACGTCATCGACGCCGGCCTCGAGCAGTTGCACGGTTTCCTCAAGGGATCGCAGGTCGGCCAGCGCGATGATCGGCGCGCGGGAATGCTTGCGGATCAGGGTGGCGCATTTCGCCCGCTCCTCGAAATCGCCGAGCAGGAAGCCTTGGATCGCATCGAGATCGCCGGATGAGGCGGTCCGCAGCCAGTTCAGGAACTCGTCCGGCAGGAGGCCGAAGGACGAGATGCCCTCGCGCTCGAAGCTGGCCCTGTAACCCGCGTTCACCGTTCCCCGCGGATCGACCAGAAAATACATCGGCCACCACCCTCTGATCGGCCGGATCGGGCCGGCCCCGGCCTGAGGGACGGCGACCTCCGATGTCAGCCTGCGGCTGCTCCGGACTCACCGCCTTCAGCGACGCCCCGTTCGCGGCAGCGGCGGAGAGATGTCGCGCCCCATTAATCCGGTCAATCACGCAGACGTGACGATCACGGGAAGGTCAGAATTCGTCCGGCGGGCGTGGCATTCGTGCCGCGTCAGGCGTGGCCGAGACGGGCGCGATTGAGGGCTTTGGCAAATCCCTCCAGGCCCATCTGGCCCAGATCCTCTGCGACGATGCGCTGGATGGCGATGCCCGCGAACAGCTCGTCGAGCACGAGCTTGAAGAAGACGGTCACCGGCTCGGCGGAGAACTCCATATCGAGCACGACCTGCACAGACTGTCCCCAATCGAGGCAGACATCGGCACCGTCGGCATAGGTCAAAACCGATTCTTTGAAGAACAATTCGGCGGACGAAGACACGACATCGGCGATGTTGCCGTGGCGCTCACCTCGAATCCAACCGATGAGAACTCCGCCATCGACGAGGCAAAACTCGGCAATGAAGCCGCGGAGCGCGCGAGCGAAGATCTGCTCGGCCGCAGCGATTGTCCCCGAAGCGACGGGCGGTCCTGGTGCAAAATGTCCGACTTGGGGAATCATCGGGCTCTCGCGAAGAGGAAGAACAGGATTTGCGCGACGGCGCGATAAAACTCCGCCGGAATCGTCTGATCGACTTGAACAGCATCGTACAGCGATCTTGCAAGAGGCTTGTCTTCGATCACTGCGATGCCATTTTCCTCGGCGATCGCGCGGATACGCAGGGCGATGAGATCCTGCCCCTTGGCGACCACCAGCGGGGCCGGGTTTTCTGTCGGCTCGTAGCGGAGCGCCACGGCGAAGTGGGTCGGGTTGGCGATTACGACGGTAGCGCGATCGACATTGGACAGCATCCGGTTGCGGGCCCGGTCCTGCGCGAGCGAACGCAGCCGCGCCTTCACGGATGGGTCGCCTTCGATCTGCTTGTGCTCGTCCTTGATGTCCTGACGCGACATCCGGAGGGAGCGTTGCCAGCGCAGGCGGGCCCAGACCAGATCGCCCGCCACGATGACGATGGTGGCGATGGCCACCGCCGCGATCAGGCGGATCGACAGGGTCAGGATCAGTTCGGGCAGTTGGCTCGGATCGACGAACATGGCGTTCACGGCTCGGGTCCGCTCCGAGCGAAGGAGCAGAAGGGCGACGACACTGACCGACAGGAATTTAACGAGGGATTTCAGGAACTCGACCTGACCCGAGGTTCCGAAGATTCGGGAGAACCCGGCGCTCGGCGAGACCCGCGACCATTTCGGCGTGATCCGGTCGAGGACGAAGCGCGGCAGGTTCTGGAACAGCGAGGCCGAGAGACCGCACACCGTCAGGATCAGCAGGATCGGCAGGAGGAAGCGACCCATCTCCAAGCCCACGCGGCTCAGCAGCAGCATCGCATCCCCGCCGGTCGCCAGGGAGAAGCCGCGCGGATCGTCGAACAGGGGTGCGAAGCTCTGTGCGAGCTGCGCCGCCTGGCCCCGTGCGAACAGGGTCAGCGCGATCAGGAGCCCCAGTGTCGAGGCGAAGACGGGCGCCTCCCGTGAGAACGGGATGTCGCCCTTCTCGATCGCCTCGCGGACCCGCCGCTCCGTGGCGGCCTCGGTCTTGCTCTCCTGGTCCGTTTCCTCCGCCATCCGTTACCCTCCCGGAGACGGGTCGAGGTGGCGCCATTCGGGGCGGGGGGCCGCGCGGCGTTCAGCGGATGAGCGATTCACTCTCGCCTCCCGAATTGATCTCGATCTCGCCGCGTCCGGCCATCTCCATGGCAAGGTCGGTGATCGACCGGCGCGCCTCCATGACGTCGCGCTGAGCCGCCGGCTCGCCGCTGTTCAGCTCGTGCTCGACCATGCGGCGCACCCGCGCCGAGAGGGCGCTGAGCACCGTGCTCCGGAACTCGGCATCCGTCCCCTTGAGGGCGAGAACCAAGCGGTCGTTGGGCACCGCGTCGAACAGGGTGGTGCGGGCGCGGGGCGCCAGCTTGACGATATCGTCGAAGGTGAAGAGCAGGCCCTTGAGGATCTCGACCGATTTCGGCCGCGTCTCGCCGAGGCTGGACAGCACGTCGTCCATCTGCTGCCGCTCCATCTTGTTGATGATGTCGGCCATCTTGGCATGGGTGTCGGCACCGGAATTGCGGGCGCCGTTGATCATGAAATCCTCGTGCAGCGTCTTCTCGATGCTGCGCAGCACGTCGTCGACGATGGGCTTGAAGCTCAGCATCCGCCGCATCACCGTGTTGCGAAGGGGGGCCGGGAGATGCCCCATCACCTTGGCGGCGGCGGCAGGTTTGATCTTCGACAGGATCAGCGCCGCGGTCTGGGGGTGCTCCTTGACGAGGTAGCTCGCCAGCACGCTCTCCTGAACGCTGCCGAGTCGCTCCCAGATCGAGCGGGTGGCCCCACCCCGCACATCCGAGAGGATGTCGGCGATCTGATCCGCCGGCAGCAGGCCGGTGAGCAGCTTCTCGACCTCGTTGGCGGTGCCGATCAGGCTGTTACCGGCGGAAAACTCGGCGGAGAAATTGTCCACCACCGCGTCGAGTTGCTCGGGGCTGACCGCACCGAGATTCGAGGCCGAGCGGGTGATGCGCTTGAGTTCGTCGGGCTCGAAATACTTGATCAGCCGCCCGGCGGCGGGCTTGCCCATGGCGAGCAGCAGCGCCGCCACCTGATCGATGGGCTCGAGCCGCCGCGTGAACGGGCGACCCGAAGCGAGCCCTGGGGGCGGCGGGCCCGGAGGCGAGGGATTCAACGAGACGGGGCTCGAGGACATGGCAGCCCGCTTCTGATGAGGTTCAGCCGTTCTGGTCGGTGGCGGCCGGTCCGACCACCTCGGTCAGGGCTACACCGAAGCGGGAATTGTCTTCCTCGACGATGACGATCTCGCCCCGGGCGATGACGCGGCCGTTGACCATCACGTCGACCGGCTCTCCGACCCGGTGGTCGAGGGGGACGACATCACCGCGCCCGAGCTTCATCAGGTTGGCCACCGGCATGGTGGCCGCGCCGAGCACCACCTGCATCAGCACCGGAATCCGCAGGATCGAATCGAGATTGCGGCCATCGCCCACCCGGGGCTCGGGTCCGGCGAGATCGGTCTGGGGGAAGGGGCTGCTGCTCATCGCTCGGGCTCATGATCTCGGCTTTGCCGTGATGACGGTGTAGCCGGCTTGGCTGACGCGAGGCTGTCGGCGGACGCTCAAAAGCGATGGATCCGCGCGATAATCGAGGCCGGAACCGCCGCATCGGCGCCGTTCCCGAGCGTATCGCGACCGGCGCGGAGCCTCCGCTTCGATCGACGCGCCCTTCGGCCCGAACGCCGTCTCAGCGGCCGGGAGGGCTCATGGACCGGCCCGAACCGTCCTCAGGCCTTGTCGGTCCGCGCCGCCTGGAGCGCCGTCCTCGACGCCTCGAGTTCGGCCAGGGTCGCCCGCGCCTCGTCGATCTTGAGGCTCAGGGCCTCCAGCACTTCGCGACCCTCGTCCTTGAAGGAGCGGACCGCCTCCCCGGCCTGGGCCAGCGCCACGCCGGACGCCGCCACCGCCGCGCCGTATTCGGCCTGGGTCCGGTCGAGCCGCTTGAGCTTCAAATACATCGGCAGCACGCAGGCGCTCGTGGCCACGAGCGCGACGAGCAGCACGCCATCAACCAAAGAGCCCATGGACGCCCTCCTTCTCCGGATTGATCGCTTCCTCCACCCGCAGCACGTAGGCGCCCTGCGACTGGCCGGCCCGGCACCAGAACAAGGGCCGGTCGTTGCCCTCGAGCTTGATCCGCGTCGCCGGCGTCGCGTCGAGTTCGATCACCTGCCCCACCTTCAGCCCGGCGATCTCGCCCAGGGTCAGGTGACGCTCCTCCAGCACCGCCCGCAGGCGCACCGCCGTCTTCTGCACCTCGGCGGCGATCTGCTCGGCCCAATGCGGATCGCGGGCGGCGGATTCGCCGGTCAGCACCTTGGACAGCGCCGGACGCAGGGGATTCAGCACCGTCTGCGGAAGGATGAGGAACATCTCGCCGCCGCGGTTGAGCGCCTGGAGCAGGAACTTGGCCTGCACCGCCTTGTTGGAGCGCCGGCCGATCACCGCGAACTCCATCCGGGTCTCCATCCGCTCCAGGCGGAACGGCGTCTGCGAGACGAGGCCGAAGGAGGATTCGAGCGCCTTGCCCGCTTGCTCGAACACCATCTGCGCGATGCGCAGTTCGAGGGCCGAGAAGTTGCGCTCGTCCTCCACCGGCGGCTCGGAGCCGTCGGAGCCGAACAAGACTTCGACCATGGTGTAGAGGAAGTCGCGGTCGAGCCCGACGAGGATGTGCCCGTCCCATTCCGGCGCGTGGAAGATGCCGACGACGGCATTGGCGTCGTAGGCATCGAGGAACTCGCCGAAGCGCCCGCTCGTGACGCCGCTCAGGGAATAGAAGGTCGAGGAGGCCGCCAGGTGCTTGGCCGCGTCGCTGCAGGCGGTGGCGAGCCGGTCGAACACCACGTGCAGCATCGGCAGGCGGTCGAGCGACAGGCCGCCGGCCTCCAGGATGCGGGCCCGGATGTCGGCCTCCGGCTTCGGAGCCGCCGCGAACACGGGCACCGGCTCGGGCGCAGGCATCGGAGCCGGCTCCGGTGCCGGAGCGGATTCGGGCACCGGATTGGCCTCAGGCACCGCGTCGGGGTTCTCGATCTCATCCATCTCGAAAGGGCCTTACGCTGCCGCCTCGGCGCGGGCACCCGGCACGGTGGCGCTCTCGACCTCGTCGATGGTCGGACGGTCGGCGCCGGCGATCCCCTTGCGGCCGTGCTCGATCGCCACCTGGGGCAGCGCGCCGTTCATGTAGGCGATCAGGGTCTGCTTGATGATCGTGTAGGGGGCGCATTGCTTCTCGCGCACGCCCTTCACCTTGATCGCGAGCGGCGCCAGCACTCCATACGAGGCGAACACGCCGAAGAAGGTGCCGACCAGAGCCGCGCCGATCAGGCCGCCGAGGATCTGCGGCGACTGATCGAGGGCGCCCATCGCCTTCACGATGCCGAGCACCGCCGCGACGATGCCGAGCGCCGGCAGCGCCTCGGCCACCGTGTTGATCGCGCCGTAGGGCTTCAGCACCGACTTCTTGTGGGTGCCGATCTCCTCCTCCATCAGCGCCTCGATCTCGTGGGAGCGGGCATTGCCGATGAGGATCAGGCGGCAGTAATCGCAGATGAACAGGACCAGATCCGGGTTCTTGGTCACTTCCGGATGGCTCTTGAAGATCTCGGAATTCTCCGGATCGTCGAAATGCGTCTCGACCTCGTTGCGCGGCTTGGTCTTCAATTCGCGCATCAGCGCATGGAGCAGACCCAGCAGGGAGAGGAAGTCCTGGCGCTTGGGGCCCTTGTTGGTGAAGGCCTCCATGGTCGCCTTGCCGGAATCCATCACCACCTTGAGCGGATTGGCGATGACGAAGGTGCCCGCCGCCATCCCGCCGATGATGACGAACTCCCAGGGCTGCCAGATCACGATCAGATGCCCGCCCATGGCGACGAAGCCGCCGAGCATGCAGCCGATCGCGATGACGAGGCCGACGAGGATTCCCATGACGTGGCTCCGGAGGACACCGCTGCGGAGCGGGCGCCGACACGCGCGACACCGCTCCTATCGAGCGGATAGGCGCGGTGGCTTGCGCGGAGCTTTTTCGTGGGTTTCCGGGATGCCGCTTGGAGCCGGGCATCCGAGCGCATAACTGAGGCTCGTTCCCTTTCCCGACCGAACCGGAGCCCTTCCTTGGCCCATTCCGATAACGGCCCGCCGCAGATGCATGCCACCACGATCCTGATGGTCCGCAAGGCGGGCCGGGTGGTGATCGGCGGCGACGGTCAGGTCAGCCTCGGCCAGACCATCGTGAAGGGCAATGCCCGCAAGGTGCGGCGGCTTGCCAAGGGCAGCGTGATCGGCGGATTCGCCGGGGCCACCGCCGACGCCTTCACCCTGTTCGAGCGGCTGGAGGGCAAGCTGGAGCAGTATCCCGGCCAGCTCACCCGCGCCTGCGTCGAGCTCACCAAGGATTGGCGCACCGACCGCTATCTCCGCCGCCTGGAGGCGATGATGCTGGTGGCCGACAAGGAGGTGAGCCTGCTGCTCTCCGGCTCCGGCGACGTGCTCGAACCCGAGACCGGGGTGATGGCGATCGGCTCCGGCGGCAATTACGCCCTGGCCGCCGCCCGCGCCCTGGAAGAGGGCGACCTCGACGCCGAGGCGATCGTGCGGCGGGCGATGAAGATCGCCGCCGACATCTGCGTCTACACCAATGGCAGCCTCGTCCTCGAATCCCTCGACGCCGTCTGAGGACCGCCCTCCCTGGAAAGGCGGCTTAGCCCCGCTTAGATCGATTGTCGGGAGGTTTCGCGCCTCTCCGCCAAGTTCCAAAAATCGGCCGCAGGAGCCCGATGACCACCTTCTCTCCCCGCGAGATCGTCTCCGAGCTCGATCGTTTCATCGTCGGCCAGAAGGACGCCAAGCGCGCCGTCGCCATCGCCCTGCGCAACCGCTGGCGCCGCCAGCAGCTCACGGGGCCGCTACGGGACGAGGTGGCGCCGAAGAATATCCTGATGATCGGGCCGACCGGCTGCGGCAAGACCGAGATCGCCCGGCGGCTGGCCCGGCTCGCGGGCGCGCCCTTCCTGAAGATCGAGGCCACCAAGTTCACGGAGGTCGGCTATGTCGGCCGCGACGTCGAGCAGATCGTGCGCGATCTCGTCGAGGTCGGCATCGGCCTGACCCGAGAGGAGAAGCGCAAGGCGGTCAAGGCCAAGGCGGAAGCGGCCGCCGAGGCCCGCATCCTCGACGCGCTGGTGGGGCCGACCGCCAGCCAGGCGACCCGCGAGAGCTTCCGCAAGAAGCTGCGCAACAGCGAACTCGACGACAAGGAAGTCGAGATCGAACTCGCGGCGGGCGGGTCGCAGGGCATGCCGATGTTCGAGATCCCCGGCATGCCGGGGGCCTCCATGGGCGCGATCAACCTGTCCGACATGCTCGGCAAGGCGCTGGGCGGCCAGCGGGGCAAGCCCCGCCGCATCACCGTGGCCGATGCCTACGCGCCCTTGATCGCCGAGGAGAGCGACAAGCTCGTGGACGACGACGCCCTCACCCGCGAGGCGATCCGCGAGGTCGAGGATAACGGCATCGTCTTCCTCGACGAGATCGACAAGATCTGCGCCCGGGAGGGCCGCTCCGGCGCCGACGTCTCCCGCGAGGGCGTGCAGCGCGACCTGCTGCCGCTGATCGAGGGGACCACGGTCGCGACGAAGCACGGGTCGGTGAAGACCGACCACATCCTGTTCATCGCCTCCGGCGCCTTCCACGTCTCCAAGCCCTCGGACCTGCTGCCGGAATTGCAGGGCCGCCTGCCGATCCGCGTCGAGTTGCAGCCGCTCACCGTCGAGGATTTCAAGCAGATCCTCACCACCACGGAGGCGAGCCTGATCAAGCAGACCGTCGCCCTGATGCAGACCGAGGGCGTGACCCTCGACTTCACCGAGGATGCCATCGATGCCCTCGCCCGCGTGGCGGTGGAGGTGAACGGCTCGGTGGAGAATATCGGCGCCCGGCGCCTCCAGACCGTGCTGGAGCGCGTCATCGACGAGATCTCGTTCACCGCCACCGACCGCTCCGGCGAGACCGTGCCGATCGATGCCGCCTATGTGCGTGAGCGCGTGGCGGATCTTGCCGCCAACACGGATCTGAGCCGCTTCATCCTCTGATTCGGGATCCGCTCGATCGAAGCGGATCCCGTATCCGCAAGCCGGCGCGGCGCCTGAGCGAAGCCCAGATCCGCCATCCCGAAGGGATCAAACGGCGACTGTATTGCGGGTCAATTGGTGTATTGCGGGTCAATTGGCCACGTCGCTTTCGGCGAAGGTTTTGTCGTCTCGGACGAGGGCATTGGCGAGGACGACGAGGCGGCGGCCGGTGGCGACGATGGCGACCTTGGCGGGCTTTCCCGCTTCGCGCATCGCCTTGTAGGGGGCTGTGAAGGCAGGACAGGCCCGGGCTGCGACCATGCCGGCCATGTAGAACGCCGTTCTGAGGCAGGGTCGGCCGCCGGCGATGGCGTGACGTCCGGGGTGGCGACCGCTCTGGGTGGGATGAGGGGCCATGCCGGCCAGGCTCGCGGCGGCCTTGCGGTCGATGGCTCCGAGTTCGGGCATGTCCGTGATCAGAACGGTGGCGATGCGCCGGCCGATCCCAGGGATCGAGGTCAGGATGGTCCGTTTGCGGGCGAGGTCCGGAGCCGCGGCGATGCGCCGGTCGAGCGCGGTCTCGACCTCGGCACAGGCGGCCTCCAGGCTATCGATCACCGCCCTGTGGCTGTCGGCCACCAGCGGATCGAGCGCCTGCTTGAGCCGGGTCTTCTCCAGGGCGATCAGTTCGGTGAGTTGGCGGCGACGGGTCGAGAGCGCCTTGAGCGCGATCTGATCGGGCTCAGGGGCGGGGCGCAGGTGCTCGGGCATGCGCTGAGCAAAGCGCGCGATGAGCGCGGCGTCCAGCCGATCAGTCTTGGCGATTACCCCCTCGGCCGTGCGGAAGGCCCTGATCCGGCGCGGATCGACCAGACCCACGGGCAGGCCGGCCGCACTCAGAGCCGCGGTCACAGGGTAGGCGTAGGGGCCGATGGCCTCCAGGGCGACCCGCTGCACACCCCGGCTCGTCACGGCGGCGATCAGGTCGCGAATGCCGGCCGGGGTATTGTCACACCGGAGCGGCTTGGCGGCGGGGTGGAACCCGAGATCAAGGAAGTCCTTGCCGACATCGATACCGGCTGTGGGGACGGAGCTGAGCATGGCCGATCCTGTCCTGTACGCGGGCGCCCGCCGGAGCGGAGCCCAAGCGACTGTTCGGAGTACGCACGACAGGGCGTCCGGGATCATGCCGATTGACGATCGTGGCACGAGGGGCGAGCGACCCACACGGGAACAGACCTGGATCTCGTAAGAGCGCCGGACGCCCAAGCCGTATCAAATCACGGCCAGCCTTCAGGTACAGGATGTCGTATGAGCCGCGACATCCGTCGATCCTTTCGGAAGCACGGATGTCGTCGGCACCTCGGATGCGGCGCGGGTTCGCCGTTCCTGAAGGGCTCGGGTTAAAGCCTTTCGGCGGCACAATCCGTTCGGATCGATTTGTGCCGCAGATGGCGTAAAGGCCTGAAAAGATCGGTCAGGGGCGCTCTGGCCGGTCGATCTTCCGTCGAATGCGGCGGATCGGAGGAGCTGCGCTTCGCTGCGAATGTTGCGCGAATGCGATCAGGCCGCTGCGAAACAAGTGTCGAGTGCCGCGAATGTTGCAGGGCGGGGACAGCCGAACCGATCAAACCATGCTCTAAGCTGACATAACCAGCCGAGCCGGTCGATGTCACGTTTCGACGCCCTTGCCTTGATCGACGCATGCTACGCGGCGGCCCTCGATCCCGAGAAATGGCCCAGCGCGCTGGATGGCATCGCCGATGCGGCGGAGGCGCGGGGTGCCGTGATCGTGTCGCATGATCCGCGGCGCACGGCCCAAACCCTGGCCTCCGAGCGCATCGCCGAGGTGAACCACGATTACGGCGTCGGTGGTTGGTGGCAGCACGATACCCGCATCCGCCTCGGTCGCGAGCGCGGCCTGTTGAGGCCGGGCACCATCACTGTCGACGAGATGTATATCGCGCCCGAGGAAAAGCGTTCCGATCCGTTCTTCCAGCATTTCCTCAGCCGGCACAGCCTCGGCAATCTTTGCGGCTATATCGACGCCGACCCTATCGACCGCCACACCCTCTCGTTCAGCCTGCCCCGCGACGCCCGCATGGGCTCGTTCGAGGGCGCCGAGATCGAGCGGCTGCGCCTGATCGGTCCGCATGTCGTCCGTGCCTTCAAGCTCGCGACCCTGGTTGGCGAGATGCGCCGCGAGACGGAGGGGCTGACCTCGGCCCTGGAACGGATGCGGGCGGGCGTGATCGTGCTCGACCGGCATGGCCGTGTCCGGCTCGTCAGCCCGGCGGCGGAGACATTGGGGGCCGGTTATTTCGTCCTGCGCAGCGGCGTGGTGCCGGAGGCGGCGGAGCCGGCCGATCGCGGGCGCTTCGATCGCTTCCTGGCGGAGGCGCTGCCGACCGGGACTTGGCCGCGACAGGGCACGATGCTTCTGCGCCGCCGGGGCGGCGGCCACCCGCTTTTCGTCGAAGCGATGCCGCTGCGGGGCGGTGATCCGTTCCCGGCGGCGGGCAGCGGCCTGGATGGCGGAGCGGTCCTGCTGCTGCGCGATCTGCTCGCCCCGGCCACACGCCCGATCGAGCCGCTCCTCGAACAGCTCGGCCTGACCCGGGCGGAGGCGCGGGTCGCGGCCCTGGTCGGCCGGGGATCGCCGCCGCGGGAGGCGGCGGACCAACTCGCGGTCGGCGAGAGCACCGTGCGCAGCCATCTCAGGGCGGCCTATGCCAAGCTGGCGATCCATCGTCAGAGCGAGCTGGCGGTGCTCATCACCCGCCTCGACAGCCTATGAGAGCCTGTTCGCGCCGGGTGGCGGGGGGCATCCCGCGCGCGCCCTCATCCTTCGAGGCTCCCCTCGGTCGCATCTCACGGTGAGAGCGTAGCAGGGGCGAGGTGATCGCTGCGATGCCGTTGCAGAGGCGGGACCGCCCCTGAGGCGCTTACTCGGCATCGTCCCGGCGCTGGCGCAGCTCGGGTGCCGGCTGCTCGGGTTCGGTGACCGGGCTCGTCCGGCTCTCGGAACGGCTCGAATCCACGAAGAGCCGCGCCTCGCCCTCGCGCACGCCGAGACTGCGCAGCGCGTAGGTCATCATGCCGAGCGCCAGCTCCCGCTCGGCCATGAGGACGAGGCCGACGCCGTCCTCCTCCAGCTTGCGGCGCTCGGTCTCGCTGTGGGTGCGCACCACGCTGTCGATGCCGGGATTGGTCGCGCGGGCCTTGGCGAGCAGCCGCCGGGCCTGGTGCGGATCGGGCGTCGCCACCACGACGAGGCGGGCGCAGGCGATGTCGGCGGCGTCCAGGATGCCGGGGGCGGTGGCGTCGCCGAACACCGCCGGAACGCCCTGGGCGCGCAGATCCTCGACCCGGCGCCGGTCGCGCTCCACCACCACGAAGGGCAGGTTCCAATCCTGCAGCGCCTGGCCGATGGCGCTACCGACGCGTCCATAGCCGATGATGACCGCGTGGTCGCGCAGGCCCTCGGCGGCATTGTTCAGGGGCGGCGGCGCCGGGGAACGGCGCTCCAGGCGGCGGCGCAACTCCGGCCGCTCGCCGAGCCAGCGCGACACCCGATCCGACAGCACGAAGAACAGCGGGTTGAGGGTGATCGACAGCAGCGCGCCGCCGAGGATCAGGTCGCGTCCTTCCTCGGGCAGGAGCTTCAACGCGATGCCGAGCCCGGCCAGGATGAACGAGAACTCGCCGATCTGCGCGAGGCTCGCGGCGATGGTGAGCGCCGTGCCGACGGGATGGCCGAAGGCGAGGACGATGGCGACCGCCGCCAGCGACTTGCCCAGGACGATGACGCCGACGACGCCGAGGATCGACAGGGGCGCGCGCAGCACGATCCCCGGATCGAACAACATGCCGACCGAGACGAAGAACAGAACCGCGAAGGCGTCCTGCAACGGCAGCGAATCCGCCGCCGCCTGATGGCTGAGGTCGGATTCGGCGAGCACCATGCCGGCGAAGAAGGCACCGAGGGCGAAGGACACCCCGAACAGTTCCGACGACGCGAAGGCGATGCCGACGGCGCTGGCCAGCACCGCGAGGGTGAACAATTCCCGGGAGCCGGTCCGCGCGGCGAGCCCCAGCAGGTAGGGCACGAGGCGCCGCCCGCCCACCAGCATCACCGCCACGAACACGCTGACCTTGGCGAGCGTCAGACCCAGCGTCACCCACAGGCCCGCCGAGGCGCCGTGCTGGGCGCTCCCCGACATCGCCTCGCCGCCGAGGGACGGGGCGAGCGCCGGCAGCAGCACCAGGGCCACTACCATGGCCAGATCCTCGACGATCAGCCAGCCGACGGCGATGCGCCCCTTGTCGGTGTCGAGGAGTCCCTGCCCTTCGAGGGCCCGCAGCAGCACGACGGTGCTCGCCACTGAGAGGGCCAGGCCGAAGACGAGGCCCGCCCCGGCGCCCCAGCCGAAGGCCCAGGCGAGCCCGGCCCCCATGGCGGTCGCCACGCCGATCTGAACGATCGCGCCGGGCAGCGCGATGGCGCGAACGGTGAGCAGATCGCCGATCGAGAAATGCAGGCCGACCCCGAACATCAGCAGGATCACGCCGAGTTCGGCGAGCTGGCTTGCCAGGGCCGGATCGCCGACGAAGCCGGGGGTGAAGGGGCCGATGGCGATGCCGGCCACGAGGTAGCCGACGAGGGGGGGCAGCCGAATCCGCTGAGCCAGCATGCCGCCGAGGAACGCGCAGGCCAGACCCAGCGCGATGATCGAGATGAGTCCCGTGGCGTGATGCAACGCGATCGAACCCTCGCGGGGCGCGAGGCGGCCCCCAGGTTCTGATTAAGGCAAATCACGGTCCCGTGTCCGCAGTCTCGGGGCTGCGAACACGATCATCCCGCGATTCCTCAGGCTTTCATGCGGACATAGGTGCCCGGCGCCGGCCCGAGGGACGGCAGGGCGCTTTCTCCCGGAATGCGGGCGGGCACGCGCTCGGGAGCTTGGCTCTCGAGCCAGGTGAACCAGTAGGGCCACCACGAGCCCGGATGCTCGGTCGCCTTCTCGATCCAGTCCTCGAAGCGGCCCTTGGCCGGCCCGCCCGTGCGGAACCCGTATTTGGCTTTCCCGCCCGGCGGGTTGACCACGCCGGCGATGTGGCCCGAGCCGGCCAGCACGTAATCGACCTTGCCGCCGAACTTGCCGGAGCCCTCGAACACCGAGAGCGCCGGAGCGATGTGGTCCTCGCGGGTGGCGAGATTGAAGATGGGCACCTTCACCTTCTTCAGGTCGAGGCGCACGTTGCCGATCACCATCTGCCCCTTGGCCAGGGTGTTGTTGAGGTAGCAATTGCGCAGGTAGAACGAGTGGTTGGCCGCCGGCATCCGTGTCGCGTCGGCATTCCAGTAGAGCAGGTCGAAGGCCGCCGGCGGTTTGCCGCGCACGTAATTGTTGACGACGTAAGACCAGATCAGGTCGTTCGGCCGCAGCATGTTGAAGGCGTTGGCCATGCGGGCGCCTTCCAGATAGCCCCGCTCGGCCATCCGCTCCTCGATGACCTTGATCTGCTCCTCATCGGCGAAGACCTTGAGATCGCCCGCATGGGTGAAGTCCACCTGCGTGGTGAGGAAGGTCGCACTCTTGATGCGCCGGTTGCCGGTGGCGGCCTGATAGGCCAGCGTCACGGCGAGCAGGGTGCCGCCGACGCAGTAACCCGCCGCCGATACCTCGCTCTCGCCGGTGGCAACGCCGATCATGTCGATGGCGGTCTCGATGCCTTCGCGCATGTAGGATTCGAAATCCTTGTCGCGGTGGCGCTCGTCCGGATTCACCCAGGAGATCACGAAGACGGTGATGCCCTGGGACACCATCCAGCCGATCAGGCTCTTCTGCGGGTTGAGATCGAGGATGTAGAACTTGTTGATCCAGGGCGGCACGATCAGCAATGGGCGCTTCAGCACCGTCTCGGTCTTGGGCGCGTACTGAATCAGCTCCATCAGGTCGTTGCGGAAGATGACCTCGCCGGGGGTCACCGCCACGTCCTCGCCGAAGGTGAAGGCGGTGAGGTCGGTCTGGCGTACCCGGAGCTGCCCGCCGCCCGCCTGCAGATCCTCCTGCAGCATCTTCATGCCGCGCATCAGGTTGGCCCCACCCTCCTCCAGCGTCTGGCGCAGGAGTTCGGGGTTGGTCATCACGAAGTTCGAGGGCGAATAGGCGGAGAGGAGCTGGCGCAGGTAGAATTCCGCCTTGTGGCGGGTGTGCTCGTCGATCCCTTCGGCCTTCTCCACCAGCTCCTCGGCCCAGTGGCCGAGGATCAGGTAGCTCTGCTTGATGATGTCGAAGATCGGGTTGGCGGTCCAATCGGCATGGGCGAAACGTTTATCCTTCGCCTCCGGTTGCGCCACCGGGCTGGCCGCCGCACCCTGCATCCGGCTGATGGTCGAGGCCCAGAGGGCGGCGAAGGACTGGTTGAGCTTGGCCTGGGCCTGAAGCGCCTTCTCGGGATCCTTCATCCACGTTTCGGCGACCCGCGTCAGAGTGCGGGTCATCTCGTCGATCTCCTCGGCGCCCTGAAGCTTGGCGCCCTGGAACGCGCCGCCGCCGAACGCTCCGCCCTGGCCGGTCGGCTCGAACGGCTTCAGGGACGCCGTCGCCGTTTGCCGAAAGGCTTCCGCCAGCTGATTCGCGCTCCGCGCGATCGCCTCGAAATCCGGCACTGCCAGGTCTGTCCGCTCCGTCGCCACCCGACATGCCCTCCCAGGATCGGCTCGCATGGCGCCATGTCCGGCGTCCCGAGCCTCGTTTCCGACAAATTAACGCTCCACCTCCCACATGTCGCCCGCCCCAGGCTCCATTTCCAGACCGTTGTCATGACCGTGAGCCACGCCGTCCGCGTGATCGCCCCCCGCCGGATCGCTTTCCGCGGGATCGCCCTGGCCATGCCGGTCCTTGCCATATCCGCATGCCTCGGCGGCTGCTCCAGCGACGTGAATCCTCTGAAATCCGCCTTCGTCGATGCCGGCTACGGCCCGAAGCGCGTGGACGCACCCGATTTCGTGGCGAAGTCCCGCAAGAGCGATGCGGATTACATGCCGGTGGGCGAATCGGCGCCGCGCCGCGCGATCCGCGCCCGCAACGCCGCCGGGCAGAGCGCCCTGGAGGCGGAGCTGGAGGGCGCTCGCAGCCGCAACGAGGTCAAGGGTCGTGCGGCGGAGGGCGCTGCCAAGGATGCCGCCAAGGGGCTCACCCCCAACCCGGTCCAGTAGAAACCCCCGTGCTGCCATTGCGGCAGGGGCACAAAATCAGAGTCGGCGCGCGGCCGCGTCGATGGTAAACAGGTCGACTCCTCACCGCCGATAACAATGCGGGAGGATGCGTTCCGCGACACCGGACAGAACCACGCCATGACCGATTTCCACCGCATCAAGCGCCTTCCGCCTTACGTCTTCGAGCAGGTGAACCGGATCAAGGCCGCTGCCCGAGCCCGTGGCGCGGACATCATCGATCTCGGCATGGGCAACCCGGATCTCGACGCGCCGCGCCACGTGATCGAGAAGCTGGTGGAAACCGCCGGCAAGCCGCGCACCGACCGTTATTCCGCCTCCAAGGGCATCGCCGGCCTGCGCCGGGCCCAGGCCGGCTATTACCAGCGCCGGTTCGGCGTGAGCCTCAACCCCGATACGCAGGTGGTGGCGACGTTGGGCTCCAAGGAGGGCTTCGCCAACATGGCCCAGGCGATCACCGCGCCGGGCGACGTGGTGCTGGTTCCCAACCCGAGCTACCCGATCCACGCCTTCGGCTTCCTGATGGCGGGCGGCGTGATCCGCTCGGTGCCGGCCGAGCCGACCCCGGCCATGTTCCCGGCCCTGGAGAAGGCGGTCGCCCACTCGATCCCGAAGCCGGTGGCGCTCGTGGTCTGCTATCCCTCGAACCCGACCGCCTACGTCGCCGGCCTCGACTTCTACCGCGACCTCGTCGCCTTCGCGAAGAAGCACGAGCTGATCCTGCTCTCGGACCTCGCCTATGCCGAGGTCTATTTCGACGACAACAACCCGCCGCCCTCCGTGCTGCAGGTGCCGGGTGCCATCGACTGCACGGTCGAGTTCACCTCGCTGTCCAAGACCTTCTCGATGGCGGGCTGGCGCATGGGCTTCGCGGTCGGCAACGAGCGCCTGCTCGCGGCGCTGACGCGGGTGAAGTCCTATCTCGATTACGGCGCCTTCACCCCGATCCAGGTCGCGGCCACCGCCGCGCTCAACGGACCGGACGATTGCATCAAGGAGATGCGCGCCACCTACAAGAAGCGTCGTGACGCGCTGATCGAATCCTTCGGCAAGGCCGGCTGGAAGCTGCCGACCCCGGAGGCCTCGATGTTCGCCTGGGTGCCGATCCCGGAGAAATTCCGCGAGCTCGGCAGCCTGGAATTCTCCAAGCTGCTGCTGGAGAAGTCGGATGTGGCGGTGGCGCCGGGCATCGGCTTCGGCGAGCACGGCGACGAGTATGTGCGCATCGCCCTGGTCGAGAACGAGCAGCGCATCCGGCAGGCGGCCCGCAACGTCCGCCGCTTCTTCGACAATGCCGACCGCACGCTGCACAACGTCGTGCCGATGCAGAAGGCCGTCTGAGACGGCCCGGATTGCCCCGCCGAAGTTGTTGCGGCGGGGCGACAGGGCTGGGCAAACGGGCCTGTGCGGTTGGGCATCCGGCGGAGGAAGCTTGTCAGCGGCGCGATCCGTCCGCAGGGTCGTCTCCCGTTCCGCCGCCGGGCCGTCCCGGCGGGCTGACGCGTTTCGAGGAATCGCATGCGCCGCCTCAAGCTCTTCGCCGCCCTGGCGCTCGCCGGCGCCGCCGCCGGAGCCTGCGCACCCCACCCGATCGTGGCCCGCGACCCCGTGCCCGCGCCCTCCCCCGAGGAGGCCTATTCCTGCAGCTCGACGCCGCTCCCCCTGAACGCCTACAAGTCGGATTGCACTCCGGTGCTGCGGGAGCCGCGCGCCGTTCTGCAATCGAAGGGCTGAGGCTGCCGGCGGGGCCCAGGCTCTCCGCCCGTCAACCTTTCCTTGTCACGTTCCGGGGCTTGATCGCGCCTCCGAGACACCCGCCAACGACGGAGCACGCCCGTGGCCCATTCCTCGGCTTATGCCCGCCTCCTTCTCGCGGCCTCCCTCGGGCTCGCGGCCCATGCCGCGGCGGCCCAGGGTTTGCGGGACCGTCCCAACGGCGACCGCGGCCCGACGGTCTATGAGGTCGATCCCGAGAGCGGCCGCTTCGTCGGCCCTCCGATCAGCAAGGAGGGGCAGGATCTGCGGGCGATCGGTGCGGTGCCGGTGCCGACGGTGATGAACGGCGGCGGCTTCGGCATCACCGGCAACGATTATTTCGACAACATGCTGATCGCCACGCCGCAGGGGCCGCGCCGCACGTCCGATAGCTACAGATTGGCACCGGCCTACAAGGCGCCGCCGCTGCGCTGAGCCCCTGTCGGGCTGCCTTGTCCGGCAGGCGCCTGGCAAAATTCATGGTGGCGGCTGGCGCAGCTCCTCGGCATGAGGACCGTCAGAACGCCGGATCACGGCAAGCCGCCGGGGCAGATCGGTCGAGCAGGCTCCGAGAGTCGATCCCGGTGCGAGCCGGATTCGGGAGCCTGGTGAGGGGCCCTTGGTGGCGGGGCGGAGTTCCCGCAAAACCTCTGCGCGAATCTTGAGCACCCGGCCTGGCTCGGTTATCTCCCGTCCGCGCGCGTCACGGGCCAGGCGTCCGGCCTCCGCTCTCTGAGGGGATGTGAGCGGGCCTGGGCCGACGCAGGATGCGGCCGGCTCGAGACGCTTGGGAGTGGCCATGTACACGCTGCGTGAAGACCTGAACGGCCTGCGCCTCACTGCGCCGGGCAGCAACGATGTATGGGTCATGTTCGACGGCCGGAGGCATCGGGTCGCCAGTCCGAGCGTCTACCAAGCGTTGTTTTCGAACGCCGACGACCTCATCTTGAGCGAAGAGATTCCGACGATTGTCATGGGACCCGAATTGAACGACGGCACCTGCCTCGTTCGCGGGATCGGCTCCCACGCGATCTTCCTTCTCACGGGTGCCCCGCCCACGATCCGGAAATATCACGTCCCGACCTACGAGATCTTCACCGATTTCGGTTTCAACGAAAATGCCGTTCTCGACGCGCCGCCATTGCTGCTCGAGGCGGTCGAATTGACGGGCGAACTGACCAGCGCCCTCGACGGAACGCGCCGGGCTCCGGCTGCGGAAGCCGAGGGTTAGTTTTGGGAGATCGCAGCGTCACCATTGCGATTCCCGTTCGTAACGGTGCGAATTATCTCGGCGAGGCGATCGAGAGCGCGCTCCGCCAGCGGCACCCGGAGACGGAGATCCTCGTCGTCGATGACGGATCGGACGATGACGGGCTCACCGTCGCCGTCGCCAACGCCTTCGGCAGCCGGGTCCGCACCCTGAGCCAGCCCCATGGCGGAGTGGCGGTCGCGCTGAACACGGCCCTCGCCCATGCCTCCGGCCGTCTGTTCTCCTGGCTGTCGCATGACGACCTGTTCGAGCCGGAGAAGACGGATCTCCAGCTGCGTGTCCTGGAGGCGGTCGGACGGGACGATATCTGCCTGTTCTCCGACCTGTCGTGGATCGACGCCAAGGGCCGTATCACCGGCGAGCAGCGGCTGGATCATGCGCGGCTGGCCTCGCGGCCGAGGCTCGCCTTCTACGATGGCCTGATCAACGGCTGCACCATCCTCACCTCCCGCGAGCTGCTCCTGCGGATCGGCGGCTTCGACCGGCGCTATCCTCATACGCAGGATTACCGGATGTGGTGGCGGCTCACCCGGGAAGCCACCTTCGTCCACGTACCCCATTGTCTCGTCAGGTCACGGCTGCATCCGGGGCAAGGCTCCCACCGCAGCGACGCGCTGAGCGAGAACAGCGCCTTCTGGATCGACGTGCTCGACGGGACCAGCGAGTTGGAGGCGGCGTTGGTGCATGGCAGCCGGGAGCGGTTCCTGCGCAGGACCGGCGAGTTCCTACGCTACCGCAGCCCGAACCGCCGGGTTGCCGACCGCGCCGACCGAATGGCGAAAGCCGCCGCGGCGGAAGCATCCGTCTCCGTCGTCGTCGATGTCGGGCAAGATTGCGAGGCGGCGCGCCGGACCGTGGCCAGCATCGAGGCCCAGACCCGCCGCCCGGACGAGGTGGTCCTTGTCGGGGCGGCCCCCATCCTCGAGGCGCTCGGCCGGGAGGGGGCTTGCAAGCGGGTTCTGCGTCCGACCGAGGAGACGCGCCCCTCGGCCCGGCTGCGGCTCGGCCTCACCGCCGCCCGCGGCAGCTACATCGCCCTGCTGAGGAGCCCGGACCGGTTCGCCGCCGGGAAGATCGCGGCGCAGGTCGGCCGGATGTCCGCGACCGGCTGCCTGTTCTCCCACGGCTCCTATCGCAGCCGGGGCGAGACGGTGGCGACGGGCAGCTTCGGCGGCCGCGTCTTTCCCGAGATCCTCGGGGACTGCCATGTGGAAGCCTCGACGGTCATGCTGCACCGGGCCCTGTTCCTGTCCGGCCTCCTGTTCATGGACGCGGATGCGCCCGTCTCCGCGAGCTGGATCGAGGCGGCGTCCCGCCACGAATTCATCGGGCTGGAGGAGCCCCTGTCCGAGATCGAGACGCCGCTGGCGGCTTCGGAGCAGGCTCCGCTGCTCGCATGGCTGCGCGGTTCGGCGACCTATCGTGCCCATGAGGCGCAGCTCCGGCGCTTGCAGATGCGGCTCGCGGGCCAAGCTGCCCGGGCAGGTCGTGAAGAGGCAGGTCGTGAAGCGGGCGCGCCGGGCACCGTGCGAGATCGGATGGAACGGTCCAATGCCGCTGCGTGACCTTTTCGAACGGGCGCAGTCGCTCTTCGCTGAACGGCAACCGTCCCTCGAGCCGGCCGCTCCCGTGCAGGAGGCCCCGGTTCTCGCCGAGGGCGATGTTGCTCCGAACCCTGCCTTGATCGAGGCGCAGCGCCGTCTTGCGGTGGCCGAGCATCGCCTGCGCATCCTGGAAGGCAGCAATCGGACGGCGATCCGCGCCTTTCGCCGGATCGCGCAGGAGCGGGAGCAGCTCGTCGCCGCGCGGGACGCCGCCGAGGCTGGCCGCGCGATCGCCGTGGGTGACCGGCAGCGGACGATGGTGCTCAACGATCAACTCTTGGCGCAACTGCGCGAGAGCGAGGAGGCGCGGCTGCGCCTTGAGGAGGAGAACCGGCGCCTGAGCCGACCGATGGGGTCCGATCCCATCGAGTCTCCGGCCGCGTCCGCTGCGCCGCGCCACTCCTGAATTCTTTCCCGAGCGAGGGAACGGCGCCGGCCGGCGCCGATGCTTCTGCGCGCCGCGAGCAGCGCGGCAAGTGAAATTCTGTCAGTATCTTGCGTGTTGGTCGTTTCTAAGGGCGTACCGCGCCGGTTGCGTTTGCGCGGAACGCGGATTTTTGGCACTTAAGTTCCGCTTCTCCAGGGAGGGCGTCTTAAACCGGGCATATCGTCCCATGGCCATTCCGGCCAAGCTCGGCACATCCCAACATAAGCCAAGGACGCACGCATGACCGCACTTTTGCTGATCATCGTGGGCGGGCTCTGCGCCGTCGCCTACGGTGTTGTGACGATCCGCGATGTGATGCGACGCGATGCGGGCACACAGCGCATGCAGGAGATCGCAGGCGCCATTGCCGAGGGCGCGCAAGCTTATCTCAAGCGGCAATACGCGACGATTGGCATCGTCGGCCTCGTGCTCTTCGTTCTTCTGGCCTGGTTCCTCGGCATCAAGGTCGCCATCGGCTTCCTGATCGGTGCCGTGCTCTCCGGCGCCGCCGGCTTCATCGGCATGAACGTGTCGGTGCGCGCGAATGTGCGGACCGCGCAGGCCGCGACGACCTCGCTCGGCGGTGGTCTGGAGGTCGCCTTCAAGTCCGGTGCGGTCACCGGCATGCTGGTGGCGGGCCTCGCGCTCCTCGGAGTCGCCCTCTACTACCTGTTCCTCACCCGTGGCGCCGGGCTGGCACCGGGAAGCCGCGAGGTGATCGACGCCCTCGTGGCCCTCGGCTTCGGGGCTTCGCTGATCTCGATCTTCGCCCGCCTCGGCGGCGGCATCTTCACCAAGGGTGCCGATGTCGGCGGCGATCTCGTCGGCAAGGTGGAAGCGGGCATCCCCGAGGACGATCCGCGCAACCCCGCCACCATCGCCGACAACGTGGGCGACAATGTCGGCGACTGCGCCGGCATGGCCGCCGACCTGTTCGAGACCTACGCGGTCACCGTCGTCGCCACCATGGTGCTCGCCGCGATCTTCTTCGCGGGCAACGCGCCGGTGCTCGAAGCGATGATGCTCTATCCGCTCGCCATCGGCGCCGCCTGCATCGTCACCTCGATTGCCGGCACCTACGCGGTCAAGCTCGGCGCCAATCAATCGATCATGGGCGCGCTCTACAAGGGCCTGATCGCCGCCGGCGTGCTTTCGATCGTGGCCATCGCCCTGGTCAACCTCGCCCTGTTCGGCGGGTTCTCGACCAGCTTCACCACCAATACCGGTCTGACCTTCACATCGGGCGCCCTGTTCGGCTGCGCCGTGCTCGGCCTCGTCATCACCGCGCTGATCGTCGTCATCACCGAATACTACACCGGCACCAACTTCCGCCCGGTGAAGTCGATCGCCACCGCCTCCGTTACCGGCCACGGCACCAACGTGATCCAGGGGCTGGCGATCTCCCTCGAATCGACGGCCCTGCCGGCCCTCGTCATCGTGGCGGGCATCATCGCCACCTACGCGCTGGCGGGCCTGTTCGGCATCGCCATCGCGGTCACCGCCATGCTGGCGCTCGCCGGCTTCATCGTGGCGCTCGATGCCTTCGGCCCCGTCACCGACAATGCCGGCGGCATTGCCGAGATGTCCGGCCTGCCCTCCGAGGTGCGCAAGGCGACCGACGCTCTCGATGCCGTCGGCAACACCACCAAGGCGGTGACCAAGGGTTACGCCATCGGCTCGGCCGGTCTCGGCGCCCTGGTGCTGTTCGCCGCCTATACCTCCGACCTGAACTACTTCATCGCTCATGCGAGCCCGACGCAGTACCGCTTCTTCCAGGGCGTCAGCGTCGATTTCTCCCTCTCCAACCCCTACGTCGTGGTCGGTCTGCTGATCGGCGGCCTGATTCCGTTCCTGTTCGCCGGCATCGCCATGACGGCGGTGGGCCGCGCCGCCAGCGCGGTGGTCGAGGAGGTGCGGCGCCAGTTCAGGGCCAAGCCCGGCATCATGCAGGGCACCGACCGGCCCGATTACGGCCGCGCCGTTGACATGCTGACCCGCGCCGCGATCAAGGAGATGGTGATTCCCTCGCTCCTCCCGGTGCTGACGCCGATCGTCCTGTTCTTCGTGATCCAGGCGATCGCGGGCAAGAGCCAGGCCTTCGCCACGGTGGGCGCCTCGCTGCTCGGCGTGATCCTGACCGGCCTCTACGTCGCGATCTCGATGACCTCCGGCGGCGGCGCCTGGGACAATGCCAAGAAGTTCATCGAGGACGGCCACCACGGCGGCAAGGGCTCCGACGCCCACAAGGCGGCGGTGACCGGCGACACCGTCGGCGATCCCTACAAGGACACGGCGGGGCCCGCCGTGAACCCGGCGATCAAGATCACCAACATCATCGCCCTCTTGTTGCTCGCCGTGCTCGCGCACGCCTGATCGGGAAGAGGCAATAAGAAGAGAGCCCGCCCCGGATTGCCGGGGCGGGCTCTTCTCGTTTCGGAACGTGGTCGCGCGACAGGATCAGTCGCAGTTCTCCTTGGTGACCGTCTTCCGGTCACCCATGTCGTTCTCTTTCGTCACGGTCTTGCTGGAGCAGCCATCCGAATGCTCGCGCCGCTCGACGGTGGTCGAGGAGGTGGAGGCGGGGCGGTCCACCACGACCCGATCCGGCGCGTCGCGCTCGATCACGGTGGTCTGGGCGAAGGCGCCGGACGTGCCGGCCAGAGTCAGGAGGGCGGCGGCCGCGAGAAGCGAATTGCGCATGACAATGCTCCGAAGAGGATGAAACTGCGCCAGTAACGGCGAGGAAACCTGAACCGTTCCGAAGAAGCTCAGGCGGAATCGCGCGTCCGTGCCGCCGGTCAACCCTCCGTGCCGAGCCGTTGTGCCGCGATCCGGAGGCGCAAACTTTCGCACCTCCGACAAGCGCGCTGTCTCGGATCGGCTGAGAGCTTTTTTGAACTCGTCTGCTGGGCAGATCCCGCCGTCCACATGCGGAAGGTGCCAAGCGACGCTTGAGCCTCGAAGCATCCCGGTTGATCGATGGTGAACTGGAGGAGGATCAAGGAGCGCGCGGCACGGCCGGGGCCTGGGCTCCGATCAGCCGCGCCCGCAGCGGCTGCGCCCGTCCGGTGAGCGTGAGTTCCTGCAACTCCCCCGCCGGCAGGGCCGCCGCCGCGTAGACGGCTTCCGAGACGATGGCGACCTTCCCCATCGGTCCGGTCAGGCCTTCCAGCCGCGCGGCGACATTGACCGTGTCGCCGAGCACGGTGAAGCGGGATTCCGCCTCGTCACCCATCTCGCCGACGATGGCGGTGCCGGCATGCAGACCGATGCCGTAGCGCAGCCGCTCGCCGAGATCGGCGGCAAGCATCCGGTTGAGCTGCTCCACCTGTTCAGAGACGCCATCGACCGCCGCCAGGGCAGCGCGGGCCGCCGCTTTCGGCGTGCCGTCGAGGCCGAAAATGGCCATCAGCCCATCGCCGAGATGCTGGTTGACGCTGCCGCCCGCCTCGCGCACCGCCCGGCCGACCGCACCGAGAAAGCGGCCGATGACGAACACCGTGTCGTAGGGAAGCCGCTCCTCGGCGAGCCGGGTCGAGCCGCGCAGATCCGCGAACAGCACGACGACGAAGCGTTCCTCCCCGGTCGAGACCCGCTCCGCATCGCAGGTCGGGATGCTGCGGATATGGGGCGTGAACAGAGGCGCGACGGTGAGATCGCGGTCCGGCCGGAGCTGGCAGGCGAGCCGAACACCGGGACTGGCGCCGATGCGGTCGAGGACGAGGCGCTCCGGCCGATCCGGCTCAGGCAGGTGGCGGCCGCGTTCGGCATCGACGACGCGAATCCGGCAAGTCGAGCAGCGCCCGCGCCCGCCGCACACGCTCGCATGCGGAATGCGCCCGCGGCGGCTGGCTTCGAGCACGCTGCTGCCCCGGGGCACGCGGACGATGCGCCCGTCGGGATAGCCGATCCGCACGAAGCCGCCCCGGCTCTCGGCGACGGTACGGACACCGCGAGCCAGCACGACGAGGCCGAGGAGGGCGGCATAAGCCGCGAGCAGCCCGCGCCGGATCCCAGCCAGCCGCTCGTTCTGGGCCGGCAGCCCGAGATGGGAGGCGCCCAGCATCTCCGCCCGCCAGGCAGGATCGGCGGCCAACAGTGCGATGCTGCGCCCACCCTGGACGATCCCGAGCAGGGCGAGCACCGGCACCAGCACGGCGCCGGCAAGCAGCCATGGCGCGGCAGGCCCGAAGCCGCGCTTCAGCCGTAGCCAGAAATAGAGACCGAAGCAGCCGTGCAGCCACGCCACCACCAAGCCGATGGCCTGCATCGCCCCTTGGCCCGGCACGGCGACCCAGGTCACGTAGAGTACCTGTGGATAGCCACGATCGAGCCCCTCCAGACTCCAGGCCAGGCGGGTGCCGACGACGTGGCTGAGGAGCAGGACGGGCACGGCGAGGCCGAGCAGGACTTGCGCGACCTCCCCTGGCCGCAGGCGGAAAAATCGGCGCTGGTACAGCGCGCACAGCCCCAGGGCGATGTGAACGAGGAGCGCCCCATAGAGCAGCACCAGGGCGGGCGGCGTGCGCCAGAGCGCGACCTTGACGGCGAGTCCCGCCTCCAGGGCGGCCAGCGAGATGTTGCCGAGGGCGTGGCAGAGCAGATGCGTCAGCACATAGGCGAACAGCACGAAGCCGCTGCCGAGGCGAAGCTGCCGCGCGGTCGGGCGGGCAAGCCACCGCGGAGAGAGGCCGCCCGGTCTCACCGCCTGCTCCACCCCCTGCCGCTCCCTGCTTGTTCTGAAAAGGCGCCCGGCAGCGTCATAGCGCGTTGAGCCGCAGGGACGAAGCCGCCCTCAGCCCGTGAGCGGCCGCGCCCTCACAGCGGCTCGGCCAGCACGTCTGCCGGAGAGAGCGCGCGCCCGGCTTCGCCCGAACGGCGCAGCAGCGCAGATTGGCGGAAACGCAGGTCGCCGGTCACCTCGGGCCCGAGCCAGTCCGGCCGCTCGAAGGGCTCCTCCTCATGCTCCAGCTCCACCTCGGCCAGGATCATGCCGGCAAGGGCGCCTTCATAGACATCGATCTCCCAGACATGGCCGCCATGGGGGACGCAGTGGCGCGTCTTCTCGATGAGGCAGGTGTCGCAGACGAGGCTGAGCATCGCCTCTGCGTCCACGCGCGGGATTTCGTACTCGAATTCCGGGCGGCCGAGGCCAACGCGGGCGCCCTTCACCGTCAGCCACGCCCGTCCCTCGTCGAGCCGCACACGCACCTTGCCCAAATCGAATTGCCCGATCAGGCCGTCGGTGAGCTTTTGCTGACTGACGACTTCCGCTCTCCAACGATCATCGGCGACCAGAAATTTTCTTTCGACCTCGAAACGCATTATCGCGAAAATGTTTAAGGGCGGGATCGTTCCCGCCCCCTTCAGCCGTCCTGCCTTAAGGGAGGACCCGGTGGCGCGCTATACACAGGCGGCGTTGCCGCTCATGTTTCAGCATCGAGACCGTCAACGCCAGAACGGCTTGGTATCGACCAGATCCTCGTGCGCCTCGGCGGCGGCTTCCAGAAGCGTGCGCGTGCGCGCCTCGATATCGGCGGCGGTCATCCCGGCGGCGAAGAGGGTCGAGGCGCCGGCCGGCGCGTCTGCCAGATCCCGGACGATGTCGTGGCCGGTGGCGATATCGTTGAGGGCACCGAGCTGGTCCTGCAGATCCGACAGGGCCTTGCCGAAGGCATCGTGGCGCTTGCCCGCCTTCTTCCCCGGGAACAAGGCGGCGAAGAACTCGGCGCCGTAACGCAGTTTCTTGGCGGCGATCCGCACCCGGTGGCGCTCTTCCGGGTCGAGTGCATCGAGATGGCGCCCGCGCTTTCTCACTTGCCGCCGCCGCCGGTCGAGTTCGCGGGCGGCGAAGCTGCGGGCCGGCTCGTCGCGCAGGGCGGCCCGGCCCCGGCCTTCCTCCCGCAGCCAGGGGCCGGCATTGATCCAGGCGATGAGGTCGAGGAGCAGCATCCGCCACGCATCCGAACCGAGCAGCGCGGCGATATCCTGGTAGGCCTTGGCGCGCTCCTCCTCGAGCTGCCGCTCCAGGCCGAGGAGGCCGACCTCGTCCGGGTGCCGCTCGCGCTCGGCGGGCAGGATGGTGGCGAGGAAGACGTCGAGGTTGCGGGCCCGCCCCAGGGGTTCGGTCACCTCCTTCAGCTCGGTCCGGATCCGGGCGCCCAGGGTGTCGTCCACGAGGTCGCCGAACAGGGAGAAGGCCGAGCGCAGGCGGCGCAGCCCCACCCGCATCTGGTGCAGGGCGTCGACATTGCGCTCGCGCAGCAGGATGTCCTCGTTCAGCCGCATCTGGCGCAGGCAGGCATGGGCGACTGCCCGGAACGCCTCGGCGGCACTCATGTCCTCCCGCAGCGGCACCGGCTCGGCCTTGCGCACCCGGTCGATCTCGCCCGCCGCCAGGGCGTAGCCGCGCTCCGCCTTGCTGCGCACCCCGAGCCGCACCGGCGCCAGGGAGGCGATGGCATGGGCCAGGGCGAACAGGTCGCTCGCCGTGCCCTCCTTCAGCTCCAGCTCGACCTCGCAGATCGTCAGCACGCGGTCGCCCGCCTCGGGGGCCTCGATGCGGCCGGTATCGAGGGCGACCTCAATGCGCGACGTGCCCTGCTCGACCAGATAGGTCCGGCGGTGGACATGGGTGGTGAACAGCGGCGCGAGGGGCGCGTCGGCGTCGATCAGGCGCGCGAAGGGCGTGTCGGCCAGGGCGGCCCGGTCCGGCTCGGGGCCGTCCAGCGGCTGCTCCCATTCGGGCCGGTCGAACAGGCCGTCACCCTCGGCCTTGAGGGTCTGGACGAAGCGGCCGCCGTGGCTGCGCACCCGCAGGCCGAGCTTGGCCTTGCGCAACTGCCGGTCGGGCGTGTCGAAATAGACGGAGACGAGATCCGTCTCTTCCTGGGTCGCGGCCTCGCGCAGCAGCGGGTGATCCTGCAGGCTGGCGAGGTCGGAGGGCTCGCATTCCAGCTTCAGCTCGATCTCGCGCGGGTCACTCATACGGTCGGTCTCGTTCCTTGGACGGTCTGCGGCGCGACGGGCCGGCATCCGGTGACGGTCACGGCACAACGCGGCTGCGCCGGGATGGATCACGCCAAAGCGTGACGATCCGGCGACAAGAGAGACGAAAGGCTGTTCACCACCTCCGCCATCGACGGCCGGGCTCGGGGATTCGGCTGCCGACAGGCTTGCTCCACATCCCGCAGGCCGGTCAATGCAGAGGAGTGTGCGGAGGAGACAGCGCTGCAGCGGTCGAGCAATTCGCCGAGCAGAAGACCCCAGGCCCGGGTCTCGACGCGCTGCCACGCCTCCCCGGCCCGACCCTGCGGCAGCAGGCAGGCTGCCCCGAAATCGCTGAGCACCGCTTCCCCGGTTTCCCCATCCCAGAGGGTGTTGTGCCCGTAGAGATCGCCATGGAGCACGCCGCGGCCGTGCAGGTGGGCGGCCGCCCGCGCCACGGAGGTGGCGAGGCGCAGGGCTTGGTCCAGGGTCGGGGCGAAATCCGGCGCGTAGACGTCGCGGCTGCAGCTCTCGAGGCTCGGCGGCCCGGCGAGCACCCGCCATCCGTCCGGGATCAGCGGCATCAGCAGGCCCTGGATGCCCTCGGGATGTCCATCGACCTGCCCCAGCCCGCCGGTGAGGTTCGGATGCCGGCCGGCGGCGAGACAGGCGGCCATCTCCCGTTCGGGTAGCCCGTCGCTGGTCATCCGGCCCTTGAACAGCTTGACCGCGACGGGCTCGGGCTCCCCAGAGGTGGGACCGCGCCAGAGGGCCCGGTATGTCCAGCCCGAGGCGCCCTCCCCCAGGCGTGGGCCGAGTGCGAGCGTCGTCCAGGGCACGCGAGGGATGTCGGCCCGTTCCGACACACCTTCGACCGGGTTGCCGGCCCAGGAGATCCAGGCCAGCCGCGGCAGGGCCGGGAGCCAGGGGGGCAGAGCTTCGAAGCCGTTGGCGGACAGGCGCAGCAATTCGAGACGGGCGGCGCCCTCGAGGCTGTTCGGCAGCGAGCGCAGCCGGTTTCCCGACAGCATCAGCTTCTGCAGATGCAGCCGGGCGCCGAGGGCGTCGGGCAGATGCGCGATCCGGTTGTCGGTGAGGGTGAGCCAGCGCAAGGCGGGCGGCAGGGCCTCCGCCGGCACCTCCCGCAAGCCGGTCGCCCGGAAACCGATCTGGCTCAGGGCAGAGCAATCGCCGAGCGATGGCGGAAGCCGCTCGAAGCGGTTGCCGGAGCAGAACAGCACACGCAGCTTCGCGAGACGACCCATCCCGTCCGGAAGGGCCGTGAGACCGCAGCCGCTGAGATCGAGCCGTTCGAGCGTTTCGGAGAGACCGAAGATCTCCGGCGGAAATTCGCTGAGGGGCCCACTGAGGCGAAGTTCCCGCGCCCCGGCGAGGTCGCCACGGCGGAGCGCCTGCAGCGCGGGATCGGTCGGGATGTCCATGCTCATCTCGCGCTCGGGCCCCGAAGCGGGGGGCGCCCCCCGTCCTCATAGCGGAGCGGATGCGCTCCGGCGCGCTGCCCGTCAGCTCTCGCGGCCTCAAAAAATCCCCGCCACGACAGGGCCGGGCGGGGCAAGGCAGGGTTGCTGTCCGGTTGGAACGCGGACGCAACACCAACGGGCGACACGGCCCGCTTCATCCGATGGTGCCGTCTCTCCCCGACCGCGACACCCGTGCGGGATTGTTGAAGTATTGCGACGATTCCGACTTGACGCACGTTTGGATCGGCAGGATATTTCCAGAAAAGAAGGGAGAATTCCCATCAGGAACGATCTCCAAGGGAGGAGATGCACCATGCAGGATGTGCGAGTCGCCGCCATGTTCGGCCGCGACCGAGCGGCAGCCATGGTCGCTGTCGGGGTCGTGTGGCTGGTTTACGCCTTTACCTTCTGGACGATGCGGCGGGCCTGCGACGCCTGCGGCGTGACGCTGCTGCTGCTCGGCGTCGGCGCCTGCGTCCTCTTGCTGAACACCGCCGCGATCGCGGCGATGATCCGGCATTATCGTGAGGATCGTGCCGCGATCTACGGGATGGACCTCTACTATCTCGATCGCCTTCGGGACCTGCGCCGCAAGGGGAAAGCCTGAGATGGCCGCCCGCAAGCCCTATGAGCCGCCGGTGCAATCGGTCGCCGGGCAGATCGTCGACGCCGTGCTGATGCTCGTGCTCGTCGTCTTCACCCTCTACCTGCCTCTCCTGTTCAAGCTCGCGGGCGGTGGCACCACCGTTACCGAGACCGCGAATCCGACCTGGGATGCTCTGGGACAGAACCCGGCCATGGCCGGGCAGTGGGAGAAGCTCGGTTTCACCCCCGAGAAGGCGGCGTCGATCATCGGGACGCGCTTCGACTACTCGTTCAACTGGACGGCCGTGGCGCTCACGGCCATCATCATCGTCGCCTACTTCGTCTTCATGTTCCGCTATTCCGACCGCGAATACCGCGAGGTCATCGCGGAGCACTTCGACGATCCGCCCAAGGCGTGAGCCGGGGCGCCTGCCCCGCCGATTTCTTTCCACATCGCGCCGCCGATCCTTCCGAGCCGGGGGAACACATCATGGTGTCCGTCATGAACTGGGGCGCTTGGGCGGTCGCGACCGTCCTCGCCCTCTGGATGGGATTCGATCTTCTGCGCACCAACCGCGCCTACGACGAAACCTACCTCCTCTCGTCCGAGGAAGGTGAGATCGTCGATTCCGAGGTCGGCGAGACGGCGGCGAGGTCGTGATGACGACGATTCAACCGGTCGCGGAACCCCGCAGCGTTCCCTCCCCTGCCGTCGCCCCCCTCGCCGGGGCGGGTGCCTCTCCGGCCCACACCCCGCCGGCGGAGGGCAAGCGGGTTGCCCTGCTTCGGGTGCTGGGGCCGGGCCATGTCTGGGCGCTCGGCGTCGGCATCGTCCTCGTCGGCGAGTTCATGGGCTGGAACTTCGCCGTCGGCAAAGGCGGCGCGGTGGCGGCGCTGGCCGCCTGCTGGCTCGCCGGCATCCTCTATACCTGCGTCGCGATGATCGATTCCGAGATCACCTCGACGGTGGCGGCGGCGGGCGGCCAATACGCCCAGGCCAAACACATCATCGGGCCGCTCGCGGCGTTCAATGTCGGCCTCTATCTCGTCATGGCCTACACCATGCTGGAGGTCTCGAACGCCATCGTCGCGGGCGACCTGATCGAGGCCTTCGCGCAGAGCCTCGGGCTCGAGGGAGCGGTCGACAAGCGCGCCTTCATGGTGCTCACCGTGGTGGCGCTGGCCTTTCTCAACTATCGCGGCGTGCTCGCCACCCTGACCCTCAATCTCGTCATCACCGCCGCCGCCTTCGCCGCCATCGTGGTGCTGTTCGTCGCCACCCAGCCCTGGGCTCCGGGCGCGGTGCTCAAGCACGACGATCTGCTCGTCGGCCTGCCCTACGGCTCGCTCGGTATTCTGGCGGCGATGCATTTCGGGCTTTGGTTCTATCTCGGCATCGAGGGGACGACCCAGGCGGCGGAAGAGGTGCGCTCGCCGGCCCGCGCCCTGCCGCTCGGCACCATGACCGGCATGATGACCCTGCTGATCGCCGCCACGCTCACCTGGTACGTCTGCTCCGGCCTGATGCCGTGGGAATATCTCGGCCAGGCGGTGACCCCGCTCTACGACGCGGCCCGGCTCACCGGCAGCCGCTGGCTCGAACTCGCCCTGTTCCTCGGCACCCTCTTCGCCACGGTGGCCTCGGCCAATGGCTGCATCAACGATGCGTCGCGGGCGTGGTTCGCCATGGGCCGGGACCGCTACATGCCGGTCTGGTTCGGCGCCGTGCATCCGACCTACCGCACCCCCTACCGCGCCATCGTCTTCTTCGTGCCGATCGCGATCCTGTTCGCGGTCTCGACACCGCTCGACCAGACCATCACCTTCTCGATCCTGTCGGGCCTGCTCGGCTACACGCTGATGGCGCTGTCGATCATGCTGTTCCGCCGCAAATGGCC
The DNA here is from genome assembly GCA_020741775.1 of Methylorubrum populi. GTDB lineage: Bacteria > Pseudomonadota > Alphaproteobacteria > Rhizobiales > Beijerinckiaceae > Methylobacterium > Methylobacterium populi_B. The sequence goes on from DYYG01000005.1 coordinate 82,824, forward strand.
GCTGGGCACGATCCAGCGCGGCTATGTCCACCCGCTCCACCCGCTGCCGGCCCTGCTGCTGCTCGGCCTCTGCATCGTGACCTATCTCGCGGTGTTCCTCGGCTACGGCACCCAGCTCCTCGCGATGATGGCCTTCTACATCACCGCCTCGGCCTGGTTCGTGCTGCACCGCTACAAGTATGTCCGCCGCGGCGACCAGTTCACGATGCCCTGGCCGAAGCCGCGCGGATACTGAGGAGAGGCACGCCGATGCTCCCCCTCGCCGCCGCCCTGATCGCTCTCGCCGCCGCCGCTCTCAGCTGGCGCCGGCAGCGATACGCGGCGGCGTGGCGGGCGGGGTTGCTGGTGCGCTGCGCGGCGGAGGTCGAGGCGCCGCGCCTCGGGCGCGACCGGGCCGGATTCGCAACCCTGCGCGGCCGCTACCACGGCGCCGCGGTCGATGTGCGGCTCATCCCCGACACGCTGGTGCATCGGCGGCTGCCGCAGCTCTGGCTCCAGCTCACCCTGCGGCTGCCGCTGGCGGAGGCGGCGACCCTCGACATTCTGCGCCGTCCGGCGGGCGCGGAATTCTACACCCCGGACAACCTCCCGGCCCGCTGGCCGGTGCCGGCCTCCTGGCCGGCGGACACGCTGGTACGCGGGACGCGGAATGCCGGCGATCTGCTGGCCCGCGTGGAGCCGGCCCTGGCGCCGATCCTCGCCGATCCGACGGTGAAGGAGGTGCTGCTGACCCGGGAGGGCCTGCGCCTCACGGTGCAGGCGAGCGAGGGCGCACGGGGCGCCTATCTGCTCCTGCGCGGCAGCCACTTCGCGCTGGCGCAGGTGCCGCCTGAACGATTCCGTCCCCTGCTGCACGAGGGCCTGCGTCTGGCCCGCAGCCTCGCGGCAACACCCGTGGAGACCCGCCATGCCCGTGCCGCCTGATCCGCGCCAAGTCCTGCTCGTCGCGGCGCTGCTGCCGGGCATGGGCCATGTCTGGACCGGGCGCATGCGGCGGGGGCTCGGCTTCGCGCTGTTCGCCCTGCTGGGCGGCTGGCTCACCGCCCGCTTCGCCGTCCCCGAGGCCAGCCTGATCGGCCGGCATGCGGGCGGCTTTTTCGTCTGGGCGCTCTCCCTGACCGACGCCTATCGCTGCGCCCGCCTCGACCGGGTCCGGGCCGGACTGCGTTAGCGCATCGTCCCGAAAGGTGGTTTCCGGCTTTCGGAAAGAGGCGATGCGGACCCCAAGGTCGAGAGCCTCGTCCCGGATCTCCTCTCCGGGGTGGTGCTCCGACGGGCGCGCGTCCGGCTCTGGCTTCGCCGGCCGCGAGCGCGCCCTCCCCGCCTGCTGAGGCGGCGAACCTCACCTATGTAGAATCAGTCACACGCTCTGGCGGATCGGCCGCGCGGAGGATCGCCCATGACTGATTCCGCCTCCGACTCCATCCGCCGGGCCCTGGCGGCGCGCCTGTCCCGCGAGATGGATCAGGCCGAAGGCCTGGGCTTCGGCACCGCGACGGTCTGGCTCACCCGCGAGGAGGTCGACCTGATCCGCGCCGCGCTCACGGGGACGGTTTCCGCCGCGGACACGGCGCGGCTCGATTTCCTCGAACGTTGCGTCGCGGCGATGACGGCCCGCACCGGCTCGGGCCACGCATGGCAGCTCACCATCGACCGCGACCACCTGCGGCTCGGCACCGCGGACGCGCCGCGCCGGGCGGGCGCCGGTTTCTCCCCGACCTGCCGCGCAGCCATCGATGCGCGGTTGGCCGAACTGGAGCGGGCGCGCGCGGCCGTCTCGGACGAGACCCCGGATCGGCCGAGACATCGCCCTGAGCCGCCCTCTGTGGCGGAGAAGAAAGGGCGATGAGCGGCGGAAACGATGCTGCTGGGGCGGCTTGAATTGAATGCAACTCCTAAGTAATTTTGGGCGACAAAAACTAGTACAACGATCTCCCGTTCAGGGATCTCTGCGCGGATCCTGAGACGGTGGGAGTAGGACCGTGTCCACTCCACGTCTCGCCCCATGGATTGCAGAGCTTAGAGGGCTCCCGGCCGGCGATCGAATCGTCCGCCTGTACTGGCTCGTGAACGATCACCGCACTGCCCTGGCTCGCCTGAGCATTGGGCTGCCGTATTCATCAACGGTGCGGCGACGCAAGCAGCACGAGCGGGCCTTGAGGATGCTCGGCTATGTCGCCTCGGCCTTAACCTGGACGTCCTCGTTATGTCGCAGGCGGGTCGCCGGCTGCCGCTGCATACTCGTCGTTAAGTGCGGCCCTCGCCGCCTCCACGGCCATCTGCAGCTTGTAGAACCTCTTCGCTATCTTGGCGTCCTTGATACTGGACAACCCCAGATCGACGTTGGCAGCTATGACGTTCGACATGCGCCGCCGTGCTGCGACTAGATAGGCATGAGTCTTCCTGGCGTTCTCGATGTGATCCTTAGGCATGTGAGGGATTATCTTTCAATCTTCGTCTTCAGCCTCATCATATGCTCTCGCTATGGCGGCCAAATCTAATTTTTCGCCTCTAGTTCCTGTTAGTACGGGATAGGTAGAGTAGACTAGTTGAATAAACTGATCCCAATTGAGCCGCTTCGTTTCTTCAATTACATGGTCTAGTATGCGCTTCTCACTAGCCGAAAGATGATTATTTAATATTGTGAGCTTTAAAGATATGATTTCTTTTCTATTTCCGTAAAAGTTAGTCGAACGCTCTACGTTGAAGCTAGGGCTTGAGATGGCGGTATTGTAAATATCATCGACGTAAGGGCCATAATGGTTGAAAACCCATTCAATATTTGATATTTGCTTGTCGTTTTCAATGCAAGACTTCCAATCCGCAAGATAGACAAGCTTCGTTAGGCGGGCTTTTGATAGCTCGCTCTTGTGCGGGTAGTTCTCGCATAAATATGCAATCGCCGCTTCTAGCTTGTCCATCTCTAGAAACCCTTGCCCTTGGCTAACTCCAACGATGGTTCGAGTGGTTTCAGTACATCAAGCAGAAAGGCGAGATCCCTTTGAGAATTGCTTACGACACCCTGTAACTCGTCAAAATTAAACCGGTTTGGCTCAAGGCTTTCAATCACGAGAACCGCAACATTTTTTACATTCGCATTGTCCTCAATGCAGAACGCGCCAATTGTGCGCGACTTCATGGGCATAGTCGCGCAGACTTCATTCGGAAAGTCAAACCGCTCAGCGTTATGCTGCAAATATTCCTCAAGGCTGGCGTTTGGGTCAGGAAGGTCATCAACGAAGCAATAGCTATCGTTGGAATGCCAAGCTTTTCCGATAACACCTTGATCGGCAGGGTATATGGCTCGACCTGCTTGGCTAAGCTCAGGCCGCTTTGAGTGACGTCCAAGCATGATGAATTTTTTTTCTTCGTACTTGTAGAGACTAATCCTGTCGCCATTTTTAAACGATAACAGGTCGCCGATTGTCACCAGCCTCTTCGAACAACGCTCTTGGTGCGTAAGTTCGGAAAGCTTGACGATTTCACGAAGCTCGTAGTTCTCATGAGTAAGCTGCTCAACCTTACGGGAGCGGGTGTTGTTTGCGTAGGTGGCCCACACGTGAAGACTGCTCAGGCCAACAATGGCGGTTGCGGCACCAGCTTTCAGCCACAGATTTGGTTCCCATAGCTGTAGGTAAAGATCTTTCAGCACGAACATACTGATGCCGGTGACACATAGACCGATCGGTGGCCCCGATGTTCGCAGCAGGGCTCGAATTTCACGCCAAACACGAGCGAGTGATCCCGGCTCAGGCGGCTTCGAATTTTCTTCGCTCATTGATATTTTTTTGAAGCCGGCTGTCAGGAGATAGGCGTCTGAAGATGCCTACCGTGTTCCCGATGTTTTGCACGTACCAGCCTACGCCGAGTCGTAACCCGTTGTAAAACCAGGAGCCGTGTTGCAACGTGTTGCAAGCCTGTCGGTACACGTTCGGGGCATAGAAAAGCCCGCCAAGTCATTGACCGGGCGGGCGAAATCTGTGGTGAGCGCGCTGGGACTCGAACCCAGGACCTACAGATTAAAAGTCCGTTGCTCTACCAACTGAGCTACGCGCTCGCATCCGGTTCGCGCGGGCGCCGTGAGAGGGGCCGGTTGCGCTCGGAGCGTGGGGCTCGCAATAGGGGCTTGAGCCGGGGTGGTCAACACGGCTCGGCGCGGCGTGAACCATTGAGTCGGTACCAAGCCCGATGACGAGAGCGAACCCGGCGGGGTCGCCGCCGGAATGGCGGCGTTTCGCCCTGTTGTTCCTGGCGGTCGCCGCCCTGGCGGGCTTGGCCTGCATCGGCTTCGTCGCCGCCCTCGACCCCTACGGCGTCAGGGCCGCGCCGGGCCGGGCGCAGGGGCCGCTGATGGATGGCAACCAGCGTTTCATGTATCCGCAGGTCGCCCGCAGCGGTGCCTATGACGGGGCGGTGTTCGGCACCTCGACCGCGCGCCTGCTCGACCCGGCGGATCTCGCCCGCGCCTTCGGTGGCCGCTTCGCCAACCTGTCGATGAACGCGGCGACGCCCTACGAGCAGACCGAACTGGCCCGCCTCTATCTGCGCCACAACCGGCCCCGGGTGCTGTTGTTCGGCCTCGACACGACGTGGTGCGAGCCGGATGCGGATGAGCGTCGGCTGACCTTCCGCGCCTTCCCGGCCTGGCTCTACAGGCCGGGCATGCCCTGGGGCGCCCTGAGGCAGGTGAATTGGCAGAGCCTCGGCACCGCCTTCGAGGCTCTGATGTTCCGGTTCGGCCTCAGGCCCGCCCGGCTTGGGGCGGATGGCTACGCGGTCTTCACCCCGCCGGAGGCGGCCTATGATGCGGCCCGTGCCGCCGCCCATATCCGCAGCGCCCAGGCCACGCAGGCGGCGGCCGAGGCCGAGCCGGGATACCGCCCGACGCCCCCGGACGCGCCGATGCCGGCGCTTGCCTGGCTCGACGCCTTGCTCGCCGAGGCGCCGCCCGACACGCTGAAGCTCGTAGCCTTCACTCCTGTCCATGTCTCGCAGCAGGGCGCGCCCGGCAGCCCGACGGCGGAGCGGGAGGCCGTGTGCAAAGCGCGGGTCGCAAGCCTCGGCCGGAAGCGCGGCGCGACGGTGGTGGATTTCCGCATCCCGTCCCCGATCACGGCGCAGGCAGCGAATTACTGGGATCCGCTTCATTACCGCATGCCCGTCGCCGGGCGGATCGTGGCGGGGCTGAAGGCGGCGCAGGAGAGCGGGCGCGACGATCCCGGCGGGACTTTTCGGGTGCTGGCCCACGCCGCGAAATGACGGGAAGGCCGCCGGCAATCGGGCGTTTTATGAGGCCAGATAATGGCTTGGCTTGCCATGGGCCGGCCGTACTCTCGCCCGATCCGCCGGCTCTACACCCCGCGACCCGGCCGAGCCGGGCCGTCCTGTCCCCGCCGTCCCTGCCGGGAACGGAGGGGACAACGTGGTGTCGGAGTTTCGAGTCCCATGATCGCACGCACAGCCATCGCCCTGATGATCGCGACGAGCGCCGCCCAGGCGGCCCCCGTGGCCGACCGCGACGCCCTGCGCCAGCACTGCACCGGCGATTACCTGAGCTATTGCGGCGAGTTCGCGCCGGACAGCGCCGAGGTGCGGGCCTGCTTCAAGCAGAACAAGGCCAAGCTCTCGCCGAACTGCCAGGCGGCGATCACCAGCTATTCCAAGGCGCAGAAGCGCGCCGAGATCCGCTGACGCGGGCACCACAGGAGCGGGCGAGGCGCCGCAAAGCGCCGCCGAACCGTCAGCCCTTCTCGGCGGCCTCCGCCCGGGCCCAGCCATCCTTGGTCTCGGCGACGAAATCCACGAGCCGCCCGGCGGCGATGGCCGTCCGCATGCCGGCCATCAACTGCTGGTAATAGGCGAGGTTGTTCCAGGTCAGCAGCATCATCCCCAGAATCTCCTCGGAGCGGACGAGGTGGTGGAGATAGGCGCGGGAATAGTCCCGCGCCGCCGGGCAGGCGGAGGCCTCGTCCAGGGGGCGGGTATCCTCGGCGTGGCGGGCGTTGCGCAGGTTGATCCGGCCGTGGCGGGTATAGGCGAGGCCGTGCCGGCCGGCCCGGGTCGGCATCACGCAGTCGAACATGTCGATCCCGCGCATCACCGATTGCATCAGGTCGTCGGGCGTGCCGACGCCCATAAGATAGCGCGGCTTGGTCGCCGGCAGGTGCGGCTCCACCGTCTCGATCATCGCCAGCATCACCGCCTGCGGCTCACCCACCGCCAGCCCGCCGATGGCGTAGCCCTTCAGGTCGAGATCCGTGAGAGCCCGCGCGCTCTCGACCCGCAGGTCGGGGATGTCGCCGCCCTGGACGATGCCGAACATCGCCTTGCCCGGCTGCTCGCCGAAGGCCACGCGGCAGCGCTCGGCCCAGCGCAAGGAAAGGCGCATCGCTTTCTCGATTTCCGCCCGTTCGGCGGGGAGGCGCACGCATTCGTCGAGCTGCATCTGGATGTCGGAGCCGAGCAGGCCCTGGATCTCGATGGAGCGCTCCGGGCTCATCCGGTGGGCGGTGCCGTCGATATGCGAGCGGAAGGTTACGCCCTCCTCGTCGATCTTCCGCAGGGCCGACAGCGACATCACCTGGAAGCCGCCGGAATCGGTGAGGATCGGCCCGTCCCAGCGCATGAAGCGGTGGAGCCCGCCGAGCCGCGCCATCCGTTCCGGGCCGGGGCGAAGCATCAGGTGGTAGGTGTTGCCGAGCACCACGTCGGCGCCGAGATCCCGCACCTGCTCGGGATACATCGCCTTGACGGTCGCCGCCGTGCCCACCGGCATGAAGGCCGGCGTGCGGATCGTTCCGCGCGGCATGGCGATATGGCCGGTGCGGGCCTGTCCATCGGTGGCGGAGACCGTGAAGGTAAAGTCGGTCGGGGCGTCGAGCGGGTCGGTCATCGGTCCGGGGATGTCGCGGCGGGCGGGCGGGCCTGATAGCCCGGAGCGGCGTCGATCAGGTAGCGCATCGTGTCGAGGCCGGCGCGGATCGTTGCCTGCGGCACGCGCTCGACATCTCCGAGATGGGCCGCGAGCGCCTCCTGAACGAGGGCATGCCGCGCCTCCGGCAGGGTCTCGAGGGCGAAGCGGCCGGCCTCCCGCTTCGAGACGATCCGTCCGGTGGCGAGGGTGCAGGCGCTGCGGCTGAGGCCGAGCACGCCCCAGGCGAGGGCACCCGCGTCGCAATCCTCGTCCTCGGCCTTCCGGTCCAGCGCCGCCTCGCAATCGGCGATCCAGCGGCGCCAATAGGTGTCGAGATTGGCGAGGCCGTAGGCGCGCAGCTCCTCCTCGGAATCGGCGATACCGAGGGCGGCGGGGGACGGGCCGAGGATCGCCCGGCCGGAGCGGGCGAGGCAGCGCCAGACCACCGGGTTGACCTCCCGGCAGACCTCGCCGCTGCGAAAGCGGCCGTCCAGGCTGAAGGGCACGATGGCGCCGGAGACGGGCGGGCGCTTGAGGGCTTCCGCCGGAATGTAGAATCCGTCGAAGGGCGGACCGCCGGCCGTGGCCAGGGCGGCATGGACCCGGGCCAGCGCCTCGGTCGCCTCCGGCGTCGGCTCGGCATCGAGCAGGGCGACGAAATCGATGTCGCTGAGCCCCGAACGGTAATCGCCGAGGGCGATCGAACCGACGAGGTAGAGGCCGCGCAGGCGCGGTGCCCCCTCGCTGGCGGTGAGGCCGAGGAAGCGGTCGATCACGCGGGCGACATCGACCCGCAACGGCGCACGCCGGCTCATTCTGCACGCTCCGGAAACAGCAGGCTCGCGTCGCCGTAGGAGTAGAAGCGATAGCCTGAGGCGATCGCGTGGGCATAGGCCGCCCGCATGGTGTCAAGGCCGGAGAAGGCCGAGACCAGCATAAACAGGGTCGAGCGCGGCAGGTGGAAGTTCGTCACCAGGGCATCGACCACGCGGAAACGGTAGCCCGGCGTGATGAAGATGTCGGTGGCGCCGGAGAAGGGGTGGATCGTGCCATCGGGCGCCGCCGCGCTCTCCAGGAGCCGCAGGGCCGTGGTGCCGACCGCGACGATCCGGTTGCCCCGCGCCCGGACGGCGTTGAGCCGCGCGGCGGTGGCGGCGTCGAGGATGCCGATTTCGGCGTGCATCCGGTGGGCCTCGGTATCCTCGGCCTTCACCGGCAGGAAGGTGCCGGCCCCGACATGCAGGGTGACATGGATGCGCTCGATTCCCGCCGCATCGATGCCGGCCAGCAGCGCGTCGGAAAAGTGCAGGCCGGCGGTGGGGGCGGCGACCGCCCCGGGCTCGCGGGCATAGACGGTCTGGTAATCGGTGGTGTCCTGCGCATCGGTCGGGCGCTTGCCGGCGATGTAAGGGGGCAGCGGCAGGGCGCCTAACGCCGCGATGGCCTCGTCGAGGGCGGGCCCGGAGAGATCGAAGCGCAGCAGGATCTCGCCGCCCTCCCCCTTCTCCTCCACCATCGCGTCGAGCCCGGCCAGGGCACAGACCTCGCTGAACCCCTCGCCGTCTCCGCCGAAGCGGATGCGGTCGCCGGGGGCGAGGCGCTTGGCGGGGCGGGCGAAGGCGCGCCAGCGGTCCGGGGCCTCGCGCAGGTGCAGCATCGCCTCGCAGCGCTGGCCCGATCCGCCCGGCCGGTAGCGAGTGCCGGAGAGCCGCGCCGGGATCACCCGCGTATCGTTGAAGACGAGGGCATCGCCGGGGGCGAGCAGGCTGGCTAAGTCGCGCACGCCGCGATCCGCCAGGGGCTCGCCGGGGCGCACCACGAGCAGGCGGCTCGCGTCGCGCGGGCTCGCGGGCCGCAGCGCGATCGCGTCGTCCGGCAGGTCGAAATCGAACAGGTCCACGCGCATGGTGCGCCATCAGCACGGATGGGCGCGCGACGCAAATGGCGGATTGATCCAGGCCGCCGCCGGGCGCAGCATGAAGCCGGAGGAAGGCCGATGCGGGAAGTCCTCATCGTCGGCGCCGGGCCGGTCGGCCTGACGCTCGCCTGCGAGCTGGCGCGTTACCGCGTCGGCGTCCGGCTGATCGACCGCAGCCCGCACGCGACGCAGACCTCGAAAGCCCTGGTGGTCTGGTCGCGCACCCTCGAACTCATGGACCGGATGGGCTGCACCGCCGCCTTTCTCGACGCCGGCCTGCAGGCCCGGGGCGTCACCCTGCGCATCGGCGGCCGTGTGCTCGTCCACGCGGATTTCTCCGGCATCGCCAGCCCCTACGCCTTCGGCCTGATGATCCCGCAGCGGAAGACGGAACGGCTCCTGACGGAGCACCTGCGGAGCCTGGGCGGCGCGGTCGAGCGCGGCGTCGAACTGGTCGCCTTCTCGCGGGGTGGCGATGCCGTCGAGGCGGAGCTGCGCCATGCCGACGGGTGGGCGGAGCGGGTGACGACGCCCTTCCTGATCGGCTGTGACGGCGCCCACAGCACCGTCCGCCACGGGCTCGATCTGCCCTTCGGCGGTTCGGCCCAGGGTGACGAATGGCTGCTCGCCGATATCCGCGTCGACGGCGCGGGCGCTCCGCCCGGCGACGAGGTGTCGGTCTATCTGCACCGGGACGGGCCCTTCGTGATTTTCCCGATCCCCGGTGGCCGGGCGCGGGTCGTCGCTACCATCGGCCGCGCGGAGGACAGGCCCAGGCCCGATCCGACCCTCGCCGAGGTGCAGGCCCTGGTGAAGGCCCGGGCCGGCCCCGGCATCCGGGTCTCGGATCCGGTCTGGCTCAGCCATTTCCGCATCCATGAGCGCAAGGTGTCCGAGTACCGGCGCGGACGGGTGTTCCTGGCGGGAGACGCCGCGCATATCCACAGCCCGGCCGGCGGGCAGGGCATGAATACCGGCATGCAGGATGCGGTGAACCTCGCCTGGAAGCTCGCTGCGGTGCTGCGGGCCGAGGCCGCGCCCGCACTGCTCGACAGCTACAGCCCGGAGCGCAACACCGTCGGCGAGATGGTGCTGCGCAATGCCGGGCGGCTCACGGCGATGGCGACCCTCACCCATCCGCTCGCCCAGGCCCTCCGCAACGGGGCGCTGCGGGCGCTGCTCGGCCTCGGAGCCGTCCGCGCCGGGATGGTCACGACGATGAGTGAGATCGGGATCGGCTATCCCGCCTCTCCGCTCTCCGCCGGACGCGGCGCCGGGCGACGCTGGCCGCCGGAGCGTGCCGCCGGCCCACCGCCGGGGGCCGGGGCCGATCCGCGCTTCGTCCTCTACACGGCCGATGCGGCGCGCGGGGCCGCACTGGCCGCCCGCTTCCCGACCCTGGTCGAGCCGCTGCCCCGCCCGGCCCCGGAGCCGGGGCACCTGCATCTCGTGCGGCCCGACGGCTATGTCGGCCTCGCCGCGCAGGCCGGCGCCTGGGAGGAGGCCGAGCGATATCTCGGCGCGCTGGCGCCGGTTTGAGCGAAAAAGTTGAAGCCGAGGCCGCTCCTCACGCGTTGAATCCTCGATACAAAGGAGGATCCGTCCCGACATGAAGTGGTTTGCCCTGCGCCCGCGCGATCCCGCCGATCCGCGCTGGCCTTTGCCCGAGACGCCGCAGATCACCCTCAAGGCCGAGGATGCGGACGATGCCCGCCGCCGCTTCGAGGAGGCCTATCCAAGCGAGCCCTTCGGCACGCCGGCCCATCCGACCGGTGAGGTCGGACCCGGCAGCTTCCGCGGCGATGCTCAGGCGCTGGTGGTCGAGGAAACCGACACGCCACCGGCGCCGGAGGCGTGAACCTGAGGGATATCATCCACCGGCACTTTCCACGGTCATGAGGCCCTGGAAGAGAGTATAGGTTGTTGCCGAGGGATATTGTCTCCATGCAAGCCGGTGAGAGCGCCCCGCGCGACCATCTTCCGAGAGTGGCCCTGCGATGACAGACGCCGGCAAGAAGCCGCTGCCCAAGAAGCCGTTGCCCGAGACCCTCGACGCGCAATTGCTGCGGTATTGGGAGCGGGAGGCGATCCGGTTCGAGGGCCTCGCCGCTCAGGCGGGCTTCGCCTGGATCGCCCGCGGCTATGCCCGCAGGGCGCAACGCGCCCGCGAGAAGGCCGAGCAGGCCCGTGCCAAGGAGGTCGCCCGCGGGCGCCTCCCCGCCTCCGGAGCGGCGGAGGATCCGGCGGGCGATAGCTTGGGCTAAGACCTTTGCCGTGGCCTTCCGGTCGGGCGGATCGTAAGGGCGGGCCATCCCGTCCCACCCCCGCGATTCCGAATGACTGGTACTGAAAAGGCCGCCCTGGCGAGCGCCGGCGTGGGCGTCGTCGTCACGGCGCTCAAATTCGCCGCCTATTGGCTCACCGGCAGCCTCGCGCTCTATTCCGACGCGCTGGAAAGCATCATCAACGTGGTGGCGGCGGCCTGCGCTTTTCTCGCGGTGCGTGTCGCGGCGCAGCCCGCCGACGACGATCACCCCTATGGCCACCACAAGGCCGAGTATTTCTCGGCGGTGATCGAGGGCGCCCTCGTCATCGTCGCGGCCCTGCTGATCCTGCGCGAGGCCTATCTCGGCCTTCTCGATCCGAAGCCCCTCGACGCGCCCGTGCTGGGCCTCGCCGTCAACGGGATCGCCACGGTGATCAATGCCGCCTGGGCGATGGTGCTGTTCCGGCGCGGCCGGCGGTTGCGCTCACCCGCCCTGATCGCCGATGCCCGCCACATCGTCGCCGATGTGGTGACCTCCGGCGGCGTCCTCGTCGGCGTCGGGCTCGTTCTCGCCACCGGGGTGCTGGTGCTCGATCCCCTGGTGGCCGGCTTGGTGGCCCTCAACATCCTGTGGTCGGGCTGGACGATGGTGCGCGACTCGGTCAACGGCCTGATGGACCAGGCCGCCGCCCCCGAGATGATCGCCAACATCCGCCGCCTGATCTCGCACCATGGCGAGGGCGCGCTGGAAGCGCACGACGTTCGCACGCGGCACGCCGGCAGCGCGACCTTCATCGACTTCCACCTCGTCGTCCCGGGCGAGATGACGGTGTCTGAATCTCACGCGATCTGCGACCGGCTGGAGCAGGTGATCGAGGCGGAGATCGAGGGCGCGGTGGTGGTGATCCATGTCGAGCCGGGCGACGAGGCCAAGCAGCGCGGCGTGCCGGTGATCTGATACGGTTTCCGCTCGATAGGAGCGGGAGCCGTATCGGCAAGCCCGCGCGGCACTTGAGCGATGACGCCATCCGCCATCCCGAAGGGATCAACCGGATGGCGTATGACTGGGAGACGCCGGCCCCGCCGCCCGGCTATAGGGAGCGGATGAAGCGGGTCTTCCTCACCACCACACCGAGCCACCGCAACGCCTACGACCTGTTCCAGGGGCGCTGGGCGAGCGATCTCAGCGAGCTCCTGCCCGAGTTGCCCGTGGGCGGCGGCCTGCCGGGTTTCCGGGCCGATCCGCGCCCACGTCAGGCGGCCGAGATCCTGGGCCGCGACGGGTGCTTCGACGGCTACGACATCCTCGAACTCGGGCCGCTGGAAGGCGCCCATACCTGCCAGCTCGAAGGGCTCGGCGCGCACAGCGTCACGGCGGTGGAATCGAATTCGGAAGCTTTCCTGAAGTCGCTGATCGTCAAGAATATCGCCGGGCTCACCCGCTCGACCTTCCTGCTCGGGGATGTCAGCCGGCATCTCGCCGCGCCGGGCCCGCGCTACGACCTGATCTTCGCCTGCGGCATCCTCTACCATATGTTCGACCCGCTGGAGCTGATCCGGCTCGCCGCCGCCCGCTCCGACCG
>DYYG01000006.1 GCA_020741775.1 Methylorubrum populi
ATGTCCGGGTGCGGACGCTGACGCTGCCGGACCAGTACCAGGATCACGACAAGCCGGAGAAGATGTACGCCGAGGCCGGCCTCGACGCCGAGGGCATCCTCAAGGCCGTCCGCGCCGCTTTGCCGGAGAAGGCGGCGCAGCGCGAGGGCAGCGTGGTGAGCCTGAAGCGGTAACCGCCGCACTCCTCAACCCTCCCCCTCGGCGGGGGAGGGCGCCCTGCGGATGCGGGGCGGGAGAGGGGCCGGCTCAGGTTTTTCCGGAAGCGTCTCTCCCCTCTCCCGCCCCCCTTCGGGGGCCACCCTCTCCCGCGGAGGGGAGAGGGAGAGCGGGTGTTACTTGATCACCGCGCAGGCGATGCGCGAGCCAGCCCCGCCGATGGGCTGGCTGGTATGGTCGTCCTCGTTGGCGTGGATGATCAGCGCCGAGCCGTCGCCGTCGCGCAGGCCGCCCTCGCCGGTCAGCGGGGTCTCGCTCGACACTTCCGCATTCACCGAGCCGTCGGCATTGGCGTAGACGTTGGGCAGATCGCCCTCGTCCGGCCCGTCGGGGTTGAGCAGGCCGTGCTTGCTCTGGTCGTGATTCACGTGCGCCTTCGATTTCTCGAACTTCTCCGTATCCGAGCAATCGCCGACCGCGTGGAAGTGGATGCCGTGCCAGCCCGGCGGCAGGCCGCCGGCCTGGATCGCCAACCGCATCACCAGGGAGTTGGCCCCGTCGCGGATCATGATCTTGCCGATGGTCTCGCCCTTGGAATTGGTGATCGTGCTCTCGTAGGTCTGCGGCGCGGAGGCCGCATCGGTCTTGGCCGGCGGCGCGGCCGGCTCCTTACCCGGGTCCTTGCCGGCATCCTGCGCGAGGGCCGGCCCGGCCAGGAGACCGAGCAGGGTCGCGGCCAGAGGCAGACCCGGGGAGCGGCCCAAGGCACGATCCAAGGAACGAACCAGGGGAAGGCGTCGGATGGCAGGCGTCGTCGCCCCTCGCATGATGGCACCTCGCATGAGCTGATCGTCTCCGTTACCGGTCCTCACGGTCCGTCCCGCCTGGCCCGCCGCTTGAGGCGGCTCGGGATCCGGGCTACCCGGCAGCCTTGAACGGCGGACCGCGCGCTTCCCTGCGCGAAACGGTTCCTAGTTAAGGCGACACGGCCCCTTTCGACAGGGGAGGCCCGTTCCCACCCCTGACGAAGCAGGCCGGAGCGTTTTCCGGAAGGAGATCCGATGACGGGCGAGCGGATGCGCGCCGACAGGTTCCTGGTCGAGCACGGGCATTTCCGCAGCCGGGCGCAGGCGCAGGCAGCGATCCAGGCCGGCCTCGTCACCGCCGACGGCCGCCTCGTGACCCGCCCCTCCGACCTGATCGGGGAGGGCGCCCGGATCGAGGCCTCCGCCGCCCATCCCTACGTGTCCCGCGGCGGCCTCAAGCTCGCGGCGGCTCTGGACGCCTTCGGCCTCGACCCCACCGGCCTGCCCTGCCTCGATGTCGGCGCCTCGACCGGCGGCTTCACAGACGTGCTGCTGCGGCGCGGCGCCGCCCATGTCCACGCCGTCGATGTCGGCCGCGACCAGCTCGACGCCATCCTGCGCGCCGACCCCCGGGTGACGAGCCTGGAGGGCACCGATATCCGCACCCTCCCCCCCGGCACGATCACCCCCGCCCCCCGCCTCGCCAGCATCGATGTGAGCTTCATCGGCCTGCGGCTGGTCCTGCCGGCGGTCGCAGGCCAGCTCGCCGAGGAGGCGGCCCTCGCCGCGCTGATCAAGCCGCAATTCGAGGCCGGGCGCGAGCGGGTCGGGCGCGGCGGCATCGTGCGCGATCCGGAGATCCATGCGGAGGTCTGCGAGGGCGTGCGCGCCAGCCTCGTCGGCCTCGGCTTCACCGTGTCGGGGCCGATCCCCTCCCCCATCGAAGGCGGCGACGGCAACCGCGAATTCCTCGTCGCCGCCCGCCGCATCCCCCGTGAATGACCCCATGACCGAAAACGCCACCGAAACCCTGACCATCGCCCGCCTCGGCGCCCGCGGCGACGGTATCGCCACGGACGGGCTGCCCGTGCCCGGCGCCCTGCCCGGCGAGCGGGTGCGGGTGCAGCGCGGCGAGCGGATCGGCACGCTGATCTCCGTCGAAGAGGCCTCGCCGGACCGGATCGCACCGTTCTGCCCGTATTTCTCGGCCTGCGGCGGCTGCGCCGTGCAGCATCTCGCCGCGGAGCCCTATGGGGAATGGAAGCGCGGCATCGTCGCCCACGCCTTGAGCCAAGCGCGGATCGAGACGGAGCTGATGCCGCTCGTCGATGCCCGCGGGGAAGGCCGGCGGCGGATCACCCTGCATGTGCGCGAGATCGAGGGCCGGGCGAAGGCCGGGCTGATGGCCGCGCGCAGCCACGCCCTGGTGCCGATCAATCATTGCCCGATCACCGTGCCGGGCCTGCACCGGGCGCCGGCCGTGGCGGAGGCGCTGGCCGCTCCCCTCGGGCATGGCCGCAAGCCCCTGGACGTCGCCGCCACCGCCACCGCGATGGGCCTCGATGTCGATATCCGCGGCCACGGCACCGTCAGCGAAGGCGTGCGCGGCGTCCTCACCCGGCTCGCCGGAGAGCTCGACCTCGCCCGGCTCTCGATCCACGGCGACATCGTGGTCGAGCGCCGCCCGCCGGCCGTGGGCGAGGGCCCGGCCCGGCGCCTGCCCCCGCCCGGCGGCTTCCTCCAGGCGACGGAGGCCGGCGAGGCGGCGCTGACCGCGCTGGTGCTGGAGCCGATGGCGCAAGCTAAGCCGAAGGTGAAGCGGGTCGCCGATCTGTTCTGCGGCAGCGGCCCCTTCGCCCTGACCCTCGCCGCCGGGGGGCGGGACGTCTTCGCCGCCGAGGGCGAGCCGGCGGCGGTCACCGCCCTCACCCGCGCCTACCGGGCCGGGGCCGGCTTCGCCCGGATCACGGCCGAGGCCCGCGACCTGTTCCGGCGCCCCCTGCTCGGCCCGGAACTCGATGCGCTGGATGCCGTGGTGTTCGATCCGCCCCGCGCCGGGGCCGAGGCGCAGGTGCGCCGGATCGCGGAATCGAAGGTGCCCCTGGTGATCGGTGTCGCCTGCGACCCCGGCACCTTCGCCCGCGACGCCGCGCTCCTGATCGCGGGCGGCTACCGGCTGGAGCGGGTCACCCCCGTCGATCAGTTCGCGTGGTCCGGCCATGTCGAGCTGGTCGGCGTGTTCCGCAAGGAGGCGCGCGCCCCGGCCGGCCGCACGCTGCGGCGCCCGCGCTGAGCCGCGAGGAAGGGAAGCCGGGGCGCTGCCCCGGCGCCCCGGCAAAAGGATGATCCCTTCGGGATCGTGGGACTTGCTATCGGATCCCCGTCGCCGCGAGCGCCGCTCGCAGGTCGGCGGATTCGATCGAGAAATCGTGCAGGTGCACGGGCCAGTCCGAGGCGGTGCGCGGGCCGAACACCGCGCGGTATTCCTGGCCGCAGGCCATGGCGAGCTCGGCGTAGAACGGATCCTCCCAGCCCTCCGGCACGAGGTGGAGGATCGGCGTGCCGGGCGCGCAGAACACGGTGTTGGCCATGCCGGCCCCGGCAATGCCGACGATCGCCTCGGCACCCGCGAACCGCACCGCCTGCCGCCGCATATCGGCGAGTTCGGGGTCGAAGGCCTCGAAGCCGAGGCCGTGCAGCATGGCGAGCACCGCCTCGCGGTTGACGAGCGCCCTGCCCCGCCCGGGATGGCGATCGACGAACAGGCGCCGCCCCGCTCTCCCCCGCCCCGGCGCCCGCAGGCTGGACAGAAGGCGCGGCAACCGGGTCCGCGCCCGCACCCGGCCGGCGAGGAAGCGCAGCGCCTCCGGCGACTTGGCCGTGCTCGGCAGGCTGCACGGCGTCGCGTGGTGGAGGCGCGGGAAGAGGTAGGTCTTGTCCCGGTCGAGGAAGCGGATCGCGACACCGGGCCCGAGCAGCAGCCGGATCGAGCGCCGCCGCGCCTCGTCGATATGCGGGAAGTAGGACACCAGCGCCACGGTGACCGGCTCCCGCGGATGGAGCCTCTGCAGGAGCGGGACGGCGCGCAGGCGGGGCAGGTCGTCGATCAGCCAATGCCCGTAATTGAACGAGCCCGCCGAGTTGAGCAGGAAGACGAGGCCCTCCCCCCCGACGGTCTCATCGACCTGGAGGAAGCCGGGGCCGGGGCCGGGCACCACGTGCCGCTCCTGCGGCCGGAAGGTCTCGAACAGCACCTGGGGCCGGCCGTCCTCGACATGGAACAGGGCATTGCCCGAGAGCCGGATGTCGCGCGAGACGCAGAGCCAGCTCGGCGGGCCCGGCGGGCGCGGGGCGGAGAGCGCGGCGGCCTGCTTGTCCCGGAAGGCGGCCGCGCCGCCGGAGAGGTGCGGCGGCGCCGGCCGCCGCCCCGGAAAACCGGGAAACACCTCGGCCAGGGCCTGCGTCGTCCCGCTCACCCGCCGGGACAGACGGTCGAGCAGGGCGGGCTCTCCGGGAAAGCCGCCGTCGCGGTAGAGGCGCGCGGCCTCGCAGGTGAGGACGAGGTTGTCCTCGATCAGCCGCGCATGGGCCCCGGCCTCGCCCGCCCCCGTCTCCCGCAAAGCCGCTCCCCGCCGCGCCGCTGCCCCGGCGCGCCGCCTCCGGCCCGGGGATTCACGGCCGAGCGGTAGCACATCGCCGCGCTCCGCCCCATCCGCCCGGCGGGGGCTGCCGGAGCCTGCCGGGAGCTTGCCAGAGCCTGCCGGGAGCTTGCCGGGAATGGTTGCCTTGGAACCATTAAGACCTGTAGGGGGAGCCCACCGCCATCGGCGGCAGAGGGGCGGGAGACGGGGTTGCCGGCGGTCGTGTCGAGTGTGGTGCCGAAACCGTTGCGCCGGTGGTGGAAGCGGCGGTTCGGAGGACAGCCGCAGGTCCGCACCGCCATGGGGCGCATCGATGCCTGCTCGCCGGCCTTCCTGACCGGCTGGTGCGTCGATGCGCGCGGCGCGCCCAGCGCCATCGACGTCTTCGTCAACGGCACGCATCTCCTGCGGGCCACGCCCAATCACCGCCGCGACGACCTTGCCGCCCTCGGGCTTCCCGTAGAATGCGGCTTCGTCGTGCTCTACCCCGAGCCCCTGACGCTCAACGACGTGCTGGAGGTCCGCGCCGCCGACGGACAGCCCCTCGACGGCTCGCCCAACACCCATCACCGCGAGCGCTTGAGCCGGCTGCTCGACGGGATCGACCCAGCCACCATGAGCGGGCTCGAACTCGGGCCCCTCGACCGCCCGACCCTGTCCAAGGCACGCGGGCCGCTGGCCTATATCGACCATGCCCTGACCGAGGAGCTGCGGGCGAAATACACCGGCAGCCCGGCGGCGATGGTCGATCTCGACCGGATCCAGACGGTCGATTACGCGTGGCCCTCCGGCTCGCTGCGGGCGCGCATCCCGGACGGCAAGCTGTTCGATTATGCCGTGGCGGTCCACGTGATGGAGCACGTGGCCGATCCGATCGGCTGGCTCGGCCACCTCGCCGAGGTGATCCGGCCCGGCGGCGTGATCTCGCTGGCGCTGCCGGAGCGCTCGCTCTGCTTCGACCACCGCCGCGAGCTGACGCGGCCGGCCGACCTGATCGATGCCTGGATCGCGAAGCTCGACCGGCCGAGCCCGCGCCACGTCTTCGACCACGTCGCCTTCGTCTCGCCGCTCCATCTCGGCAACGACCTGCCGGCCCTGCCCGACCGCGAGCGGCTCGAACAGGCGCTCGCCGCAGCCCGCCTGACGGCGGGGGGGCAATATGTCGATGCCCATTGCAACGTCTTCACCGTCGCCTCCTTCCGCCAATGCTGGGCGGTGATCGACGCCCTGCGGCTGCTGCCGCTGGAGCTCGTCAAGGTCCACGATCCCTATCCCGGCGGCGACGAGTTCATCGTCAACCTGCGCCGGATCTGACGGCGCGCCCCCGCGTTCGGCACGAGCGCATCGTCTTTTGTTTTCGCACCGTCCCTTTCCGAAAGCCGAAGGCCACCTTTCGGGACGATGCTCTCAGACAGTCGAGGAAGGACGGGCTCCCGTGTCGGACACGGCCACCGATCACATCCATGTCGGCAAGGATGGCTGGCTGTTCGTCGTCGCCGGCAGCAACAACGTCATCGCGCAGTTCAACGAGTCGGGCTTCATGGCCCATCAGACCGAGCTGTGGCGCCGGCTCATCGCCGCCCGCGCGGAGCGGGCGCGGGGGCTCGGCATCGCCTACCGCCACGTCGTCGTCCCGGAAAAGCTCTGCATCTACGAGACCTTCGTGGACGGGATCGCGGTCGATCACCGCCTCTCCCCCGCCCGGCGCCTGATCCGCGGCCTGCCCCGGCGCCACCCGCTCGCCCGGCTGAGGGGCTGGCTGAGGGACCGGCGCACCACCCGCGCCCTGCGGACGATCTGCGTCGATCTCGTCGGGCCGATGCGAGCGGCGCGGGCCCGCGAGGACCTGTTCTACCGCACCGACAGCCACTGGACCTTCGCCGGCTGCCACCTCGCCTATCGCGAGATCTGCCGCTCGCTGCGGGCCTCGCCCTGCGAGGATCTGGCCGAACGCGGCTCCCACGAAACCGAGATCGCGGGCGATCTCGGCTCCCGCTTCGACCCGCCCCGGGCCGAGCGGACGCGGATCCACGATCTCCAGCGCGATGCGGTGCGCAGCTATGCCAGCCCCATCGTCGCGGCGCGGGAGGCCGCCGGGCGACCGGACACGCTCCATGTCGGCTCGCACGTGATCTACAAGAACGCCTCGCCGGCCGATCCGCGCCGTCTCGTGCTGTTCGGCGACTCGTACGCGCATTTCGCGCCGCTGATGCTGACGATCATGCTGGCCGAGACCTTTGCCGAGGTGCACTTCATCTGGAGCACCGCGATCGACTGGTCCTACGTGGAGGCGGTGCGGCCCGACATCGTCCTGACCGAGATCGCCGAGCGGTTCATGTTCCGCGTGCCCGACGACAGCTTCAGCCTCGCCGATTACGCCGCCGAGCGTTTCGGGGAAGAGGTGATGGGCGGCTGAGCCCCAGGCTCCTCATGCTGAGGCGCCGAGCGAAGCTCGGCCTCGACGTACCCCGCGACGGTAGCGGCCCTCTGGGGTGAGCGACGCGGCGTGCTTCGAGGCCGCTGACGCGGCACCTCAGCATGAGGAGCGGCGTGGATGCCCGAACGAAGCGGTCGGTCGCGCTTTCAGAACAGCTCGCCCTGCACGCTCTCGGATCGCGCCGGGACGATCCGGCCTGCGGGCGGAGCCGGTGCCACCGGCTCGGGCAGGCCGGCATCGTCGTTGCGCACGCTGTTGACCCGGTCGCCGACGGGATCGAGCCGCAGCCACGCATCGGGGCAGGGCCGACACAGCCGCGCCGCCTCGGGGGCGTCCACCGCCGCGTCGAGCCAGGGCGCGATGGCCTCCGGTGCGAGGATCGCCGGCATCCGCTCATGGATGGCGCTCAGGGTGCCGTTGGCCGAGCAGGTGACGATGGCGGCGGTGTCGACCTCCGAACCGTCCGCCCCCATCCACGGCTCCCACAGGCCGGCCAACGCCATCGGCGCGCCATCGGCCCGGCGCACGGCGAACGGTGTCTTGGTCGCGGTCTTGCCGGCTCCGTCGCGGCGCCACTCGTAGAAACCGTCGGCAAGGAAGATGCAGCGGCGGTGGCGCAGCGCCCCACGGAAGGCGGGCTTCTCGGCCGCCGATTCGATGCGGGCATTGAACAGGACGGGGAAGCCGGCCGGATCCTTGAGCCAGGCCGGCCACAGGCCCCAGCGCATCAGCCGGAAATGCCGTTCCCCGCTCTCGCGCAGCACCACCGGCACCGGCTGGGTCGGCGCCACGTTGAAGCGGCCGGGGAAGTTCGGCTGTTCCGGGTAGCCGTAGAAGGAGCGGTAGACCTCCGGCGGCTGGCCGATGAAGAAACGTCCGCACATCGGACGGATATGGGCGCTCCGCCGCCCCCGGATCAAGCGGCGCGGAGGCCCGAGTCACAGCAGCGACGGACGAGGTTGCCGACGGCGGCGCAAATGTCCCGTTGCACCGTCCCGAGGCGGCGCTACGTTGGCGGCCATGACCTCTCCCGCGACGGCGAACGCTGCCGAGCCCGTCCTGCAGGTGCGCGCCGTGCCGGGCATGGGCCGGTTCGATGCGGCCGAATGGGATGCCTGCGCCACCTCACCCGAGACGCTGGCCTCCGGCGACGAGACCTTCAACCCCTTCACCTGCCACGCTTTTCTCTCGGCCCTGGAGGAAGCGGGCTGCGTCTCCCGCCGCACCGGCTGGCTACCGCTGCATGTCCGGGTCGAGCGCGAGGGCCGGCTCGTCGGCGCGGCGCCCTGCTACCTGAAATCCCACAGCCAGGGCGAATACGTGTTCGACCACGGCTGGGCCGACGCCTACGAGAGGGCCGGCGGCAGCTATTACCCGAAGCTCCAAGTGAGCGTGCCCTTCACCCCCGTGACCGGCCCGCGCTTCCTGATCGCGCCCGGCGAGGATCCCGACAGGGCGGCCGCGGCCATCGTCGCCGGCCTGCGGGCGCTGCGGAGCGAGACGGACGCCTCCTCGATCCACGTCACCTTCATGCGCAAGCGCGAGGCCGAGCAGGCGCAGGCCCTCGGGATGCTGCCGCGCATGGACCAGCAGTTCCACTGGCTCAACGAGGGCTATGCCGGCTTCGACGATTTTCTCGGGGCCCTCGCCTCGCGCAAGCGAAAGGCGATCCGGCGCGAGCGGCGGGAGGCCTTGAGCGCGGGGCTGACGGTGGAACACCGCACCGGATCGGACATCCGTGAGGCCGATTGGGACGCCTTCTACGAATTCTACCGGGATACCGGCTCCCGCAAATGGGGTCGGCCCTATCTCAACCGGACCTTCTTCTCGCTGATCGGCGAGCGCATGGCCGAGCGCATCCTGCTCGTCATCGCCCGGAACGGGGACACGCCGATCGCCGGCGCCATCAACTTCATCGGCGACACGGCGCTCTACGGCCGCAATTGGGGCTGCATCGAGGATCACCCCTTCCTGCATTTCGAGGTCTGCTATTACCAGGCCATCGATTTCGCCCTGGCGCGGGGCCTGAAGCGCGTCGAGGCCGGGGCGCAGGGGGAGCACAAGCTCGCCCGCGGCTACCGTCCGGTGCCGATGCATTCGGCCCACGACATCGCCGATCCGGCGCTCGGCCGCGCCGTGGCCGATTACCTGGAGCGGGAGCGCAACGCCGTCCGGGCGGGGATCGCCGAGTACGCGCAGATGTCGCCGTTCCGCCAGACCTGCGAGGAGGCAGGAGAATGAGCCCGATCGACCGTATCCGCAGCTATGCCGACGAGCTGACCGCCCTGCGGCGGGATCTCCACGCCCATCCCGAGATCGGCTTCGAGGAGGTCCGCACCTCCGGCATCGTCGCTGCGCAGCTGGAGCGGTTCGGCATCGAGGTCCACCGGGGCCTGGGCAAGACCGGCGTGGTCGGCGTCCTCCAGGGGCGCCCCGGCCCGCGCCGGATCGGGCTGCGCGCGGACATGGACGCCCTGCCGATCACCGAGGAGACCAACCTCCCCTACCGCTCGACCGTGCCGGGCAAGATGCACGCCTGCGGCCATGACGGGCACACCACCATGCTGCTCGGCGCCGCCCGCTACCTCGCCGAGACGCGGGACTTTGCCGGCACCGCCGTGTTCGTGTTCCAGCCGGCCGAGGAAGGCCTGGGCGGCGCCCGCGCCATGATCGCCGACGGCCTGTTCGACACATTCCCGGTCGACGAGATCTACGCGATCCACAATGCGCCGCACGGGCCGCACGGCGTGCTGCAGCTGCGGCCCGGCCCGATCATGGCGGCGGCTGACTTCTTCGACATCCGCATCACCGGCCGCGGCGCGCACGCGGCGATGCCGCATCAGGGGATCGACCCGATCATGGTCGCCACGGCTCTGGCCCAGGCGATGCAGTCGATCGTCAGCCGCAACAGCAATCCGCTCAAATCCGCCGTGGTCTCGATCACCCAGATCCATGCGGGGGCGGCCTACAACGTCATCCCCGAGGGCGCGCATCTCGCCGGCACCGTGCGGACCTTCGATGCCGACCTGCGCCGGCTGATCGCGACCCGGATCCGTGAGCTGGCGGCGGGCTTCGCCGCGGCCTACGGCGCCACCATCGAGGTCGACCTGCGCGACGTGTTCTCGGTGCTCGACAATCACCCCGAGCAGGCGGCGGCCGCCACCGAGATCGCCACCGAGCTGTTCGGCGCCGAGAACGTCGTGGCCGACACGGTGCCGCGCATGGGCAGCGAGGATTTCGCCGACATGGTCGCGGCCGTGCCCGGCGCCTATGCCTGGCTCGGAGCCACGCCGGGGCCGGGCCTGCACAATGCCAGCTTCGATTTCGACGACAGCCTGATTCCGCTGGGGGCCGCCTATCTGGCGCGGATGGTGGAGCGGCGCGCGGCGGCGTGAGGATGTGAGAGCAAGGGACGGGATGCGCCCTCCGCACCGCTCGGTCAGGATGGCTCATCCGACACCATTCCGGAGCGATCCCATGCTCGCCGAACCCGACACCGTCCCCGCCGAGGGAGAGCCGCTCACCGAGGCCCGGATGCGCGCGGCGGTCGCCGCGCGCGATGCCGGCTTCGACGGACGCTTCGTCTACGCGGTGCGCTCCACCGGCATCTATTGCCGGCCGGGCTGCCCGTCGCGGGCGGCGCGGCCCGAGAACCTGTCATTCCATGCCAGCCCGGCGGAGGCCGAGGAAGCGGGCTTCCGGCCCTGCCGCCGCTGCCGGCCGGACGAGGCGGCCCGGTCGGCGCGGCAGGCGGAGGCCGTGATCCGTGCCTGCCGGCTGATCGAGGCGGCGGAGGTGCCGCCCTCCCTCGGCGTCCTGGCCGGCGCGGCGGGCCTGAGCCCGTTCCACTTTCACCGGGTCTTCAAGGCGGTGACCGGCGTGACGCCCAAGGCCTATGCCGCGGCCCACCGCGCCGGCCGCGCCGCCGACAGCCTCGCGGAGGGGCGCAGCGTCACGGAGAGCCTCCACGCCGCCGGCTACGGCGCGCCGAGCCGGTTCTATGCCGGCGCGGGCGAACGGCTCGGCATGAGCCCCTCGGCCTATCGCAAGGGAGGCGCGGGCGAGCGGATCGTGTTCGCGGTCGGCCCCTGCGCCCTGGGGCTGGTGCTGGTGGCGGCCACCGAGCGGGGGATCTGCGCGATCCTGCTCGGCGACGCGGCCGACACGCTCCGGGGCGAACTCGCGGCACGCTTCCCGAAAGCGGAGATCGTGGCCGGCGCGCCGGATTTCGCGTCGACGGTGGCCGCGGTCGTGCGCTTGGTCGCGGAGCCGGGAGGTGCCTTCCCCTTGCCCCTTGATATCGGCGGCACCGCCTTCCAGCAGCGGGTCTGGCAGGCCCTGCGCCGCATCCCGGCGGGCGCGACCGCGACCTATGCCGAGATCGCCCGCGCCATCGGCGAGCCGGCGGCGGTGCGCGCCGTCGCCATGGCCTGCGGCGCCAACAGGATCGCCGTGGCGATTCCCTGCCACCGGGTGGTGCGCTCGGACGGGACGCTGTCGGGCTATCGCTGGGGCCCCGCGCGGAAGGCGGCCCTGCTCGCGTGCGAGGAAAACGCGCGCGAAGGGGAAAAGATTTAGCTCCGCCTCAGGCCGGCACGGCGGAACCGGGCGGAGCCGCATCCGAACCCGTGGGCGGGACCGTTCCCCCGGCGGCGTGGGCGCTCTTGGCCTGAATCTCGATGAAGACGCGGGTGACGGTGCGGTTCCGCGCCTTGATGCGCTGCTCCAGCCGCGCGACCGTCCGCTCGACCTCGCCGGCGGGAATGTCGTCGGCGAAATCGAGGCTGAGATTCACCAGGATGTCGGAGGGGCCGAGATGCTGGGTCAGCACCTCGTTGACGTGCTGCACCGCCCGCTCCTCGCCCACCGCCGCCTGGATCGCGCGCACCACCTCCGGGTCGGCGGCCTCGCCAATCAGCAGGCCGTGGGTCTCGATCATCAGGAAGATCGACATGCCGACGAGCACGAGGCCGATGCCGATCGAGGCCCAGCCGTCGAGGGCCGGCTGGTCGAGCACATGGGCCGCCGTCACGCCGGCCATGGCGATGACGAGGCCGATCAGCGCCGCCACGTCCTCGACGAGGATGGTGTAGAGCGCCGGATCCTTGCTGCGCTGGATCGCGGTGATCGCGCCGCGCTCGCCCTTCTCCGCCCAGAACGCCCGCAGCGCCACGAGGCAGGAAAAGCCTTCTGCCAGGATGGCGAAGCCGAGGATCGACACGTTCACCCAGAAACCGGAGAGGTGGAATCCGAACAGGGTGGCGTCGGCGGCGGGCTCGGGATGCTCGATCTTGTGAGCGCCCTCGTAGATCGCGAAGATGCCGCCGCCCAGGAAGATGAACAGGGCGACGATGAAGGCGTAGAAATACACCTCGCGACCGTAGCCGAACGGGTGCTTGGCATCCGCCGGCTTCTTCGCCCGCTTCAGGCCGAACAGCAGCAGGATCTGGTTGGCGGTGTCGACCAGGGAATGGGCCCCCTCGGCCAGCATCGCCGTCGAGCCGGTGAGGAAGGCGCCGACGAACTTCGCCGCCGCGATGGCGAGGTTGGCGCCCGCCGCCGTGTAGATCGCACCCGTGCTCTCGGCCATGTCCCGCTCTCCCCCGGCGCATCGTCCCGAAAGGTGGCTTCCGGCTTCGGGAAAAGACGATGCGAAAACAGATGCCTCGCGCATCGTTCCGGATGCGGCGGCCAGGACGGCGCGCAAGAGGCGCGCCGTCACGGGGCTGTCAACGCCACGGCAGCGGCCAAGGTTGCCGAAACGGTGGACGGGTCGTAGCCACCCGTGCAACCTGCCGCGCGAATGGGAGAAGCCCTGCGATGACGCCTTACGATCCGGACAACGTCTTCGGGAAGATCCTGCGTGGGGAGATCCCCGCCCACACCGTCTACGAGGACGAGCACAGCCTCGCCTTCATGGATGTGATGCCCCAGGGCGAGGGCCATACCCTGGTGATCCCCAAGGCGCCCTCGCGCGGGCTGCTCGACGCGCAGCCCGAGACGCTCACCGCCCTGATCGGAACGGTCCAACGGGTCGGCCGCGCCGTGAAAAAGGCCTTCGCGGCGGACGGGCTGACGCTGTTCCAGTACAACGAGCCGGCCGGCGGGCAGACGGTGTTCCACCTGCATTTCCACCTCGTGCCGCGGCATGACGGGGTGCCGCTGAAGCGCCACGAGGGTGGCATGGCCGACAATGCCGTGCTGGCCGAGCACGCCGCGCGCATCCGGGCGGCGCTGGACGAGGGCTGATCCTTCCTGCTGCCCTTCGGGGGCCGCTCGGCTGGACGCCGTATCAGGCGAGCGTCGCCCCGCTCGCCGCCTCCTTCGTCGCGATCACCGAGCGCAGGGCGGCGTTCTCGGCCTCCAGCTCGGCGATCCGGCGCAGCAGGACGGCGAGGGACGGGTCGGCCGCCGGTTCGGAAGAGGCGGGTTTCTGCGTATCGAAAGCGACACCCACATCCCCCTCGCGGAGCCAGCGCAGGGTCGCACGCAGGGTCGTCTCCTTCTGCGGGATGTAGAGGTCGAAACTCTCCGGCAGGGTGCGTGTCTCGCTGAGCTCCAGCCGCGCGCCCGCGTCCGAGAAGTCGCGGACGAGGCAATCCATGCTGGATGCCCCCTTGTTGAAATGAATCCGGCCCTTGAGGAAGCTCCGCTTGCGAAGCTCCTGGCGCCTTTCGACGGTCATGATCGGCCTCCAGTCCGAACGTTCAGGCCTGTCTGACACGGCGGCTGTTAAAGAATGCTCGCCGTGATCCTGGACATGCAGGCTCAGGAGCCATCGGGCCGCCCGCCCTCGCGCTCGTCGAGACACTGAAACAGGTAGAAGCCGTTGAAGCGCACCGCCGTGACCGCAGCCCGGTCGTCGAAGCCGGGGGGAGGGGTGACGCTGCCGTCGATCCGGCCGCCGAAGGTCCAGCGGCGGCCACCGACGAAATGCGGCACGGCGCAGCTCTCCGGAACCGCGCAGCAGAGCGATTCCCTGCCCCTACGGCGGAACAGGTTGTAGCTTCGCATCGGACGTCCTCCGCATCGCCGCACCCTCGGAAGAAGGGTTAACCCGACAATCGGTCGGGTTTGTGTCGATTGCGGCCATGGTCACCCCGGCGTCAGGCCGGCGCGGCGGCGGGCTCCGCCCGGCAATCCGGCTCCTCGGTCCGGGTCTCGCCGTCCCAGGTGGTGGCGGCGAGGCGGACGGCGTGGTTGATGATCGCCATGTGGGTGAAGCCCTGCGGCAGGTTTCCGCGCTGCTCGCCGCTCTCCGCGTCGATCTCCTCGGCGAACAGGCCGAGATCGTTGCCCCGCGCGATCAGCCGCTCGAACAGGGCCGTCGCCGCGTCGGTGCGGCCGGCCAGCGCAAGGCATCCGACCCGCCAGAAGGCGCAGGCCGAGAACGTCGCCTCGTCACCCTCAAGACCGTCCTCGACCCGGTAGCGGTAGAGAAGGTCGCCCGCCCCGAGTTCCTCGCCGACCCGGTCGAGGGTCGCGGCAACGCGCGGATCGTGGGGGTCGAAGGCATCGAACAGCACGGCGCGGAGCACCGCCGCGTCGAGGTCGTCCGAATCGTAGGCCATGGTGTAGGCGCCGCGCGACGGGTTCCAGCCCCTGTCATGGTACTCGGCGCGGATCTCCCGCGCGGCCCGCTCCCAGCCCGCGACGGTTTCGGGATCGGCGAGCTGGTGCTTCGGATCGGAGCGGGCGATCTGCACCGCGCGGTCGAGCCCGACCCAGAGCATGGCCTTGGTGTGAAGGCTCTGTCGCTTGCGCGTGCGCATCTCCCACAGGCCGTGATCGGGGGCGTGGCGGGCCCTGACGATGTGGCCGGTGAGGTGGGCGAGCGCCTCGGGCAGATGGTCGTTGACCTTGACCGGCGGATCGAAATCGACCGCCTCCAGATAGCCGTGCAGGGCGACCAGGAACTCGCCGTAGATGTCGTACTGGTCCTGCTCCGCGGCGGCGTTGCCGATCGTCACCGGGCCGGTTCCGCGCCAGCCGCGCAGGTGGTCGAGGGCCTGCTCGGCCGGCACCGGGCCGCGCAGGGCGTACATCAGATGCAGGTCGCGCCCCCGGCTCGGATCGGCCTCGCGCAGGAAGCGCAGGAACTCGGCGGCCTCCCGGTCATAGCCGAGATTGACGAAGGCGGTGACGGTGAAGCTCGCATCCCGCATCCAGACGTAGCGGTAATCGTAGTTGCGGTTCCCCGGCACCGCCTCGGGCAGGCCGGCGGTCGCGGCGGCGACGATGCCGCCGGAGGGGCCGTGGGTCAGGAGCTTGAGGGTCAGCGCGCTGCGCAGGACCGTCTCGCGATAGGGGCCGCGATAGGTGCAGCGGCCCGACCATTCCTCCCAATAGGCCCGCGTCGCGGCCAGCGACGCATCGACCGCCTCGGACACCCCCTCCTCCACCGTGTCGTCCCCATGGGCGATCACCAGATCGGCGCGCGCGCCGGCCCGCAGCGAGAAGGCGCCTTCGGCGGCGGCACCGCGCCGCTCCAGCGGCACCGTGCAGGCGGCGAGGATCGTCTCGCCCCCGCCCCTGAAGCGGATCCGGCCGTCCGCTTGCGTCACCGCCTCGGTCGGGGCGCGGGCGTAATCGAAGGTCGGACGCAGCTCCCAGCGGCCGGAGACCTGCCCCGCCTCGCAGGCGAAGCGGCGGACCAGCCGGCCCTGGGCATGGCCGTCCGGCCCCTCGTCCGGCACGGATTCGTGCGGGTGGAGCGGCATGAAGTCGGTGAGCACCGCCCGGCCGGTGGCGGTGACGAAGGTGGTTTCCAGGATCGTGGTGCCGGGGAGATAGCGGCGGGTGGTCCCGCTCAGGCCGTCGAGGACGAGGCGGCAGGTGCCGCCCCGCTCCGCGTCGAGCAGCGCCAGGAACACGGCCGGCCCGTCATGCCGGGGCCAGCACAGCCAATCGAGGGAACCGTCGCGGGCGATCAGGGCCGTGGTGCAGGTATCGCCGATCACGGCGTAGTCGGCGATGGGTCTGTCCGTCACGGTCGCTCCCGGTCGATGCGCGCCGCGCCAACGTTCCGCCGGAAGCGGGGGTTCGGCCCTGCGACACCGAGAGACCCGGAGCGGCGGGCCGGCCGGCCGACGCGGGGCTTCCGCTCAGTACCGGTGGGCGCGGCCCCGGATGATCCGGTGCGGCCGAGCCTTGCCCGAGCGGTAGCCCCGCCGCGTGCCGTAGCCGCCGGGCCGCCGGTAATTCCCGTTATTGACCCCGGCCGTGCGGTCGTTGCCGGTGGCGCTCGACGACGGCGAGAGGCCGCTGCCCGCGTTGGCGCCGGCACCCTGGGCGCAGGCGGGACCGGCCAGGGCGAGGGCGAGCGTGGCGGCCAGGGCGACGAGGCCGCCTCGAAACGAATCTCTCATCGGTTCAAACCTCTTGGACTTCGTGAGGGGGCGAACCGCGGTTCAGGGGGCTTGTTCCCCGCCGATCCAGGTGCCGAGCACGTCGAGATCGGCGGAGAGCGCGACGAGGTCGGCGGCATGGCCGGGGGCGATCCGGCCGAGCCGCGCCTCGAGCCCGAGGAAGCGGGCAGGCGTCAGCGAGGCCATCGCCAGGGCTTCCTCCAGGGAGGCGCCGCCCCGACGGCTCATGTGCCGCACGGCCTGGGCCATGGTGATCGCGGCGCCGGCCAGCGTCCCGTCCTCGCCGGTGAAACGATCGCCCACGCGCGCGATGCGGCGGCCGAACAGGGTGAAGGAGGCGTCCGCCCGGAGGTCGCCGACGGGGGGCATCGCATCGGTCACCAGCATCAGCCGATCCCGCCCCTTGAGGCGCAGGGCCAGGCGGAGCTGATCGTCGCCGACATGGTGGCCGTCGGCGATGATCCCGGCGAACGCCCCCTCCTCGGCCAGGGCGATGCCGACCGCGCCGGGCGTGCGGGGCCCCAGCTGCGACATGGCGTTGAACAGATGGGTGAAGCCGGACAGCCCCTCGCCCATCGCCGCCCGGATCGCCGGGCCGGGATCGGCGGTATGCCCGGCACAGACCCGGGCGCCGCGGGCGACGAGATCGGCCACCGCCCCCGGCGGCACCCGCTCGGGCGCCAGCGTCACCAGGGTGATGCCGTCCCCGCCCAGCCCGGTCAAAAGCGCCGCGTCGCCGGGCCCGAACTGCGCCAGACGCGACGGATCGTGGATGCCGATCCTCTCCGGGCTGAGGAAAGGCCCTTCAAGATGGATTCCGAGGAGGCCCGGCACGCCCGCCCGCAGCGCCGCCGCGACGCCCTCGATCGCGGCGCGGATCGCCGGGCGGGTGTCGGTGATGAGGGTCGGCAGCAGGGCGGTGGTGCCGCCCCGGCGGTGTGCCGCCGCGATCCGGGCGATGCCCGCGACGCTCGGATCGTCGTTGAGCAGCACCCCGCCGCCGCCATTGACCTGAAGATCGACGAAGCCCGGCGCCAGGATCGCGCCCGCCGGCAGAGGGGTGACCGGTACGCCCGCGGGCGGCGCGGCGGCGAGATCGGCGATCCGCCCGCCGCGCAACACGACGACCCGGTCGCGCAGGATCCGCTCGCCGTCGAAGACAGCCTCGGCGGACAATGCTTGATCGGTTTGGGTTCGCAACGGGATCATCCCTTTGCCGGGGCGCCGGGGCGGAGCCCCGGCACGCGTCCCGCGCCCACCATCACAGCGTCTCCGTGACCTTGGTCAGGCCGGCGGGCGCGTCCGGGTCGAGGCCGCGGCGGCGGGCCTCCGCCTCGATCGCCCGATAGGCCGGGACCAGCATGGCGATGGGGTCGCAGGCCGGGTGCCCGTCCCCGATCCAGGGCAGGCTGCCGAGCGGCCCGCCGCAGGCCTGCACCCGCAACCCGTCCCCGGAGAGGTCGCGCACCAGGGCATCGACACCCTCGGCCAGGGGGTCGGCCTGCCGCAGCGCCAGGACCGGGGTGGCGGCGGAGACCGAGGCGCGGGGGCCGTGGCGCAGCTCGGCCGCGGAATAGCCCAGCGCCGGCAGGCGCAGGGTCTCGCCGAGCTTGAGCGCGATCTCCCGCACCGGCCCGAGCCCGTGGCCGCGCCCGGTGACGAAGGCGGCCGGGGCCTGCGCCAGATCCGTCGTCCAGGTCGACCAGTCGAGGGCGAGCGCCCGGTCCAGCCGCTCCGGCAGGGCGGAGAGGCCCTGCCCCAGCTCCGCATCGCCGGCCCAGGCCGCCACCAGGGCGGAGCCCGCGATCAGCGAGTTCGTCACCGTCTTGGTCGCGGCGACCGCCCGCTCGGGCCCGGCCAGGATCGGCAGGACGAGATCGCTCGCCCGCGCGGCGGGAGATTCGGGATCGTTGACCACGGCCAGGGTCAGCGCCCCGCCCGCCCGCGCGGCCTCGGTCGCCGCGACCAGATCGGGCGAGCGGCCGGATTGCGAGATCACCACGAACAGCGCCCCCGCGACCTGGGGCGGACGGTCATAGCCCGTCACCACCGAGGGCGCCGCCGCCGAGACCGGCAGGCCGAGCCGCGTCTCGATCAGGTAGCGCAGATGGACGCCGGCATGGCCGGAACTGCCCCGCCCGCACAGCACCGCGAACGGAAAGGCCCTGTCCCTCAGCCCCGCGCCGATCCGGGTCGCCTCCCCTTCCGCCAGCAGGCGGCCGGCGGCGGCG
>DYYG01000007.1 GCA_020741775.1 Methylorubrum populi
CGCGTTCGCGTAGGTCCTGGCTGTAGGGTCGGCCCATGCCGCGCTCCTCATCGGGAGCGTACAATGAATCAGCCCTACACCGCTGCGTGAACCCCGCACAGCCGATTCAGCTCAAGCCGAAAACGCTCTAAGCGAAAGGAAATGTCTCCTCGTCCGAGCTACGGTTCGGCGGACGATGAAGGGAGCCCTGTGTGGCCTCTTGATGGGTCCGGCGGCACCAGCCGCAAACTCCAAGGATCTTCGGCTTGGTGCCGGAGCAGGCAACGCCTGTAACCTCGGAGGCCCATCATGCGGGTGTCTTGTTCGTTCCCGAAGTCCGTCAGCGTCACAGATTATTGGCGCTACAGGCTCGGAAAGTGGGAGCACGTTTGCTCGCACTGCCGCAGCCTGCCCAGGTGATTACCCGGGCAGGTCTGCCAGCCCGTCAGTGAGGTTCGTTTACGAGGCGCACCCTCACGGACGTAGACGAGTGGGGGCGGCAGTGTTGCTGCCCCCATTTCCTAGCTGCGAGTTGCGCAGCAAAAAATCCTAGTCTGACGTCGGACAGACGCAACACGCGGCGGAAATCAAGCCGCTTAGTCCAACTCCAAACATTTTGGATAACCTGCGACCGCCTGACAAGAGGGTCGGAGTCGGGTTCTTGGTAGCGTTCCCCGCATGCTTACCAATTTCGGTAGTCATCCGGTTTCACCATGGACTGGAGGACATCTCGGGGTGCCACTCGGGGGGCGCTACTGCCCTGGTGTCGCACAAGTACCTCAGATCACCTTAGAATCTTCGGCTGATTTGAAGTGGCGGAGGGAGCGGGATTCGAACCCGCGATACCGTTTCCGGTATACACACTTTCCAGGCGTGCGCCTTCAACCACTCGGCCACCCCTCCGGAGCCTGCCGGGGATCGACGCGGGCGCTTGGAGCGCCGGGCGTGGGTCACGTGCAGCAGGTGGCGGGTCTGTAGCCGGGGTACCGGCATCTGGCAAGGCGAAGAATGCGCCCCGCGCCACCTTTGTGCCGCCCGGCACAGGGCCGGGCGGCGGAGCGGGTCAGGCGATGCGGCGGGGCCGCTCGGCGGGAGCGGCCTGCGCGGCCGGGGTGGCGGGGCCGGCGGGCGCGTTGACCGGGGCAGGTGACGGAACGGTGGAGGGCGTTCCCGCGCCGGTCTGGAGGAAGCCGGGCGTCGACGGGGCCGGGCTGTCCGAGGTGATCGGAGGCAGCGGTGCCGCCGCCGGCCGCTCGGCCGGAGCCACCGGATCGGACGGCATCGGAGCGGGCGCCTCGTCCTCCTCGGGGCCTGCCAGGATCTCCGGCGGGGTTTTCCACACGAAGGCGTCGAGACGGCCGGTGACCGGCGAGACCGGCGCCCAGCGCTCGGAGATCACCCCATCGGCGATCCAGGCCGGATCGCGCGGGGCGCGGGCGGCGCGGGCGAGCCATTCGCGGGAGCGACCGCTCTCGGTCCCGTGCTCGGCCGCCTCGATCCGCGCCATCATCTGGCAGACCCGCACCGTCGGCCGGTCGTTCAGCAGGGGCGCCAGGGCCTCGCGGGCCCGGCTGAATTCCTGGGCCTCCCGCGCCGCCTGGGCGATCACGAGACGGGATTCCGGATCCCAGGAGGAGAGCTTGGCCAGAGTCTCGGCGCGGGCCAGCCGGTCGCGGGCCGAGTCGCCGGTGCGCAGGTTGAGATAGACCTTGGCTAATTCGGGGTGAGGTGTCGTCTTCCAGGCCGCCTCGATGATCTTGGCGGCCTTGCGCAGGTCGTTGCGTCGGGCGAGCAGCCGCCCGGCGATGACCGCCGCCGGCACCAGTTCGGGGGCGAGCTTGACGGCCTTGAGGGCCTGCTCGGTGGCGGTGTCGGGCTCACCGGCCTCGTGGCTCTGGGCCGCTGCGGTGAGGAGCACCGCCCGTTGGCGCCGAGCTGCGCTCTTGTCCATCAGGCCGAGGGAGGCGCGGCGTTCCACCGTCTCCGTCGCCGCCGACCACTCGCCGTCGGCGCATTGGGCTTCCAGCACCGCTTCGTTGGCCCAGGTGACGCTCGGCGCGAGCCGTGCGGCCTCGGTCGCGTAGGCGCGGGCGGCGCCTTCGTCCTCGCGGCGGCGTGCCTCCACGAACAGGCCGCGCAGGCCGAGCACCCGCGTCTCGGGATCGTCCGCCATGCGCTTGAAGGCCTGCTCCGCTGCCTCGCGGTCGCCGGAGATCTGGGCGGCCTGCGCTTTCAGCAGAAGGGTCAGCGGCTGGCTGCCGAGCAGCCGCTCGGCATCGCCCGCATGGCGGCGGGCCGCGAGCGGATCACCGGACCCCACGGCGATCATGCCCCGCGAGAGCGAGGCGAGGCCCTTGTTGCGCCGCCGCTCCCGGGTGGAGCGGCTGATGCTGGCGGGAAGGCCGATCACGCCGGACATGATCGCCCAGATGATGCCGATGATGATTGCTGCCACCAGCACGCCGGTCAGCGCGATGGCGAGGCTCATACCGATCTCGTAGCCATTCCAGACCACGGTCACGGTGCCCGGATGGTCGGCGATCCACACCGCGCCGTAGGCGGCGATCGCGAGGAGGGCCAGGAAGACGAGGGCGCGCCACATGGGTCAGGGCCTCCTTGGAAGCTCGGGGAGCGGGCGCTCGCGGCCCGGGCAGAGTGGAAGAGGGAAGAGCCGCGCCGGGCGCGGGTCCGTCATGGTCATGATCGCAGGTCCCGCCGGTCAGCGTGCGGGCGGAAGGCCGGTGAAGGCATCGGCGAGCAGCCCCTGCGCCGCGCGGCCCGCCTCGGCCCGCGCCGAGAGCCGGGCACCGAAATCGCCGCCCTGGGCCCGGGCTTCCTCCGGCAGCGCGGCGTAGGCCTTGGCCGCCGCCGAGAGGTCGCCGCGGTCGAGTGCCGCCTGAACCTGCGCCGTCGAGGCCTCACCCGCGCCGGCCTGCGAGCCGGTCTGGCTCGCGGGCGAGTCGACCCGCTTCACCTGCACGATCGAGCTGGCCATGTTCATCAGCCGGTCGCTGACGCTGCCGGTCTCGGCCACGGACTTGGCCTGGGCGGCGCGCTTGGCCTCGGCGACCTTGTCGGAGATGCGCCGGAACTCCGCAGCGAGGCTCGCGGCGGTCGGGGCCCCCTTGTCGGCGAAGGGCGCCAGCGCGTCGAGCCGCTTCGAATCCGGCGTCTCCAGATTGCGCAGGCTGGCGAGCGCCTCAGGATAGGGCTGGCCGGCATCGAGCGCCGTGGCGATCCGGTTGGCGGAGATCATCCGCAGCGCTGCCTGCACCGTGGCCTGCTTGGCGCTCTGATCGACCGTCTTGTCCAGGGCGGCGATCTTGTCGGCCTGTTCCTGCAGCTTGCGGTCAAGGTTTCGGCTCGCCTCGTCGACGCGGGTCTGCGCGGTCTCGGCTGCCTGCTTGCCGGCCTGGCTGGCCTCCTGGGTCGCCGCGGCGATTCTGCTGTCCAGGGATTTCTGCACCTCGTCGAGGCGCTTCGCCAGGGCGGCGTCGGCCGCTTCGTTCGCCTTGGTGCGGGACTCGACATCGCCCTGAAGGGCCGCGAACTTACCCGTGACATCGGCGGACGGGTCCTTGGCGCCGTTCGCTTCGAGCGCCTTGATCCGGTCGTCGAGGGCGGCGAGGGCCGCCGGGTCCGCGGCCGGCGCCGTCTTCACCTCCGCCGTGCCGTCGCGGCCGGGCTCCTCCTGCAGCGCCGAGACGCGCTGGTCGAGGGCATCGAGGCGGGCGACGAGATCGGCCGGAGCCGCGGGAGCCGAACCGCCGGAGGCGGGGGCGGCGCCCGCCTTCTGCAGGGCTTCGCTCGCGCGCTCGTTCGCGGCCTTGGCCGCAGCCTCGACACGGTCGAGAGCCTCGGTCACCGGCTTCACCGCCTGCTCGTTGGCGGACAGGCGCTTGTCGAGGGCGGCGACCGAGTCCTTCGTGGCGAGCCCCGCCACCGCCTTGTCGAGGGCGGCGAGGCGGGGATCCGCACCACGCTGATAGGTGGTGACGCCGTAGAGCAGGCCCGCTCCGATCAGGCCGCCGAGCAGACCCGAGGCGGCCACCGACCCGAAGCCCGGCCCGCCCTTGGCCGGTTTGGCGGCGAGGTCGGGCGCCGCCTTCGGCGCATCCTTGGCCGAGAAGGGAGCTGCCGACCCGTCCTTGCCAGCCTCCGGCTTCGCGCCCGGCTTGGCGGCCTCGGCCGGATCGGCGAGGCGCTTGGCCTTCAGATCGAGGATCGGGCCGTCGGTCAGCGCCGCGGTCTCGGTCACCCGCGTCGCGCCCGGCTTCGCCTCAGATTTCTCGTTCGGCTTCTCGTTTGGCTTGGCGCCGTTGGAGGCCGCCGCCTCGGGCTTGATCGCGCTGCTTCCGGTGGCGCCGGGCTTGGCGGGAGCGTCGGGTTTGGCGGTCGTATCCTTGGACGGATTGGCTTGGCTGCCGGCTGCGGCCGGCGGCACGGCGGAGCTTCCGGTGGCGCCGGGCTTCAACGGCGCGCTGCCGCCGGGCGTGGCGGAGGGGGCCGACGCGGATGCGGCCGGGGACGGCTTGGCCGGCTCGGCGGCTTTGGCGGAGCTCGCCGCCGTAGCCGCGCCGCCGGACGGGGACAGGGCGCTGCTGCCGGTCGCTCCGGCCTTGGCGGGTTCCGACTTCGTCGGCTCGGATTTCGCCGAATCGGTCGGGTTCACAGCCGGCACCGCCCCGGGCTTCGCCGCGGACGTGTCGGCGAGCTTCCCCATCGCCTTCGGATCGGCGGGCTTGGGCTGCGCCTGATCCCTGACCGGCTCCTTGGCCTGCTCCGGAGGCTTGGCACCGTCCCTCGGGCCGTCCTTAGGTGAAGTCACGGGCGTTCGCTCCATTCAGCCGCCGCACCGGCGCGGTGCGCTCCCATAGAAGAGCGGAACGGCGCCGTCATCCATCGGAACTGTCGTAACAGCCCCGTCCTCCCATGCTCGATGAAACCTCGTCCGCCCCGGGGAGGCGGGAGAGGCTCAATCCGCAGCCGCGAGACCGGCGAGGAGGGCTTCCTCGCTTGGCCGCGCCGCCACAAAATGGGCCGGTATACCGAGCTCGACCAGTCCTGCGGCCACGTCGGCAGACAGGCAGTAATGCGCCAGAGCCCGAAACGCTCCGCTGAGTTCGGCCTGACGGCACAGGCGCCCGGCCGTTTCGGCGCTCCGGCGGGAATAATGCAGGGCGGCCGCGAGCGGCGGAATTCCGGTCTCGCCGGCGAGAGCCC
This sequence comes from Methylorubrum populi, assembly GCA_020741775.1. Lineage (GTDB taxonomy): Bacteria > Pseudomonadota > Alphaproteobacteria > Rhizobiales > Beijerinckiaceae > Methylobacterium > Methylobacterium populi_B. The sequence continues at coordinate 5,203 of DYYG01000007.1, forward strand.
GTGCCGCCGGCTCGGGCAAGGTCTCCAGCGCCCGCGCCGCGTAGGCGGTCCAGGACAGAATGTCGTAGCCCGCCCTCCGCAGGCTCGATTCGGGCTCGGCCTTGCGGTCTTCCCCCGCCACGTGGAGCAGGAGGCTTCCCGGATTCACATGTTCCGCGACCAGCCGCGCGAGGTCTGCCGCGTCACCGTCGGCGCAGAAGACCCGGCCGAGTCCGGCGGCCCGAGCCTGTTCGGCGGTGCGCCGGCCGACGGCGAAGACGGGCGGGCCGGCGAGGCCCGTGGCGGCGAGCGGCGCCACCGCGTTGGCGCTGGTGAGGATCAGCCCGTCGAACGGCCCGGCCGGCGGCGTCGTCCCGGTCGGGTCGATCCGCAGCACCGGCGCAACGAGGGCGAGATGGCCGCGTTCGGCCAGATGCCGGGCCGTGCGCCCCGCTCCCGGCTCGGGCCGTGACACCCAGATCCGCATGGCCCGTCCCCGTCTCTCACACCCGCCGGCCTCACCTGTTTCGGCCCGCATTTTCGTCGTAGACGTTTTTCGGCGGGGCACCGATCCGGTTTTCCGCGACGAATGGAGTAAGCGGGCCGGTCCCCGGCGCGCAACGGTGTGTGGGCCTCAAGCGTGACACCCATGAAGATCCTCGGCATCGAGACCACCTGCGACGAGACCGCCGCCGCCGTGGTGACGCTCGATGACGACGAACGCGGCCGCATCCTTTCCAACGAGGTTCTGAGCCAGATCGCCGAGCACGCGGCCTATGGCGGGGTCGTGCCCGAGATCGCCGCCCGCGCCCATGTCGAGGTGCTCGACCGGCTGATCGCCCGGGCGCTGCAGCGGGCGGGCACGGCGCTGCCCGAGATCGACGGCATCGCCGTCGCCGCCGGACCGGGCCTAATCGGCGGCGTGCTGATCGGCCTCGTCACCGCCAAGACCCTGTCGCTGGTCGCGCGCAAGCCGCTGCTCGCGGTCAACCATCTGGAGGCGCACGCGCTCACGCCCCGGCTCACCGACGGGCTGGCCTTCCCCTACCTGCTGCTGCTCGCCTCCGGCGGCCACACCCAACTCGTCGCAGTGAAGGGCGTGGGCGATTACGTGCGGCTCGGCACCACCATCGACGATGCCATCGGCGAGGCCTTCGACAAGGTCGCGAAGCTTCTCGGCCTCGGCTATCCGGGCGGGCCCGAGGTGGAGCGGCAGGCGGCGAACGGCAATCCGGAGCGGTTCGCGCTGCCCCGGCCGATGCTGGGCCGGCGTCAGGCGGATTTTTCGCTCTCCGGCCTCAAGACCGCCCTTCGCATCGAGGCCGAGCGCCTCGAACCCCTCGCCACCCAGGATGTGGCCGATCTCTGCGCCAGCTTTCAAGCGGCGGTGGTGGATGTGGTGGTGGACCGGGTCCGCGTGGCCCTGCGCGCCTTCTCGACGGTCGCCGGCCATCCGACCGCCCTCGTCGCCGCCGGCGGAGTCGCGGCCAACGGGGCGATCCGCCGGGCTCTGGCGGCGCAGGCCGGCGAGGTGGGCCTCGGCTTCGTCGCCCCACCGTTGCCGCTCTGCGGCGATAACGGGGCGATGATCGCCTGGGCCGGCCTCGAACGCCTGCGCCTCGGTCTGGTCGACGACCTCACCGTCCCGGCCCGTGCCCGCTGGCCCTTCGCCGAGGCCGCGCCGGCCACCTGACCGTCAGGTGATCGAGCGAGCGGTTGCCGTCACCTTCTGCACCGCGGTGTCGATCTCGCCCGCAGCCACCGCGATCCCGTCGGTGTTGCGGCGCACCGCTTCGACGTTCTGAGCGGCGGTCTGCATGTTGTTGGCGATCTCCTGCGTCACCGCGGCCTGCTCGGTGACGGCGGAGGAGACGCTCATCGAGATCTCGCTCAGGTTGGTGATGGTCGAGACGATGGCCTGGATCGCTTCGACGGCCTTGGCCGTGGATTCCTGCACACTGGCGATCTGCTGGCCGATATCTTCCGTGGCGCGGGAGGACTGGCTGGCGAGCGCCTTGACCTCGGTGGCGACCACCGCGAAGCCGCGGCCGGCGGCCCCCGCCCGGGCCGCTTCGATGGTGGCGTTGAGGGCGAGCAGATTGGTCTGGTCTGCGATCGAGCGGATCACCGAGACCACCTCACCGATCCGCTCGGCGGCGGCGCTGAGCCCGTTGACGATCCCGCCGGCCTCGGTGGCCCGCTCCACCGCCGCGTCGGCGGCGGTTTGGGCTTGGCTGGCGTGGCGGCTCAGTTCGGTGATCGAGGCGGCGAATTCCTCGCTGCCGGCGGCGACCGCCTGAACGTTGTCCGAGGTCAAGGCGACCGCCGCCGCCGTCTCGGAGGCCTGCCGGCTGACGTCCGACATGGCGCCGGTGATGACGCCGAGATCGGATTCGATCGCGCGCTGGCCCTCGGCACGCCGCTGGCGTCTGTTCACGGATTCCGTCACGTCGTTGGCGAACTTCACCACCGCCTGGAGCTTTCCCTCGCTGTCGAAGACGGGATTGTAGGAGCCATAGATCCAGGCTTCTCGGCCGCCCTTGGCAAACCGGCGGAATTCTCCGGCCTGATAGCGGCCCTCCGCGAGGGCCTTCCAGAACTCGGTATAGGCCGGCCGCTTCACCTCCTCCGGATCCACGAACAGGCTGTGATGCCGGCCGCGGATCTCGTCGATCCGGTAGCCCAGGGCGTTGAGGAAGTTCTCGTTGGCGTCGATGATCGTGCCGTCCGGCTTGAACTGGATCACCGCCTGCGAGCGGTCGATCGCCGCGATCTGGCCCTCGTAATACGCGTAGCGCCTTTTTTGCTCCGTGATGTCGGTGGCAAATTTCACGACCTTGTAGGGCCGTCCGCGCCGGTCGATGATCGGATTGTAGGATGCCTGAATCCAGACCGAGTGCCCGTCCTTCCCGACCCGGCGGAACTCCCGCGCCTGGAATTCACCGCGGCGCAGAGCCTCCCAGAAGGCTTTGTAGGCTGCGCTGTCGCGTTCCTCCGGCGGCATGAGAATGGCGTGCTGCTGCCCCCGCAGTTCAGCCAGCGTATAGCCAAGAAGTTTCAGGAAGTTCTCGTTGGCATCGATGACCGTGCCGTCCATCGTGAATTCAATCCGCCCTTGCGAGCGATCAATCGCATCGGCGATGAATTTGAGGTCAGACCTGAAGAGCGACATGACCCGACACCTGTTAGGTGAGTGCGGCAAGTTGGGAGGATATTTCAGCGATAAGATATATCAATCATGGTGGTTTAATTTTTGTTATTAAAAACGCATCGCATTTCATGCCTTAATTCCTAACGTTGGTTGCCTGGAGGAGGGTGCCACCAACCCGATCGGGCATCTCCCCCTGCAGGTCCGATCCCTTGTTGAGCCATGCGCGCGTGCTGCCGCTGCCGGCGACCCTGGTATGGGCCGGCCGCGCTTTGCATCCCGAGATTCCCGGCCGCGTCATGCCGTGAACAAGGGACAGGCGGTTGGCAGGAGGGCGCGGATGCGCGACGACGGCGCGAGATGACCGACGGAGGCGGAGATGGAGTCGGGAATGAACGGCCTGAGTGAGACCGTTGCGGTCGTCGGCGGTGGCTCCTGGGGCACGGCGCTCGCCAATGCCGCCGCGGCGGCCGGCCGCCCGGTCACCCTCTGGATGCGCGATGCCGAGGCTGCGGCGCGCATCCAGGAGGACCGGGTCAATGCACGCTATCTGCCGGGCGTCGGCCTGCACCCGAAGGTGCGGGCGACGGCGGTGGCCGGCCTGCTGGCCGAAGCCGGAACGGTGCTGCTGGTGGTGCCGGCCCAGACCCTGCGCGGCGTGCTCGCGGCCCTCGGCCCGTCGCTGCGGCCCGACGCGCAGGTCGTGTTGTGCGCGAAGGGCATCGAGCGGGGCAGCGACGCCTTCATGAGCGCGGTGGCCGCCGCAATGCTGCCCGCCGGCATGCCGGTCGCGGTCTTGTCCGGGCCGAGCTTTGCCGCCGACGTGGCCCGCGGGCTGCCCACGGCGGTGACCCTCGCCGCCGAGGACGGGGCTCGGGCGGCGCGGCTCGCCGGGTTGCTCTCGGGCCCGGCCTTCCGGCTCTACCACACCGACGACGTCCGTGGCGTCGAGATCGGCGGGGCGGGGAAGAACGTGCTCGCCATCGCTTCGGGCATCGTCGCCGGGCGCGGTCTCGGCGAGAGCGCCCGCGCCGCACTGATCGCCCGCGCCTTCGCCGAGTTGATGCGCTTCGCCCGCGCCTATGGCGGGCGGGCCGAGACGCTGATGGGCCTGTCGGGCCTCGGCGATCTCGTGCTCACCGCCTCCTCGTCGCAATCGCGCAACTTCGCCTTCGGCGAGCGCCTCGGGCAGGGAGCGACGCCCGAACAGGCCTCGGGCGGCAAACTGGCGGAGGGCGCCTTCACCGCCGCCGCCCTGGTCGGCCTCGCCCGTGCGCGGGAGATCGAGATGCCCGTGGCCGAGGCCGTGGCCGCCGTGATCGCCGGCGAACTCACGGTCGACGGGGCGATGGCGCGTCTGCTGTCGCGCCCGCTCAAGGCGGAGGCCGAGTGAGCGGGGGAGGGGGGAACCCGCCCTTCAAGCTCGGCCGATTCTTCGCTAAGCGGAGGCGCTGTCCCCATCGGAGCCGTCCCGCGCCATGGCCTATTGGCTGTTCAAGTCCGAACCCTCGACCTGGTCCTGGGATCAGCAGGTCGAGGCGGGGGAGGGCGGCACCTTCTGGAACGGTGTGCGCAACCATCTCGCTAAGAAGCAGATGCAGGCGATGCAGGTCGGCGAGCGCGGCTTCTTCTACCATTCCAACGAGGGCAAGGCCGTCGTCGGCATCGTCGCGGTCATCAAGCCCTATTACCCCGACCATACCGACGAGAGCGGCCGCTTCGGCATGGTCGACGTGAAGGCGGTGGCGCCGATGCCGCGCCCGGTGACGCTCGAGGCGATCAAGGCCGAGCCAGTCCTCAAGGACATGGCACTCGTCACCAATTCGCGCCTCTCGGTGCAGCCGGTCACGGAGGCGGAATGGGCCAGGATCTGCGCCATGGGCGGCTACGTCCAGGATTGATCCGGCCGGGCCGCGCCGTCTTCGCAGAGGGGCCGGCGCCTACGGTTCGGAGCGCAGGGGCCGGCCCGCTGCCAGAAGGCCGCGATTGCGCAGCCGGGCTGTGCCGGCTTCGATCGCCCGCCTGAGCGAGGCGCGCATTGGCGGCTCGATCCAGCCGGAGACCAGGAGGGCGGCGGCGATGGCGGCCCCGAAGCCGCCCGCGAGGATCATGGCGGGTGGCAGGCCGAGGGCGGCGGCGAACCGCATCGCCAGGGCGCCAATGAAGGTGTGCAGGAGGTAGAGCGGATAGGTTGCGAGTCCGATCTTCCGGCTCGCCGCCGTGACGCCGGGATAGGTGTCGAGCAGAACCGCGTTCGCCCGCAGCGAGAGGCCGAACAGGATCAGGAAGCCGCCATAGAGCAGCAGGGGCATCCGGTCGTCGCGCACGAGGCCGAACGCGGCGGCGACGAAGCTGCTGTCGTAGCGGATCTGGAGCAGGCCCCCCACCAGGCAGAGAGCGAGGCCGAGCCAGCGCCGAACGGTGAAGCCCTTCTGCATCCCGCTCCACAGCAGCACGCCGAGGGCGAAATGGCAGCCATGGGTGAGCAGGAGCAGCTTGGCCCCGCGCGTGCTGATGATCCGGCCGAGATCGGGCCAGAGCGGCATCGCCGCCAGGCACCAAGCGAGGGTGCTGACGAGGCCGATGGCCAGGATCACCGGCTCCAGCCGATCGAACCGGCGCATCGCCAGCAGCGCGTAGATGAGGCTGTAGAAAGCGATCTCGACCCCGAGGGTCCAATACACCCCGTCGATCCAGCGCGGCGCCGGAAACAGAATGAGGGTGCGGACATAGCGTTCGGCGAGAACGAGGAGGCCATCCGGAAAGAAGATCAGGGCGAGCCCGAACGACACCGTGGCGCAGAACCAGACGCCCGGCATGAGCCGCAGGACGCGGTTGACGAGGAAGTCCGAAGGCCGCGCGCGGGCGGCCGAATAGGCGATGACGTAGCCCGAGATCACGAAGAACATCTCGACGCCGACCCAGCCCTGGGAGCTGAGGGGCAGGAGGGCCGGGAACGGGATCGGCTGTCCGACCAGCACGGCGGCTTCGCTCGACGGAGCGAGCCAGGCGGTACAGGCGAGGTGATAGAGCATGACGAGACCCGCCGCGCCGAAGCGCAGCAGGTCGAGCCCGGCCAGGGAGCGGTGTGCCTGCGCGGGGCGTGCCGGCGCCGGGAGGACGCTTTCCTTCGTGGCCGATGCCATTGACGTGAATCCAGTTGCCGGAAGCTGCAGCACAAGCAGCCGGCCGAAACCCGCTTGTTTGTCCTGTCTTCCCAAGACCGGATCCTGCGGCAAGGAGAAAGAATACCGATTTCGTCCGACCCGTGGCCCCGGTGTGGTGTCGAGGGGGCGGTTTCACGAGAACGTGAAGCTTGGCCGCTTGTCCGCTGGCCCGCGATGGCGTTGCGCTCCCGATCTCTCTGAAACTGGAGACTGCGATGGCGCCGCGCGAACCCCTACTGACCCCCGTGCCGATTGCCGAGCTGCGGCCGACGCAGATGACGGTGGGCTACCGCGAGGTCGAGGAGAAGTGCCGCCGCTGGCGGTCGCACGATGCCGACAAGAAGGCGGCCTTCCTCGGCTCGCACATGATCCCCGTGCTGCTCGGGCCGAAGAAACGGTACTACGTGATCGACCACCACCATCTCGCCCGCGCCCTGCAGGAAGAGGGGGTGGAGAGCGTGCTGGTGACGGTGGTGGCCGACCTGCACAAGCTCGACAAGGATGCCTTCTGGACGGTGGCGGACCACAAGTCCTGGGTTCACCCCTACAACGCGGACGGCGTGCGGGTGGGCTTCGACGACGTGCCGAAGCGGATCGCGGAGCTGACCGACGATCCGTTTCGCAGCTTGGCGGGCGAGCTGCGCCGGGCCGGCGGCTTTGCCAAGGATACCACCCCCTTCAGCGAGTTCCTGTGGGCCGACTTCCTGCGGCGCAACCTCAAGCGGAAGGCGATCGAGCGCGACTTCACCGCCTCCCTGGAGAGCGCCCTGAGCCTCGCCAAATCGCCGGATGCCGGCTACCTGCCCGGCTGGTGCGGGCCCCTCGACGGCTGAGCGAACAGGGCGGCCGCCGCGGCGAGAGCCGCGAGGGCGGCCGCGATCACGGCGTTCCAGCCGGCGAGCGAGATCCCGAGGAAGCGCCACGCGGCCGCCGTGCAATCGACCGGCCGCACATGTTCGAGGCTCTTCAGGAAATCGCCGACATCCGCCGGCCCGGCCCCCGAGCCGCCACCGCAATCGCTCGGGCCCGGCCAGAAGCCCCATTCGGCCCCCGCATGGTAGACGCCGAGCCCGGCACCGTAGAGCAGCAGGACGGCCATCAGGCCGAGCACCAGCCGCGCGGGTCGCCGTGGCGCCAGGGCCGCGATCAGGCCCAGCGGCACGACGAGGTAATAGGGCACCCGCTCCGTCAGGCAGAGCTTGCACGGCACGTAGCCGAGGCCGTGCTCGAACACGAGGGCGGCACCCACCGTCGCGGCGGCCCCGAGCGCCACCGCGAGCGCCGCGCCGCGGAAGGTGAGGAGACGGTTCACAGCATCACCTTGAACGCGACGAAGCCGAGGATCACCACCGCGGCGAACAGGGCCACCACGACGTTGAGGTGCCGGTCGAGCGCGGCGCGGATGCCGATGCCGTAGCGCCCGAGCAACCCGGCGAGCAGGAAGAAGCGCGCGCCGCGGGTGATGACCGAGAGCAGGATGAACCAGAACAGCGAGTAATGGGCGAAGCCCGAGGTGATGGTGACGAGCTTGTAGGGGATCGGAGTGAGCCCTTTGAGCAGGATCACCCAATGCCCGTAGGTGGCGTAGGAGGCCTGGAACGTCTCCGCCTTGTCGGCCAGCCCGTAGAGGTTGAACAGCCACTGCCCGACCGAGTCGAACAGCAGCGCGCCGATGGCGTAGCCGAGCAGGCCGCCGAGCACGGAGGCGATGGTGGCGATGGTGGCGTAGAACCAGACCCGGTCGGGCCGGCTCACCGCCATCGGCACCAGCATCGCATCCGGCGGGACGGGGAAGAACGAACTCTCGGCGAAGGCCACCGCCCCGAGCGCCCAGGGCGCGGAGGGCTTGGCGGCGAGCGCGAGTATCCACTCGTAGAGCCGGCGGATCATGGGGCCTCGTCAGGGTCCGGAAAGCGGTGCCCTTTCAGCACAGAAGCGGCCCGGAGGCGAGGGTTCCGACGCGATGAGCGGGAGCCGCCTCTCCCGGGCCGGTCAGGACCAAGGCGCGCCGAGCCTCGTCCGATATGGGCTCCGCTGGATCGGATCGGTCCCGTCCCGGCAGGGCGCGCGGCGCGCGAGTGATGTCCGAAGCCGCCAGCCGGATCGCATTCCCACGGCCGACAATATCAATTAACTTATGATAGTGTCGATTCGGGTGAGGAGGAGGGCTTGGCCGACGGTCCGCGCTATCTCGGTCTCATCACGGGAGTTTTCTGCGGAGCGCTGGTCTCGACCATCATTCTCTCAGGAAAGATCGCAGCGGTCGCCGGAGCCACGTTTCCGGCCTCGATCGCGCTGTTTCCTCTGACTTTTCTCATCGGCGACGTCCTGACAGAGGTCTATGGCTATGCTGCCACGCGCCGCGCCGTGTGGGCGGGACTGATCTCCGAACTGCTCTGGATTGCCTCCTACACCGCTGCCGCGGCCCTGCCGCCCGCGCCATTCTGGCCTCATCAGGACACGTTTTCGGCGCTGCTTGGCCAGACACCGCGCATCGCACTCGCGGGCATGATCGCCTATGTCTGCGGTGAATTCGTGAACGCCTATGTTCTGGCGCGCATGAAGATCGCGAGCGGCGGAGGCTATCTCGCCCTGCGCATGATCGGATCGACCGTGTTCGGGGCAGCGACCGATACCGCCATCGTCCTCGTCATCGCGTTTTGCGGAGTAATCCCAGCCGGTCAATTGCTCGAAATGGGCTTCGTTGTCTGGATACTCAAAGTGATATGGGAAATCTTGGCTCTTCCCATTTCGCTGCCTCTCGTCCGCTGGCTGAAGCGGCGCGAGCAGATCGATTATTTCGACGTCGGGACGGACTTCAATCCGTTCCGGCTTCAGCGCTGATCGGCTCGTTCCGTCGGCGCTTTCCGCCCGGCCGAGGCCCATTCCGCCTCATCCTGCGGCGACGCCCGAAGCCGCCCGTTCATCGTCCTGTCCGGGCGCAGAGATCGGGATCGGCCCTGGCCGGTCCAACGGGGCGACGGATGATGCGATTGGCAAAAAATCGCTCTGGCCCGGCGCCCCGGCTTGTGCCAAGAGGCGGGGGCGTCGCGGGTATGGCGGAACTGGTAGACGCGGGCGACTCAAAATCGCCAGCCGAAAGGCGTGGGGGTTCGATTCCCTCTACCCGCACCATTCAGCCCTGAAGGAATCGCCGGATCCAGCCGGCCACGCGGGCACTGTCATGCGGTGTCTCCAGAGAGGCGAGCGCGCCCTGCACCAGATCGGGATTCGCTTCGCCGGCACGGTGACCCTGCGTGAGGGCGTGCGCGTAATCGGGCGCGAATTCCGGATGACACTGGAAGGACAGGGCCGGGCGGTCGGCATAGGCCAGCACGCCATAGGGCGTGAAGGCGCTGCCCGCGAGCACGCGCGCGCCTGGCGGCAGGGCGACGACCTGATCCTGATGGCTCACGGGAATGGCGATCCGCTCCGCCTCGTCCATGAAGGGCGCGCGCTCCACCACGTCGTAGCCGTGCAGCCCGAGGCCCCAGCCCCGCGTCGAGCGCTCCACCCGTCCGCCGAAGGCCTGCGCCAGCGCCTGATGGCCGAAGCAGAGGCCGACGAGCTTCGTCGTCGGATCGAGGTCGCGCAGGAAGGCTAGCAGATCCTCGACCCAGGGAATCGGATCGTAGACCGAGGCCGGCGAACCGGTGATGACGTAGGCATCGAACGTCTCCGGCGCTTCGGGCCAGCGGCCCGCGGTCACGTCGAAGCGCGCGAAGCTGTGGCCGTCGCCGATCAGCGTTTCCACCATCGCGCCGTAGGACGGGAAGCGCCCGCCGAGCCGCTCCGGCGGGTGGCCGGTTTCGAGGATCCCGATTCTCATACCGATCCCATGGGCTGCCATGTCCCGAACGTTCGAGGTCAGATCGCCGGGTCGAAGGCGGAGGCCGGCGCCTTGGCGGCGGGCTTCGCAACGAGGCGTACCAGCAGCACGGCAACGCCCATCACCACGGCGAAGATCGCGAAGATCAGCGGATTGTAGACCACCAGAGCCACGAGGCAGATCACGGCGAAAGTCAGAGCGAAGGCGGGGGCGACGGGATAGAGCGGCGCGCGGTAGGGCCGGGCGAGATCCGGCTCGCTCCGGCGCAGGCGGAACAGGGCGGCCATGCTCATGATGTACATGGTGAGCGCCCCGAACACCGCCATCGTCACGATGCTGGCGGTGAGCGACTGCCCGGCGACGCTGACGAGGTTGTCGCTGTAAATTGCAGCGATGCCGACGACCCCGCCGGCCAGGGTCGCGATATGCGGAGTCTGGAAGCGCGGATGCACCCGCGCGAACAGGCCCGGCAGGAAGCCGGCGCGGGCCAGGGCGAAGATCTGGCGGGCATAGCCCATGATGATGCCGTGGAAGGAGGCGACGAGGCCGAACAGGCCGAGCCAGACCAGCATGTGCAGCCAGCCGCTCGACTCGCCGACCACCCGCTTCATCGCCTGGGGCAGGGGATCGTTGAGGTCGGACAGGCTCTTCCAGTCGCCGGCGGCGCCGGCGAACAGCATCACCCCGAAGGCGAGGGCGGTCAGCGTCAGCACGCCGGTGATGTAGGCGATGGGAATCGTGCGCTTCGGATCCTTGGCCTCCTCTGCGGCCATGGCGACGCCCTCGATGGCGAGGAAGAACCAGATCGCGAAGGGAATCGCCGCGAAGATGCCGCCGATAGCAGCGGGCGTGAAGGTGTCCTGCCCGGCCCAGCCGCCGGCGGTGAAGTTCGCGAGACTGAAGGCCGGGGCGACGACGCCCATGAACACCAGCAATTCGGCCACGGCGAGAATCGTCACGAACAGCTCGAAGGTCGCGGCGATGTGAACGCCCACGATGTTGAGGCCCATGAACAGCAGGTAGGCCCCGAGCGCCGCGTGCTTCGGGTCGAGCCCCGGAAACTGGACGTTGAGATAGGCGCCGATGGCGAGGGCGATGGCCGGCGGCGCGAACACGAATTCGATCAGCGTCGCGTAGCCGGCAACCGCCGCGCCGGTCGGCCCGAAGGCGCGCAGGGAATAGGCGAAGGGACCGCCCGCCTGCGGGATCGCGGTGGTGAGTTCAGTGAAGCTGAAGATGAAGGCCACGTACATCGCCGCGACGGCGATGGTGGTGATGAGGAAGCCGAGCGTGCCGCCCTGCGCCCAGCCGTAACTCCACCCGAAATACTCGCCGGAGATGACCAGTCCGACGGCGATGCCCCAGAGGTGAAAGGCATTCAGGCTCTTATCGAGCGCGGTCGAAGGCGTCGGCATCGTGCGTCCCCGCATCCCAGCCCCGCCAGGGGGCCACAGGCGAGGGCTGCAAGCAAGAGCTTTGCCGTGGCGACGCCATCAGGCCGCGCTCGGGCCGGTTCCCAGCGGGGCGGCGTCGCGGGGGCGGATGTCCATCGGGTTGCCGCGCCAGACGATGGCGGTGCGGGCCCAGGCGCTGGCCCAGATCGCCGGCAGCAGCGCGTCGCGGACGAGGAAGGCAAGGAGCAGCCGCGGCCCGCGATGCCAGCCGGCGCGGGCTGCCAACGCGATCTCCGCCCCGTACCAGAGCGCACCGGCCCCGGTGAGCCAGAGGGCCGCCTCCGCCGTGCCGACGACGAGCCCGGTCAGAACCAGCGGCAGGAGGGCGCCGATGCCGATCTCCGGCGCGAAGAACAGCGGAAAAGTCACCCGCCGCAGCCGGGCCCAGCGCACCTGCCGCGACCAGACCTCGGAGAAGTCGCGGCGTCCGAGCGGCTGACGGAAGGGCGAGGCGACGAGATGCACCCGCTTTCCCGCCGCGCGCACGAGCTTGGTGGCGGCGGCGTCCTCCGCGATCTCGGCGTTCAAGGCCCGGATGCCGCCGCGGGCTTCGAGGAAGGGCTTGTGCCAGAGCATGCTCTTGCCCTGCGCGAAGCCGAGGCCCAGCGCCTCGCCGGCATATTGCCAGCGGGCCTGGAGGGTGTTGAGGAAGGCGCACTCCACCTCGGCGAAGAAGTTTTCCGGCTGGGCGCCGATCGGGGTCGAACAGACGAGGCCGGTCTTGCCGCGCCACGCCGCCTGCATCTGCTGGATGTAGTCGGCGGGCATCAGCACGTTCGAATCCGCCAGGATCACCCAGTCGTAGCGGGCGGCTTCCCAGCCGCGCACGCAATTGTTGAGCTTAGGATTGCCGCCGATCCGCTCGTCGCCGAGGATCAGGCGCGAGGGAATGTGCCGGTGCGCCGCCCGCATCCGCTCCAGCAGCGGCAGGATCGGATCACTCGCATCCGCCACGCAGAAGATCAGCTCATAGGCGGGATAATCGAGCTGGAAGCTCGCCAGCAGGGTCTCCTCGCTGAAGCTCTCGAGGCCGCGCAGGGGGCGCACCACCGAGACCGGAGCGTCGGCCGGGAAGGCAGAGGGCTTGCCCCGCCGCCCGATGCGCAGGCCCGCCACCGCGAGGCTCGCGAGGTTGATGAGGACGACGAGGGCGCAGAGCGCGAGGGCGGCGGACGCGCCGCTCTCCGGCGTTGCGATCATGCGCGGCGTCTCCCGTCGGTATTGGGATCGGGCGCGACGGTGCGTCCCATGACGCCCCTAGCAGGGCCCACTTATCAGGCGTGTGACACTCGTCTTCCGCCAGCCCGCGAAGCCGCTCTTTGCCGCCGATCGTGTTCCATCCGGCCTACGAGGCCGCCCTGCCGGCGGGCCACCGCTTCCCGATGGGCAAGTATGGCCGGCTCGCCGAAACCCTGCGCGCCCGCGGGCTCGCGCCCGACGGGTTCGTCACGCCGGAGCCGGCGGGCGCGGTCCTGCTCTCGGGGGCACATGAGAGCGCCTATGTCGAAGCGGTGCTGGTGTTCCAGGTGCCCCGGGCGGTCGAGCGCGCCATCGGATTGCCGGTGACGGAAGCGGTCGCCGCCCGATCCCGCGCCTCGGTCGGCGGCACGCTCTGCGCCGCCCGCCTCGCCCTCGACCACGGGCTCGCCGGCAGCACGGCGGGGGGCAGCCACCACGCCCGCCGGGCCGGCGGAGCCGGGTTCTGCGTGTTCAACGACGTGGCGGTGGCCGCCCTCGCCCTGCGGCGGGAGGGGCGGATCGCCCGTGCCATGGTCATCGACCTCGACGTGCATCAGGGGGACGGCACCGCCGATTGCCTCGCCCGCGAGCCCGACCTCTTCACGCTCTCGATCCATTGCGAGCGCAACTACCCCTACGACAAGGTGCCGGGCGATCTCGATATCGGCCTGCCGGACGGCCTCGGCGACGCGGACTATCTGGCGGTGCTCGATGCGCACCTGCCGGCCCTGGTCCAGGGCTTCGATCCCGACTTGATCTTCTACAATGCCGGCGTCGATCCCCACCGGGACGACCGGCTCGGCCGCCTCTGCCTCAGCGACGAGGGGCTTCTCGCCCGCGACCGTTACGTCGTCGGTCTGGCGCGCGCACGGAAGATCCCGCTCTGTGCCGTGATCGGCGGCGGCTATGGCAGTGATGTCGCGTCCCTGGCGGCACGCCACGCCTTCGTCTTTGAGGCGATGGCTGCCGCGGTGTGAGGGTTCGGCGTGTCGCCCGGCGACGGCATCGCGGGTGCGAGAAGCCGAGGCCAGCCGCCGCCGAATCGCGCCATCGTCGCCAGAGACGGCGGCTCCTACCGGCCGGCCCGTTGAACCGTGGCCTCCGGCCGGCTGTCGGTCGAGGCGTAGTAGGGCTTGATGTCGAGGAGCGGCGTGCCGTCGATGCAGTCGAGTCCGCGCACCGTGATCATGCCGTCGGCGAGGGCGAGCCGCTCTACCACCGCGAGGGCGATCGGGTTCGGCCGTGCCGGTGAGCGCAGGGAGAAGGTGCCCCGGCTGCTCTCCGCATGGCGCGGCTGTTGCCGCACGATGTCGCGGGCGGCCCGGTCCATCCAATAGAGCACGATCAGGTGGGTGGCGCCTTCCAGGTTCTGGAGCGCGCCATGGTAGCGTGCATCGACGTCCAGGGTGCAGACCGCATCGGTCTGGGTTCCGTTCTTCGGGCATTCCGCCCGGCTCTGCCAGGGTGTGCGCACCCGCCCGATGAAGTAGAGGCCGGCATCGAAATGGTCCGGCAGCGGAATCGTCTCCTCGCCGGGGCGCCGCTCGACATCCTCGCTCATCGCCACCCTTTCCGCGATCCTGTCACCGGAGCCTTGTCGCCGCCGGGCGCCTCGGCCGCAAGACAGCCCGGCGGGCGGCTTGCTCGTCCCGGAGCCCTGGCCGATGTAGAGACCGAGGCGGTTGGCAAGGAGAGCGCATGGTCATCGACGAGTTGCGGCCGATGGAGGCCATTGCCGACGCGGAGGCCGCGGTCGATCGGTTGGAGGCCCTGCATGCGGGCGCGACCCGGGCGCTTCAGACGGCGCTGACCCGCTATCTCGAGCACCGCATCCCGCCCGACGAGACCGAACGGCTGCAATTCCGCTATCCCGAGCTGCGCCTGACCTATCAGCCGGCCGGGCCGGTGCCGCGGCTCAACCGGGCCACCGCCAAATTCCAGGCGCCGGGCCTCTACGCCACCACGGTGACGCAGCCGGGCTATTTCCGCGCCTACCTTCTGGAACAGCTGCGCCCGCTGGTGCGCGATTACGGGGCCGGCATCGAGGTCGGCCTCTCGGGGCAGGAGATCCCCTATCCCTACGTGGTGGAGCCCGGCACCGATCTCGGCGGCAGCGGCGTCAGCGCCAGCGATCTCGCCACCCTGTTTCCGGCGCCGCTGCTCTCGGTGGTCGGCGACGAGGTGGTGGACGGGTTGTGGCTGGAGAAGCCGGGCGATCCCCGCCCGCTCGCCCTGTTCGACGGCGTGCGCACCGATTACTCCCTGCGGCGGCTCGTGCATTACACAGGCTCGGATTGGCGCGAGATCCAGCCCTGGATCCTGCTGACCAACTATCACCGCTACGTCGACGGCTTCGTCCGCCACGGACTGGAACGCCTCGCGGCGGGGGAGGGGGAGCGCCTGGTGCTGCCCGGCGGGATCGTGGTGGAGCGGGCCGAGGCCGCCTCGGCCGATCCGGCGGCCCTGATCGCCGCCTCTCCCTGGCACAAGTTCCAGATGCCGGCCTATCATCTCGTCGGCCGGGGGCCGGACGGGGCGCCCCAGGGCACGACGCTGGTCAATATCGGCGTCGGTCCCTCGAACGCGAAGACCATCACCGATCATCTCGCGGTGCTGCGCCCGCATTGCTGGCTGATGGTCGGCCATTGCGGCGGCCTGCGGCAGTCGCAGACCATCGGCGACTACGTCCTCGCCCATGGCTATCTGCGCCGCGACCGCATCCTCGACGATCTCGTCCCACCGGAGATCCCGGTGCCGGCCCTGGCGGAGGTTCAGATCGCCCTGCAATCCGCCGCCGCATCGGTGACCGGCGAGCGGGCCGAGGCGCTGAAGCGGCGCCTGCGCACCGGCACCGTCGTCACCTATGACGATCGCAACTGGGAGCTGCGCTTCAGCCAGGAGCGGCGGCGCATCAACCTCTCCCGGGCCATCGCCGTGGACATGGAGAGCGGCACCATCGCCGCGCAAGGATTCCGCCTGCGGGTGCCTTACGGGACGTTGCTCTGCGTCTCCGACAAGCCGCTCCACGGTGAGATCAAGCTGCCCGGAGCGGCCAACGCCTTCTACGAGCGGGCGGTGGCGGAGCATCTGCGGATCGGGCTCGCCACCCTCGACACGCTCCGCGCCGACCGCGCCGGCCTGCATTCCCGCAAGCTCCGAAGCTTCGACGAGCCGCCGTTCCGGTAAGTCCGCAATCGGCATGGCCCGGAGGATCCCTCCGGGCCATGCCGTCCCACCTGCGGAGCGCCGAAGCTCTACGCTGCCCGCACCGAGGTGAGGAACTGCGTGACCTGCGCCCGCAGGGCCTCGGATTGGCGCGACAGCTCGCCGGCTGCGCCGAGCACTTGGTTCGCGGCGGCGCCGGTTCCCTCGGCCGCGCCGGCGACGCCGGCGATGTTGCTCGTCACCTCGGCGGTGCCGATCGAGGCCTGCGTGACGTTGCGGACGATCTCCTGGGTCGCCGCGCCCTGCTGCTCCACCGCCGCGGCGATGGCCGCCGCCGCCGTGTCGATGTCGCGGATACGGCCGCCGATGCCGCCGATGGCGGACACCGCCTGACCGGTCACGCCCTGGATCTGGCCGATCTGTGTCGAGATCTCGTCGGTTGCCCGCGCGGTCTGGTTGGCCAGCTCCTTCACCTCCGCCGCGACCACGGCGAAGCCGCGCCCCGCCTCGCCCGCGCGGGCCGCCTCGATGGTGGCATTCAGCGCCAGCAGGTTGGTCTGGCCGGCGATCGAGCTGATCAGGCCGACGACATCGCCGATGCGCACCATGGCGGAGCTGAGCTCCTGCACGAGATGCGCCGTCCGATCGGAGGCGCTCACGGCCGCCTGCGCGAGTTCCGCCGAGCCCGACACCTGCCGGCCGATCTCGACGACCGAGCTGCCCAGTTCCTCGGCGGCGGCGGCGACGGTGTTGACGTTGGTCGCGGCCTCCTCCGCCGCCGCGGCCACCGTGGTGGCCTGGCTGGCGGTTTCGGTGGCGGTCGCGGTCATGGTCGAGGCGGTGGCCTGAAGCTCGGTCGCCGACGACGACACCATGTCGACGATGCCGCCCACCGCCCGCTCGAACCGGTCCGCCAGTTCGACCATCGTGCGCTTGCGCTCGGCGGCGGCGGCCTCATCGGCGATGTGGCGCAATTCGGCCTGCTCGGCAGCCTTCCGAGCCACCATCTCCCTGATGTCCTCGACCGCGCGCCCGACTTCGCCGATCTCGTCGCCGCGTCGCGCCTCCGGGATCAAAGCGTCGATGTCGCCCTTGGCCATCCGCTGCAGCACCACCACGAGCCGGCGCAGCGGACGGATGATGCCGAACACCACGATGCTGCCGGCGAGCGCCAGGGCGAGGAGCAGCGCGACAGCCGAGCCGGCCACCAGAAGCGTCGTCGTGCGCGCCACCTCGGCCGCGGCTGCACGCTTTTCCCGCTGCATCTCCTCTCCGATGACCTGCACGCGGGCCTGGACCTGATCGCTGAGCTTTTCTCGGATCGGCGCGGCCAATTCCTGGGAGATCTTCATCGCCTGGTCGGCGTCGTTGACGAGGCCGAGATCGGTCGAGCGCTTCAGATATTCGAGATAGGCATTGGCCGTTTGGTGTATGGATAGGACGGTGCCGCGCCGTTCCGGTGTATCCGCCAGTTCGGCCAAGCGGTCGAGTGCTTCGTGGGTCGCTTTGACCGCCGCGTCTTGACGGGCCTTGAAACCGGCCATGACGTCCTGACGGGTCTCGATGATGACGTTGCGGTTCTGAACGGCCGCCTCGTTGAGGGAGAGCTGAGCCTTCAGGATGTTCTCCTGACGGGCCGCCTGAATGTCGATGACCCGCTCGGCCTGCTCCGCGACCCTGTGCAGCGCGCTCCGGGCATAGCCGACCGCACCGATCGACATCACCGCCACAAGGGCGAGCGGGACGGCAACCTTGAGAAGGATGCCAGTATTGTCGATCAGTTTCACAGCTCTCGCTCCACGAGAATTTCGTCCGCGACACTGCTCGACTGTCGACCTTAACCGTAGCTTGCATCGGAGATCGAGCGGCCCCAGGCAGGCTCATGAGGGGCATTCACGATTCCGTGATCGGCATCGTCTCTGTGAATTTCGGTGCTTTCTCAGAAGGATCGGGAACAAAACATCCATTTGATGGTTTTGGCTCTCCGGCGTCGCCGGGTCCGTTTCCCTTGGCCCTCGTCGGAGGGCACGTCCGGTCCGACGCCGTCACCGTTCCCGCTGCCACAGTCCCGCGCGTTCGGCCCGTGCCTGATCCTCGGCTTCGATGAGATCGGAGGGGGCGTCTTCAGTCGCTCGCGCCCCGCCGGCCATCACGATGAGAGACGCGAGGTCGTCGCCGTCCAGGCGGCAGCGCAGGGCCGCCGGGTCACCGGAGCAGACGACCTCCCGCCGCCGCAGGTAGCGCGCGAGCTGTCGGGCCAGGGCGCCGCTCTCGCCCACCACGCCGAGCAGATGCACCGTGCGTCCCCGGATCGAGAGGGTGCCGGTATCGATCACGTCGGGCACGCCCCGTACCTCGCCCATCGCCGGTACCGGTGCCGGCGGGGGCGCCACGGCGCTCGCCGGGGTGGGTTCGGCC
This sequence comes from Methylorubrum populi, assembly GCA_020741775.1. Taxonomy (GTDB): domain Bacteria; phylum Pseudomonadota; class Alphaproteobacteria; order Rhizobiales; family Beijerinckiaceae; genus Methylobacterium; species Methylobacterium populi_B. The sequence goes on from DYYG01000007.1 coordinate 23,602, forward strand.
CGCGCCGCCGAGGGGGCAGGGCGCTTGCGGCCCTTCAGCACCTTCTGCGCCCGCTCAACGAAATCGTGGAAGACGCGGGCCGGGATGTCGCCGCCGGTCACCTTGTTCATCGGCGTATTGTCGTCGTTTCCGACCCAGACGCCGACGATCATGTCCGGGGTCAGGCCGACGAACCAGGCATCGCGGTAATCCTGGCTGGTGCCGGTCTTACCGCCGACGGCGAGGCCCGACACCCGCGCGGCCTTGCCGGTGCCGGATTCCACCACCGCCTGGAGCGAGTCGAGGATCATGCCCTGGACCTGCCCGTCCATCGGCGCGCCGGGCTTCGGCGCGGGCCGCTGATAGAGCGGCTGCGGGCCGTTTCCGCGGATCGTGCGGACGAGATAGGGCTCCACCGGCACGCCGGGGCCGAGAACGCCGGCATAGGCGCGGGTCATCTCGAGGAGTGTCACATCGGCGGAGCCGAGGGCGAGGCTCGGCACGTCGGGCAGGTCCGATTGTACGCCGAGCCGCCGTGCCTCGGCGATCACGGCCTTGGTGCCGACCTCCTCGCCGAGTTGGGCGGCGATGGTGTTGACCGAGAGCGCGAAGGCCGAGCGCAGGGGCAGCGCGCCCCGGAAGCGGTTGTTGGAATTCTGCGGCTCCCACTCGCCGATCTGGGTCGGGCGGTCGACGAGCACGCTGTCGGGGAAGAAGCCCTTGCCATAGGCGGCGAGGTAGACGAACAGCTTGAACAGCGAGCCCGCCTGCCGCTTGGCCTGGGTCGCCCGGTTGAACTGGCTGTCCTCGTAATCGCGGCCGCCCACCATGGCGAGGATCGCCCCGTCCGGCGCCATCGCCACCAGGGCGCCCTGCCCGACCTTCTTCTTCGTCCCCTCCGCGTCGAGGCGGCGGGCCAGCACGCCCTCGGCGATGCTCTGGAGGTCGAGATTGAGGGTGGAGCGGGCGGTAACGTCGCCGGCCGCCTCGGTCAGGCGCTTCACGTCGCCCGACAGGGCATCGAGGAAGTAATTGGTGCCCGGCGGCGTCTCGGACGGGGTGTGCAGGACGAGCTTCTCCGCCCGCGCCTTGTCGGCCTCGCCCTGCGTGATCGCGCCGGTCTCGACCATGGCCTGGAGGACGAGGTCGGCCCGCTCCTTGGCGCCGCCGAAATTGCGGGTCGGCGCGAGCTGCGAGGGCGCCCGGACGAGGCCGGCCAGCATCGCCGCCTCCGGCAGGGTCAGCTTCTCGGCGCCGTGCCCGAAATAGCGCCGGGCCGCCGCGTCGGCTCCGTAGGCGCCGGCCCCGAAATAGGCGGTGTTGAGGTAGCCCACCAGAATCTCGGGCTTCGAGAGGGTGCTCTCCAGGCGCAGGGCCAGGAAGGCTTCCTGGATCTTGCGGCGCAGGGTCTTCTCCTGGCTGAGAGAGGTCAGCCGCGCATATTGCTGCGTGATGGTGGAGCCGCCCTCGCGCACACCGCCGCCGGTGGCGTTGCGCCAGACCGCCCGCGCCATGCCGCGCAGGTCGATGCCCCAATGGCTGTAGAAGCGCCGGTCCTCGATCGCGACGATGGCCTGGGCGAGCCGGGGCGGCAGGGTCTTCTCGGTGAGCTTCTCGCCCTGGAAGGCGCCGCGCGTGGCGAAGGAGCGGCCATCCTCGGCCTCGACCACGAGGGCGCGCTGCGCCGCCTCGGGCGCGACCCCGCCCAGAAGCGGCAGGGTGGCGAAGGCGGCGAACACGTAACCGGCCAGGATCACCAGCGGCAGGCCGAGCAAGACGGCAAGCCCGACGAGCCAGGGCCGGCGGCCCGGTCGGACGCGACGGGGCGGCGGACCGGCGGCGGGTACCGGCTCCTCGGCCGGTCCGGCCTGAACGGGAGCGGATTCGGCCCCACGGAAGCGATCCGCCGCCCGGGCGAAGACCGGCGCAGTTCCCCTGGCCGCGTCGCGGCCGCTGCGCCAGGCGCGATGCCACGCGCTGCGCCCGGCGCTGCCGGCAAGGCGCCCGAGCTGGCGTGCCAGAAGGGCCGCCGCCCGCGCCGCCTCGCGTGCCGCCGCCCGTGTCTCGGCCCCGTCCTCGCCCGGCCTCTCCGGTCCCTGCGCCGTCATCGCGAACCGTTCGCCACCCGCCGGAAATCCCGCATCATGGGATCGACCTTATCGGAGCCCGTGCCGGGAAAGCTATGCATCCGAAGGGGCAGGCGACGAAGGACATGGACGGGTGACCTGCGGGACACGCTCCGCGCCTCACGCCTGTCGGCGATCCGCGGTATCATCCCGTCGAGGTCTCTCCCGAGGCCCCTCCGGATCCGTGATGTCGCTCCCCACCCGCTTCCCCCGCCGGCCATCCCCCTTGATCGCGCTCGCCTGCGGCGCGGTGATCGTCACCATCGCCATGGGCATCCGCCAAGCCTTCGGCCTGTTCATGCGGCCGGTCGAACTCGAACTCGGTGTCGGGCGCGAGAGCTTCGGGCTGGCCATGGCCGTGCAGAACCTGATCTTCGGGCTTGTCCAGCCCTTCGTCGGCGCCCTCGCCGACCGCTACGGGGCGGGACGCGTCGCCGCCTCCGGCGGCCTGCTCTATGCCCTCGGCCTCGTACTCGCGGCCTTCGCCTCCAACGCCCTCGGCCTCACCCTCACGCTCGGCTTCCTGGTCGGCCTCGCACTGGCCGGGGTCACCTTCGTGGTCGTGCTCGGCGCGGTGGTGCGTCTCATGCCGCCGGAGCGTCGGGGCGCGGCCGCCGGTATCGTCACCGCCGGCGGCTCGGTCGGGCAGTTCCTGCTCGTTCCGGCCACCCAGATCGCGGTGGACGGACTCGGCTGGCGCGGGGCTCTGCTGGCCGCGGCGGCGCTCGCCGCCCTGATGACGCCGCTGGCCATCGGCATCGTCCGGCCTGCCGCCACATCGGTGCCGGCGGCCTCCGCCATCGGCGATTTATCTTTCGGCGCCGCCCTGCGGCAGGCCTCGACCCATCGCGGCTACTGGCTCCTCAATGCCGGCTTCTTCGTCTGCGGCTTCCACATCGCGTTCGTCTCGACCCACCTGCCGGCCTTCCTCGCCGATGCTGGGCTCGACCCGGGCGTGGGAGCCCGCGCCCTGGCGCTGGTCGGGCTGTTCAACATCCTTGGCTCCTACGCCTTCGGTGTCGCGGCCGACCGGCTGCGGAAGAAATACGTCTTGTCGTGGATCTATGCCGGCCGGGCGCTGGTCATGGCGCTGTTCCTCGCCTTTCCCATCACGCCGCTCTCCGCCACGCTATTCGCCTGCGCCATGGGCTTCCTGTGGCTCGGGACCGTGCCGCTGACGAGCGGCCTCGTCGGGCAGATCTTCGGCGTGCGCTATCTCTCGACGCTGTTCGGCATCGTCTTCATGAGCCATCAGGTCGGGGCGTTCTTCGGCGCATGGGGGGCCGGGTTCATCTTCGCCCAGACCGGTTCCTACGACATGGCCTGGATCATCTCGATCGGGATCGCCCTGCTCGCCGGCCTGCTCAACCTGCCGATCCGCGACGTGCCCCTGGCGCGGCGGGTGAGCCCGGCATGACCCGGGCCGAGGAACTCGCTCTCCTCGCCCTTCTCGGCGGGCTGACGCTCCTCGGCGCGCTGCTCTGGGCGCGCGAGGGGCTCGTGCTGTGGTTTCGCGCCGGCTTCGGCTTCTGCTGAACCGGGCGGCCTCTCACCGCGCGATGGTGCGGATGAAATAGACGAGCGCGGTGAAGGCGACGAGGCTCAGGCCGTAGAGCAGGACGAACCAGAGAAGGCGGCGTCCCCTCAATGGTAGCTCGCCGCGTTCGGGTTCTCCTCGATCTTGCCCCTGAAGACCCAGTAGGCATAGGCGGTGTAGGCGAGGGTGAGCGGCATCACCACGGAATAGCCGACCAGGGCGAATTGCAGGGCGGAGGTCGCGTTGGCCGCCTGCCAGATCGTGATCTTGGGCGGTACGATATACGGGAAGAGGCTGATCGCCAGCCCGAGGAAGCCCAGCAGGAACAGGGCGATCGTGAGCAGGAAGGGCGCCACCTCGCGTCCCTCGTCGAGCGCCTTCCAGATGCGCCAGCAGACGAAGGCGGTGACCAGCGGCACCGGCGCCACGAAGAGGACGTTCGGCCAGGAGAACCAGCGCCATTGGATGTGGAGCCCGAGGAAGGGCACCCAGGCGCTGACGACGGCCATGGCGATCACGGTCGCGACCAGGAACTGCTTCGCCTTGATCCGCGACCAGATCTCCAGCTCGCCGGAGGTCTTCATCACGCACCAGGTCGCGCCCAGGAGCCCGTAGCCGCAGACGAGGCCGATGCCGGTCATGACGCTGAACGGGGTGAGCCAGTCGAGGGTGCCGCCGGAAAAACCCCGCCCCTCGGTCTGGAAGCCCTGGACGAAGGCGCCGAGCACCATGCCCTGCGCGAAGGTGGCGGTGAGCGAGCCGTAGTGGAAGGCGTTGTCCCAGACGGCGCGGGAGCGCTCGGCCTTGAAGCGGAACTCGAAGGCGACCCCGCGGAAGATCAGCGCGATCAGCATCAGGATCAGCGGCAGGTAGAGGGCGGGCAGCAGGATCGCGTAGGCCACCGAGAAGACCGCGAACAACCCGCCGCCGCCGAGCACGAGCCAGGTCTCGTTGCCGTCCCAGATCGGCGCCACCGAGAGCATCATTCGGTCGCGCCAATTGCCCGGCCGCGCGGCGGTGAACAGGATGCCGACGCCGAGATCGAACCCGTCGATGACGACGTACATCGCCACCGCCAGCGCTAGCAGGCCGGCCCAGACCAGCGGCAGCCAGAAGGCCAAGCCCTCGTATTCGCTTCCGAAGCCGAACATCGTCGCTCCTTCCCCGGCCCTCGGCCCATTAGCCTCCGGCGCCCGTCCGTTATAGGCGCCCCACCGTATCCCGCCAGAACCACGCTCAGTGCGATGCGGGTCCACGCCAGGATGGCTGGCGGTCGCCGGCGGAGAGGGTGTCGGCGGAGGGACGCGGGGCCGTGCCCGGTCCGGCGAGGTGCCGGACCAGGACCTCCGCCCCGGCGCGGGTAACGGTCTCGCGGGTTTCAGGGGGCAGCGCGCTCACCAGGGCACCGATGCCGCCGGTGGTCAGACGGTCCACGGTTTCGCCCACCGCCAAGCCCGTCGCGGCGACGGTGTGCGGCGCCACCGGCGCCTCTCCGTCCCGGCGCAGGAGCGCGAGATAGGAGAGGGCGCCGATCACCAGGGCGGCGCGCAGGAGAAACGACATCGATCCGGTCCTTCGGTGCACGCGTCCCGGCTCCGCCGCGCCGGGTCGAGGCTGGGTCGCGGGCCGGATCCTGCCATTGCCCGGGCACCGACGGGTGAAGCCCGCCGGACATCGTTCGCCCTAACAGCGGACGTGGTGAACGAAGGCTTTTTCTCGAGGCGGCCCACCTGTCCAACACCGCTTCCACGCTCTGTGCCGAGGCCCTCGCTGCCCTGTCCGGGAATGTGGAAAGCGGGGATGAGACCCCCGCTTCGGGCCGGTCCGGGGGCGTGGTCCGCGGCAAGTGAGCGACCCTTTTCATCCTCGCTTAAACCGCCTCTGCGACGGTTTTCGACAAGATCGTAACGAGCAGTCGAGGGGCGCGGGACCGCCGGGTTGTCGGAGAGGTTTCGCGCTGTGCGTGGTGGTGTTGCGTAACGACGGTGCCCTTGCCTCTCTCCTCGATGCCCGCCTCGCCGGGCTGGTCCACGCCTCCGTGCTGGCCGAGCCGAGCGTGCGCTTCCGCCACGAGCGGTTCCTGATCTCGCGGCTCGCGACCGGCGCGGTGATGATGGCGGCGCTGCCGCCCTATCTGGTGTGGCGCGGCGTTCCGAGCGGCATCGAGGCTATCGCCATCGCGAGCCTGTTCCTGCCGGTCTTCGCTGCGGTCGTCCTGTCGCGCACCGGCTCCCTCTGGATCGCCCACGCCCTGTCCTCGGCGGGTCTGACCGGCCTCGTCGTCTGCCTCGCCGCCCTGACCGGGGGCGCGAGTTCCGCCGCCGCCATCTGGCTCGTGGCGGTGCCGCTGGAGGCAATGGTTTCGGGCTCGCGCCGGGCGACGGTCGCCGCCTCGATCATCGCGGCCCTCGGGGCCTTCGCGGTGGCGCTCAGCGGCTTTCTGCCGAGGGGCAGCCTCGCTTTGGACTGGCCCAATGCCATCGCCGTCCCGGTCTTCGCCGTGACCGCCATCGGCCATGTCGCGGCCCAGGCCATGGAGCATATGCGCCGGGAGGGCGAGTGGCGCAGCCGGATGCGGGACAACGAGGCCCGCGACCGGCTCCTGCTCTCGGCCATCGACGATCTCGTGACATGGCACGACGCCAACGGCCGCGTGCTGGAGGCGAGCGGCTCGGCCGCCCGCTTCGTCGGTGCCGAGGCGAGCCGGCTGCGCGGCCACGGCCTGCTCGACCGGGTGCATATCGGCGACCGGCCGGCCCTGCTCCAGGCAATCAGCGACGTGGCGGCCCACGGCGTGCCGGCCACGGTGCCCTTCCGCCTGCATCTCGACATCGCCCGCGCCGACGGCACCCGTACGATCTTCGCCGAGATGCGCGCCCACCGGATCGAGGCGGGACTGGCCGGGGCCAACGGCTCGACCGTCGTCGCCGTGACCCGCGACGTGTCCGAGCATCGCCGCCATGCCCAGGAACTCGACCGGGCTCGCGCCGAGGCCGAGCGCGCGGACGAGGTGAAGACCCATTTCCTGGCCACCGTCAGCCACGAATTGCGCACGCCGCTCAACGCCATCATCGGCTTCTCCGAGGTGCTGTCAGGGAATGATGCGGTCGGATTGCCGCCGGAGCGGGCCCGCGAATATGCCGGCATCATCGCCCATTCCGGGCGGCACCTGCTCGACGTGGTGAACACCCTGCTCGACATCTCCCGCATTCGCGGCGGGCATTTCGAGCTGCAGTTCGAGCCGGTCGACGTCGACGGGCTGATCCGCAGCTGCTGTGACCTGATGCGGCTCAAGGCCGACGAGTCCGGCATCACCCTGGTGGCTGCGCCGGTGCCTGCGGGCTGCGGCCTCATCGCCGATGCCCGCGCCTGCCGGCAGATGCTGATCAACCTGATCTCCAACGCCGTGAAGTTCACGCCGCGGGGGGGGCGGGTCGAGGTCATGGTCCGCCGGGGCGGGGCCTATCTCGATTTCGTGGTGAGCGACGATGGCATCGGGATCACCGAGTCCGATCTGCCACGTCTCGGCGACCCCTTCTTCCAGGCCGGGCGCGGCTATGGGCGGGCCCACGAGGGCACCGGCCTCGGCCTCTCGGTGGTGCGCGGCCTCGCCGGTCTGCACGGCGGCGCGATCTCGATCGAGAGCGCGCCGGGCAAGGGCACCGTCGTCGCCGTGACGCTGCCGCTCGATTGCAGCCGCGCCACCCAGATCGCCGCGCAAGCCAACGTTCAGTCCAGGGCTTCGTCCAAGACCCCGAGGGGCTCCGTCAGTGAACAGGCCGCCAGTGCGGGCCTCCCGCCGGCACCGATCCGGGCCATGGTGAGGGGCAGCGTCGCCCCCGAGCCTGCGCCCGCGCCGCGCCGGATGCCGGTCGGCCTGTTCGATGAGCCCGCCTCCGACACCCCTGCCCGACCGATGCGGCGTGCCGGATGAGCGGCGTGGGTCCGACCCGCCGCCATCGGCGATGCCAAACTGAAGGAGCGAAGTGATGCGCGAGACGCCCGCGAGACGGGACCAGCGCGAGATCGTCGTGCCCGGTGACATGCGCGCCCCTCGCAGCCCGGCCCGGCCGCGCAAGGCGGCGCCCCGCCGGCCGGCCGCATCGGGCTGGAAGGCCGGCGCGCTGGCGGCCCTGTCAGGGGCAGGGCAGCTCTGCCGGCGCAATCCCGGTGGCGTGTTCGGAACCGTAATCGGCGTCGCCGCGGCTGCCTATGTCTGCGTCAACGCCATGGGGCTTCAGGACGGACGGCACCCGGCCCCGATCCTGCCGACGGTCGAGCCGAAGCCCGTGGCCGTGCGGCCCGCGCCGCCACCGGTTCGGGAGATCCGCACGGCTGAAGCGAGCAAGCCGGCTCCCGTGCGGGAGGTGCCGGTCGCGCCCCGCGATCCGATCGCCGACATGATCCGCTCCGGCGAGACGACCGCCTCGGTCACGCCCAGGCCCGAGCGCAAGCCGGACAAGACCAGCGCGAAGGAACCGAAGGCCGAGACCGCGAAGGTGGAGGCGAAGCCCGAGGCTCCCAAACCAGACCCGGCCATCATCCGCGTCCAGCGGGCCCTGGCCAAGCTCGGCTACGGCCCGCTCAAGGATGATGGGCTGATGGGGCCGGGCACCAAGGCGGCGATCGAGAAATTCGAGCGCGACCGCAAGCTGCCGGTGAAGGGCGAGGCCGCCGGGCCAACCCTGCGCGCCCTGACCCGCGAGATGACCGCCAAGGCGGGCGCCCAGGGCTGAAGGCTGAGGGATCGACGGAGTGACGCGGCGCGCCTATGGCAGCGCCATGTCACGCCTCCGATCCGATTTCTGGGTTTCCGCGCAGCTGCGTCGCCTGAACGGCGAGGGCATTCCGGCGGTTCAGCGCCGTCGCGGCGCGGCGGAGGCGGGAGCGATCTTCGTGAAGGTCGACCGGCTCGACGGCAGCGCCGACCTCTACGGCCCGGCGCCCCAGGCGCTGATCGAGGCGGAGGATGTGGGGGAGCGAAGATTCACCGCCGTGCTCTCGGCGGCGCCGGCGCCGGATGTCGAGGAGCGCCTCGCCCGGGAGATCCGCTTCGATTCCGATCTCTGGATCATCGAGATCGACGACCGCGAGGGCCGGCACGGGCTGCCGCTCGCGGAGTGATTCTTTCCGAAGAACCGCGTCAGCTCGTCCGGCGCAGGCGGGAGGGGAGGGCGGGCCGCAGGCCGCCGCGCTCGGATGACGCGGTGCCGCGCTTCGCTTCCGGGCCGTGGAAGGGCCGGTACTCGCCGCTCGCCACCCGTTCCAGCACCGGCGCGCCGAGGATCGCGCAAAGCAGATCGCGGGCGGTGGCTCGGTCGGTCTCGCGGAACAACGTGACCAGGGAAAAGACCCGGTCGACGGACCGTGCCACGGTGTCGTTGAGGGTGAGAAAGATGAAGACGGCCTCGCCCTCGCGCAGGTCCGCCGTGCGCAGCGCCAGGGTCAGCAGGTCGTAGCGGGCCGTCGGATCGCTGGCGGCACCGAGATAATTCTGCGGCAGGCCGAGCCCCTCGCCGAGGGCGGTGATGAAGCCCTGGATGTCCCGGGCATGGGAGCGCTCGACCAGGGTGGTCGCCAGCGTCCGCGGCGGGCGGGGACAGGGGCGCAGGGCGGCGGTGACCTCCACCGCTGCGGCGATGGCCCGGCGCTGCTCCGGTTCGGCATGGAGCCAGAGCGGGGCGAGGTCGGCGGGCGGAATGTCGGGCCGGGCGAGCAGCGTCCGGGCGAGGTCCGAGTCGGAGCGGGCGCGGGTGAGCAAGCGCTCCAGGGCGCGGGTGCCGATCAGCGCGCCGGGGTTCTCGGCCAGGGCCCGGTCGGCGTCCGCCTCGGTCTCCGGCTCCCGGGGCGGAGCCACCGGAAAGCCGCGGGCTCCGAGGGCGGCGCGCACAGCCGGCGGCACGTCGGGGCAGCCGCCGAGCTTCTCGGCGACGATGCGCACGGTCTCCGCATCCACGGTCGGGATCAGGCCCGCGGCCAGAGACTCGAAGGCCTGGAGGATGGCCCGGTCATGGACCGGGGCGGCCAGGAACAGGTCGGTCTGAACCCGCAGGATCACGGGCTTCAGATCGATCGCGGGATCGCGCGAAAGCTCGATGAGGCCGGACAGGTCCGGCGCGTCGGCGACCGATGAGGACATGGCACTTCGATTACGCGGAACTCACTCGCACGGAGTAGAACGGTTCTGCGTGAATCGACCTTTAAGAGGCCCGCGCCGCGAGTGTCCCGCAGCGGCCGCGTCCGGTGAGGTCCGTCACGGCACGACGGTCGCAACGGCCCTGCTGCGCGACACGTCCGAGGCCCGTCCTGCACGCGATCGCCCCGGCCGCGCCCCGCGATGAGGGCACCGGATCAGGAGCGCACCTCGCGCTTGGCCACAAAGTTCAGTTCGTCCACCAGCACATCCTTCACCACGTCGGAGCCGAGGCGTTCGTTCACCTTGGCGCGGATCTGGGCGAGGCGTGCATTGATGTCGTAGCGAGCGAGCTTTCGAAAATCGAGGGTGGTGTCGCCGTAGATCTGGCGGAAGGCCTCGTCGACCACGAAGGCGTTGGGCGCGACGGGCAGGGTGTGCATCAGCTTGGCATCCGCCGTGAAGACCAGCACGGCGATGACGTATCCCTGTACCTTACCTTCGGCGACCATCGGAATATTGATGGGGGCGAGCTTCTGGTATTGCAGCCCTTCGAGATAAGGCTCGGTCGATTTCGAGAAGAAACCGCCGCCGAAGGTCACCGCCGCGTAGCACGAGGCGATGGTGACCGCGCAGATCCACAGGCCGGTGACGAGGACGCGCATCGCTCGTCAGCGTCCGGGACGCGAGGTGTAGGTGCCGTCGGATTCGGCGGCCTGGAGGCTGGCCTGAAGCACGTCGCCGATCTCCTCCACCGCCTGCAGGTGCAGGGCGACGGCTTCCTGGTTGCGGACCAGCTTGTCGCGCAGGCGGGCCAGCACGATGCCGGTATCGGCGTCGAGCGCCTCACCCTCGACGGAGCGGGCGAGGCGGGTGAGTTCGAGCAGGCTCTGGCTCTTGGCGCGGTTGATCGCGGCGAGATCGAAGGCGGCATTGGCCGCCAGCGCCTCGGTCTCGGCCTCGATGGTGGCCTCCAGGCGCTTCAGGGATGCAAGCAGCATGGGCGTCAGACCTTGCTCGCCACACCGGTGGCCGAGGTGGACGGCGTCGGAACGGTGGGGTGGGACTTGTCGAGCATCCGGGCGATGCCGATGCCGCCGGTCTTGGCGATCTGCTGGCCAAGCTGTTCGGCGAGCATGGATTTCCAGATGCTGCCGGTATTGCCCTTGCCGAACACGGTCTCGGCCTTGGGCAGCATCGCCTCGACGAATTGCTGGATCACCTGCCCCTCGAACTTGCGATAGGGGTCGGCGCTGCCCTTCAGGGCGGTGTCGTTCTTCAGGCCGGTCAGCGTGCCGTGGGCGTCGAGCGGCAGATGCGTGCTCAGGCCGATCTCGCGGGCGGCGTCGTCGGCGGCGCTGGCGAAGGCCGCCGGATCACCGGGCTGCGACAGCTTGGAGGCGGCCTCCTGATAGCGCGCCGGGTCGGCGGCGCGGGCCACATCCATCACGATGTCGGAGGGGGGAGAGATGCTCATCGGGCCATCGCGTGTCGGGCGGCGCCGCCGGCCGGGAGGCGGAGCGCCGATGATGGAACCGTAAACGCCCTGGCTTACGGGAGGCTTGCGTCGCGGCGCTGGGCCAGGGTGTCGAGCCGCTCCATCGCCTCCGCCCGCTCGCGCTCGCGGTCGAGCAGACCTTCGATCCGCTCGGCATTCAGCTCGGCGCGCTTGCGGGCGAGCCCCTGCTCGCGCACCGCATCGCTTTGCTGGGCGGCGATGGCTTCGAGTTCGGTCGCCCGCGTGGCCAGCCCGCGCAGGCGGCGGTTGGCGGCTTCGAGAAACAGGTGGCCATGGGTGGAGGAGCCGACGGCGGCGAGCAGGGCCGCCCGATCCGCCTCCACGCCATCCGCCTCGCGGCGGGTCTGGGCGAGCTGCAACTCGGCGGCCCGGCGCATCTGCTCCTGCACGGCGGTGAGCCGCTCGGCGCGCTTGAGCCGTTTGGCGAGGTCGGCGGCGGACATGGTCCCTCAGCCCCGTCTGAGCCAGGCGACGTAGCCCGTGAGGAACTGCGTCATGAACTCGTTCGACAGGTAATAGAGCAGGATCAGCGCGCCGCACATCACGAAGGGCGTGGCGACGAAATAGACGGGAATGGTCGGCGTCAGCTTGTTCACGAAGCCCGCCGCGAGGTTCACGCCCACCGCGTAGAGGATGAAGGGCGCGGCGATGCGCAGGGCCAGGGTGAAGGCCGTGCCGATCTGGTCGGCGATGCGCATGAGGGCGGTCTGCGTGCCGAAGCCCTCGCCCGGCGGGATGCGGGCGTAGGATTCCACCAACCCGCGAAACAGCTCCCAATGCAGGTCGGCGGCGAACATCAGCGCGACGGCGGTGACGATGATCAGCGTCTCGACCGCCGGAATCGCGTCGGTGCCCTCGATCGGCGTGCCCGGCATCGAGCCGAACCCGACCATGGTGGCGGTGGCGTTCATCACCGTTTCCAGGACGAAGATGAAGATCCGCCCGAGCAGGCCGATCAACAGGCCGGTCATGGTCTCGCTGCCGATCCAGCTCAGCGTCTGCATCGGCGTCTGCCCCGACAGCTTGGTCTGGAGCAGCGGCAGCAGCAGGGGCGTGACCGCGAGCGAGACACCGCCGGCGATCAGGAGCCGCACCTGCGCCGGCACGCGCGGGCTGGAGAAGCCCGGCACGATCAGCAGGCAGCCGCCGATCCGGCAGAAGATCAGGAAGGTGGCGAGGAAGGCATCCCCGCCGAGGAGGCTCCCGAACAGCGGGATCACGAGATGGTGCCCAGCGACCTGATCTCGATGCCCCGGGCGATCTCCAGATGCGAGAGCACGGGAAGCGTCGGGAAGATCCGCTCGATGATCATGCGCACATAGGGCCGGGCGTCGGGGGCGGTGACGAGGGCGAAGCCGTGGACCTGCCGCATCCGCTCGCGGATCGCCTCGCCGGCCTCGGTGCCGAATTGCTCCACCAGGCGCGGGTCGATGTCGAACTCGATCACCTCGCCCTTGGCGTCGCGCTTCAGGCTCTGGTGGAAGGTGAGATCCCAGTTGGCGCCGAGCCGGAGCACGTGCAGCACCCCGTCCTCGGCGAGATCCCCGCAGATCTGCTGGGCGACGCGCATGCGCACATGCTCGGCGATCTGCTCGGCCCGGCGGGCATGGGGCGTGATCTCGGCCACCGCCTCGAGGATCAGGTGCAGGTTACGGATCGAGACGCGCTCGGCGAGCAGGAGCTTCAGCACCGCCTGGAGGCCGGAATGCGAGATCTGCGACGGGCAGATCTCGTCGATGAGCCGCTTGTATTCGGGGTCGAGCCGGTCGAGCAGTGCTCTCATGTCCTTGTAGGACAGGAACTGCGGCAGGTTGTTGCGGATCACCTCGGAGAGATGGGTCAGCAGCACCGAGGCGCCGTCGATCGCTTCGAAGCCGGAGCGGCGCACCTCGGTGGCATAGGCATCGACGACCCAGAGCGCCTTCATGCCGAAGGCCGGCTCGCGCACCTCCTCGCCCGGCACATCGGGGCGCGGCCCGTCGCCGACGACGACCAGCAGTTCGCCCGGGCGCATCTCCTGCGTGGCGGCCACGGTGCCGTGAATGCGGATCTGATAGTGTTTCGGCGGCAGATTGAGGCTGTCGGTGAGCCGGATATCGGGCACGACGAAGCCGTATTGGCGCGCGAACTTGCGGCGCATCTTGGCGACCCGGTGGTGCAGCTCGGCATGGCTGCCCTGGATCTGGGCGGCGACCTGACGGCCGAGGCACAGCTCGATCTCCGGCGTGCGCAGCTCTTCCTTGACCGAATCCTTGTCCTTCGCTTCCGCCTGCTTGGCCTCCTCCTCGCGCTTGGCCTTGGCGGCGGCCGCCGCGGCGACGGCGGCGCGGCGTTTCGGGATGGTGATCGCGACGAAGCCCATCAGGCCCGAGAGCGCTACGAAGGGCACGAAGGGCAGGCCGGGGACGAGAGCGAACATCAGCATCAGCGCGGCGGCGACCAGCAGCGCCCGCGGATAGGCGCTGAGCTGGCCGAGCACCGCCTCTTCCGCCGCGCCGCGGGTGCCGCCCTTCGAGACCAGCAGGCCGGCGGCCAGCGAGACGATCAGCGCCGGAATCTGCGAGACGAGACCGTCGCCGACCGACAGCTTCACGAACACGTCCGCCGCCTGGGACAGGGGCATGCCGTGGCGGGTGGTGCCGATGATGACACCGCCGAAGACGTTCACCGCGATGACGATGAGCGAGGCCACCGCCTCGCCGCGCACGAATTTCGAGGCACCGTCCATCGAGCCGAAGAAGGCCGATTCCTCCTCCAGCTCCCGGCGGCGGCGCTGGGCCTCCTTCTCGTCGATCAGCCCGGCATTGAGATCGGCGTCGATCGCCATCTGCTTGCCGGGGATGGCGTCGAGGGTGAAGCGGGCGCCGACCTCGGCGATACGGGTCGCGCCCTTGGTGATGACGAGGAAGTTGACCGTGATCAGGATCATGAAGACCACGATTCCGATCACGAAATCGCCGCTCATCACGAATTGCGAGAAGCCCTGGATGACGTGGCCGGCGGCATCCACGCCCTTCTGGCCATTGGCCAGGATCAGGCGCGTCGTGGCGATGCCGAGGGCGAGCCGCAGCAGGGTCGCGATCAGGAGCACGGTCGGGAAGGCGGAGAATTCGAGCGGCTTCTGAATCCAGAGCGCCACCATCAGGATCAGCACCGATAGGGCGATCGAGAAGGCGAGCCCCACATCGATCAGCACCGCCGGCACCGGCAGGAACAGCACCGCCAGAATCGCGACGATGCCCGCGGCGAACCCGAAGTCCCGCCGCGACCGCTTCTCCAGGACGAGCGTCTCGCTCACCGCCATGACGTGAACCGTTCCTTTCAGGTCGGAGCGGTTGTGCCGTGGCAAGCTTGCGCGGGGATGGCCGGAGCATCCGGGCCGGGGAGCGGTCGATCCGTCCGCCCGCCGCGATGGAATCGGCCCGGTCGGCGGGAAGGTGAACAAAACGCTGTCACCGGAGCGAAGTCGACCGGCTTTGCACGGGGATTCACCGGCAGCGACCGCATGGCAGGCCATCGCAGAGCGGACTGCACGGGCTCGACATCACTGCTAAAGTCTTTTCCGTCGCAGCTTTTGTCCTTCCCAAGGTCGAGGCTTTCGCGAGGGACCGGGCGGCCAGGTCTCGACAGCTTTCCCGCCCGGTCCCACCTGCTGCTTCGATACTTCTCGATCCTTGCCGCCGCACGCCGACATGCCACGTCGCGTTGACGTGTGAAATTTCCCACAATGATCAGGCGAGGAGCGAGAGCGCTCCGGCATGCTTCGAGCGTGCCCGTGCCGCCCTCTTCTCCGGCGGGACGAAGTTCCGATCGCCGAGCGTTGTCTCAGAACCCGGTCGCGATCCGCCCGTAGGTCATCTCGGCGAAGGCATGGATCTGCGAGCCGACGAAGGTGCCGGTCATTAGCATGACGAGCAGGATCGCGACGATCTTCGGCACGAAGGTGAGCGTCACCTCCTGGATCTGCGTCAGTGCCTGAAGCAGGGCGACGGCGATGCCGACCAGCATCGCCGCGCCGACGGAGGGCCCGGCGCCGATCAGCACCGTCCAGATCGCGGAGCGGACGAGTTCGAGGGCATCGACCTCGTTCATGGCGGGATGGCCTAGCTGATGGAGATGCCGGAGGCGAGCAGCATCTCGCGGCCATCGGTGAGCTTGGCCACCGCCCCGTCGCTCGTCACCCGCACCGACTGGACCACGCCGGTCATCGTGCCGTCCTCGGAGGTGAGGGTCCGCCCGATGATCGCGTCGGCCTGATCGAGGAAGCTCGACGAGAGAAGCGAGTCGAGTTTCTGATTGGTCTTGGTCGCCTGCTCCACCTGAGAGAACGAGGCGAGCTGCCCGAGATATTCCTGCGAATCCATCGGCTTTGTCGGATCCTGGTTCTGCAGCTGGGCCAGCATCAGCTTCAGGAAGGTGTCGCCGTTCAGTTTGGAGGCAACGGTGGTCGCCGCCTTGGCCGCCGCCGCGGTGGTTCCGGAGTTGCTGGCTGTGGTGCTCGGGACGTCCATGGGTCTTCTAGGCCTTGTCGGAGGGCGGGGCCGCCCGCCGTAAGGCGGGTCGGCGGCGGGCGCCGAGCCGTGCGGCCGGCAGGAGGGCAGGGACGGGGGCGTCGGGAAGCGCCTCGCCGAGCAGGGTGGCTTCCACGGCATAGAGCCCGCGGATGACCTTCAAGGCCTCGAAGATCCGGCCGCCCTCGACCAGGGCATGCGCCGCCTTCAGCCCGTCCCGGATCGCCGGCTCGGTGGTGACGGCCAGGATGCCGTCCTCGATCCGGCCGTAGAGTGTCCGGGCCGGGCCGGCCTGGACGGGGACGATCAGCATGGTCTGCGCGGCGAAGTAGAGCTGGCGCAGGGGCGTCGTCGCCTGCTCGGCCTGAAGGACATGGCCCTCCAGCAGGAAGGTGGCGTCGTTCATCAGTTCGAGGGAGACCTTGCGGTCGACCCGCACCACCGCCCCGTTGATATAGACGCGCTCGCCCGCCTTCAGGCTCAGATGCATGGTCCCGCCCGGGGCTCGGCTGTTGTCGCGCGGCATCGTCCGTTTCCTATTGCAGGCCGTCTCGGATCGAGGTGTTGACCTCGATCAGCGCCGCGAGGCTGCGCTCGGGCGTGCTCAGCACCTCGCCCACCTCGCGCATCGTCCACATGCCGATGGCGACGAGGTCGGCGCGCAGGGCCTTCGGCAGGCCGTTCTCGGGATGGAGGAGATCGGCGATGAGCAGGTTCCACAGATCCTGAACATAGCTGATCGCGGCTGTCCGCTCGTGGCCGGCCGCGGCGCCCCGCGACTCGGCCGAGTGCAGGAGGCCGAGCGCCCGGTCGAAGGCCTCCCGCTCGCGGGCGCGACCGAGGTCGGGCGCGTCCTCCATGATTTCGGAATAGGACATGCGATACATCGAGAGCCGATGCTCCGTGGACTGTACGGGAAAGCGAGCGTTCAAGAGAGGAAGTTGATCAGGCTGAGGCTGCGCAGCTGCGCGGTCAGCCCGTAGGACATCTGCAACTGGGTGGTGATGGCATCGACGCGGCTCTTGGCCTCCGCCGGATCGACGCTTTCCAGATCGTGGATCTGTCCGGTGAGGAGGTTGGTCTGCTTGGTCATGCGGTCATTGGCGTCCGCGATGCGGCTCTGCGACCGGCCGAGATCGGCCTGGACCGTCGTGAGGCCGCCGCTCGCTTGGCTCAGGAGCTCCATGACCTTCTCGGTGGCCGCCCCCTGCGCCTCGCTCGAGAAGCTCGACAGGCCGATCCCCGAGGCGACGACATAGGCCATGGCGAGCTTGCGGAAAGGCTCTCCATTGGCGCTGGCCGAGGTTTTCACGGTCTCGGTGAGCGAGATCTGGCTGTCGATGGTGCGGTCGGAGGCGCCCGACCACGTGCCGGCCCAGTTCGACGCGGTGAACAGATCCGCGAGCGGACCCTCGATGAAGCTCTTGAGGGAGCTGGCGGAGATGCTGGCCGCCGCGTCGGCACCCGGGGCGAATTGAAAATAGTCGGTGAAGGCCTTCTGCACTGCAGTCTTCGCGGTCGAGGTCGGCACGCTGTCGTAGGTGGTCAACGGGGGCGCTCCGCTATTGGTGCCGCCGAACACCGCTTGGCCGTTCGCACTGCTGTTGAGCGCGGCGGTCAAGGCCGCGAGGCGGCTCCGTGCCGATTCCGCGACCGCCGCCGCGCGCTTGTCGGAGGGGAGCGAGGCCATCTCCTTCAGGGTCGTATCGGCGGAGGATTGGATCTCCTTCAAGGCCGCCTGGGAGGTGTCGAGCCGGTGTAGCGCCGCCGCGTTACTCTGCGTCAGGGCCGACAGCGTGGCGCTCTGCCGCCGCAGGCCGAAGGCCTCGACCACGCCGCCGCCGAGGGTCGCCCCGATATCGGCGTAGCGTCCGGTGGAGATCTCCCTGTTCGCGGTGGCAAGTTCGGTCTGGAGGCGCCCGACGCCGTTGCGCGGGGCATTCCAGAGGGTGATGCTCGAGATGTAGCCGGTCGTCATCATGGTCTGGAGATCACCGCACCGTATCGAGGAAGGCTTTGAGAAGGTCGTCGATGACCGAGATGATCTTGGCCGAGGCGCTGTAGGAGCGCTCCAGTTGCAGGGCGAGGGCGGTCTCGTCGTCGCCGTTCACGCCCGCCACGTTCGAGAGCGCCTCGTTGGCCCGGGAGAGCAGCGTCTTCTGGTAGGAGGCGCTCGCGGTGGCGTCCTTGCGCTGCGTTTCGAGCCATCCGGCCGAGGCCGCGGCGAGGCTGGGCAGGTCGGAGGCGGTGCCGAGCCCGAGGGACGGGTCGAGGGTCAGCGTGCCGGCCAGCGCCGAGATCAGACCGCGCAGATGACCGTTGTAGGATGCATCGCCACCTCCGGCGGGGTCGGCATAATCGGTGCCGTTCATGCCGCCGTCGCGCAACAGGCTGACGTCGCCCTGCTGGTCCGGATCGACCGCCGCGTTGATCGTGATCCGCGAGGCGAGGCCGGTCCGCCCGGCGGCGTTGGCGGCAGGCAGGGCCCCGCTGCTGCCCACGGTGAACAGGCCGGGCTTCGCCGCGCCAAGCGGCGGCACGGAATCGGTTTCGGCGAAGGCCGCGATCAGGCCGCCGGCGAGGGTGTCGAGCTGAGCCTCGTAGGTCACCGCCGTCTGGTCGCGCAGGGCGGCGAGTCCTGCGATCCGCCCGGAGCTGAGCGGCATCGGTGAGGTGGCGCCGGTGACCGGCACCCCGTCGATGACCACGGCGTTGCCCTTCGAGCCGCCGGCGAAGGCGGTGGTCGATGCAAAGGTCACCGCCCGGGGACCACGATCGAACAGGGTGACGCCGCCGTCGGTGTAGAGCGCGACGTCGCCGTTCCCGCGCGTCACGGCGGTGACGCCGATCTCCTGCGAGATCGCGGTCAGGATCCGGTCGCGGTCGTCCAGCGCATCGGTGGCGTCGGCGTTGTTGGAGACGGCGCGGATGACGGCTTTGTTCGCGGTATCGAACCGGCTGAGAAGATCGTTGAGGCGCGTGACCGAGTCCGCGATCCCCTTGTCGGCCTCGGCGCGGCTGGCGTGAACCGTCTCCGCCGCTTCCTGAAGGCTTCCCGCCAGGGCCTTGGCGGCCTCGACCGCGTCGCGGACGACCGCCGTGTTGTTGGGCTGGTTGGCCGCGGCCTGGAGCGCCGCCTGGAAGCGGGTCAGGCGCGCCGCCGGGGAGGTGGGATCGTCGGTATCGCCCACCGTTTGCGCGAGCTGCGTCAGCCCGTTGAGCAATGCCTCGCCGCGCGCCGCATCCGACGAAGCCGACAGCGTGCGCGCGTAGAGCGCCGCGTCGCTCGCGCGGGTGATCGTCACCGTGGCGCCGCCGCTGCCGGGGATCAGGGTGGCGATCTTGCGCGAGTAGCCCGGATCGTTCGCCCCGGCGACGTTGCGCGCCGTGGTCGCGAGCTGGTTCGAACTCGCGAGGAGCGAGGTTCGCGCCGTGTTGAGAGCGACGGAGAGACCCATCGACGGTTCCTGTGACGCGAGGCGAGGCGGGCGCGTGCCTGTGGCAGGACGCGCCCGGATCCAGATCGATGATGCGCGGGAGCGGCGGTCGACGCCTCGTCCCCGGAGCCGGCCCCGGCCGTTCGGGACGAGGCGGGGCCGTCAGCGCTTCAGGTTCATCAAGGTTTCGAGCAGTTCGTTGCCGGTCATGAACACCTTGGAATTGGCGGTGTAGACCGTCTGGGACTCGATCATCGTGGTCAGTTCGGTGCTGACATCGACATTCGACTGTTCGAGGGAGCCCGCCTTCAGCGTGCCGCGTCCGCCCTGGCCGGCGAAGCCGATCTGGACGTCTCCGGATTCGTTGGTGGTGGTGAAGACGTTGCCCGCCCGCGGCGTGAGATTGTTGGGGCTCGCCACGTCGGCAAGCGGAACCTTGAAGGCGGCCTTGCGGGTGCCGTCGGAGTAGATCGCGTAGACCGTCCCGTCATCGCCGAAGGCGGTGCCGGTCACGGCGGTGGGTGCCGAGCCGTCCGCGGTTCCCGACAGGGCATGGTCGCCGGAGAGCTGGGTCAGGCTGCTCATATCGACCGCCACGGTGCGGCCGTTGGGCACCGCCACATTCGTCGAGCCGCCGCTGCTGACCTTGCCGTTGCCATCGAAGGTCACGGTGCTGGAGCCGAGGGAGGTATTCGGATTGGCCGGGTCGAAGAACTTGAACGACCATGTATTGGTCGAGGTCTTGGTCATCTGCACGTCGAGGATAACCGGCTGGCCGACATTGTCGTAGACCTTGAGCGAGTTCTTCTTCGTGTAGCCGATCGCGCCCGCCGCATTGGGATCGTAGACCGGCGCCTCGTAGGACAGGTTTCCGCTGATCGCCGCATTGGTGGAGGGGCGCGCCTCCTGACCCATCACGCCGACATTGACGGGCTTGAGGTCGGCCACGCCGTTGAGGACCGGGTTCGGGCTGCCATTGGTCAGGCTGTAACCCTGCAGGGTGAAGCCGCCCGCATTGACGAGATTGCCGGACTTGCCGTCGACCACGAAATTGCCGGCCCGGGTCAGGTACGATGCGCCGCTCTCGTCCCGCACCACGAAGAAGCCATTGCCCTGGATCGCGAGATCCTTGTCCGAATTCGTGGACGTGATCGGGCCACGCTCGCTGATGGCGCGGCGCAGCTTGGTATCGACCGCGCCCGAATTGTAGGCGCCGACATCCCCCGAATCGAGCAGCAGCGACGAGAACTCCGCCGAGGTGCGCTTGTAGCCGGTGGTGTTGGCGTTCTGGATGTTTTCCGCCACCGTCGAAATACGGTTGGACTGAGCGTTCATCCCGGAGACGCCGGTGCGGAGCACGCCGATGAGACTCATGCGGACACCTCGTTGACTCTCAAATTCGGGCGCAATGGACACGGCGTCGCTTGCGCGGGGCTGAAGGGAAGATTCGGCACGCTCACCCCCGCAGGGACTGGGCGAGTTCGAGGAAGGCGTCGCGGCTCGGCGGCTGGCCGGGCTCCTGGCGCAGCGCCTCGTAGATTCGCGGGACCAGGGTCACCGCCTGATCGAGATCGGGATCGCTGCCGGCGCGGTAACCGCCCATGAGGCGCAGGTCCCGCGTCTCCTCGAAGCGGGACATCATCGTCTTGAGCTTGCGCACCAACTCGCGCTGGTCGCCGGTCCAGACCTCGCCGGCCAGGCGCGAGATCGAGCCGAGCAGGTCGATGGCCGGGTAGCGGCCCTGCTCGGCGATCGCGCGGTCGAGCACCACGTGGCCGTCGAGGGTGCCGCGGATCGAGTCGGCCACCGGGTCGTTGTGGTCGTCACCATCGACGAGCACCGAGAAGATGCCGGTGATCGCGCCCGTCCCCTCGGCCCCGGGGCCGGCTCGTTCCAGCAGGCGCGGCAGGTCGGAGAACACGCTCGGTGGATAGCCCCGCGCCACCGCCGGCTCCCCGGCGGCCAGCGCCACGTCGCGGGCGGCATGGGCGTAGCGCGTCACCGAATCGACGATGAGCAGCACCGACTCGCCGCGATCCCGGAAGGATTCGGCCACCGCCAGCGCCACCTTCGGCGCTTGGCGGCGCATCATCGGGCTCTCGTCGCCGGTCGAGACCACGATCACCGCGCGGTCGCGGACGGCGGCGATCGGGCCTTCGAGGAATTCGCGCACCTCGCGGCCGCGCTCGCCTACCAGCGCCACCACGACGCTGTCGAAGCCCTCGGCGCCGGCCAGCATGGCCAGCAGGGTGGATTTCCCGACCCCGGAGCCGGCAAAGATGCCGATGCGCTGGCCGGCGCAGAGCGGCGTGAACAGATCGATCGCCCGGACCCCCGTGAGCAGCGGCGTCTTCACCCGTGCCCGAGTCATCGCCGAGGGCGGATCGGCATCCAGGGCGACGCTGTCGCCGCCCTCGGGCAGGGGACCGAGCCCGTCGACGGGCCGGCCGAGGGCATCGATCACCCGGCCCTTCCAGCGCATGTCCGGCCGCAGCTGCGCCGGGCCGATGCGGTGGGCGAGACTGCCGATGCCGGATTCGATCCGGCTCTCGAACGGCTTCACCGTCGCCCCCGCCGCATCGATGCGCACCACCTCGCCGACCTGCACGCGGCCGTCGCCGGTGAAGCCGATGCGGTCGCCGAGGCGCACGAAGGAGGAGATGCCGGTAACGCGCGCCGCCGTCGCGGTGACCTCGCGGACGGCGCCGGAGACCCGCACCAGCGGCAGATCGCGGCGTCCGGCCTCCATCGCCCGGTCCAGGCGCTCGATGGCGTTGCGCGTGATGGCGGTGTCCGTCATGGCGCGGCTAGCCCTGCGGACCCAGGGTCTTCACGGCACCGGTCAGGGTGTTCTCGGCTTCCGAAGTCATGGTCGCCGCGCTCTCGAAGGCGCGCTGGATGGCGATGAGCTTCGTCATCTCCATGATCGGGTTGACGTTGGCACCCTCGACATAGCCCTGCACGACGCCGATCCGGGTGAAGTCCTGCACCACTTGGCCGGGGAGGCTCGAGGCCACAGCGTTCTCGCCGGAGCGGGTCAGCTTGGCCTTCGGGTCGAGGGTGAACACGCCAAGGGCGCCGACTTGGTTGATCCCCTGGTGGATGCTGCCGTCCCGGCCGATCACCGGCGGGCCGGCCTGGGGATCGAGTAGCAGGGGGCCGCCACCGGGATCGACCACCGGCAGCCCGCCCACCGTGCGCAACTGGCCGTTGGCATCCATCGTCAGGCGCCCGTCGCGGGTATAGAGCGTTCCCTTCGGCCCTTTGACACCGAACCACGCATTGCCCTGCACGGCGACGTCGAGGGGGGAATCGCTTTTCGTCAGAGGGCCGGCCGCCTGCGACAGGACGCTCTTGCCGGAATCGACGAAGGCGACGTCGCCGCGGCTCGACTTCGCGAGCAGCTCCGAGAACGACACGCCCTCGGCGCGAAAGCCGGCGGTCGCCATGTTGGCGACGTTGTTGGCGGTGGTGGTCAGGCGCTTTTCGAGGGCGATCTGGCTCGAGAGGGCGACGTAGAGACTGTTCTGCATCGCGCTATCTCCTCGCCCGCGTCGTCTGCAGGTTCGAGAGGGTCTCGGCATCGATGCTGGTGGAGTTGGCGAACAGCGCCAGCACCGGCGCGCTCGCGGTGTTGTTCTGGGAATCCCAGATCGCCGCGAAGCGCCGCACGAAGGCATCGACCTTGGCGGGATCCTGGAAGCTGGCGAAGTCGATCTTCCGTGCGATCAACGCCGCGCGGTTGGACAGAGCCTCGCTCGTCGTCGCACTGCTCGTGGTCGGCAGGCCGATCACGGTGTTGACGACTTGGCTCAGGGCGCTGTCGCCGAGGATGTCGTAGGCGCTGATCAAGGTCGGCGCCTTGCGGGCGAAGTAGAGCGCGAGGCGCACGCCCGTATCCTCGTCGCCGGCATCGCTCTCCAGCGTCTGCCGCAGATAGGCTTCCGTCACCGTCTGCGCCATCGAGTCGGGGCCCAGGGCCGTGCCGAAGCCGACATCGAGGGCGGTCTTGTCGGAGGACGAGAGCGGCGCGTTGCGGATCGTCAGGGTGCGCATCGCCCCGCCGGCCTGCACGACCGTGTCGGCATTCATGCCGTCGCCGCCAAGGACGCCATCGGCACCGAAATCGGTCACGGCGGTCGTCTCAAAATACAGGCTGCCTTGGACGCCGAGCGACACCTGGACCTTATCCGCGAGGGATGAGGCCTGGATCTGGGCCCGCACCGCGTCGGTGATCTCCTCGGGCGTGACGGCGGCGAGGTTCTCGACCTGTTTGGACAGGGTGCTGGCGTTGAGCCGGATCGTTACCGATTGCGTCGTCGTCGCGTTGAGCCGCGATTCCAGCACGAAGCTCGCCTCGGCGCCGCCGCTGAAATTGGAGAAGGCGCTCAAGGCCCCGGGCGCGCTCAGCGCGGCGGCGCGGGGGCGCGCCTCGATGTTGGCCGCGTCGATGCCGGCGGCGGACAGGCTCTGCCCGAAGCTGAAGGCCCTGGCGAAGGCGGTGTAGCGGTCGTCGGCCAGCCGGTTGGCGAAGCTCGCGGAACTCGCGGCGCCTTCCTCCAGCACCTTGCGCATGAACGCCTTGGCGTAGGTCATCTCCTCCAGGCCGTAGGCCTTCATGGCATAGGCGTAGAGGCGCTGGTCGCCGAGCAGGTCGTCGACCGATTTCACTTTGCCGATATTGGCTTCGTAATAAGCCGTTTCGCGGGCAACCACCGGTTCCGCCGCCTTCCTCTTCAGGGAGGCGGTCAGATCCTTGGCGATCAGCCGATAGCTGGTGAGCGTGTCGGTCACGGGCGGTCGCCTGAGAAAGGACGCGGGCGGAGGGCCGCGGACGCCGGGGCGGCGGCAGGCTCCATCCCCATGTCTAGGGGGCGACGCTTGCTCCAGGCTTGCCCGCGCTCGCGCCGCCGAGGGAGAGGAGTCACGGGAGGGCGGGCCCGATGATCGTCTCGGTCGTGATCACGACCCAGCCCGCGCCCGTCTTGCGGATCGACAGAACCCGGCCCGCCCCCGGCAGCATGCTGCCGAGGGAGGCGGTGAGCCGGCCCCCCGGGCTGTCCACGGTCGCGATGCCGTCGCTGACCCCGCGCAGGACGAAGCCTCCCGCCGGCGGCGCCAGCCGCTCCGGACCGTTGGCGGCGGGGGCCGCCGCGACGGGCCGCTCAGGCAGGGAGCCCGTGGTGACGGGGTCGAAATCCGGATCGGCGAGACGTCCCTGCGCCACCGTCTTCTTCCAGGCGAAGGGGGCGGTGCCGGCGGGCAGCACCGCCTGCACGTCGTAGCCATGCGTGCCGGTCGCGATGGCGTAGCCGGCGAAGCCCGCCGTGGTCAGGGCGAACAGGACGAGGCCGGTGAGGGTCGCGCGCTCGATCATCGCCTCGCGCGCGCGCCGGGCTGCGATCCATCCCGTCAGCGGCCTCTCGGGCAGCCGCAACGATGTCTGGGCGTGGGCCGAGGTCGGCCGCCAAGCGGAAGGGCGCGTCATGCAAGTCTTGGGCTCGGGTTCCGACCGGGGGCGCCGACACGATGCGGGCGCTCGGCGGGGCGGGACCGTTCCGGTTCACGAACCGTGAACGGTTATGCTTGACGTCGGGTTAACGATGCCGCGCGAGAGCCCCCGCGCCCGCATCGACAGAAGCCCGAACGGCTCTTACTTCTCATGGCAGGGTCGAGGGATGCCGGGGCGCGAGCATGGCCAAATCGGGGGAGATCGTTTCGGGCGTGCCGACCAAGCGGGAGGCGAAGCGTCATCGCATGCTGCAGCAGGGGCGGATCGTCCTCGGCCCGGAGCGGTTGCTGGCCTGCACCGTGCGCGACCTGTCCCGCCAGGGTGCCCAGATCCGGGTCGCGCCCGATCAGGTTCTGCCCGAGACCTTTTCCCTTGTGATCGCCGGGCACGACCTGCGCACCATGACGGCCCGGCTCTGCTGGCGCAGGGAGGACCTCGCCGGCGTCGCCTTCGAGGACGAGGCCGGGCCGTTTCGGTAGCCGGGTCTCTGCGGAGGTCGAAAGTCTCTGCGGAGGTCGAAACCGGCTCCGGCTTCCCGCCGAAACCCTGTGCCGCCTTTCCACAGCCCTGCGGCGGGACATGCGGAAGATGCCGACGGGATGCGGCGGAGGCCGTCCCCTTAATCGCTTCGTAACGCGATACCCCGATAGTCAGCCCATCGAGAGGCGCCGCCGTAACCATAGCGGGGTCGCTTCCGAAATAGGCCAGCGGGTGGGGCCCTCAGGGATCCCAGAGACATGATGTCGATCCGCTGATCCGGTGCGAGTCCGGAGGTGTGATGCGCGGTTTCGCGAGCCCTCACGGGCTCACCGCGGCTCGTTGACGAGCCGTGTGGCCGCACCGGTTTGAGCCCGGTTCAGAACCACCCTCCCGTCCTTACTTTTCCGGAAGACAGATCTGTGACCAGCCTGCTCACCAACACCGCCGCCATGACGGCGCTGACCACGCTCAAGAACATCAACCAGCAGCTCGACGCGACCAGCAACCGCGTCTCGACCGGTCAGCGCGTGTCCAGCGCCTCAGACAACGCTGCCTACTGGTCGATCGCCACCGCCGTCCGCACCGACAACGCCTCGCTCTCGGCGGTCAAGGACTCCCTCGGCCTCGGCGCTTCGGCCGTCGATACCGCCTATAACGGCGTGAACAGCATCCTGGGTAACCTGCAGAACATGCGGGCGAAGCTGCAGACCGCTCTTCAGCCGGGCGTGGACCGTTCGAAGGTTCAGACCGAGATCGAGGCGATCCAGAACCAGATGAAGGCCACCGCCGATTCATCGGTGTCCAGCGGCCAGAACTGGCTCTCGGTCGATTCCGCCAATGCCACCTCCTACAGCGCTACGCGGTCCGTGGTCGCCGGCTTCTCGCGTGACACCACCGGCAGCATCAGCTTCTCGACGGTCGATGTCTCGGTCGCCAACATCCGGCTGTACGACGCGAACAAGAGCGGCACGCCCGCCACGACGGCGAAGCTCTCGGCCACCTCGGCCATCAGCGGCACGCTCGACTTCAAAACCGTCGCTACGGCGCAAGCCACTTTCGCTGTGACCGTCAATGGCGGAACCACCGATACGATCACGCTGGATAAGACGACGCTTGCCGCGAGCGTGAAGGATCTGTCCGCGGTGACGGGCTCCGAGCTCGTTCTCGCGATCAACAACAGCATCTCGGCTTCGGCCAACTCGGCCGGCAAGGTGAATGCCAGCCTCGACGGCAGCGGCCGTATCGTCTTCGAGACGATCGGCGGCGCTTCGACGGGCACCGGTGCGAGCGTCAAGGTCGAGATGACCGGCGGAACCGGCGCCGTGAACATCGGCTTCGGCACCACCGCCTCGGCTCCTGTCACCGCGAGCGGTACCGCCGCGTCGGCGACGACGGGCGGCGGCATTCTCGACACGGGCGCCAACTCGGCCGCCAGCCTGAAGATCTACGATGTCTCCACCAAGACCGCTGTGACGGACAACGTTCTGAAGGGCTTCATCAGCACCATCGAGGCGGCGATCGCGAAGGTGACCGACGCCGGTACGAAGCTCGGCGCCAGCAAGACCCAGATCGACGGTCAGAAGAGCTTCGTCGACACCCTGATGAAGGCCAACGAGCGCACGATCGGCACCCTGGTCGATGCCGACATCGAGGAGGAGTCCACCAAGCTGAAGGCGCTGCAGACGCAGCAGCAGCTGGCCGTGCAGACCCTGTCGATCGCCAACACGTCGAGCCAGAACGTCCTGTCGCTCTTCCGCTAAGCGACGAGATCCCGGCCGCCCCCGCGGCTGGGAGTTCCTTACAACGAGAAAGGGCCGCGCTCGGATCGAGCGCGGCCCTTTTTTCATTCAGCGATCCGAGATGGGCGCGTCAGCCGACGAACTTGTACCCGGCCATCCGCTTGGCCTCGATCGGATCGTAGCCGAGGCGCATCCGCAGCTTCTTGCGCAGCTTGCTGATGTGACCTTCCACGACGCTCTCCTCTACGTCGATGCCGAGATTGCCGTAGACGGCCGTGAAGATCTGACCCTTCGTCACCTGCCGGCCGCGGTTCTTGGCGAGGTATTCGAGAATGTCCCGTTCGCGCCGCGGCAGGATCAGGCACTCGCCGTCGATCTCCGGGTCGCGCCCGTCGGTATAGACCTGGAGGCGGCCATCCCGGTCGGGGGCGGGGGCCGGCTCGGCGCCCCGGCCCGTCCGGCGCCGGATCGCCGTCGCCCGGGCGATGATCTCGCGGACATGGACGGGTTTGCGCACGACGTCGTCGATGCCCGCCGTGAACAGGGCCAGGGTCTGCTCCAGGGAGCGGGTTTCGTTGAGGGCGATGATCGGCGCCCGGCTGAGGGATCGGATCGCGACCGTGCAAGAGGCGCGGTCGGCGCAGTCGCCGATCAGGAAGCCGTCGATGGCCTCGACATCGTTCCGAGGGACGGCATCGAGCCAGCCTCTCATGGTCTCGGCGGCGAGACCCTGAGCCTGGACGCCCTCTGCACCGAAGCCGGCGACATAGTGGTCGGTCACGCTCTGCCGTTCGTCGACGACGATGTACATCTTGCGGCACCGAAGATGCGCGAGGTCATTGCGGCAGGCGCAGCTGTCCGCCGCGCGCCACTATGGCTCGTTGGATTGTTGAGGAGTTGTCGAACCTTGCATCAAGTCGACGGAGGGATTGCCAGGACGGGTGTCGGAGGCTTTCCCGCATCGGTTCAGTGCAACATTTGACGGTTTTAGCTTTTTGGTCGGAAAGGTTAACAACTGGTTAATGGCCGGCGCCGGTGTTAGGAGATGGCCGCTGTGGCCGGCCTGCCCGTGGCTGATGAGCCACAGTGAGGCCCAACACCCACACCTCGTCCCACCCCTTTCCGGTGGTATGACCTTGACCCGTGCTGCGCCGCAGGATGGAACGCTGGTTCGGCACTGCCACGAGGATTTCCATGCCGTCGCTGACCACCCTGTCGCCCGAAGCTTTGGCGGAGCTGCGCTCCGGCCTGCGGCGTGAGTACGAGACGCTCAAAGCGCGGGGGCTGAAGCTGGACATGACCCGGGGCAAGCCCGCCTCGGACCAGCTCGATCTCGCCGCCGAGATGCTGGCATTGCCCGGCAACCGCGACACCACCGCCGAGGACGGCACCGACGCGCGCAACTATGGCAACCTGCAGGGCCTGGCCGAAACACGGGCCTTGTTCGCGCCGGTCCTCGGCGCTCCCCCCGAGCAGATCGTGGTCGCCAACAATTCGAGCCTCGCGCTGATGCACGACGTGCTCGTCTACGCGCTGCTGAAGGGCGTGCCCGGCGGGCAGGGACCGTGGTCGAAGCAGGAGCCGATCACGATCCTCTGCCCCGTGCCCGGCTACGACCGCCACTTC
The DNA here is from genome assembly GCA_020741775.1 of Methylorubrum populi. GTDB lineage: Bacteria > Pseudomonadota > Alphaproteobacteria > Rhizobiales > Beijerinckiaceae > Methylobacterium > Methylobacterium populi_B. The sequence continues at coordinate 52,201 of DYYG01000007.1, forward strand.
ACCCTGTGCGAGGGCTTCGGCATCCGCATGATCCCGATCCCCATGACGGGGGAGGGGCCGGACATGGCGGCGGTGGAGCGGGCGGTTGCCGATCCGGCCGTGAAGGGCATCTGGTGCGTGCCGCAATACTCGAACCCGAGCGGCGAGACTTATTCGGACGAGACCGTGCGCCGGCTCGCAAGCCTCAAGACCGCTGCGCCCGATTTCCGCATCCTGTGGGATAACGCCTACGCGGTGCATCACCTCACCGAGGCGCGGCCCTCCCTCGTCAACATTCTGGAGGCCTGCGCCGAGGCCGGACATCCCGATCGGCCGATCATCTTCGCCTCAACCTCGAAGGTGACCCTGGCAGGCGCCGGCCTCGCTCTGCTGGCCTCCTCGCCCGCGAATGTGAAGTGGTATCTCGCCCAGGCCGGGCGGCGCAGCATCGGGCCCGACAAGCTCAACCAGCTCCGCCACGTCCGCTTCCTGCGCGACGCGGCGGGCATCGCGGCGCATATGGAGCGGCACCGGGCGCTGATCGCGCCGAAATTCGCGGCGGTGAACGAGGCCTTCTCCGCCCGGCTCGACGGCTGGGAGGTCGCCCGCTGGAGCAGCCCGCTGGGCGGCTACTTCATCACCCTCGATGTCACCGACGGCACCGCCACCGAAGTGGTGAGGCTCGCGGGCGAGGCGGGCATCGCGTTGACGCCGGCCGGCGCGACGCATCCCTACGGCAAGGATCCGCACGACCGCACCCTGCGCATCGCGCCGACCTTCCCGAGCCTCGACGCCGTGCGCAAGGCGGCGGAGGGCGTGGCGCTCTGCACGCTGCTGGCGGCGGTGGAGGCGCAGGCCGCGGCCTGAACCCCGCCTCTCCTCGGACAGCGCATCGCCCTGAAACACAGTTTCAGGGCGATGCGCTGCTATCCTCCGAGCAGGCCGTTACACCACGACCGTGATCGCCCGCGCCGCCCGTGTCAGGCCGGTATAGAGCCAGCGGGCCCGGTGCTCGCGGAACGCGTAGGATTCGTCGAACAGGACCACCTTGTCCCATTGCGACCCTTGCGCCTTGTGGACTGTCAGCGCGTAGCCGTAGGTGAATTCGTCGGTCTCGCGCCGCAGGAATAGCGGGATCTCTTCCTCCGACCCCTCGATCACCTGCCGCAGCACCTTGATGTCGACCGCGCGGCGCCGCACAGCCGGATCGTCCTCCGGCACCACGTCGAGGCGGATCGTGTCGGGGCGGGGCGGGGCGCGCAGGGCCTGCACCGTCCAGGTCGAGCCGTTGAGCAGGCCCTTGGTGCGGTCGTTCCTCAGGCAGACCAGCTTCTCACCGACCGATGGCATCGGGTCGGTGTGGCCGGCCAGTTCCCGCAGGCGGTTGTTGTAGAGGCGGCGGGTGCGGTTGAGGCCCACCAGCACCTGATCGCAGTCGAGCACCTGCGCCGGGTCGATGTCCCGCCGCCGGATCACTCGGCTCTCGCCGAATTCGCCGAGATCGAGCCGGCCACCCTCGCGCACGGTCATGGCCATGCGCACGATCGGATCGTCGGCGGCCTGCCGATGCACGTCGGTGAGCATCACATCGGGCTCGGCCTCGGTGAAGAAGCCGCCGCCGCGCACCGGCGGCAGCTGGGCCGGATCGCCCAGAACCAGCACCGGCTTGTCGAAGGAGAGCAGGTCGTTCCCGAGGTCGGAATCCACCATCGAGCACTCGTCGATGATGATGAGGTCGGCCTTGGCCGCCGGGCCGGTGCGGTTGAGGGTGAAGGTCGGGCCGCCCTCGTCGCCCTCCTTGGTGCGGTAGATCAGCGAGTGGATCGTCGCCGCGTCGTGGCAGCCGCGCTGGCGCATGACCGAGGCCGCCTTGCCGGTGAAGGCACCGTAGACCACCGGTCCGTCGACGTCGTCGGCGATGCGGCGGGCCAGCGTGGTCTTGCCGGTGCCGGCATAGCCGAACAGCCGGAAGACCTGTGACCCGCCCTCCTTGCGCCAGCGGGCGATGGCCTTGAGGGCCGCGTCCTGCTGCGGAGCGAACTGGGTGGGAAGGGAATCGGCCATGGCGTCGCGGGCGGTTACGGCCAGCGCACGGTCGGGGGCAGGGAGGACAGGATCGAGGCGACGTTGCCGCCGGTCTTCAGGCCGAAGATGGTGCCGCGGTCGTAGAGCAGGTTGAACTCGACGTAGCGCCCGCGCCGCACCTGCTGCTCCAGCCGGTCGGCCTCGGTCCAGGCTTGGGCGAGGTTGCGCCGGACGATCTCGGGATAAGCCTTCAGGAAGGCCTGCCCGACATCGCGGGTGAAGGCGAGATCCGCCTGCGGCTCACCGGTCCAGTGATAATCGTAGAAGATGCCGCCGATGCCCCGCGGTTCGTTGCGGTGCTTCAGGTGGAAATACTCGTCACACCACGCCTTGTACTTCTCGTAATTCGCGGCCGGGGCATGCGCCTCGCAGGCCTCCCGCAGGCAGGCGTGGAAGTGCTGCGTGTCCGGGTCTTCCTGGGTACGCCGCCGGTCGAGGACGGGCGTCAGATCGGCCCCGCCGCCGAACCACGCCTTCGTCGTCACGACGAAGCGCGTGTTCATGTGCACCGTCGGCACGTTCGGGTTCCAGGGGTGGACGATCAGCGAGATGCCGGTGGCGAAGAAGCGCGGATCCTCCGCCGCTCCCGGCATCTGCGCCCGGAATTCCGGTGCGAACTCGCCGTGGACGGTGGAGATGTGAACGCCCGCCTTCTCGAACACGCGGCCCTTCAGCATCGCCATGACGCCGCCGCCGCCCGGCGCGCCGCTATGGTCGGTGCGCTGCCACGGCGTCTTGATGAACCGGCCCGCTTCCGTCGGGGCGTCGGAATCGAACGGGCCCTCGGCCTCGTCCTCCAGGGTTTCCAGCGCCGCCACGATCCGGTCGCGGAGAGTGGCGAACCATGCTCCCGCCTCGCTCTTCAGCGCGGCGAGATCGTCGGGTGAGGGGAGCGAGGAAGCCTGCACGTCAGCCATGCGAAGGCTTTCCCATTCGGGGGGCGATCCGTCAATTCGGCGTCAGAACTTGTAGGTCAGGCTGCCGAGGATCGTGCGCCTTGTGCCGACGAAGCAGTCGCCGCGGGCGAGGCAGGTCGAGAGGTACTTCGTGTCGGCGATGTTCGAGACGTTAAGCTGCGCCCGCCAATGGGCGTCCTCCCAGCCGATCAGCGCATCGGCCAGGGTCACCGCCGGCGTGTTGAAGCTGTTGAGCGAGCCGTCGAAGGATTCGCCGATGTAGCGAACACCGCCGCCGACGAGGAAGCTGCCGGGCACGTCGGAGAGGGTGAAGCGGTGCGTCACCCAGAGCGAGGCGAGGTGCAGCGGCTGCGTCTCGACCCGTGCCCCGGCATTGTCGCCGGCCGCGTAGCGGGCATCGGTATAGGCGTAGCTGGCGATGATGTTGGTGTCGCCGTTGATCGTGGCGATGGCTTCGATGTCGCCGCCCTGAATCTTGACCTTGCCGGTCTGGATCGAGATCGGCAGGCCGCTCGGATCGGGGGTGAGGCGGTTGCGCTCCACCGTATCGTAGACCGCCGCGTTGACCGCGAACCATGGGGTCGGATTGTACTTGAACCCGCCCTCGATCTGCTCGCCCTCGATCGGCCGGCAGGCGCCGCCGGCGCAAACATTGGCCCCGAAGATCGGGGTGAACGAGGTCGCGTAGGAGACGTAGGGCGTCAGCCCGTTCTCGAAGGCGTACATCAGGCCGATACGGCCGGTGGTGGCCTCGCCGGAGGTGCTTTCGCCGCCGCGCGTGGCATTGTTGACCCAATCATGCCGCACGGTGGCGAGCACGATCCATTGGCCGAATTTGATCTGATCCTGGAGATAGAGGCCGGTCTGATTTTGCGACAGCGCGGTCGGCGCGCCGAGATCCGGTGGCGTCACGCTGAGATAGACCGGTGCGTAGAGGTCGAACGGGCGCGGATCGGTGCCGGAGCCGGTGCGGGTGCTGTCCCATTGCTGGCGGAAATCCACGCCGCCGAGAACCGTATGGGAGATCGGACCGGTGTCGAAGCGTCCCTGCAGGTTGGTGTCGGTGGTGATCCGGTCTTTGATGGAGCTGACCCGGTAGGTGAACCGGTCGACCGTCCGGCGGGCCGGGTCGAGGAACGGCGCGTTCGGCAACTCCGCGCTCGGCGTCAGCGTATAGACGTTGCCGTAGGCCGATTGATACGTGCCGTCGATGTGGCTGTAGCGCAGGTTCTGCCGCAGAATCAGACTGTCGTCGAAGCGGTGCTCGAACAGGCTGGTGATCGAACTCGTCTCGGTTTCGTAGCGGTTGAAGTTCGGATCGCCCGTGAAGCGGTTCAGCGGGATGAAGCCGTTCGGGCCGGCATAGAGCGAGCCCTCGCGCGGCAGGAAGGCATCGGAGGCGCCGAACGCATCCTTCTGGTGCAGGCCGATCAGTGTCCAGCTCGTGTCGGCGGAGGGCCGCCACGTCACCGATGGGTTGATGACGTAGCGGTCGTTGGCCACGAAATCGGTCTGCGCGTCGGCGAGCCGGCCGACTCCGACGAAGCGGTAGAGGAACTGCCCGTCCTCGCTCAGGCGGCCGGTCAAGTCCGTGAAGGCTTCCTTCCAGCCGTAATTGCCGAACCGGATCCCGGCCTCGGTGTAGGGCACATCGAGGGGGCGCTTCGAGACGAGATTGATCAGGCCGCCGACGGGGCTCGACCCGTAGAGAGTCGAGGCGGGGCCGCGCAGCACCTCGAAGCGCGACAGGGTGTAGGGGTCGGGCCGGGGTTCGTTGAAGACGTCGGGATCCTTCAGGCGCAGGCCGTCGAGGAAGATGGCGGCATCGGAGCCGCGGATGCGCGGGTAGTCGCCGCGGGTACTCGGTCCGTAGGCTTCCGCTGCGACGCCGGCGGTGTAGCGGAGAGCTTCCTGCACGCTCGTGGCCGCCTGTTCCCGGACCTGCTGCTCGCCGACGACGCTGATCGATTGCGGTGTCTCGGCGAGCGCGGTGTCGGTCTTGGTGCCGGTGGCGCTGCGCTTGGCGACATATCCGGGCACGGGGCCGAAGGCGCTCTCGCCTCCCGATCCGCTCAGCCCGGCACCACCCCGGCCGGCGCCCTCGACGCTCAGCGTCTCCAGCGTCACCGCCTCCTGCGCGCGCGGAGCGCCGGGAAGGCCGAGGCCGGCCGCACTCGCGAGCAGGGTAGCCACACCGTAGTGCAGCCGGTTGCGCACCGTATACGCCATACGAAATCCGAGATCCGTTCTGTATCTGCTTGGGTCCAGCTAGAACGGCGCGTCGAGCGGTGCAACATAGGTTGCGTTTCTGCAAATAGAATAATTTAAAGCTACGAGAGTAATGCTTGTGTTTTGCCGAAGTGTCGGGTGGAATTTGCGGGTGATAATGCCAATTTTGCCTGCGGGTTTTTGCGGGCAGCGTTTCTTTTTGGCCACGCCGTCAAAAGGTCAGGCAATCCAGTCTGAGGTTGTATTGGTCGGCAGGGTCATCCCTGCCGCAGCGGGGTGCCGTTGGGACGCGGATCTCGTCACGCGATGTCAGAACCGTTTGAATCCGCTCTCTTGGCAAACCTCACGCTGCCATGCCGAGCCGCCGAGCGGGAGCCTCACCCGCGAAGGCCCCCGCGACGGTTTGAGCCCGCGAGGTCGTCCGACCGGGATCGGCGATGCGGCGTGCTTCCAGGGCGCGGGGATCCGCCGGAAGCCGTCCCGGGTCTCAACCCACCTGCCGGATCGCTTCGCCCAGCATCATCGCGGCGCAGACCGCGACGTTGAGCGAGCGCAGGCCGGGCCGGATCGGCACCACCACGCGGGCATCGGCGGCGGCATGGACCGGCTCGGGCACGCCCGCCGATTCCCGGCCCATCAGCAGGCAGTCGCCGTCGCGGAAGGCGTGGTCGGTATAGGGCACCGAGCCCTTGGTGGTGGCGAGAACGAGGCGGATGCCGGCCTCGCGCCGCCACGCCTCGAACGCGTCCCAGGAGCGGTGCCGGGTGATCGCGACATGGTCGAGATAATCGAGCCCCGAGCGGCGCAGATGCCGGTCCGACACGTCGAATCCCGCCGGCTCGATGATCTCCACCGCCACCCCGAGGCAGGCGGCCATGCGCAGCATCGTCCCCGTGTTCTGCGGGATATCGGGCTGGTACAGGGCGAGGCGCAGCATCGCGGACAGAACTCGGGCGGTGTGGCAAGGCGGGGCAGGGTCTTGCCTGCGGCATGGGCGCGGGCTTGGCCCGGCGTCAAGAAGGCTTACCTCAAGCGCTCATCATCCATTCGGTTATCACAACCATGCTCCTCGATTGGCTCGAGCGCCGCATCGATCCGTTCGCGCCCTTCGACGATCGGCGCGTCCCGCCCAAGACGGTTCTCGGCTTCGCCGGCTTCTATCTGCGGCCGATCCGCGGCGCGCTGATCCTGCTGTTCGTCATCGCCGTGGTCGCGGGCGCCATCGAGGCCTCGCTCTACCTGCTGCTGCGCTGGTTCATCGACCTGATGAACGGGGCCGACCGCGCCTCCGTCCTCACCGACAACGCCCTGCCGCTGACCCTGGCGGCGCTCCTGTTGCTGGTGGTACGGCCCGTCGCGGTCTGGCTGCACGAACTCGCCTCGAACCAGCTCATCGTGCCGCAATCGACCAACCAGATCCGCTGGCGCACGCATCTCTACACGCTCGGCCACTCGCTCTCGTATTTCCAGGCGGATTTCGCCGGGCGGCTCGCCAACCGGGTGGTGCAGGTCGGACCGGCGGTGCGGGAATTGGCGGTCGTGTTCATCGACACGCTGCTCTACGTGGCGATCTACGCGGTCACCGCGATCGGGCTGTTCTCCTCGATCTCCGTCTGGCTGGTGCTGCCGGTGGTGATCTGGGTCGCGGCTTATGCCGGCCTGACGGCGTGGTTCGTCCCGCGCGCCCGCGAGCGCTCGCACCGCACCGCCGAGACCCGCTCGGGCCTGATCGGCCGGGTGGTCGACAGCTACACCAACATCCTCACCGTCAAGCTGTTCGCCCGCGACCGGGAGGAGCGCGCCGCTGTGCGCGATGCGGTCGATACCCACACCAAGGCCTATCTCCACCAGTTCCGCCTGACCACGCTGACGACGACCCTGCTCGGGGGGCTCAACAGTCTGCTCCTGCTCGTCACGGCCTCCATCTGCTTCGCCCTCTGGCAGCGCAACGCCATGACCACCGGCGAGGCCTCCGCCGGCCTCGCCCTGATCATGCGGCTGATGGCGATGTCGGGCTGGGTGATGCAGACGGTGCGCGGCGTGTTCGAGAATGTCGGCGTAATCCAGGAGAGCATGCAGACCATCGCCCGGCCGCACGGCCTCACCGATGCCCCCGATGCCCGGACGCTTCAGGTCACCGGCGGCGAGATCCGGTTCGAGAACGTGGATTTCCACTACGGCCGGGGCGATGCCAGCATCATCGAGCGCCTCTCCTTCCAGATCCGACCGGGGGAGAAGGTCGGGCTCGTCGGCGTCAGCGGGGCGGGCAAGAGCACGATCACGTCGCTGCTGCTGCGCCTGCATGACGTGGAGGGCGGGCGCATCCTCGTGGATGGCCAGGACATCGCCGGGGTGACCCAGGATTCCCTGCGCGGCGCCGTCGCGATGGTCAGCCAGGACACCTCGCTGCTGCACCGCTCGATCCGCGACAACATCGCCTATGGCCGCCCGGATGCGAGCGACGCGGAGATCGAGCGGGCCGCGCGGCTGGCGCACGCCCACGATTTCATCCTCGATCTCGTCGATCACAAGGGCCGGCGCGGCTACGATGCCCATGTCGGCGAGCGGGGCGTGAAGCTGTCGGGCGGGCAGCGGCAGCGCATCGCCATCGCCCGCGTCATCCTCAAGGACGCGCCGATCCTGATCCTCGACGAGGCGACGAGCGCCCTCGACAGCCAGGTCGAGGCGGCGATCCAGGAGGCGCTCGACACGCTGATGGGTGGCAAGACCGTGCTCGCGATTGCCCACCGGCTCTCGACCATCGCGGCTCTGGACCGGCTGATCGTGATCGATCGCGGCCGGATCGTCGAGGAGGGCAGCCATGCCGAGCTGATCCGGCGCGGCGGCCTATACGCCGACCTGTGGCACCGCCAGTCCGGCGGCTTCCTGGGGGACCGGGCCTCGGCTCCCGCATCGTGACACTGGGACGGAGATCGTGACGTTTTCACCGAGCCTCGCGGCGGAGGGCCTCGGGCGGCCGCCGGCCTCGCCCTGGCGCGATGAGCTGCGCGCGACGCTGAAGCTCTCGGCCCCGCTCGTCCTCATCAACCTCGCCCAGCACGGGCTGGTGGCGTCGAATGCGGTGCTGCTCGGCCGGCTCGGGGCCGAGCCCATCGCCGCCGGGGCCCTCGCCACCAGCCTCTACCTGCTGCTGTTCATCGGCGGCATCGGTCTCACCTCGTCGGTGGCGCCCCTCGTCGCCGAGGCCATCGGCCGGGCCGCGGGCCAGCAGGAGGAGGGCGAGGTCCGCCGCACCGTCCGGGCGGGTTTATGGGTCGGCTTCCTCGTGACCATGGCGCTGATGCCGGTGCTCTGGTTCACCGAGGCGCTGCTCGGCCTGCTCCACCAGGATCCGGCCGTGGCCCGCGATGCCGGCGCCTATATGCGGGTGCTGCAATGGTGGATGGTCCCGGCCCTCGCCTTCATGGTGCTGAAGGGTGCGCTGGCCGCGCTTCAGCGCCCGGGGCCGCCGCTGGCGGTGAGCCTGACGGCGCTACCCCTCAACCTCGCCCTCGGCGCCTTCCTCGCCTTCGGACCGCCGGATCTCGGCATCGTCGGCGTCGCGCTCGGCACCGTCGTCACCGAGTTCCTGGCGCTCGGCGCGCTGGTGGGAGCGATCCGGCTCGACCGCCATCTCCATCGCCACCGGATGTTCGCCCGCCTGTGGCAGCTCGATACCGCGCGGCTTGCCCGCGTGGTGCGGGTCGGCCTGCCGATGGGCGTGGCCGGCATCGCCGAGGCCGGGCTGTTCGAGGCGGCGACCGTGGCGATGGGCACCTTCGGCACGGTGCCGCTCGCTGCCCACGCGATCACGCTCCAGATCGCCGCGACCTGCTTCATGGTCCCCAACGGCATCGGGCAGGCGGCGACGGTGCGGGTCGGCCGCGCTTTCGGCGCCGCCGATCAAGCGGGTCTGCGCCGGGCCGGGGCCGTCGCGCTCTGGCTCGGCTTCGGCTTCATGGTGGCCTGCGCGCTGGTCCAGACCCTCGCCCCGCACGCCCTGATCGGCCTCTTCCTCGACGCGGAGGCGCCCGGCGCCACCGACGTCTTCCCCGTCGCCGCCGGGTTCCTGATCTTCTCGGCGCTGTTCGCGATCTCGGACGGGGTGCAGTCGGTGGCGCTCGGCGCCCTGCGCGGCCTGCAGGACACAAGGGTGCCGATGGTGATCGCGCTCCTCGGCTATTGGGGCATCGGCGTCCCGCTCGGCGCCGTCCTCGCCTGGGGCGCCGGCATGGGCGGGCGCGGCATCTGGGCCGGGTTCTGCGCCGGGCTGCTCGCCGTCTCGGTGTCCCTGGTCCTGCGCTGGCGGCGGCTGAGCGCCGCTCCGCCACGCGTCGCAAGCGCGCAGGCGGAGGCCGGGCGGAACCGGGCCTGAGCGTTTCGCTTTCGTCCCCGAAACATCGGGAGACGCTCGGCCATGGCTGAACGACAGGACAAGGACGATCACGAGGCGGTTTGGAAGGACTTCAAGGAGGCGGTGAACATGACCGCCTCGGCCCTTGAGAAATTCCTCGAAACGGATGAAAGCCAATCGGTCGGGCAGAAGAAGGACGGCGGCGAGGCCACCGGCCATAAGCAGGGCCGTCGCATCGTCGAGATCCTTCATAAGAAGAAGGGTGATCTCACCGACGACGATTACGCCGACATGAAGAAGGCCGTCGGATACATTCACCGTCACCTCAAGCAGGGCGGTCCGGACGACAAATCCAAGCTCAAGGAATCGCCCTGGCGGTTATCCCTGATGAATTGGGGCCACGATCCGTTGAAGGATTGAGGCCGCGCCTGCCATTCACGCGGGGCCATCTTCTCGATCGAGGGGCCAAAAATTCTCGCGGGCACCCAATCCGCGAGCAAGTTATCCGCTTAAGATTGAAAAGTAACAATCAATCTTCTTTCGCGGCCTGCAAATCTAGGGGAGTAGAGGATCGGCCGGGCTGTGGCATAGCCGCATCGCCTCGTAACAAAGGCCGGACGATCTCTCCCCGATCTCTGGCCCAGAGCTTGGTCGGGAACGGCCACGCTGTTACGCCCCCCGGATGCTGATCCCGGTTCGACCTTCATCCGCCGCACCCGACTTTTTCTCGACAACGACGCCCCGGAGACCTGAGACAGGCTCCTCCGCGTGCCGCAGGCATCGCCCGCTCCGCTCGCGCCTGACGCCCAGGCTCCGGGCGGCGCTGCTGGCGACCCTGCTCCTCCCCGCCGGTGAGGTCGCGGCGGCACCGGAAGCGGAGGTCTCGGAGAGGGACGAGCGGTCGAGATCGGCGCGGACGGCCCGGACGCGCGGCAACGGCCATGGCAATGGAGGCGCTCCGCCCGCTCCCCGGCGCTCGTCGAGCCAGGCGCAAACCGGCGAATCCGGTGCCCGGCCGCCGCAGACCGCCCCTCAGACCGGCGTCAGCGTCGGCGAGCGGGGCATCTCGCTGGTCTCTGAGGATCGCTCGATCAAGCTGCGCCTGACCGGGCGCATCCATCTCGACGCCAACAGCTTTCGCTCGACCCGGCCCTTTACCACCACCGGGGAGGGCTTCCTGATCCGCCGGGGCTGGTACGAGACCTATCTCAACTATCTCGACACCTGGGAGGCGGGCCTCCAGATCGACACCTCGAACCTGCTTCAGCCGGTCTTCGACGCGGTGGTGGCCTATCGCGGCTTCAAGCCGTTCATCATCACCGCGGGCAACCTGCGCGAGCCGTTCAGCCTGCAGCAGATGTCCAACATCAACCAGGACACCTTCATCGAGCGCGCCGCCGTGGATGCCCTGGCGCCGGCCCGCAGCGTCGGCGTGACGGTGGGGGCGAATGGCGAGCGCTGGACGGCGGTGGTCGGCGGCTTTCTCGGCAACATCAATCGCGGCGTCGAGATGGGCGGGCAGGCGGTGACCGCGCGGGCGACCTACGCGCCGTATCTGGAGAAGACGGACCTCGTCCATCTCGGCATTGCCGGAAGCTACCGCAGCTTCGACGGCAACGATCGGCCGACCACGCTGAACTCCCTCAACGCCACCGACGCCGTCGGCGCCGCTTTCATCACCACGCGGGCGATTTCAGGAGCGAGCAGCCTCGCCCGGCTCGGCCTGGAGGCGGCGGTGCAGCTCGGGCCGGTCCGGGTGCAGGGCGAGTATATCCGCAACGAGGTCGAGCGAGACCTGCTGCCGCTCGGTGCCGCCGACCGGCGCAGCCGCCGCTTCGACGGCGCCTATGTCGAGGCGGCGATTCCCCTGAACGGCCCGCCGCGCGTCTACCGCATCCAGCCGAATTACGGCACCCATTTCGGCATCTTCGGCGACATGACCCTGCCCGACGACAAGCGCGTCAGCCGGGGCGGGCTCGGCGTGTTCGAGCTGGCGGGCCGGATCGGCTATCTCGACCTCAGGGACGCGCCGACTGGCGGCGGCTTCGAGCGAAGCTGGACCGTCGATCTGTCCTGGCGCCCCGAGCCCAACGTCAAGATCAAGCTCGACCACAGCCGCTACGAGGTCCGCCGTCCGGTCTCGAATGGCGGCGACGTGGACATTGCCCTGACCGAGATGCGCTTGCAGTACTATTGGTAAGCCGCCTCACGCGGCCTTGCGCCGCTCCGGGTAGAGCCCCGCCAGACCTTCGGCGGTGGCGACGCAGACGCCCCGCTCGGTGATGAGGCCGGTGACGAGCCGGCCCGGGGTCACATCGAAGGCCGGATTGGCCACCGGGCTGCCGGGGGACACCACGGCGACGGTGGCGAAGCCGCCATCGTCGGTGCGCCCGGTCAGGTGCGTGACCTCGCGGGCGTCGCGCTCCTCGATCGGGATGTCGCGCACCCCGTCCTCAAGGGTCCAGTCGATGGTCGAGAACGGCAGGGCGGCGTAGAACGGGATCCGATTGTCGGAGGCCGCGAGCGCCTTCAGGTAGGTGCCGATCTTGTTGCACACGTCGCCCGTCGCCGTGGTGCGGTCGGAGCCGACGATGCAGAGATCGACCTGCCCGTGCTGCATCAGGTGGCCGCCCGCATTGTCGGCGATCACCGTGTGCGGCACGCCGTGGGCGTTCAGCTCGAAGGCGGTCAGCGCCGCGCCCTGGTTGCGCGGCCGGGTCTCATCCACGAAGACATGGACCGGCACGCCGGCATCATGCGCCACGTAGATCGGCGCCAGCGCCGTGCCCCAATCGACAGTGGCGAGCCAGCCGGCATTGCAGTGGGTCAGCACGTTGACCGGGCCGCCCTTCTTCGCGGCGATCTCCGCAAGAATCTTCGCGCCGTGCTCGCCGATGGCGCGGCAGCTCGCGACGTCCTCCTCGGCGATCCGCGCAGCCTCGGCGAAGGCCAGGGCCTCACGCTCGGATTCGGGTGCGCGGCGCAGATGGGCGGCCATCCGGTCGAGAGCCCAGCGCAGGTTGATCGCGGTCGGCCGCGTGGCGGCCAGCGTCGCGCAGGCGCGCTCGATCCCGGCCTCGCTGGCATCGTCCCGCAGAGCCAGGGCCAGACCGTAGGCGGCGGTGACGCCGATGAGCGGAGCGCCCCGCACAACCATGGTGCGGATCGCCACCGCCGCGTCGTCGAGCGTCGTCAGCCGCTTCAGCTCGAAGGCGAAGGGCAGCCGGGTCTGGTCGATGACCGTGACGCCACGCCCATCGGCCTCGGGGAAGATGGTGCGGTAGGGGCGGCCGTCGATCTTCATGGAATACTCGCGTGTGAGAGCCCCGACCCCCGGCCCGCGATGGGCCGACGGATCGGGGTTTTCCGCTGTCTCAGCGTGCGAGTGTGTCGCCAGCATGGCCCGGGGCGGTCAAGCCGTCCCGAAGCGTCCGTCGTTGGCTCATGCCCTCAGCGTGCGACCCGCTCGACATAGATGTCGATATAGGCGCTGTCCTCCAGGCCGAGCAGGTCACGGATCATGCCGGGCAGCTTGCACAGCAGGGCCGGCATGGTCGGCGCCTCCGTGGCGAGGCCGGGCACCGGCGAATCGTGGACGAAGAACACGCCGGCCGCCTCGTCCCAGGCGCAGCGGACGGTGACTTTGCAACCCATCGTGCGGTCCTCATGTGCGGGGGGGAGGGAGGACGGGGCGGGGGAGGCCGCACCGTCGCCGTCGAGGGGGCGAACCGGAGCGTCCGCCGGGGCCGGTTCGGCCTCAGAAGCGGACGGGCCGAACACGCTTCACCTGCGGAATCGCTTCGATGGTCTTCAGCACCTCGGCCGGCACCGGCCCGTCCACCGCCACGAAGGCGATGGCGTTGCCGCCTTCCGCCTCGCGGCCGAGGGCGAAGGTCGCGACATTGACCCCGGCTTCGCCCAGCACCGAGCCGAAGCGGCCGATGAAGCCCGGCTTGTCGTGGTTGCGCACGTAGAGCATGTGCGGGGCGAAGGCCGCGTCGATGTCGATGCCGCGGACTTCGATGACCCGGGGCTTGCCGTCGTGGAACACGGTGCCGGCGGCATCGCGGGGCATGTCCTCGGCCTCGACCGTGATGCGCACCACCGACTCGTAGTCGCTGGCCCCGCCCTCGCGCTTGATCTCGTCCACGACGATCCCACGATCCCGCGCGATGACGGGAGCCGAGACCATGTTCACGTCCTGAAGGATCGGGCGCAGCACGCCGGTCACCGCCGCCGAGGTCAGCGCGCGGGTGTTCATGCCGGCCACCGCGCCCTCGTAGGTGATGCGGATGCCCTTGATCGGCGCTTCGGTGAGCTGGCCGAGGAACGAGCCGAGCTTCTCGCAGAGCGCGACGAACGGCTTGAGCCGGGGCGCCTCCTCCGCCGAGATCGAGGGGAAGTTGATGGCGTTGGTGATGGCGCCGCTCAGCAGGTAATCCGCCATCTGCTCGGCGACCTGCAGGGCGACGTTCTCCTGTGCTTCGGAGGTCGAGGCACCGAGATGCGGCGTGCAGATCACGTTGGGATGGCCGAACAGCGGGTTCTCGACCGCCGGCTCGGTGACGAACACGTCGAAGGCCGCCCCCGCCACGTGGCCGGAATCGAGCGCCGCGCGCAACGCCGCCTCGTCCACGAGGCCGCCGCGGGCGCAGTTGACGATGCGCACGCCGCGCTTGGTCCGGGCGAGGGTCTCTTCCGAGAGGATGTTGCGGGTCTTGTCGGTCAGCGGCACGTGCAGGGTGATGATGTCGGCTCGGGCCAGCAGCTGGTCGAGCTCGACCTTCTCCACGCCGATCTCGACGGCGCGCTCCGGGGTCAGGAAGGGGTCGTAGGCGACCACCTTCAGCTTCAGCCCGATCGCCCGGTCGGCGACCACGGCGCCGATATTGCCGCAGCCGATCACGCCGAGGGTTTTGCCCGTGAGCTCGACCCCCATGAAGCGATTTTTCTCCCACTTGCCCGCCTGGGTCGAGGCGTCGGCCTGCGGGATCTGGCGGGCGAGCGCGAACATCATGGCGATGGCGTGCTCGGCGGTGGTGATCGAGTTGCCGAATGGCGTGTTCATCACGATCACGCCGCGCGATGTCGCCGCCGGCACGTCGACATTGTCGACGCCGATGCCGGCGCGGCCCACCACCTTGAGGCGGGTGGCCTCGGCGAGCAGCTTGCCCGTCACCTTGGTGGCGGAGCGGATGGCGAGGCCGTCATAATTGCCGATGATGGCGGCCAGCGCCTCCTTGTCCTTGCCGAGGGCGGGCTGGAAATCGACCTCGATGCCGCGATCACGGAAGATCTGGACGGCGGCGTCGGACAGGGCGTCGGAGATAAGGACCTTGGGCTTGGTCATGGGGGCACCTCGCGTCGTGCAGGCGCGCAGGATCGCTGCTTTCCATGGAAGCATGGCCGGTTGCCGCGTCGCGCGGGACGAAGACCGGCGGATCGCTGAAGCGCGTCGATAAGCAAATGGCCGGTCTCGCGACCGGCCATCGGGCTCACTCAGACCATCAGGCCGCGGCGGCGGCGAGCGCCGCCTTTTCCTGGGCGAAGGCCCAGTCGAGCCAGGGTGTGAGCGCCGCGAGGTCGGACGCTTCCACGGTGGCTCCGCACCAGATGCGAAGGCCGGCGGGCGCATCGCGGTAGGCGCCGAAGTCGAAGGCGACGCCCTCGCTCTCCAGACGGGTGACGATGCCGGCGGCGACCTTCTTCACCACGGCGTCGCCCTTGGCGAGCACGTCCGGATCGGTGAGCACGAGGCAGACGCCCGTGTTCGAATAGGTCGACGGGTCGACGGCGAGATGGCCGATCCAGGGCGTGCGGGCCACCCAGTCGTGGATGACCTTGGCATTGGCATCCGCGCGGGCATGCAGCGCGTCGAGGCCGCCGATGGACTCGGCCCATTTCAGCGTGTCGAGGTAATCCTCCACCGCGAGCATCGAGGGCGTGTTGATGGTGTCGCCCTTGAAGATGCCCTCGATCAGCTTGCCGTCCTTGGCGAGCCGGAACACCTTCGGCAGCGGCCAAGCCGGCTTATGGCTCTCGATGCGGGCGACGGCCCGCGGCGAGAGGATCAGCATGCCGTGCGCGGCCTCGCCGCCCATGACCTTCTGCCAGGAATAGGTGACCACATCGAGCTTGTCCCACGGCAGCGGCATCGCGAAGGCGGCCGAAGTCGCGTCGCAGATGGTGACGCCCTCGCGGTCGTCGGCGATCCAGTCGCTGTGCGGGATCTTCACGCCGGCGGTGGTGCCGTTCCAGGTGAAGACGACATCGTTGTTCTTGGTGTCGATCGCGTCCAGCGCCGGCAGGATGCCGTGCTCGGTGGTGCGCACGATCGGCTCGATTTTCAGCTCGGTCAGCGCGTCGGTGACCCATTCGGCGCCGAAGGAATCCCAGGCCATGACCTCGACGGGCTTCGGGCCGAGCATCGACCACATCGCCATCTCGACGGCGCCGGTATCCGAGCCGGGAACGATGCCGATGCGATAATCGGCGGGCACGCGCAGGACCTTGCGGGTCAGCTCGATGGCCTCGGCGAGCTTCGCCTTGCCGGCGGCCGAGCGGTGCGAGCGGCCCAGAGCCGCGCCGGAGAGGGCATCGAGGGTCCAACCGGGACGCTTGGTCGTCGGGCCGGAGGAGAAGTTGGGCACGCGCGGACGCGCGGCGGGCTTCTGTGTCGTCATAGCAGCCATCCTTCCAGATGAGCGCCTCCCGTTGGGGGGAGGTGTCCCGCCGCGTGGAATGGCGGATCGCGCGCCGGAGCGCAAGCGGCTTTTTCCAAGTTTCGGATGGGCGTGTGCTGCGGGTAACAGAACAATATTTCAGTTTTGGCAAGCACAGCGGAGGAGAAGACCCGTTTACGGCTCCTCGCGATCCAACAGGTCGGGCCGTCGCGCCCGGGTCACGGCAAGGCTCCGCTCCGCGCGCCAACGGGCGATGGCGGCATGGTTGCCGCCCATCAGCACGTCGGGGATCGTCCGCCCCTCCCATTCCCGGGGCCGGGTGTAATGCGGATATTCGAGCCGGCCACCCTCGAAACTCTCCTCGACGCCGGAGGCGTGCTTGCCCATCACGCCGGGGAGCAGGCGCACGCAGGCATCGATCAGCACGACGGCCGCGATCTCTCCGCCGGAGAGCACGTAATCGCCGATGGAGACCTCTTCGAGATGGCGGGCCTCGATCACCCGCTCATCCACGCCCTCGAACCGGCCGCAGACGATGATCGCGCCCGGGCCCTCGGCCAGGGCCCGTACCCGGCTCTGCGTCAGCGGCTTGCCCCTCGGCGACATCAGCAGCCGGGGGCGGGGGTCATCGGGAGCGGCGGCGGCATCGATGGCGCCCCCGAGCACGTCGCAGCGCAGCACCATGCCGGCTCCGCCACCGGCCGGGGTGTCGTCCACGCTGCGGTGACGGCCGAGGCCGTGCTCACGAATCTGCCGCGCCTCCAGGCTCCATGTCCCGCGCGACAGGGCATCCCCCGACAGGGAATGGCCGAGGAGGCCGGGGAACATCTCCGGATAGAGGGTCAGGACGGTGGCCCGCCAGGGAGGGGCCGCGCCGGGCAGGGGGGTGTCGCTCATGCCGCTTGATGACGGCGCCGGCCGGGCCGGTCAACGGAGCCCGTGATCAGCGCGCGACGCGCGGCACCGGTCGCTTCGGCGCGGCCCGGCGATGGTCCAGCGCGTGCCGCCGCGATCGCGGGCCCGCGCGCCGGTCGGGCCGCGCCGCGTCCGGCCGGATTGCTGGCTCGGCCGGGGGCTCCGCCCGCTGCCGGGTCATGCTGCCGAAAGCATCGGGCGAACCGAGGGGAATGCCGACCGTCGCGCCGGGAAAGCCCTGTGCCCACGCCGCGCCGAAGGACAAGCAAAGCGAGAGAGCCGCGGGGATGAGGAGGATCGGCTTTCGCATGGAGGCTCTCCTTCGGGGCATGGTGGGCCCGCTCGGGGATCCCGCTTGGCTGAACGCGAAGGGCCATCCAGGGTTCGCTCGCGGGCGGGTGAAGTCACTCCTGCCGGTTCGGCGACTCTATTTGGGGAGGAACGGGGCGGCCTTTACCGAATCGGAACGGGCCGGTCGTCAGTTGGCGGACTGAATTTCTGGTCCGATCGATCCCGCAATGATCCTCAGCTTTTGGCTCGACCAACCGGTCTGGTCGATGTTCATCCTCCTGGCCCTAGGCTTCCTCGCGATCTGCGGGGTTCTGATCGGGCTCACCGTCCTGCCTAGGACACGGCCGGTCATCGGTCGGGTCGCGTCCGGCATCGTGCCGACCTATATCAGCATCCTTCCGGTGCTGCTCTCTCTGCTGACCGGTTTCGTCGCCAGCGACGCCTGGGAGCGCCAGCGCCAGGCCGGCCGCGTGGTTCAGGCCGAGAGAACCAACGCCTTCGCCATCTACGATCTGAGCCTCGCCGCGGCGCCGGACATGAGCAACCTGCGGACTTGGCTGTTCGCCTATCTCGATGCGGTGGTGAAGGAGGAATGGCCCTCCATGGCCCAGACCGGCGCCGCCTCCCCGGTGGCGGGGGAGGCGATCGGCCGCCTGCTCCAGGCGGCGGCCGCGCCGCGCATCGCCGCCGAGGCGGGGGAGGCCACTCATGCGGCCCTGCTCGAATCGGTGATGCAATTGCGCTCGGCGCGCAGCGACCGCTTAGCGCTGAGCGCCGCCCGGAGCGACGAGAGCAAGTGGCTGACCCTGCTCGTGCTCGCCGTGCTGACGCTGACGGCGCTCGCCCTGGTCCATTGGGAGCGCCCGCTCTCGCAGGCCGCGACCCTGATCCTGTTCTCCGCAGCGATCGTGACGACGCTCGGCGTGATCGCACTGCATGAGCGGCCGTTCGATGGGCCGCTGGCCTTGTCGTCCGATCCGCTCCGGCTGGCCCATCTCGCGATGGTCTCAGTCGGTCCCTGAACCCAAGTCTGCCCCGAGGCTGCCCAAGAGGCCCGAAAAGCCTCCGGGCGAAACTCAGCCCGGATCGTCGGCGGGCTTGGGGCCGGGCGGCGCGAACAGATCCTCCGGCGGGTCGGCGACGATCCGGCCGCCGGCGATGTCGAGGCTCGGCACGAACGCCTTGGTGAAGGGCAGAAGAGCGGTCGGACCCCCCACTGCCGGACGAATTTCGAGAAGGTCGCCGCCGCCATAATTCGGCACGGCGATGACGGTGCCGATGGCCGTGCCGTCGCGATCCTCGACGGAAAGCCCGATCAGGTCGGTCAGAAAGAATTCGTCCTCGTCCTCCGCCGACCCCAGGCGCTCCCGGGGGATCGCGAGGGAGACGCGGTTCAGCGCCTCGGCGCCGGTCCGGTCGTCCACGCCCTTCACCCGCACGATCAGCAGGTCAGGCGCGCCGCCGGGCGCGGGGCGGATATCGGCGAGTTCGAGGGTGCGGCCGTCGGAGGCGCGCAACGGGCCGTAGCCGGCAATCGCCAGCGGCTCCCCGGTATAGGATTTCAGCCGAATCTCGCCATGCAGCCCGTGCGGCCGCCCGAACTCGCCGAGGATGACGAGATCCGGATCGAGGGGGGCGGGAGGCGCCGCCTTGGGGGCGTCGGGCTTGCGGGCCGAGGTGACGGCTTGACGGCCGAGCGGCTCGGGTCGGGCTGGTCCGCGCGATGAAGATCCGGGGCGGCGGGCCATGCAGGGTGCCTCGATAGAGGGGCGTCGCGTCCCTCCGCCTCGCGGAAGGGCGCGGAAAGACGAGGAAGGGAACGTGGCGGGGGCTGTCCGGCGGGAGCCTGATCGGCGTCTTCCGCGCGCCCTCGCGCGTCGACCGGACACGACAAAACCCCTCCCCGTGGCGGGGAGGGGAGATGCGAACCGTGGCTTAGGCCGCGGCGTCCTCGGCCGGGGCGGCGGCCTTCTCGGCGCGCTTGGCGGCGCGCTCCTTGGCCTTCTCGCCGGGCTCGGCCTTCTGCGGGTTGTTGCGGGCCGGGCGCTTGGCGAGGCCGGCGGCGTCGAGGAAGCGCAGGACGCGGTCGGTCGGCTGCGCGCCCTTGGCGAGCCAGGACTGGATCTTCTCGTTGTCGAGCACGATGCGGGCCGGATCGTCCTTGGCCTTCATCGGGTCGTAGGCGCCGACCTTGTCGATGAAGCGGCCGTCGCGCGGGGCGCGGGCGTCGGCAACGACGATGCGGTAGTACGGGCGCTTCTTGGCGCCGCCACGGGTCAGACGGATCTTGAGGGACACGGTTTGCTCCTAAGCTTGTATGTGGTGGGCGAACGGCGAGTAGTGAGTGGCGAATAGGACAGATTTCGATCTATTCGCTACTCAATACTCGCTATTTGCCTATTTCTTCTTCCCGAACGGGAATCCGCCGAGACCGGGCAGGCCCGGCCCCTTCGGTCCTCCGAGCCCCGGAAGGCCCGGCATCTTTCCGCCGCCTAAACCCGACGGCATCGGCGGCAGCTTGCCGCCGAACTGCTTCTCGATCTCAGCGATCTGCTCCGGCGTCGGCTCGGGCATGCCCGGGGGCAACTTCATGCCGCCCGGCAACCCGCCGGGCATGCCGCCGCCGAGGCCGAACATGTTGCCGAGCGCCTGGCCGATGCCGCCGCGCTTGCCCGATCCCATCGCCTTCATCATGTCGGCCATGGTCCGGTGCATCTTGAGGAGCTTGTTGATCTCCTCGACCTTCACGCCGGCACCCGCCGCGATGCGCTTCTTGCGGCTGTTCTTGAGCAGATCGGGGTTCTTACGCTCTTGCGGCGTCATCGAGGAGATGATGGCCCGCTGGCGCTTGAACATCTTCTCGTCGAGATTGGCGCCCTCGACCTGCTTCTTGATCTGCCCCATGCCGGGCAGCATCCCCATCAGGCCGCCGATGCCGCCCATCCGCTCCATCTGAGCGAGCTGCATCGACAGGTCTTCGAGGTCGAACTTGCCCTTCCGCATCTTCTCGGCGGTGCGCAGGGCCTGTTCCTGGTCGATGGTCTCGGCCGCCTTCTCGACGAGGGAGACGATGTCGCCCATGCCGAGGATGCGGTTGGCCACCCGCTGCGGATGGAACTCCTCCAGCGCATCGACCTTCTCGCCGACACCGACGAGCTTGATCGGCTTGCCGGTGACGGCGCGCATGGAGAGCGCCGCGCCGCCGCGGGAATCGCCGTCCATGCGGGTGAGCACGATGCCGGTGACGCCGAGCCGCTGGTCGAAGGCGCGGGCGGTGTTGACCGCGTCCTGGCCGGTGAGCGCGTCGGCCACCAGCAGCACCTCGTGCGGCTTGGTCGCCGCCTTCACCTCGGCGGCCTCGTTCATCAGGCCTTCGTCGACCGTGGTGCGGCCGGCGGTATCGAGCATCACCACGTCGAAACCGCCGAGCCGGGCGGCTTCCATGGCGCGCTTGGCGATCTGCACCGCCGATTGGCCGGCGACGATCGGCAGGCTCTCGACCTCGACCTGTTTGGCGAGGACGGCGAGCTGCTCCATCGCCGCGGGGCGCCGCGTGTCGAGGGAGGCGAGCAGAACGCGGCGCTTATCGCGGCTCGACAGGCGCCGGGCGATCTTGGCGGTGGTGGTGGTCTTGCCCGAGCCCTGGAGGCCGACCATCAGGATGGCGACCGGGGCGGGGGCGTTCAGGTCGACGACGCTGGCATCGGTGCCAAGCATCGCGATGAGCTCGTCGTTGACGATCTTCACGACCATCTGGCCGGGCGTCACCGACTTGAGCACGGTGGCGCCCACCGCCTTCTCGCGCACCTTGTCGGTGAACGAGCGCACCACCTCCAGGGCCACGTCCGCCTCCAGCAGGGCGCGGCGCACCTCGCGCATGGCGGCGGTGACATCCGCCTCCGTCAGCGCGCCGCGGCGCGTCAGCCCGGAGAGAATGCCGGAGAGGCGGTCGGAAAGGCCTTCGAACATCTGTCTCGTCAGCCCGGGCTACTGGTGAAGGCCGGCATTGGCCACGCGGCGCGCCTGCAGGGCGTCCTCGAAGGCCGCCACCGCGCGGGCGAACTTGTCCCGGCAGGCGGGATCGCAGAAGCCGACGACCGCACCGTTATAGAGGGTCAGCGCCTCCGGTACGATCGGCTTGCCCGACCAGGGGCAGAGGTCGTTGACCGCATCCTCGATGCGAAGGGGGGTCGTCACGTTCGCGGGCGCCATGGCAGGGCTCGTTTGACGCTTCGGCGAATTCACGGCAACGACAAGTGCGCCCGAGGGCGCAGACGCGCTGTCGGACGTTGACCTCCGGCCTCTCGGACCGGTCGGCGGCTCATCGGGACGATCATTCGTCGAAATGGAGCCGGGCGCATAGGCTCTGGCGGCCGCCGAGTCAATCCCGGAGCCGCTCCAGCCGTCCCCGATCAACACTGTAACCGCGCGGTTAAGCTTTACGCTTCGTTAAGCATGATCGGCTCTGATGGCGGGTAACGCACCGCTGGAGGTGCCCTAAGGACTGCCCGATGTCGGAACCCGCGCGACAGGCCCCGTCTCCCGAGTCCGGCTCCCGAGCATCGGTCGGCCCTGCGCCGTTGAGGGATTGGCTGACCGCGATGCGCAATGCTGCCGCCGAGAGCCGGCCGTCCGAGCCGGGTGATACCGGCGCCGTGCCGGCGGAGAGCGAGGCCGAGCAGGCTGAAGCGCGCCCGTCTGGATGGGCGCCTCGCCTCGTCACGTCCGCCGCCAAGCCCGTGGACACGGCCGACGACGACCTCGCCGAGATCATGGCCGAGAACATGATGCTGAAGGCCAAGCTGCGCGTGGAATCCGAGCGGCGCGACGAGATTCAGGCGATCCTGGCCCAGGAGATCCGCGAGCTGCGCGCGCACATCACCGAAGAGGTGAAGAAGATCGAGGATCTGAAGGCCGAGCGCGATCTCTGGCGTGCCCGCTGCGAGGCCCTGGCCGCGCCGCTGTTCCAGGCTCACCCGCGCTGAATGCGCGGAGCCCTTGAGGCTCCGCCGAACGGCGATCCTTTTCGAAACGACGCTCCGACATGCGAAGGGCCGCCCCATGGGGCGGCCCTTCCATTGTCGAACCGGTCAGTCCGACGAAACCTGCCGTGATCCCGCGAATGCGTCAGGCGCACACGCCGGAGGCAACGGTCCAGGTCTTGGTCGTCGGCGACGGCTGATGACAATGAGACACTGGATCACCTCCTTTCGTTCGTTGCGGATGAGCCCAAGGTAGGGGCCTTTGCCGGCCCGCGAAAGACCCGGAGGCGTGTTCGCGCTGCGTTGTCTCGCCGCAATGCACAAATTGGCTTCCGGCGTGGTGCTGGCAGAGGGCGCGCAGGGGGCCTAAAGAGGGCGCCGGTCAGCCTCGGTCCGTTCTCATGTCCTCCGCCGCCCCGCGCGCCTCCACCTCCGACGACGTCCTCGACCCGCGCGCCATGCGCGAGCCGCTGCCCAACGCGTGGTACTGCGTCGGCCCGGTCGCCTCGGTCGCGGGCGGAAAGATGCGGGCGGTGGCGCTTAACGGCGAGCAGGTCGTGCTCGGCCGGGCGAAGGACGGGGCCCTGTTCGCCCTGCGTGATCGCTGCCCGCACCGGGGCATGGCGCTCTCCAAGGGCAAGTTCGACGGCGACACCCTGATGTGCCCGTTCCACGGCTGGCGGTTCGGCACCGACGGGCGCTGCCGGGACGTGCCGACCCTGTCCGAGCATGACGCCTCCGATTTCTCGCGCATCGCGGTTCAGCGCTTCCCCATCGTCGAGAGCGCCGGCTTCCTTTGGGTCAATCCGCATCTCGGCCCCGCCGATCCGGATGCCGTGCCGGCGGTGCCGGCGCTCGGTTTCGAGCCCGCCGGCAGTCTCGTGCTCGAATTGGAGGTGGAGGCTTCCTTCGACCTCACCACGCTCAGCCTCGTCGATCCCGGCCACGTCGCCTTCGTTCACGACAATTGGTGGTTCCGGGCCTCCAAGGAGTTGCGGGAGAAGGTGAAGACCTTCCAGCCGGTGCCGCACGGTTTCGTCATGACGAGCCATGCGACCACCACGAGTTCGCCGCTCTACCGGCTGCTCGGCGGCGCGCCGGAGGTCGAGATCGAGTTCCGCCTGCCCGGCGTCCGGCTGGAGCGGATCGCGGCGGGGACGAAGCGGGTGGCGAACTACACCTTCGCCACGCCGATGGGCCCGAACCGGACCATGCTGACCAACGCGCTGTACTGGAGCATGCCGGCGCTCAACCTGCTCAAGCCGATCGCCCGCCCGCTGATGCGCCAGTTCCTGACGCAGGACCAGCAGGTGCTCCAGCACGCGCAGGCCGGCCTCGACCGCAAGCCGACCATGGTGCTGCTGGGGCAGGGCGATCTTCCCTCGCAATGGTATTTCCGCCTCAAGCGCGAGACTCTCGAAGCCGCCCGCGAGGGCAGGCCCTTCGCCAACCCGCTGGTGCGCCAGGAACTGCGCTGGCGCTCCTGACTTTGTGACCCGGCCCGGCCGCAACCTTCCTCCCTTACGACCGTAGCGATAGGGATCGCTCAAGTTGCAGGGGGAAGTAACCGGTGCCGAGGCCGCACTATGTCGTCCGCCGTAGCAGGTCCGGCCGGTTCAACTTCACTTTGCTGGCCGAGCACGGCCGCATCAGTGGGACCGTGTTCGTGACCACGGCGGATCTCCCCCGTGACGAGATCGAGCGCCGCGCCCACGAGCAGATCCGGGCCCTGGCCGAGACGCTCGTCGCCGTCGTCGGCGTGCCGAAGCCGGCCTGAGGCCGCGCGCCGCGCTTGAACCCGGACAGCCGCCAACCATCTTGGCCATATGAAGAAGCGTGGCCTGCTCACGGTCGCTAGCGCGGCCGCGGTGATGACCCTCGGTGGTGTCGGCTACGCCGCTCATCGCCGGGGCCGGAACCCCTATTACAGCGGCCCGGAAAGCGACCATTTCGACGGTCTGCGCTTCCATGCGCCGAACCAGCCGCCGGACAAGGACCTCTCCGACGTCGCCCGTTGGCGAATGACGGCGAAGCGCGAGGCGTGGCCCGACCATTTTCCGAGTCCCTACCCACCGGACAAGCCGCCGGAGCGGATCGACGGGCTGCGGGTGGTGCTGATCGGCCATGCCAGCTACCTGTTCCAAGTGGCCGGCCGTAACATTCTGGTCGATCCGGTCTTTTCCCGGCGCGCCAGCCCGTTCCGCTTCGCCGGCCCGAAACGGGTCAACCCGCCGGGCATCGCCTATGCCGATCTGCCGCCGATCGATGCGGTGCTGATCACCCACAATCATTACGACCATCTCGACGGGCCGGCGCTCGCCCGGCTCTGGCAGGACCATCAGCCGCTGATCGTCGCGCCGCTCGGCAATGACGGGATCCTGCGCGGCTACGACGACACCATGCATGTCGAAACCCGCGACTGGGGTGAGTCGGTCGATCTCGGCTCCGGCATCACCGCCCACCTCACGCCGGCCAACCACTGGTCGGCCCGCGGCCTCAACGACCGGCGCATGGCGCTCTGGTGCGCCTATCTGCTCACCACGCCGAGAGGCGTGCATTACCATGTCGGCGATACGGGCCTGGGCGACGGCGCGATCTTCCGCGACATCCGCGCCCGCTTCGGTCCGCCGCGCCTCGCCACCCTGCCGATCGGCGCCTACGAGCCGCGCTGGTTCATGCGGCCCCAGCACATGAACCCGGCCGATGCCGTGGAGGCCCTCGGCCTTCTCGGCGCCGATCAGGCCCTCGGCCACCATTGGGGCACCTTCAAACTCACCGACGAGGGCATCGAGCGCCCGGTCGAGGCTTTGGCCGAGGCCCTGTCCGCCACCGGCATCGCGCCGGAGCGGTTCCTGGCCCTGCGGCCGGGGCAGGTTTGGGAGGGGTAGCGGAGAGGCGTAGCGTTTGGCTCGACGGATCCCGTCCTGCCCTCACCAGCTATCACTGTCCCTGTCGGGCCCGAAGTCCCGCCAGGGTGATCCCCGCCGACGCTGACACGATGCAGCCGATGGCGACCGCCTGCATCGGGCTCAGGCGCTCGCCGAGCAGGGCCAGGGCGGCCAGCGAAGCCACCGCCGGTTCCAGGCTCATCAG
Organism: Methylorubrum populi; assembly: GCA_020741775.1. GTDB lineage: Bacteria > Pseudomonadota > Alphaproteobacteria > Rhizobiales > Beijerinckiaceae > Methylobacterium > Methylobacterium populi_B. The sequence goes on from DYYG01000007.1 coordinate 77,729, forward strand.
CACGCCGAATGCCGGACGGGGCAGGCGGGTGAGGGCGAACATTTCCAACGAGTAGGGCAGGGCGCTCGACAGCACGGCGATGATGAGGCCCGTTCCGAGGGTGGCGGGTGTGAACAGGTCGGTGCCGGCCTCGGCGAGGCCGACAGGCGCCACCACCAGGGCCGCGACCGCCATACCGAGGGAGACCGCCCGTCCTCCGCCGGCCCGCCCCGCGCGCTGGCCGAACACGATATAGGCCGCCCAGCACAGGCCCGCGCCGAGGGCGAGGGCGGCCCCGGTCGGGTCGAGCCTGTCGGCCTCGCCGAGCGGAAGCAGCAGGCCAAGGCCGAGCACCGCCAGGGCGATCCAGGCGAAGTCGAGCCCGCGACGGGAGCCCGCGAGCGCCACGGCGAGCGGCCCGGTGAACTCGATGGCCACGGCGATGCCCAGCGGAATGGTGCGCAGCGCCAGGTAGAACAGCAGGTTCATCAGGCCCAGCGCCGCGCCGTAGAGCGCGATGGCCCCGATTTCGCCGCGCTCCGGCCCGCGCCGCCATGGCCGCCACACCGCGAGCAGGATCAGGGCGGAGAAGCTCACCCGGAGCGTGGTCACGCCCGCCGCACCCACGACCGGGAACAGCCCCTTGGCCAGGGCCGCGCCGCTCTGGATCGACACCATCCCCACCACGAGGGCGAGGATGGGCAGGGCCGCGCCGGAAGCCTGTATCCGCCCGCTCATGGGTTCAGAGCCTGTCCGGGCGATCTGTCATGGCAGCATGAGGGGCGTGGCCCCTCGAGAAAACCGACTTGAACACGCTCTCATACCAGATCCTGTACCTGAAGGCTGGCCGTGATTTGATACGGCTTGGGCGTCCGGCGCTCTTACGAGATCCAGGTCTGTTCCCGTGTGGGTCGCTCGCCCCTCGTGCCACGATCGTCAATCGGC
>DYYG01000008.1 GCA_020741775.1 Methylorubrum populi
CGGCCCGACGCGCTGCTGCCGACCATGGGCGGCCAGACCGCGCTGAACTGCGCGCTCTCGCTGAAGCGCATGGGCGTGCTGGAGAAGTTCGGCGTGCAGATGATCGGCGCCACGGCAGAAGCCATCGACAAGGCGGAGGATCGCAGCCTCTTCCGCGAAGCGATGACCAAGATCGGCCTGGAGACGCCGAAATCGGCGCTGGCCAACGCCTCCGCCGCCAAGAAGGCCGACCGCGACCGCTACCTCGCCGAAAAGGCGCGCATCGAGGCCTCGCAATCGGATCCGGCCGCCCGCACGGCGGCTTTGGCCGAGTTCGAGCGGCAATGGAGCGGCGGCGAGGGCGACCGGCGGCGGCGCTACATCGAACACGCTTTGGGCCAGGCCCTGATCGCGCTGGCCGAGGTCGGCCTGCCGGCGATCATCCGGCCGTCCTTCACCATGGGCGGCACCGGCGGCGGCATCGCCTATAACCGTGAGGAATTCCTCGACATCGTCGAGCGCGGCATCGACGCTTCGCCGACCAACGAGGTGCTGATCGAGGAGAGCGTGCTCGGCTGGAAGGAGTACGAGATGGAGGTCGTCCGCGATAAGGCGGATAACTGCATCATCGTCTGCTCCATCGAGAATCTCGATCCGATGGGCGTCCATACCGGCGACTCCATCACCGTCGCCCCGGCGCTGACGCTCACCGATAAGGAATATCAGGTGATGCGCGACGCCTCGCTCGCGGTGCTGCGGGAGATCGGCGTCGAGACTGGCGGCTCGAACGTTCAGTTCGCGATCAACCCCGAGAACGGGCGGATGATCGTGATCGAGATGAATCCGCGCGTCTCGCGTTCCTCGGCCCTGGCCTCGAAGGCCACCGGCTTCCCGATCGCCAAGGTCGCGGCCAAGCTCGCCGTCGGCTACACCCTCGACGAGATCGCCAACGACATCACCGGCGGCGCGACCCCGGCCTCGTTCGAGCCGACGATCGACTACGTCGTCACCAAGATTCCGCGCTTCGCCTTCGAGAAGTTCCCCGGCGCCGAGCCCACCCTGACCACCGCCATGAAGTCGGTGGGCGAGGCGATGGCGATCGGCCGCTGCTTCGCGGAATCCCTGCAGAAGGCACTGCGCTCGCTGGAAACCGGCCTGACCGGCCTCGACGAGATCGAGATCGAGGGTCTCGGCAAGGGCGACGACCACAACGCCATCAAGGCCGCGCTCGGCACGCCGACCCCCGACCGGCTGCTCAAGGTCGCCCAGGCGATGCGGCTCGGCGTCAGCCACGAGGACATTCACGCCTCCTGCGCCATCGACCCGTGGTTCCTGGAGCAGCTCCAGGCCATCGTCGATCTCGAGAACCGAGTGAAGGCGCACGGCCTGCCGAAGACGGCGGGCGCCTTCCGCCAGCTCAAGGCCGCCGGCTTCTCGGATGCGCGGCTGGCGGTGCTGGCGGATACCGAGGAAGAGGCCGTCCGCGCCGCCCGCCGGAGCTTAAGCGTCCGCCCGGTCTTCAAGCGGATCGATACCTGCGCCGCCGAGTTCAAGGCGCCGACCGCCTACATGTACTCGACCTATGTCGCGCCCTTCGCCGGCTCGGTCGTCGACGAGGCGCAGCCGTCGGACCGGAAGAAGGTGATCATCCTCGGCGGCGGCCCGAACCGGATCGGCCAGGGCATCGAGTTCGACTATTGCTGCTGCCACGCCTGCTTCGCGCTGACCGAGGCCGGCTATGAGACCATCATGGTCAACTGCAACCCGGAGACGGTCTCGACCGACTACGACACCTCCGACCGGCTTTATTTCGAGCCGCTGACGGCGGAGGACGTGCTGGAGATCATCGAGACCGAGCGGCAGGCGGGCCAGTTGCACGGCGTGATCGTGCAGTTCGGCGGCCAGACACCGCTCAAGCTCGCCCGCGCCCTCGAGGGGGCCGGGGTGCCGATCCTCGGCACCTCGCCGGATGCCATCGACCTTGCCGAGGACCGCGACCAGTTCAAGCGGCTCTTGGATAAGCTCGGCCTCAAGCAGCCCAAGAACGGCATCGCCTATTCGGTCGAGCAGAGCCGGCTGGTGGCGGCCGAACTCGGCCTACCCTTCGTGGTGCGCCCGAGCTACGTGCTCGGCGGCCGGGCCATGGCGATCATCCGCGACGAGGCGCAGTTCGCCGAATACCTGCTCGGCACCCTGCCGAGCCTGATCCCCTCCGACATCAAGGCGCGCTACCCCAACGACAAGACGGGGCAGATCAACACGGTGCTGGGCAAGAACCCGCTCCTGTTCGACCGCTACCTGTCGGACGCGACCGAGGTCGATGTCGATGCGGTCTGCGACGGCGAGAGCGTGTTCATCGCCGGCATCATGGAGCACATCGAAGAGGCGGGCATCCATTCGGGCGATTCCGCCTGCTCCCTGCCGCCGCGCACGCTGAGCCCGGAGATCATCGCCGAGCTGGAACGCCAGACCAAGGCCATGGCGCTGGCCCTCAAGGTCGGCGGCCTGATGAACGTGCAATACGCGATCAAGGACGGCGCGATCTACGTGCTGGAAGTGAACCCGCGCGCCTCGCGCACGGTGCCCTTCGTCGCCAAGGTGATCGGCGAGCCGATCGCCAAGATCGCCGCCCGGATCATGGCCGGCGAGAAGCTCGACACCTTCGGTCTCAAGCCGAAGCGGCTCGACCACATCGCGGTGAAGGAGGCGGTGTTCCCCTTCGCCCGCTTCCCCGGCGTCGACGTGCTGCTCGGGCCGGAGATGCGGTCCACCGGCGAGGTGATCGGCCTGGATGCCGGCTTCGGCGTCGCCTTCGCCAAGAGCCAGCTCGGCTCCGGCACGGCGGTTCCGGGCACCGGCACGGTGTTCGTCTCGGTGCGGGACGACGACAAGGCGCGGGTGCTGCCGGCGATCCGCCAATTGCACGCACTCGGTTTCACCATCCTCGCCACCGGCGGCACGCAGCGCTACCTCGCCGAGGAGGGGATCCCGACCCAACGCATCAACAAGGTGCTGGAGGGCCGTCCCCACATCGTCGATTCGATCAAGAACGGCGACATCGCCCTCGTGATCAACACGACGGAGGGGGCCGGCGCGCTGTCCGACTCCCGGTCGCTCCGGCGGGCGGCCCTCTTGCATAAAGTGCCGTACTATACCACTCTGGCCGGTGCGATGGCGGCGGCCGAGGGGATCAAGGCCTATCTTGAAGGCGATCTTCAGGTCCGCGCCTTGCAGGAATACTTCGCGGCCTAAATTAATTCCGTGACCGGAACTGCCCGACCGAAAGGATCCGGGCGGCTTTCGGCCACGTGAACCAGAGCCGTTTCCCGGCCCGGAAGGAGTTCATCGCTCCGGCCGGGCCTCTTCATTGTGGCGCGAGACCATGAGCATCGACAAGCTTCCCATCACGGCACGCGGCTACGCAGCCCTCGAGGAGGAGCTGAAGCGTCGCCAGCAGGTGGAACGTCCCCGGATCATCCAGGCGATCTCGGAGGCCCGTGCCCTGGGCGATCTCTCCGAGAATGCCGAGTACCATGCTGCCAAGGAAGCCCAGTCCCACAACGAGGGCCGGGTGCTCGAACTGGAAAGCATGATCGCGCGGGCGGAAATCATCGACACGTCGAAGCTGTCGGGTTCGAAGATCAAATTCGGTGCCCGCGTGAAGCTCGTGGACGAGGATACCGAGGAAGAGAAGACCTACCAGCTCGTCGGTGAGCCGGAGGCGGATGTGCGCGAGGGCCGTGTCTCGATCAGTTCGCCCATCGCCCGCGCCCTGATCGGCAAGGGCGTCGGCGATACGGTCGAGGTCACCACCCCCGGCGGCGGCAAGTCCTACGAGGTCGTCGCCATCGAATGGGGAGCCTGACTCCCGTGCGCGTCCCCGGCCTTTCGGCTCTCTTCGGCCTTCTCGCTGGGGCCGCGCTCCTCGGTTCCGCCACGGCGCAGGATTTCGACCGGTTCGGCGGCATCTCCGTCGATGTGCGGCCGCTCCAGGCCTATGCCCGCGGCCCGCAGGCGGAGGCTCTGCGGGCGGATCTGACCGAGGCCATGCGGCGCACCTTCGCCGACCGCTTGGCCAAGGGGGCTCCGACCCTGGTGGTGCGCGTGAGCGGCCTGTCGCTCGCGGCCTATGGCGGTGCGCAAGGCGGTGACCGCAGCAGCCTCGGCGGCAGCGGCACCACGGATTACCTCGACGGCGAGGTGCTTCTGGTCGGCCGTGGCGGCGAGATCCTGGCCCGCCATCCCCAACTCTCGGCCCTGCCCGCGAGCTCCGGAGGCGCGTGGTACGATCCGGCCTCCGAGCGGCGGCGCGTCGCGGCCCTGGCCGAGCACTACGCGCAGTGGCTGCGGCGGATGCTTCCGGCGCAGTGACGCCAGCACGGGGTGAGAAAAGCGAGCGGGAAGGGCAGACAGGAAAGGATTGCGTCGCGTGAACGAGAACGGGCCGGTGGCGGCGGAGGGCAGCGTGCCGCCGGAACTCGCGCGCGCCCGCGCCTGGATCCTCACGGACGGCAAGGCCGGTGACGAGAACCAGTGCCTCGGCATCGCCGATGCCCTCGGCCTGACCTACGAGACCCGGCGGATTCCGAACGGACGGCCCCTGACCTGGATGGCGCCCTGGGGACCGATCGATCCGCGCGATGCGCCGGGCCGGGCCGGCGGCCTGCTCGGCGGCCCGCTGCCCGATCTGCTGATCGCCTCCGGGCGGCGCGCCGTGCCCTATCTCCGCGCCGTGCGCCGCGCCTCGGGCGGCAGGACCTTCACCGCCTTCCTCAAGGATCCACGCACCGGCCACGACACGGCCGACTTCATCTGGGTGCCCGATTACGACGACCTGCGCGGGCCCAACGTCGTCACGACCCTGACCGCCCCTCACCCGGTCTCCCGCGCCCGGCTCGATGCGGCGCGGATCAAGCCCGATCCGCGCCTCGCGCGCCTGCCCTGGCCCCGCATCGCGGTGCTGATCGGCGGGGACAGCCGGCATTTGCGCTACCGTAAGGCCGATATGCGCCGCCTCGTGCGCGATCTCACCAAGCTCGCCGATGGCGGCTGTTCGCTGATGCTGACGGTTTCCCGGCGCACACCGCCGGACCTGCGCACGGCCCTGGAAGACCTCGTGAAGGAGAAGGGCGGCTTCTTCTGGGATGGCAGCGGGGAGAACCCGTATATCGGTATGCTGGCCATCGCCGACCACATCGTCGTGACCTCGGATTCGGCCAACATGGTCGGAGAGGCGGCGAGCACCGGCGCGCCCCTCCTGCTGTTCGACCTGCCGCGCACCTATATCCGGCATCGGCGGATGTTCGCCGGCCTCGCCATGGCCGGCGCCCTGAAGCCCTTCATCGGCCGCCTGGAGGCCCTTCGTTACGCGCCCATCGATGCGACCCCGGAGATCGCGGCGGCCCTGGCGGAAGCCTATGGGCGGCATCGCCGCCGCTTCGCGGCGGGGGCGCCCCCCGCACCGGCCGGGCCCGTAATAACCTCCTCGGTCGGAGACCGGATCTGAGCCGGAGAGCGGCAGGACTTTTCCCGGCGCCTCGGATCTAGAAAAGAACTGTTTGCCCGCTTCGTGCGAGAGTGCGGGCGACGGCACACGGACCGAACAGAGAGAGCGCCCGGCACCGGGAGACCGGAATCGCCGCGCGGACAGGAGACGGCACAGATGGCGCACACCCATGCGAGGCTCGTGATCATCGGCTCAGGACCGGCCGGATACACCGCCGCGATCTATGCCGCCCGCGCCCTAGTCGAGCCGCTGCTGATCTCCGGTTTCCAGCCCGGCGGCCAGCTGATGATCACCACCGACGTGGAGAACTATCCGGGCTTCGCCGAGGCGATCCAGGGACCGTGGCTGATGGAGCAGATGCGCCTCCAGGCCGAGCATGTCGGCACGAAGATCGTCTCCGAATACATCACCAAGGTCGATCTGAACGGGCGCCCGTTCCGGCTCGAGGCCGATTCCGGCGAGACCTATACCTGCGACGCGCTCATCATCGCGACCGGTGCCCAGGCCAAGTGGCTCGGCCTGCCATCGGAAGCGAAGTTCCAGGGCTTCGGCGTCTCCGCCTGCGCCACCTGCGACGGATTTTTCTTCCGGGGCAAGGACGTGACCGTGGTCGGCGGCGGCAACACCGCGGTGGAGGAGGCCCTCTACCTCGCCAACCTCGCCAAATCCGTCACGGTGATCCATCGCCGGGGCGAGTTCCGGGCGGAGCGCATCCTGCAGGAGCGCCTGTTCAAGCACGCCAACGTCGCGGTGAAGTGGCATCATGCGGTCGAGGAGATCTGCGGCTCAGACACGCCGCCCTCGGTCACGCATCTGCGCCTCAAGGATCTGCGCTCCGGCGAGATCGTCGAGCACGCCACCGACGGCCTGTTCGTGGCGATCGGGCACCAGCCCGCGACCGCGATCTTCGAGGGTCAGCTGCCGATGCGTCACGGCGGCTACATCGCGGTGACGCCGGGCACGACCGCGACCGGCATTCCTGGCGTATTCGCCGCCGGCGACGTGACCGACGACGTCTACCGGCAGGCCATCACCGCGGCGGGGATGGGCTGCATGGCCGCCCTGGAAGCCGAAAAGTATCTTGCGGCCCTCGATGTCGGCGAGAGCCCGGCACAGGCCGCAGCTGAATAAGTACTGTTCAAAAGAATGCCCGTTCAGCCGCCCGTCGCGGCCCCGACAAGCGGCGAACGGGCGTCTCCAAAGCGCTAAAACGTTGTTCTTCACGCAGTTCCCTGTTGACGACTGCCACGACGCAACCAATTCGCAAGCTTGTTGTCCTAGCCTGAACGGAGCGGGAGACGGCTGGTTTCGCGATGAGGCCTCCGCCGGTCGCGGTGGGGGCGGATAGTGTTGCGTCGTGCAACGCCCGAAGGTCGCGGTCCCCCCGTGACGGGCTGACCTCGACGGGCGGGAGTGACGGCCTTGGATTGGGACAAGATCCGGATTTTCCTCAACGTCGCGGAAGCCGGCAGCTTCACGCGGGCGGGCGACGACATCGGCTTGAGCCAATCGGCGGTCAGCCGTCAGATCAGCGCTCTGGAACGGGAGCTGAAGGCACCGCTCTTCCACCGCCATGCCCGCGGCCTGATCCTGACCGAGCAGGGTGACCTGCTGTTCCGCGCCGCGCGGGACATGAAGCTCAGGCTAGAGAACACCCGCGCCCGCCTCGTCGAGACCAGCGAGCGGCCCTCCGGCGATCTCCGGGTCACCACGACGGTGGGCCTGGGCACCTCCTGGCTGTCGCAGCGCGTCTCCGAGTTCCTCGACCTCTATCCGGATGTGCGGATCGAGCTCGTGCTCACCAACGAGGAACTGGACCTCGCCATGCGCGAGGCCGACATCGCCATCCGCATGCGCCGCCCCGCCCAGCCGGACCTGATCCAGCGGCGGCTGTTCACGGTGCATTATCACGCTTTCGCGAGCCCGGATTACGTCAAGCGCTTCGGTGAGCCGAAGTCCATCGCCGACCTCGACGAGCACCGCCTCGTCTCCTTCGGTGGTAACGAGCCGTCCTACCTGCTCGCCACCCACTACCTCGCCAGCATCGGCCGCGAGGGCGACGACCGGCGGCCGGTCCACTTCACCGTCAACAACATCGCCGCGCTCCATAAAGCGATGGAAGCGGGCATCGGCGTCGGCATCCTGCCGGACTACGCCGTCGACGGTAACGAGAGCCTCGTCCAAGTGCTGCGCGAGAGCGAGATGCCGACGATGGAGAGCTATCTCGTCTACGCCGAGGAGATGCGCTCGGTGGCCCGCGTTCAGGCCTTCCGCGACTTCCTCGTCAACAAGGCCCAGCGCTGGACCTATTGAGGGCCGCCGCGCCGGGGCGGGTTGACGGCGCTCGTCGCGGGCCTTGTCGCGCCCCGACTCCCTGTCTAAGACCGGCGGACCCTCGCCGGGCGCCCTGCCGGGGCCCGGCCGACGCAGCCGGACGGCATGATCGCGATTCACTGCCTCAACGGGCCGAACCTCAACCTGCTGGGCCAGCGCGAGCCGGGCATCTACGGCGCCGCCACCCTCGCCGAGATCGAGCGGACACTGCATGCGCAGGCGGGCCGCCTCGATATCGCCCTGACCTTCCGTCAAACGAATCACGAGGGCGATCTCGTGACCTGGGTGCAGGAGGCGGGCGCGGTGGGAGCCGGCGTGCTCATCAACGCCGCCGCCTACACGCACACGTCGATCGCCCTGCGCGACGCGATCGCGGGGGCTGGCGTGACGGCGGTGGAGATCCATCTTTCGAACGTCCATGCCCGTGAGGACTTCCGGCACGTCTCGCGGATCGCACCGGTCTGCGCCGGCGTGATTTCGGGCTTCGGTGCCCATAGTTACGTTGTCGGGCTCGATGCCCTCGCCCATCTCCTGCGCGGACGGCTTCCGTCCGCCTCCTGACCTTTAGAACCAAGAGCCGATGGCCAAGAACGAACCCTTCGATCCCGAGCTGGTGCGCGAACTCGCCCGGATGGTCGCCGAGACCGACCTGAGCGAGATCGAAGTCGAGAAGGGCGATCTGCGCATCCGCGTCGCCCGCAAGCTCGAACCGGTCACGGTTCAGGTCGCCTCCGCCCCGCCGGCAGCCGTCGCGGCGGCCCCGGTCGTGGCGCCGGCCGCGGCCCTGGCGCCCGCCCCCGCCAAGACCGGCGCGGGCCATCCCGGCGCCGTGCCCTCCCCCATGGTCGGCACCGCCTATCTGCGCCCCTCGCCGGACGCGAAGCCGTTCATCGAGATCGGCACGAAGGTTCAGGCCGGTGATAAGCTGCTGCTGGTCGAGGCCATGAAGACCTTCAACGAAATCGTCGCGCCCCGCGCCGGTACGGTGACCGCGATCTTCGTCGAGGACGGGATGCCGGTCGAGTACGGCGAAGCCCTCCTCGTTCTCGAGTAGCCTCCCCGCGATGTTCGATAAGATCCTGATCGCCAACCGCGGCGAGATCGCGCTCCGCATTCTGCGGGCGGCGAAGGAGCTCGGTATCGCCACCGTCGCGGTCCACTCCACGGCGGATGCCGACGCCATGCATGTGCGGCTTGCCGACGAGAGCGTCTGCATCGGCCCGCCCGCCGCCCGCGACAGCTACCTCAACATCCCCTCGATCATCGCGGCCTGCGAGATCACCGGGGCGGATGCGGTCCATCCGGGCTACGGCTTCCTGTCCGAGAACGCCCGCTTCGCCGACGTGCTGGCCCATCACAATATCGGCTTCATCGGCCCCAAAGCCGACCATATCCGGGTGATGGGCGACAAGATCGAGGCCAAGCGCACTGCCAAGCGCCTCGGCATCCCCTGCGTGCCGGGCTCCGAGGGCGGCGTGACCGATCCGGACGAGGCCAAGCGCGTCGCCGCCGAGATCGGCTATCCCGTGCTGGTGAAAGCGGCCTCCGGCGGCGGCGGACGCGGCATGAAGGTCGCCCGCTCCGAGGAAGAGCTGGAGCAGGCGCTGGACATGGCCCGCACCGAGGCCAAGGCGGCCTTCGGCGACGACGCCGTCTACCTCGAAAAATACCTGACCAAGCCGCGCCACATCGAGGTGCAGATCCTCGGCGACGGGCGCGGCGGGGCCGTCCACTTGGCCGAACGCGACTGCTCGCTCCAGCGCCGTCACCAGAAGGTCTGGGAGGAAGGCGGCTCGCCTGCGCTGAATGCCGAGATGCGCGCCGAGATCGGCGGCATCTGCGCCAACGCCATGCGTGAACTCGGTTATCTCGGCGCCGGCACCATCGAGTTCCTCTACGAGGATGGCCGGTTCTACTTCATCGAGATGAACACGCGCATCCAGGTCGAGCATCCTGTCACGGAGATGATCACCGGGATCGACCTCGTGAACGAACAGATCCGAGTCGCGGCCGGGGGCGGCCTGTCGGTGGCCCAGGAGGACATCAAGGTCGAGGGTCATGCCATCGAGTGCCGGATCAACGCCGAGCACCCGGCCACCTTCCGGCCCTCACCGGGGCTGATCACCTATTTCCATCCGCCGGGCGGTCTGGGTGTCCGGGTGGATTCGGCCGCCTTCCAGGGCTACCGCATCCCACCGCATTACGATTCGCTGATCGGCAAGCTGATCGTGCACGGGCGCACCCGCAACGAGTGCCTGATGCGCCTGCGTCGGGCGCTCGACGAGTTCGTGGTCGACGGGATCGACACCACCCTGCCGCTGTTCCGCACGCTGGTGCGCAACGCCGACGTCCAGAACGGGCTCTACGACATCCACTGGCTCGAGAGCTTCCTCGCCCGCGAGGAATTGGCGGGCGTCGAGACCCGGCGCTGACGGGAGGGAGCGGCACCGCCGCCCCCTCCGACCGGGGCCCATGCGACCGCCCGCCCGGGAACGGTGGCTTCGGCCCCCCGGACGGGGTTCGATCCGGTTTCATCGACCGGGCAGGAGTTCGTCCACGCCCTTCTCCGGGCTGGTGTCCGGGCGCGGAGCGAGCGACAAAGCTCGGATGCACGACAGGACTTCCGTGGACATCACGCCCGACATCCTGCTCAAGGCTTACGCCGCCGGGATCTTCCCGATGGCGGAGGATGCGGACGATCCGACGATCTACTGGGTCGAGCCCCGCGCCCGCGGGGTGCTGCCCCTCGACCGTTTCCACGTTCCCCGGCGGCTGGCCCGCACCGTTCGCTCCGACCTGTTCGAGGTCGTCACCGACCGGGATTTCGACGCGGTGATCGATGGCTGCGCCGCCCCGCGCCGGGACACCGCGCGCACCTGGATCAACGGCCGCATCCGCGATCTCTACAGCGCGCTGTTCGATCTCGGCCATTGCCACACGGTCGAGGTCTACCATCAGGGACGCCTCGCCGGCGGGCTCTACGGCGTCTCCCTCGGCGCCGCCTTCTTCGGCGAGAGCATGTTCCACGAGGTGCGCGACGCCTCGAAGGTCGCCCTCGTCCATCTCGTCGCCCGTCTGCGTCGCGGCGGCTACCGGCTCGCCGATACCCAGTTCATCACCGAGCATCTGAGCCAGTTCGGCGTCGAGGAAGTGCCGCGCCACATCTATAAACGCCAGCTCTCGGCCGCGATCGGCGAGCAAGCCGAATGGGGTCCGCCGGATCGCGCCCTCAGCGGCACGGAGGCCCTGGCGGCGCTCGGGATCGCGAGCGGGACGGAATAAGCCGCTACCCAGGGACGAAATCGAGCCGCAGCAATCGCCCGGCCAGCGCCGCCGCGGCTCGGGGATCGGCCCGTGCCTCCTCACCGAGCAGGCCGTCGATGGCGAGCGCCGCCATGCCGTGGACCAAAGCCCAGGATCGCAGGGCTTCATCCGCCGCGCGCGCCGCAGGCACCAGGGCCGCGACGCGGTCGGCCAGCACAGCGTAAGCCGCGCCGGAGGCGGCGATCAGGGTTTCGGGGCGCGCTCCGCAGGATCTGGTGCCGAACATCAGGCGGAACAGGCCGGGCTGGGTGCAGGCGAAGGCGACATAGGCCTCACCCTGGGCATACAGGGCCTCCCGCCCCTCCCCCGCGCGATCCGCAACCTCTAGCACCGCATGCAAGCGCTCGAACCCGACCGTCGCGACGGCCGCGAGCAATGCCTCCTTGTCCGGAAAATGGCGGTAGGGCGCCATCGCCGACACCCCGGCGCGCCGCGCGGCCTCCCGCAGGCCCAGCGTCGCCGGATCGCCGCCCTCTTCGAGGATCGACAGCCCGGCGGCGATCAGAGCCTCACGCAGCTCACCATGGTGATAGCCGCCCTTGAGCTGCCTCGACTCAGGCTTCGATGTTGACACTGTAAGCGTCCGACTTATGATTACGCTGTAAACATGGAGTCGATGCCATGACCGCATGGGACAGGCAAGCGGCGAACGGAAGCCGCCCACGGCGCGAATCGGTCGATCTCTCGGACCATCCCGACCTCGTCGTGGTCTATCTCGGCTTCCGAGTCGGACGCTTGCAGGGCTTGAAGGCGCTGCTGGGAATCGGGCGCGGGCTCGCGCGGATGCAGCGGGAGAAGCCGGACGGGCTCCTCGCGCACGAGAACCTCGTTTACGGCCTCACCCATATCGGCATGCGGCAATATTGGCGGGATCTCGAAAGCCTGGAAGCCTTCACCCGATCGGATCCGCACAAGATCTGGTGGCGGGATTTCGGCCGTGATCCGGCGGGTAACGGCTTCTGGCACGAGGCTTATCGCCTCTCCGGCGGCATGGAGGCGATCTATGTCGGCATGCCGCGCCGGATCGGGCTCGCCTCCTTCGCAGCCGCCCGCGATCCGCAAGGTCCCTTCATGACCTCGCGGCAGCGGCTGGCCGCCTAACGGTCTTGTCGAGAGCCTCATCCCGGATATCGGATCCCGGATAAGGCTCTCGATCCTTGTTTTCGCATCGCCTCCTTCCGAAAGCCGGAGACCACCTTTCGGGACGATGCTTTAGCGGAAGATCGCGTCGAAGATCGATTGCGGCTCACGGGGAGCCGGCGGGGCCGCCGCCGGGCCCTCGTTGTTCGGGAAGAACTTCCGGGACGGCTTCTGCTTGGGCTGCACCGGCACGCCGCGCGGCCCCTCGACATCGACCTGACCGTTCTGGTTGACTTGGCTCGCGGTCTTGGTCGGATCCGTGCCCTTCTTCCGGCCGGGCTTCTCCTGGCGGGAGGCGAGCGCGGGCACGTCCTCCTGCTCGCGCGCCTCGGCGATCACGTCGGTGCCGCCCTTACAATCGGTCAGCCACACATCGTAGATCGGGTGCTCGATGGCGTGCAGCCCCGGGCTGGCGGCGAACATCCAACCGGTGAAGATGCGCCGGTACTTGCTGTCCAGCGTCACCTCGTCGACCTCGAGGAAGGCCGTGGTCTTCGGCGTCTCGGTCGGCGGGCGCGAGTAGCAGACCCGCGGCGTGAGCTGCAGCGCGCCGAACTGCACGGTCTCGTCAATGGCGACCTCGAACGACACGATCCGGCCGGTGATCTTGTCGAGACCGGAGAACACCGCGGTCGGGTTCTTGATCTTGTCGGCGGAGGCCGGCAGCGCGGACAGCGCCAGGGCAAGCGTGCCGAGCGCGGTCCGGCGCAGGAGATGTGCGGGGATGCGGCTCAAGGCGCCCTCTTGAGTCTGGCTCCGGCCGTTGCGGCCGGGAAACGATCCGGCCGTTCCAACACCCGAAGGGTGGTGGAAAAAGGGCGGCCGGCCGCCGTCCGCTCAATTCCGCACCGGCTTGGCCCCGATCGACATGCGGAAGATGGTGGCCGGGAAGGCGATCTCGGACGTGCCGCCGTTCATCGCCTTGCTTCGGTTCATCTGCGCGGCGGGAATCCACAGCCCGCCTTCCTCGTCGATCCACATCGCATCGACCCAAACCAGCCGCGGATCCTGCACCAGCGTGCTCATGGACCCGTCCGGCGCGAATTTGAGAATGCGCAGGTTGTCGGTGTCGGAGGCGTAGATGTTGCCCGCCGCATCGATCGCGGTGCCGCCGGTCGAGACGGTGGCGGCGAACAGCTCCACATGCTTGGCCCGCTCGGCCTCGCTCGCCCCCGCATCGTCGAGCCACTTCGTCTCGATGCGGTAGAGCGGGCCGGTACAGGCCTGATAGGTGAACCACTTCCCGTCCGGCGAGACTTCGAGCTGGTCCGCATGGATCGCGATCGGCTTGCCCTTGGCATCGCGCAGCACCTTGTTCTCACCCGTGAGGGGACGCTGCGCCACCGTGGACGGATGCCCGTCCAGCACGCGCCGGAGCGCGCCGTCGTCGAGGTCGAGCACGATCAGGCCGGGCTGGCCGGCATCGGTCAGGTAGACCTTGCGGCCGTTGAAGCGAAAATCGTCGATGAAGCTCTTGTCCGTGGTCGCCTTCTCCAGGGGGAAGACCCGACGGACCTTGTTCGCCGAGAGATCGATCTGCACGAGCTTCGGGCCACCCGGCAGGGGTGCGCCGCCGAGTTCGGCCGCGCCCTTGTCCACCACCCACAGGTCGCCCTCCGGGCCGATGCGGATGGCGTTGACGCCGACGAAGGCCTTTGCCGCATCCTCCCCCGTCTTCCAGCCGTTCCAGGCGGCGTCGGGATAGGGCTGAGGCTTACCGTCGACCCACTCGCCGAGTTCGATCCCCTTGTCCTTCTGCTGACGCTGGAAGGGGGAGAACAGCCGCCCGTCCTTCGAGCGGGTGATGCCGTTGAAGACGAGGTTCTCGGATTTCAGGACCGGTGTCAGCTCGGAAGGCGCCTGGGCGTCCGCTTCCTGGGCCTGTGCCGCCGTCGCACCGAGGCACAGCAGCACGACCAACATCGTCGCTCGCATCGGTCTCACCCCTCCATCCTCGATGAAGGGACAAGGCCCGAAACGCCGATCCGTTCAGCCTAAAGGCCGGAGCGGGCGGTCACGGAATCGTCTATTCGCCCGGCACCCACGGCACGTAATCGCCGGTGGCGGCGGGTCTTGCGCCCCAGGAGAGCTGCGAGCCCTTCGGCCGGTAGGCGGCGGCGGTGCCGGTGAGGTTCTCCTCGTGCGGCTTCTGCCATGCGCGGGGATGGTAATCCTCCTCGCTCGGAGGGACATCGCCGTTGTGACAGAGCCAAGCGCGCCAGCCCGGAGGCACCCGGGAGGCGTCGGCATAGCCGTTATACACCACCCAGCGCCGTTCGGAGCCGACCGAGCGATCGATCAGCGGGCCCTGCGCCTTGTAGTATTTGTTGCCCAGTTCGTCCGTTCCGACAAACTGGCCGCTGCGCGAGGTGTAGAGCGCGAGCGACGTGGTCTGCCCGTTCCACCAAGTGAAGATGCGCAGCAGCGTGTCCTTGAGGGCCATGATTCCTCCGGCGGGCGACGGGTCCGCGGCGCCGTCGACGCGCCGTTATGGGCAGTGCGTGCGCGCGAGTCCAGCACAACGGTGCCGCTGTCGCATTTACGGCACGCCTCCCCCGTCTCGTGTGTCCGTTAACCCTGCCCTGCCCGGCCCGGAGGCCTTCCCACCCTGGCGATCCCTGTGGATCGAAAAAATTTCGCGCGTGATTCAACGAGCCGCGAAGGCCACTTAGCGCCCGCGCCTCGATATCCACAGGTTTATGGCACAGAACACAACATCTAGCGCGGAACACGGGTAGCCGGCACTAGTTATTGACGCAGAGGCCAGCCCGGACGTAAGGTTCAGGCATCGCTTCGGACGGTTCGGCGGGGTTTCGACAGCCCCGTTTCCGCATGGCGGACAGGCCCCCACCTTCGGCGAAGGAGGGGTCGGACCGGCCGGGGCCAGTTCCAGCTTTTCAACCACTCACCGCGGCCCGCGCCGCGTCACGGGGTCGCTTGGCTCCGAGGGAGAAGGGATTCATGCGGTTCGAGCGGCGCTACACCACGGCAGGCCAGTCTCCCTACGCCTCCATCGCCTTCCGCAAGGCGGTGAGCGAAATCCGTAACCCGGACGGCTCCGTCGTCTTCCGGCTCGACGGCATCTCCGTTCCCGAGAGCTGGAGCCAGGTCGCGGCCGACGTGCTGGCCCAGAAATATTTCCGGAAAGCCGGCGTTCCGGCCCGCCTGAAGAAGGTCGAGGAGAACAGCGTCCCCTCCTTCCTCTGGCGCGCCGTGCCGGATGAGGCGGCGCTCGCCGACCTGCCCGAGGAGGAGCGCTTCGTCTCCGAAATCTCGGCGACGCAGGTGTTCGACCGGCTGGCCGGCTGCTGGACCTATTGGGGCTGGAAGGGCGGCTACTTCTCCTCGGAGGAGGACGCCTCGGCCTTCATGGACGAGCTGCGCTTCATGCTCGCCCGCCAGATGGTGGCGCCGAACTCGCCGCAATGGTTCAACACCGGCCTGCATTGGGCCTATGGCATCGACGGCCCGAGCCAGGGCCATTTCTACTGCGACCCGAAAACCGGCGAACTGACGAAGTCGGCGACCGCCTACGAGCACCCGCAGCCGCATGCCTGCTTCATCCAGTCGGTGCAGGACGACCTCGTCAACGAGGGCGGCATCATGGACCTGTGGGTGCGTGAGGCCCGTCTGTTCAAGTACGGCTCCGGCACCGGCTCGAACTTCTCGATGCTGCGGGCCGAGAACGAGAAGCTCGGCGGCGGCGGCAAGTCGTCGGGCCTGATGTCGTTCCTGAAGATCGGCGACCGCGCGGCCGGCGCAATCAAGTCCGGCGGCACCACCCGGCGCGCCGCCAAGATGGTCATCGTCGATATCGACCATCCCGATATCGAGGCTTTCATCGACTGGAAGGTGAAGGAGGAGCAGAAGGTCGCCGCCCTGGTGACCGGCTCCAAGGTCGTCTCGAAGCACCTGAGCGCGGTGATGAAGGCCTGCATCCAGTGCGAGGCCGAGGGCGATGCCTGCTTCGACCCGGAGCGCAACCCGGCGCTCAAGCGCGAGATAAAGGCCGCCCGCAAGGCGATGGTGCCCGACGCCTACATCAAGCGCGTCGTGCAGTTCGCCCGCCAGGGTTTCACCAAGATCGAGTTCCCCGTCTACGATACCGATTGGGATTCGGAGGCCTATCTCACGGTCTCGGGCCAGAACTCCAACAACTCGGTCTCGCTGACCGACCAGTTCCTGCGCTCGGTGGAGGCCGACGAAGACTGGAGCCTGACCTCGCGCACCACCGGCAAGGTCTCGAAGACCCTGAAGGCGCGCGATCTCTGGGAAAAGATCGGCGAGGCCGCCTGGGCCTCCGCCGATCCGGGCCTGCACTTCAACACCACGATGAACGACTGGCACACCTGCCCGACGGGCGGGCGGATCCGGGCCTCGAACCCGTGCTCCGAATACATGTTCCTCGACGACACGGCCTGTAACCTCGCCAGCGCCAACCTGCTGACGATGTACGACCGCCAGACCAAGCAGTTCGACGTCGAGGCCTTCGAGCACCTCAACCGGCTCTGGACGGTGGTGCTCGAGATCTCGGTGATGATGGCGCAGTTCCCGTCCAAGGAGATCGCCGAACTCTCGTACAAGTACCGCACCCTCGGCCTCGGCTACGCCAATATCGGCGGCCTGCTGATGACCATGGGCCTGCCCTACGACTCGGCCGAGGGCCGGGCTCTGGCCGGCGCGCTGACCGCGATCATGACCGGCGTGGCCTATGCCACCTCCGCCGAGATGGCGGCCGAACTCGGCACCTTCGAAGCCTATCCCGACAACGCCGAGCACATGCTGCGGGTGATCCGTAACCACCGCCGCGCCGCCCATGGCGAGGTGGCCGGCTACGAGGGCCTGAACATCGCGCCGGTGCCCCTCGACCACGCCAACATCCCGCAGGCCGATATCGGCGCCCATGCCCGGGCGGCCTGGGACCGGGCGCTCAGCCTCGGCGAGCGGCACGGCTACCGCAATGCGCAGGCCACGGTGATCGCCCCGACCGGGACGATCGGCCTGGTGATGGATTGCGACACCACCGGCATCGAGCCCGACTTCGCCCTGGTGAAGTTCAAGAAGCTGGCCGGCGGCGGCTACTTCAAGATCATCAACCGCGCCGTTCCGGACGCCCTGCGGGCGCTCGGCTATCGCGAGAGCGAGATCGCCGAGATCGAGGCCTACGCCGTCGGCCACGGCTCGATGGGTCAGGCCCCGGCGGTCAATCCCGGTAGCCTGCGGGCCAAGGGCTTCACGGACGACAAGATCGCGGCGGTGGAAGCGGGCCTGAAATCGGCCTTCGACATCAAGTTCGTGTTCAACCGCTGGACGCTCGGCGACGACTTCCTCAAGGACACCCTGAAGGTGCCGGCGGAGAAGCTTTCCGATCCGAGCTTCGAGCTGCTGCCCTTCCTCGGCTTCTCGAAGAAGGAGATCGAGGCCGCCAACACCCATGTCTGCGGAGCGATGACGCTGGAGGGCGCGCCCTTCCTCAAGCGCGAGCACTACGCGGTGTTCGATTGCGCCAATCCCTGCGGGCGCACCGGCAAGCGTTACCTCTCGGTCGAGAGCCACATCCGCATGATGGCGGCGGCGCAGCCCTTCATTTCGGGGGCGATCTCCAAGACCATCAACATGCCCAACGACGCGACCGTCGAGGATTGCAAGGCGGCCTACCTGCTGTCCTGGCGCCTCGCGCTCAAGGCGAACGCCCTCTACCGTGATGGCTCGAAGCTGTCGCAGCCCCTCAACGCCGCCCTGATTGCGGACGATGAGGAGGAGGCCGACGAGGCACTCGAGGCGATCATCCAGGCGCCGGCCGCGGCCAAGGCGGCGGCGGCGGCGGAAAAGATCGTCGAGCGGGTGATCGAGCGGGTCGAACGCATCCGCTCGCGGGAGAAGATGCCGGATCGCCGCAAGGGCTATACCCAGAAGGCGGTCGTCGGCGGGCACAAGGTCTATCTGCGCACCGGCGAGTACGAGGACGGGCGCCTCGGCGAGATCTTCATCGACATGCACAAGGAAGGCGCGACCTTCCGCTCGTTGATGAACAACTTCGCCATCGCGATCTCCCTCGGCCTGCAATACGGCGTGCCGCTGGAGGAATACGTCGAGGCCTTCACCTTCACCCGCTTCGAGCCGGCGGGCTTCGTGCAGGGCAACGACGCGATCAAGAACGCGACCTCGCTGCTCGACTACGTGTTCCGCGAGCTGGCGGTCTCGTATCTCGGCCGCACCGATCTCGCCCACGTCAACCCGTCCGAGATCGGCGGCACGGTGCTCGGCGGCGGCGAGGGCGACACCACCCGCGAATCCGGCAAGCCGGCTCCTGCGGCCTCGGCGATCGTCTCCCGCGGCCTGCTGCGCGGCTCGGCCGACCGGCTCACCCTGATCCAGGGCGGCCCGGCCGGCGCGACACCGGGAGTGGCCGCACCGGCCACGGGCCAGACCGCGCCGGCCGGCGGCACGGTCCATGCCGTCCACGGCGCCACGGCGCTGAAGGCGGAGCCGCAGAACCTGGGCAGCGTCGAGGCCCTGCCCTTCGCCAAGCCGGAGCCCAAGGCGGAGCGCAGCGTCGCCGACCGCCGGGCCGAGGCGAAGATGAAGGGCTATGTCGGCGAGGCCTGCCCGGAATGCGCGAACTTCACGCTCGTCCGCAACGGGACCTGCCTGAAATGCGATACCTGCGGTTCGACGACCGGCTGCTCGTGATGACTTCGACGGCTGGGGATGTGTGAGCCGAAGCAGAGAATCGGCCTCATGAACCAGAGCACAGGCCGACTCGAAGTATAGGACTGCAAATCAGAAAGGGCGCGCAGCGATCGTTGCGCGCCTTTTGCCATCTAAACCCCTGACATCACGAAGTTTCATCCAGCAGCTCTGGTCCGCGACCGCAACAATGGGTCCTCGACCCGCGATCCTGCGCTCACCATGGGCGACGTTGCTCCGAACCTGTTTCCCTGGAAGTCGGTTCGGAGCAACGTCGCCCATGGTCTGTGCATGGCGGGCCGTCCGAGGATCGAAGCATACGACGAGGCCGACGCGTTCATCGACATGGTGGGTCTGAGGCGCTTCGCCAGGGCCTACCCGCACCAGCTCTCGGGTGGCATGCAGCAGCGTGTGGCGATCGCGCGAGCCCTCGCCATGTGCCCCCGCATCCTGCTGATGGACGAGCCCTTTGGCGCCTTCGACGCGCAGACCCGCGCGATCATGCAGGAGAGCCTCCTCCGCCTCTGGTCGGGAATCAGTGCGACGGTCGTCTTCGTCACCCACGACATCGACGAAGCGATCCTGCTCGCCGACCGGGTTCTCGTGATGAGCGCCGGTCCGGGACGCATTCTGGAGGGGATCGCGACCGACCCGGGCTTCCTGGCACTGAAGCGACGCTGTCTGGCCCTCATCCGACAGGAGAGTGCGCAGGCGTTCGAGGCCGAGGCTTAGCGATCCGCTCCCGGCCTGTGCTGTCCCGTGAACGAGCCCGAGGCATGCGGGCGAGTCCGGGACCGCCAGGGTCCTCTCGTCTTGATGACGGCCCCGAAGCGCGTCGAGGGCCGTCCGCGCCGTGCCGCGCGTGGCTGCTGCGCCCGAGGCCGAGCCCTCAGCGGCCATCCTCGACAGCCGGACCTCCGGGGCGACGCCCGAGAGCGGCGCGCTCACAGCCTGTCCAGCGTCGCCTGAAAATGATCGTCGATTGGTCGCGCCCGCGCGGAAGCAACTCACCAACAGACCGATTGCTGGTAATCGCAACAGCAGGTTAGATCCCCTCCAAACAAGGGCGGCCAACCGTAGGCGTCGAAGGGTAAGGGCTTCCAGTTGCCGACAGCAGGATCACGAGATCGAACGCCCTTGCCCAACAAGCGGGCGTCGGGAGCGGCACGCTCGACGATGAGGATCCCGCGGGGAGGACGGCCGACGAAAGATCAGAGTGCGGAACTTGCATCACGCATCCTGGACGTTGCTTCAAATCTCTTCGCGACGCAGGGCTTCGCGGCAACGTCGATGGAACAGATCGCCGCCGCCTGTGGAGCGGGCAAAGATACGGTCTATCGACGGTATCCGACGAAATCCGCCCTCTTTTCGGCCCTGATGGCGCGCCTCCATGCGACGCTGATCCCGGAACTCGATCAAGCTGTGAACACCGACGGGAGCGCATTGGAAAAGCTGCGCCATTACGCGCGCGTCATCTTGGACATCAACCTGCGCCCGGAGTTCCTGGCGCTCAACCGTGTCGCCCTCAGTGAGGCCATGGCATTCGGCGCCATCAAGCCCGTCCCGACCCGAGAAGATCCGGTCATGGAACGTTTCGCCGGCCTCGTCGAGAAGGCGCAGGCCGCAGGTCATCTCATCGGCGAAGAGGCATTCTTTCTCGCGGAACAGTTGCTCTACGCAACCTCGATCAAGCCGTTGATCGCGGCGATGCTCGGCGACGACCGATACCGGGATGCGGACGCGCGGGACGAATACTTCACAATGGCCTGGACTCGTTTCCTGGCCGGGGCAGCGCCTCGGCCGGCGAGTTCGATGCCGGATCCGGCGGATGGCCGGACAGCGGTGAACCCTCGAAACGAGCGCTGACGCTATCGCCGCGCCCTCCGCTCCATCCACGCGCCCCAAACCCTCTCGAATGCAAAACTATTCCAATTTAAATCTCTGATATTGCTTCGAAATTAACTGGACACAACCGTCCCGTTTTGCTTATCGCATCGATCTCTCGGGGGTGGATGCGGTATGGCCAAGCGGGTTCCAACATGCGCACGCGCAATCGACCTGTCGCGACAGAATCAGCGACAGCTAACCGCCAAACCGCCCTCCGTCGCGTGCCTCGTTCTCGTCGGCGGCCTCGCCTCTGCGGGATGGGTCACGGCGGCGTCCGCCCAGGCGCAGGTCACTCTTGAGGAGCTGTCCGTGAGGGGGCGGGGGTCGGCAGCGGCGACCGATCAGCCTCCACCGACCGGTGTCGTCGGTCAGCCTCCGCCGGCCTATCCGGGTGGCCAGCTCGGTTCCGGCACCCGCCTCGGCGTACTTGGCAACCGGAGCGTGTTCGAGACGCCTTTCAATACGGCGGGCTATACTGAAAAGCTGATCCGCGACCAGCAGGCCAAGAGCCTGCTCGACGTCGTTGCCAACGATCCATCGGTGCGAGCGATCGGATCGCTCAGCGACGCCTACGGCTCGTCGGTCCTCGTGCGTGGCTTCATCCTGCAACCGGCAGATTACGGGTTTGACGGCCTGTTCGGCATCGTCGATTTTCGCCGGCCGTTCGTTTTCAACGCCGAGCGCGTCGAGGTCCTGAAGGGGCCGAGCGCCTTGATCAACGGCGCCGCCCCGAATGGCGGCATCGGCGGCAGCATCAACATCATCCCGAAGCGGGCCTATGACGAACCGCTGACGCGCATCACTCCGTTCTTCATCTCACATGGCCAAGGCGGGGTGATGGTCGATGTCGGCCGCCGCTACGGCGAACAGAAGGAATGGGGCGTCCGCGCCAACGGCGTCTACCAGAAGGGCGAGACCGCGATCGACAGGGAGCGGCTCGAGCTTGGCTTCGGCTCGCTCGCCGTCGATTATCGCGGCGATCGTTTCCGCGCCTCCTTCGATTTCGCCTACCAGGATAGTACCTACACCCGAAATCGCGGCTTCCTGTTCGTCGGGCCGGGCATCGACATCCCGTCCGCTCCCCGGCTGTCGCGCAACCTCGAACAGCCGGGCCAGTACCAGAAGACCAGATCGTTCCTCGGCGCGACGCGCTTCGAGTACGATGTGACCGAGAATACGACCGTTTATGCGGCGTTCGGTGCCGGCGTCCTGAACGAGGACGACCTCTCCAGCTTCAAATTCCTTCTCTCGCCGAACGGGACCTTCTCGAACACCTTCGTTCGGCAGAAGTTCGACAACGAGACCTACACTGCCGAGACGGGTGTCCGCACGCGCTTCGACACCGGCCCGATCCGCCATACGGCGTCGCTCGCGGCGACCGGTTACTGGAACGAGATCCGCTATCCGGTGGCGGTGCAGTTCCTGCCGGGCACGACCCCGTCGAACCTCTACGCCCCCGTGCCGGTCGCGATCCCAGCCTTCACGGACCGGAACATCGGCGACGCGCGCGGAACCTCGCAGATCTACCGGAGCCTCGCCGTCGCCGACACCCTGTCGTCCCTGGACGGCCGGGTGCAGCTCACGGCCGGCGCACGCCTCCAGCAACTCACCGGCAAGGGCTTCAACTTCACGCCCGACACGCCAGGCTTCGGCCTTGCCACGTCGAGCTATGACAAGACGACCGTCTCGCCGGCCGTCGCGCTTCTGGTCAAGCCGACCGAGCATCTCTCGATCTACGGCAACTATGTCGAGGCGCTGGTCGCGCCGCCGGTATCGCCCATCGTACCCAGCACGGTGCTGCCGCCGATCGTCGCCGACCAGAAGGAGGTCGGCATCAAGTACGATTTCGGTTCCGTCGGCGCGAGCCTCGCCTTCTTCGAGATCAACCGCCCCAACGCGGTGCTGAACCCGGTCTCGCTGGCCTTCACGGCCGACGGCCTCCAGCGGAACCGCGGCATCGAGTTCAACGTCTTCGGCGAGCCGGTTCCCGGCATCCGCCTGCTCGGCGGCGTCGCGGCGATCGAGGGCCGCCTTGTCCGAACCGCGGCCGGCGCCTTCGACGGGAACATCGCTCCCGGCGTTCCCGAGCTGACGCTCAACCTCTACGGGGAGTATGACCTGCCGCCCTGGCTGCTGCCGGGTCTGACGGCGACGGGCCGTGTGATCCATACGAGCCGGCAGTTCTACGATCAGGGCAACACCCAGAGCATCCCGGACTGGACGCGCTTCGATGTCGGGCTGCGCTACACGTTCCTCGGCGGGTGGGGAAAGCCGGTGACCCTGCGCGCCGACGTCGTAAACGTCGCCGGCACGAATGACTGGAACTCGTCCGCCTTCTCCGGGATCCTATCGCTCGGCACGCCGCGGACCTACTTGCTCTCGGCTCAGATGGATTTTTGAGGATGGGCGAAGCGAGAGAGGGCTCGTCATGACCGCAGGCGCGCCGCGGGTCCGCACCGTCCGCATCTGGTCGGCGATCCACACCTGGACCAGCCTGCTCAGCATGGCGTTTCTGCTGATGCTCTGCCTGACCGGGCTGCCGCTGATCTTCCATCACGAGATCGATCACGCCCTCGGCTATGAGCCCGTCGTGCCGGAGATGCCGGCCGCCACGCCCCGACTGCCCCTCGACACCCTCGTCGCGGCGGCCGAGGCGAGGAAGCCGGGCGCGGTCGTGCAGTTCGTGTCCTTCGACAAGGACGAACCGGACACGGTCCTGGTCGGCCTCGCCAGGACATTGCAGCAGGTTCCGGGCGATCACTTCGTCGGGCTTGACCGCAGGACGGCGACGGTTCTGATCGAGTCGCGTCCGGGTGCGGGCCCCATGGGCTTCCTGCTCAAATTGCACACCGACATGTTCCTGGGGCTGCCGGGCAAGCTGTTTCTCGGGGTGATGGCGCTGCTGTTCGTAGCCGCCATCGTGTCGGGCCTCGTGCTCTACGGCCCCTTCATGCGCAAACTCGATTTCGGCACCGTCCGCCACACGCGCAGCGCGCGCATCCGGTGGCTCGACTGGCACAACCTGATCGGGGTCGCGACGGTCGCCTGGGCCCTCGTCGTCGGCGCGACGGGCACGATCAACACGTGGGCCGACCTGATGCTGGCGCTGTGGCAGGGAGGCCAGCTCGCCGAAATGACGGCGCCTTATCGCGGCGTGCCGCGCCCCCAGACGCTCGTCTCGATCGATACGGCGGTGGCGAGGGCCCAGATGGCAGCGCCCGACATGACGCCGCGCCTCGTCGCGTTTCCCGGCACGGCCTTCTCGAGCAACAACCACTACGCGGTGTTCATGGCCGGGAAGACGCCGCTCACCGCACGGCTGCTGAAGCCCGCCCTGATCGACGCGGAGACGGGACGCCTCACCGACATGCGGGCCATGCCCTGGTACGTGCAGGCCCTGTTCCTGTCGCAACCACTGCATTTCGGCGACTACGGGGGCCTCCCGCTGAAGCTCGTCTGGGCGCTTCTGGACGGGGCGACGATCGTCGTGCTCGGCAGCGGAATCTATCTCTGGATCGCGCGTAAACGCTCAGTCGCGCCCAACCCGGCATCCGCCGTTTCTGCCAAGCGCTCCTCGCCCCTGGAACCCAGCGCATGATGCGTTCGACCGGCCCAGTGCGCCGTATCTGGACAGCGCCGGCCCTCATCGCCGCCGTGACGCTCGGCAGCCTGATCGGGGCCCTGCTGACCGAGGAAGCGGATCAGGACGCCATCGCCGCTCTGATCCTATTCCTGGCCTTCGCCTACGCCGTCGGTTTGGGACTTTTGCGCAGGAAGCACAGTCCCGAGCGAAGCTTGTGAAGGCGTCCCCTGACCTTGCGCCTTCACCGCGCATCAGGGAAGACATATCGAAAATCCTTTGTTTCGAAGCGGATTGCTTCGAAACCACCTGTCGCGGTCGTTGGCCGCTGCCTCATTGATCGCCCGGAAGCGGAGCTTACGAGGGTCGGCAAGGGGAGGTTTCCGACCGGTCCGCTTCTGGACGGCGGATGCGCGGTTCGGACATGCTCAACGGGAGGGCTCTGCTGCGACCTCGCTCCAGTCCGGCAGGGGAAAGGTTCGGTCGTAGGCTAGATTGAAGAGGAAGGCGTAGGCCACGTAGAAGGCCGCGATCGCGATATCCATGATGAAGGCCTGGGAGAGGCCGATGCCGAGGTACCAAGCAATCGGCGGCAGCAGGATCAAGAGCAGCCCCGCTTCGAATAGCACGGCGTGACCAACCCGTAGGACGAGACTTTTGCGCGTGTGCCCGACCAGCCGCTGCATCGCTCGATCGAAGCCGAGGTTGTAGGCGTAGTTCCACGCCGTCGCCACAAGGGCGCTGCCTATGCCGATCACGCCCATGTCGGAGGCGTGCAGGCCGAACAGCATGGTCCCGAGCGGAATGATGAGCGCGAGCCCGACAACCTCGAACAGGATGGCGTAGCGGATACGGTCGCGTGTGCTGCGCATGGTGTTGCCTGGAAAGCGCCTCTGGTCCGCTGCCTTCTATCTGTGATACCTCGACCACCAAGTTAGAAAGCATCTGGAAATCAGATAGGTGGCCGTCTCTCTCGACCAACTCCAAGCTTTCGTAGCGGCGGCTGAGGCCGGATCGTTTTCCGGGGCTGCCCGCGTGCTGCGCAAAGCGCAGTCGGCTGTCAGTACACAGGTGGCGAACCTTGAGGCGGATCTGGGTCTAACCCTGTTCAGCCGGGCGGGTAGGAACCCACAGCTCACCTTGGCGGGGGAGCGGCTGCTGCTGGAGGCGCGGGTCGTGCTCGACCGGCGGGAGCATTTCATCGGCGTGGCGAGCAGCCTGGAACAGCGGGTGGAGAACCGGCTGGTCGTCGCCATCGACGAACTCTATCCCGAGCATGCCCTCGGCGCTCTGTTCGCCGACTTCGCCGAGCGCTTCCCCTTCGTGGAACTGGAACTGCTCTTCCCGCTGATGGAGGATGTCAGCCGCATGGTGCAGTCCGGAGCCGCCGATCTTGGCGTGATGTGGCGTCAGGAGGTGCTGCCCACAGAGCTCGGCTTCCAGACCATCGGCTGGGTGCCCCTGAAGCTCGTCTGCGGGCGCGACCATCCGCTGGCGAAGGCGCGGGTCGATTGGGAAGAGCTCAAGCGCCACCGCCAGATCCTCGTCGCCGCTCGCAGCGATGGACCGGAGAAGCGCCGCCTGCGTGTGGCGGCCGAGGTGTGGTGGGTGGAGAGCCACTGGGTCATTCTGGAAATGGTGAAGCACGGGATCGGCTGGGCTTTCGTCACCGATCACGTCATCGCTGCATCCCTCACCGCGCCATACCTCGTCACTCCGGACCTGCAATTCGACAAAGGCGACTGGCCGATCGCCCTGGAATTGGTCTGGCACAAGCAGCGCCCCTGTGGTCCCGCCGCGGCCTGGCTCCGCGAGCGCTTCGCGGCGGAACGGGTCGGCAGTTTGTTAGGCGGAAGCCGAACAGGCTGAGGGAAGAGCGCTGCTGGACAGCCGACGAATGTCCGCTTTCGGTAAGCTCTGACGGCTGTCTGCGCATCGGAATGCCTGACTATGGACACAGATCGCGCTTCCACCCATAATACATCATACCAAAATTACGCCAAATATGCAATAATCACCCTCACAGCCGGCATTTAAATCTTGTACTGTTCTAGATTGTGTCGCTTCTTATGAAGCCCCCCTGAAGCCGACGCTCGCGAAGCACTTCGGCCTATCCAGCACCGACGCTGACGGCAAGCCCTCGCGTGGCTCGGCCGTGGGAGATCCCGCATGCCCGCCCCATCCGCCCTGCCTCCCTCCACGGACCCGCATCCGCCTGACGGAACGCTGTCCTGTTCGACTGAGACGGGATCGGCCGACCAGCCGTTGTGCCGCCCCTCCTGCCGTCCGGCTCACTCCGCGGCCGTCAATCCCAGGATGGCGCCCAGCGGAACGGCCAGGGACGCGCCGACGAAGATCCCGTCCCTGGCCCGGCGGGCCGTGTAGGGTTCGTAGAAAGAATCGGCGTTGACGACGTATTGCAGCACCGGCTCGAACCCGATGCCCTGGCCCAGATCGAACCGGGCATTGGCCTCGAATACGAGCTTGTCTCGGGCATAGGCTTTCCCGGTCCCACCCGAGACGAGGTTGGCCTCGCTCAAAAAGGCGGCGAAGGCCGGGTTCAAGCGCTGCCAGTTCAGCTTGAGCCCGTAGGTGTCGTTGGGCCGGCTGCGGTCAGGGCCGGCGAGAAGCAGGCCGGCAAAGCCGTTGAAACGGACCGGGACCGTCGCATCGAGGGCGTAGCCGGCTCCCGAATACAGCGTGAGGGCCGTTGGGGTGAGATTGTCCGTCTCCCGCCCGCCATCGGCGCGCCACACCGTCTGGCTCGTCGTCAACACCACGCCCGAGGTGCCGGATCGCTTGGGCGCGACCCCGTCGCGATCCAAGTCCCCCTCCGAGAGGCCGGCGATGGTGCGGAGACTGTCCTGATGGGCGGCGGTGTTGACGAAGCCGGTCAGCGAGATCCGCCCGGGATAGGGGCTGGTGGCGTAGCCGGTCTGGACCCCGATCTCCGTCATGACGACCGCGCCGGCAATCCGCTCGGCCCCCCAATCGTAGCCGTTGTAGCGGTTGGCGTCCGGGTTGACGCTGAACACGCCCGCCTGGACATAGGCCGAGGGCGAGATCTTGTAGGCGGCGTTGGCGCCCCAAACGGCATAGAGGCTCGAACTCCAGCCGGCATTGAGGGCCAGCAGGCTCTGATAGCAGGAATTGACCGTGCCGCAGGGCGGCAGCGCGTAGTAGCGATCGGGATGCGTCCGGCCGATCTCCAGCACCAGCTGATCGTCCAGGAGCTGCTGCTGGTAGGTCAGCAGCGACAGGCGCGTCGGGTTCGGGTTGTAGGGCGACTGGTAGCCGGCGACGCTGTCGCCGACATCGTCGGCCATGCCGAGATTGCGCACCAGCCCGAACACGCTCTGGGTCACGTTGATCGAACCGCCAGGCAGGCCGGCGAGCCGCTCCAGATCCGCGCTCAGGCTCAGCACGAGGTAGGCGGCATGGGCCTGCTGGCCGGGGCGCAGGCCCAGCGTCGGATTGGCGGTGTAGAAGCTGTAGGCGTTGACGTCGAAGGTCAGGCCCTGCGCGGCCGTCTCCGTCGCCCAGGCGGCAAGGGGGCCGCTGCGGGCTGCCTCCTCCGTCCGCCGGGCGATCCGGGAATCGGTCCGCGGCTGGGTCGCATCGAGCAGGTCGGCCACCGGCGAGGCGATCTGGGCCTGCCCCGGCGCGCTGCCGAGGACAGAGCAGGCGGCCGCCAGCGCGAGCCGGAGCTGCCGGAACCGATGGATCGTCACAGGCGGATGCTGCCGTCGCACAGGGCCAGGATGGCGGCGACGAAGGCGCCGAGGGAGAGGGCGGCCAGGATCCACTCGGTGCCGATGAAGCTCTGCCGTCCCTGCTCACGCCGGGCCATCCAGAACAGCAGCGTTCCCGGCGTGTAGATGAGGGCAGAGAGCAGCCAGTATTTCGGCCCGGCGGCGGAGAGCATGCCCGCGGCGTAGAGCGCCGCCAGCGCAGCGACGGCGAGATCGCGGCGGCGGGCGGCGGGCGCACCGTCATAGCCTTCGCCCGAAACACTCAGCTTGAGCGCGTAGCCCGCCACCAGCAGGTAGGGGACGAGGCTCATCGCGCTCGTCAGCTCGATTGCCAGCCTCAGGGCCGATTCCGCCGCCAGCGTCGCCACGAGGACGGCGAACACCGCGCCATTGGTGAGCCACAGGGCGGCGGCCGGCGCACCGGCGGCGTTCTGCCGGGCGAGGAAGGCCGGCATGAGGCCGGTGCCGGCCGAGGCCGACAGCACCTCCGCCGCGAGCAGCGACCACGACAGGTAGGCGCCCAGCACCGAGATCAGCACGCCGATGCTGACGAACACCGCGCCCGGCCGGCCGATCGCCGCCTCCAGCACCCCGGCCATCGAGGGATTGTGCAGGGCGGCGAGTTCGGCGCGGGGCAGGATCCCGTAGGACAGGACCGTCACGAGCATGAACAGGGCCAGCACGCCGGCAAAGCCGAGGAGGGTGGCGCGGCCGACATCCTCCCGGCGCCGGGCGTAGCGCGAATAGACGCTCGCCCCCTCGATGCCGAGGAAGACGAAGACCACCACCAGCATCGTGCCGCGGACCTGCCCGAACAGGTCGGCGAGACCGGCCTCGGGGGCTCCCATCAGGTTGGCGACGAAGATGTCGGGCCGGAACGCCACCGCGACGACGGCCACGAACACGACGATCGGCACGATCTTGGCGAAGGTCACGACCGTGTTGAGGGTGGTCGCCTCCTTCACGCCCCGCAGCAGCAGGGCATGGACGCCCCACAGAATCACGGAGGCCAGCGCGACCGAAGCGGGCGTGTCGCCCTCGCCGAGCGCCGGCACGAAGGCGCCGAGCGTCGATTGCGACAGCACCAGAAAGGTGACGAGGCCGAGGAAGGCACTCGCCCAATAGCCCAGGGCCGACAGGAAGCCCGGATAGGCGCCGAACCCGACCTGAGCATAGGCCACGATCCCGGTCTCGAGATCCGGGCGCCGCTCGGACAGGGTCTGGAACACCCGGGCCAGCATCAGCATGCCGAGGCCGGCGACGCCCCAGGCGATCAGGCCGCCGACCACCCCGGTGGAGCGCCCGAAGGCCTGCGGCAGGGAGAAGATGCCGCCGCCGACCATCGAGCCGACGACCAGCGTCGTCAGGGACAGGAGCGACAGCGTCCGGACCGGCGCCGGAGGCGTGCGCACGGCCTCCGCTCCGCCGAGGGCGGCGGCCGGAACGTCGACGGGAACGATCCCGGAGGCCAGCGCGGTCATGCGGCCCGCGGCATCGGCATCAGGCGGGCGGGGGCACCGACCCATTCGGTGCCGGCGGGAATCGCCTCACCCTTCATCACGATGGTGAGCGGCCCGAGCCGGGCGAAGTCGCCGACCCGCGTGTCGTACAGAACGGTCGTCAGCGCGCCGACGCTGACGCCGCGCCCGATCTCGATCGGCCCGACCTTCATCACCCGGTCCTCGAACAGGTGGGTCTGGAGGTTCGCCGTGGCGTTGACGGCGGCGAAGTCGCCGATGCGGACGCAGTCGAACTCGGTGATGTCGGTGCTGTCGAGATAGACGCCGCGGCCGATCTTGGCGCCGAACAGCCGCAGGACCACCGGCAGGAGCGGGGTGCCGCGCAGGCTGTCGAGCAGCATCACACCGGCCGTGCCCCAGTAGAGCGTGGTCATCGCCTCGGTGCGCAGGGCCCACCAGGACCACAGGCCCCGGTTGCCGGGCCGGTAGACGCCCATCATCAGCCATTTCAGCGCGAGCACGGTGCCCGCCAGCACCATGGCGCAGGCGGTGCCGGTGGCGATGAACAGGGCGAGGAAGAGGGCCGTGCTGTCCTGCTCCAGGGCGGGGAACAGGGCGTATTCCGCCGCGTAGGTGCCCACCGTGATGAACATCATCGTCGGCATCGAGGCACTGAACAGCTCGAACACGGCCCGCAGCAGGCGGCGGCCGGCGGAGGGCCGGAAGGTCATCGCCGTGGCGGCGTCGTCGAAGCGCTGGCGCACCGGCAGACGCAGCGGCGGGCTGCCGAAGCGGATCTCACCCGGCTCGAGGGCGACATCGGCCGGCGGCTTCGACTTGATGCCGATCAGGCACCCGTCCGGGATCACGGAGCCCGGAGGCAGCACCGAGTCGTTTCCGAGGAAGACCTGCGAGCCGGTGCGGACCTTGCGCACCGTCATCCAGCCGCGGCGGATATCCTCGTCGCCGGCCACCACCTCGTCGGCGACGAAGCACTGGTCGCCGATCTCGATCATGTCGAAGCGGCCGGAGAAGTTGGTCGCCACCTCCGTGTCCCGGCCGATCCGGGCTCCCATCAGGCGGTACCAGTGACGCATGTACAGGGTGGAGAACAGCGAGCTCAGGGTGTCGAGCATCACGTCGCAGGCCAGGCCCACCGTCCATTTGCGCAGGTAGAGGCCGGAATGGATCGAGTAGGTCCCCTCCTCCATCCGCGGCAGCACGGCCCAGCGGATCGCCGTCACCAGCAGCACCGTCCCGAACACCAGGACCATGGCGGTCGGCCATGTGAGCACCGGCAGGATCCAGTGATAGTCGATCCCGACCAATCCCTGCAGCACGGTGTCGTAGCGGTCGAACAGGTAGAAGGCGGGGAAGACCGGCAGCAGCGCCAAGGCCGGCATCAGCACGATCATCAGGGCGAAGTAGACGGTGCGGGCCACCCGCACCGCCGGAGCCGGCTCCGCCGCCGGGGCCGGCCAGCTCGCGGTATCGACCGTGCCGACTCGGCGGCCGGGGGAGCCGTCCCAATGCTCGAAGGCGGGCACGTCCGTACCCGGCAGCAGCGCCGTGAGATCGGCCAGCTCAGCGCCCTCGCCGATGGTCACGTCGTGGCCGATGGCGCAGGACGTGCCGATATAGGCCGAGCTTTCGATCACCACCGGGCCGATGACGAGCTCGTTGCCGACCACTTCGGCATTGGCGATGCTGAGCTTGGCCCCGAGGGTGACGTCGTCGCCGATGGTGACGAGGTCGATCGCCCCGGCCTCCAGCCCGCTCACGACGCTGCGGCGCCCGACCCGCGCCCCGAGCGCCCGCATCGTGGCGGCGGCGAGCGGCGTGCCCTGCAGCAGCGAGAGATGGCTGAGGCCGACGCATTGCTTGGCAAGCCACCAGCGGAAGAAATACGTGCCCCAGAGCGGGTAGCGCCCGGGCTCGGCCCGCCACAGCACCGCGCGCTTGACCGCGACCGCCGCCACCGACACGCCGAACGTGACGAAGGCATAGACGCCGAGCAGCAGCAGCACCTCGTGGGCCTGGATCACCTCGTCGGTGGTGATCAGCTCGTAGACGATGAAGATCGTCAGCCAGGGGCCGGTGCGCCCGAGCAGCAGGAACGGCAGGCAGGCCGCCTGCGCCAGGCCGCACAGCACCCGCCGCATCCGAGGCGGCGGCTCGAAGGTGAGGTCGGCCGGCCCGTCGGTGCCCGCCTCGGCGATCCGCTCATCGAGACGGGCGGCCATCGCCCGCAGGGTGCGCAGGCCGTAGACCTCCTCCAGGGTGAGGCTCGCCAGATGCGGAGTCTCGCGCACGGCGGCGAGGAAGCGCGCGGCCAGCAGCGAGTGACCGCCGAGATCGTTGAAGAAATCCGCCTCGAAGGCGAGGGTCTGGCCTGGGAAGAGCGGTTGCGCGGCGGCCAGGAGCGCGGCCTCCGTGGCGCTGTCCGGTGCCTCCTGCGCCTCCGCCTCGTCGGCGGCGGTGAGGGCGAGGGCCTTGAGGGCCTTGCGGTCGGTCTTGCCGGAGGTCAGCCGCGGCAGGGCGGCCATCTCCTCGAAATGGGCCGGCACCATGTAGGGCGGAAGCTGCGCCTTGAGCGCAGCGCGCAGGGCCGCCCGGTCGAGGAGCGTCCCCGCCTCCGGCACCACGAAGGCGACCAGCCGGTCGAGGCCGTTATCCTGGCGCAGCACCACCGCCGCCGCCGACACGCCCGGACGGTCGGACAGCCGCGCCTCGATCTCGCCGAGTTCGATGCGGAAGCCGCGCAGCTTGACCTGATCGTCGATGCGGCCGTGAAACAGGAGCCGGCCGTCCGGATCGACGCTGACCGCGTCACCCGAGCGATACAAGACCGGATCGTCCCCCTCCGCGGGGAACGGGTTGGCGATGAACTTCTCCGCCGTGAGGTCGGGCCGGCCGAGATAGCCGGCGGCGACACCGGGGCCGCCGATCAGGAGTTCGCCCTCCTCGCCCGCCCCGACCAGCTCCATCTGCTCGTTGACGACGTAGCAGGTGTAGTTCGGGATCGGCACGCCGATGGTGACCGGGGCATCGGGCGTGACCGTGTCGACGGTGGCCACCACCGTCGCCTCGGTGGGGCCGTAGCTGTTGAATACGGTGCGTCCCGGCCGGCACCAGCGCTGCCGCACGGTCGGCGGGCAGGCCTCGCCGCCCAGGATGATGATCCGCAGCGAGGGCACATCCTCCGGCATCATCGCCAGCAGGGTCGGGACGGTGTCGAGAACGGTGATCCCGGCCGCGCGCATCACGCGGGGGAGCGCATCGACATCGCCGAGGGTCGCGGGTGAGGCGACCCACAGGGTGGCGCCGACGAGATAGGGGACGAAGATCTCTTCGAGCGAGAGATCGAAGGCGACGGAGGCGCCCTGGAAGCACACGTCGTCGCCCGTCATGCCGTAGACCGCGTTGGCGGCGCGCAGATAGTGGCAGATATTGGCGTGGCTGATGACGATGCCCTTGGGCTTGCCCGTCGAGCCCGAGGTGTAGATCGCGTAGGCGGGATGGGCCGGCGTGACGCCCGCCGCCCGGAGGTCGATCGGCGCGCCCTGATGCCCCTCCCCGGCCAGGGCCGTGAACGCGACGGCCTTCCCGGCCAGGGCGGCATCGAGGCGCCCGGCCGTGACGGCGTCGGTGACGACGAGGTCGGAGGCGCAATCGGCCAGACACTCGCCGATCCGCTCGGGCGGCGCCTCGGCGTCGAACGGGATG
Organism: Methylorubrum populi; assembly: GCA_020741775.1. GTDB lineage: Bacteria > Pseudomonadota > Alphaproteobacteria > Rhizobiales > Beijerinckiaceae > Methylobacterium > Methylobacterium populi_B. The sequence goes on from DYYG01000008.1 coordinate 33,379, forward strand.
TAAGCGGCCCCGCTCTTGAGGATGCCGAGGAGCGCGACATGCAGGTCGAGGGAGCGCGTCATCCACAGGCCGACGAACCGGCCCGGGCCGGCGCCCCGCGCCCGCAGGGCCCGCGCGATCCGGTCGGCCCGGGCCTCCAACTCGGCGTAGCTGCACCGGCTCTCGCCGAAGATGATCGCGGCATGGTCCGGTCGCATCCGGGCCGAGGCCGAGACGACATCCGGCAGCAACTCATCGCGCAGGAGCGACGGGTCCTTCCGACCCCGGAGAACGCCCCGGTAGATGAGCGAGGGACGCATATTCACTGGAGAGAACCCCTCTGCACCTGCAGGTCAGGGGAGGTCTTGCGGGTTCACTTCTTGAGGAAGTGCTAGCGGTTCCATCCGGAGCTTTGTCTCGCGGGGTTTCGTCCCGATATTGGAAAGCGTGGTAAACCCCCTCTGAACGGCTGGCTCCGGCGCGCCGAAGAGCCCGGCGGTATCGTCCAGGAAAAGTACGGTCGCGCTCGCTTCTTTGGGTCGATTGAAAAACCTCACGCTTCGATTGCAGCTCAACGGGCCGGCATCGGCGAACCGCGCCGGGTGAGCGGCGGCCTGACCGCCCGTTTCCGACGATCGGGTGCGCGGCCGCTACCGGGCGGCGGCCAGGCGCTTCTCGATCCGCGTGACCTGCATCGGGTACCAGCGATTCCCCCGGGCGGCGGGGATGCCGAGGGCGTTGAGCGCGTTGGCGACCTGCTCCAGCGTCAGCGCACCCGCCGCGCGGATCTCGCTGAGGATCGGAGCCACATCCTCTGCCCGCTCCCGGCTGCGGGGCAGGGCGCCGCCACGGCCCAGGTTCTCGGACAGGGGCCGCGGCCCGGTGCTGCCGACCGGCGCAGAGGGGGAGACCGGCTTCGCCCGGCGCTCGGCGGTGAAGCGCGCATAGAACTCGCGTCGGCGCACCATCGTCTCCGGCGTGCGGCTCACACCCAGCTTATCCTCGGCCTCGACCAGGGCCGCCATGATGCCGAGCGTCAGCTCGCTGGCCTCCGGCCGGTCGGCGGCGACGAAGCGCAGACCGTGACGGCGCAGGGCGTGGCCGAGATCGCGCAGGAAGCCGGGATCCTCGCCCGACGGCCCGAGTTCGGCCATGAGCAGCGTCGCGCCCTCTCGGCGGCACAGGTCCAGCGCCCGACTCAGGCCCGGCCGATCCGCGCCGGAGCCGGTCTCCACGAATTCGGCGGCGAGTTGCCCGCGCCGCCCGAGATGACGGACGACCGCGTCGCGCTGCGCCGCCAAGGCGTCGCCCGAACTGGCATTCGGCGTCCCCTGGGCAGAATGGTCGGGACGGAGGTAGGAAACAAAGAGGTCTGAGGACATCTGCAATCGGCCAATGGCGCGTGCTTGGATGAACCTCGTAGGGAGAGAAGCGACCCGGAACGCCCCGTCCCGGCCGCAGCGTCGCTCCCCAAGGCTCCGACGCGGGAGATCAGGTTGTGAGCGACATCTACGATGCCATCAATATGAACTTGGCTGCCGATGACGCTTCCATCTCCCTCGGCCTCGGCGGCACGATGCGGATCGGCAGGAGCACCCTGGCGGTGTCAGACCTGATGGTGATGTTCGAGGCGATTGCCCGAACGGGCTCGGTGCAGGGCTTCGCCGATGCCCTCGGCCTGTCCTACCGCGCGGCCTGGGCCCGCCTTCAGGCCTACGAGACGGCGTTGGGCCGGCCGCTGGTGCACAAGACCCGTGGCCACGGCACGGCGCTGACCGAGTTCGGCGCCGCGCTGGCGCAGGCTCTCGCCGAGGCCGCCCACGGATTGGAGGCCGGGTTTGCGCGCGAGACCCGCGCCGTCGAGCACCGCCTGCGCCGCCTTCTCACCGGCCGAACCGGAGCGCTGACCCTGGCCGTGAGTCACGATCCGCTGCTGGTCGAGGTGCTGGGCGAGCACGGCGGCATCGACGTATCGGTGATGGGCAGTCGCGCGGCGGTGGAGCGCCTCCTCGACGGTCAGGCCGATGCGGCGGGCCTCCATTGCGGAGCGCTCGCACCGGAAGCGGCAGGGCCGCCCTTCTCGGCCGTCGATGGGGGCGCGGGCCTCATCGCGCATCCGCTGTTCGAGCGCGAGCAGGGCCTGTTGCTCGCCCCCGGCAATCCGCGCGGCATCCGCAACCTGGCGGACCTGACCGCGAAGGGTGTGCGCTACGTCAACCGCCAGCGCGGCTCGGGCACGCGCGACTGGTTCGACCGCCTGCTGGCGGAGGCCGATCTGCCGGCGGCCGAGATCAATGGCTACACCGTGGAGGAATTCACCCATCAGGCCGTTGCCGCCGTCATCGCCTGCGGGGCGGCGGATGCGGGGCTCGGCGTCAGGGCCGCCGCCGACCGGCTCGGGCTCGACTTCCTCTCGGTCGGTTGGGAAACCTATTACCTCGCCACGAGCCGCTCGCTCGCCGCCCCGGCGCTTCAGGACTTCTCGGCCGCCGTCAGGGCACGCGCCGCCCGCACGCCCGGATACCGGACCAGCACACCGGCTTGACGGGAAGGCGGCCTCCAGGCGGCCGCATCCGCCCCGGCAACGCCCGCTCCCCGCCCCTGCCCGACCACGATCTCGCCCTCAAATCGCCGAGTGCGCCAGCGCACTTGGTTAACCACCGGCAGGCCGGTGGTGGGCGGGTGGCACCCCCCCGAAACGGGAATTCGGGCGGCGACGGCATGGAATATTCGTTCTTCTCGCGGGCTGTGCCCGCAGCGGGGATCCTGGCCCTGGCGGGGTTTCTCGCCTCGTCCGTCCGGTTCGATGCGGTCCTTGAGCCGGCGGATCGGCCGGCCGACGCGCCGCTCGTCGCGGCGGAGCCGGCAGGGGACGCGGCCGGCCCCACCGTCGCTGGCGCGGAGGAACGCCCCTCCGAAACCGACGCACCCGAGACCCTCGCCGCAGCCTCAACCGAGGTCCTGGCTGAATCCTCGGCTGACTCTTTGGCCACCCCCCTCGCCGAATGGACGCCGCAGGCGCTGTCGGCGCCCGCCGAGGGACGGTTCGACCTCGCCATCCTGTTCTGGAATCCGGAGCCGCAGCCGGAAGCGGCCGTCGCCCAGATCGTGCCCTTGCCCGTGCGTCGCCCGGCCGAGTTGACGCGTCTCGGCGCGGCGGAGGCCCTGCGGCGAGCAGAGCGGCTGGCCGCCCGCCGGGCGGCCCTCGTCTCCGCGCCGGCCGAGCCGGAGGACACCCGGACCTTCTTCGAGAAGCTGCTCGGCGTCGAGAAACAGGCCACGCCCGCACCTGCCCTGGCCTACGCGGCCCTGGAAAACGGGGCCGCCGAGGCCGCCGCCCGCCGTCCGCTCACCGCCCCCAGGGCGATTCCCGGCGGGGTTGGGGGCATCGCGGTCTACGACATCAGCGCCCGAAGCGTGGTGCTGCCCAGCGGCGAACGGCTGGAGGCCCATTCCGGCCTCGGCGAGAGCATGGACGATCCGCGCTTCGTCCATCTCAAGATGCGCGGCTCCACACCGCCGGGCACCTATGACCTGACCGAGCGCGAGGCACCGTTCCACGGGGTGCGCGCCCTGCGGCTCACGCCGATCGGCGGCAGCGAGGCGGTGCATAACCGCGTCGGCCTCCTCGCCCACACCTACTTGCTCGGCCCCAGCGGGGCCTCCAACGGCTGCGTCTCGTTCAAGGATTACGAGAAGTTCCTGCAGGCCTATCTGCGCGGCGAGATCCGCCGCCTCGTGGTCGTTCCGGGCAGCGCTCCCGTGACCAGCCCGCTGGTCGCGCAGCGCTGAAGACGCCTCGCACGAACGCGCACAACTTTTCCTCCCAAGAATAATAAATTCCGCAAATAGCCTCGTATGGCCCGTTTCTCGCTTGCTCGACACAGGCCGAGGAGCGGACCTGCCGAAGGATGAGGCGGGGGACCTTCGGCTCATCCCATCGTCCCGGCGGGGACGGATATCAGGTGTGGCGGAGTGGTCGGCGTATGCGAGTGATCCAACGCGTCCTGGGCAACCGGCGCGATGCCGGGCTGGCCGAGCGGCTGCATCACCTCGACCATCACGGCGCGGTGGATATCCTGCGGGTGCCGAGTGCCGATGTCGCCCGCCGCCGCCTGCGGGCGACGACGCAGGGCGGGGAGGAGATCGCGCTGGCCCTGCCGCGGGATCAGGCCCTGTTCGATGGGGCCGTGCTGGTGCTGGAGGATCACCACGCCCTCATCGCCCGCGTCGGCAGCGAACGCTGGCTGCGGCTAGTGCCGGCGGGTGCCGCCGAGGCCCTCGAGCTCGGCTACCATGCCGGCAACCTGCATTGGCGGGTCCGCTTCGACGAAGGCGCTCTCCTCGTCGCCCTGGAAGGGCCGGCTCAGGATTATCTCGTCCGCCTCGGCGCCCTGGTCACGGAGGGCCGCGTCGCCCATTCCGTCGACGCGGCCGACGAGGGTTAGGGGTTGCTCGCCGCCCTGACTGCGCTCCAGCAGGCCGATACGGCTTTCCCGAGCGGCAGCTTTGCCTTTTCCAACGGCATCGAGGGCCTCGTCGCCGGCAATCCCGGCTTCGACGATGCGGCCCTGGCCCGGACCGTGACCGCGGGCCTGCGCTTCCGCTGGGCCGGCACCGACCGGGTCGCCCTGATCCTGGCCCACCGTGCCGGCGGCGCGACCGGGCGGCTGGCGGAGATCGACGCGGCCTTGGAGGCCGCCGCGCTGCCTGAGCCGATGCGCACCGGCAGCCGCCGCAACGGCGCCTCGCTGCTGGCCTCGCATGCCCGCCTCGGCACGCCGGGGGCGGCGGCCCTGCGCGGCGCGGTGCGGGCGGGAACGCTGCTCGGGCATCTCGCCACCGTCCAGGGCGCGCTCTGGGCGGTTCTGGGCCTGGACGAGCGCATGGCGGCTTCCGTCTCCGGCTACCTGTTCGTCAGCGGGCTCACCTCCGCCGCCGTGCGGCTCGGGGTCGTCGGCGCCATCGAGGCACAGCGGGTGCTGGGCGACGCGCTCCCCCTCATCGCCACGCTCCTGGATGAGCCTGTGCCGGAGCCGGAGGACGGGATCGTGCTGACGGGCTTCACCCCGCTGATCGAGATCGCCGCCATGCGCCAGGCCCAGGCGGAGCTGCGCCTGTTCGCGAATTGAAGGAGCCTGTGGCCCGATGCTGCTCACGCCGACCGAGCTCGAACGGCTCACGATCTTCACCGCCGCCGAACTCGCCCGCAAGCGGCGGGCGCGGGGGCTCACGCTGAACTACCCGGAGGCGGTGGCGATCATCACCGACGAAATCCTGGAGGGCGCCCGCGACGGGCGCTCCGTCGCCGACCTGATCGGCTGGGGCTCGACCATCCTGACCACCGGCGACGTGATGCCGGGCGTCGCCGCGATGATGCCGATCCTGCAGGTCGAGTGCGTCTTCCCCGACGGCACCAAGCTCGTCACCGTGCACGAGCCGATCCGGCCTGCGGAAGGCGCGGCGCCCGACACGCTGGAGCCCGGCGCGATCCTGCCGGCCGAGGGCGAGATCGAACTTGCCGCCGGGCGGCCGCGCGTGACGATCGACGTGGTCAATACCGGTGACCGGCCGGTGCAGATCGGCTCGCACTACCACTTCTTCGAGGTCAACCGGGCGCTCGATTTCGACCGGGCGAAGGCCCTGGGCTTCCGCCTCGACATCCCGGCGGGCACCGCTGTGCGGTTCGAGCCGGGCCAGCGCAAGACGGTGACGCTGACGGGCTTCGGCGGCGCCCGGGAGCTCACCGGCCTCAACAACCTGACCCAGGGCAAGCTCGACAGCGACGCCGCCCGCGCCGACGCGCTGGCCCGCGCCAGGGCCCGCGGCTTCAAGGGCGCCTGAGGGGAGACACACACATGGTCACGATTCCCCGGCGCGATTACGCCGCCCTCTACGGTCCCACCACCGGCGACGGCGTGCGGCTCGCCGACACCTCCCTCGTGGCGGTGGTCGAGCACGACCACGCGGTCTACGGCGACGAATGCCTGCACGGCGGCGGCAAGACGCTGCGCGACGGCATCGGCCTCGCGCCCGGCGTCACGGCGGCGCAGGGCGCGCTCGACTTCCTCCTGTGCAACGTGCTCGTGATCGATCCCGTCATCGGCATCGTGAAGGGCGATCTCGGCATCAAGGACGGGCGCATCGTGGCCTTGGGCAAGGCCGGCAACCCGGCGATCATGGACGGGGTCGATCCCCGCCTGATCGTCTCCGCCGGCACCACGGTGCGCGACTGCGAGGGGCTGATCGCCACCCCCGGTGCCATCGACGTGCACGTGCATTTCGATTCCGCCGGCCTGCCCGACCACGCCATCGCCTCCGGCATCACCACCCTGCTCGGCGGCTCGCTGGGGCCGATCACCGTGGGCATCGATTCCGGCGGACCGTTCAACACCGGCAAGATGCTCCAGGCGGCCGAGGCCTGGCCGGTCAATTTCGGCTTCCTGGGGCGCGGCAACACCCACAAGCCGGCCGCGCTCAAGGAGCAGCTCGAGACCGGCGTGCTCGGCCTGAAGATCCACGAGGATTGGGGGGCGATGCCGGCGGCGATCGATTCCTGTCTCGCCTTCGCCGACGAGCACGACTTCCAGGTCCAGCTCCACACCGACACGCTGAACGAATCCGGCTTCGTGGAGGACACGCTGGCGGCCATCGGCGGGCGCACGATCCATATGTACCACACGGAAGGGGCCGGCGGCGGCCACGCGCCGGACATCATCCGCGTGGCGGGGCTACCCCATTGCCTGCCTTCCTCGACGAACCCGACCAATCCCTACACGGTCAACACGTTCGACGAGCATCTCGACATGACGATGGTGTGCCACCACCTCAACCCGGCCCTGCCGGAGGACGTGGCCTTCGCCGAGAGCCGTATCCGCGCCCAGACCATCGCAGCGGAAGACGTCCTGCACGATATCGGCGCGATCTCGATGCTCGGCTCCGACAGCCAGGGCATGGGCCGCATCCATGAGGTGATCTGCCGGACATGGCAGCTCGCCTCCAAGATGAAGGACCAGCGCGGGAGCCTGCCGGAGGAGAAGCCGGGCTTCGGCGACAATGCCCGGATCAAGCGCTACATCGCCAAATACACGATCAACGCCGCGCGCACCTTCGGCATCGACGCCCATATCGGCTCGCTGGAGCCGGGCAAGATGGCCGATATCGTGATCTGGCGCCCGGCCTTCTTCGGCATCAAGCCGGAACTGGTGATCAAGGGCGGCTTCATCGCCTGGGGCGCCATGGGCGATTCCGCGGCCTCGCTGATGACCTGCGAGCCGATGCTGATGCGCCCGCAATGGGGCGCCTTCGGGCTGGCCAAACAGGGGCTGTCGGCGTGCTTCGTCCACCCGCTGGCCATCGAGGGCGGGCTTCGCGAGAGCCTGGGACTTCGAAAGAGCCTGCTGCCGGCCCGCGGCACCCGCACGCTGACCAAGGCCGACATGCTCTGGAACGATGCCTGTCCGGAGATCCGCGTCGATCCGCAGACCTTCGAGGTCTTCGTGAACGGTGAGCTCGCCACCTGCGAGCCCGCGACCGTCCTGCCGCTCGCCCAACGGTACATGCTGCGATGACCGCTTCCTCCCCGTCCCCCCTCTCCGAACCCGTCAGCGCCGCCCGCATCGGCATCGGCGGCCCGGTCGGCTCCGGGAAAACCGCGCTGATCGAGCGGCTGATCCCGGTGCTCCAGGCCCGCGGCGTCGATCTGGCGGTGGTCACCAACGACCTCGTCACCAAGGAGGATGCGGAGCGCCTGCGCCGCTCCGGGCTGATCGATCCGGCCCGGGTCGAGGCGGTGGAAGCCGGCGCTTGCCCGCACACCGTCATCCGCGAGGATCCGACCCTCAACATCGCCGCCGGCGACGACCTGGAGGCGACGTTTCCCGGCCTCCAGCTCCTGATCTTCGAATCGGGTGGCGACAACCTCGCCTCGACCTTCTCCCTCGATCTGGTCGATTGGTGGATCTTCGTGATCGACGTGGCCGGCGGCGACGATATCCCGCGCAAGCGCGGTCCCGGCGTGCTGCGCTGCGACCTCCTCGTCGTCAACAAGGTCGATCTCGCCCCTCATGTCGGCGTCGATCTCGGCGCCATGCTGGCGGAAGCGGCACGGGTCCGGGGCGAGAAGCCGGTGCTGGCGACCAATGCCCGCGCGGGCGAGGGCGTGGAGGCGGTGGCGGATGCGATCTGCCGCGCCGTGCTGTTCGCGGCCTGATGCGATTGTCCCTCGACGCTCTCTCCGACGCCGCCGGCCCCGGCAAGCCCCCCTCGGCCGAACCGGCCCGCGCCACGGCGCCAGGCGCTCCGGTCGGCCGCCGGGTGCAGGCCTCCCTCGTCTTCGCCCGCGGCGGCGGCACGACCGTGCTGGCGCGGCAGACGGTGCCTTACCCGTTCCACATCACCCGCGCCTTCCGGATGCATCCGGAAAGCCCGGATCTCGCCACCCTCTACCTGCAATCGGCCTCCGGCGGCCTCTACGCCGCCGACCATCTCACCCTTGCCATCGAGGCGCGGGCAGGCGCGCGGGCGCATGTCACCACCCAGGCCGGCACGGTCGTGCATCGCGGCGGCCCGGAGCCCTCGCATCAGGAGACGCGGCTGCGGGTGGCCGCCGATGCCTTCCTCGCCTTCAATCCCGATCCGCTCATCCTGTTTCCGGGGGCGCATCTGGTGGTCTCGACGGAGGTCGTCGCCGAGGCGGGCGCCCGCGCCATCGTCACGGAAAGCGTGGCCTGCCACGACCCGGCGGGCCAGGGCCGGCTCTTCGACCGGCTCGATCTCGGCCTGACGATCCGCACGCCCGAGGGCCGCGCCCTGGTGCGGGAACGCAGCCGCATCGACGGGACGGCCTTCGGGGGCCCGGATTCGCCGATGGGCGATTGTCGCGCCTACGGCACGATGATCGTGCTCGGCGCCAGTCCCGATGATCGGCTCGCGCCCTCCCATCTGTGCCGGGCGGCCGACACGGCCGGATGCCTGACCGGCGTGAATCCCTTGCCCAATGACGCCGGCCTGGGCCTGCGCCTGCTCGCCCCGGACGGCGGCAGCCTGTCGGCCGGCATGGAGGCCGTGTTCCGGATCGTATTCGAGGCCATGAGCGGATGTGAACCGGGGCGGCGGAGAAAGTAAATATCCTGCATAAACGACGATCTGAGAGGCATATCGCAAGAAATATGAGCAAGCAGCCCAGCAAATATTCTTGATGCAAATTGTTTTCCTGGGAAGAAATACGGGCGCCGCACCGGCATCGTCTGGCGATCTCCTATCGACGTTCGGTCGATCCGCCGGATGTTTCTCGGAAGGATTTTGAAACACCATGCGCTCGCGTGACCACAACGCCGCTCACTTCCACTTGCGCCGCAAGCTGCTCCTGGGTCTTGCCGCCTCCCCGCTCATGACCGCCCTGCCCGGACGGGGGGCCTGGGCTGCGGAAGCCGGCGCGGGCGGTCTCGCCGTCACCGATACCGAGGTGACGGTCGGCATCCTGCACTCGCTCACCGGCACCATGGCGATGTCGGAGACCGGGGCGACGCAGGGCGAGCGGCTCGCCATCGAGCAGATCAACACGGCGGGGGGCATCCTCGGCCGCAAGGTCAAGGTGATCCAGGAGGACGGCGCCTCGGATTGGCCGACCTTCGCCGAGAAGGCGCGCAAGCTCGTGGTCAACGATCACTGCGCCGCCGTGTTCGGCTGCGTCACCTCGGCCTCGCGCAAGGCGGTGTTGCCGGTCTTCGAGCAATACAATGGCCTGCTCTACTATCCGACCTATTACGAGGGACTGGAGCAGTCCAAGAACGTGATCTATACCGGCCAGGAGGCGACGCAGCAGACGCTCGCCGCCCTCGACTGGGTGACGAAGGAAAAGGGCGCGAAGTCCTTCTTCATGGTCGGCTCGGATTACATCTGGCCGCGCACGACCAACAAGATCGCCACCAAACACATCACCAACGTGACCAAGGGCACCATCGTCGGCGAGGAATATTTCCCCCTCGGCCATACGCAGTTCAACTCGGTCATCAACAAGATCAAATTGAAGAAGCCGGACGTGATCTTTGCCACTGTCGTCGGCGGATCGAACGTCGCCTTCTACAAGCAGCTCAAGGCAGCGGGCATCGATCTCAAGAAGCAGCTCCTCGTCACGGTCTCCGTCACCGAGGATGACGTGGACGGCATCGGCGGCGAGAATATCGCCGACGCCTATAGCTGCATGAAGTATTTCCAGACGATCAAGAACCCGAACAACGAGACATTCGTCGCCGCCTTCAAGAAGCGTTGGGGCGACAAGACCGTGATCGGCGACATCACCCAGGCGGCCTATCTCAGCCCGTTCCTGTGGAAGGCGGCGGTGGAGAAGGCCGGCACCTTCGAGGTCGACAAGGTGATCGCCGCCTCACCAGGACTGGAGTTGACGAACGCGCCGGAAGGGACTGTGAAGATCCACGAGAACCATCACCTCTGGTGCAAGACCCGGGTCGCCCGCGCGCGGCCGGACGGACAGTTCGACGTGGTCTATGAGAGCCCCGAGCTGATCGAGCCGAACCCCTTCCCGAAGGGCTACCAGTAGGCTGCCCGACGGTGTCGCCGCTTCCCCCGTCATCACCTCGATCGGTGGCGGGGGAGGCGCTGCCCTCAAAGATAGCTCAGGCCCGGCCACGCGCTGCGCCGCTTCAACCGCACCATCCAGAGGCAGGCTGGAAAGAGAAGCAGGGCGAGCAGCCCGGCCATCGGCCAGAGCCATAGCGGTGAGCCGACCTCGATCCGGCCGGAGGGCGCGGCGAGGCCGAACAGCGTCAGCCCGTCGTGGATCAGGCGCAGGCTCCAGAGGTGCAGCAGGTAGAAGAACAGCGGCGCCCCGCCGAAGACGGTGAGCCAGCGCAGGCCGCGCTCCGGCAGGCGCTCGAACAGGGCCAGCAGCAGCAGGCCGACCCCAATCGTCGCGAGCAGGAAATCCGCCGAGGGCGGATATTTGGTGAGATTGACGAAGGACAGGGCGGTCGCGCCCCAGTTCCCGCCCACGACCCACGGCACCGGCTCGCCATAGCCGTTGAGGCCGCGCAGGATCAGGAAGGCGGCAAGGCTCGCCAGCCCGAGGGCGACGAGCCGGCGGCGGCGCAGGGACGGCACGAGACCGGCCGTATAGAGCGGCCCGAGCGCGTAACCCGCCGCGATGACGCCGATCCAGGGCAGGACCGGATAGGAGGTGCGCAGGACGCCCCAGGGCAGCGGAATCAGCCCGCGCTGGTGCAAGATGGCCCACAGCGCGAAGCCCGGTGCATCCGGCGCCAGCACGATCCCGTCGAGCAAGTTGTGCCCGAGCATGATCGCGAGCGCGACGGCGACCAGCCCGGCCCAGGGCAGCCAGAGCAGGGCCGACAGCGCCAGCATGCTGATTCCGATGGCCCAGATCACCTGCAGGTAGAGGATCGGCGGCAGCGGGTTGAGGGTCCAGGCGAGGTTCACCAGGGTCACTTCCAGAAGGATGAGGAAGAACCCGCGCTTGAGTAGGAAGGCGGAGGTCGCGGCGCGGCTGCCATGCTTCGCTCCGTAGAGGCTCGCCGAGAGCCCGGTGAGCAGCAGGAAGACCGGTGCGCAGAGATGAGAGGCGGCCCGGGTCAGGAAGAGATCCGGCGGTGTTGTGGCCAGATTCATCGGGTCGCTGACCTGCGCCTGCAGGTAGAAGAACTCGCGCACGTGATCGACCAGCATCAGCAGCATCACCAGCCCGCGCAGGGCATCGATGGCACCGATGCGGGCGCGCGGCGCGGCGGCTGCGCCACGCCCCATCCCTGTCGCGTCCGCTCCCCGCGCCTGCATCAGCATCAGAACCGCACCGAGAGCGTGCCGGTGAAGCGGCGCGGCGCGCCGGGATAGACCCGAAAGCGGTTGAGGGAGCTTTCGTAATATTCGCTGTCGAAGATGTTCTCGACGTTGAGCGAGAAGCGGAAGTTCTCGTAGCGGTAATAGGCCAGGGCATCGACGGCGATGTAGGCCGGCAGGGTGAAGCTGTTGACGGCATCCGCCGCCCGCTCGCCGACGCCGCGCACGCCGCCGCCGAGCCCGAGGCCCTTCCAGGGGCCGCCCTGCACCTCGTGGACCGCGAGCAGGCTGCCGGAATGGCGCGGCACGTTGATGAGCGGCGTGCCCGGACGCAGGGTCGGATCCTCGGTCACCACCGCGTCGGCATAGACATAGCCCGCCAGGAGCTTGATCTCCGGCGTGATCTGGCCGGCGGCGGTCAGTTCGAAGCCCTGGCTGCGCACGCCGCCCACGGCCACGGAGAAGCCGCTGCCAGTGGCTTCCGGGGCCAGCACGTTCTGCCGGTCGACCCGGAAGGCCGCCGCCGTCAGGGACAGCGCGCCGCCATAGAGGTCGATCTTGGCGCCGACCTCGTAGCCGAGGCCGGTTTCCGGGGCGAAGGGGCCGGAACGCGACGAGGCCGCCGCGTCGGGGCCGATATTCGGCCGGAAGCTGGTGCCGACATTGGTGTAGAGGGCGAGTTCCGGCAGCGGCTGATAGACGAGGCCGGCGCGCGGCGTGGCGGCGAAATAGCTCTGGTCGACTTGGCTGCGCGGAATCCGCTCGCGGAAGGATTGCTCGAAGAAGTCGAAGCGGACGCCGAGCAGGGCCTTCCATTCCGGGCTCAGGGTCAGCTGGTCCTGCGCGTAGAGGGCGGTGTTGGTGACCCGCTCCAGATTGTTGCGGAACCGGTCGATCGGCGGCAGCGGCTGACCGTAGCGCGGATTGTAGATGTCGATGGCGTAGGTGGGCCCCGGCCCGATCGACGAGCGATTGTAGACGGTCCGGCTGTCGGTGCTCTCCCGCTCGAAGCCGAGCAGCATCGTATGGCCGATCCCGGCGGTGTCGAAGCGGCCGACGACTTCCGCCTGTCCGATCGCCGTATCCCAACGATAGTCGCGGACGTTGCGGTCGCGCGAAACCGTGCGGTTATCGGCTTCGAGACGGCGGATCTCGGCGGATTCGCCCTCCAGCGTGCCGGTGTTGAAATGGGTGGCGAGCCGCATCTGCCAATCGGCGTTGAAGCGGTGATCGACCCTCACCTGCATCGTGTTGTTGGTTTGATAGGTGCTCTGGCCCGGCTCGCCGAGGAAGCGCGAGATCGGCAGCAGACCGAGCCGGCCGTTGATGGCGATGACGCCACGGTCGAACACGATGCGGTTGCGCAGGAACTCCGTCTCCACGGTGATCCGTGTATCCGGCGTGATCTGCCAGCTCAGGACGGGGGCGACAAGCAGCCGGTCCCCGTTGACGAAATCGCGAAAGCTGTTCTGCCGGCCGGCGGCGAGATTGAAGCGGTAGGCGAGCGTGCCGTCCTCGTTCAGCGCACCGCCGGAATCGACCGTGCCGCGGAATTCCTCGAACGAGCCCCAGAGGCCGCCCATCTCGACGAAGCGCTCGGTGGTCGGCTGCTTGGTGATGATGTTGACGAGCCCGCCCGGATCGCTGCGCCCGAACAGGCCGCCGCCGGGGCCTTTCAGCACCTCGATGCGCTCGATGTTCTGGGCATCCGGCGGCGGCGGGGTGCCGCGATTCAGGGGGAAGCCGTTCTTGTACAGCTCTGAGGTGGTGACGCCGCGAATGGCGTAGCTGAACACCGACAGGCCGCCGAAATTGTTCTGCTGCGCCACGCCCGGCGTGTAATTGAAGACGCGGTCGACGCGGGTGGCGGCGAGATCGGTGATGACCTCGCGGGAGGCCACCGTGACGACCTGCGGCACGTCGCGCTGAGGCGTGTCGGTCTTCGTGCTGCTGACCGCGCGATCCGTGCGATAACCCTGTGTCGGGCCGATCAGGCCGATGGCTCCGGCCGCCGCGTTCCGGCCGCCCGGCGCGCCGTTGCCGACGCCCTGGCCCCGGCTTTCTCCCTCGACCGCCAGTTCCTCCAGGGTCACGGATTCCTGGGCCCGCGCCTCCGGGCCCGGCAGGCCGGCGGAGAGCAAGGCTGCCAGCAGCCACTGGGGCCGGGTCGCGGTGATGCGGCCCCGCCCGGCGGCGGTGTCGAAGGCGTTCAGGCTCGTCCGGATTGTCACAGGGCGCGCTCGGGGCTTTGGGCGGAGCGATCGAGCGGAGGCCGACCGACGACGCGCGTGGGGAAACGCACGCCGTTCAGGCACACCGCCGGGACACCCCGCCCGGGGACATCGTCGTGCCGAGGCAGGTCTCCTGGCTCACGGGTCAGCGCCCCCGCCCGGCCTTCCCGGTGCGGAGCACCAGTGACCTCTCGCGGCGGGGGCTCGCCGCTCACAGTTGCGGGGGCAGCTCCGACATCGGGCGAACCGACCGGATTCCCTCTTAGCCCACGGGGAAGAGTCCGCAGGAACCTTGGCCGGACGACCTTTGCTGCGATGCGGCGCAGGGTCAACCGGCCGAGCGATGAAATGTAACAACATCACACAGTTTGTGGCCGACGGAACACAGGCAGGCCCCATGGGACCGCGCACTCGCAACCATGACCGACGTGTCCCGCTCGCCGTGCCGCCCATGGGCAGGGACCCTCGCCGGCCATCGTCAAGCTTGATCGCAGAATGTGCCCGAGCCGGCGTGCGATTTAGGCAAGATTAACCAAGATCCCGTTCAATGACGAAGGCTTAAGGTTGATCATTTCCTAAACGGCTGAGCCATCCTAAGCGTCATTCCGGCACATTCATGCTTGGAATGACGACGGAGGCCGTGCGGGATCCGCGTTGTCGAGTACCGCCCGCATGGACATCGCCGAGCTCGTTCAAGGCCGTCACGCCCGGCCCGTCCGCCGCCGTCGGCACCGGCCGCCGGTCGCGGCCCTCGCGCTCACCGCCCTCGGCGGTTTGGCGCTTGCCGGCCTGCTGCGACAGCCCGATTCCGCCACCTTCCCGGCCCCCTCCCCCGCCCCTGACGCGATCCAGACCTTGGACAGCGCCGACAGGGCGGAGACCGGGCCGACCGCGCCCGGCGCGCTGGCCTGGATGCTCGAACCCGCCCCCGTCCTCGACGGCGCCCAGGGCTTCGTCCGGAAGACGCCCGTGGCTTCGACCTTCCGGGCGCCGCCGGCAGCCGAACCCGTGGCCACCCTGGCCGCCCTCCCGGAGGAGAACGCTGCCGCCGCCGACGCACCGGCCATGACGCCGCGTCCGGCGCCGCCGGCGGCCCGCATCGCCCTCACCGTACCGCTCCCGGTGCGGCGCCCCGAGGAATTCCGCTACGAGCCGAGAACGCAGACCGCGCAGGCCAGCCGAGCCGCCACGGCGCGGATCGCCACCGCGTCCACGGCACGGGCTTCGCGGGAGCCGACCCGCAACGTGTTCAGCGCCGCAGTGACCGACAACCGCTCGTTCTTCGAGAAGATGTTCGATCTGCCGGCCTCCCCGTCGTCCTCGGAGCCGGCGATGGCCTATGCCGGGCTCGACAGCGGCGCGGTCGATTCGGCCGCCCGGCGGCGGATCGTTCCGGGTCCGGTGTCCGAACCGGGCGTCGCCGTCTACGACATCAGCGCCGCGACGGTGACTCTGCCCAACGGCGAGGTGCTGGAAGCCCATTCCGGCCTCGGCGCCGCCCAGGACAACCCGGATTACGTCCATGTGCGGATGCGCGGCGCCACCCCTCCGGGCGTCTACGACCTGAGGGAGCGCGAGGCCCTGTTCCACGGGGTGCGGGCCATCCGCCTCACTCCGGTGGGCGGGTCGGCGGCGATCCATGGCCGCGACGGCATCCTGGCCCATACCTACATGCTGGGCCCGAGCGGCGCCTCGAACGGATGCGTCGTGTTCAGGAACTACACCCGCTTCCTCCAGGCCTATCTCAGCGGCCAGGTTCGGCGCCTGGTCGTGGTGCCCGGCACCGCCCCCGGCGTCTTCGCCAACCGGCGCAACGCCACGCCGCGCCGGTCGGCCTCGGCGGAGTAACGCCGCCCGCCCCGCCTTCCTCAGCCTTTGGCGGCCGGCTTGATCTTGAGCTGGTCGACCGCCCAGAGCCAGGTCCCGTCCGCCTGACGGCGCGCCGCCTCGACCGAGAACGCGCCGTTGGGCAGCCGCGCGAAGGTGAGCGCGAGATCGCCGTTGCGGATCGCCGGCAGGGTCTCCGGCTCGGGGAAATCCGACTTGCGGGCCAGCAGGTCGGTGTAGAAGCGGCGGATCTCGTCATGGCCGGATGCCACGACCTCACCCACCGCGAGGGTCGCCCCGGCTTCGTAGAGGGCCACCAGCCCCTCGGCGTCGCCGGCATTGGCCCGCGCGTGGAAGAGGCGGGCCAGATCTTCCGGCTCCCGCGCCACGTCCCGTTGCGTCTCGCCCATCGTTTGCTCCTCCCGATTCCCGTTTGGTCTATTTCAGGCGGGTGCCCCGCCCGTCCCGCACCGCGACCGCCACCGGAATGCCGGCCTTGACGCTCTCGGAGACGGTGCAGAACCGTTCGAACTGATCGAGCACCCGGTCGAGCCGATCCATCGACTCGGCTTCGGCGCCCAGGGCGATGTCTACCTCGATGCCGACGAGGCGCAGGCGCCCCTCCCCGTTGCGGGCCACGCGCCCGATCGCCTCGGCGCTCACTCCCCCGCCCTCCTGCCGGTACTTGCCCAGCGCGAAGGCAAGGCTGGCGCACAGGCAGTTGCTGACGGCGGCGATCAGCACCTGCTCCGGCGAGGGCCCGGTCTCGCCGCCGATCGGCTCGGGCTCGTCCGTCAGCAGCGGAACGAAGCTCTCGCCGAAATCGATCCGGAAGGCGTAGGCCTCGACCTGCCGGATCCGGATGCTGTGCTTGTCCGACATTGCGGGCCTCCTCCCCCTGCCTCAACCGCCGACAGGCAATCCCGTTCGGGTTGCACGGCGTGCCTTGACCTATAATTCGTGTCTGGTATACCAGATGCCAATCGACGAGCCACCGGAAAGAGCGGCCTCGATCCGGGAAGCCAAGGAGGCAACGCCTGCCATGACCGAACGCGGCATCCTCGACAGTTCTGCGCAGAATCCGGCCACGCGGCCGGCGACCGGGACGCCCTCGCTCCAGCCCTGCGGCTGAGCCGGCGAACGAGAAGGAGTCGGCACATGGCCGCCTCTCACAATTTCGATCTGACCGGGCTCGTCGCGGCAATCGGCGACGCCGTGGTGATCTCCGACGCGGACGGACGGATCGTCGTCTGGAATCCAGCGGCGGAACGGATTTTCGGCTTCACGCAGGCCGAGGCGCTCGGTGAGAGCCTCGACCTCATCACCCCGGAGCGTCACCGTCGGCGCCACTGGGATGGGTACGCCAAGACCATGCGCACGGGGGAGACCCGCTACGGGACCACCCTGCTCAAGGTGCCGGCCCTGCACAAGGACGGCCGGTCCCTCTCCATCGCCTTCACCGTCGCGCTGCTGCACGACGCGGAAGGAGCCGTCACCGGCATCGCCGCGGTGATCCGCGACGAGACCGAACGCTTCCAAGAGGAGCGCGCCCTGCGCCGCCGCGTGGCGGAGCTGGAAGAAGCCCTGGGCACCCTCGTCTGCGCCTGACGGCGACGCCCAGGACACCGTTATTTTTCAGGAAATATTACCGAGACCGATATTTCAGCCCTTTCAAGCAACGACGACCTGAAACGAAGTCAAAATAGGGAGAAAGCCGAGATGACCCAGCCGCTCGAAGGGATCAAGATCATCGATTTCACCCACGTCCAGGCGGGTCCTGCCTGCACCCAGCTGCTCGCGTGGTTCGGGGCGGACGTGATCAAGGTCGAGCGTCCGGGCGCCGGCGACGTGACGCGCAATCAGCTGCGCCATGTCGAGGATGCGGACGCCCTCTACTTCACGATGCTGAATTCCAACAAGCGTTCGCTCACCCTGGACACCAAGACCCCGCAGGGCAAGGAAGTCCTCGAGAAGCTGATCGCCGAATCCGACGTGATGGTCGAGAATTTCGGCCCCGGCGCCCTCGACCGCATGGGCTTCACCTGGGCCCGCATCCAGGAGCTGAACCCGGGCATGATCCTCGCCTCGGTGAAGGGCTTCTCCGACGGCCACCATTACGAGGACCTGAAGGTCTACGAGAACGTGGCGCAGTGCGCCGGTGGCGCCGCCTCTACCACCGGCTTCTGGGACGGCCCCCCCACCGTGTCGGCCGCCGCGCTCGGCGATTCCAACACCGGCATGCACCTGGCCATCGGCATCCTCACGGCGCTCCATGCCAAGAACAAGACCGGCAAGGGCCAGAAGGTCGCCGTGTCGATGCAGGATTCGGTGATCAACCTCTGCCGCGTGAAGCTGCGTGACCAGCAGCGCCTCGACGCCATCGGCTACCTCGAAGAGTACCCGCAATACCCGCACGGCGAGTTCTCGGACGTGGTGCCGCGCGGCGGCAACGCGGGCGGCGGCGGCCAGCCGGGCTGGGTGCTGAAGTGCAAGGGCTGGCAGACCGACCCGAACGCTTACATCTACTTCACGATCCAGGGCCATGCCTGGGCCCCGATCTGCAAGGCGCTCAACAAGCCCGAGTGGATCGAGGATCCGGCCTACAACACCCCCCGCGCCCGCCAGGACAAGATCTTCGAGATCTTCGCCTTCATCGAGGATTGGCTGGCCGACAAGACCAAGTTCGAGGCCGTCGACATCCTGCGCAAGTTCGACATCCCGTGCTCGCCGGTGCTGTCGATGAAGGAGATCGCCGCCGATCCGTCGCTGCGCGCCAGCGGCACCATCGTCGAGGTGCCGCATCCGAAGCTCGGCTCGTACCTGACCGTCGGCAGCCCGATCAAGTTCTCGGACCTGCAGGTCGACATCAAGGCCTCGCCGCTGCTGGGCGAGCACACCGATGAGGTCCTCGCGGACCTCGGCTACTCTCCCGAGCAGATCGCCGCGATGCACGAGGCCCGCGCGGTCTGACGGGTGATGCACGGCCTTCTCCGTCCAGGAAGGCCGTGCCGAATGGTCCGAACCGATTGGCTCTACCGATCGGCTATGACCCTCCCGGGACGGGGCACTGCCCCGGGAGCGCTTGACCGGGCTTAGCGCCCGGGTTTTTTCCTCCTCCGATAACTTGACCGGACCGACCCTGTCGGTCCGGTTTTTCCTTGTGTCGGCGCCCCGCGCTCTCTCCGCCTGGACGCCCCTCCCTTCGCCTCGAAGCTGCGGTGCCCTGCCGGTGACGCGACTGGTGACCTCTCTTCTGCGCCGCCTCCTGCCGGGGCAGGCGCCCGTCAGCCTCCGCGAGCGGGTCCGCGCCGCCAGCGGCGCCCTGGCCGGTCTCCTCGCCACCGGCCTCGTCACCCGCGCCACGGTCGGAACGGGAGTGGAACTGCCGCTGCTGATCGCTCCCATGGGCGCCTCGGCGGTGCTGCTCTTCGCCGTGCCGTCGAGTCCGCTGGCTCAGCCCTGGTCGATCGTCGGCGGCAACCTCGTCGCCGCTCTGATCGGCGTCACCGCGGCCCTGTACATCGCCGACCCCCTCGTCGGCGCGGCGCTGGCCGGAGCCGGCGCCATCGCGCTGATGATGGCCCTGCGCTGCCTGCACCCGCCGAGCGGCGCCGTGGCGCTCACCGCCGTGCTCGGCGGCCCGGTGATCCACGACCTCGGCTATGGCTTCGTGCTGTGGCCGGTCGGCGTCAACACCGCCCTGCTCCTCGGCACGGCGATCCTGTTCAACAACCTGACCGGCCGCTCCTACCCGCATGTCGCGCAGGCCGTGCCTGTCGCCCCGGCTCCGGCGGGCCGCCTCGGCCTGACCTCGGCCGACATCGATGCCGCCCTGGAGGATTTCGATCAGGTGCTCGATATCGACCGTGGCGACCTGGAGGCGCTGCTGCAGCGCGCCCAGCTCAGCGCCCTGCTGCGCCGCTCCGGGCCGACCACCTGCGCCTCGCTCCTGACCCGCGACGTCGTCGCCATCGCTCCCGAGGCCCCCCTGCGGGAGGCTCTGACCCTGCTGCGACGCCACCATATCAAGATGCTGCCGGTCACCGACGAGCGGGCGCGGGTTCTTGGCGTCCTGACCCAGACCGACCTGATGGACAAGGCGGAATGGGACGGGCGCGGTCCCCGTCTCGGTTTCGCCCGGCGCTGGCAGCTGACGTTGGGGCGAGGCCGCGCCCCGCATGGCTGCGCCGCCGACGTGATGACCACCGAGGTCGAGAGCCTGCGGCCCGACATGTCGCTCGCGCAGGTCGCGGCGCGCATGGCGCAGAGCGGGCACCACCACCTGCCCGTGGTCGGACCCGACGGACGCCTCGTCGGCGTCGTGTCCCAGTCCGATCTCGTGGCCGCGCTGCTGACGGAGGCTTCGGCCGAGGCCGGCAAAGACCGCCCCGCCGGCCTCGCCGCCTAGCGCATCATCCCGGACATCGGCTCCGGGACGATGGTCTCGATCCTCGATGACGCATCGTCTCGTTCCGAAAGCCGGAGGCCACCTTTCGGGACGATGCTCTTGGTCCTCGACGACGCATCGTCTCGTTCCGAAAGCCGGAAACCACCTTTCGGGACGACGCTCTAGGCGACGGCCTCGCCGAGGAAGAAGTCGACCGCCCGGGCGATCACATCCGGGTTGTAGGCGTGTGGGCCGTCATACTCGACGTAAGTGAGGTCGTAGCCTGCTTCCCGCAGGAGGCGGGTATGGCGGCGGCCGCTGCGGTCGATCGGGATCTGCTCGTCGCGGGTGCCGTGCGACAGGAAGATCCGCGGGGCACCCGCCTGGACCTGAACCGTGAGAAAGCCCGCCGACGAGACGATCATGTGCGTGACGCGGTCGCCGTTGGCGAGGCCCAGGGAGAGGGTGTAGCTGCCCCCATCCGAATGGCCGGCGAAGGCGAAGCGGGCGGGATCGAGCAGGAAGCGATCCGCGACCGCGGCGAGGGCCGTGTCGAGCCGCTCGCGATCCGGCCCGTTGCCGGCGATCACAAGGTCCCAGGTCGGAAACAGCGATTGCGGCGCGAGCAGCAGGAAGCCGCGCGCCTGCGCATGCCCCTCCAGCATCGGCAGGATTTTCTGGGCGCTGCCGCCGCCGCCGTGGAACAGCGTCACCAGGGGTGTCGGCCGGCGCGGATCGATGTCGGTCGGCACGACGAGCGTGGCATCGCGCTCCGGGAACAGGCCGAGTTCGTGGCGGCCGGGGGGCAGCGGCGGCTGCGTGGGCAGCCGGTGCCGGAAATCGAGACGCCCCGCGAGATGGGGGTCGAGGGCGAGGGTCGGATCGAAGGCGGAGGAGGCCATGGAGATCCCTCTAGAAGGATTTTCCCTGCCCCTTAGGTCGAGGGCGGGGAGAACGCCGAACGAAAAAGGATCGCGGCACCCTTTCGGGCACCGCGATCCGGTTCAGGCAGGGAGGCGAGGCAGAGCCTGCCTCACTTCTTCTTCAGGGTGCTCTGCGGGTTGAGGCTGCCGATATTGCCGCTCTCGCTGCCGGCGGCCGGGTCGATCACCGCGTTGATGAGGGTCGGCTTGCCGGAATCCATCGCCGCATCGACCGCCCGCTTCAGCTCGTCCGGCGTGGTGACGTTCACGCCGACGCCGCCGAAGGCTTCCATCATCTTGTCGTAGCGGGAATCCTTCACGAACACCGTGGTGCCGGGATCGCGCCCGGTCGGGTCGCTGTCGGTGCCGCGATAGATGCCGTTGTTGTTGAAGATCACGATGCAGACCGGCAGGTCGTAGCGGCAGATCGTTTCGACCTCCATGCCGGAGAAGCCGAAGGCCGAGTCGCCCTCGACCGCCAGCACCGGCTTGCCGGTCTCGACGGCGGCGGCGATGGCAAAGCCCATGCCGATGCCCATCACGCCCCAGGTGCCGACATCCAGGCGCTTGCGCGGCTGGTACATGTCGATGATGCCGCGGGCGAGATCGAGGGTGTTGGCGCCCTCGTTGACGAGGATGGCGTCGGGCCGCTCCTTGATGACGGTGCGCAGAGCGCCCAGAGCCGAGTGGAAGCACATCGGGGACGTGTTCTTCATCAGCTTCGGGGCCATCTTGGCGATATTGGCCTCGCGCTTCGTGCGGATGGTCTCGAGCCAGTTCTGAGGCGCACCCTTCCAATCCTTGCGGATCCCGTCGAGCAGCGCCTCGACACAGGAGCCGATGTCACCCACCAGCGGGGCCGCGATCTCGACGTTCGAGTCCATCTCGCGCGGCTCGATGTCGATCTGGATGAAGCGCTTGGAGCCCGGCTCGCCCCAGGTCTTGCCCTTACCGTGGGAGAGCAGCCAGTTGAGGCGCGCGCCCACCAGCACGACGACGTCGGAATCCTTCAGCGCGGTCGAGCGCGCCGCGCCGGCCGAGAGCGGGTGGGTGTCGGGCAGGAGGCCCTTGGCCATGCTCATCGGCACGTAGGGGATGCCGCTCTCCTCGACCAGCGCCCGCACCGCCTCGTCGGCCTGGGCATAGGCTGCGCCCTTGCCGAGGATGATCAGCGGACGCTCGGCCGACTTCAGCAGATCGAGGGCGCGGGCGACGGCGGCCGGGGCCGGAAGCTGGGCCGGGGCCGGATCGATCACCTTCACCAGCGAGCGGGCGCCGAGGTCGGCGTCGATGACCTGCGAGAACAGCTTGGCGGGCAGATCGAGGTAGACGCCGCCGGGCCGACCGGAGACCGCGGCGCGGATCGCGCGGGCGACGCCGATGCCGATATCCTCGGCGTGCAGCACGCGGAAGGCGGCCTTGCAGAGCGGCTTGGCGACGGCGAGCTGATCCATCTCCTCGTAGTCGCCCTGCTGCAGGTCGACGATCTCACGCTCGGAGGAGCCGGAGATCAGGATCATCGGAAAGCAGTTGGTGGTGGCGTTGGCCAGCGCGGTGAGGCCGTTGAGGAAGCCCGGCGCCGAGACGGTAAGGCAGATGCCCGGCTTCTTGGTGAGGAAGCCGGCGATCGCCGCCGCGTTGCCCGCGTTCTGCTCGTGGCGGAAGGAGACGACGCGCAGGCCCTCGGCCTGGGCCATACGGCCGAGATCGGTGATCGGAATGCCCGGCACGCCGTAGATCGTCTCGATGCCGTTCAGCTTGAGCGCGTCGATGACGAGGTGGAAGCCGTCCGTCAGCTCCGCCTCCTCGTGGGGCACCGCACCTGCGGTGATCGCGTCGATATTCTGGGCCTGGACGGTCATGCGGCGTTCTCCCTTTTGTCTGGATTTTTCGTCGCGCGGGGCCTCTTCGGGCGTTCCGCAGCCTGCTTCGGAAGCGCTGGTCTTGAGCGCGTCGTCTTCGCGTCGGCATCCCGGACGAGCCGGCAGTCACCTTGTCGGATCGATGCCTGAGGGGGCCTTCACCGCGTGTTCCGGCGGTCGATCCTGTTGGCGTAACTTTGGTATACCAAATACCAGAAGTTCGGTCAAACGAAACACGCAGGTTTCGCCCGCGTGTTTCCGATGTTTGAGGGTAAAGGCCTCAGGCGAGACGGACGGCCTCGGCCTGCATGGCCTCGTAGCGTTCGGCTTCCGCCGCGAGGTAGCGTCGGCGCAGGGGCTTCAGCACGAAGACCGCGAGGGCCGCCGCCACGATGTTGAGGCCGATGATGAGGCCGAACACCGCCGACCAGCCATAGGCCGCCGAGATGAGGCTGGCGAAGGGCACGAGGAAGGCCGCCGTTCCCTTGGCGGTGTAGAGCAGGCCGGCATTGCTGGCCGCGAACTTCGAGCCGAAGGTGTCACCGCAGGTCGCCGGGAACAGCGAGTAGATCTCGCCGAAGACCCCGAAATAGGTCGCCGTCGCAAGGATGAAGACATACGGGTTGCGCCCGTAGGCCAGCATCACGATGCAGGCGGTCGCGGCGATGGTGAAGGCGATGAACATCGTGTTCTCGCGACCGATATTATCTGAGACCCAGCCGAAGAACGGCCGGCCGAACCCGTCGAAGATCCGGTCGAGGGAGATCGCGAAGGTCAGCGCCGCCATCTGCAGGCCGAACAGGCTGATCGGCACGTCCGCCACTTTGAAGTCGTGGGCGATCGGAGCGATCTGCGCCGCCGCCATCAGGCCACCGGAAGCCACCATGACGAACATCGCGTACATCACCCAGAAGACGGGGGTGCGCACGGCCTGACGCGGGGTCCGGTCGACCTTGGTCTGGGGCAGGCGCAGATTCTTGCGCTTGATCGGAACCGCTACCGACGGCTTGCGCAGCAGCAGGGACAGGAGGATCACGATGATGCCCTGGCCGAGGCCGAAGACGAGGAAGGCCTGCTCATAGCCGCTCGACGCGATCATCTTGGCGATCGGAACCACGGTGACTGCGGCGCCCGCGCCGAAGCCCGCAGCGGTCGCGCCGGCAGCCAGGCCGCGGCGGTCCGGGAACCATTTCAGCGCGTTGCCGACGCAGGTGCCGTAGACCGAGCCGGCGCCGATGCCGCCGATCACAGCCGCAGCGTAGAGCAGGAAGAGCGAATCGGCGTGGGCGTTCAGCACCCAGGACAGGGCGATCATGACGCCGCCGAAGCAGACCACGACCCGCGGCCCGTACCGGTCCACGAACCAAGTCTCGATCGGAACGAGCCACGTCTCGGTGGCGACGAAGATCGTGAAGGCGAGCTGGATCGCCGCGCGCCCCCAGTGGAACTTGGCGTCGATCGGATCGACGAAGAGCGTCCAGCCGTATTGGAGGTTGGCGATCATGGCCATGCAGAGCACGCCGAAGGCGAGCTGCCACCACTTGGCCGACGGCGCGTCCTGGCGCGCGCTCGGGCTCGGTTGGTGTTCCATCCCGGTGTTTCTCCCGTCTTTGTTATGGTCCCCTCGGCGCCGGATCATGCACAATGTCTCTTGGCACACAATATACCAGACGCAAAAAAACGCCGAAGCCGTACTATTCTGCGTGGCGGTTGGCCCTTTGGAACACGAGTTCCGATGCGTAAGCGGTGGCTCCTACAGCTGGCGGGACGGGCAGCGGGGAGTCACAAAAATTCCTTTTGAAACAGTAATTTGGCACCTGTTGACGAATTTTCTGGGACAAGCCCGGCGCTCTCGTCGCTCGCCCGGATCGTCGGTGCAACAGTGTCATGGCCGGCGTGAGCAGGCCCGACCGGAACACAACCTTTCGGACGCAAGCCGTGCCGTCGGGACGGGGTTGGCGGAAGCTTCGCCGCGACGAGCTGGACGCCTTCTCAAACGAATCAACGCGATGACGCAGCACTCCAATCCTTGAAGCCTGCGAGGCCCGGCTGAACGACGACGCGCGCCGGGCGTCTCCGCCACGGCGCGCGCTGCCTCGTTTCATAAAGAGGCCGGGGATCCCCCCGGCCCGGGCAGCCTCAATGGGCCGTGGCCGGCTTCGGCTCCACCGGTACGGGCGCCTTGGTATAGGCCTGCCGCATCGGCTTCAGGACGAAGATCGCCATGAAGGCCGCGATGATGTTGAGCGCGGCGGCCGCCAGGAACACCGCGTGCCAGCTGCCCGTCATCGTGGTGAGGATGCTGGTATAGGGCACGATCAGCGCGGCCGTGCCCTTGGCGGTGTAGAGCAGACCGGCATTGGTGGCGGCGTATTTCGAACCGAAGGTATCGCCGCAGGTCGCCGGGAACAGCGAGTAGATCTCGCCCCAGGCGAAGAAGACGAGACCGGTCAGGATCACGAACATGATCGGGTCCTGGCCGAACTGGCTGAGCAGATAGATGCCCACGCCCTCGATGCCGAAGGACAGGAACATCGTGTTCTCGCGGCCGATATGGTCCGAGATCCAGCCGAAGAGCGGGCGCGTCACGCCGTTGAGCACCCGGTCGATGGTGGCGGCGAAGGTGAGCGCCGGCAGGGTAATGCCGAGCAGGCTGACGGGGACGTCGGCGATGTGGAAGTCCTTGGCGATGGGGCCGAGCTGGGCGGTCGCCATCAAGCCGCCGGCCGCCATCATCACGAACATGGCGTACATCACCCAGAAGATCGGGGTGCGCACCATTTCACCGGGGGTGAAGTCGCGCTTGCTCTGGCTGACGCGGGCGATCTCCGGCACCTGGCCCTTCTTCGGCGCCACCAGGAACAGCGCGATCAGCATCACGATCAGGCCCTGGCCGAGGCCGAACCAGAGGAAGGCCGACTCGTAGCCGTAATGGTGGATCACGGCCTGGATCGGCACCACGGTCAGCGCCGAGCCGGCGCCGAAGCCCATGGCGGTGAGACCGGCCGCGAGGCCGCGCCGATCCGGGAACCACTTGAGTGAATTGCCGACGCAGGTTCCGTAGACTGCGCCAGCGCCGGTGCCACCGATGACGGCGCCGACATAGAGCAGGGTCAGCGAGTCGGCATAGGCGTTGATCACCCAGGCGAGACCACACATCAGGCCGCCGGCCAGTGTCACCACCCGCGGACCGTATTTATCGACGAACCAGCCCTCGATCGGCACCAGCCAAGTCTCGGTGACGACGAAGAGGGTGAAGGCGACTTGAATCGCGGCACGGTCCCAGCCGTGCCGCTCCTGCATCGGATTGACGAAGAACGTCCAGCCGTACTGCATGTTGGCGATCATGCACATGCAGATGATGCCGAACAGCAATTGCAGCCATCGGTTTACCGGGCGCGCGGTCGCGAGGGTGGGGGACGAGGTCATGGGCGTCTCTCCATAGACAGCTCGATTGTTCGAGCTTTTTGATCGTCTTGTTACGTATAGAATGCCGAAAAGGCATCAGCCGCAATATTTACAAGACAAGTATGGAGAACGACTCAGCAAATCCGCATATGAAAAAGCAATTGATGCTTCCAGCAATCCATGCACCCGGCCCGATCGGTCAGGATCGCCGGCGAGCGCCCATCCTTCCGTCGAAGACCGGATCAAGCCGGACACATCCCGCTCATCGACGGTTCGAGGGCGGCCTGAGGCTCGATTGTGCAGGCTGCGCCCGCACGTCGGCACCATAATTCAAAATCCCGAATTGACAATAGGTATGTTGTATACCAACCTCGGATCCAAGGCGGGCCCCACCCGAGAGGCGCGCCGAGGAGGAGCGCCGTGTTCGAGACGATGCGCCGAAATCGGGACGCGTCGAGCGTCCAGACCATCCACCGCGACCGCTCGGTCGCGGAGGCCGCGCGGCTCCTCGCTCAGCCCGGAACCGGCGCCCTCGTCGTCGTCGATGACGACGCCAACGGGACCGTGACCGGCCTGCTCACGCAGCGGGACATCTTCCGTGCCGTCGCCACCGAGGGCCCCGAGATCTACAATCGCTCGGTCTGGCTCATTACCGACAGCGATTTCGCCGCCGTCGATATCGCCGCCTCGGCCCAGGAGCGTCTGCGGACCTTCTGCGAGCGGAGGGTCGATCACATCGCTCTCATGGAATCCTGCCGCATCAGCGCGATCCTCAGCATCTGGGATTGTGCCGGCGAGGCGCGGGCGGCGGGCACGGCCGCCCCGCCGCATCCCTGACACCACGAAGACATCGATCAAAGGCCATCGCGAATCGTGCACAAAGACTGAAAGACTGAGATGGCTCCGGAAGGAGCAGACGGCGCTCAGCAAGCGTTGTGCAACGAGCATCCCAACAGGCCGCAAGAAAAACCCGAGGAAGGCGCCCGTCATGGAAAGCCCCATGAAACATCTGACCGTCGTCGAATGCCCGATCGTCTTCCCCGGCGAGAACGAACTCGGCGCGTCCAGTATCGACATGCTGCCCCGCCTTGGCATCGCCGGCGGTCTGGAGAGCCGCCACATCCGTGTACTGGATGAGCGCGTCATCGCGGTGTGCATCTGGCGCAGCTCGTTCTGCGCCAAGCTGTTCTTCGACGCCGCCTGGCACGAGCGGGCGGCCACCCTGTGGGGCGAGGCCTACCAGATCCGCTTCGAGGGAATCGAGAACGCCACCGCCGCCTGATCCCGCCAAGGACGCGCCATCAAGGGGGCCGCGATGGACTCAACCATGGCGTTCCCCACCGGCCGAACGGACAACGCCGCGCGGACGAAGCCGGCCTTCGATGCCTGGAATCCCGGCCTCGAACCCGGCTTGCCGCGCTCGGTGCGCCCGCTGGCGACCGTGTTCAGGCCGGAGCATGTCAGCCTGAGTCTGGCTGAGATCTTCGAACTGTCCGACCTGAGCGGTCTGTCCGCGACGCAGCTCGCGCCCTTCCGCGCCGAGCGCTTGGTGGTGCATGAGGTGCTGATCCGGGTGATGGCCGATATCTCGGTCCCGGTCGGCGAGGTCTATGCCGATCTCGGCCTGAACTTCCGGCGCATCGTCAGCACCCTTCTGCGCGAGGGGGTCGCGCATCGCCTCGGCGAGGTGTCGGCCGTACTCGAGAGCGTCCGCGCCGAGGCCGACGCCGTGCTGGAGCGTGAGTTGGCCGCCTTGTTCGGCGAGGACTCCGCCCCGCCACCCGAGCGAAGAACCGTCTTCGACTTCTTCCGCCGCCGTCGGCCGACCCCTCCGTCATCTGCCCCGTCCTCTCGGGCCGACCTTCAGGCTCAGGTTCTGACACGCCTCGAGGACAGGTGCCGGTCCGCGGGCGAGTGCGACAGCCTGGAGAGCGCCGCCCGCGAAGCCCTGCGCACGGTCTTCGGCCAGATCATCGCCCGTCAGGGCATGCTGATCCGCGATCCGGCGATCCTGCGGCGGCTCGCCGGCATTCTCGTCACCAACCGCTGCGGCAGCGACCGGATCGGCGCGCTGATCGCCCCCTGGATCGAGGCGGTCGCCGAGGCGCAGGGCTACCACCGGCCGGCGCCGCAGGAGCGGCCGGTGGTCATGACTGTCAAAGGCGCCTCGGCCTCGGGGAAAAGCACGATCCGCCCCTATCAGCGCGGCCTGGCCGGACGGGTCGGAGCGGAATGGGAGGACTTCGCCGTCATCACCCCGGATGTCTGGCGCAAGTTCCTGCTCGATTACGACAGCCTCGGCGAGGCGCGCCGCTATGCCGGGCCGCTGACCGGGCACGAGGTCGAAATCGTCGATGCCAAGCTCGACCGCTATATCACGCGCAAGGCTGCCGCCGGCCGGCTGTCACATCTGCTGATCGATCGGTTCCGCTTCGACAGCTTCTCGACCGAAGTCGGCAGCGACGGGGCCGGGCAGCTCCTGACGCGGTTCGGCCAGCGGGTCTATCTCCAATTCATGGTCACGCCGCCCGAAGAGACGGTGGAGCGGGCCTGGAAGCGGGGTGAGGAATTCGGGCGCTACAAGGCCGTCGAGGATCTGCTCGCGCACAATGTCGAAGCCTATACCGGCATGCCGCGGCTGTTCTTCACCTGGGCGCTGCGCCGCGACCGGACGGTCTTCTTCGAGTTCCTCGACAACAGCGTGCCGAAGGGCGCGCGGCCGCTCACCATCGCCTTCGGCACCAATGACGACATGACGATCCTCGATGCGAGCGCGCTGCTCGCCATCGAGCGCTACCGCCGGATCGATATCCGTGCCCGCGATGCCGCCGAGGTCTATCGCGACGTCGCCGAAGGGTCGGAGGCCGATGCCGCCTTTCTCCGCGAGGTGCTGCGCCGGCTCGCCGTGGTGCGCTTCGCCGAGCGTGGGACCGGGCGGGTCTTCGCGCGCTTCGAGGCGGGACGGCTCGTCGGTCTCGATCGGACAGGACTCGCAGCGGCCTGGGACGAGCCTGAAACGGCGCGGGCGCTCGCGATGATCGGAATTCCGCGGGAAGGCGGAGACCTGCCGCCGGTCGAAGAGATCCTGTCCCCGGCCGAGACCGCGACGCTCGGCGCCTGGGGCCCAAGCGCGGATTAAGCGGGAAAGCGGAGCTTTAGATGCTGCATCGCGAGATGGCGCAGTAGCCCTCGTGAGGGCCGGTCATCGCAGGGCTCAAGGATTAATCCTGAAAATTCCGGCCAGCCGGTCGCATCACATGCGCCGGACGCATGACTGTATCTGGTATTTTGTACTTCATATCCCACAGGCGGCGGGCTATCTCACGATCAATCGCAGTGCATCATTCACGACGCACCGCTGCTTTCGGAGACCATCATGCTTGCCACGTGGCTCGCCGTGCTTCTTTTCCTTGTCGCCGTGCAGGCCCTGCTCGTCGTCAAGCTCGCCGATCGCCTGACCGTCTCGGATGCTGCTCCGGTTGCCCCGAGCGCCAAGACGCCGAACCTCGTCGAAGAGCGTTACGCTCAGGCCGCCTGAGGCCGGTCCCGCCCGATCGGAGCCTGGATCGGGCCCTCGCGCACAAGCCTCGCCGCGGCCGGTATTCCGGCTTCGGCAGGCTTCTCGGCAATGGCCGTACGGGCCGTCGCATCGAGAAAATCTTGCAGTTCAGCCTCGGAGTAATGTCCGAACGCCTCTGCGAGAAAGGCGAGAGCGTCGTCGGCCATCATCGCTTCCTCCGTGATCGGCTGGACGATGGAGGCGTTTCACTCCATCGCGCCGCGCGTCTTGGTATCTGGCATACCAAAGCAGGAAAAATCAAGCCGCTCGACGCGGTATTCAGCAAAATATTGCTGCACCTACTCCGCCGCGAGGCGCTGCACGGCGCCGACGGCCCCTGAGCCGAGGATGTCGCCGATCTCGGTCTCCGAGCAGCCGAGCACCTCGCGCAGAATTTCGTCGGTATGCTCGCCGAGCAGAGGCGCGCGGGTCACATCGGTCGGGCTCGCTGAGAGCTTGATGGGGTTGCCGACCGTCAGGTAGGCGCCTCGGGTCGGGTGCTCGACTTCGACCACGGTCCCATTCGCCCGCAGCATCGGATCCTCGGCAATTTCCTTCATGGAGAGGATCGGACCGCAGGGGATCTCGTGGGCGTTGAGGATCTCCATCGCCTCGAACTTGTCGTGCTTCATCGTCCACGCCTCGATGCGCGTGAAGATCTCGTTGAGATGCGGCAGGCGCGCCTTCGGCGTGGCATAGGCCGGATCGGTCTTCCAATCGGGCTCGCCGATGATGTCGCAGATCGGATCCCAGACCGCGCCCTGTGTGATGAAGTAGATGTAGGCGTTCGGATCCTGCTCCCAGCCCTTGCATTTGAGAATGCGTCCGGGCTGTCCGCCGCCGGAATCATTGCCCGCCCGCGGCACGGCCTCGCCGAAGGGAATCCCCTCGCCGTACTGGCTGTATTCCATCAGCGGGCCATGGCCGAGGCGCTGCTGGTCGCGCAGCTTCACCCGGCAGAGATTGAGCACCCCGTCCTGCATCGCGCAGTCGACGCGCTGGCCCTGGCCAGTCTGGGTGCGCTGGTAGAGGGCGGTGACGATGCCGAGCGCCAGATGCAGTCCGGTGCCGGAATCGCCGATCTGCGCCCCCGACACCATCGGCACCCCGTCGCGCCAGCCGGTGGTGGAGGCGGCGCCGCCGACGCATTGGGCGACGTTCTCGTAGACCTTGCAATCCTGATAGCGGCCCGGCCCGAAACCCTTCACCGAGGCCAGGATCAGCCCCGGATTGGCCGCCTGCAATCGCTCCCAGGTCAGTCCCATCCGGTCCAGGGCGCCGGGGGCGAAGTTCTCGACCAACACGTCGCACTCGCCGATCAGGCGCCAGAGGATCGCGTTGCCCTTGGGGTTCTTGGCATCCAGGGTGATCGAACGCTTGTTGTGGTTCAGCATCGTGAAATAGAGGCTGTCCACACCAGGAAGATCCTGGAGCTGCTGACGCGTCGCGTCACCCGCACCCGGCCGCTCAACCTTGATCACGTCGGCGCCGAACCACGCTAAAAGCTGCGTGCAGGTCGGGCCCGATTGAACATGCGTGAAATCGAGGATGCGAATGCCCTCGAGAGCCTTGCCCATCGCAGTCTCCTCCCCAGGAGAATGGTGATTTCCGGCGCGCTTGATCCTGCCGATGGCGTCGGCCGGGAGGCGACGAAGGGAGCGTGCCGGACTTCGAATGCCGGGAAGCGCAAGGACCGGTTGGAGGCGGCTGCCCTGCGCCCGGCGAATACGGACGGCATCGACTCTGCGCATCCTTTCTGGCATACCAAATGCCAGACGTCAAGAATCCGGGGAATTGCTGTCCCGCTCGCACGCGCTCGTGAGCCGAAAGCGTTGGGCAGAACCGGCGCGCATAGGAGGGGATGCCTTGTCTTCCGTGATCCAAGACGCCATGCTCACTCGGCTCGATGCCCATCACCGGACCCCTACCCATCGGCATCAAGGTCGATCCGAAGCGATGGAAAATTTCTCGATTAAGCCGATCGTCCCGGCCACGAGCCTGCGGACGCTGGCCTACGAGGCGCTGAAATCCGCCATCACCAACATGGACATCTACGGCCAGACCGGAGATGTGCGGCTGGACGAGCGCGGCCTCTCACAGACGCTGGGCGTCAGTCGCACCCCGATCCGCGAGGCACTGACCGTGCTGGAGCAGGAGGGCTTCGTGCGCAACGAGCCGCGGCGCGGCGTCTTCGTCGTCAAGAAGACGAAGCGTGAGATCGTCGGCATGATCCAGGCCTGGGCGGCCCTGGAGAGCATGGCGGCGCGGCTCGCCTGCACCAACGCCTCCGATGAGGATCTGGCCTGCCTGCGCCGCTCCTTCCCGGAATTCTTCGAGGGCAGCCCGGCCGATCACCTCGATGAGTATTCGGAAGCCAATATCCGCTTCCACCAGAAAATCATTTCGCTGGGCCACAGCGAGGTGATCAAGGATCTGTGCAGCAACCTGCTGATGCACGTGCGCGGCATCCGCAACACGGCCCTTCGCCAGGGTGACCGCGCATCCGAGTCGATCCAGGAACACGTGCGGATCATCGAGGCCCTGGAGGCCCGCGATGCCGAGCGGGCGGAACGCCTCGTGCGCGACCACGGCCTCGGCCTCGCCGCCCATGTGGAGCGCTACGGCAACCATCTCGACTGAGACCGTGCCGGCTGACGAGACCTGACACGGTATCGGCAAGCCAGCGCGGCCCCTGAGCGAAGACGCCATCCGCCCTCCCCGAGGGATCGCGCGGATGGCGCGGGCCAGCCACCCTCAGGCAGACCTCAAGCCTCTCACCAACCGATCCGGATACGAGGCCCGCGCCCGCCCTCCGAGAGGCGCCGGGTCCGTAATCCCGTGTCCGCTTCCCCCTCGCCGGAACGGTGCTCCCGTCGGGGCGCGCTCCGGCCTTGGCGCGATGATCGGAGGATGGGCTGCCCCCGCTGCATTTTAATCCACACCGCGCCGCTTCCTGAAGGGATCGTTCATCGGCCGTTCCGATAGGGGGCGTGATGGTAGGGAACCAAGCCTAGCCATTGGGCTCGCTCGCGAGTCCACTCGCAGCCGTCGTCGGACAACGCCCTTGAAGATCGCCGTCATCGCCCATCTCAAGTTCCCGATCGGCCAGCCCTATCTGGGAGGGTTGGAGATGCACACGCATCACCTGGCCGGTGCGCTGCGCCAGCGCGGCCACAGGGTCACGCTGTTCGCCTCCGAAGGCTCCGATCCGCTGCTCGTTCCCAATCCCGTCTGCCCACCGACGGGGGACGCGCTCGGCGATCCGGTCCTGAGCGAGAAGATCGAGCGGGCCGAGCTGCTGGCCTATGAGCGGATCATGGACGCGGTGGCGCGCGGCGGTTTCGACATCGTGCACAACAACAGCCTGCACGACCTGCCGCTGCGGGCCAGCAACACTCTCTCCGTGCCGATGACGACGGCCCTTCACACGCCGCCCTTCGACTCCCTCGCCGCCGGCGTTCAAGCGGCCAAGCCCGGCATGATCTTCGCCGCGGTGTCCCCCTCGCTGGCGCAGGAATGGCACGGGCTCGTGCCCGATGCCCGTGTCATCGGCAACGGTATCGATCTCTCGACCTTCGCCTTCCGGCCGGAGGCCGATCCGGCGGATTACGTGTTCTGGAGCGGGCGGATCGTGCCGGAGAAGGGCACGCATC
This sequence comes from Methylorubrum populi, assembly GCA_020741775.1. Lineage (GTDB taxonomy): Bacteria > Pseudomonadota > Alphaproteobacteria > Rhizobiales > Beijerinckiaceae > Methylobacterium > Methylobacterium populi_B. The sequence goes on from DYYG01000008.1 coordinate 67,022, forward strand.
TCGCCATCGATGCCGCCCGCAGCGCCGGGCTCCGGCTTCGCTTCGCCGGCCCGAAGCCCAACCCGCGCTACTGGGACGAGTGGATCGCCCCGCGCCTCGGCGACGATGTGCAGTATGTCGGGCACCTCTCCCACAGGGATCTCGCGCAGCAGCTCGGCGGCGCCCGCGCGGCCATCGTCTCGCCGCGCTGGGAGGAGCCGTTCGGCCTCGTCGTCGCCGAGGCCCTGGCCTGCGGCACCCCGGTGGCCGCCTTCGGCCGCGGCGCGATTCCGGACATCGTCGACCGGCATTCCGGAGCCCTGGCGCCGGCGGACGACGTGGACGCCCTCGCCCGCGCCATCCGGAACGCCGTCACCCTCGACCGCCGCGCCTGCCGCCGACGGGCCGAGACGCTCTACGACGCGCAGGTCATGACCGACGGCTATGAGGAACTCTACCGCGAGGTGCTGGCCGGCGCCCCCGCGAGCCGCGTCCGCGCCCCCCTCCTCGAACGGCCGGCGGCCTGACGAAAGGGATCCGAGGGCTCGATCACATGGGCGATCATCCGGGCAATCACGGGAGCACAAGCCTCGCCTCGGCCGTGGTCTGCGTTCCCGCCCGCAACGAGGCCGAGCGCCTGCCGCGTCTGCTCCGCGCGCTCGCAGCCCAGGAGGGCTCCTCGACGGCCGCGCCCCTGAAGGTCGTCGTCGTCGCCAACAACTGCACCGACGGCACGGCGGACAGCGCGCGCGCCCTCGAAAGCTCCGGCGCGATCGACACCCTCTCGCTGCGCCTGATCGAGGAGACCTTCGTCGGCATCGCGGCCCATGTCGGCACCGCCCGACGCCGCGCCCTCGACGAGGGCGCCGCCTGGCTGGACGCCTCCGGCACCCCGGACGGGGTGTTGCTCACCACCGACGCCGATGCGTGGCTCGACCCGTCCTGGGTCGCGGCGAACCTGCGCGCCCTGGAACGGGCCGAGATCGTCGGCGGCCGTCTCGTGATCGACGCGGAGGACGAGACCGACCCGGCACTCGCGGCCTTCCACGCCCGGGTCGAACGCTACTGGGCGGGCGTCCGCGCCCTTGAAGACACCCTCGATCCGCCGCCCCACGATCCGGCCCCGCGCCACGGCGACCATACCGGCGGCAGCCTTGCCCTGCGCGCCTCGCTCTATCGCGCGGTCGGCGGCCTGCCGACGATTCCTCGGGGCGAGGACAATGCGCTGGTCGCCGCGGTTCAGCGGGCGGGCGGGCGCCTGCGCCACTGCCCCGCCGTGTCGGTGCGGGTTTCCGCCCGCACCGCCGGCCGGGCCGAGGGCGGCATGGCCACCGAGATGTTGCGCCGCTCCCGTGTCGTCCGCGAGGGCGAGGCCTACCAATTGCCCGTGTCCACCCATTGGCAAACCGTGATCCTGCGCCGGGCCGCGCTCCGCCGGGCGTTTCGCGAGGGCGCCTCCGCCGCCTCCCTGCACGCGCTGGGCCTCGACGCGGCGGATCTCGCCGCCATCGACGTTCCGGGTTGTCCCAACGACATCGCCTTCGTGGAACGCGCCCATGCCCGGCTGGAGGCGCGGGACGGCCCGGCCGCCGAATGCGGGCTGGACGAGGCGGTCGCGGCCGTCGAGGCGCTGGCCGCTTTCCTGAAGCGCGAGACCGCCGCGTGACGGCAAGCCCGCGCGGCGCGTGAGCGGAGACCCAATCCGCGCCGCCGCGCCCTCGAAGAGCTGTCGCGAATGAGAACCGCATGACGCGTCCGGTCGGCTATTACGTCCATCATCAAGGCGCCGGGCATTGGCAGCGGGCCGTGGCCTTGGCCCGGGCGCTCGGCGCGCTCGGCCGGCCCTGCACGCTGATCGGCACCTTCGCCGGCCTCGACATCTCGGATGCGCCCGGTCCCGTCCTCGATCTTCCCGACGACCGGCTGGACCGGGACTTCGACGGGCGAGACGGGGCGGCGGAGCGCCCCGATTGCTTCCACTACGTGCCGCTGAACCATCCCGGCATCCGGCGGCGCATGGGCCGCATCGCCGCCTGGGCGGTGGAGAGCGATCCGGCGCTGATGATCGTCGATGTCTCCGCCGAGGTGGCGCTGTTTGCCCGCCTCCTGTCGGTGCCGAGCCTCGTCGTCCGCCTGTCCGGCACCCGCACTGACCCTGCGCATCTCGCAGCCTTCCGCGCCGCCTCGCGGCTGCTCGCCCCCTTCCCGGAGGCGCTCGACGGCGGCGATGTGCCGGACTGGGTCCGCGCGAAAACCCTCTATGGCGGCTTCCTCGGGACGGCTCCCACGACCGCTGCCCCTGACGAGGACGGCCGCATCGTCGTCGTGTTCGGGCGTGGCGGCGAGGGGGGGGACGGCCCTGCCCTTGCACAGGCCGCCGCGGCGGTGCCGGATCGCGACTGGCACGTGCTCGGGCCGGTGACAGGTCTGGATGCCGGTCCAACGAATCTGCATCTTCACGGCTGGGTCGCGGATGTGCGCCCGCATCTCGCCCCGGCTTCCTTGGTGATCGGCGGGGCGGGCGACGGGCTCGTCACGGCGGTGGCGAGCCTGGGCAAGCGATTCCTGTGCCTGCCCGAGCCCCGCGCCTATGACGAGCAGGAGGCCAAGGCGGTCGCCCTCGAACGATTGGGTGCGGCGATCGTCCATCGCGGCTGGCCCACCCCGTCCGCCTGGCCGCGCCTCGTCGCCCAGGGCCTCGCCCTCGATCCGGACCTCGTCCGGGCTCTCGCCGATCCTGATGCCCTTCCCAGGACGGCGGAGGCCATCGAGGCTCTGTGCCGGGAAGTGGGCTGAGCGAACCGTCGCCGGGTTGGCGAGGTCTCTCGCCAGCCCGGCGACGGTTCGGCCAAAAAAAATTCTCACAACGGCGGAACCCGCTTCCAGCCTCGGCGTTACGCGCGTGCGGGGCCCGGACGGGCTCGCAGGACGACACCGGACCGCGATCCGGTGGCTCTCGTCATCACGTTGCTCTCAGGAGGATGTGGTCATGGGGACCTTCGATTTCGCCCCTCTCTATCGTTCGACCGTCGGCTTCGACCGCCTGTTCTCGCTGATCGACCAAGCTGCGCGAGTCGAACCGTCGACGACCTGGCCGCCCTACGACATCGAGAAGGTGGCCGCGGACGAGTACCGCATCACCATGGCGGTTGCCGGCTTCACGCCGGATGAGATCGAGCTCACCCAGCACGACACCACGCTTCTGGTCACCGGCCAGAAGAAGGGTCAGGAGGGCGAGCGGCAGTACCTGCATCGCGGCATTGCCGCACGCGCGTTCCGCCAGTCCTTCAATCTGGCCGACCATGTGAAGGTGACCGGAGCCTCCCTCGAAAACGGACTGCTGACCGTGGCCCTCAAACGCGAGGTGCCGGAGGCGCTGAAACCCCGCCGGATCGCCATCGGCGGCAGCCAAACGGCCGTTGGCCAAGACAACAGGCCGGCCCAGATCAAGGACCGCGCTCAGGCCGCCTGAGCCCGGCCCATCGTCCCGGCTTCTGTTTCCGGGACGAAGGACTCCACGCCACCGGCTGCGGAACGGCGGCCCTCGGGAGGGCTGGCGCCCCCGAGGGCCGCCTGTCTCGCTGCGCTCCATTGCTGCTCTCAATGGCTTTCAGGGAGGATGATCCGTGTCGACGATGGACAGCCACCTTTCTCATTCCGGGCCGATGAACCCGGCCGCCGGGCAGGCCGCCTCGTTCGAAGCGTGGCAGGCCGTGATCGCTCCGGGCGACGTGTTCCGCCACCCGCGGGAGGTTCTGGGGCATCCCCAGCTCTCCCGCGCGGACAAGCGCGCGATCCTGGCCTCCTGGGCCTCGGATGCCTGCGCCCTCGAGAATGCACCGGGCCTGCGCTGCCTGCCCGGCTGCAAGGCCGAGCCGGTCTCCATCGATTCCGTGCTCGCCGCCCTGGCCGAACTCGACCCGGCTCCGGCCCGAGAGGCCCCGGCGCCGCCGATCCTGCGGGCCTCGCCGCACAGGCGCCCACGCCGGCCACCGCATCTGCACCACTTTTTCCGTTCCCGGCGTCGGGACGACGACGACGATCCACCGCCCTGCCCGGCTGTGGCGATGCCGCGCCCGCGCACGCCTCCGAGCGCCGCGGCCATTGCCGTGCCGGCCTAGCGGAGAACTCACGAGCATTTTCCGCGGAAGCGGTTGCCGGCTCCGCGGAAAATGCAGCACGATCAAGCAGCTAGAGCATTTTTCGTGATCCGTGGATTAGGGAAAATGCTCTAGAACGGCCGTTCCGGCGGCAGCCGGGCGGCGGCGATCTCCTCCGGGCTCGGGCCGCGCAGCAGGCTGATGTCGGGCTCGCGCTCCGCCGCGATCAGGCCGAGCCGGGCGAAGGCATCGAGCCAGCCATCCATCGGCCAGATTCCGTGCCGGGCGCGGAAGCGCCGGGCATTGCGCAAGATGTCGGCGAAGTGCTGGAGCGGCGGGTCGCAGGAGAGATGGTGCTGGTGGAAGGCGGGCGGCGCCCCGGCCAGCAGCACCGGCACACCGATCTCCGCCGCGCGGAAGGCGAGGTCGGTGTCCTCGGCGCCGTAGCCGTCATAACCCTCGTCGAAGCCGCCGAGCCGGTCATAGGTCGCCGCCCGCACCGCGAAGGCGAGGGACCAGAACAGGCCGGCATTCTTCGTCTCCCTGACGCCGGCTTCCGGGAAATTCCGGGCCGGATGCAGGATCCCGGCCTCCAACAGGTCGGCCTCGCGCCAGCCGTCATGGACAGCCCCCGCCGGCAGGTAGCGGATCGGCCCGCAGACCAGGGCGTCATGCGCCGCCGCAGCCGCCGCCAGCGCGGGGACGAGCCCGGCGGAGGGGATGCAATCGACATCGAGGAAGACGAGGACATCGCCCCGCGCCGCCGCCCGGCCGGCATTGCGCGCGGCGGCGAGCGGCAGGCCCGCGCTGCGAAAATCGACCCGGCGCAGGGGGAACGGCGTCTCCGGCAGCGGCGCGGGGGCGGTCCCCATCTCGACCACGATGCACTCGGCCGGTGCCGGCCCGCGAGCGAGGCCTTCGATCAGGCGCGCGAGGTGGGCGTCGCGCCCCTTGTTGAGCGTGACGACGCTGGTTGTACTCACGGGTGTTCGATCCGGGCCAAGCTTCTCCGGCACCGCTCCTGCCAGCCTGAACCTGAAACGCCGATGAAGAGGCGGCCGGTCAGCGCAGCGCGATGTACCACTCGTGGGGTCCGCAGAACCGGTCGATCATCGCCGGCTCCAACTGGAAGCCCGAGGGATCGTCCTCGATCAGCCCGGAAACCTGCGAGGCATGCGCCTCGATCGCCCGGCGCTTGGCCGCGCTCTGCTCGGACACGACGAGGCGATAGCCCTCCGGAGCCTCCCCGACCTCGCGCTCGGGCGGCAGGGTCCAGCCCCAGACCGGATAGGCATAGGCGGCCACGCCCGGCAGGCGGGCGCGGGCGAGATCGACGATGGCCGCCGACGCGGTGTGGTCGCAATGCGGATCGTGTTTCCAGGTCACGAACAGGGCCCCCGCCCCGCTCTCCCGCGCGATATCGGCGATGGCGTCCGCCGCCGCCTCGGCCTCGGGGCCCCGGCTCGGCACGCCGCCATCGGGCAGGCGCAGGAAGCGAATATGCTCGGCGCCGAGACCGAGTTCGGCCATCGCCCGGCCGGTTTCCGCCTCGCGCAGATCCCGCAGGCGGTCATGGGGATAGGCCTTGGAGTTCGGATGCGAGCCGCAGCCGTTGCTGACGATGACGACCCGCACGTCGCGGCCCTGGCGGAGCGCCTGCACGATCAGGCCGCCGCAGCCGAGACTCTCGTCGTCCGGGTGCGGCGCCACCACGACCAAGCCGCCCTCCGGCACGAGGGTGCCGAGATCGGTGATGGGCAGGGCCTTCACGGCCTCGAGGAAGGCGTCGGCGCGCATGGCTCCTCCTGATCGGTTCGGACGGCGCGGTAGCGCGCAAACCCCTTGGCGCGCAGGTCGCAGGCCGGGCAGGCGCCGCAGCCATAGCCCCAGGCGTGGCGCTGCCCCCGCTCGCCGAGATAGCAGGTATGGCTGTCCTCGACGATCAGGTCCACGAGGGGGCGCCCGCCCAGTTCCTCGGCCAGCGCCCAGGTCTGCGCCTTGTCGAGCCACATCAGCGGGGTATGAAGCACGAAGCGGCGCTCCATACCGAGATTGAGTGCGACCTGCAGCGCCTTGATCGTGTCGTCCCGGCAATCGGGATAGCCCGAATAATCGGTCTCGCACATGCCGCCGACGATGTGGCGCAGGCCCCGGCGGAAGGCGAGCGCGGCGGCGAAGGTGAGGAAGGCGAGGTTGCGGCCAGGCACGAAGGTGTTGGGCAACCCGTCCTGCGCGAAGGCGATCTCGCTGTCGCGGGTCAGCGCCGTGTCGGAGATCTCACCGAGAGCCGTCAGGGAGACGGTGTGGTCGCGGCCGAGCCGGCGCCCCCAGCTGCGGTCGATGGACACCATACCGCCGCGCAGAACGTCGCGCCGCTCGAGTTCCACCCGGTGGCGCTGGCCGTAATCGAAACCGATCGTCTCGACGCGGGGGAAGCGGTCGAGCGCCCAGGCGAGGCAGGTCGCGGAATCCTGGCCTCCGGAGAACAACACCAGGGCGCCGTCCCGCGCGGCCTCGGATCCTCCGCCTTCCCTCGCGCCCGGCATGGCTCTCACTCGCCCTCGTACTCGGCCCAGGACAGCGGCGTCTCGAAGATCCGCACGCTGGCGAGGCCGGGAATCGCCGGCTTGGCGCGGTGCCAGATCCAGGCCGCGATGTGCTCGGCGGTGGGATTTTCCAGCCCCTCGATCTCGTTGAGGCAATGGTGGTCGAGCCGCTCCAGCAGCGGCGCGAAGGCGCTCTCGATCTCGTAGAAATCGATTACCCAGCCGGTGTCCGGATCGACCGCGCCCGCCACGGTCAGCTCCACCCGGTAGGAATGGCCGTGCATGCGATGGCAGCGATGGGTCTCGGGCACGTTCGGCAGGCGGTGGGCCGCCTCGAAGGTAAAGGCCTGGGTGATCTTCATCGCGTGATCTTCATGGCTCGGCATAGGCTGGATAGTAGGCCGCGCAACGCGGCCCTGGGCTGGATGGCAGGCCGCGCAACGCAGCCCCGTCTCGACATCGCAGCGAACGGGATACGTGAGACGGATATGTCACCCCTGCGCGCGAAATGCACGCCCCAGCGCCCCTCGCCCGCGCGATCACGGGATGCCGATGATCTTGTGGGTCTGGAGCGAGAGGCGCCAGCGGGCATCCGCCCGGCAATAGGCCACCGCCGCGGCGGTGTTAGCCGCAGCCTCCGGCCCGTCCATCGGCTGGAGGAAACGGTGGCGGAAGGGCAGCTCCGCGAACAGCTCCGGCGCGGCCTCGGCCTGCGGATAGACGAGCTTCAGCTCGTCGCCGGAGGTCTGGACCAGGGCGTTGCCCGCCTTGGGGCTCACGCAGATCCAGTCGATGCCGGGGGGCGCGGCGAGCGTCCCGTTCGTTTCCACCGCCACCTCGAAGCCGCGGGCATGGACCGCCGCGATCAGGGCCTCGTCGAGCTGCAGCAGCGGCTCGCCGCCGGTGAAGACGACGTAGCGGTGGGCCGCTCCCCCGGCCCAGGTCGCGGCGATGGCCCCGGCGAGAGCCTCGGCGGACGCGAAGCGTCCGCCGCCCTCCCCGTCCAGGCCGACGAAGTCGGTGTCGCAGAAGCGGCAGGCGGCCCCGGCCCGGTCCTCCTCGCGGCCGGACCAGAGATTGCAGCCGGCGAACCGGCAGAACACCGCCGCGCGCCCGGCCTGGGCGCCCTCACCCTGAAGTGTGTGGAAAAGTTCCTTGACCGCGTAGGACATCGGCTTGCGCTTCATGATCGAGGCCTGCCCATAGACCGAGGGGCTTGCGAAGGCCAAGCGGGGCTGGATTGCGGGGCAGGATGTCCGGGAACGCAACCCCGCCTCCCAGCGTCGCGGTAAGTCGAACGCCGGTTCTGCCATGCTCTCGCCACGGAGGGCACGTTGATGAACGAGTCTTCTCGATCCGAACCTACCGGATGCCCTCTGACGCGTCCGGTCCCGGCAACGGACATCCCTAGTGCATCGTCCCGAAAGGTGGCCTCCGGCTTTCGGACGGAGACGATGCGGAAACAAAACCCGAGAGCCTCGTCCCGGACCCGATATCCGGGACGAAGCTCGAGCCCCGCGCCCTCACACCCTTTCGAGATTGTTCCGATGGTGAACCGAGTTTGGGGACGGCTGATCGGCACCCTCGCCGCCCTTGGCCTGATGGCCGGGACGGCCGCGGCCGTGACGGCGCCGATCCTGGTGGTGGACGCGGATTCCGGCAAGGTGCTCTACAGCCAGGGCGCGACCGACCCCTGGTATCCCGCCTCGATCACCAAGCTGATGACCACCTACGTCGCCCTCGACATGGTGCGGCAGGGGAAGGTCTCCCTCGACACGCTGCTCACGATCTCGCCGGCCGCCGCCGCCGAGCCGCCCTCCAAGATGGGCTTCAAGCCGGGCACCCAGATCACCCTCGACAACGCCCTCAAGATCATCATGGTCAAGTCGGCCAACGACGTGTCCTGGGCGATCGGCGAGGGGCTCGGCGGCTCCGTCGAGGGCTTCGCCGACATGATGAACGAGACCGCGCACAAGATCGGCATGCGCGAGAGCCGCTGGTACAATCCCAACGGCCTGCCCGAGCCGCGGCAATGGACCTCGGCCCGCGACATGGCGATTCTTGCCCGCGCCCTGATGCGCGACTTCCCCAACCAGCAGGGCCTGTTCTCGATCTCGGCGATTCAGTACGGCAAGGCCGTGATGGCCAACCATAACGGCCTGCTCGGGCGCTATCCCGGCGCCGACGGCATGAAGACCGGCTTCATCTGCTCGGGCGGCTTCAACGTGGTGGCGACCGCGACCCGCAACGGGCGCCGCATCATCACCGTGGTCATGGGCCAGCCCAGCGCCCGCGAGCGCGACATCAAGGCCGCCGACCTGTTCGATTACGGCTTCAGCCAGTCGGCCGGATGGACCGCGCCGACGCTGGACGCGCTGCCCCCCTCCACCCTCGCCGGCCCGCCGGACATGCGACCCTATATCTGCGACAAGCGCAAACCCCTGCCGGTCGACGAAGGCCCCGGCGCGCTGACCGCCAGCGGCCCGGCCGTGAACGGGACCACCACCCAACTCCTCGGCTCCGCAACCCCGGACGCCGCCAACCTCGCCTTCGCGGCGCTCGGCAGCGCCAATGTCCGTGGGCGCACCCTGCCGCCCCGGGCGCCGCTCCAGCCGATCCCGGTCTGGACCGGCCGCGACCCGGCCGAGGGGGCGATGGCGCTCGCCCGCGAGGAGCAGGAGGCCCAGGCTTCGAAGCAGGCGGCCCACGCCGCCAAGCTGGAAGCCGCCCAGCGCAAGCGCGCGGAAGCCAAGGCCGCCAAGGATGCGGCGCGGGAGGCCGCCAAGCAGGCCGCCGCCGAGAGAGCCGCCAAGGCGCGCGCCGCCGCCGTGACGGCGCCCAAGCCGGCCTCGAAGATCGCCGGCAAGGACAAGGGCGTCCCGGCCGCGACCAGCGCCTATACCTCGGTCGAGGCGCCCGCCAAGGCAGGTGCGAAACCGGCCGCCAAGGCCGCGGCGAAGCCGGCGCACAAGCCTGCCGCGCAGAAATCCGAGGCGAAACCTGCCGCCAAAAAGGCCGCCAAGGCCAAGAACGACGACTCGTAAGAGTCGCCCCATCGAGCGCCCGGCTGTCCGTCGCATGGGACCTCCGGGCGTCGGATGCTTCCCCTGCCGAGATGCCGCGCGCCGACCGCTGGCCTTGCCGGATCGGGTGAGGCGGGTGAGCGCCCTGACCGCTCAGCCAGACCCCGCCCCGGCCCCGGGCCTTGAGGGGTTTACCGCCATCGTCGTCGGCCGAGCGGGGTGACAGACGGAGGCGAGAGGCCGATCGTGAAGCGTCCTCACCGTCGCGGCGGACCAGACTTCGAAAGCCGTCCCACCATGTCCCAGACCGAACCACCGGGCCGCCCGGAGCCGATTCCGCTCACCGTGCTGACGGGCTTCCTCGGTGCGGGCAAGACCACCCTGCTCAACCGCCTTCTCGCCGATCCGGCGCTGGCCGACACCGTGGTGATCGTCAACGAGTTCGGCGAGATCGGCCTCGACCACCTGCTGATCGAGACCGTGGACGAGGGGATGATCCTGCTCGGCGCCGGCTGCCTGTGCTGCACCGTGCGCGGCGACCTGATCTCGACCCTGGAGGATCTGCTGCGCCGACGCGACAACGGCCGCATCAATCCGTTCCGCCGCGTCGTCATCGAGACCACCGGGCTCGCCGACCCCGCGCCGATCCTGCACGCGCTGATCTACCATCCCTATCTGGCGATCCGCTTCCGGCTGCAGGGGGTGGTGACCGTGATCGATGCGGTCAACGGTGCCGGCACCCTCGATGCCCATAGCGAGGCGCTGCGCCAGGCGGCGGTGGCCGACCATCTCGTCATCACCAAGGCCGACCTGCCCGGCGCCGAGCCTGCGGCGCTCGTCGCCCGCCTCTCCATCCTCAATCCCGGAGCGGCGATCCACGGAGCCGACGTGCCGGCCGAGCGCCTGCTCGGCGGCCTGTTCGGCCTCGACGGCAAGGGCGACGATGTCCGCGCCTGGCTCGGGCAAGAGGAGCAGCGGGAGGGCGGCGGGCACGGGCATCACGGCCATGGACACAGCCATGGGCATGGGCATGGCCACCACCATCATGATGTGAATCGGCACGATGCGGCGATCCGCGCCTTCCACCTCACCAGCGACGAGCCGGTGCCGCGCCCGGCCTTCGAGATGTTCCTCGACCTGCTGCGCTCGGCGCATGGGCCGAAGCTCCTGCGCCTCAAAGGGCTCGTGGCGCTCGCCGACGATCCCGAGCGGCCGGTGGTCGTGCATGGCGTCCAGCACGTCGTCCACACGCCCGTCACCCTGGAGGCGTGGCCCGACGCGGACCGGCGCTCGCGGCTCGTGCTGATCGTGCGCGACCTCGATCCGGCCTTCGTCCGGCGGATCTGGGACGCCTTCCTGGGCAAGCCGGTCCTCGACACGCCGGACCGGGCTGCGCTGACCGACAACCCGCTGGCGATTCCCGGAGGGTGACCCGCTCGGACGCGGCGTCTTGTCGGAGCGCCCGTTCGAAAGCTGCGCTCTGGGACGGCCGAGCCCCCGTGGATCGGCCTGTCGGGACGAGGCGCTATTCGTCCTCGCCGAACCTGTCGGCGAGCAGGGCCTCGATCGCATCGAGAGCGGCCGGCGCATCGTCGCCCACGGCGACCACGGCGATGGTGGTGCCCTTGGCGGCGCCGAGCGTCAGCAGACCCATGATCGAGCGCCCGCCCACCGTCTCGCCGCCGCGGGTCACCGTGACGGCGGCACCGAAGCGCTCCACCGTCTGCACGAACTTGGCCGAGGCGCGGGCATGCAGCCCGCGGCGGTTCACGATCGGCAGGACCCGGACGAGGCCACCCTCCGGAACATCGGGTTGCGGCTCGACCTCGCCGTCCACGCTCTCGCTCATCGCCTCTCGCGCTCCCTTCTTCGACCGGCCCGATACGGTCCGGCGACAGGGCACCCAGCGCCGTCCGGATGCGGGACGACGTGGTTAAGCCGTGAGCGGGGCGAAGGGAAGGCGGACCTCAGGGAGAACGGCGGCGCGGACAGGCGGCCAAGCTGGGCCGTTACTTGCCCGCAAGCACCCGCGAGGCGACGTTGATGTATTTGCGGCCCGCCTCCTGCGCGTGGAGCACGGCGTCGCCCAGGCTCTCAGCCTCGCGCACACTGGCGAGCTTGATCAGCATCGGCAGGTTGATGCCGGCGACCACTTCGACCTGGCCACCATTCATACACGATAGCGCGAGATTCGACGGCGTCCCCCCGAACATGTCGGTGAGAACCACGACGCCCTGGCCGGAATTGACCCGGCAGACGGCGGACATGATGTCGCCGCGACGCAGTTCCATATCGTCCTCGGGGCCGATCGTGATCGTCTCGATCTGCTTTTGAGGACCAACGACGTGCTCCAGGGCGGCCTTGAATTCGGTCGCCAACAGGCCGTGGGTGACAAGCACCATTCCAATCATCGAAGCGTGTTCCAACGCCCTGTGAGCGGAGACGCCATCTTGTGCAGCGCAAAGTGAAGCGCAAGTGGATCGTGGCGTTTTGCATAATGCGACGCCCTCACCATGACACGGAGGTGGCGGCCGCGCTACACGTCGCAAGCGCCGCGAGGCACGAGAGCGGCCGGGTGCGTCCGCATTGCCACGCCGGCCTCCAATGCCTCACGAATCAGGTATTCGCGGGGATGGCGCGGTTCAAGGACGAGGCGCGGCAGCGCCACGCCGAGCAGCGCGACCGTCGCGGCCGCTTCGGACGGCAGACGCTCGCTCTCCGCCACGAGATCGACCACGAGGCGCAGAACCGCGGCCGGCACATGCGCCGCGAGACGGCGGAGGCCGAGCCCGCGGATCTCGATCAGCCCGGCGAGGGTCGGATGCGGCCGGGCGACGAGGCGCCCGTGATGCCGCTCTAGCCGGATCCGGTCGTCGCCGACGAGGCGGGCATGGCAGCCCTCCAGGAAGAAACGGTCGAGGAGGGCGAGGCACAGGGCCGATTTGCCCGCGCCGGAATCGCCCCGGATCAGAACCCCGGCCTCGCCGAGGAGGACGCAGCTCGCGTGGACCGTCTCCTGATCGGGCCCCGCGCCCGGAGAATCGTCTCCCGTGACCTCCCCGCTCATGCGGCGAGATCGTCGCCGCCGTAGCGGTCGGAACGGGGCGCGACCGGCAGGCGCACGATGAAGCGGGCGCCGCGCACCGTCGGCTGCCCCTCCTCGTCGGCGGGGCCGGGGCGGTTCTCAGCCCGGATCGTGCCGTGATGGGCCTGGATGATCTGGCGCGAGATTGACAGGCCGAGCCCGGAATTCTGGCCGAAGCCCTGCTCCGGCCGGTCGGTGTAGAAGCGCTCGAAGATCCGCTCCAGGGCGTGCTCGGGGATGCCCGGCCCCTCGTCCTCGACCACGAACTCGACCTCGCTCTTGAGGCGGCGCAGGGCCACGCGGACCTTGGCGCCCGGCGGCGAGAACGAGCGGGCATTGTCGAGCAGGTTGTTCACCACCTGCCCCAGGCGGCTGTCGTGGCCGATGATGCGGAAGGGATCCTCGACATCGCCGCCGGGCCGCTCGACATCGAACTGGATGATCGCCGCGTTGGCGCGTCGCCTCTCGTTGGCGACCGAGGTGACCGTGGTGAGCAGCTTGCCGAGATCAACCCGCCGCGCCTCGGCGCGGGCGAGTTCGGCGTCCAGGCGCGAGGCGTCCGAGATGTCGGAGATCAGCCGGTCGAGACGCTTCACGTCGTGCTGGATGATCTGCATCAGCCGGTTGCGGGATTCGTCGGTCTTGGCGAGCGGCAGGGTCTCGACCGCGCTGCGGAGCGAGGTCAGCGGATTCTTCAATTCGTGGCTGACATCGGCCGCGAAGCTCTCGATGGCGTCGAGCCGGCGGTAGAGCGCCTGGGTCATGTCGCGCAACGCCCCCGAGAGATGGCCGATCTCGTCGGTGCGGTTGGTGAAGTCCGGAATTTCCTGGCGCGACTTGATGCCCCGGCGCACCCGCTCGGCGGCGTCGGCCAAGCGCCGCACCGGCCCGGCGATGGCGCCCGCGAGCAGGATCGACAGCACCAGCATCACGGCGGCGGCGACGAGGAAGACCTGAAGCAGGCCGAATCGCTCCGAGGCGATCACCCGGTCGATGTCGCCCCCCTGGGTCGAAACCATCAGCACGCCGCGTACCGAGCCGGCCCGCTGGATCGGCACCGCGACCGAGACGATGGTCTCGCCGCGCTCGTTGCGCCGGGAGATCGTGCCGCGCGATCCCTTCAGCGCCGCCTGGACCTCGCGGAAGGCGCGCCCATCCTGCGGGCCGGCCTCCTCCTGGCCCGAGCGCTCGCTGATGACGAGGCCGAGGATGCGGGTGCCGAAGAAATCCCAGATCCGCTCCAGGACATTGGGCTTGGGCGGACGCACGGCGGTCTCGCCGCGGGCGATGTCGCCGCGGGCATAGAGCGAGCGGGTGTCAAACAGCAGGCTGCCCTCGCGGTCATAGACCCGGGCGCGGTTCCCCGTCGGCGTCACGAGGCGGCGCAGCAGGGGCGCGACCTTCTCGGGGTTGAGCGAGAAGGCGAGCGAGGACGGGTCGTCCTCGAAATCCTTGCCCTCGCCCGCCTGCTGCTGCAGCAGCCGGTCGGGATCGACCCGGATCGTGTCGGTGTCGACGGAGGCCTGCGCGGCGATCGCACCGGCGATGATGTCGCCCTGGATCAGCAGGCTCTGGACGCGGGCCTGGATCAGCCCCTGGCGGAACTGGTTCAGGTAGAGGAAGCCGAACAGCAGGACGATCAGGCCGACGAGGTTGAGCACCACGATGCGGCGGGTCAGGCTCGACGAGGCACGCTGGCCGACCGCGTTCCACAGGTCGCGCGGCCAAGTCAGCGGCGGACGCGTGAGGGAACCGATCAGGCGCGGGAGAAACCCGCGGCGGGCACGTTCGTCGGAATCGGGCTGGCGGAACAGGGGAGCGAGCATCGAGCTAGCGGGCTCTCGCGGGAATCGCCTCAACCCTCCTTGAAGCGGTAACCGACGCCGTAGAGCGTCTCGATCATGTCGAAGCTCTGGTCGGTCACCTTGAACTTCTTGCGCAGCCGCTTGATGTGGCTGTCGATGGTGCGGTCATCGACATAGACCTGATCGTCATAGGCCGCGTCCATCAGGGCGTTGCGGCTCTTCACCACACCGGGCCGCTGCGCCAGCGCCTGCAGGATCAGGAATTCGGTGACGGTGAGCGTCACCGGCTCGCCCTTCCAGGTGCAGGTGTGGCGCTCCGGGTCCATCATCAGCTGGCCGCGCTCCAGGGAGCGGGCGGCGGCATCCGCCTCGCGGGCGGCGCCTCCGGGCGCGGCGTCCTTCGGAGCGAAGCGGCGCAGCACCGCCTTGACGCGCTCGACCAGCAGGCGCTGCGAGAACGGCTTATGGATGAAGTCGTCGGCGCCCATCTTGAGGCCGAACAATTCGTCGATCTCCTCGTCCTTCGAGGTGAGGAAGATCACGGGAAGGTCCGATTTCTGCCGCAGGCGCCTGAGAAGCTCCATTCCGTCCATGCGCGGCATCTTGATGTCGAAGATGGCCAGATCCGGCGGGGAATGGCGCAGGCCGTCGAGGGCGGAGGCGCCATCGGTATAGGTCTGGATCCTGTAACCCTCGGTCTCCAGCGCGATCGAGACGGAGGTCAGGATGTTGCGGTCGTCGTCGACGAGGGCGATGGTAGGCATGCAGGTTCCCTGACTTGACGGCGCGGTCTTCGCGCCGCCCCTGGCGCGACCTTGGCGGGGCCCGCGACGGCCATGCACGGCTCTCCCTTTCGGAGGGCCGCCATCCGTGCGGAGGGTCTCGTCCTTTACGACCATCGTTCGAAAAAAGCGAGCGGGGCGCTAAGCTTGGCCGTATCGGCCGGTTTCGCTGAGGCGGTCCGTGCCCCTCCCGCGACCCTCGTGCAGGGCCCTGCCTCCGCGCTATGCTGGAGGGGCCAGCCCTTCGCGAAGGACCCACCGATGCCGAACGACGAGACGCCCCCCGCAACGGACCGGCGCGGACCGGCACAGCCCCTGCCGGCGGCGGAGGCGCCCTTCGACGCCATCGGCCTCGCCCGGCAGCTCCTGCGCAGCGTCCGCTCGGGGGCGCTGGCCACCCTCGACGCCGAGGACGGCACGCCCTTCGCCTCCCTGGTGACGATCGCCACCGACAGCGACGGCACGCCGCTGATGCTGCTCTCGCGGCTCTCGGCGCATACGCGCAACCTCGACAAGGATCCGCGCGCCTCGCTGCTGTTCTCGGTGGGAGGAAAGGGCGATCCCCTCGCCCATCCCCGCCTGACCGTGACGGGCCGCGCCGCCCGCTCGGACACGCCGCGCATCCGCGAGCGCTTCCTGGCACGCCATCCCAAGGCCAAGCTCTACGCGGACTTTCCCGATTTCGGCTTCTTCACCCTCGCGCCCCTCGCCGGTCATCTGAACGGGGGATTCGCCAAGGCCGCGACCCTGACGCCTGCGGAACTCCTGCTCGACATGACCGGCGCCGAGGCGGTCGTCGCCGGGGAGCGCGGCGCGGTCGAGCACATGAACGCCGACCATGCCGATGCGCTCGCCCTCTACGCCGCCGTCGTCGGCGAACCCGGCACCGGCTGGCGGCTCACGGGGCTCGACCCGGAGGGGCTCGACCTGATGGCCGGCGAACGCACGGCACGGGTGCCCTATCCCGAGCCGGTGCGCGATATGGGCGCCCTGCGCAAGGTCCTGGTGGCCATGGCCGCCTCGGCCCGGTCCGCTGGCGCCACCGGGAAGACCGGGACCGCCTCCGCCTGACGGGTCGGACGCGTGTCGGCGGCATAGGGTGAACGATCCGTTCACAAGATCACGAGGAATGCCTTAACCACTCCCCCGATAGGACGTCCGTCGATGCCTATCTGGGGAAATGCGTGATCACGTGATGACCGCCGGTGTTCGCAGTCGGCCGCTTGTCGCCTCCTTCGTGCTGTTCGCGCTCGCGCTGGCCCTGCCCTTCGCGACCGTCGCGATCACCGCAACCTCTTGGTATGTCGGCAGCGAGCGCGAACGGCTGCGCAGCACCGTGACCCTGATCGGTGAGGAGGTGCGGGACCGGATCGACAGCGAGCTGGCGGAGATGGAGGCCATCGCCCGCACCCTGGCTGCCTCGCCCTCGATCGATTCCGGAGAGTTCGCCAGCTTCCGGGCCCAGGCCCTCGCCAGCATCGATCCTGACCAGATCGCCGTGGTCCTGGCGGAACTGGACGGACGCCAGCTCGTCAACACCCGCGCACCGGACGATCACGCGCTGCCGAGCATGCCGCAGCCCGACGTGACGGAGCAGATGCTGAGGACACGCCGCCCGGCCATCTCAGGCCTGATGACGAGCCAGATCACGGGACGGCCGATCGTCTGTGTCGTCGCCCCGGTGATCCGGGACGGCGCGGTCGTGAGGGCCGTCGCGGTCGTCATCCGGGCGGAGCATTTCGCGCCCCTGATGCGCCTTCCGCATGTCGCGGGCTCCTACTGGGCCGCCGTACATGACCGCAACGGCCGTCTCGTCGCCCGATTCGGCGAGGGCGCGCCCCTGGGCGAGGAGCCGTCACTGATCCAGGCGGACCGCGAAAGCCAGGCCGCGACCGGAGAGGAGGGCGTTCTTCATATCGCGCAGGATTTCCGGCACTCCGACTGGCGGTTCGTGGCGGGCATCGGCCGCGCCCCCCTCGAGACACCCCTGTTCGAATCCCTCGTCCTGCTCCTGGGATCGGCCCTGATCCTGATCGGCCCCGGAAGCCTCGTCGCCCTCGCTCTCGCCCGCCGGATCGCCCGGACCGCCTCGGGGCTCACGGCCCGGGCCGAGGCGATCGGCCGGGGAGAGACACTGGAGACGGAAGGCAGCAGAATCCACGAGGTACAGGCCGTCGGGAACGCCCTGGCGGAAGCCTCGCGCGCGGTCGCCGACCAGCGCGCCGCCCTCCGGACCACGCAGGCGGGCCTGGAGGCCGAGATCGAGGCGAGCCGCTCGCTCTATCGGATCCTGGCCGAAAACGTCAGTGACATCCTGATCCTGCGTCGCAAGGAGCGGGCAGGCTGGATCTACGCCTCGCCCTCCTTCGAACGGATCCTCGGCTATGACGAGGCGGCCCAGGCCGCCCTCGACGTCACCAGCTTCATCCACCCCGAGGATATCGCGGCGGCCCTCGTCGCCGAGGCGGGCCTGGGGCCGGACCGGCCCTATGCCAACTGCCTGTTCCGCGCGCGTCACGGGCAGGGTCATTGGGTCTGGCTGGAGACCGCCTCCACCTTCATCACCTCCGCCGGACCGGGCGAACCGGACGTGATCTCGGTGATGCGCGATGTCACGGAGCGCCAGGAGCAGGCGGGCGAACTTCGGATCGCCCGCGACATGGCCGAGCTCGCCAAGGCGCGGGCCGAGAACGCGAGCCGCGCGAAATCCGAATTTCTGGCGATGGTCAGCCACGAGATCCGCACGCCCTTGGCCACCATCCACGGCTATACCGAGCTTCTGGCCGACAGCACGCCGTTGAGCGCCGAGCAGACGCGTCACCTCGCCCTGATCTCCGAGGCGACCGGAACGATGCTGACGGCGGTGGATGACATCCTCGACATGGCCCGGATCGAAGCCGGCGACTTCCGCATCGACGAGGTGTGTTTCGCCCCGGCCGAGGCGTCGGAGAGCGTGGTCGCCTTCGCCCGGCCGATCGCGGCGGCCCACGGCATCGCCCTCGGCCTGACGATCGACCCGAACGTGCCCCGGCTGGTGCGCGGCGATCCCCGGCGCCTGCGCCAGATCCTGCTCAACCTCTGCCATGCGAGCCTGCGCGAGAGGCGCGGCGGCCTCGTCACCCTCTCGCTCTACGCCCCGCACCCGGCGGAAGGGCGCATCAGCTTCGCGCTGACCGGAAGCGGCGGCCAAGGTCTCGGGGGCTCACCGGCGGGGGAAGGGCTCGGCCTCGCCATCGCGCGACGCCTCGTGGCGCGGATGGGCGGCCGCCTGGAAACCGCCCGCTGCTCCGGCGAGGCTGTGAGCTTCCGCTTCAGCCTGCCGTTCGACGCCAAGACCGACCTCGGCGCGCCGGCCGACGCGCCCACCGAAGCGTTGCCCGCCGCCCTTCCGCCCCCCTTGGATCACACCTCCTCCGGCCCCCCTCCGGGAGCCCTTCCGGGCGGCAGCCGTCTGCTCCTCGTGGAGGATCACGCCATCAACCAGGAGATGACCCGCCGCCTCCTGGAGCGGCTGGGTCACCGGGTCGATGTGGTGGAGGACGGGGCCGCAGCGGTCCTCGCCGTCCAGGGCGTCGTCTACGACCTCGTGCTGATGGATGTGCAGATGGCGGGGATGGACGGGCTCGCCGCGACGCGCCGCATCCGCGCCCTGCCGCATCCCGCCCGGCACGTCCCGATCGTCGCGCTGACCGCGGGCGTGCTGCCGGAGCAGATCCGGGCGATCCAAGAGGCCGGCATGAATGGCCATGTCGGCAAACCCATCGACAGCGGCAAGCTGCAGGCGGTGATCGAAGCCCAGCTGAGTTCGCTCATGCTGACCGAGCCGGTCGCGCCGCTGCCGGCGGCGGCCGTGATGGAGCGCGACAAGCTGGACCGGCTCTCGGCCGAACTCGGCGCGGACGCCACACTGGGCGCGCTGCGCGGGTTCCTGTCCCTGCTCAGCGTGACGTTCACGGATACCAGGACCCTGCACGCCGAGGCCCCGGCCCTCGCCGTCGGCGCGCGCCGGCTCGGCCTCGCCGACCTCGCCGACGCCCTCGATGGGCTGACGACCAGCTCCGGGGCGATGGCGGACGAGGCCCTGCGGCGTTGCCACGCGGCGCGGCAGCTCGCCGAGCGCAGCCTCCCCGAGGTCTTCGGCAGCGTTCCCACCACCGGAGCGGAACGGGTTTCGAAGCTTTGAGCGGCGGGTCCACCGGGCGGTCAGAGCCGCTCCGCAGCTTCCCCCGCCTTGGCGCGACCGTCCACCGCTGCTATCTCCCGCCCTCGACCGTTCCCTTCAGACCTGCCGTGCGCCGCGCCAGCCCCTGGGACGGGCCGCCGTGTCAGCGCCGGAGATCCCGATGACCACCTCGTCCATCGACAACATTCGCAACTTCTCGATCGTCGCGCATATCGACCATGGCAAGTCGACGCTCGCGGATCGCCTGATCCAGGCCACCGGCACCGTGGCTTTGCGCGATATGAGCGAACAGATGCTCGACTCGATGGATATCGAGCGCGAGCGCGGCATCACCATCAAGGCCAACACCGTCCGCCTCGAATACAAGGCGCAGGATGGGCGCGACTACATCCTCAACCTGATGGACACGCCCGGCCACGTCGACTTCGCCTACGAGGTCTCGCGCTCGCTGGCCGCCTGCGAGGGCTCGCTGCTGGTGGTGGACGCCTCGCAGGGCGTGGAGGCGCAGACGCTCGCCAACGTCTACCAAGCGCTCGACGCCAACCACGAGATCGTGCCCGTCCTCAACAAGGTCGATCTGCCGGCGGCCGAGCCCGACCGGGTCAAGGAGCAGATCGAGGAGGTGATCGGCCTCGACGCCTCCGACGCCGTGCCGATCTCGGCCAAGACCGGCCTCAACATCGAGGCGGTGCTGGAGGCCATCGTCACCCGCCTGCCGGCCCCCAAGGGCGACCGGACCGCGCCGCTGAAGGCGCTGCTCGTCGACAGCTGGTACGATGTCTATCTCGGCGTCGTCGTGCTGGTGCGCATCGTCGACGGCGTGCTCAAGAAGGGCATGACCATCCGGATGATGGGCGCGGACGCGGTCTACGGCGTCGACCGGATCGGCGTGTTCCGCCCGAAGATGGCCGATATCGGCGAACTCGGGCCGGGCGAGGTCGGCTTCCTCACCGCCTCGATCAAGGAAGTGGCCGATACCCGCGTCGGCGACACCATCACCGAGGACAAGCGCCAGACCACCGAGATGCTCGCGGGCTTCAAGGAGGTCCAGGCGGTGGTGTTCTGCGGTCTGTTCCCCGTGGACGCCGCCGACTTCGAAAACCTGCGCGGCGCCATGGGCAAGCTGCGGCTCAACGACGCCTCGTTCTCCTATGAGATGGAGACCTCCGCGGCGCTCGGCTTCGGTTTCCGCTGCGGCTTCCTCGGCCTGCTCCATCTCGAGATCATCCAGGAGCGCCTGGAGCGCGAGTTCAATCTCGACCTGATCTCCACCGCGCCCTCCGTGGTCTACCGCCTCACCATGCGCGACGGCGAGATCAAGGAGCTGCACAACCCGGCCGACATGCCCGACCCGATGAAGATCGAGACGGTCGAGGAGCCGTGGATCCGCGCCACCATCCTCACGCCCGACGATTACCTCGGCGGCGTCCTGAAGCTGTGCCAGGACCGGCGCGGCATCCAGATCGACCTCAACTATGTCGGCAAGCGCGCCATGGTCGTCTACGACCTGCCGCTCAACGAGGTGGTGTTCGATTTCTACGATCGTCTGAAGTCGATTTCGAAGGGCTACGCCTCGTTCGACTACCACGTCTCCGATTACCGCGAGGGCGACCTCGTGAAGATGTCGATCCTCGTCAACGCCGAGCCGGTCGATGCGCTGTCGATGCTGGTCCACCGCACCCGCGCCGAGAGCCGCGGCCGGGCGATGTGCGAGAAGCTCAAGGACCTGATCCCGCGCCACCTGTTCCAGATCCCGGTCCAGGCGGCGATCGGCGGCAAGATCATCGCCCGCGAGACCATCCGGGCGCTGTCGAAGGACGTCACCGCCAAGTGCTACGGCGGCGACATCTCGCGCAAGCGCAAGCTTCTGGACAAGCAGAAGGAAGGCAAGAAGCGCATGCGCCAGTTCGGCCGCGTGGAGATCCCGCAGGAGGCGTTCATCGCCGCGCTGAAGATGGACGACTGACGGGGCGACCAGGCCGCCCCGACTATCGCCCTGCGATGACGGCGAGGGAGCGGCCTACGCAATTGCCGACGAAGGGTTACACCGCCTCATTTCCATCGGCTCCCTGATTTCCGTGCAGGAAACCGGTACTGTCACACCCCCGTTAAGCCGCCACGGTAACGGCGCAATTCAGGCGTTTCGGTTGCGCGCAAGCGAGAAGCCGAATCAACCGGCATGCAGCGCGCCGATCGGTCGAAACGCGGCGCTGGGTCGAATCAGGACAGACAGGCGATGGGTGGGGCGCACGAGGACAACCTGACGCCGAGGACGATGCGGCTGCGCACGCAAGTCTTCGTCGCCTGCGTGCTGGTGGGGGGCGCCGCCGCCGCCCTGTGGTACGGGCGCCCGAAAGAGGTCGATGCCGCCGTGCCGACGCCGGCCGCCGTCACCGCCAAGGTGCCGGGGCGCTTCGTGCTGACCGACAGCCAACTCGCCACGGTCACCTCGGTGCCGGTCGAGCAGCGCCTGTTCTACGAAGACATCGCCACCGAGGGAAAGATCAGTGTCGACGAGTACCGGGCGACCCCGGTGTTCTCGCCCTATGCCGGCCGGGTCATCACCATCTTCGCCCGCTCCGGCGAGCAGGTGAAGCAGGGTGACAAGCTGTTCTCGCTCCAGGCCAACGAGATGGTTCAGGCGCAGAACGACTTTCTCGCCGCCCTGAACGTTCTCAACAAGTCGCGATCACAGCTTTCCTACGCCACGAATACGGAAAAGCGCCTGCACGACCTCTACGATTCCCGCGTGACCACGCTGAAGGAATTGCAGACCGCGCAGAACGATCTCGCCACGGCGCAGAACGACGCCAAGACGGCGGAAGTCGGCCTGGAGGCGGTGCGCAACCGCCTGCGCATCCTCGGCCTCGCCGACGACGACATGAAGGCCCTCCAGACCAAGGGGGCGATCAACCCGGAGACGACGATCAACGCGCCGCTCTCGGGCACCATCATCCAGCGCAAGATCGGCCCGGGCCAGTACATCAACACCAACGGCTCCGACCCGTCCTACATCATCGGCGATCTCGCCCGGGTGTGGATCGTGGCGCAGCTGCGCGAGACCGATGCCGCCAAGGTCGATCTCGGCGAGCGGATCCGCTTCCGGGTGCTCGCCTATCCGGGCCAGACCTTCGAGAGCCGGATCAACTTCATCGGCGCCTCCGTCGATCCCGCCACGCGGCGCATCGTCGTGCGCGCCGAGGTCGACAATCCCAAGGCTCTGCTGAAGCCTGAGATGTATGCGAGCGTCCACATCATCAACGAGCGGGAGACCGTCTCCCGCGCGATCCCGCGCCAGGCGGTGATCTTCGAGGGCGACAAGGCGCGGGTCTGGGTGCTGGGCGCCGGCAACACCGTGGAGAGCCGCCCGGTCAAGACCGGCCTCGTGGACGGCAACGACATCGAGGTCACCGAGGGCCTCGCGGTGGGCGAGCGGGTGATCTCGCGGGGCGCCCTGTTCATCGACGGCATGACCGACCAGGGCTGAGACCCGGCCCCATCGACAGCCAGACGTTTTCCACGCGCCTTTTCAAGCGCAGCATCCCGAGCCGGGGCCACCCGGCCGCGTCCGACGGCGCGAGGTTTGGACCGGACCCATGAACGGCATCGTCGCGCTCGCGCTCCGGCAGCGCCCCCTCGTCATCCTCGCCTTCGTGCTGTTCGTGGTGGGCGGGCTCGCCGCCTTCCAGAACCTCAACATCGAGGCCTATCCCGACCCGACCCCGCCGATGGTCGATGTCGTGACCCAGACCGACGGCCTCTCGGCGGAGGAGATCGAGCGCTACGTCACGATCCCGATCGAACGCATCACCTCGGGCATGCCGAACCTCAAGCAGGTGCGCACGATCTCGCTCTACGGCCTATCCGACGTGAAGCTGCAATTCGGCTTCGAGTTCGATTACCTCCAGGCCGAGCAACAGGTGCTGAACCGCCTGCAGCAGCTCGATCCGCTGCCCGCCGGCGCCAAGCCGACCATCTCGCCGATCAGCCCGATCGGCGAGATCTTCCGCTACAAGCTCCGCGCGCCGCCCGGCTACAGCGTGCTCGATCTGCGCACGCTCCAGGAATGGGTGCTGAAAAAGCGATTCCGCGCGGTGCCGGGGGTGATCGACGCCATCGGCTGGGGCGGCAAGACCAAGACCATCGAGCTCGCGGTCGATCTCGACCGGCTGATGGCCTACGGCCTGACTCTGTCGAGCGTGGTCAAGACCCTCAACGACAGCAACCTGAATGTCGGCGGCAATCGCGTCGCCATCGGCGGCCAGTCGGCGGTGGTGCGCGCGGTCGGCCTGATCCGCGACGTGGACGACATCAACGGCACGGTGCTGACCCAGGTCGGCGGCGCGCCGGTGCTGGTCAAGGACATCGCCAAGGTCACCATCGGCCACCAGCCCCGGCTCGGCATCGCCGGCATGAACGACGAGGACGACATCGTCCAGGGCATCGTGCTGATGCGCCGCGGCGAGAAGAGCACGCCCTCGATCGAGGCGGTGAAGGCCGAGGTCGCGAAGATCGAGGCCGCCGGCATCCTGCCGCCGGGCGTGACGATCGAGCGGATCTACGACCGTGCCGAACTGATCGCGGTGACGACGCACACCGTGCTGCACAACATGGTGGTCGGCATCCTCCTGATCCTCGCGATCCAGTGGCTGTTCCTCGGCAACCTGCGCTCGGCCCTCATCGTCGTCGCGACGATCCCCTTCGCCCTGTTCTTTGCCGTCGTCATCCTCGTGGCGCGCGATGAATCCGCCAACCTGCTCTCGGTCGGCGCGCTCGATTTCGGCCTCATCGTCGACGGCACCGTCATCATGGTCGAGGCGATCTTCCGGCGCCTGTCGGGCCACGGCATTCCCGGCTACCCGCCGCCGGGGCTCGACGCGAAATCGGGGCGCATCGCCCTCGCCGCCGGGGATGTCAGCCGCTCGATCTTCTTCGCGGCGGCGATCATCGTCACCGGCTTCCTGCCGCTCTTCACCCTCACCGGCGTCGAGGGCCACATCTTCGGGCCGATGGCGACGACCTACGCCTATGCCCTGCTCGGCGGCCTGATCGCCACCTTCACGGTCACGCCGGCGCTGGCCGCCTATCTGCTGCCGGCCCATATCGAGGAAACCGAGACGATCCTCGTGCGCGCCCTCGACCGGCTCTACCGTCCGGCGGTCCGCGCGGCGCTCGGGGCGAAGCTCGTGACCCTGGCCTGCGTCGCCCTGCTCGCCGTGGGCGTCGGCCTGGCCGCCCGCAACCTCGGTTCGGAATTCCTGCCCAAGCTGGAGGAGGGCAACCTCTGGGTCCGCGCCACCATGCCGGCGACGATCTCGCTCACCGAGAGCAACGGCTACGTCAACGAGATGCGCAAAATCATCGCCTCGTTGCCGGAGGTCGAGCGCGTGGTCTCGCAGCACGGCCGCCCGGACGACGGCACCGATGCGGCCGGCTTCTTCAACGCCGAGTTCTTCGCGCCGATGAAGCCGCTCGACCAGTGGCGCCCCGGCCTCGACAAGGAGGCGCTGACCGAGGAGATGCTGCACAAGCTCCAGGCGGCCTTCCCCGGTGTCGACTTCAACCTGTCGCAATACCTGCAGGACAACGTCGCCGAGGCGGTCTCCGGCATCAAGGGCGAGAACTCGTTCAAGATCTTCGGACCCGACCTGCAGAAGCTCACCGACAGCGCCAAAAGCGTGATGAAGGTGCTCTCGACCATCCGCGGCGTCGAGGATCTGGCGGTGTTCCAGTCGCTCGGCCAGCCGACCATCGAGATCGACGTCGACCGGGTGCGCGCCGCCCGCTACGGCCTGACGCCCGGCGACATCAACACCACGGTCCGCACCGCCATCGGCGGCGACTCGGCCGGCGACCTCTACGATCCCGGCTCGGAGCGGCACTACCCGATCGTCGTGCGGCTGGCGCCGCAATACCGCCAGAGCATCGAGGCGATCGCCAACCTGCGCATCGCCGGCCAGAGCCCCGCCAGCGGCGCTCCCGTCCAGTTCCCCTTGAGCGCCGTGGCCAAGGTCGAGCTGGTCTCGGGCCCGGCCTACATCTACCGCGAGGCCCAGGAGCGCTACCTGCCGGTGAAATTCTCCGTGCGAGGACGCGACCTCGGCAGCACCATCGAGGAGGCGCGCACGCGCGTCGCCAACGAGGTGCAGCTGCCGCCGGGCTACCGGCTGGAGCTGGTGGGCGAGTTCAACAACATGAAGGGCGCGATTGCCCGCCTCTCCGTGACCGTTCCGGTCGCGGTCGGCATCATCGCGATCCTGCTGTTCATGAATTTCTCGTCGGTGGTGGATTCGCTGCTCGCCCTGAGCGTCATCCCGATGGCGATGGCCGGCGGCATCCTGGCCCTGTCGCTCACCGGCACCTCGTTCAGCGTCTCGGCGGCGATTGGTTTCATCGCCCTGCTCGGCATCGCGGTGATGGACGGCATTATCGTGCTGACTCACTATAACAGCCTTCTGGCCGCGGGCGTCGAGCGCGTGCCGGCGATGCTGCGCACCTGCTACACGCAGATGCGGCCGGTGGTGATGACCTGCGTCGTGGCCGGCGTCGGCCTGCTGCCG
Source organism: Methylorubrum populi (assembly GCA_020741775.1). Lineage (GTDB taxonomy): Bacteria > Pseudomonadota > Alphaproteobacteria > Rhizobiales > Beijerinckiaceae > Methylobacterium > Methylobacterium populi_B. The sequence goes on from DYYG01000008.1 coordinate 93,085, forward strand.
GCAGCCTTCTCCACCGGCGTCGGTTCGCAGGTGCAGAAGCCCCTGGCCCTGGTCGTGGTGGGGGGCATGGCGCTGGCGCCGCTGCTGATCCTGCTGGTGCTACCGGTGCTGATCCTGAGCTTCTCGCGCCGCAGACCGGCCGCGCATTCGGAGGCTGCGGATCGGGTCGCCGCCGCGCAGGCGCCGCATTCCGCCGGAGCGCATTGAGGCGGATCGGCACCGCCGTCATCGCAAGCGACGAACGGTCTCCGGCGAGCGGAGCCCGTTCACCCCCGCCGCGTCGAGCCCCGCAGCACCGCCCGCCCGCTCAAGGTCACCTTGCGGACGGGCTGGTTCGGGCTCTCGATGCGCTCGAACAGGAGCCGCATCGCCTGGGTGCCGATCTCGGCCACCGGCTGCTCGATGACGGTCAGGCCCGGCTCGACCAGATCGGTCCAGGGCTCGTTGTCGAAGCCCGCCAGCGCGAGATCGCCGGGCACCTCCAGGGCGAGGCGACGCGCGGCCCGCACCGCCCCCATCAGCATCAGTCCGTTCGACAGAATCAGCGCCTCGGGCCGATCGGGCCGTGACAGCCAGCGCACAGCCTCCGCCTCCGCGGCGGACGCGTTCGGCGCCACCGACCGGGCGAGCGGCGTGAGCTCGTAGCGGGCCATCGCCGTCTCATAGCCGGCCTGGCGCTCGCGGGCGGTGGAACTGGTGGAGCCGAACAGGCCGCCGATCCGTCGGAAGCCCTGGGCGACGAGGTGATCGACCAGAGTGGCGGCGGCGGACGCGTTGTCGAGCACCACGCTGTCATGGGCACCGGGCAGGCCGGATCGGTCGATGAACACGGTAGGGAAGGACAGGCTGTCCTCCTTCAGCCCGTCCGCCGTCACCTTGGTGGGGGCGAAGATCACGCCGGTGACCCGCTCCTCCTCCATCAGGCGCAGATACATCGCTTCCCGGGCCGGGTCCTCGTCGGTGTTGCACAGGATCACCCGCATTCCCGCGGCATAGGCCGCATCCTCTACCGCCCGGCTGACCGCGGTGAAGAACGGGTTGCGGATGTCGGCAACGATCAAGCCGATGGTCTGCGCCGCCTTCGAGCGCAGGCGCCGGGCCGAGAGATTCGGCCGGTAGCCGGTGGCGCGCACCGCCGCCTCCACCTGCTCGCGCACGGCATCGCTCACCGGACCACGGCCGAGCGCCCGCGACACCGTCGCCGTCGAAACGCCCGCCGCACGGGCCACGTCGCGGATCCCGACAGTCATGAGGAAGGAAACGTTTTCATCGGCATGAACCGGTTCTGCCACTCGGCACACTAGGGCGCAAGCGCAGCTTATGCACTTTCCTGCCATGTGCGCCTTGACACATGAAGTGAAAACGTTTTCATAAGGAACAACACAGCAAGCCGACAAAGAAACAGCGCACTTGGCCTCGCGGCCGGGCGGTCCTCAGGGAGGAGAGCACGCCATGCTCGCACTGACGCCGACATTGACGCCCCCGTCCGCACCCCGCGCGCCGTCCCGCACCGGCCCGCGTCTCCTGGTCCGCCTCGCGGCCGCCCCGGCGAGCAAGGAAGCCGCGATCCGCGAGGCCGCCGGATTGCTGACCGCCGCCGGCTGCATCGATGCGGCCTATGGCGAGAGCATGCTGCGCCGGGAAGGCGTGGCGAATACCTTCCTCGGCCACGGCGTGGTCATTCCCCACGGCATGGTCGATGACCGCCATCTGGTGCGCGAGAGCGGGCTGGCCGTGCTGCAGATTCCCGAGGGCATCGCGTGGCATGACGGGCAGATCGCGCATCTCGTGGTCGCCATCGCCGCGCAATCGGACACGCACATCACCGTGCTGCGCCGCCTGACCCGCCTGATCCAGGACGAGGCCCGGCTGGCGCATCTGCGCACCACCGACAGCGAGGCGGATCTCGTCGCCGCCCTCACCGAAGACAGGGCCGCCGCGCCGGCCTCGGGCCCCGCCACGGATCTGCGCCAGCGTTTCGACTGGACCGTGGATTATCCCACCGGCCTGCATGCGCGGCCGGCCTCTCACTGGGTCGAGACCGCCCGCTCCTGCCCGGCGCGGATTCAGGTGCGCCACGGCGATCAGGTGGCCGATGCCAAGACCCTGATCGCGCTGCTGCAGCTGGGCCTGCGCTGCGGCGACGAGGTGACGATCTCGGCCGAGGGCGACGACGAGGCCGGGGCGCTGGCCAAGATCTGCGCGGCGGTGACGTCCTTGAGCGCCGGCGAGAAGGCCGCCGCCCAGCGCGCGGCGGAGGCCGCCGCCAAGGCGGCCGCGCCGGTGGCGGGGTGGAATCCGTCCGATGCGCCGCAGGTCATGCCCGGCATCGGCGCGAGCCCCGGCATCGCCATCGGCCCGGTTCACGTCCTGGCGGCGGCGGAGATCGCGGTGCCCGACGAGCCCGAGCCGCTGACCTCGGGCGCCGACCGCCTGCACCGGGCCCTGGAGACGACGGGCTACCAGCTCAAGGCGCTGGCCGACGACACCGAGCGGCGCCTCGGCAAGGCCGATGCCGGCATCTTCCGGGCCCAGGGCGAGCTGATCGCCGATACCGACCTGATCACCCTGGCCTGCCAGCTCATGGTCGAGGGCCACGGCGTGGCCTTCGCCTGGAACGCGGCGGTGGAGCGGATGGCCGGCCAGCTCTCGGCGCTCGGCAACCCCGTGCTCGCCGCCCGCGCCGCCGATCTGCGCGATGTCGGCCGCCGGGTGCTGGCGCAGATCGATCCGGCCCTGAAGAGCGGCCACGACCTGCCGGATGTGCCCTGCATCCTGATCGCCCCCGATCTCGCCCCCTCGGACACGGCGGGCCTCGACCCGACCCGCGTCATCGGCCTCGCCACGGCGCAGGGCGGCCCGACCTCGCATACCGCGATCCTGGCGCGCACCCTCGGGATTCCGGCCCTGGTCGCGGGCGGTCCCGGCCTGCTCGGCGTCGCCAACCACGCGACGGCGATCCTCGACGGCACCACCGGGCGCCTCTACCTGAACCCGAGCGAGGCGGACATCGCCTCCGCCGAAGAGTGGCGGGCCCGGCAGCGCGAACAGGCCGAGGCCGAGGCGCGGGAGCGGGCGAAGCCCGCCGAGACCCGCGACGGCCACCGGATCGCCATCGGCGCCAACGTCAACAATCCCGAACAGGTGCCGCTCGCCCTCGATCAGGGCGCCGAGGGCGTCGGCCTGATGCGCACCGAGTTCCTGTTCCTGGAGCGGGGACAGACCCCCGACGAGGACGATCAATACGCGACCTATGCCGGGATGCTGAAAGCGCTCGGCGGCCGCCCGCTGATCGTGCGCACCCTCGATATCGGCGGCGACAAGCAGGTCGCCCATCTCCACCTGCCGAAGGAGGAGAACCCCTTCCTCGGCGTCCGCGGCGCCCGCCTGCTGCTGCGCCGGCCGGACCTGATGGAGCCGCAGCTGCGCGCGCTCTACCGGGCGGCGAAGGACCACGTGCCGGCGGACGCCCCGAAGGGAAAGGACGCGCCGCTCTCGATCATGATGCCGATGATCACCTCGGTGCCCGAAGTGATCCGCCTGCGGGAGGTGTGCGAGCGGATCCGCCGGGAGGTCGGCGCGCCGGAAGTGCCGCTCGGGATCATGATCGAGGTACCGGCCGCCGCCGTGCAGGCGGATGCCTTCGCCCGGCATTGCGACTTCTTCTCGATCGGCACCAACGATCTCACCCAGTACACCCTGGCCATCGACCGCCAGAACACCGACCTCGCGCCGGAGGCGGATTCGCTGCACCCGGCGGTGCTGCGCCTGATCCGGCTGACCTGCGAAGGCGCCGCCCGGCACGGGCGCTTCGTCGGGGTCTGCGGCGGCATCGCGGGCGATCCGTTCGGCGCCTGCCTGCTGGCGGGGCTCGGCGTGGACGAACTCTCGATGACGCCCCGCGACCTGCCCGGCGTGAAGGCCCGCCTGCGCCACGCCGCCCTGGCCGACCTGAAGGCGCTCGCGGCCAAGGCCTGCGACCAGGAGGACGCCGCCGCCGTGCGCGCCCTCGACGACGCCCCGGCCGGAGCCTGAACGATGAACCTCGTCACCCTCACCCTCAACCCGGCCCTCGATCAGACCGTCACGCTGGAGGCCCTCACCCCCGGCAGCGTTCACCGCGCCCGCTCGGTCTGGGCCGATGCCGGCGGCAAGGGCGTCAACGTCGCCTGCTGCCTCGCCGATTGGGGCCTGCCCGTCGCCGCCACCGGCGTCCTCGGCCAGGACAACGCCGCTCCCTTCACCCAGCTTCTCGCCGCCAAGGGCATCGACGACCGCTTCGTCTGGATCGCAGGCGAGACGCGCACGAATCTCAAGCTGCTCGACGCATCGAGCGGCGAGACCACCGACATCAACCTGCCGGGCCTGGAATTCGGCCCCTCGACCGTCGAGGCGGTGCGGGCGGTGCTCGGCGACCTGACCGGTCCCGGCAGCATCGCCGTCCTCGCCGGCAGCCTGCCGCGCTCGCTCGCCACCGACATCTATGCCCGCCTCTCCGCCGAGTTGAAGCGGCGTGGAGCCCGCGTCGTCCTCGACGCCTCCGGTCCTGCCCTCGCCGCTGCCCTCGCTGCCGGGCCCGACGCGCTGCCCCATGCGATCAAGCCGAACCGGCACGAATTGGAGGAATGGGCCGGGCGCCCGCTCCCCGAGAGCGCGGACGTGCTCGATGCCGCCCGCGCCCTTCAGCGGCGCGGCATCGCCCTAGTCTGCGTCTCGCTCGGCGCGGAAGGCGCCCTGTTCGTCTCGTCCGAGGGGGCGCTTCGGGCGCTGCCGCCGCCGACGCGGGTGGCGAGCACCGTCGGCGCGGGTGACGCCCTGGTCGCCGGCCTCGTCGCCGGCCTGCATGACGGCCTCGCCCTGCCCGACCTTGCCCGCCGGGCCCTCGCCTTCGCCGCGGGCAAGCTCAGCCGCACCGGAGCGAACCTGCCGGCGCGGGCCGAGGTCGAGGCGCTGGCGGGCGAGATCCGGATCGAGCCGCTCGCTTGAACGACGTGAACCCATAAGATTTCGAGGAGGAACCCCATGGCTCAGTTGCTGGCCGTGGTGGGAGGCGGAGACCTCTCCACCCACGCCGTCCTCGCCGCCGAGGCCCTGCGCAAGGCGGCCGGGCGGCGCAACACACCGATCGCCCTCGAAGTGCGCGGCAAGGGCGCGAGCGGCGCCCCGATCTCAGACGCGGCGATCGCCGAGGCGCGGGCCGTGCTGCTGGTCGGCGAAGGCGATCTCGGCGAGGGGCGGTTCGGCGCCCTGCACCGGGCACGGGCGGCCATCGACGACGTGCTGACCGACGTGAACGCGGTGTTCGACCGCCTGACCGCCGGGACGGACGCCCCCTCCGCCGCGACCGACGCGGCCGGTCCCAGGAAAATCGTGGCGATCACCTCCTGCCCCACCGGCATCGCCCATACCTTCATGGCCGCCGAGGGCATCCAGGCGGCGGCCCAGGCGCTCGGCCATGCCGTGCGGGTCGAGACGCAAGGGTCCGTCGGCGCCCGCGACGCCCTGACCGAGGCCGAGATCGCGGCGGCCGACATCGTGCTCATCGCCGCCGATACCGGGGTCGACCGGGTGCGTTTTGCCGGCAAAAGGGTCTATGCCACCAACACCAAGGCGGCGATCCGCGACGGCAAGGGCCTGATCGCCACGGCGCTCAGCGAGGCGCGGCTGCAAGCGGCCGGTCCGGCCGAGACGGCGGCGGACGGGCCCGCCCGCCCGGCCGCCGCCGAGAGACAAGCCGGCGCCTACAAGCACCTGATGACCGGCGTGTCCTTCATGCTGCCCTTCGTCGTGGCGGGCGGCCTGCTGATCGCCCTGGCCTTCGCTTTCGGCGGCATCGACGCGATGAAGCCGGAGAATGCCGGGACCTTGGGCTACGCCCTCGGCGAGATCGGCGCCAAGGCCGCCTTCGCCCTGATCGTCCCGGCGCTCGCCGGCTACATCGCCTATTCCATCGCCGACCGGCCCGGCATCGCGCCGGGCATGATCGGCGGCATGCTCGCCGCCAACCTCCAGGCCGGCTTCCTCGGCGGCATCGCGGCGGGCTTCATCGCCGGATACACCACCGCCTTCCTCAACAAGCACATCCGGCTGCACAAGAACCTGGAGGGGCTGAAGCCCGTCCTGATCCTGCCGCTCCTCGCCACCACCATCACCGGCCTGCTGATGGTCTACGTGGTCGGCGTGCCGGTGGCGGCGATCCTCGCCGCGCTCACCGATTGGCTGAAGGGGATGCAGGGGGCAAGCGCCCTGGTGCTCGGCCTCGTGCTGGGCGGCATGATGGCGGTCGATATGGGCGGCCCGATCAACAAGGCGGCCTATGCCTCCGCCGCCGCCCTGCTCTCCTCCGGCGTCGATGCGCCGATGGCGGCGGTGATGCTCGGCGGCATGACGCCTCCGCTCGGGATCGCCCTCGCCACCCGCCTGTTCCCGAACCGCTTCACGGGGCCGGAGCGCGAGGCCGGCGGCGCGGCGGCGGTGCTCGGCGCCGCCTTCATCACCGAGGGCGCGATTCCCTTCGCCGCCGCGGACCCTCTCCGGGTGATTCCCTCGATGGTCGCTGGATCGGCCGTGGCCGGCGCCATCGCCCTGACCTCGGGTGTGACCCTCAAGGTGCCCCATGGCGGCCTGTTCGTGCTGCCGATCCCCAACGCCGTGACCAATGTGCCCGGCGCGCTGATCGCGCTCGCCGCCGGCACCGTCGTGACCGGGGTTCTGGTCGGCCTCCTGAAGAAGCGCGCCGCCTGAGGAGCGGCACCGGATCCGGCGACCACGTCGCCGGGCTCGGGTCGGGTGAAGGAGCGGGACATTCACGCCACACACGGCCGGCAAAACTGTCAAATGTAAAAATTAAATCGAATACTCGTTTTGTTTTCGGAAAAGATAGAACAACATCCAAAAACAATTGCCGAAGACTGATCAATAGAATTGGTCGACAGGGGGACAACATGAAAGCTGGAAAGGCAGCATGGGCCGCGCTCGGCCTGGGCGCGACGCTCGGAGCGGGCATGACGCAGGCCGTGGCGCAGGACGATCCGGCTCAGCCCGGCCTCGCGCGCCCAGCCGAGACCGGCGCACCGCCCACCCTCCGGCGCCCGGCCCTGCGGCGGGTGGTGCGGCGCGCCCCGCCCCGCCGGCCCTTCGGCAATGACGGCAGCGCCGCCGCTGCCGCCGACGTGCTCGGCCAGAGCGCGACGCCCCCTGCCCTGCCGCCGGGCACGTTCGACCTCGGCAACGGCCTCTCGTTCCTGCTGAACTATACCGGCCAGGCAGCGGCCAACCCCGTCGGCGGCATCCGCCAGGGCTCGGCCTATGCCGGCCAGCTGTTCTTCGGCATCGACGGCGACCTGAACCGGCTCGCCGGCATCGAAGGCGGCTCGTTCCACGTCGCCGTCACCAACCGCCACGGCCGCAACCTCGCCGACGACTTCATCGGCAACAACACCTCGGTGCAGGAGATCTATGGCGGCGGCCAGACCACCCGCCTGACCCTGCTCTCCTATCAGCAGAAGCTGTTCGATAACCGGCTCGACCTCGAAGTCGGGCGCTTGGTCGCCAACATCAACTTCCTCAACTCGCCGGCCTATTGCAACTTCCAGACGAATTCCGCCTGCGGCAACCCGACCTTCGTGTTCAAAACCTCGAACTTCACCTTCTGGCCGGTGGCGAGCTGGGGCGGCCACGCCAAGGCGTGGCTGACCGACAAGGTGTTCTTCCATGTCGGCGCCTACGAGGTGAACCCGCTGCACCAGCAGCCCGGCGATAACGGCCTCGACTTCTCGACCAAGGGCGCGACCGGGGCCATCGTGCCGTTCGAACTCGGCTACTCCACCACCTTCGCCAACGACGCCCTGCCCCGCAATTACGGCATCGGCGGCTGGGTCGACCGCTCGGACTATACCGACCCGGTGCTCGACGTGGCGGGCGGACGACGGGTGCTGACCGGGCTCTCCCCCGCCACCCGGTTCGGACGCGCGGGCGTCTATGCCCGGTTCGACCAGATGGTCTGGCGCCCGGACCCCAATGGCATCCAGGGCCTGACCCTGTTCGGCGTCGCCATGGCAGGAGCCGGCGGGCGCCTCACCGAGGATTACTTCCTTGAGATCGGTGCGCTCCAGACCGGCACCTTCGCCGGCCGGCCCTACGACACGGTCGGCTTCGTCATCAACACGCAGAAATTCAGCCCGCTGGCGCTCTCGAACATCGCGGCGGCGCAGGCCTCCCTCGGCCTGTTTCGTACCATCCCGAGCCAGCAGATCATGATGGAGCTGAATTACGGCATCCAGGTCTCGCCCGCGATCCGCCTCACCCCAAACCTGCAATATATCGTCAACCCAGACCAGACGCGCTTTCCCACTTACCCCAAGAACATTCCCGATGCCCTGGTGGTCGGCGCCAAGCTCTCGGTAGATCTGTTCACTCTGGCCGGTCTCGCCAAAGGTCCAGGCAGCTTCTGAAGACGGCAAACGAAAAAACGGCGCGCTCATGGAAGGGCGCGCCGCTTGAGTTGACTCGCGGTCTCAGGAACGAGTCGAGGCAATATATATACAAAATTCAAACAGGCGTCTGTGGCCTCCCGGCGACACCCCCATCATTGCTCACAGGTTCGTGAGGGATGAGTGACAATGAGTCGGGTTTTGCAATCCTCCCACAACGCTCCCCGTCGGCTCCGGCCGCGACGGAGATCGACCGGAGCCGTTCAGTTCTTCGCCAGGGCATCGGCGAAAGCGGCGATGCGGTTGCGGGCATAGGTCGGCACGCCGGCGCTGATCGAGGAACCGGTGTTGAACGAGGAATTGCCCATCAGCACCTGCACCGGCAGCAGGTTCTTGAGCACCGGCACGCGGGCATATTCCTGCTTGCGGTCGAGCACGTCGGCCTTGATGGCGAGCGCCATGTAGGTCGTCACCACCGTCTTGCCGGGATCGTTGGGGGCCGGCTGCATCACCGCCAGGAACTTGCCGAAACGCAGGATCTGGTTGACCCAGAAGATCGTCTGTTCCAGCCCGCCGGCCACCGGGGTCTCGATCTTGGTGAGCGCGGAGAGCCCGGCGGCCTCGGCCGGCGGCAGCACCCGCAGCTCGCTCTGGAACGAGACGAATTCGGCGATCTTCTTCGAGGTCCCGAGTTCGAGCTTGTTGGCGAGCTTCACCCCGAGCGGCAGCTTGCCCTCCAGATCGTAGCGCGATTCGATGCAGACGCCGCCGGCCGCGCACCAGGGCCGGTCCGGGCGCCGGGCGAAGGCGGCGGCCGGATCCTTGGTCGGCGTCGCCTCCGCCGGGTCGAGGCGCTTGTGGCGGATCACCGGATCCATCTTGGCCAGGAAGTCGAGATTGGCGAAGGCCGAGAGATCGATGGCGGAAGGCGGCTTGGCCACCACGAACCGCCCTTCCGCGACATAGACCTTCAGGGTCTCATGGCGCTGCTTGGCCACGCCGTTCACCGTCTGGGTGTAGTCGGGCTCCTTGTAATCGGGCCAGGGGCTCAGGGCCGCGGCCTCCTGCGGCCGGCTCTTGCGCCACGCATCGAAGGCGATCAGGCCGCTCTCCGGGTTGGTCGAGGCGGCCTCGCGGTGGTCGCTGAACAGCACCGTCCCGGGCTTGAGGCTCGCGGCATCGCCAGGGGTAAGGGCCGGCACGTCCTTGACCCGGTCGGAGATCAGCGCGGCGGGCTTGGGGAGAGGCTTCGCCTCCTGCGCGCGGGCCGGGATGGCCAGGGCGAGGGCGACGAGAAGGGCGGCCGGAAACTGCCTGGGCAAAGCGAACCTCGAAGTCACGATGAGGGAACGGGCGGGAGACCGGCGTCGGCGAGCCTCGCGAGAAGCCCGGGGACGGCCCGCCTCCGGCGGCAACGGCCGGCGGGATGTCACGCGGGACCGCTCAGTAGCGCGGGTCGTCGCCGAACAGATAGTCGGGATCGCGGCGGCGCTGCCGGGGGCGCGGCTCGGCCTCGTCGTCGAAGGGCGAGCCGAACGGCACCGGGTTGGCCTGGCCGTAGCGGTCGCGGCCGGGCCAGGCCCGCGGCTCCTCCCGGCGGTCGCGGCGCAGGCCCCAAGGATCGGCGCTTCGATCGGCGCTCCGATCGGGCTCCGAGTCGGCGCTGCGATTCTGGCCATAGGGGTCGTAGCCGTCGCGGCGCGGGCCGGTCAGGTTGCCGAAGACGTCGCCGGCCACATCCGCACCGTCCTCGGCATTGGCATAATCGCCGTCCTCCGCATCGGGACGCATGGCGTAGAGGGTCTCGCGCGGCACCATCGCGTATTGCGTGTCGGCGACGCGGCCGTCCTTGAGGCGGAAATGCTCGATGAAGCCGCCACCGGAGATGCGCTGGCCGCTGCGCGGCTCGATCGGCAGATCGGCGATGAGCGCCCGCGTCTGCGGGGATGGCGGCGCCAGGGCTGTGCGCGGTACGTCGTTGGCCCAGGCCGCCTGGAAGATCGCCCGGGCGATCGGCACCGAGACATGGCCGCCGGTCTGGCCACGGCCGAGGGTGCGGCGCACCCCGTCGGCATTGTCGTAGCCGACCCAGACCACCACGGTGATCTCGTTCGAGAAGCCGGCGAACCACGCGTCGTTCTCGTTCTCCGAGGTGCCGGTCTTGCCCGCGACATAGGCCGAGATGCCGGAGAGCGCCGCGGCGGTGCCGTGCTGGGTCACGCCCTGGAGCATGGTCTTGAGCTGGTAGAAGGCGACCCCGTCGGCGGAGCCGATCCGCACCGGCGCCTTGTCGGGATGGCTGTAGACCGGCTTGCCGTCCCGCTCGACCGCTTCCAGGGCATAGGCGCTCGGGCGCGCGCCCTCGTTGGCGATGGCCGCGTAGAAGCTCGCCAGATCGATCATCCGCACAGGCTGGGCGCCGAGCACGAAGGGATAGTAGCGCTCGCACTCGGCGTAGAGCTGCGCCTCCAGGGCGATGTCGCAGACCCGCTGCAGGCTGTCGGGCGCCTTGGGGGCGATGCCGCCCTGAAGCAGGCGGGCGGTGACGAGGTTCTTCGAGAATTCGAGGCCGCGCCGCATCGTCGTCGCGCCGGAGCCGCCGCCGTCATAATTCTTCGGCGACCAGGAATCTCCGATCCCACCGATGGGGGGCAGGGTCACCGGCGCGTCCATCACCAGGGTGTTGGGCTGAAACCCGGCATTCAGGGCGGCGAGATAGGTCAGGGGCTTCAGGGTCGAGCCCGGCTGGCGCACGGTCTGCGTCACCCGGTTGAGCTGGCTCAGGGGATAGGAAAAACCCCCGCTCATCGCCAGGATCTTGCCGGTGCGGTTCTCCAGCACGATGGCCGCGCCCTGAACCGTGGGGCGCACCCGCAGGTCGGCGCGGGGGCTGCCCTTGCCCTCGCGCAGGCGGACGCGCACCGCGTCGTAGAGCTGGAGTTTTCCGCGGGCTGGGCCGGCCTCCAGGCTCGCGACCCGCCCGTCCGGCAAGCCGACCCTGGTGCCGTTCTTGCCGGTCTGGAGCACCACGGCGAGGGGCCAGCGCACATCGTAGAGCGGGGGCCGGGCGGCGAGGAGCGCGCGCTGCCAAGCCGGCTTCACCGTGGGCTTGGCGGGCGCCTTCGCCGATTTGGCGCCCTTCGCCGCCTTCGGTGCCGGTTCGGGCGCGGGCTCCGCCTGGGCCTCGGGCGCCGGGGCGGCCTCGATGCGCTTGACCGCGTCGGCGAGATTCAGCTCCGGCCCCTCGTAGCGGGCCCGGCCGGTGCCGCGCTCATAGGTCGAGAGCCCCTCCTGCAGCGCCCCCTCTAATGCGCTCTGCAGCCCGGCATTCACCGTGGCGCGCACGGTGTAGGAGGCGCTGGTGAGGGAATCGAGCCCGGCGAAGGTGCGGGCCTCGCGGGCGATGTGATCGACGAGGTAGAAGCCGGAATCCTGGCGCGCGGCATCCGGCGGCTTGATGCCGAGGTCACTCGCCATCGCCGCGTTCATCTGCGCCTCGGTGATGGTGCCCTCTTCCTTCATGCGGCTGAGCACGTAGGCACGCCGCTCACGGGCCCGCTCGGGATACTTGTCGGGGCTGTAATAGTTCGGGCCCTTCGGCAGCCCGGCGAGCAGGGCGGCCTCCGGCAGGGTGAGCGCGCCCACCGACTTCCCGAACCAGCTCCGCGCCGCCATCTCGATGCCGTAGGCGCCGCGGCCGAGATAGATGCCGTTGAGGTAGAGCCCCAGGATCTGCGGCTTGGTCTGGATCCGCTCCAGGCGCGAGGCCACGATCATCTCGCGGATCTTGCGCTCGTAGGTGACGTCGTCGCCGACCGAGAGGTTCTTCACCACCTGCTGGGTGATGGTGGAGCCGCCGGCCGGGCGCCCCGGCGAGGCGAGATTGCCGACGAAGGCGCGGATCACGCCGCGCTCGTCGATGCCGTGATGGCTGTAGAAGCGTTTGTCCTCGGCCGCGACGAAGGCCTTCTGCACGAGGTCCGGCACCTGATCGATCGGCACGACGAGGCGCCGCCCATGGGCCTCGAAGGTCTCCGAATAGGGCTTTCCGGCCGCGTCCAGGATCACGCTGGCGCTGGCGAGCTTGATGTCGCGCAGGGCCTCCGCCGAGGGCAGGTCCTTCACCGCATTGTTGTAGAAGGCGATCACCGCGCCCGCCTCGAAGGGCGAGTTGGCGGGGTTCTCGCCCTTGCAGAACTGTTTGTAGCTCGTGTTCAGCTCGGTCAGATCGAGCCCGTGCAGGATCTTGGGCGCGTTGTCGCCCGCCACCGCACTCGGATCCTCCATGGCGGTGGAGATCAGCTCGTCGAGGTTGATGTCCTCAATGTCGAAGGACTTGCGCATATGGGCGCAGCCGTCGCGCAGAATGCGCACGACCTCGGCGCCGTCCTTGGTGGCATCGAACTGGGTCCGCACCGCGTCGGGCCGCGTCGTGACCTGGCTGAGGGTCAGCGCGGTCGCGAACAGCTTGATCAGGATGGCATTCATCGAGTGATTTCAGGACCCCGGACGGGACGCGGCGGACAGCGTGCCGGCGCCGATAAGGCGGCGCACAACGCGGCTGATTTATGGACTCCTCCGGCCTCCGCCCAGTCTCGGCGGGGATGGCGCGGGCTTCGGCTCGGCCGGACGCCCGCCGCCTCCCATGGAACGGGAACGCGCCATGACAAAAGGGGCGACCGCTGCGCGCGGCCGCCCCTTTTGAAAGGTCGACGGTGCGGGACGCCGGTCCCGCATCGGAGGATGCCCGGCCTTAACGCAGGAGCTGAAGGATGCCCTGCTGCGCCTGGTTGGCCAGGGACAGGGCCGAGATGCCCAGCGACTGGCGGGTCGACAGCGCCTGCGAGTTCGCCGCCTCCTCGTTGAGATCGGCATTGGTCAGGTTCGACGCGCCGGTATCGAGGATGTTGACGAGGCGCTTGGTGAAATCCTGTCGGTTCTGGACCACCGAAAGGTTGGAGCCGAAGGTCGAGCTGGCCGACCGCAGGGTATCCGACGCCGTGCTCAGACCCGTCAGCGTCGTCTTGACGTCGGCATCGAGCAGGAAGAAGCCCTGGCCATTCGCCGTCGTACCCGAATTACCGTTGATCGGGTTGAGCTTGAGGCCGTCGGAGGTCAGGTCCTTGCCCTGAACGTCGAGGTTGGCGGTGTCCTTCTCGTTGAAGCTGATATGCAGCTTGTTGGTCGGATCACCGTTGCTGATCAGATTGACGCCGTTGAAGCTCGCATCCTTGGCCAGCTGCGTGATCTGGATCAGCAGGCTGTTGTACTGCTCGGCGAGCTTCGCGCGGGTATCGACGCCCGCGATCGTCAGGTTGGAGCTGCTGGCCGCCACCGTGTTGCCGGTGCCGTACTTGTCCGCCGTGGCGCTGCCCGTGCCGGCGGCAAAGCCCAGCGCAGTTTGATCGCCCGTCGTGGCGAACTCGACGGCGGAACTGGCGTTCAGCACCATCTTCTTGCCGCTGGTGTCCTTCGAGAACATCGTCGAGCCGGCGGCGGTGTTGAGCGCGGTGATCGCCGCATCGATGGTCGAGCCGCTGGCGATCGTCGCCGTCTTGGTCGCACCGTTGACGTAGAAGTTGACGGTGGTGTTGCTGCTGGTGCTGGCGGCGAAATCCGTGCCGGCGGTGCCCGTGGTGGTGATCTGGGTCGAGAGAGCTTGGTTGGCGGTCGACTTGGCCGAGTCGATCAGCTTCTGGATCGAGGTGATGCCCTGGTT
>DYYG01000009.1 GCA_020741775.1 Methylorubrum populi
AAACTGGCTTCTAATCGTTTCAGAAAACGGCGTAACTGCCAGAACTTTCTTATTTGGCAGGATGTCACTGAAGACAGAAAATAGCGATGGTCCACCCAGATTAAGTCGTTCGACAAAATTATATGGAATTAGCGTCATGTCTCGGTTAGCGCCAACGACTTCTCTTACCCAGCGCTCACATTTGGATATTGCCGTTTCGGGCGGAGGTGGGAAATCTATGATTTCTGGGAAAAATGGAGCGATGAGATAAGCGTGGCCAACAGATAGCGTCTTGGACGCTCGATATGATTGGGTGAGCAGGTCGAGAAACTCAGGCAGCCGAGCAGCATCACCGAGACCGTCATAATAGCCTGTATATGTCTCCAATTCGCTCTTGGCATGCTGAAAGGCGACGTTGTCGACAGTCAAACCTTCGGTAAAGACAGCTGCATTGGTATCGACACCGCCAAGCCGGCCAAGGAATGCTGGTTCCGGTCCGTCCAACAGCTTCGTGACGTGCTGTGCGCACTCTTCTGGCGAGAGGATTCGGTTTAGTGTCATAGCGTTACTCCAAGATCCAGAATGCAGGCAAATCCACGGATAATTTCGATGAGAATATCAAATCTTACGCATCAGCGAACCCTGAGAAAAACTCCGTGTTGATCTTTTCTGCGTTTTTTGGAATAGAATAGGTTATTGACCAGAAAAGAGCATCTTTAAAGTCTATCTGCTGCCCATCGTAGACACTTGATTGCATGATACCTGAAGGGAGTGCCCGCACTGCTACTGACTTGTTCCTGATAAAAGCCACGGCAAGAGCTGCCTGATCGAGATGCCACTGCACCCGATCAGGAGACAACAGCATTGACGACAAATAACCAGCGATGCCCTTAAAAAATTTAACAGATTTTGAATTTGAATTTGCGAATATAACTGAGGCCGATACGAGGGATAGTATGTTGAAGGCCGCGTGGGGAAAAATCAACAATCCGGCATCGGCTCCCCGCATTTGCTCGAACAAGCCGTCAAGAGGCCGCACCACCAATTGGTCAGCATCCATCAATATAATAGGACGCGAGATTGATTGCATTAAATCGGGCATGACTAAGAATCTTGAACATGAATAGTAAGTTTTACGCTGCAAATCATCGAACGCTGAGAGATCGACCCTCTCGATTGAGAGAGAAAGTGGAATAGTTGTCTTGATTCGGAGCTGCTCGAACTCAGCCGCAATGGCGTCGTCGGGGTTTACGACATGAATATGTAGACCAGCCTCAAGACCAGCATTTTGCTGAATGGACCGAAGCACCGCAGCAGAGAAAAGACGAAAATATTTTATATCACAGCAGAAGCAGAGCACAAGATCGCAAGCCGCATGGCGCGACCGTAGACCGTCTTGATCGAACGAGATTCTGCGAAGATTTGACCGATCAAACTCTTCACAGATCAATGCATCTGGCTCATCAAAACAAATGATTGCGGTACTGGTCGTCCCACCATTATCGAGCTGAACGGTGAGAGGAGTTGAGAAAAGCTCTCCTGCCTCTTCAAACCGCCCGAGGTAAGCGTTGAGGCTGGCCAGTCCGTAGCCGATGCTTTCGCTGCTTGGCAACAGAGCCCAAGCGCTCTGCATGTCGATTAGAGCATCTTCTAAGCGACCAAGATAACATTTGGCGATTGCCCTGATATGCAGCAGGGCTGCCGGTATGTCCTCCCCTGCCATAGCGGCCGCCTGATCAAGAACATCGAGGGCACGCTGAGGCTGCCCACGCGTCGTGTGCGACACACCGAGTGCAACCAACGTTTCGACGGTCGGATTGAGGGCATTCGCCCATGAAAGCATTTCGAAGGCAGCCGCGGCATCGCGCCCTGCAAATTGCTCGTGATAGGAAAGAAGCAAAGCCTTGTGGGCTAGACGCTGCGCTTCGGTGGAACTCGCCAGCGGAAGTCGTTCGACGCCCGCCCCTTTGAGAGCGCTCAGATACTCAACCCCCGCTTGGAGCTCCGCCAAGCGCGCCGATTGCCGTCCATGGACCGGGTCATCGCCAAAGCGCTTCAGCAGGTTCTGCAGCCCCTGCATGCTTTTGGCCACGTCGGTGGAGGCGGTGTTCGTGTCGCGCTCCACCACCGTGAGCGGCTCGTTCAGCCCCAGGATGTCGTGCCGCACGCTCAAATCAATCCAGGCGACGACATCCTCGGCGAGCGCCGCATCGGCGAACTCGAATCCCTCGGCTAGAACGAGCCGATGGAGCATGACAGTCGGCGTCGCGATCGGGCAATTCGAGATGATTCCGGGATAGATTCGTCCGGAGGCAAGACCGGACTCGATCACGCTGGCGTTCTCAGATCCATCGTCGACGACAAGGTAGGATGTATGCGAGGCCACGGCGCCCTGCCTTATCATCTCTCGAAACTGCACCTCGATCTTGTTCGGCAGGAAGAGGTCGTCGGCATCAAGAAACGCGACGTAATCGCCCCGGCAATTCCGGATTCCGAGATTGCGGGCGGCTCCAGGGCCGCGGTTAGGCGTGCGAAGCACCCGCACCCGTGTGTCGGCAGCGGCATCGCGCAGAAGATCGTCCACCGGCTCCGTCGAGCCATCATCCACCAGGACGATATCGAGGTGGCGGTAGGTCTGGGTCAGGATGCTCGCCAGCGCCCGGCGAACCAGGGCGATCTCGTTGAAGAAGGGCATCACGACCGAGACCAGGGTCTCGGTGAGAGATCGGTCGCGCTGCTCCTCCAGATGCCGAACGGTGTCGACATAGGGCGTCGGCGCGAGGATCTTCCGCGTCTCCTCATAGAAGCGCCAGGAGCTGCCATACATCTGGACACGCTCGATCTCGGTCGTCTCGTCCACCATCGCCCGCCAGAGGGTCTCGCCTTCCTCCGCGATGTCCGGCCGCTGCGAATCCTGCCCTGGATGGACGCGGTAATGAACCAGCGATTGCGGCACGTGGAAGAAGTCGGTCTGCCGGATGAGCTGCCGCCAGAGCTGGAAGTCCTGCGTGAAGCGCCGGCTGAGGTCGAACGGGCCCGGAATGGTGCGCAGCACATCCACCGGGATGAAGACGGTACATCCGTTCACGGCACCGCGAAACAGAGGCAGCATCGGCGCACGCTTGAACTGCTCATGGTCGAACTGAACGTTCGCGAATTCCCGTCCCTCGGGATCGATGAGGGTGTAGTTCGAGATGAGCATCGCGTCCGGCCGCCCCAGTCGACGCCAGAAATCGACCTGTACGGCCGTCTTCTCGGGAGCGTAGAGATCGTCGTGGCTCAACCAGCAGAAGATGTCGCCGGTCATCTCGCCGACGGCTTTGTTCAGGGCGCCGGCAACGCCGGTATTTGCTTGGTGGAAGTAACGGATCGTGTCCGGATGCCGCTCGGCGTAGCGGCGGGCCACAGCATCGGTGGCGCCTCCATCCGTCGAGCCATCGTTGACGATGACGATCTCGATGTTGCGGTATGTTTGGGCGAGGGCGCTCTGCAGCGCCAGTTCGAAGTAGGACCCGCCGTTATAGACGGGCATGACGATGCTGACCTTTAGATCATCTGACATAAGGCGATTACTTCGCTTTCCGCCAATAGACCGCCGCACCGTCCACGGCGATGATCGGCTCATTGATGTTGTGCTGCGTCCGGTAATCGTCCACCGCCGCACGGCAAGCCTTCAGGATGTAATCGTCGACGATAATGAAGCCGCCCGGCGACACCTTCGCATAGAGCGTTTCGAGCGTGTCGATGGTCGAACCGTACATGTCTCCGTCGAGACGCAGCACGGCAAGACGCTCGACTGGCGCCTCGGACAGGGTGTCCTTGAACCAGCCGGGCAGGAAGGCGACTCGGTCGTCGAGGAGACCGAAGCGCGCGAAGTTCCCTCGAACGGAATCGAGTGAAATCGCAAGCTCCTGGACGGTATGGTGCTCGTCGCCTTGATCCGCCGGGTGGCGCTCGGCGTCGGGCGGAGGCAATCCAGCAAAGGAATCCGCAACCCAGACGGTGCGATCGACAATGCCGCGAGCCGCGAGGATGCCGCGCATATAGATGCAGGCGCCGCCCCGCCACACGCCCGCTTCCAGGACATCTCCCTCGATGCCGTCGTCGAGAGCCGTCTCCAGTAGGCGCCGGAGATTGCGCATCCGCGCCGTGCCGATCATGGTTACGGCCGTCCTCGGCCAATCGCGGCCGATCAGGCGCCGGTCCGGGTCAAAGGCGGTGCCTCCCCAGGGGGCCATGTTCTCGTCACTGGTGAGCAGACCGGTCAGGGCCGCCTCGAGAAGGTCGAGATAAAGGGTTCGAGCGGCCAGAGAACCGGCATCCGGTTTCGCCTCGATACCGCGGCGCAGAGTGGCGATTTCGCCAGTGAGCAGTTCGAGGCGGCCGGCGAGCTGGTCGCGCGCCTCGGAGAGCTGGATCGTCACCATCGTGCTCTGAGCGGCACTGGCGAGACCGGTCCTGACCTCGTTCAGGACGGCAGCCTCGGCCCGGCTCGCGATCAGGGCGGCCTCCTGCTCGCGCCCGTGCTGCAGATCACGCTCGAGGGTGGCGACGTGGAGACGCAGCGCGTCGCGTTCGGCGCGGACCTGGAGGTGATCGCCTTCCTCGCCCTGCAGGCGCTGCAACTCCCTGCCGGTGAGCATCAGCTCGCGCGCCGCAATCGCCAGCTCACCAGCCGTCTTGGCCAATTCCGAGCGCGCCGCCTCCACCTCGTTGCGCCCAGCGGCCACGGCGGCCCGCAAGGTGGCGAGTTCCTCTTCGAGCGTCCGCCGCTCCTGGTCACTCCGCGCCAGCGCTGCCTGCAACGCCGTCTCGGCGGCGTCGAGCCGCGCCAGGCTGTCGTCCCGCTCCTGCCGAAGCGCGTCCTTCTCCCGCTCGTCCGCCTGTTGGGCTGCCATCAAGGCGTCGTTGCGGGCAATCGCCTGCTGCAGCGAGGCATTGGCAGCGTCGAGCCGCGCCACGCTATCGTCCCGCTCCTGCCGAAGCACGTCCTTTTCCCGCTCGTCCGCCTGCTGGGCCGCCATCAAGGCGTCGTTGCGGGCAATCGCCTGCTGCAGCGAGGCATTGGCAGCGTAGAGCCGCAGCTCGATGTCCTCCCGCTCCTGCCGAAGCGCGTCCTTCTCCCGCTCGTTCGCCTGCTGGGCCGCCATCAAGGCGTCACCGCGGGCAACGGCGCGCTGCAGCGACGCGTTAGCAACGTAGAGCCGCAGCTCGACAGCCTCGCGCGCCGCCCGCAGCGTCTCTGCCTCGGCCCCATGGGCCGCCTCGCGATCCTGCATCGCCGCCCGTTCCGCGGCTCGCTCCGCCAGAACGGTACGCAACTCATCGTTGCGCCGGGCGGTCGCCGCCAACGCTGCAGCGAGTTCACCCTCACGTGCCTCGACGACGGCTTTCAGATCCAGAGCCGCGGCGTAGCTGCTCGGATCCGGCAGGCTTGCGGGGATCTCGACCAAGCCGGCCACTGTTGCGGAACCGGTCAGCTCCAGAACATCCGCCAGCCGGCGCGGCGCCGGGTGTTTCGTCGGGGCACCGGCGGCGCGGCCCTCCACAACACCAAACTTGAGGTAGTGAAGAAGCGGGTTGACGCCCGCTTCCCTCAAATCCTCGTAGCTGGCGAGATAAGCGGCACCATCGAAGGCGGGGCTTGGCTGACGGCCCTCCAGACCACCGTGCCAGAGGTAATGCTGCAGCGGATCGAGCTTCGCCCGCACGACATCTTCGTTCGCAGCGAGATAGAAGGCCGAATCGAACAGCCCTGAGGCGGCGATCAGGCCGATGTCGAAGGCATGCGCCGCCTCGTTACGGCGATCGTGCCGGCCGGAGCGCCGCCGCTTCCGATCCGCAAGCTTGACTGCAAGATACTGGAAGGCAACCGATAAAACCTCCGAGCGCCAGGCAAGCCGCGCCGCCCGGCCGTGGCTTCCCGCATCCTGGTCGCACACCGTATCCATCCCACAGCATCCCCAGATGCACGGCCCGCCCCTCGCGCCGCTGGAAAGCCAAGCCTGCCTTCTGCGGCGCCTCCTAGATCATCCGTCAGGACATAGCCAGGGGCGGCCAAAGAACAGAAATTCGGTATTTCCGGGATGCAGGCGTCAGCTACTCGACCTTCCAGGTATACTCTAGGTTTACTCCCGGCACTCCATCCCGCCTTGGCGATACTGGATTGATTTTTCGTCTCGTCCCGTTACGATCTATTGACAGAATTTGGAATCCGACACGGCCCTTCGATATCGAGAGTTCCGGTTCTGAACCCATGCCGCCTCGTCCGTTTCAGGATCGAGGAGGCTTGTCGTCCCGGCGGATGGAGTCGTCTGTTCACGGCCGGACGGAACCCTGACGGCAGAATTGCACCGGACACAGGCGCGTGAGCACGGCCGAGACGTTTCCCCATGACACATCGCTGTCATGCCGATTCGGCTCGGTGCATGAGCGATCAAGGGCTATCGGTTCGACGACCATGCGTCTTTTCTATGCGCCGCGATCCCCGTTCTCGCGGAAGATCCTGGCGGTTGTCGCCGAACTCGGGCTCGAAGCGCGCCTCGGCCTCATCCGCATCGATCCCTGGACCGATGAAGACCTGCGCCGGCACAACCCCACCGGCAAGGTTCCGACCCTGCTGCTCGCGGATGGAACCGCGCTCTACGACTCGCCCGTCATCGCCCGCTATCTCGACGACCTCGCCGGAACCCGCTTGGTGCCGGCCGATTCTCGCCGCTGGGACATCCTCCGGCGCGAAGCGCTCGGGGATGCCCTGGCCGAGGCGGTCATCCGCCGCTTCGTCGAACGCCTCGGTCCCGAAGGCGAGCGGATCGAGCGGGTCGTGGCTCGCCAGGAGGCGGCCATCGCCGCCATTCTCGACCGGCTCGAGGGCGAGCCCGGCTGGATGGAGGCCCCTGTGGATCTCGGCCATCTCGCGATCGCCTGCGCCCTGGACTATCTCGATGGGCGCTCGCCGGAGCTTGCCTGGAATGCAGGAAGAGGCTTGCTCGCAGCATGGTTTTATGATTTCCGTGGCCGCCGCTCAATGAAGATCGCTGCCGCACCGGAATTCGGCACTTTCTGTGAAGTCGAATAAAGCTGTGCCAACCGGCAGAGGGTCATACCTTTGAAAATTGCAGTCTTAGGTGCTTCCGGAATGCTCGGAAGTGCTGCTTTTCAATACCTTTCACACCGGTTTCCTGGTGAGGTTTACGGCTCCGCGCGCTCCGCGGCGGCAAAGCGCATCTTCCCGGCGGATCTGGCGAAGAACCTTGTCATCGGGATCGATGTCGACAATGCGGACGCATTGGCCGGCTTCCTGCGCGAGGTGCGGCCCGACGTGGTTTTGAACTGCGTCGGCATCGTCAAGCAGCTTGCCTCGGCGGAGGATCCGCTCGTCGCGATCCCGATCAATGCCATTCTGCCGCATCGCTTGGCGCGGCTCGCCGATCTCGTCGGCGCGCGCCTCGTCCATATCAGCACCGATTGCGTCTTCACCGGCCGCAAGGGCGATTACCGCGAGAGCGACGCTTCGGACGCGGAGGATCTCTACGGTCGCTCGAAGCTCCTCGGCGAGGTCGATTACCCGAACGCTGTGACCCTGCGCACCTCGATCATCGGCCGCGAGGTCGGCAGCCGCAACGGCCTGGTCGAGTGGTTCCTGTCGCAGAGCGGCCGCGTGCGCGGCTACCGCAAGGCGATCTTCTCCGGCCTGACCACGGACGAGCTGGTGCGGGTCATCGCCGAGCACGTGCTGCCGAACCCCGATCTGCGCGGCGTCTATCACGTCAGCGTCGATCCGATCAGCAAGTTCGACCTGCTCGGGATCGTCAAGGAGATCTACGGCGTCTCGACCGAGATCGAGCCCGACGACGCCGTGGCCATCGATCGCTCCCTCAACTCGGACCGGTTCCGGGCGGCCGTCGGCTACGCGCCGCCCGCTTGGCCGGACCTGATCCGCAACATGCGTCGCTTCGACGACGAATTCTTCTCACAGGCGCGCTGATGTTCTCCGGCAAGACCCTCCTCATCACCGGCGGCACCGGCTCGTTCGGCAACGCCGTCATCCAGCGCTTCCTGGCGACGGATATCGGCCAGATCCGCGTCTTCAGCCGGGACGAGAAGAAGCAGGAGGACATGCGGCTCCTGCTGCGCGATCCGCGGATCCGCTTCTTCATCGGCGACGTGCGCGAGTACAACTCGATCGCGCAGGCCGTGAAGGGCGTGGATTACATCTTCCACGCGGCCGCCCTGAAGCAGGTGCCGTCCTGCGAATTCTATCCGATGGAAGCGGTGCGCACGAACATCCTCGGCGCCGAGAACGTGCTGAACGCCGCCGTCGACAACGGTGTCGAGCGGATGGTCGTGCTCTCCACCGATAAGGCGGTCTACCCGATCAACGCCATGGGCCTGTCCAAGGCGATGATGGAGAAGCTGACGATCGCCAAGTCGCGCATGCTCGCCAAGGACGACACGATCCTGTGCGCCACGCGCTACGGCAACGTCATGGCCTCGCGCGGCTCGGTGATCCCGCTCTTCGTCAACCAGATCAAGGAAGGGCGGGACATCACCATCACCGACCCGGCGATGACGCGCTTCCTGATGTCGCTGGAGGATTCGGTCGATCTCGTGCTGTTCGCCTATCAGAACGGGCGCCAGGGCGACATCTTCGTGCAGAAGGCCCCCGCCTGCACGGTGGAGGACCTGGCCGAGGCCCTGCGGACGATCTTCGAGGCCCGGAACGAGGTCCGGATCATCGGCACGCGCCACGGCGAGAAGCTCTACGAATCCCTGGTCTCGCGGGAGGAAATGGCCCGCGCCGAGGATATGGACGGGTTCTACCGCATCCCCGCCGACGACCGTGACCTGAACTACTCGAAGTTCTTCACCTCCGGCGAGACGGCGATCTCGGCCGCCGACGATTACACCTCGCACAACACGCAGCGGCTGAACCGGCAGCAGGTCATCGAGCTGTTGCTGAAGCTCGACTACATCCAGCAGGCCCTGAAGCCCGCCAGCCGCGCGAAGGCCGCCTCCTAAGCCCGAGGACGTCCCCGCGCCGAAGGGAAACGGTTCGGCGCGCGAGAGGGCATCGGCCCACATGCCGGATTGAAACCACGAACGAGAGATCCGGCCCGACGCGCTCGGGCCGGTGACGTCTCACGAGCCAGGACGAATCCCTTGCGCAAGATCCTCACCCTGGTCGGGACGCGGCCCGAACTCGTCAAGATGTCGCTGGTGATCCGCAAGCTGGATCGGCTGACGAACCATGTTCTGGTCCATACGGGGCAGAACTACGATTACGAACTCAACCAGATCTTCTTCGACGATCTCGGCATCCGCAAGCCCGACCACTTCCTCGACGCGGCCGGCCCCAACGCCGCCGCGACGATCGCCCGGGTGATCGAGCGGGCCGACGAGGTGCTCGCCCAGGAGCAGCCCGACGCGGTGATGATCTACGGCGACACCAATTCGGGCCTCGCCGTGATCCCGGCCAAGCGCCGCAAGATCCCGGTCTTCCACATGGAGGCGGGCAATCGCTGCTTCGACCAGCGGGTGCCGGAGGAGATCAACCGCAAGATCATCGACCATCTGAGCGACGTGAACCTCGTCCTCACCGAGCATGCCCGCCGCTACCTGCTGGACGAGGGCCTGCCGGGGCAGCGGATCTTCAAGGTCGGCTCGCATATGGAAGAGGTGCTGGCCGAGTTCCGCCCGAAGATCGAGGCCTCCGACGTGCTGACCCGGCTCGGTCTCGAACCCGACCGGTTCTTCATCGTCTCGGCGCATCGCGAGGAGAATGTCGATTCGCCGGCCCGGCTGCGGGTCTTCCTCGAGGAGCTGGGCCGCCTGCACGCGGCCTTCGGCCTGCCCATCGTCGTCTCGACCCATCCGCGCACCCGCGCCCGGCTCGAGGCGGTGGGCGACATCGCCCTGCCGGACAGCGTGCGCTTCCTGCCGCCCTTCGGCTTCATCGACTATGTGAAGCTGCAGACGAGCGCCCATTGTGTTCTGTCCGACAGCGGCACCATCGCCGAGGAATCCGCGCTGCTCGATCTGCCGGCGGTCACCTTCCGCGACGCGCATGAGCGGCCCGAGGGCATGGATGCCGGCACGCTGATCGTGGCGCCGCTCGGCAAGGTCGATCTGGTCGAGGCGGTGAGGGCCGTGCGCGACGGATACGGTGAAGGCCGCCGCTTCGCCGGCGCCGTGCCGGATTACCAGGGCGGCGCGGTCTCGACCAAGGTCGTGCGGATCGTCCTGTCCTATATCGATCAGGTCAACCACACGGTGTGGTCGAAGCCGGGCCCGTTCTGAGCTTCCGACATCCGGAGATCGATTCAAAGGGCCTCGGGGCCCTTTGGCAGGTTCTCAGGGCAGAGCCCTGAGCGGCGACGCCGTGACCTACTCCGCCGCCGTCTGCGCCAATCCCTCGCCGGCCATCCAGCCGGCGAGATCCGCGCGTGCCCGGTCGGTCAGCGCCCGCTTCTTGAGGGCAGCCTTCTCGGGCCCCCGCAGGCGCTTGCCGGTCTCGTTGCGCGGCATCCGCTCCAGGGGCGGGAACAACCCGAAATTCACGTTCATCGGCTGGAACGAGCGGGGGGCGTTGCGCTCCGCCTCCTCGGTCGCCTCGACATGGCCGCCGGTGATGTGGCCGATCAGGGCGCCGAGCGCTGTGGTCGGGGGCAGGGGGCCAAGGCTCCGGCCCTCCGCCTCGGCCAGGGCGTAGCGGCCGGCCATCAGCCCGACGGCGGCGCTCTCGACATATCCCTCGCAGCCGGTGATCTGCCCGGCGAAGCGAAGGGAGGGCCGCGCCTTCAGCCGCAGGGTCGCGTCGAGCAGGCGCGGGCTGTCGAGATAGGTGTTGCGGTGCAGGCCGCCGAGCCGGGCGAATTCGGCATTCTCCAGCCCCGGGATGGTGCGGAAGACGCGGACCTGCTCGGCGTGGCGCAGCTTGGTCTGGAAGCCCACCATGTTGAACAGGGTGCCGAGGGCGTTGTCCTGGCGCAGCTGGACGATGGCGTAGGCCTTCACCGTCGGGTTGTGCGGGTTGGTGAGCCCGACCGGCTTCATCGGCCCGTGGCGCAGGGTCTCGGGGCCGCGCTCGGCCATCACCTCGATCGGCAGGCAGCCGTCGAAATAGGGGGTCGAGGCCTCCCATTCCTTGAAGCTGGTCTTCTCACCCGCGATCAGCGCGGCGACGAAGGCCTCGTACTGCTCCCGGTCCATCGGGCAGTTGAGATAGTCCGCCCCGGTGCCACCGGGCCCGGCCTTGTCGTAGCGCGACTGGAACCACGCCTTGCCCATGTCGATCGACTCACGGTGGACGATCGGGGCGATGGCGTCGAAGAAGGCGAGGGATTCCTTGCCGGTCAGCGCCCCCACGGCCTCGGCCAGGGCCGGGGAGGTGAGGGGACCGGTGGCGAGGATGGTCGAGCCCCACTCCTCCGGCGGCAATCCGGCGACCTCCTCGCGGAGGATCGTGATGTTCGGATGCTCCTCCAGCGCCGTCGTGACGGCGCGCGAGAAGCCCTCGCGGTCGACGGCGAGCGCACCGCCCGCGGGCACTTGGTTGGCATCGGCCGCGCGCATGATCAGCGAGCTTAAGGTCCGCATCTCCTGATGCAGCAGGCCGACGGCGTTGCCGTTGGCGTCGTCCGAGCGGAAGGAATTCGAGCAGACCAGCTCGGCGAGGCCGTCGCTCTGGTGGGCGTCGGTGCCGCGCACGGGGCGCATCTCGTGGAGCACGACCTTGCGGCCGCCCTGCGCGATCTGCCAAGCCGCCTCGGAGCCGGCGAGGCCGCCGCCGACAATATGGATCGGGTTCGTCATCGCGACGGGATAGAACCAGGCAGGCCCGCGATCAATGCGGCGGCCCGCATCGTCATGCCCGGAACCGTCGCGGGGACCGGAGCGGCGGGACATCATGACGGCTGACGCGCCGCCGAGCGACGAGGGGGCACCGATGGAGCGGGAACAGACCGAGCGGGTCCTCATCGCCGGGGGCGGCATTGCCGGCCTCGCCCTGCGGCGGGCGCTGCAGCGGCGCGGCATCCCGTCGCTCACCTGGGAGCGGCGCGCGGAACCGGCGGATGCGGGCCTCGCCATCAACCTGCCGGGCAATGCGGTCCAGGCGCTGGCGCAGCTCGGCCTGGCGCAGGAGCTGGGCGCCCTCGGGGCGCCCATTCGCCGCCGCGAATACCGCACCGAGACCGGGCGCCTGCTGTTCGCCATCGACGAGGACGCGTTCTGGGGCGACGACAGGGTTCCACGCTGCCTGCGCCGGGCCGACCTGCTGCGCCTTCTGGCGCTCGGCCTGCCTTCGGACGACCTCCGGCGGGATCGCGGAATCGCGGCGTTTCACCAGGAGGCCGGAGGCGTCGCCGTCACCCTCACGGATGGCGGCGTCGAGGCCGGCGGGCTGCTCGTCGGCGCGGATGGGGTGCATTCGACGATCCGGCGCGGCCTGTTCGGCGAGCGGGCGCTCGGGGCGGCGATGCTGGCCCCCGCCAGCTGGCGCTTCATGGTGCCGAATCCGGGGGTGGAGGCCTGGACGCTCTGGGCCGGGGCCGGGAGCCTGTTCCTGCTCATCCCCATCGATCGCGGCGACGCCTATGCCTGGGTGTCGGCCAGCGGAATCGCGACGACGCGCCCCGATCCGGCCCTGCTGCGGAGCGTGTTCGCCCGCTATCCCCGCCCCGTCCGCGATGCCCTCGACACGGCCCTGGCGCGGCCGGACGCGATCCATCACTCGCCCCTGGAGGAGGTGCGCATCCCGCACTGGCACCGGGGTCGTGTCCTGCTCGCGGGTGACGCGGCGCATGCCACCGCGCCGGTCTGGGCGCAGGGGGCCGCCCTCGCCCTGGAGGATGCGCTGGTTCTGGCCGACCGGCTCGCCGGGCGTGGGAATTGGGACGAGGCGGGAGCGGATTACGAGGCGCTGCGCCGGCCCCGCGTGGCGCATGTTCAGGCCATGACCGACCGGTTGTCGCGCACCGCGCGCCTGCCGGGCTGGGCCCGGCGCCTCCTCCTCCCCGTCATGGGGCCGCGCAGCTACCGCGCAACCTACGCGCCGCTCCGCATTCCGGTGACGGCGTCGTCGCCCGAGGTGTTACCCCGCAATTGCCGGTGACCGCCACAACCGGGGTCGTTACGGCGCGGGCGCCTGCGCTTTATCGTTGTCCACCCTCGGAGCCGATGGCGCACCGGCCAGAACAGAGGGCGGCACATGGCGGTATCTCCCGATAGGGCGCTCCCCTACTACGCCTATGACGGCTACCTCATCTCGCTCTCCCCGTGGCAGGGACAGCGCGTCGCCCTTCTGACGCAAGCCAGCGATCTCGACGGCGATGTCATGGAGGCCATCCTCGGCAGGATCGACGCCGCCTACGACGTCTATGCCAAGATCACCGGGCAGATCCCGGCCCCCTACAAGCTCTATAACGGTCTGGTCTCGATCGCCGAGGTGCCCACGGCACTCGGCGGGGCGGCGAGCGCGATCGGCTATCTCGGTGCGTCCGGCATCGAGCTGACGACCGGCGCCTTCGATCAGTTATATGCCGGCGCCGCCGATGACGGCCGCTTCGAACAGACGATCTTCTACGAGCTCGGGCGGAATTTCTGGTTCTACGGGCCGCAGCTGGGGTCGGTGGATGCCTTCGTCACGGGCTTCGCCATCGCCAACCGCTTCGTATCGATGCAGGAGGCCGGCATCGTCGGCAGCCCCTTCGGCGGGCTCCCGTTCGATGAATTCAAAACTTCCATCCTCGAAGATCTGGCGCAGACCTTCTTCCAGGACACGAACTACACCCTCGCCAACACCCTCGGCGCGGGAGCCGGCGTTCCGAACCCCGACAACTGGGGCGCGGCGGATCTCGCCGCTTCCCTGCTCTATCAAGTCTACGAGGATTTCGGCGTCGAGACCTATGCGCGCTTCTTTCAGGATCTCGCCCTCCGCCCGGCCGCAGGCATGCCGGCCGAGGCCTTCGGCAATCTGGTCGGAGCGGCGACGCAGGCGACCGGGATCGATTACGGCTTCCTGAACAAGGGCGAGGGCATCGCCTATATCGTCGGCGGCCGGGAGGCCGACCGGCTGCAGGCGGATGACAGCGGCCGGCCGGTCCTGGGCTTCGGCGGCGACGACACGCTCATCGGGACGGACGGCGCCGACCGGCTGTTCGGTGACGGGGGCGACGACATCCTGCGCGGCCGGGGCGGTGACGACCAGCTCGTCGGCGGGGCCGGAGACGACACCTATGTCGTCGATACGGCCGGCGACCAAGTGTTCGAGGGGGTGGGGCAGGGCACCGACAGGCTCGTCGCGACCAGTTCCTACCAGCTGGCCGCCGGCCAGGAGATCGAGATCCTGCAGCTTGCCCGGAGCACCGGCCGCGAGCCCCTCGCGCTCACCGGCAACGCCTTCGACCAGACGCTCATCGGCAATGCCGGCGGCAACCGGCTCGATGGCGGAGCCGGCGACGACATCCTCGCGGGCAAGCGCGGAGCCGACTGGCTGACGGGCGGGGCGGGGGCCGACACCTTCGTGTTCGACACGCGGCCCGGCCACGGCACTGTCGACCACATCACCGATTTCTCGTCACAGGACGACGTGCTCCGCCTCGATCACCGGGTCTTCTCCAGCCTGGAGATCGGGATTCTGGCCTCCGCGCAGTTCAAGAATCTCGACGAGGCCGGGCCCGATGCCGACGACCGCCTGCTCTACCGGCAGCAGACCGGCGAGCTGTTCTACGATTCCGATGGCAGCGGCCGGAAGGCGGCTGTCCTGATCGCGATCTTGGACAACCACGCCTCCCTCGATCACGCGGATGTCTTCGTCGTGTGAGCCTGCGGCCAGTGCTTCCGGTGCCGGCCGCGCGGCCGGCGGTCAGTGCAGCTTCGGTCCCATCAGGAAGCGGTCGCGGTCGACCGAGGTCAGCGAGAGGCGCGTCAGGCGGCCGTCCCGGTTGATCGTGAGGGGCACGCGCACGCCCGCCTCTCCCAGCGCCCAGACCTGCCGGAAGAATCCGGCGAGGTCGGCCACCGGCTCGCCCGCCACCTCCGTCAGCAGATCGCCCGCCCGCAGATCCGCCGCCTCCGCCGGGCCCTTCTCCGCGAGCCCCATCACCACGACGCCGTCCTCGGTCTCCGTGGCGTAGAGGCCGAGCCAGGGGCGAGGCGGGCGGGACGGCCGGCCGCGGGTTTCGAGATCCGCCAGGATCGGCGGCAGCAGGTCGATGGGCACGACCATGTTGATCGCCCGGCCCGCCCCCGACCCACCTTGCTGCAATTGCAGGGAGCCGATCCCGACCAGCGTGCCGTCGGCTCCGATCAAGGCGGTGCCGCCCCAATGGGGATGGGCGGGGGCGGTGAACAGGGCGTCGTCGAGGACATACTCCCAGTAACCGGCGAATTCCTGCCGGGCGACGAGCTCGACCGCGAGGCTGTGCGAACGCCCCCCCGCCCCGGCGATCACCGCCCGGTCGCCGATCTGCATCGCGTCCGAGCGCCCGAGCTTCAGGGCGGGCAGGTCGAGTCGGCCCAGGGCCTGAACCAGGCCGAAGCCGGTCTGCCCGTCATAGCCGACCACATGGGCCGGAACCGAGCGCCCGTCATGGGTGGTGAGCCAGACGCTCTCGGCCTCCAGCACGAGATAGCCGATGGTGAGCACCAGCCCGTCCTCGCGGATCACCACGCCGTTGCCCGCCCGCTCGGTGCCGAGGGTCTCCGCCGTGAAGGCCTCCGCCGGCACCCGCGTGGAGAGGGAGACGACCGAAGCGAGCGCCTGTTCCAGATTGTAGGTGTAATCGCCGGCTTTCGGCTGCAGGGCGGCCGGAATCTTGAATTCCCCATGCGCAGACATCGCTTCGAAACTCTCCTGCGCCTCACCTGCCGCCATCCGCGAGCCCGGCCCTGCGGGCGGACGATGTCCGGGCCGTAGCCCCCTTCAGATAGGCGGTGCGGAGCGCACCGACACCCGCCGCCGCTCCGGCGAAGGATGGCGCCCCCGGCCTCGGACCGCAATCGTGTGGACGGCCGAGGCGGGCGGTCATCCGGCGGCACCGTCGTTCGGGCGGTCTACCTCCACAGATCGTCTCGGCGGGACTGCCGCCGCGACCGAACCGCGGCGAAGAGAGATGCCGTCGCGCGGCGGGTCCCGAAACGACAGAAGCCGCCCGGCCTTGCGGCCGGACGGCTTCGTGATTCTGAAGGCCGGGGCCGCCCGGAGGCGCCCCCGATCCGATCGAACCGATCAGTACTTGCGGACCAGCGGGGCCGGGGCGGGAGCCACCGGGGCGGCCGGGGTGTAGAGCGGGGCAACGATGCGGAACCAGCCGTCGGTGCTCTCGCGGACACCGGCCGAGGTCACGACGTCGCGGGCGACGTAGGCCTGGACGGAGAAGGGTCCGAAGTCGTAGCCGATGAGGCCGCCGAGGGCGAACCGGCCACCGCGACCGATGCGGCTGGTCGGGTCGTTCACGAAGGCGAGCAGGTTCGGGTCGAGGTTGACCGTGCCGTAGCCGATGGCGCCGATCTCGAACTTGCCGAACTTCTTGGTCGCGGTCAGGTCGAGGTTGAACGCGTCCGAGATCTGCACCGGGCCGAAGAAGCCGGGGATGCCGTTGCGGCCGTCGAAGCGGCTCGGGGAGTCGTAGAAGTTGTAGGTCAGGTTGGCGGTCAGGTTCCAGCCGTCGCCGGTGTAGCTGATCGCGCCGCCGACACGGTAGGTGTTGGAGGCCAGGATGTTCAGACCGCCGCCACGACCGGCGTTGAGCTCGTTGAGGTACGAACCGCCGAGGAGGCTGACGCCGATGTTGCCGCCGAGATCGAACGCCCAGATCGCGCCGACGAAGGTGCCGACGTTGATCGAGGTGTCACGGCCGCCGGCAGCGCGGCTGAAGGTGAACACGGTCGGGGGAGCCACGACGAACTCGAGGCGGCCGCCGAACGGCACGTAGGGGGTCGCCCACACCAGGATCGGGATGTTGACGGCGGTGTCGACCGCGGTGGCGTTCGGGCCATCCGGGCTGCGGTAGGTGAAGGTGTTGATGGCGTAGATGCCCTCGGGGAGCGGCGCGCCAACAGCCAGACCGACCTGCTCACCGGGGACGGTGGTCGTCTGCGCCTGGGCGACGGTCGTCGTCATTCCGGCCGTGAGCGCGATCGCGCCAGCGGCGAGCCAGTTCTTCATCATTTTTCTCGTTCCTTCCCAAGGATTCAGGCGTCCGCCCCGTAGCTCCCGCACCCCCTTGTGTGCCTCCTCGCTCCCCAGAGCGGGATGGCAGGGCCAGTGCCGGTGCCCCCTACGGCCGCACCTCAAGTCTCGACGTCGGGAACTATTCTACAGACCGCCCCTGAAAGACAGGGGATTGCCTTCAATCTCGGCAGTTCGGATCTCACCGTTGCTCAAAAGCCGCATTTTTGCTGCAGAGCAACCAAACCCTTAACGAGCCCTTAATGCGCATGAGCTTCGCCGGACCTGGCTCCGGGAGCCTCCGATCCGCGAAATACTACATTGCGTTCAAGCGATTGGGCAGCGCAGCGGGCCGGGATTCTCCGGCAGGAGGGCCCGGACAATTGCGCAAACGCGAAGGGCGATCCTGACCGGAGCCGGGCTGGCGAAACGGCCACACCCGGCCCGTAGGAAAGGGCGGGGCGGCCCGGACGGCTCGAATCGGCCGGCTATTCCGCCGCTTGGCGGCCCCGGCCCCCACCCGCACGACGCAGTGCCGGCTTCTCCGCCGCCTTGGTCGTGGTCTTGGCGACAGTCTTGGCTTTGGCCTTGGCGGTCGGGCTGCCCGCCTCCTTGGCCGGCGCCCGGCCGGAGGGGCGGCGGGCGAGCACCTCGCGCAGGAAGCGCCCGGTATGGCTCGCCGTGCTGGCGGCGATCTCTTCCGGCGTGCCCTGCGCCACCACGGTGCCGCCGCCGTCACCGCCCTCGGGGCCCATATCGATCACCCAGTCGGCGGTCTTGATCACCTCCAGGTTGTGCTCGATCACCACCACGGTGTTGCCCTGGTCCACCAGCTCGTGGAGGACCTCCATCAGCTTGGCGACATCGTGGAAATGCAGGCCGGTGGTCGGCTCGTCGAGGATGTAGAGGGTGCGCCCCGTGGCGCGCTTCGACAGCTCCTTGGAGAGCTTCACCCGCTGCGCCTCACCGCCCGACAGCGTCGTCGCCTGCTGGCCGACGCGAACGTAATGCAGGCCGACCCGGGCCAGCGTCTCCATCTTTTCGCGGATGGAGGGGACGGCCTTGAACAGATCCGCGGCCTCCTCGACGGTCATGTCGAGCACGTCGGCGATGGACTTGTTGCGGTAGCGCACCTCCAGCGTCTCGCGGTCGTAGCGCTTGCCCTTGCACACGTCGCAGGTGACGTAGACGTCGGGCAGGAAGTGCATCTCGATCTTGATGACGCCGTCGCCCGAACAGGCTTCGCAGCGCCCGCCCTTCACGTTGAAGGAGAAGCGGCCCGCCTGGTAGCCGCGGGCCTTGGCCTCGGGCAGGCCGGCGAACCAGTCGCGGATCGGGGTGAAGGCGCCGGTATAGGTGGCCGGGTTCGAGCGCGGCGTGCGGCCGATCGGCGACTGGTCGATGTCGATGACCTTGTCGAGATGCTCCAGCCCCTCGATCGAATCGAACGGGGCCGGGTGCTCCAGCGCGCCGTTCAGGCGCTTGGCCGCCGCCTTGTAGAGCGTGTCGATGACGAGGGTCGACTTGCCGCCACCGGACACACCGGTGATGCAGGTGAAGGTGCCGAGGGGGATTTTCGCCGTCACGTTCTTGAGGTTGTTGCCCCGCGCGCCGACCACGGTGAGGCTGCCCCGGCCGGGATTGCGCCGCGCCTTGGGCGTGTGCACCGAGAGTTCGCCGGTCAGGTATTTGGCGGTGAGCGAGGCCGGATCCTTGAGAAGCTGCTCGGGCGTGCCCTGGGCCACGATCTCGCCGCCATGGATGCCCGCCCCCGGCCCGACATCGACCACGTAGTCGGCCTGGAGGATCGCATCCTCGTCGTGCTCGACCACGATCACCGAATTGCCGAGGTCGCGCAGGCGCTTGAGTGTGCCGAGCAGGCGCTCGTTGTCGCGCTGGTGCAGGCCGATCGAGGGCTCGTCGAGCACGTAGAGTACGCCCGTGAGGCCCGAGCCGATCTGCGAGGCGAGGCGGATGCGCTGGCTCTCGCCGCCGGAGAGCGAACCCGAGCCGCGGGCGAGGGTCAGGTATTCGAGGCCGACATCGACGAGGAAGGTCAGGCGGTCGCGGATCTCCTTGAGGATGCGGACGGCGATCTCGTTCTGCTTGTCGGTCAGCCGGGCGGAGATCTCCGAGAACCAGCGATGGGCCTCGCGCACCGACAGCGCGGTGACGTCGCCGATGTCCTGGCGGTCGATCTTGACCGCGAGCGCCTCGGGCTTGAGCCGTTTGCCGCCACAGGCGGCGCAAGGGGTCGCGCTCATGAAGCGGCCGATCTCCTCGCGGGAGGAATCGCTCTCGGTCTCCTTGTAGCGCCGCTCCAGGTTCGGGATCACGCCCTCGAACGGCTTGTTGACCGAGTAGGAGCGCAGGCCGTCGTTGTAGTCGAACCGCACCGATTCCTTGCCCGTCCCGAACAGGATCACGTCGCGGGCCTGCGCCGGCAGCGCCGACCACGCGACCGTGGTCTTGAAGCCGAAATGCTTGGCGAGCGCATCGAGCGTCTGGTCGTAATAGGGCGAGGTCGATTTCGCCCAGGGCGCCACCGCGCCGCGCTTCAGGGTGAGGCTCGCATCGGAGATCACCAGTTCGGGATCGATCCGCATCTCGTGGCCGATGCCGCCGCAGGTCGGGCAGGCGCCGAAGGGATTGTTGAACGAGAACAGGCGCGGCTCGATCTCGGGGATGGTGAAGCCGGAGACGGGGCAGGCGAAGCGCGAGGAGAAGGTGATCTTTCTCGGGGTCTCGCCCTCGGGCGTGTCGGCGAATTCGATGTCGGCGATCCCGTCGGCGAGATCGAGCGCGGTCTCGAACGAATCGGCCAGCCGCGAGGCGATGTCGTCGCGCACGACGATGCGGTCCACCACCACGTCGATGTCGTGCTTGAGCTTCTTGTCGAGCTTCGGCACGTCGTCGATCGGGTAATACTCACCGTCGATGCGAAGCCGCTGAAAGCCCTTCTTCTGGAACTCGGCGATCTCCTTG
Source organism: Methylorubrum populi (assembly GCA_020741775.1). GTDB lineage: Bacteria > Pseudomonadota > Alphaproteobacteria > Rhizobiales > Beijerinckiaceae > Methylobacterium > Methylobacterium populi_B. The sequence continues at coordinate 20,138 of DYYG01000009.1, forward strand.
CGGTACTCGCCCTTGCGGCCGCGCACGACGGGCGCGAGCAGGTAGAGCCGGGTCTTCTCCGGCAATTCCAGCACCCGGTCGACCATCTGGCTGACGGTCTGGCTCTCGATCGGCTCGCCGGTGGCCGGCGAGTAGGGGATGCCGACCCGCGCCCAGAGCAGGCGCATGTAATCGTAGATCTCGGTGACCGTGCCGACGGTGGAGCGCGGGTTCTTCGAGGTGGTCTTCTGCTCGATGGAGATGGCGGGCGAGAGCCCGTCGATCTGATCGACATCGGGCTTCGACATCATCTCCAGGAACTGGCGGGCATAGGCCGACAGCGATTCGACGTAGCGACGCTGCCCTTCCGCGTAGATCGTGTCGAAGGCCAGCGAGGATTTTCCCGAGCCCGACAGGCCGGTGAACACCACGAACTTGTCGCGGGGGATCGTCAGGTCGACGTTCTTGAGATTGTGCTCGCGGGCGCCGCGCACCGAAATGACGCGGGTGTCCCGCGCGCCCTCACCGGACGGGCCGGCCGCGTCGAACAGGGCGGAGAGCCGTGCGTCGGTCTTGTCCTCGGTGGTGGCCGCATTCTCGGCTTTGCGGGCTTTGGCTTTGGCCATGGGGCGAAGAATTCTCTGCGACGATCCGAGCGGCCCGCCGTGGCGCTCCCGACGGGGTCGGGCAACGGGCCTGCCGCGCGCGGTGAACACGATCCGGAAGCGGAGATGGTTCCCGGGCAGCCTGGAAACCACTAGAACGGAACGGGTACGACGGCAATGCCGCCGTGACGCGGCATCACGGCGGGGGCGATGCGGCGAGCGGGATGGAGATGGCCGCTCCCGTGGACAGAACCGCGACGACGGGGGCGACGAGACCGGGGGTCATCGGCATGTCCGGGCAGGACCGGGCGGAGGCGGCTTCATGCCGTCCCGCCGTCTGCGTCCCCTTCAGGCTCCTTTGCAGCATTCCTTGCCATGAAGGTCGCCGGAGTCCCGTCCTGCGGATCCACGAAGACGATGTCGGTCGGCTCCCGCCGCGGCGTATCGACCGAGAGGAACACCAATGGCTCCTCCAGGATCTTCGGCAGAGCGTGGAGGGTGCGCCGGTCGAACAGCAGGAGCTGGCCGGGCCCGAACGCGGCCTCCTGTCCCGGATCGCCGATCCAGAAGGTGCCTCGGCCCGACAGGCAGTAGAGCACCTCGTCGTAGGTCTCGTGATAGTGCGGCGGGGTCGGGCGATAGACGCGGAACACCCGGACGCTCGCCGTTTCCCGGTCGGATAGGTAGGTGTCGACCAGAAGCGTCGCGGCGGTCGCCGGAAGGGCGTTCGCGATGGCGTGGAGGTCGAAGCGGCCGCCTCCGGACAGACCGGAGGAAGGCCGCCGCTGAGGCAGATCGGGGGAGGGCATAGGCGGCTCCGGACGAGGCTGTGCGAGGTGTGTGTCTGAGCGGGTCAAGTCGTCCGGCCTCCTCGGGTTCTGTCCCGGAGGCTGTCATCGGATGAACGTTTCGCGAGCGGCGGTTCGGGCCCGCATTTGAGACGGCGGGCGGTGGAATCTTCGGCAGCATCCTCCGCGAGAGGCAAATCCCAAGAATTCAGAGGCCAGACTTCGATCGAATGTGCCGCGCGCCTCGGCTTCGGCGCTGAAATGATGGCGTCTATGCGCAAATTTTACCCATTAACCACAACGCGAAATCTTTGATTTACCACGCCCGCGAAGGGTCCGGGCAGCATTCCGCTCGGATCGTCCGTCATGCATCGCCCCCTTCTTCGCTCGGTCGCCTTGCCGTCTTCGTTGCGCGCCCGCATCGTCGCGGTCGCCCTGATCCCCTGTCTCGCCTTCGGTGCCGTTGCCGGCCTGGCGGTGACGGAGCGGGCGGGGCAGGGCCGCGCGATGGCGCGGATGGAGGAGCTGGCCGGCCTGTCGGTCCGGATCGGCGCCTTCGTGCACGAGGCGCAGCGCGAGCGGGGCGCCTCGAGCCTCTATCTCGGCTCGAAGGGGGCCCAGTTCGGGCCGGAACTCGCGGCGCAGCGGAGAGTGACGGATGCGGCGCGCGCCGCCCTCGTCACCGAGCTCGATGCGGCCGAAGCGGGCGCGGCCGGGGCGTTCTCGCGCAAGGCGGCCGCCTTGCACGACGGCCTCGCCGGGATCGACCGCCATCGCGACGCGGTCGACCGGCTGGAGACGGCGGTGCCGGCCAACCTCGCCTTCTATTCCGGCGTCATCGCGGGCGCCCTCGACACCGTGCGCGAAGTGGCGCAGATCGCCGCCGACCCAGCCATCGGCGCCCGCGTCTCGGCCCTCTCCGCCTTCCTCTCGCTCAAGGAATTCGCCGGCCAGGAGCGGGCGGCGGCCTCCGCCGTGTTCGCCGCCGGGACCCTCGACCGCGCCGGCCTGCGCCGGCTCACCGGACTCGCGGCGGATCAGGCGACCTTCGAGGGGCTGTTCCGGGCGGCGAGCCCGGCCGAGGATGTCGCGGCCTTCGAGGCGGTGAACGCGTCCGAGGCCGCCCGCGAAGTCGCCCGGATCCGCGGCCTCGCCCTCGATACCACCCCCGGCCAGACGCCCGCCTTCACCGATGCCAAGGGCTGGTTCCGCCTCGCCACGCAGCGCATCGACGGGCTGAAGACGATCGAAGACCGGCTGACCGCCGTGCTCGCGCGGGAGGCGGCAGCGGCGCGCCTGCGGGCGGAGCGCACCGTGCTCCTCTGGGCCGGGGCCACCCTCGCCACCCTGCTGCTCTCGGTCGGGCTCGCCTTCGGCCTCGGCTCGGCGATCGCCCGTCCCCTGAGCCGGATGGCCCGGGCCCTGACGGCGATCGGGCGGGGGGAGACCCAGGTCGAGATTCCGGTGAAGGGGCCGGGCGAGCTGCGCGCCATCGCTCAAGCCGCGGTCGCCTTCCGCGACAGCGTGGCCGAGCGCGCCCGCATCCGCGCCGCCCAGGAGCGCGGCGCCGAGGAGGAGGCCGCCCGCCGCCATGCGGAGATGATGGCGGTGGCCGACGGCTTCGAGGCGCGGGTCGGGGGCATCGTCGAGGCGGTCTCGGCCGCCGCGGAGCAGCTGGAGGCCTCCGCCCGCGCCATGCGCGCGACCGCCGGGGAGGCCTCGTCCTTGAGCGCCTCGGCGGCGCAGGCCTCGGCCCTGGCGGCGCGCTCCTCCGACGGCATCGCCGCCGCCACGGAGGAATTGTCGGCCTCGATCCGCGAGATCGCCGCCCAGGTCGGCAGCTCGGCCCTGGCCGCGAGCGCCGCCGAGGAGGAGGCCGCCCGCACCGCCGCCGAGGTCGAGCGCCTCGCGGCGACGGCGGGCAGCATCGGCCGGATCGTCGGGCTGATCTCGGAGATCGCCGGGCAGACCAACCTGCTGGCGCTCAACGCCACCATCGAGGCCGCCCGCGCGGGCGAGGCGGGCCGCGGCTTCGCCGTGGTCGCGGCGGAGGTGAAGGGCCTCGCCGCCCAGACCGCCCGGGCGACCGACGAGATCGCCGGCCGGATGGCGGAGATCGATGCCGCGACCGGCACCTCGGTCTCCGGCATCACCGGCATCGCCCGGACGATCCGCGACCTGTCGCGGATCTCGAACGACATCGCCGCCGCGGTCGAGCAGCAGGGCGCGGCCACCGCCGAGATCGCCCGCACCACCGTCGAGACCTCGGCGGGCACGCGGCGCGCCTCCGACGACGTGGCGGGGGTGGCCCGCACCGCCGACGATGCCAGCACCGGCTCGGGCCAGGTGCTCGACGCGGCGAGCGATCTCGCCCGGCAGGCGGCGGCCCTGCGCCTGGAGGTCGGCGGCTTCCTCGCTCAGGTGCGGGCGGCCTGAGAGCCTAACCCCGATCTCAGTGCCGCGCCTCGCCCTCGGCGGGGCTGTTCTGCACGGCGCTGACCTCGTCGCCGATGCGCGGCTCGACCTTGAGGTTCTGGCGCATGCTCTGGAGATGGTCGGTCACCACGACCATGTCCGGCTTGAGGCCCTTCAGCACCGCGGTGGCGTCGCCATAGGCATCGCCGATCTCGATCGGGGTCATGTGGACGCTGCCGGATTCGTCCACCGTCCACACCACCTGCTGGTCGAGCTGGGCCGAGAGCGCGACCGTCGGCACCAGCAGCCGCTCCTGCCGGCCGACCTCGACGCGGGCGCGCACGAAGCGGCCGGGCAGGTAGCGCTCGTCCTCGTTGGCGAGCCAGGCCTGGATCAGGCGGCGGCCGGTCCGGGGATCGAAGCGGTTGTCGAGCCGGTAGATCGTCGCCTCGCGCACGGGCTCGCGCTGCACATCGAGGAGCTGCACCTTGGCGCGTCCCTCCGCCAGGGCGGCCCGCACGGCCTCTGCATCCTCGGAGGAGAGCGCCATCTGCACGTCGATCGGGTTCACCTGGACCACCGAGACGAGGTTGGTCTGGTTCTCGATCACCATGTCGCCGGTATTGGCCAGGGACAGGCTGGAGCGCCCGTCGAAGGGCGCGCGGATCAGGGCGTATTCGAGGTTCAGCCGCTCGCGGGCAATGGCGGCCTCCGCCTCGTTGAGCTTGGCGGTGGCCGTGGCGAGGTTCGACTGGTTCTGCTGGGCGCGCTGCTCGGTGGCGAAGCCCTTGTCGGCGAGCTGCTCGGTGCGGTTCACCTCGGCCTGGGCGAAATCGAGGGTGGCCTTGGCCTGGTCGCGCAGGGCCTCCGCCGATTTCAGGGCGACCTCGAAGGGGCGGGAATCGATGCGGAACAGCACCTGGCCCTTCTTCACATGGCCGCCGGGCTCGAACGGGCGCTCCACCACGAAGCCGGTCACCCGCGCCTGCAGGGCGGCATCCCGGGGGGAGATGATCGTGCCGGTATATTCGAAGGCCACCGGCACCTCCTGGCGGCTCACCCGCACCGCCTTCACCGCGAGGCGCGGCTCCTCCCGGGCCTGCTTCGTCTCGGCCCGGCTCGGCAGCTTGAGGTGATGGGCGAGGAAGCCTGGCAGCGGGCGGCCGGCGGCCCACCACGCGCCGCCGGCGAGCCCGAGCGAGCCGATGACGAGACCGGTGATGACGAAGCCGAGGCCTGACCGCACGAGATCCGCTCTCCAGAGCTTGCCGGGTGGCGGCCGGGCATCGTCCCGGGGCCCGGCCCGACAGGGAACACGCCCGGAACCAAGACGTTGCACGCGGACTCCGCACCACGGCGCGGAATCCTTGGAGACGGCCCCCGGATGTTCGCCACGTTCGTCGACCGGCCGATCCTCGCGGGCGTCATCTCCGTCATCATCACGACGATCGGCCTCGTCGCCGGGCTGACCCTGCCGGTGGCGCAGTATCCCGAGATCGCGCCGCCGGTGATCAACGTGCAGGCGACCTATCCCGGCGCCTCCGCCCAGCAGGCCTACGAATCGATCGCGATCCCGCTGGAGCAGGAGATCAACGGGGCCCCCAACCTCATCTACATCCAGTCGACCTCCTCGACCGATGGCAGCGTCTCGATCGACGCGACCTTCGATGTCGGCTCGAACCTCGATGCCGCCGCCGCGGAGGTGCTGACCCGGTCGAGCCGGGCCGAGGCCAAGCTGCCGGAGGCGGTGCGCGCGCAGGGGCTGGAGATCCAGAAATCCTCGCGCCAGCGGCTCGGCAATGTCGTGCTCTACGCCGACGAGGGCACCGGCTTCGACGAGTTGTTCCTGGCGAATTACGCCGAGACCCAGGTCATCAAGCCCCTGCGCCGGGTCACCGGCATGGGCCGCATCGTGAACTTCTCCAACATGCGCTACGCCATGCGCATCTGGCTCGACCCGGCCAAGATGGAGGCGCTGTCGCTGGCCACCGAGACGGTGCTGCAGGCGATCCAGGCGCAGAACGCGCAAGTGACCACCGGGTCGCTCGGCAAGCTGCCGATGGGCCGGGCGACGCCGTTCGAGCTGCAGCTCGTCACCAAGGGTCGGCTGATGAAGCCGGAGGAGTTCGGCAACATCGTCCTGCGGGCCAATGCCGACGGATCGGTGGTGCGTGTCTCCGACGTCGCCCGCGTGGAACTGGGCTCCGAGCAATACGGCGTCACCTCGAATTTCGACGGCAAACCCTCGGCGACGCTCGGCATCTTCCAGAACCCGGACGCCAACGCGGTCGAGGTGATGAATGGGACGCGGGACACCATGGCGGATCTCGCCAAGCGCTTCCCCCCCGGCCTGCATTACCGGATCGCCCTCGATTCCACCGAGTTCGTGAAGGAGGCGATCTACGAGGTGGTGCGCACCCTGTTCGAGGCGATCCTGATCGTCACGGTCGTCACCTATCTCTTCCTGCAGAACTGGCGCGCCACCTTGATCCCGACCGTCGCGGTGCCAATCGCCCTGATCGGCACCTTCGGGCCGATGGCGCTCCTGGGCTTCTCCTTCAACACGCTGAGCCTGCTCGGCCTCGTGCTCGCGGTCGGCCTCGTGGTGGACGACGCGATCATCGTCGTGGAGAACACCGAGCGGCTGATGGCCGAGGGCATGGAGCCGAAACCCGCCGCCCGCGAGGCGGTCAACGAGATCGGCGGTCCCGTCATCGCCACGACCCTGGTGCTCGCCGCCCTGTTCGTGCCGGTGGCCTTCATCCCCGGCCTGACCGGCCAGCTCTACAACCAGTTCGCCCTGACCATCGCCATCTCGGTGCTGATCTCGGCCATCGTTTCCCTCACCCTGACCCCGGCCCTGTGCGGCCTGCTGCTGCGGCCGCACACCCATCGCAAGGCGCGCTGGTGGCGCAGGCCCCTGGACTGGTTCAACCTCGCCCTGGAGCGCTCGGCGGGTTTCGTCGCCGGCGCCATCGGCGGGCTCGCCCGGCATCTCGTCCCGACGCTGGCCGTCTTCGTCCTGTTCGCCGGCGCCACCGTGCTGCTGCTGATGCAGCGCCCGACCGCCTTCGTGCCGGAGGAGGACCAGGGCTATCTCTATGCCGAGGTGGCGATGCCGCTCGGCGCCTCGGTGCAGCGCACGGAGGCGATGAACGCCCGCTTCGGCGCGGCCCTGCGCGCCCGCGACGATGTCGATCACACTATCGGGGTCAGCGGGCGCAGCTTCCTCGCCGACACCGTCGCCCCGTTCTACGGCTTCAACATCCCGGTGATGAAGCCCTGGGACGAGCGCAAGACCACGGTCGACGACCTGATCCGGGACATGGAGGAGCGCTTCCGGCACGATCCCGACGGGCAGGTGCGCATCGCCAACCCCTCGCCGCTGCCGGGGCTCGGCTCCCGCGGCGGGCTGACGCTGGAGATCCAGGACCGCTCCGGCAATGGCGGCCTCGGGCTGGCGCGGACGGCCAGCGACTTCATCGAGAAGGTCAGGGCGCTGCCGGGCGTGGCCTCCGCGACCCCGACCACCGATTGGGGCGTGCCGCAGATCCGCCTCGACATCGACCGGGCCAAGGCCGAGCAGCTCGGCGTGCCGCTGGCCCGGCTGTTCGAGGCGCTCGGCACCTATGTCGGGTCGAGCTTCGTCAACCTCTTCAACCGCTTCGGCTTCGTCTACCAGGTCTATGTCCAGAGCGACGAGAGCGGGCGGCGCCTGTTCCAGGATCTGGAGGCGCTGACGGTCCTGAACGGGCAAGGCGAACCGGTGCGCCTCGGCTCCCTGGTGCAGGCCAAGTTCACCACCGGTCCGACGGCGGTCCTGTCCTACAACACCTATCCGGCGATCGAGGTGGCGGTGACCGTCGAGGCCAGTTCCAGCTCGGGCACCGTGATCGAGGCCGTCGAGCGATTGGCGGGGGAGTTGCCGCGCAACTTCTCCATCGAGTGGACCGAGGTCGCCTATCAGGAGAAGATCGCCGGCAACATCGCGCCGCTGATCTTCGGGCTGGGCGTGTTCATGATCTTCTGCTTCCTCGCCGGGCAGTACGAGAGCCTGCGCCTGCCGCTGGTGATCCTGCTCGCGACCCCACTCGCCATCTTCGGCGCGGTCGGGTTCCTGGCCCTGCGGGCCATGCCCCTCGACGTGTTCGGACAGATCGGCCTGCTGCTCCTCGTCGGCTTGGCGGCCAAGAACGCGATCCTGCTCGTCTCCTTCGCCGAGGATCTGCGCCGCCAGGGCGAGGATGCCCTGGAAGCGGCCAAGCACGCCACGCGGATGCGCATGCGCCCGATCCTGATGACCTCCTTCGCCTTCATCCTCGGTTCGGTGCCGCTCGCCATCGCCAGCGGGGCGGGGGCGAATGCCCGGCTCTCCATGGGAACGGTGGTGATCGGCGGCCTCTTGGTGGCCACGCTCCTGACCCTGTTCGTCACCCCGGTCTTCTACGTCGCCGCCGAGCGGCTGCGGGGCGAGGAGGCGAAGGAGGGCAGGGAGGCAGTCCCGGCGGAGTAGGGCCCGTCCCGGATGCGGTGTCCGGCCCCGGGTCGGATGGAAGCCGCCGCTCCCGCTCCCGTGATCGAGCCACCGGCTTTCGAGCCTCGCCGAAACTGGGTTGTGCGCTAGCTTGTTCGTCGGCCAACTTGGCCGCGCACAACCAGATTTTGCGTGAGGAAACGCCCTATGCTCAAGCTCATCGTGCCTGCCGCGGCCCTCCTGACCGCATCGGCCCTGCCCGCCCTGGCGCTGGACGTGACGAAGACCGCGACGATCCCCGCCTCGCCCGAAGCCGTGTGGAAGACCATCGGCAGCTTCTGCGACATCCAGAACTGGCACCCGGCCGTCGAGAAATGCGTGCTGACCGAGGGCGGCAAGCCGCAGCGCACCCTCAGCCTCAAGGGCGGCGGCACCCTCGTCGAGGAGCAGAAGGCCCGCGACGAGGGCGGGATGAGCTACACCTACACGATCCTCGACGGCCCGCTTCCGGTTGCCAACTACGTCTCGACGCTGACGGTGACCAAGGAGGGCAGCGGCGCCCAGGCCGGCTCCAAGGTGACGTGGCGCGGCAGCTTCGAGGCCAAGGGGGCGCCCGACGCCAAGGCGCAGGAGGTGATCGGCGGCATCTACGAGGCCGGCCTGAAGGGCATTGCCGAGAAGACGCGGTAACGGGAGCCGGGCGTTCGAGGGGCGGCCGGTGCCTATCTCGCCAGCCGCTCCCATGCCGTCCGGGCGAGGGCCGGGGACAGGGGCTTCCGCGCGAAGTCGATTCCGCACGGCAGTTCGCCGGGAGCGGGGGCGGGGCCGGCCGAGAGCGCGATGACGGGCAGGTCCGGCCAGCGCCGGACCAGGGCGCGGGCCAGGGCGAAGCGGCCCTCGGCGTCGGGCAGGTCGGCATCGGCGATCACGAGGCGGATCGCGGCGCGACGCCCGATCTGCCGCTCGACCTGGCGGATCGCCGTCGGCAGGTTCCAGGCCTCCAGCACCTCGAAGCCCATCTCCGCCAGCAGGTCCGCCGCCTCGATGCGCAGCGCCGTCTCGCCCTCGGCGACCAGGGCCAGGAGCGGCCTGTCGGCTGTCCCGTCGGTATCCGCATCGCGGCGCGGGTCGCGGGGAGGAACGGGCTGATCCATCGGGGTCCTCGGGCGGGTTCCTCCCATCAAGCGGCGAGACGGCGGTTCGTCCCCGCCGGATCGTTCACTCTTTTTCGAGCAACCCGGAGAGCGGCGCCCTGATGCGGCAGGTCACGCCCTCGGGGGCGTAGGTGGTGCAGGTCTCGCCGCCGACCGCGCCGGAGAACCCGCGCTCGATCAGGCGCGAGCCGAATCCCTTCCGCGAGGGGGGCACCACCGGCGGACCGCCGCTTTCAGACCAAGTCAGGGTCACGACCGGGCCCGCCCCCCGAAAGCTCCCCTCCGCGTCTTCCGGCGCGACCGTCCAGTCGATCCCGACCCGCCCGCCCGGCACCGAGAAGGCACCGTACTTGGCAGCGTTGGTGGCGAGTTCGTGGATCATCAGCGCCAGCGACAGCGCGGCCTTCGGCCCCACCTCGAGGGACGGCCCCTGCAGGCGGATGCGGCCGGCCTCGCCATCGTCGTGGATCGCGAGGGCCCCCGCGATCACCGCCTCCAGCCCGGCGCCCTCGCCTTCACCGGAGAGCAGGATGTCGTGCGCCTTGCCCAGTGCCACGAGCCGGGCCACCAGGGCCTCCTTGACCGCGGCGATGTCGGTGACGTTGCGCAGGGTCTGCGAGGCGATGGCCTGGGCCATGGTCAGGGTGTTCTTGAGGCGGTGGCTCAGCTCGCGGTTGAGGAAGCGCTGCTGCTCCTCCGCCTGGATCCGGGCGCGGGTGGCCGAGACCCGCCCGGCCACCTCGCGGACGAAGTCGATCTCGCCCGCCCCCCAGATCCGGGGTTCGGCGGCATGGACGGAGACGAAGCCGACCAGCTCGCCCCGCCGCCGCAGCGGCACCTTGATCAGGGCGCGGATGGCGGCCTCCGCGTAGGCGGCGGCGTCCGGGGCGAGGCGGGGATCGGCGGCGATGTCGGCCACCGCGAGGATCTCGCCGCGGCGCAATCGCGCGGCCGTGGCCGGAAACGCGGTGAGGGAGGCGAGCCCGGTGAGGCGCGAGCCGGCCTCCGGCGCGCCGGGCCCGTCCTCCGGGCGGCCCGCGCCGGCATCGACCGCCGCGTAGCCCGCACGGGACAGGCCGAGGGTCGGCGTGAGGATGCCGGCGGCGATGTCGGACAGCTCCCCGACGGCGGCGGCGTCGCGCAGGCGGTCGCCGAGCGCGATCAGCGCCGCCTGCCGCGCCTCGACCGCCTTCTCCTCGGTGATGTCCTCGATCATCGCCGTGGTCTGGATCGCCTCGCCCCGCACCTGCGAGACGAGGTTGACCCGGCCCCAGATCAGGCGTCCGTCCTTGCGGCGATAGCGCTTCTCCAGGGTTTCGCGCACGATCTCGCCGGCGGCGAGCCGGCGATGCAGCCGGTCGCGCTCCTCCGCATCTTCCTCCGGCGTCCATTTGGCGATGGAATGCCCGACGATGTCGGCTTCCTCCGCCCCCCAGATCGCGCAGAGCTTCGGATTGGCCTCGAGCGCGATCAGGCTGCGCGGATCGATCTGCACGATGCCGACATTGGCGCCCTCGACCACTGCCCGGAGCTGGGCGGAGACGCGGTTGCGCTCGGTCAGGTCCAGCATGGCGCCGATCATGCGCGAGGGGGTGCCGTCGGCCCCGCGCACCAGGGAGCCGCGGTCGAGCACATCGGCATAGGAACCGTCGGCGCGCCGGAAGCGGTATTCGTGGCGCCAATCCTGCTCGGCTCTGCCGATGACCCGGCGGATATCCGCCTCGACCCGAGCCCGGTCGTCGGGGTGGATACGGTCGAGCCACCAACCGCCGGTCGGCTCGACCGCCTCCGGCGCCCAGCCATAGGCGGCGAAGAGGGCCTCGTTCCACAGCACGTGGTCGGCCACGAGATCCCAGTCCCAGATCGCGTCGGTGGTGGCGCGGGCGGCGAGGCGGTAGCGCTCCTCGGTGGCGGCGACGGCGGCCTGCGCCGCGCGCTCGGCGGTGACGTCGCGCACCGTGCCGACGAGGCGCAGCGGCCGGCGGGCCTCGACGACGAGGGTGCCGCGGGCCGCGACCCAGGCGCACACCGCGCCGTCCTCCGTCAGCGTCCGGTAGGTGCAGTCGAACAGGCCCGGCCCCGCCGGGTCGAGGGCCGCCTGCACGGCGGCATCGGTGCGGGCCCGGTCCTCGGGGTGGAGGCGGGCGAGGAAGGTTTCCGCGTAACTCACGGCCTCGCCCGGCCCGACGCCAAACAGGGCGCGGGTCCGCCCGTCCCAGGTGAGGGTGCCCGTCACGAGGTCGTAATCAAAGATGCCCGCACCGGCCGCCTCGACGGCGAGCCGCAGGCGCAACTCGCTGTCGGCCAGGGCCGCGGCCTCGACCTTTCGCTCGGCGATGCCCCGGCGCAGTTCGAGCTGAGTCATCACCGTACGCGCCAGCGCCCGGAGGCTCGCCACCTGCGCGTCGCTCAATCCCTCCGGCCGGGGCACGGTGTCGAGCACGCACAGGGCGCCGAATGCCACGCCCTCTGGGGTCACCAGGGGCGCCCCGGCATAGAAGCGTTTTCCCGGCGCGCCCGTGACCAGCGGATTGGCGCGGGTGCGCGGATCGGCGGCGAGATCGGGGATGACGAGGACATCGCGCCCGGTCACCGTATGCCGGCAGATCGAGCGGTCGAGGCCGGTCTCGCCGGGCGCGAAGCCGAGCCGCGCCTTGAACCATTGCCGGTCGCCGTCCAGCAGGCTGACGAGGGCGGTCGGCGCGGCACAGAGCTGCGCGGCCAGGGCGACCGCATCGTCGAAGGCGCTCTCCGGGGGCGTGTCGAGGATGGCGTAGCGGGTGAGGGCGGCCAGCCGCCCGGCCTCGTCATCGGCCCGATCGGGTGCCGCGGGATCGTCGGGCGGTCGGCTCATGAACCGGCCCGGCACGCCGAAGGTGCGCGGCGGCCCTCACCACAGGCCGCCCGCGGTGGCTCGTCGTCCGAAGGGCCGCGATGGTGCATCGGTGACGTGTCCTGCACAAGACGCCTGCCGGAATCGCCGTGCTGACCGGGAAACAACGCGAGATCGCCGATCGATCTCGAGAGAATGCCTAGAATGGTCTGGCCCGGAGGGAAAGCCGGCCTCACCGCCGGCCCGGCTCCGGTGAAGGGGGATGCCCGTCGTCCGCCAGGCCGGATCGCAGCCGGGGCCGGCCTCCCTGCCGCCCGGGGGCGCGCCCCGGCCCCCTCCTTTCGGACCGAGGTCAGTCGGGCGGATGGAGGGCGATGAGCCGCCCGCTCGGGCTGTAGACCGCGCCGAGCACGGTCTCGTAATGGCGCTTCACGCTGGCATGGCACTCGCAGGCGACCTCCTCGATCACCGTCCGGTTGAGGATCGTGATGCGCCCGCGGCCGACCTCGATCAGGCCCTGCTGTTGGAGCATCCGCAGGATGCGGGTCAGGTAGGTGCGCTGCACGCCGAGCATCGCCGCCAAAGCCTCCTGGGTGATCGGCAGCACGTCGCTGTCGAGCCGGTCCTGGAGGGTCAGGAGCCAACGCAGGCAGCGCTCCTCGATCGGATGCAGGGCGTTGCAGGCCACCGATTGCAGCACCTGCGCGAGCAGGCAGTCGGAGTAGCGGGTGAACAGGTTGCGCAGGGATTCCGACCGGCGCTTGGCTTCCTGAAGCCGCGCCGAATCCATCCGCAAGGCCGGGCCGGCGATCTGGATCACCGCATGGGTCGAGGCGGGCAGGCCGCCATTGCTGACCACGCCTCCGACCGCTCCCTCGCGCCCGATCGTGGCCGTCTCGGCGCTGCGCCCGTCGATCATCGAGATCACCAGGGTGACCACGGTCTGTTCGAGGGGAAAGGTGATGAAATCCACCTCGCTGCCGGCGGAGAACAGCGTCTCCCCGCGCTGGTGCCCGACCCGCTCCATGTCAGGCAGGAGCAGGCGGCGGTCCTCGGGGCTCAGGCAATTCAGGAGCAGATTGCCTTCGCAGCAGCGCTCAAGGGCCGAAGGCATGAGAAAGCTCGAAGTCCCGCGTGTCGTGGGGCAGCCTCCCGAAGCCTCGTCCAGGATCCCGGATCCAGCACGATGCCCTCAGCGTCTGCCTGTGCATCGTCTTTTCCGGAGCCTTCTGCAAAAAGCCGGAAGCCGCCTTTCAGGACGACGCTTTAGCGCAACCTTCGCCGGGCAGTCTGTCTACTTGTAGACAGACTGCCCGGCGGCCACGAAAAATTTCCTGCCTCGGCCACCTGCCCTCGGCGCAACGACGGGCCTCCGCGCGGCTCTACTTGCCGGTGCAGAGTCCCTGGCTCTCCAGCCGGCGATGCTCCCGCGGATCGCAATCGGTGGCGAGGAACGAGGCCCACTCGGTCGGGCTGCCGTAGAAGGCGTTGCGGTCCACGTCACCGCGCACGCCGGGGACGCGCCCGGTCGAGGTAAACTGCCAGAGCATCCATTTGCGGTTGGAGAAGCGCTGCTCGGGCTCGGCGGCGGTGGAGCGGACCCAATGGGGATAATCGGGCAGCTCGTTCTCCAGCACGTCCTTGTGGAAGGTGATGTCGGTGTAGATGATCGGCCGCTTGCCCGTGTAGCGCTCCATCTCGTCGAGCATGTAGCGGACCATCGCCAGCGCCTGGGGCTTGGGCAGCTTCTTCGGGCACTTGGCCGAATGGCCGTTCCATTCCACGTCGAGCACCGGGGGCAGGGCGGTCGGATCGTTCGGCACGTTGCGCTTGAACCACGCCATCTGGTCCTCGGCCGAGCGGCACCAGAACACGAAATGGTAGGCGCCCCGCGGCACGCCGGCCCGGCCCGCGCCGTCCCAGTTCTCGCGGAAGCGCTCGTCGACATGGTCACCGCCCTCCGTCGCCTTGATATAGGCGAACTGGGTACCGGCGCCCTTGACCGAGGCCCAATCGATCGGCCCCTGCCATTTCGAGATGTCGATGCCCTGGATCGGGTGGCTCTTGGCCCGGGCCACGCCGGGATGGGGCTTGGCGTCTCCCTTGGTCGGATAGAAATCGCGCTGCGAGGCGCAGGCCGCGAGGCCGGAAAGCAGGAGAGCAGCCAGACCGCGCTTGAACCATCCGCGGGATGCCGGCGAGGGAGCCCGTGCGAGGCTCGAGGTAATCCCGGTGTCCAGCGACATCGATGGCCCGCCACTTCTCGCGTGCGACTTCAATGGGTATTCGATGCCTGTTGCCCGGTTAACAGAACTTTGCTGGCATTGCGGCGGATTTCCGGAAGGCGTTGCGCCGCAGGCACATGACGACTCCCGATGCGGCCCGGCAGCCGCGCGGCGCCTCTCCAAGCGATTGCCGGTTCTGGATTTTTTCTCGAGACAGCGATGCGCAAGACTCTGTTTACCATCGGCTACGAAGGCCTGACGCCGGAGCGCCTGCACGCGGCCCTCCGGGAAGCCGGCGTGGCCGTGCTCGCCGACGTGCGGGCGGTGGCCAATTCGCGCAAGCGCGGTTTCTCGAAGAACGCCCTGAAGGCGGGCCTCGCGGAGGCCGGCCTCGGCTACGAGCATTTCCGCTCCCTCGGCACCCCGAAATCCGGCCGCGAGGCGGCCCGCGCCCACGATGCCGGGCTGATGCGCCGGATCTATTGCGAGGAGGTGCTCGACACCGCCGATGGCGGCCTCGCCCTCGATGCCCTGGCCGAGCTCGCCGGCCGCGCCCCGCTCTGCCTGCTCTGCTTCGAGCGCGACCCGGCCCGCTGCCACCGCCGGGTGCTCGCCGAGCGTTTGGGACCGCGGGGCTTCGACACCGTCGATCTCTTCGGCGATTCCTTCGAACTTTGACGGGCGCGCCTCGTCGGCACGCCCCTGGGTCTCTTCAGCAGATCAGCGCATGAGGGTCGGGGCGCCGAGGCGCGGCTGCACCCCCTCGCGCATCACCGCCCGCCGCAGGGGCGGGATCGCCGTGAGCGCCATCAGGCCGAGCCCCCGCAGGGCATCGACCGGCAGGAGATCGGTGAGCAGCGAGCGGTTGAGCATGTCGACCGCCGCCCCCCGCAGGCGCGCATCCATGCCCCGCGTCCGGCCGAAGCCGGCCAGCGAGGCGGGAGCGCCCGGATCCCGGTTCGCCTCCCGGGCGGAAAACACCGCGTCCCGCAGGGCCGCCGCGTCCCGCAGGCCGAGATTCAGACCCTGCGCCCCGATCGGCGGGAAGACGTGGGCGGCCTCGCCGATCAGGGCGAGGCGCGGGGCCACGGGGCGCGCCACCGAGAGGCCGCGCATCGGCACGAATCCGCGGGGGCCGTCGATCCGCATGCCGCCCAGCATCGAGCGGGCCTGGCGCTCCACCGCCGCCGCGAGATCCTGGTCGTCGAGGCCCGAGAGGCGTTTGGCCGCCCGCTCCGCCGTGACCCAGACGAGGCTGGAGCGGTGGCCGCCGGGCAGGGGGACCAGGGTGAAGGGGCCGTTGCGGGTGTGAAACTCGGTGGAGATGTCCCGGTGGGGCCGCTCATGGGCGAGCAGCGTGGTGAGCGCCGCCTGCGGGTAGGACCATGTGCGGGTCTGCAGGCCCGCCGCCGTCCGCAGCGGCGAGCGCCCGCCATCGGCACCGACGACGAGCTGCGCCTCCAGGCTGCGCCCGTCCTCCAGATCCAGCAGGGCGGTCTCGCTCCCGTGGCGCAGGCCGGCCGAATCCGCCTCGAACAGGGTCAGCCCCGGCGTGGTGCGGGCCTGGGCGCGCAGGGTCGTGACCAGGCGGGTGTTCTCGACGTTCCAGCCGAAGGCCTCGAGGCCGATCTCCGCCGCCGAGAAACGGGCCGGCGGCGGCCGGAACAGGCTGCCGGTATCGTCGATGATCTGAAGCTCGGCCAGCGGCGCGGCGTGCGGCGCGATCTCGGGCCAGGCACCGAGCACCGTGAGGAAGCGGACCGAGCCGTCGAGCAAAGCCACGGTGCGCCCATCCGCCGGAGGCCCGTGCCGCCCGACCAGGGCGGTCGCCACCCCGTCGCGGGCGAGCGCCAGGGCGGCGGCGAGCCCGGCCGCGCCGGCGCCCACCACCGCCACCTCGAAGCGGGCAGGCGGGCCGGCGGGGGCGGGGCGGGAGGGGGACGTCTGCACCGGGACCGTCACGACGAGAGGCTCCTTCGGGCGGCCATGCCGGCGCGACCCCATCGCTCCTACAGAGGCTCCGCCCGCGCGCGGTCAAGGGCAAGCGAGGGGGACAGGGTCGGGCGTATGTCCGGATACGCCCAGATCGGGTCGGCAAGATCAGGCCGGAATGAAACCAAATCCAGCCTCCGGCATTGCCAACCCATGTTCAGAAGGCTGCGCGGTCTCGTCGCGGCCCCGGGATCACAGCGGCTGCCGACGTCTGAGGGGGCGTTCCATGAAGAGCTTCATCACCTCGCGACCCGAGACCGAGCCGGGCCGGTTCGGTACATCCTTCGATCCGGTGCTCGCGGGCGTGGCGCAGGGGCTCGCCCGGCTGTTCCCCCCGGTCCAGACCATCCGTCCCGCGCATGACGGCGAGGCGGACGGGCACCCGGCGACGCGCCATGGCGGCGAGGCCGGCAGAGAGGACGAGCGCGGATGATGAAACCGGAGCTGATCGAACAGCACATCGCCGCGATGACGACCGCGAGCACCAACCTGCTGCGCCAGATGGAGAAGGAAGGCCTGCGCTACCGCGTCAGCGTGCATCCCGAGGATACCGGCACCCTGCATGTCCATGTCGACGCGCTGACGCCGGAGCTGACGCGGCGCATCGAGCGCTGCCTCTCCGGCACCGGCATGCAGGTCGCCGTCCAAGAAAGGCAGTAAGAGAGAGCGAGGGCTACGGCCGGGGAGAGGATCCGGCCGTGTGCCTCCCGGCACTTGTCACGATCCGGCAGCCCGATATCTCGCGTTCGATCCGATGGAGTCAGGACCGAGCGGGAGGACGCGATGCCCAAGGCGATCCGGGTGCACGAATACGGCGGGCCCGAGGCGATGGTCTACGAGGACGTGCCCTCGCCGGAGCCGGGTCCGGGCCAGATCCGCGTCCGCCAGACCGCCATCGGCGTCAACTTCATCGACATCTACTTCCGCTCCGGCGCCTACAAGGCGCCCTCGCTCCCCTTCACCCTCGGCAAGGAGGGCGCGGGTGTGGTCGATGCGCTCGGTGAAGGCGTCACCGATTTCCGCGTCGGCGAGCGCGTCGCCTATGCCGGCGCCACCGGCACCTATGCCGAGGAGGTCGTGGTCGACACCAAGGGTGTGGTCCACGTGCCGGATGCCATCTCCGACGAAACCGCCGCC
Organism: Methylorubrum populi; assembly: GCA_020741775.1. GTDB lineage: Bacteria > Pseudomonadota > Alphaproteobacteria > Rhizobiales > Beijerinckiaceae > Methylobacterium > Methylobacterium populi_B. The sequence goes on from DYYG01000009.1 coordinate 37,740, forward strand.
GCGATGATGCTCAAGGGCCTCACCGCGCAATATCTGCTGCGGCGGACCTACCGGGTGCAGCCCGGCGACACCATCCTGTTCCATGCCGCCGCCGGCGGCGTCGGGCTCATCGCCACGCAATGGGCCAAGCATCTCGGCGCCACGGTGATCGGCACGGTCGGCTCGGCCGAGAAGGCGGAGCTTGCCCGCGCGCATGGCTGCGACCACGTCATCCTCTACCGCGACGAGGATTTCGCCGCCCGGGTGCGGGAGATCACGGGGGGCAAGGGCGTGCCGGTGGTCTATGACGGCGTCGGCAAGGCGACCTTCCCCGCCTCCCTCGATTGCCTCTCGCCCTTCGGCATCTTCGCGAGCTTCGGCTCGGCCTCCGGCCCGATCGAGGCCTTCGACATCGGCATCCTCGCCGCCAAGGGCTCGCTGTTCGCGACCCGCCCGACGCTGTTCACCCATATCGCCACCCGCGAGAGCCTCGACGCCAACGCCGCCGAGCTGTTCGAGGTGGTGGCCAGCGGCGCGGTGAAGATCCCGATCCATGCCCGCGCGAAGCTCGCCGACGCCGGCGAGGTCCACCGCGACCTCGCCGGGCGGCAGACCACCGGCGCGACGGTGATGATCCCCTGATCCTCGGACAAAGGGGTTCCGGGCTCTGCCCGGCCCTCCCGGACTCATGCGATGAAGCTCACCAGTACCGATGCCCTGCTCGTCGTCGACGTGCAGAACGATTTCCTGCCCGGCGGGACGCTCGCCGTACCGGAGGGCGAGGCGGTGATCGCCCCCGTCAACCGGCTGGCGGCGCACCTGCCCCACCTCATCCTCACCCAGGACTGGCACCCGCCGGGTCACGCCTCCTTCGCCTCGTCCCATCCGGGCAAGCACCCGTTCGACACCGTGACGATGCCCTACGGCGCGCAGGTGCTCTGGCCGGACCATTGTGTGCAGGGCACGGCCGGCGCCGATCTCGCCCCCGGCCTGCGGGTGGAGCGGGCCCAGATGGTGATCCGCAAGGGCTATCACCGGCACATCGACAGCTACTCGGCCTTCCTCGAAGCCGACCGGCGCACCCGCACCGGGCTCGCCGGCTATCTCGCCGAGCGCGGCCTGACCCGCCTGTTCCTGGCCGGCCTCGCCACCGATTTCTGCGTGCTCTGGACCGCCCTCGATGCCCGTGCCGCCGGGCTCGAAGTGGTCGTGGTCGAGGATGCCGTGCGCGGCATCGATCTCGACGGCTCGGTGGCGCGGGCCTGGGAGGCCATGGCCCAGGCCGGTGTCGGCCGCATCACGAGCGCCGAGCTCGCCTGACCGGCGTCGGTCACGGGTCGAGCATGCCCGTCCCGACGCCGCACGCCTCCGCCACCGCCTCCCGCGCGGCCGCGCAGAGTCTCCGAACCGTGACGTGCCCGGCGCTGTCATAGGAACGGGCGCCGAGCGCGGTGACGGGGGCGAGCAGGCGCAGGGAGTTGGTGACGAACAGGGCTTCCGCCGCCTCCAGCTCCGAGGGCAGGAGCGGGCGCTCCTCGACCGTCAGGCCGAGCGCGGGCGCGAGACGCGAAACGATCTCGGCCCGGACGATCCCCGGCAGCACGCCCTCCGAGACCGGCGGCGTGACGATGCCTTCACCGGAGACGGCAAACAGATTGCCGGTGCCGGCGCAGGCGACGCGTCCCTTCGTGTTGAGGAACAGGGCCTCGTCGAAGCCATTCGCCTGGGCCTCGCGGCCGGCGAGCACCGCGTCGAGATAGCCGAGGGTCTTGAGGCGCGTGGCCGGCGAGGTGTCGTTGCGGGCGATGGCAGTGGGCATCAGCCGCAGCGGCGCGAAGAACAGGGCCGCCCGGGCCGGAGCGACGCTGCCGAACAGGAAGGGTTTCGGCTCCGGGGGCGGCGTCAGCCCGCGCGGGCCGGGCCCCCGGGTCAGGGTGGTGCGGATCGCCGCCAGGGTGGTGGTGCCGGCCAGAGCCCGCATCGCCGCGACGATGCGTCCCCGGTCGACGGAAAAGCCCAAAGCCTGCGCCGCGGCGGCCAGGCGGTCGGCATGGGCAACCTCGAAGGCGACCCGGCCCTGCAGGGCCAAAGCCGTGTCGAACACCCCATCGCCGAGCAGGAGGCCGCGATCTCCCATGGCGAAGGGCAGGGTGCCGCTCTCCACCAGCCGACCGTCACACCACAGCATCGGCAGGAATCTTTTCCGAGTGGCTCGGCCGGGCGCGCCAGGCGCGGGCGTTCTTCAGGAAGTTGGCGAACAGGGCGTGGCCGTTCTCGGTCAGCACCGATTCCGGGTGGAACTGGATGCCCCAGGTCGGATGGGTGCGGTGGGAGAGCGCCATCACCTCGCCCTCGTTCGAGGCGGCATCAACGCTGAGGTGCCGCTCCATCTCAGGGGTCGGGGCGACGATCAGCGAGTGGTAGCGGCCGACCTGCATCGGCTGCGGCAGGCCCGCGAACAGCCCCTCGCCCCCATGCCGGATCGGCGTGGCATGGCCGTGCAGCGGGCGGCCCGCCCGCTCGACCCGGCCGCCGAAGGCCGCGCCGATGGCCTGATGGCCGAGGCAGACGCCGAGGATCGGCACCTCGCCGGAGAGTTCGCGGATCGCCGGCAGGCTCACCCCCGCTTCCGCCGGGGTGCAGGGGCCGGGGGAGATCACCACCGCCTCGGGATTCCGCTCGCGGATTCCGGCCACGTCGAGGGCATCGTTGCGCACCACCTCGACGGTCTCGCCCAGCTCCTCGAAGTAGCGCACCACGTTGAAGACGAAGGAATCGTAGTTGTCGACGACGAGGATCACGGCGCACCCTCCTCGAAGGCCGCGAAGACGCGGGCCGCCTTGGTCAGCGTCTCCTCGTATTCGGGACCGGGCTCGGACAGCAGGGTGACGCCGCCGCCCGCCTGAAGCACGGCCTCGGCCTCGTTCATGAAGACGGTGCGGATCGCGATCGAGGTGTCGAGCGCCCCGTCGAAGCCGAGCGCGCCGATCGCCCCGCAATAGAGCTCGCGCGCGTCCGTCTCGATCTCGGTGATGATGTCCATGGCCCTGAGCTTCGGCGCGCCGGTGATCGAACCGCCGGGAAAGGTCTTCTCGATGAGGTCGAGGGCGTCCGCGCCCGCGCGCAACGTGCCTGTCACCACCGAGACGAGATGGTGGATGCCGGCATAGGATTCCAGCCCGCACAGGGTCGGCACCCGCACGCTGCCCGGCTCGCAGATCCGGGACAGGTCGTTGCGGAGCAGGTCCACGATCATGATGTTCTCGGCCCGCTCCTTCGGGTTGGCCTGGAGCGCGGCGCCGATCTCGGCATCGCGGGCCGGGTCGGGATCGCGGCGCACCGTGCCCTTGATCGGCCGGGTCTCGACCTCTCTCCCGCTGAGCTTCAGGAACCGCTCGGGCGAGGAGGAGGCAACGGTAAGCCCCTCGAAGGCGAGATAGGCGCCGAAGGTCGCCGGATTGGTCTCGCGCAGGCGCCGGTAGAAGGCGAAGGCGTCGAAGCCGGGCGGCAAGGCGGCGGCGAAGCGCTGGGCGATATTGGCCTGATAGATGTCGCCGGCGCGGATATAATCTCGCACCTTTTCGACAGCACTTTCATAAGCTTGCCGAGAGAAGTTCGAGCGCCACGCGAGCTTGGCGCCGGCCCATTCCGGCAGCGACCCGGCCGGCTCCGCGAGCAGGGCGGCGAAGGCATCGAGCCGCTCCCTCGCCCGCGCCGCGCGGGCCTGCGCGTCGGTCTCCGGGAAGCCGGTGGCGATCAGCAGGCAGGTTTGCCGCCCGTGATCGACCGCAAGCAGGGTGTCGTAGAAATTGAAGGCGATGTCGTCGGTGAGCCCCGCCCGGCGGGCCGGGGCCGCGACCCGCTCCAGGCTCGCGCCGAAATCGTAGGCGAAATAGCCGATCGCCGCCCCGGGAAAGGCCGGGAGCTGGGGCTGAGGCGCCAGCCTGTAGGGCGCAAGGCAGGCCCGCAGCGCCTCCAGCGGCCGGCCGGGCAATTCCCGCCCATCCAGGGTGGCGCGGCCCTCGCGAAAGCGGAACCGCCCGAACGGGTCGGCGGCCAGCACCGAGACGCGCCCGAGCGTGTCGTGGTGCATGGCACTGTCGAGGAAGGCGAGACCGGGCAGCCGGGCGAGCCGCGCCGCGGCGGCGACCGGGTCGATGAAGGGGATCTCGCGGGTCCAGACCATGGGTTCGGTCGTCGTGCCTCGTGCGGCGCTCATGTCCCGTCACCCAAGGGCGCAGCGCGCCCCGCCGTCAATCTCTCCCGCGTTCCGGACCTGCGGGAGAGGTATGCGTACCAGCCTGCCTAGTGTTGAAGCAGCTTGTGAGCAGCTCAGCCTAACATGCTCATTAGGATGGATGATTTTGCAAAAATCGATGCGTTTCTCAGAGATGAGACGGCCTTTCCGCTCTCGATGGATGCCGGGCATTGTCGCGCAAGATCGGACATCGGGGCCACCCCGTCGAACCCGGATTCTGACCGATCCTTCCGGCCACGCTCGCAACCGCGCCACGAAGCAGGTATAGCGGCTCATCCACCGCCATCGCTGCAGGACGCGCGGCTCTCCTTCCGAGAGGCCGTCCGGGTATCGCCCCTTCGAGCCGTCATGACCGCAACCGCTTCTCCCTCGGACACCAAGAGCGCCGCCGCGCCGCGGATCTCCTTCGTGTCGCTGGGCTGCCCCAAGGCGCTCGTCGATTCCGAGCGCATCCTCACCCACCTGCGCGCCGAGGGCTACGAGCTGGCGCGCCGCCATGACGGGGCGGATGTCGTCATCGTCAACACCTGCGGCTTCCTCGATTCGGCCAAGGCGGAATCGCTCCAGGCCATCGGCGAGGCCATGGCCGAGAACGGCCGGGTCATCGTCACCGGCTGCATGGGCGCGCAGCCCGAGGAGATCCGCGAGAAATACCCGAACCTGCTGGCGGTGACCGGCCCGCAGGCCTACGAATCGGTGGTGGCCGCCGTGCACGAGGCGGTGCCGCCCGCCCACGACCCGTTCCTCGACCTGATCCCGCCGCAGGGGGTCAAGCTCACCCCACGCCACTACGCCTATCTGAAGATTTCGGAGGGCTGCAACAACCGCTGCACCTTCTGCATCATCCCGAGCTTGCGCGGCGACCTCGTCAGCCGCCCGGCGGCGGATGTGCTGCGGGAGGCCGAGAAGCTGGTCAAGGCCGGCGTCAAGGAACTGCTCGTCGTCTCGCAGGACACCAGCGCCTACGGCATCGACACCCGCTACGCCCCGAGCCTGTGGCGCGACCGGGAGGTGCGGGCCCGCTTCTACGACCTGGCGAAGGAACTGGGCGACCTCGGTGCCTGGGTGCGGATGCACTACGTCTATCCCTACCCGCATGTCGACGAGGTCATCCCGCTGATGGCCGAGGGCAAGATCCTTCCCTATCTCGACATGCCGCTCCAGCATGCGAGCCCGTCGGTGCTCAAGCGGATGCGCCGCCCCGGCAACCAGGAGAAGCAGCTCGACCGCATCCGGCGCTGGCGCGAGATCTGCCCGGACCTCGCCCTCCGCTCGACCTTCATCGTCGGCTTCCCCGGCGAGACCGAGGCCGAGTTCGAGGAATTGCTGGAGTGGATCCGCGAAGCCAAGCTCGAGCGGGTCGGCTGCTTCGAGTACGAGCCGGTGAAGGGCGCCCCCGCCAACGACCTCGCCGCCCTGGTGCCGCCGGAGGTGAAGGCCGAGCGCAAGCGCCGCTTCATGGAGACCCAGGCCGGGATCTCGCTCAGGCTCCAGCGGGCCAAGGTCGGCAAGCGCATCCCCGTCATCATCGACGAGGCCGGGCCAACGGTCGCCCGCGGCCGTTCCAAATACGACGCGCCGGAGATCGACGGCAGCGTTCACGTCTCCTCCCGGCGTCCGGTGCGGCCGGGCGACATCGTCACGGTGAAGATCGAGCGGGCCGAGGCCTACGACCTGCACGGCATCGCGGTGTAGGGCGGGGCCGCCGGAGCGAACCGCCGCCGGCGCCGACGCGTTGCCCCACCACAACGAGGCGAGCGGCGCGAGAGAGGCGATCGATGGCGGACGAGCAGCGCGACCAGAGCAACGAGGCCGCAATCTCGCCCAAGGATCCGGCGACGGGCAAGCTGAAGTCGCAACAGGGTCCGATGGAGCGGGCCGGCACCGAGGCCGAGGAAGCCGCCCGCGGCAACACGGCGTCGGGGCAGGACAAGCGTCGGGCGGAGGATGACCGCTCCGCCTGACCTCTTTCCGAGATGCGCGACGACCGCCGCTGGCTGCGCTTCGGCCTGGCCGGCCTCTACGGCTTCATCGGTGTCGTCCATCTGGCGGCGACCGAGCGCTTCCTGCCGATCATGCCGGACTGGGTGCCGCAGCCGCGGCTCGTGGTGATCGGCACCGGGCTCTGCGAGATCGCGGGTGCTCTGGCGCTGTTCGTGCCACGTCTGCGATGGCTCGCCGGAATCATGCTGGCGCTCTACGCGGCCTGCGTGTTCCCGGCCAACATCAAACACGCGGTCGAGGGCATCCACCTGCCGCCGATCCCCGACACGTGGTGGTATCACGGCCCCCGTCTCGCGCTTCAGCCGGTGATGGTGTGGTGGGCCCTCTACGCCGTGCAGGCCATCGACTGGCCCTTCGCCGGCCATCGCAAGGCCGAACGGGAGACCGGGCCGACCGAAGACGCCCGGATCTCATAAGGAAAAGCACTTTTCGTCTCGGCCTGGTTGTATTTTATTTCTCTCGACACGCAATCGTGTCTAGTCTGGCGCTCATGCCGAAGCGCAGCGATTCGAGCCGAATGAAACGCGACCTGGGCGGCGAAGTGCCGCCGGACCAAGCGGCGGTCGAGCGTGCCCTGGAACAGGTGCTGGAGCGGTTGAAGCCGAAGGCACCCACCGCGAAGCCGGAGCGCAAGCCGGTCACCTGACACGCGCGCCTGAGCAGGCGCCATCGGGCCCCGCCAAGCCGGGCTCTCATACCAGATCCTGTACCTGAAGGCTGGCCGTGATTTGATACGGCTTGGGCGTCCGGCGCTCTTACGAGATCCAGGTCTGTTCCCGTGTGGGTCGCTCGCCCCTCGTGCCACGATCGTCAATCGGC
>DYYG01000010.1 GCA_020741775.1 Methylorubrum populi
CACTCCTCCGGCTTCAGCCGGTAGAGCAGGCTCAGGATCATGGTGTTGATCGCCACCGACTTGCCCGAGCCGGTGGTGCCGGCCACCAGCAGGTGCGGCATGCGGGCGAGATCGGCGATGATCGGCTCGCCGCCGATGTTCTTGCCGAGGCACAGGGCGAGCGTGTGCTTGGTCTCGACGAAATCGACCGAGGCGAGAAGTTCGCGCAGGAACACCGTCTCGCGCTTGGCATTGGGTAGCTCGATGCCGATGGCATTGCGGCCGGGCACCACGGCGACGCGGGCGGAGACGGCGGACATCGAGCGGGCGATGTCGTCGGCAAGCGCGATGACGCGGCTCGACTTGGTGCCGGGGGCAGGCTCCAGCTCGTAGAGGGTGACGACCGGGCCGGGGCGTACCGCCAGGATGTCACCGCGAACGCCGAAATCCTGCAGCGTCGCCTCCAGCATGGTGGCGTTCTGCTCCAAGGCCTCGGCCGAGACCTCCGAGCCCGGTGCCGCCTCGCGCGGGCGGGCCAGCAGCTCCAGGGCGGGAAGCCTGTACTCGCCGGGCTCGAACCGGGGCTCGGCCGGGCGGGCGCGCGCCGGCTGAGCTTGCGGCAGCGGGCGCGACACGCGCGAGGGCGACTCGGCGGCCATCGCCTCCTCGGCGTCGGGAGCCGGAGCCGAGCGCGACGGAGCGGCGCGAGGGGGAGCTTCCTCCTCATCGTCCTCCGGGGCGAAAGAGGGCTCGCGGCGATCGGAGGCACCGCTCCGCTCACGGGCCTGCGGCGCCCAGGGCGCCTCCTCCGCCTCGGCGAAGGCGCGGCGGGCCGCGAGAGCGGGGGCAGCGCCGGCATAGGCCAGCCCTTCGCCATGCTCGGCCGGGGCCTGCCAGGATTCGAGCTTGGTGCGGAGCGAGGCGCGGCCGCGCATGACCGCCTGAGCCAGGGCGCCGAGGGAGAGGATCCCGAGGCTCGGCTCGTCGGCATCGTGGCGCTCCTCGTAGGGAGAGCCGCGGCCGGCGCGGGGCGCGGGGCGCTGCGTGCCGTAGGGCGCCTCGTCCTCCTCCTCGAAATCGGGCTTGGTCACCCGGCAGGCGGCAGTGAGGCTGATGATGGCAAATCCGGCGAAGACGAAGCCGGCAAAAGCGGCGAGAGGCCCGACCAGCATCCGCGTGCCCGCCAGCAGCGCGTCGCCGGCCACGCCGCCGAGGCCGGTGGGCAGCGGCCAGCGGGCGGTCGGCGGCAGGGCGCTCGCCACCGCGCTGACGCAGAGCACGCCGACGCACCACAGGGCGATGCGCACGCCGCCATGCGGCAAGTCGCGCTCGCGCATCAGCCGCATGCCCCACAAAGCGGGGGGCAGCGCGAAGGCGATCGCGCCGAGCCCGAGCAGCTGCATGGCGAGATCGGCCACCACGGCACCGGGACGGCCGAGCACGTTGTGCGCCCGCTGGTCGGTGGCATGGTTGAGGCTCGGGTCGTCGATCGACCACGTCGCCAGGGCCACCGTCAGGGCGACGGCGCCGGTGAACAGGATCAGGCCGCCGCACTCCGTCAGCCGCTTGGCCAGGAACGGCCGCAGGCTGTCGACGAAGGTGTCGTAGGGCGACGCGGAACGGCGGAGGGAACGCATGCGCAAACCGGTCCGGTGTCAACGATCCGGTAAGGCTAATGCGGCGCGGTTAACGGGGGGCTAAGCGATCAGGGACGGATGATTCTTCTCCCCGTCGCCGCTCCCCTCACCCGAACGGCAAGAAGCCCCGGATGTCTCCGAGGCTTCCCCGCCGAGGCGTTCCGTCGTCGCCGGAGAACCGGCGGAGTTGTCTTCAGAAGGTGAAGCCGGTCTCGACCAGGTAGCGCTCCTGCGAACGCTTGGTGCCGTCGCGGCCGAAGCCGAAGCCGGGGGTCACGTCGTAGGCCTGCACCGTCGCGAACTCGCCGCGGACGAAGTAGCGGTCCCAGGTGAAGGTCGGCGTGATCGTGAAGGAGAGGGCCGAGCTGCCCGGGCCGTACAGGAGGCTGGTCGCGCTCAGGACGTCGCCCCGGGTGCCCGACTGGGCGATGTACTCGACGCGGCCGGCCAGGGCGAAGTTGTCGGTGAAGCTGTAGCCCGCGAGCAGCGCGCCGCCATAGGTCTCACCGCCGATGATCGGGCTGAAGTAGTTATTCTTGCGATCGACGGTGGTGTACTGGAAGTACGGCGCGATGATCCACGGGCCGTTGGCGTAGGTGTAGTTCACGCTGATGATGCTGCTGTTCTGCAGCGCGTTGATCGTCGCGAACTGGAAGCGCGGGCTGCGGGTCGAGGAATCGAAGTCGCTGAAATGCGTGCCGCCGTTGATGCCGATCGTGTTGGAATCGTCGAGCTTGTAGGTGGCGAAGCCCGTGACCCAGTTCAGTTCACCGGAGTAGAAGCCGTCATTCACCGAGACGGCGGCCGCGAACGGGCCGCTGGCATAGTTCACCTGGACGCCCTGGTTGATGAAGTTCTCCTGGTTGAACACCAGGCCACGGGAGATGTTCAGGTTCTGGTAGGAGAACAGCAGCTCGGAGCCGATATTGGTGAACATCCGGCCGGCCTGGATCGACCACTCGTCGTTGATCTGCCACTTGCCGAAGGCCACCGGGACCGGTCCGAACAGCGAATCGGTCTGCTCGAACGAGGAGTAGAGCGGCAGGCCCAGCGCCGGGATCGAGTAGAGGCCGGCATGCACGTAGAATTGCAGCGGGCCGTCCGCCTTCTGGATCCAGCCCTGGAGGTTGGTGAAATCGACCCGGCCGAAGCGGTCCTGCTCGGCACCGGGGGACAGGATGCCGAAGGCGTTGGTCTGGCTATAGGCGAAGCCCGTGACGGCACCGCCGACATAGATGTCGCCGAGGCCGGTGGCGAAGCAGGCCGGGTTGGGATTCGCCTTGATGAAGCCGCCGAAGGTCGGCGTCGAGATCGCGGCTTTGCAATGCTCCTCGACGATCACCGGAGCCGTGTTCTTCGCCGGCATGTCGGCGGCCAGGACCGGCAGCGCGGTCACGGTCGTCAGCGCCGCGCCCGCGGCCAGGATCCTTGTCTTGATCGTCATCTCAGATGAGCCCCACAATTCGATACAGCCAAGGTGCCGAACGGAGGCGTTCATCGCAAAATCAAGTTTTGCGCATTTGCCTAGTTATTGGGCATTTTCGAGCAACAGCGCCCCTGAACCTGGAAGTGTTGTAGGAAGAACACTCTTCTTGCTTGATAGTTCTCATCAAGCAAATTCATTTCCCCGCAAGATGATTTAAAAAGCAGCCATTCCGCCTTGGTCGGAACATGCCCGCCCAGGCCTCTCCTTGGGCGAGGCGATCAGGGCCGCAGAACAGTCAAAGGCCCCGGCGCATCGCGCCGAGGCCCTGGTTTCGTGTCGCTCGCTCGAAGAGAGCGGGCTGCGGCTCAGTAGTTGTAGGCGCGCTCGCCGTGATCGGCGATGTCGAGACCTTCGCGCTCCTCCTCCTGCGTCACACGCAGGCCGATGGTCAGATCGACCAGCTTATAGAGGATCGCCGAGCCGATGCCCGACCACAGGACGGTGAAGCCGACGGCCTTCGCCTGGGTGATGAACTGGGCCAGCATGTCGTAGGAGCCAAGCACGAGTTCACCGGGCTTGGTGGTGTAGTCGGGGATGCCGGCGCCGCCGAGGGCGGGAGACACCAGGATGCCCGTGGCGAGGGCGCCGAGGATGCCGCCGACGCAGTGCACGCCGAACACGTCGAGGGAGTCGTCGTAGCCCAGCGCGTTCTTCACGGTGGAGCACATCACGAAGCAGACCGCGCCCGCGACGAGACCCAGGACGATCGAGCCCATCGGGCCGGCGAAGCCCGCGGCCGGGGTGACGGCGACGAGGCCGGCGATGGCACCCGAGAGCATACCGAGCAGCGACGGCTTGCCCTTGGCGGCCCATTCCACGAACAGCCAGGACACGGCGGCGGCGGCGGTGGCCACGAAGGTGTTGATCATGGCGACACCGGTGGTGCCGTTGGCCTCGAGGTTGGAGCCGGCGTTGAAGCCGAACCAGCCGACCCACAGGAGCGAAGCGCCGATCGTGGTCATGGTCAGCGAGTGCGGGGCGAGCAGGTCACGGCCGTAGCCGATGCGTTTGCCGAGCATCAGGCAGCCGACGAGGCCGGCGATGCCCGCATTGATGTGCACGACGGTACCGCCGGCGAAGTCGAGGGCGCCCCACTTGAACAGCAGGCCGGCATCACCCAGCACGGCATCGTACTCGGCCTTGGCGGCGGCATTGGCCTCGCCACCGGCGGCGGCCAGCTTGCGGGCGGCGTCGGCGAAGACGTCGGGGCCGCCCCAGTACCAGACCATGTGAGCCATCGGGAAGTAGATCAGCGTGACCCAGAGGATCGTGAACACGATCAGCGCCGAGAACTTCATCCGCTCGGCGAAGGCGCCGACGATGAGGCCGGGGGTGATCATCGCGAACGTCATCTGGAAGCAGATATAGACGTATTCGGGGATCACGACGCCGTTGGAGAAGGTGGCCGCCACCGAGTTGGCGTCGACACCCTTGAGGAAGGCCTTGGAGAAGCCGCCGACGAAATCGTTGAGGCCACCGCCATTGGTGAAGGCGAGGCTGTAGCCGTAGGCGACCCACAGCAGGCAGACGATCGAGGCGATGGCGAAGACCTGGGTCAGCACCGAGAGCATGTTCTTGGTGCGCACGAGGCCGCCATAGAACAGCGCGAGGCCCGGCACGGTCATCAGGAGGACCAGGACCGAGGAGAGCAGCATCCAGGCCGTATCACCCTTGTTGGGCAACGGGGCGGACGGTGCCGGAGCGGCGGCGGCTTCGGGGACGGGCGACTGCGCGAGGGACGGCTCGACGAGAAGGAGGCCCAGTGCGGCCCCTCCCAGTCCGAGCGCGAGAAGATGGCGAAGTTTCATGGACAGGAAGCTCCTGATCGCAGTGCGTCGAGCAAGTTGAAGAGGTCGGGGCGACGCGGCCGAGCGCCTCGCCGGAAAGGGATGAGCATTCCCGGACGACCGGCTGGAGAGCCGATGCGGAAGAAGGCTGTCTTAGAGGGCGTCGACGTCGGTCTCGCCGGTGCGGATACGGACCGCCTTCTCCAACGGCATCACGAAGATCTTGCCGTCGCCGATCTGACCGGTGCGGGCGGCGCCCGCGATGGTGTCGATCACGCTCGTCACGAGGTCGGAGGCCACCGCCACCTCGATCTTGAGCTTGGGCAGGAAGCTCACGGCATATTCGGCACCGCGATAGATCTCGGTGTGCCCCTTCTGCCGGCCATAGCCCTTGACCTCGGTCACGGTCAGGCCGTGCACGCCGATGCCGGTCAGGGCGTCGCGAACCTCCTCCAATTTGAACGGCTTGATGATCGCCATCACGATTTTCATGGGCGGCGCCCCCTTTGTTCTGCCTTCCCACCGCCGGCCGCGCACCGGCCGAGACCCAGCGGTTCCGCGAAGGTCGGAATGACCCTGCGAGTGAGCGCCATCATTCAAGGACCGTGCCAAGCGGAACCATTTTCGATTCCGCTGTCCTGCCCAGAACGTGAGCGGCACATGATGGCAATCCGGGCAGGGGCGCCGAAAAATATGCCCACAAAAGCGGCGATCAGCCCATGACCGCGCCAGAAATCACTGAATGAGGTCCCGGCAGGCAGCTCAAGCGCCCTTTTGCTCAGGGTGGCGCAGACGGATCAGCCCCTCCTGCGCCACCGAGGCGACGAGCCGCCCCTCCTCGTCATGGAAGGTGCCGCGGGCGAAGCCCAGGGCACCCGAGGCGGTCGGGCTATCCTGCGAGTAGAGCAGCCAGGAATCGGCCCGGAACGGGCGGTGGAACCACAGGGCGTGATCGAGGCTGGCGGATTGGATCTCGGGATCGAACACCGTCCGCCCATGGGGGATCAGCGTCGCGTCGAGGAGCGTCATGTCCGAGGCATAGGCCAGCACCGCGCGGTGGATCGCCGGATCCTCCGGCAGCGGCTTCGTCGCGCGCATCCAGACATGGTAGCGGGCGGGCTTCGGCTTGCGGTCCCGGTAGCGGTCCGCCTCCACCGGGCGCAGCTCGATCGGCCAAGCGGTCGTGAAATAGGCGAGCATCGGCTCGGGCACGATCGTCCCCTCCGCACGGGCCAGGGTCCGGGCATCCGCGAGGGCGTCGGGGCCCGGCAGATCGGGCAGACCCGCCGCGTGGTCGAGGCCATCTTCCGGCGCATGGAACGACACCGACATGGCGAAGATCGCCCGCCCCTTCTGGATCGCCTTGACCCGGCGGGTGGTGAAGCTGCCCCCGTCCCGGATGCGCTCGACCTCGTAGACGATCGGCACGGCCGGATCGCCGCCGAGGAGGAAATAGGCGTGCAGCGAGTGCGGAGGACGGGCGGCCTCCACCGTGCGCGAGGCCGCGACCAGGGCCTGCGCCACGACCTGCCCGCCGAACACCCGCGGCCAGCCGATGCGCGGACTGACCCCGCGGAACAGGTCTGTCTCCAGACGCTCCAGATCGAGGATCGCGAGGAGCGCATCGACGGGATCGGACATGGCAGCTTCGCTGTAGTGAGGACGGAAGGGATCGGCGTGCGGACCGGACGAGGCCAATGACGGCACGGCCGAGCCACGCCACGCTTATACCGCCGCCCGGTTCGGCCGCGACGGGGTGCGAACCTTTCCGGAGCGGGCTATCACCACCCGATGCCGCCACCCCGCGCCGGGCCGGCACCGAGAGGGAACCGAACGGAGAAGGACGCGTCATGAGCGCTATGGATCGTTCCCCTCGCCATCGCCGCAGCGGACAGCGCGGCCTGCTGATCGCCGGAGCCGGCATTGCCGGCCTCACCCTGGCGGTCGCCCTGAAGCAGGCGCATGGAGCCGCCCTCGACGTGGTGGTCTGCGATCCTGGCCTGGAGGCCGGCGCCGCGCGCCATCGCGGACGCGCCTACGCCGTCGCGGCCGGGCCCCGGCGGATGTTCGAGCGGCTCGACCTCTGGCCCCGGATCGCGCCGGCGGCGGAGGCGATGCGCCGGCTGGTGATCAGCGACAGCCGGGTCGGCGATCCCGTGCGCCCCGTCTTCCTCACCTTCGGCGACGGCACGGAAGAGCAGGGCGAGGGCGAACCCTTCGCCCACATGGTCGAGGCGGAGCCGCTGGTCGCCGTGCTGCTCGATGCGGCGCGGGAGGCGGGTGTGCGGCTGCTGGCGACGGGCGTCAGGGCCGCCGTGCCGGGCCCGAGCGCCATCCGGGTCCGGCTGAGCGACGGGAGCGAGGAGGGTGTCGCCCTGGTGGTCGCCGCCGATGGCGGGCGCTCGGCGCTCCGCGAGGCCGCCGGGATCGGCTGGGTCGGCTGGTCCTATCCGCAATCCGGCATCGTCGCCACGATCCAGCATGAGCGTGACCACGAGGGCCGGGCCTTCGAGCATTTCCTGCCGAGCGGCCCCTTCGCGATCCTGCCGCTGACGGCGGGAGGCGCCCTCGGCCACCGCTCCTCCATCGTCTGGACCGAGCGCAGCGCTGACGTCCCGGCCCTGCTGGGCGGGGATGCGGCCGAGACGCTCGCCGAGATCGAGCGCCGGTTCGGCCACGAACTCGGCCGGATCGCCCTGGAGCACGGCCCGAGCGCCCATCCCCTGAATCTCGGCATCGCCCGCAGCTTCCGGGCGCCCCGCCTCGCCCTGCTGGGAGATGCCGCCCACGTCATCCACCCGCTGGCGGGCCAGGGCCTCAATCTCGGCCTCGCCGGCGCGGCGGCGCTGGCGGAGGCGGTGACCGGCGCCCTGCGGCTCGGGCTCGATCCCGGCACGGATGCGGTGCTGCGCGATTACGAGCAGGCGCGCCGCTTCGACACGGTGGCGATGGCGGCGGCGACGGACGGGCTCAACCGGCTGTTCTCCAACGACAGCCTGCCGCTTCGCCTCACCCGCGATCTCGGCCTCGGGCTCGTCGACCGGATGCCGGGGCTGAAGCGGTTCTTCATCGGGCAGGCCTCCGCCCTGGCGGGCCGGGGTCCACGCCTGCTGCGGGGTGAAGCCCTCTGAGGCGGAACGCAGCGCCGCCGCCGCCGTTGATACCGCCGCCACCATGGAGAGCAGCATGCGGATCATCGCGACGGCAACGGCCCTGACGATCATGACACTGGCGAGTGCCGGAACGGCAGAGGCGAAGGGCTGCATCAAGGGAGCGATCATTGGCGGCATCGCCGGCCATTACCTGGCCGAGCGCGGGGTCGTCGGCGCCGTGGCCGGCTGTCTGACCGGGCGCGCCCTGGCGAACCGGCGCGCGCGGCGGGACCGGGAGATCGATTACGGCGCCCGCACCCAACCTCGCGGCGCCGGCTACGGCGACCCACGGGCCTATCCGCGACGCGACTACGGCTATTGAGAGCAAACCGGGGGCGCCGTCCCGGCGCCCCATCGGCCCTCGCGCGGCGCGGGCGGACCGCAGCGTTCAGGCCAGCGTGTCAGGCAAACGTGCCGGCGCAGGCGCAAGCAAGAGCCTCCAAGCGGCTCCGCTTCCCAGGAAATTGGCCGTGGAGCCGTGACGTCGCCGCGCGTCAACCACCATTTGCGGCCATCCGCTTTTTCGTTCATGTAGCGGCACCGCGTGCCGGGTGGGTCCGCACGCGCCGATCTGCCACCCGAATGCATCGGGATTTTTGAACCCCGGGATTTGCGAACCCATGGCTACACCGGATTTCGACCTCGGCGACATCAAGCGCCGCATGCAGGGCGCCGTCAGCTCCCTGAGCAAGGATCTGGGATCACTGCGCACGGGCCGCGCGACGCCGAGCCTGCTCGACCCGATCCAGGTCGAGGCCTACGGCTCCTCCATGCCGATGTCCCAGGTCGCCACGGTGAGCGTGCCCGAGCCGCGCCTGCTCTCCATCTCCGTCTGGGACCGCTCGATGGTCACCAATGTCGAGAAGGCGATCCGCGAATCCGATCTCGGCCTCAACCCGATGACGGAAGGCCAGACCATCCGCCTGCGCATCCCCGAGATGAACGAGCAGCGCCGCAAGGAGATGGTCAAGGTCGCCCATAAATACACGGAGGAAGCCCGCGTCGCCGTGCGCCACGTCCGCCGCGACGGCCTCGACATTCTCAAGAAGCTCGAGAAGGACGGCGCCATCAGCGAGGACGACGAGAAGCGTCAGGCCGGTGAGGTGCAGAAGGCCACCGACGACGCCATCGCTGAGATCGACGGCGTGCTGGCCAGCAAGGAAAAGGAGATCATGCAGGTCTGAGATCCCCGGCCTGCATGGAACGGGACGAGCGGAGCCGCGGCGGGTATCGGCCGAGTGCGTCCCGCCGAGAGTGATGCTGCACGGTCGCCGCCAGGCAAATCCTCGGCGACCGGCGGCGTGGGACATTCCGAAGGTGGGAGAGGCGCGTTGGTTCGCTCGGAAGGCGCGCGGCAGATCGGGGAAGCGGGCCAGCCCGCTCCCGAGGGTCCGGCGCGGCCGGCGCCCCGGCACGTCGCCATCATCATGGACGGCAACGGTCGCTGGGCCGCGAGCCGGGGACTGCCCCGCTTCGAGGGACATCGCCGCGGCGTCGAGGCCGTGCGCCGGGCGGTGCGGTCCGCCATCAGCCTCGGCATCGGCTATCTCACCGTCTACAGCTTCTCCTCCGAGAACTGGAGCCGCCCGGCCTCCGAGGTGTCCGACCTCATGGGCCTGCTCAAGCTGTTCGTGCGCGGCGACCTCGCCGACCTGCATGCCAGCAATGTCCGCGTCCGGGTGATCGGCGACCGGGCCACATTGTCGGCCGACATTGCCGGCTTGCTGGAAGAGGCGGAGACGCGCACGCGCGCCAATACCGGCCTGACCCTGGTGGTCGCCTTCAATTACGGCGGGCGCCAGGAGATCCTGCAGGCGGTGCGGCGCATCGCTCAAGCCGTTGCGGAGGGCCGCCTGCGCCCCGAGGAGATCGGGCTGCCGACCATTACGGACGCGCTCGACACCGCCGGCATCCCCGATCCGGATCTGGTGATCCGCACCTCCGGCGAGCAGCGTCTCTCGAATTTCCTGACGTGGCAGACGGCCTATGCCGAATACGTGATCGAGCCGGGCTTCTGGCCGGATTTCGACCACGCGGCCTTCCTCGCCGCCGTCGACGAGTATCATCGCCGCGACCGCCGCTTCGGCGGTCTGAGCGCCGGGGCCGGCTGATGGCACGGGACGACGTCGCTCCTCCGGCGCAGCGCGCGCCCTTCGCGTCCCGCGAGTTCGGCCTGCGCGTGGCCTCGGCGCTGGTGCTGGGTGCGGCCGTGCTCGGCACGCTCGTGGTCGGCGGCTGGGCCTTCGCCCTGGTCTGGCTGATCGCCGGCACGGTCGGCGCGGCCGAGTGGCTCGCCATGACCCGCTCCGAGCCGCTCGCCCCGCTGCTCGGGCTGACCGGCACGACGCTTCTCGCCACCCTCGCCGCCTTGCTGCTCGGTGCGCCCGCCTGGGTTCCGGCCCTCGCTCTGCTCGCCGGCCTTGTCGCCCTCGTCGCCACGGGACGCCCGCCCGCCCGGCGCAAGGCGGTCTGGGGCCTGCTCGGCGCGGCCGTCGTCGCCCTGGTGCCGACCCTGCTGCGGATTGACCCGCAGATCGGCGTCGTCGGTCCCGCCTGGATGTTCGCCGTGGTGTGGTCGACGGACAGCGTCGCCTACTTCACCGGCCGCCTCATCGGCGGGCCGAAGCTGATGCCGCGGGTGAGCCCGAAGAAGACGTGGTCGGGGGCGCTCGGCGGCCTCGCCGCCGGGGTGATCGGCGGAACCGCGACCCTGCTCATCGCCCGGTCGCAGGGCTGGGACGTGCTGCCCGGCCTCACCACCGCCGCCATCGCCGCGCTCAGCGGACTGGCCTCGATTCTGTCGCAGGGGGGTGATCTCGTTGAATCCGCCCTCAAGCGCCGCTACGGCGTGAAGGATTCCGGCCGCTCGATCCCCGGCCATGGCGGCGTCATGGACCGGCTCGACGGCTTCTTCGCCGTCGCCCTGCTCGCCGGCCTCTGCCTCGCCGCCCTGCGGCTCCTGAATGCCTGAACGGAAGTCATCCTCGTGAGCCTGACCGTCACCGTCCTCGGCGCCACCGGCTCGATCGGCCGCTCGACCACCGATCTCCTCGCCCAGCATGCGGGCCGCTTCCGCATCGGCGCCCTGGTGGGCGGCAAGGACGCCGCCGCGCTCGCCAAGCTCGCCCTGGAGCTGAAGCCGGATTTCGCCGCTTTGGCGGACGAGGCCGCCGGTCCCGCCCTCGCCGAGGCTCTGGCGGGTTCGGGGATTCCGAACGGCGCGGGCGAGAGCGCGGTGCTGGAAGCGGTCGCCCGGGACGCCGACATCGTGGTCGCGGCGGTGAGCGGGGCGGCCGGCCTCAAGCCGACCCACGCCGCTCTGCGGCTCGGCCGCACCATCGCGCTGGCCAACAAGGAGAGCCTCGTCTGTGCCGGCGACGCCTTCATGCGCGACGCCAAGCGCTACGGCGCCCGCATCCTGCCGGTGGATTCCGAGCACAACGCCCTGGCCCAGGCGATGGGCGATGGCCGCGTCTCCGACATCGCCAAGATGACCCTCACCGCCTCGGGCGGGCCGTTCCGGACCTGGGACAGGGCGCGCATCGCCGCCGCCAGCCCGAGCGAGGCCGCCGCCCACCCGACTTGGTCGATGGGCATGAAGATCAACATCGATTCCGCCTCGCTGATGAACAAGGGGCTGGAACTGATCGAGGCGCATCATCTCTTCGCCATCGAAGCGGAGCGGCTCGACGTGATCGTCCACCCGCAATCGATCGTCCACGGCCTGATCGCGTGGCGCGACGGGGCGGTGACGGCGGGCCTCGCCATGCCCGACATGCGCGTGCCGATCGCCCATTGCCTCGGTCTCGGCGACCGCCTGGAGATCGCCCGCGGCCGGCCCCTCGACCTTGCCGCCACCGGCAGCCTCACCTTCGAACCGGCGGATGAAGCGCGCTTCCCCTGCCTGCGCGTCGCCCGCGCCGCCCTGGCCGTAGGTGGCGCCGCGCCGACGGTGATGAACGCCGCCAACGAGATCGCGGTCGCCGCCTTCATCCGGGGCGCGATCCCGTTCTACGGCATCGCCGAATTGGTGGAGCGCGCGGTCGAACATTTCGCCAACGAGCACCGCCGCGCCCCCGAGGATGTGGAAGAAGCGCTGGCGATCGATGCGCAGGTGCGGGCCTGGAGCCTGGAGGCGGTGCCTTCCGCCCGCGTCGCGGGTTAAGCTTTCGTCCCCGTCTCGCCGGGACGGCCGAGGCAGGAGGATACGGGCGGCGTGCGATTAGATCTCGCGCTCGAACGTGAGGCGTGCGACGATCCGCGGCTTGCGGACCGTGGAGCCTCCCTGCCAGGGCGGAACGGACGACATGGAGGTTCGGGCGCGGCGCGGCCCGCCAGACCTCGTATGACAGTCGCGGCCTGAAGGAATGGCGGCCATGGAATTCTTAAGCGGCATGGGCGGCAACGCGGCCGGCTTCTTCGGTGCGGTGATCCCGTTCCTGTTCGTGCTCACGATCGTCGTGTTCGTGCACGAGATGGGCCATTTCCTCGTCGGCCGCTGGTGCGGTGTCGGGGTCCACGCCTTCTCCATCGGCTTCGGCCCGGAATTGATCGGCTTCAACGACCGGCGGGGGACTCGCTGGAAGCTTTCGGCGATCCCGCTGGGCGGCTACGTCAAGTTCGTCGGCGACGCCAACGGCGCCAGCGTGCCCGACCCCGAGGCGGTTGCCCGCATGACTCCGCAAGAGCGGGCGGTCAGCTTCCCCACCCAGCCGGTGGCGAAGCGCGCGGCTATCGTCGCGGCAGGCCCGATCGCCAACTTCATCCTGGCCATCGCCGTCTTCGCCGGGGCGATCTACCTCAACGGCCGTTACGAGACCCCGGCCCGGGTCGAGGCGGTTCAGGCGGGCAGCGCCGCCGAGCGGGCGGGCTTCCAGCCCGGCGACGTGATCCAATCCATCGACGGCACCCCGGTCGGCACCTTCGCCGACATGCAGCGCGTCGTCTCGAGCTCCGCCGGCTCGTCCCTGACGATCAAGGTGGACCGCGCCGGCCAGGCCCAGACCCTGACCGCCGTGCCCGACATGATCGAGGAGCGCACCTCCTTCGGCAAGCACCGCTTCGGGCGGCTCGGCATCAACGGGCCGAATGCCGGCGCGGCCAAGCTGGTGCATTACGGCGCCTTCGACTCCCTGCGGCTGGGCGTCGAGGAGACCGCCTTCGTGGTGGAACGTACCTTCGATTACATCGGCAAGCTCGCCACCGGCCGCGAATCCGCCGACCAGCTCTCGGGTCCGATCGGGATCGCCCGGGTTTCGGGTGAGGTGGCGCGGGTCGGCGGCGTCGGCGGCCTGATCGGCCTGATCGCGCTGCTCTCGGTCTCGATCGGCCTCCTCAACCTGTTCCCGATCCCGCTCCTGGACGGTGGCCACCTGCTGTTCTACGCCTTCGAGGCGGTGCGCGGACGCCCCCTGAGCGAGCGGGCGCAGGAGATCGGCTTCCGCATCGGGCTCGCCTTCGTGCTGATGCTGATGCTGTTCGCCGCCTGGAACGACATCCTCAACCTGGGCGCCTCCCTGAGCCAGCGCGGCACTTGATCCGCCCCGCCCATCCCTCTCGATTCGACGGCCCGGCGGCAGCGCCGGGCCGTTTGTCTTGGGGTTAGCGAGAGCTTGCGCCGATCCGCTCATGGATCGGAAAGACGTGATGGGCATCATATTTACGCCCTATTCACTCTAATCTGAAATCCTTCGCGCTGGTCCTTCGCCGTTAAGTGGCGCGAAGGCCACGACCCCCCAAAATCCCTGGGTGCCGGACTTCCCCCTCGTTTGCTTCGTAGGGGAATCCCGATACAAGCGTGGCTGGGACCAGAGGGCAGCCCGTCCTAAGGGCGGCTGCCTGCGGGTGCGAACCCGTGCTGAGATAAAAAGAGACGGGCGATTACATGATGTCGATGACGGGAAAGCGCCGGCGAAAGTCGGCGGAGCGGGCCATCGTCCTGGTCGCGACCGCCGCCGGCGTGATCCTCGGCGGCGCCGCGGCGCAGGCCCAGCAGATCGTCGTCGAAGGCAACCGCCGGGTCGATTCCGACACGATCCGTTCTTACGTCACCGGTACCGCCTCCGGCTCGCCCGAAGAGGCGCGCCGTAACCTTCTCTCCACCGGCCTCTTCTCCGACGTGCAGGTCTCGGCCCGCGGCGGCAGCACCGTGGTGCGGGTGCGAGAGAACAGCGTGATCGGCCGCGTCTTCTTCGAGGGCAACAAGAAGGTCGAGAAGGCGACGCTCGAGAGCGTTGTCGAGAGCAAGGAGCGTGGCGCCCTCAGCCAAGCCGTGATCGCCGCGGACGTGGAGCGGATCCGCGACGTGTACAAGCGGTCGGGCCGCGGCACCGCCAAGGTCAGCTACCGTCTCGTCGACCTGCCCAGCGGCCGCTCCGACGTCGTCTTCACCATCGACGAAGGTGACAAGACCGGCATCCGCGAGATCCATTTCGTCGGCAACAGCGCCTACTCGGAATCGACCCTCAAGGGGCTGATGTCCTCGTCCGAGATGAACTTCCTTTCGTTCATCAAAACCTCCGACGTCTACGATCCCGACCGCATCAGCGCCGACCTCGACCTCGTGCGCCGCTACTACCTCAAGAACGGCTACGCCGACTTCCGCGTCGTCAACGCCGATGCCCGCTACGTCGAGGCCGGCGAGCAGACCGGCTGGGTCATCACCGTCACCGTCGACGAGGGCGAGCAGTACACCGTCGGCGCCGTGGCCGTGGATCCGCGCATCCCCGGTGTCGACCGCGAGGCCCTCGACGGGCAGATTCGCGCCCAGGTCGGCGACGTCTACAACGCCGAGGATGTCGAGAAGACGCTGGTCGGCGTCACCAACGAGGTCAACCGCCAGGGCCATCCCTTCGCCCAAGTCCGCCCCACCGGCCAGCGCGACCGCGCTACCCATCAGGTCTCCCTCGGCTTCGTGGTCGAGGACGGCCCGCGCGTCTATGTCGAGCGCATCAATGTCCGCGGCAACACCCGTACCCGCGACTACGTCATCCGCCGCGAGCTCGATCTGGCCGAGGGCGATGCCTATAACCGCGTGCTGGTCGACCGGGCCGAGCGCCGGCTGAACGGCCTCGGCTTCTTCAAGAAGGTGCGCTTCTCCAACGAGCCGGGCTCGGCCCCGGATCGGGTGATCGTGAACATCGACGTCGAGGATCAACCCACGGGTTCGTTCTCGGTGGCGGGCGGCTACTCCACCCAGGACGGCATCATCGGCGAAGTCTCGGTCTCCGAGTCCAACTTCCTCGGCCGCGGCCAGTACGTTCGCGTCGCCGCCCAGGGCGGCCAGTACGCCAAGGGCTTCGACTTCTCGTTCACCGAGCCGTACTTCCTCGGCTACCGCCTCGCGGCCGGCTTCGACGCCTTCTACAAATATTCCGACCTGACCCGGTACTCGCGCTACGAGACCACGGTCTATGGCGGTCAGAT
Organism: Methylorubrum populi; assembly: GCA_020741775.1. Classification (GTDB taxonomy): domain Bacteria; phylum Pseudomonadota; class Alphaproteobacteria; order Rhizobiales; family Beijerinckiaceae; genus Methylobacterium; species Methylobacterium populi_B. The sequence goes on from DYYG01000010.1 coordinate 15,467, forward strand.
CCGCGTCGGTCTGCCGATCACCGAGGAGTTCGGTGTCACCTTCCGCTACTCGCTCTACAATACCGAGCTGAAGGTCCCGAACACCCTCAAGCGGCCTTATAACGACTGCTCGGTTCCGATCCCGGGTTATACCCTGGTGCAGAACGGGTTGCCCGCCACCGGTGCGGCGGGTGAGCAGGCGCTCTATCCGAACTGCGCCTTCGACGGCGAGGCTTCGATCGCGCTCAAGGGCTCGCAGGGCTCGACCCTGACCTCGCTCGCGGGCGTCACCCTGGCCTACTCGACCCTCGATAACCTGCAGCGGCCGTCGAACGGCTTCTACGCTGAAGTGAAGCCGGACATTGCCGGCCTCGGCGGCGACTCCAAGTTCTTCCGGGTGACGGGCGACGCCCGCTACTACAAGGAACTGTGGGAGGACGTGGTCGGCTTCGTGCGCGTCCAGGGCGGTCACATCTCGGCGCTGGACAACAACCCGCTGCGCATTACCGACCAGTTCTTCCTCGGCCCGTCGCTGGTGCGCGGCTTCGCACCGAACGGCCTCGGCCCGCGCGACATCGGTATCGCCGATGCCCGCTCCAACGCCATCGGCGGCACCACCTATTTCGGCGCGACGGTCGAAGTTCAGTTCCCGATCTGGGGTCTGCCGCGGGATCTCGGCCTGAAGGGTGCTCTGTTCGCCGATGCCGGTACGCTGTTCGGCTATGACGGCCAGCGCCAGTTCGACGTGAACCGCGACAACATCATCAACGGCTTCGCGCCGGGATCGGGCTGCAACTACACGAACTTCGGCGCCAACGCGATCAAGGTGGAGCCCGAATGCGTGAACGTCCGCGACAAGGCGACGATCCGCTCCTCGGTCGGTGCCTCGATCCTCTGGAACTCGCCGCTCGGCCCGATCCGCTTCGACTACGCCTACGCCCTGTCCAAGGATGAAGGTGTCGTGACCGCCTTCGGCCGCGTCGGCAAGGATCAGATCCAGGCCTTCCGCTTCTCCGGCGGCTCGCGCTTCTGATCCCGAAGCCCGGTCTCGGCAGACCGGGCTCCACGGCGATCCTTCGAGAGCCGGCTCCGACCGTTCTGCGGTCGGGGCCGGCTCTTTTCTTTTGTCTGAAGCGTTTCCGCCGCTCCGGCCCCGGTGCCCCTTTCCTGCGAAGGGCGCTATAGCGGCGCTCCGATCCATCCCTTACCGGCGCCTGCGAGCCTCATGTCAGATCCCGTCTTCATCGCGCCGAAAGGCGGCCTGACCCTGGGCTCGGTCGCGGAGGCCTGCGGCGTCTCCCTGCCGGAGGGCGCCGATCCGGCCCAGGCAGTGACCGGAGCGGCCCCCCTCGAAACCGCGGGGCCGAGCGAACTCGCCTATATGGACAATGCCCGCTACGGCGAGGCGCTCGCCGCGACGCGGGCCCTGGCCTGCCTGGTCTCGCCGCGCTTCGCCGCCCGTGTTCCCGCCGGCACCATCGCCCTCGTCACCCGCGACCCCTACCGTGCCTATGCCGGGTTGCTGGCCCGGCTCTACGAGGAGGCGATGCGGCCCGGCTCGCTGTTTGCCGCGAACGGGATCGCGCCCGGCGCCCATGTCCATCCGCAGGCGCGGCTGGAGGACGGGGTCCGGGTCGATCCCGGCGCGGTGGTCGGCCCCGGCGCCGAGATCGGCTCCGGCACGGTGCTCGGTCCCAATGCGGTGATCGGGCCGAATGTGCGGATCGGGCGTGACTGCTCCATCGGCGCCGGCGCGACCCTCACCCATGCCCTGGTCGGCAACCGGGTGATCGTCCATCCCGGCGCACGGATCGGTCAGGACGGGTTCGGCTTCGCCATGGGCGCCGGCGGTCATCTCAAGGTGCCGCAGATCGGCCGCGTCATCGTTCAGGACGATGTCGAGATCGGTGCCAACACCACGATCGACCGGGGCGCCTCCCGCGACACTGTCATCGGCGAGGGCACCAAGATCGATAACCTCGTGCAGATCGCCCATAACGTGGTGATCGGCCGGCACTGCGTGATCGTCTCCGGCGTCGGCATCTCCGGCTCGACGACCCTGGAGGATTACGTCGTGCTCGGCGGTCAGGTCGGCGTGGTCGGTCACCTGCGCATCGGCATGGGCGCGCAGATCGCCGGCTCGTCCAACGTCAACCGCGACGTGCCGCCGGGCTCGCGCTGGGGCGGCACGCCGGCCAAGCCGGTGCGGACGTGGTTCCGCGAGATGACGACGCTGGCCCGCCTCGCCGAACGCTCCGGACCGAGCAAGGACGACCCGGAGAACGCCTGATCGTCGGGACTCCGCCCAGCGCCCCGCCAAAGGGCCGAAGCCCTTTGGGAATCCCCGCCCCTGCCGTCAGAGCCGGCTGAACAGGGCGCGGATCTCCGGGGAGCCGCTCCAATGCTCGACCCTGTGGCAGGTCAGCCTGTCCCGCTCCAGGGTGCGGTAGATCGCGAGGCTCTCCGCGACGAAGGCTTCGAGCCCGAGGGTTTCGGGCGGCGCATCCCGGCGCTGGCGCCGCTTGAACACGGTCGAGCCCGGCACGCCGTAGAGCGTCGCCAGCGGCGGGTAGACCGGCCAGATCGCATCATCCAGCAGCACGTCCGGCGCATAGGCGTCGACCGAGACCGTCCGGGGCGTCAGCCCGGCCTCGCGCAGCAGCCGCGCGGCGATGTCGCCGAGCACGGCGAGGCGCGGATGGTTGATGTTGTGCATGAACAGGCCGCCCCGCGACCAGCGCAGCAGCTCCGCCGAAAGGTCGAAGCCGATGGCGCGGCTCGATGCGATCAGGTCGGCGGCGGCCCCATCCCAGGCATCGAGATAGCCGAGCCGCGCGAACACCTCCTCGCGGAACAGCCCGACGATCCGCTCAAGCGGAAGCCCCTGGAGGAAACCGAACAGGGCGATGGCCGAATGGTAGGTGCCCAACGGCGACGGCGCCAGCTTCGCCCGCGCTACGGAGGAGAGATCGCCGACATAGACCGCGTCCGGATGGAAGGCGGTGAAGACGAGCGCGGGGAACAGCCGCATCTGCGGCAGCTTCTCCCGCAGCGCGTCGGAATCTCCCTCCGGGAAGAAACCTGACGGGAAGGGTTGCGAGAAGACGTGATCGCAATCGTCGAGCCCCCGCGCGAAGGCATCGAGGCCGCGCTCCTTCTTGCCGAGCGTGCCCATCGGGATCAGGCGCACCCGCGCATCGGGCACGAGGATGCGCATGGCCTCGGCCACACCCCGCGCTTGGCAATTGCCGATGACGGCGATCCGGGGGCCGGCCGCTGCCGGCTCGCGCCGCGCCGCCCATGGCAGGTTCAAGGGCCTCAGCAGCCGGGACAGGCTCGCAGCCAAGGCGGCCGCCTATTCGCGCCGCAACAGGCGGTCGACCATGAGGTCGGACCAGAAGCCGGCGCGGAATTTCTGCGTGAGCGCGGCCGGATCGTAATGGTGCTCGACCCAATCGAGGAAGCCGAGGTCCCGGGCTTCGCCCTCGCGCAGATAGGTGGCGAAGAAGGCGTCGAGAATCCCGGTCTTGGCGAAGCGGAAATGGCCGTAGCGCGGCGAGAGCTGGCGCAGGGCTTCTCGCACCGGCCGCCCCTCGTGCAGGATCAGGAACAAAGCGGCGGCAAGCCCCGCCCGGTCCGCCCCCGACTTGCAATGCATCACCGCCGGGTAGTCGAGGCCGGCGAAGAAGTCCTTGGCCGCGAGCAGGGTCTCGCGAGAGGGCGCCTCGCGGGAGCGCAGCACGAATTCGACCAGCGTGAGCCCCTGCCGCTCGCAGGCCTCCCGCTGCAGCGGCCAGGAGCCGTGCTCGCGCCCTCCGCGCAGGGACACCACCGTGCGCACGCCCTGCCGCTTGAACCACGCGAGCTGGTGCGGTGTTGGCTGGGCCGAGCGCCAGACGAGGCCGGTGCCGATCCGGTGCCGGTTGAGATAGGCGACGCGGAAAATCCCGTGATCGACGAGCAGCATGTTCGCCCAGGCCTTGGCCCGGGAGAGGGATCCGTCGATGGGCCGCTCGAACTTCGCGATGCGCGCCATGCGCCGCGCGTAGCGCGTTTCAGGAGGAAGAAATCGATTGAACACGGATCGCGTGGGAATGCCTGCGGAGCGTCCGTCTATCAGCCCGCCCGTCGAGCGACAACGCGGCTCCGCTCGCGCCATTGCCGAACCGCTCGCTTTGCCAGCATCATGCCCGCGCCCGCCCGCAACCGGAGCCCCGCGATGACGACGAACACCGTGAGCATCCGCCGCGCCCGGACCGCGGATGCCGCCGGACTCTCTGCGGTGTTCGACGCCGCATGGCGCGAAGCCTATCAGGGCGTGATTCCGGGTGTCGCGCTTGAGCGTTTCCTGGCCCGGCGCGGTCCGGCGAGCTGGCACGCCATGATCGGCAGCGGAAGGGGATTGGCCGTCGTCGCCTTCGGCGACCGGATCGCGGGCTACGCCGCCTATGGCCGGGCACGCGACCGCACTCTGGCGACGGACGGCGAGATCGACGAACTCTACATCGCGCCGGAATTTCAGGGGCTCGGCCTCGGCACCCGCCTGTTCCGGGCCGTGCGCAACGACCTGATCGATCGCGGGCTCACCCGCATCGGGGTCTGGGCGCTGGCCGACAATGCCCGCGCCCGCGCCTTCTACGAGGGGCTGGGGGGCGTGGCCGGACCGACCTCGGTCGAGCGCCTCTCCGGCATCTGCCTGCCACGGGCCGCCTACCTGTTCTTCTGAAAGAGGTTTTTCAGGGCAGAACGGCAGCCGGTGAAACCACTTGGCCGAAGGGGCGATTTCAATTCCGGCCCGCGCATTCTAAGACAGCCGGCGATGGGTGCGGCGTGATGAGCCGGCCCGCGAGAGACACCCGCGGGACGACGCGACGCGTCCGGCGGCCGGATCAAAGAGAGCACTGGGCAATGGACATCAACGCCATCTCGATCGGCAAGAACCCGCCCCACGACGTCAACGTGATCATCGAGGTTCCCCTCGGCGGAGAGCCAATCAAGTACGAGATGGACAAGGATGCCGGCACGCTGGTCGTCGATCGCTTCCTCTATACGCCGATGTTCTATCCGGGGAATTACGGCTTCATCCCGCACACCCTCTCGGGCGATGGCGACCCGTGCGACGTGCTGGTGGCCAATACCCGCGCCATCATCCCCGGCGCGATCATCAGCGTCCGCCCGGTTGGCGTGCTGGTGATGGAGGACGATGGCGGCGAGGACGAGAAGATCATCGCCGTGCCCTCGCGCAAGCTGACGCAGCGCTACAATCGGGTCGAGAACTACACCGACCTGCCGGAAATCACGATCAGCCAGATCCAGCACTTCTTCGAGCACTACAAAGACCTCGAGCCCGGCAAGTGGGTGAAGGTCGTGCGCTGGGGCGACAAGGAGGAGGCCCAGCGGCTGATCCTGGAAGGCATCGAGCGCGGCAAGGCCCAGAAGGCCTGAGCGTCCAACCGAGTTCCGGGCCGTGGCGGGAAATCGCCACGGCCCGAACGCTTCCTGCCTGCCCTATCGGGGCGAAGCCGACGCGTCGTCGATCAGATGCTGGCCGATCTCGGCCGCGACCGCATCCACATGCGTCTGCGCGAGATCGTGACCCGCATCCGGGAAAACCCGAAGGCGCGCATTCGGCAAGAGAGTCAGCAGGCGCTTCCCGACGGCGACCGGGCTGAGAGGGTCCGCGCCGCCCCACAGGAGCAAGGTCCGCGCCTTCACCATCGGAATCCGGCTGGAGAGATCGCAGACAGGGTCGGCGATCCACCGCGCCGCGTTCGGGAAAGCGGTGAAGTAATCGAACCGCCAATCCGCCCCACCCAGATCGGCGACGGGTACACCGCCCGAGGTCACGGCCAGGACGAGTCGCTCGACCGAGCCGGGCCGCGACAGGGCCAGCTTGAGCGCGATCAAGCCGCCCATCGATTGCGCGATGATATTGACCGGCTCCGTGATCTCACGCGCCACCAAGGCGACGAGATCCTCGATCCCGGCGATCCCCGGCCGCGACGGCTCGGTCCCCAATCCCGGCCACGAGAAGAACACGCCGTCTAACCGCGCCCTGTCGGCGACCGGCTTCCAGAAGGACGCATGGCCCGAGGCTCCGGGCAGGAAGAGCGTCTTGGAGGACGGCTTGGAGGGCGGCTTGGAGGGCGACTTGGGCATGATGCATCCGAAGAGCCCGGAAGGGTCCGCTCCCGTCGCCGCGACGCTTCCCCGGCCGCCGTCAGCGGCCCTTACGGCACCACGTGGGTCGAGACCGAGGCACCCGTCAGGATCGCGGTGATCGAGCTCGGGGCGTGGACGGAGCCGACCACGATGGTGAGCCGGCTCTCCCGCGCCAGGGCGAAGGCGGCGGTATCCATCACCTTGAGATCGCGGGCGATGGCCTCGTCATGGGTGATGCGGTCGTAGCGGATCGCGTGCGGATCGCTCTTCGGATCGGCCGAATAGACTCCGTCCACCTGGGTCGCCTTCAGCACGGCGTCGCAGCGCAGTTCCGCCGCCCGCAGCACCGCGGCCGTATCGGTGGTGAAGTACGGATTGCCGGTGCCGCCCGCGAGCACCACGACCTGCCCCTTGTCGAGATGGTGCAAAGCCGGCTGGCGGGCATAGGTCTCGCAGATCGTCGGCATCGAGACCGCCGACATGGTGCGCGCCTGCACGCCCGCGGCGTTCAGTGCTGTCTCGATGGCGAGTGAGTTCATCACCGTGGCCATCATCCCGAGGGAATCGCCCGTCGCCCGGTCGATCCAGCCGGCCTGGGAGATGCGGGCGCCGCGAATCATGTTGCCGCCGCCCACCACCACCGCGACCTGAATCCCGCGGGCGATGGTGTTGGCGATGTCCTCGGCCAGGGCAGCGAGGGTTGGGGGATGGAGCCAGTATCCGTCCGGGGCCGCGAGCGCCTCCCCGGAGAGCTTGATGAGGACTCGGCGGTAGGGTGTCGTTTCCGACATCGAAGATCCTCGTCGTCTCGGGCGGTTCGCGTGGCGGCTTCTACCAACACGGGGCCCCGAACGTCGAGGGGCGGCGGCATCGCTGCCGCCGCCCCTGACGAGACGATCTGTGAGGATCGGGAATGATCGAGGCGCCCTCCGCCGGAGCGGATACCGGTCCGGCGAAAGGGAACGCGTCGGAAGATGGATTTAGCGGGACATGCTCGCCACTTCGGCGGCGAAGTCCGGCCCTTCTTCCTTCTCGATGCCCTCGCCGAGGGCGTAGCGGACGAAGCCCTTGATCGTGACCTCGGCGCCGGCCTTGCCAGCGGCCTCCTTGAGGATCTGCGAGACGGTCTTCGAGCCGTCATGGACGAAGGGCTGCTCCAAGAGGGTGACCTCCTTGTAGTAGCTCTTCAGGCCGCTCTCGACGATCTTGGCCAGCACGTGGTCCGGCTTGCCGGCGTTCTTCTCGCGCAGGATGTTGCTCTCGCGCTCGACCACGGCCGTATCGACACCGGAGGCGTCCAGCGCGGTCGGGTTGGTCGCGGCGACGTGCATGGCGATCTGCCGGCCGAGCGTGGAGAGGAACTCGACATCGCCCTCGGATTCGAGCGCGACGAGTACGCCGATTTTGCCGAGGCCTTCGCTGATCTGGCCGTGGACGTAGGACGCGATCACGCCCTTGGCCACTTCGAGCTTGGCGACACGACGCAGGGTCATGTTCTCGCCGATGGTGGCGATGAGGTTCGACAGCGTGTCCTTCACCGTGTCGGACGAGCCGGGGAAGGTCGCGGCCTCCAGGCCTTCCAGGCTGCCGTCGGTGTTGAGCGCCAGCTTGGCGGCTTCGCGGGCGAAGGCCTGGAAGCTGTCGTTGCGGGCAACGAAGTCCGTCTCGGAATTCACCTCGACGATGGCGGCGTGACGGCCGGCGGATTCGACGGCGACGAGGCCCTCGGCGGCGACGCGGCCGGCTTTCTTGGCGGCCTTGGCGAGACCCTTCTTGCGCAGCCAGTCGATCGCCGCCTCGAGGTCGCCATTGGTCTCGTTGAGCGCGCCTTTGCAATCCATCATGCCGGCGCCGGTCTTTTCGCGAAGCTCCTTCACGAGAGCGGCGGTGATGTTGGCCATGGCGATCCTCTTAAGGTCTGGAATGCAGGTCTGGAAGTGAATGAGCCCGGCGCTCGCTGAAAGCACCGGGCTGTGTAAGGTCTATGACGTTCCGTCCGCCGGGCTTTCGGCCCGGCGGCGCATCGAGAACGGATCAGGCAGCGGCGGCTTCGACGAAGGCGCGGGACTGCTCGATCCAGCCGTCACGGGCGATGCGGCCGTTGAGCTTCAGGTCGGTATCGAGCTTGGCCACGTCGTCGGGCTGCATGGCGGCGATCTGCCAGTAATGCCACACGCCGGCATCGTTGAGCTTCTGCACCAGCTGCGGGCCGACGCCGTTGAGCTTGGTCAGGTCGTCGGGCGCGCCGCGGGGGGCGGCGAGCTGCTCGAAATGCTCGGTCGACTCGGCGAGCGCCGCCACGTCGGCCGGGGCGATGGCATCGGAGGCCACGGAAGCCACGACGTCGTCGTTGGCCGGCAGCTCCTCGGCGGTCGGCTCCTCGGAGGCGCCGACATCGATGCCCAGAGCACCCTGGCCACGGCCGATGCCCTCGATCGCCGCGCGGGCGATCAGGTCGCAGTAGAGCGCGATGGCGCGGCCGGCGTCGTCATTGGCCGGGACGATGTAGGAGATGCCGTCCGGGTTGCAGTTCGTGTCGACGATGGCCGCGACCGGGATACCGAGGCGCTGGGCCTCCTTGATCGCGAGCTGCTCCTTGTTGGTGTCGATCACGAACAGGAGGTCGGGCACACCGCCCATATCCTTGATGCCGCCGAGCGCCTTCTCGAGCTTGTCCTTCTCGCGGGTCAGCATGAGGCGCTCCTTCTTGGTGAGGCCGACGGCCCCGCCTTCGAGCGTCTCGTCGACCTTGCGCAGGCGCTGGATCGAGCCGGAGATGGTCTTCCAGTTGGTCAGCATGCCGCCAAGCCAGCGGGAGTTGACGTAGTACTGGGCCGAGCGCTTGGCCGCTTCGGCGATGGCATCGGCCGCCTGGCGCTTGGTGCCGACGAACAGCACGCGGCCGCCGCGAGCAACGGTGTCGCTCACCGCCTGGAGGGCGGCGTGGAGCGCCGGCACCGTCTGGGCGAGGTCGATGATATGGATGTTGTTACGGGTGCCGAAGATGTAGGGCTGCATCTTCGGGTTCCAGCGGTGCGACTGGTGCCCGAAATGGGCGCCGGCCTCGAGGAGCTGGCGCATAGAGAAATCGACGGCCATGATTCTTTGGTCTCTCCGGTTGATACCGCCGCGGAGGATCGTAGCCGGCTGAGATGCCGACCACCGGAAACGCCCCATTCAGGCATGGGGCCGGCTCCGCGTGTGGAATGGGCGGGGCGTTAGCAGGGAAAGCCGCGATTGGCAAGCCGGCTGCGCCGCGGCCTCCGGTTCCGACGGGCGAGGCGGCGGCCGCCCTCGATGCGGGGCCGGCGCCGGAGCACAGGCTCAGGCTGCGGTTGAATCGAAGCCCGGCGGATGGCAGGGCCGGGAACCGCTCCGCAACCGGGTCGAACCCTGTTTGCAGCATTTGCCGCGAGGACCCGGCGACGCGCGAAGCGTGGCCGGATCCCCGCGCTGCACGGGGTTACGCGGCCGAGGCGACTGCCGGCGAGATCATCTTCCGCGCCTTCTTGTCCTCGGTGGTGCCGAGGAAGGCCTGGGCCTCCTCCTTGCGCTCGAAGACGTGGGGGGCCACGCCGCGCTTGGTCAGGGCCTCCTCCATCTTCAGGCGCAGGAAGGCGCTGGTCGCGTAGCGGGTCGTCGTCGCGTAGTAGTTCGCCTGGAGATATTGAATCATCCCGGCATAATCGTCGTAGAGGTTCTCGTTGAGCCGGAAGCCGTCGTGGTTGATCACGGCATTGACCCGCTGACCGGCCTTGCGGCAGGCCTCGACGATGGTCATGCGCAGCTCGTCCATGTCGCTCTTCACCCGGCAATACCAGCCTTCCAGGTTGATGAAGAGGATGTTGCGCTCGCTGTCATAGCTGACGCGCGACTTCAGATCGAGATTGAGCAGGTCGGAGAGCAACTCCATCGGCTCGCCGCGGAAGATCCGCGGATCCATCGGCACCGGATTGCGCACGATCGGGGCGAAATCCATGTGGGCCAGGATATCGCGCTCGATATCGATGCCCGGCGCCACCTCGATCAGTTCCAGCCCCTCACGGGTGAGCTGGAAGACGCAGCGTTCGGTGACGTAGATCACCGGCTGCGAGCGCTCAACGGCGTAGGGGCCCGAGAAGGTGTTCTGCTGGACCTGGGTGACGAATTTCCGGGCGCGCCCCTCGGTGACGATCTTCACCTGCCCGTCCTGCACCGCGATCTCCAGGCCGCCGGCGGTGAAGGTGCCAGCGAAGACGACCGAGCGGGCATTCTGCGAGATGTTGATGAAGCCGCCGCAGCCATTGAGCTTGCCGCCGAACTTCGAGGTGTTGACGTTGCCGGCCCCATCGCACTCGGCCATGCCGAGGCAGGTCATGTCGAGGCCGCCACCGTCGTAGAAGTCGAACATCTGGTTCTGGTCGATGATGCAATCGGCATTGGTCGCCGCGCCGAAGCTCGACCCGGAAGCCAGCACGCCGCCGACCGCCCCGGCCTCGGTGGTCAGGGTGATGTAGGGGGTGATCTTCTCTTCGTTGGCGACGGAGGAGATGCCCTCGGGGGCGCCGACGCCGAGATTGACCACGCCGTTCGGCGGCAGCTCGAAGGCGGCGCGGCGGGCGATGATCTTGCGCTCGTTGAGCGCCATCCGCTTGATGCCGGTGACCGGCACCCGGATCTCGCCGGCGAGCGCGGCGTCGTACATCACGCCGTAATTCATCCGGTGCATCTCGGGCTCGGCGACCACGACGCAATCGACGAGGATGCCGGGGACGCGGACGTCCTTGGGCAGGAGATAGCCGTCATCGACGATGCGCTCGACCTGGGCAACGACGATGCCGCCATTGTTGCGTGCGGCCATGGCCTGAGCGAGGCAATCGAGGGTCAGCGCCTCCTTCTCGAAGGAGAGATTGCCCGACGGATCGGCGGAGGTGGCGCGGATGAAGGCCACGTCGATCTTGGTGGCGGTGTAGAACAGCCATTCCTCGCCATCGACCTCGACGAGCTTGACGATGTCCTCGGTCGTTACCTCGTTGACCTTGGCCCCGCCATGGCGCGGGTCGACATAGGTCTTGAGTCCCACCTTCGAGAACAGGCCCGGCTGGCCGGCGGCGCAGGCGCGATAGAGCTGCGAGATCACGCCCTGGGGCAGGTTGTAACCACGGATCAGGTTGTTCTGCGCCGCCTGCGCGACCTTGGGCATGCGCCCGAAATTCGCGGCGATCACCCGCGAGAGCAGGCCGTCATGGTGGAGGCGGCCGGTGCCGAGCCCTTTCGAGTCGCCCGCGCCCGCGGTCATGATCAGGGTGAGCCCCCGGGGCGAGCCGGTCTCGACGAAGCGCTTTTCCAGGGCGGCGTGCAGCGCCTCCGGGATGCAGCTCTGGACGAAGCCGGTCGTGGTCAGGACATCGTTCTCGCGGATCAGCGCGATCGCCTCGTCGGCTGTGATGACCTTGTTCTTTTTCATGGGGCCCGCCGTTCTCCGCTTCCTCCGGTCCGGGCGGTGTCGTCCGCCTCTCGCCGTTTGTGACCGAACATGCCGCTGGCCGACCCCGCGAAGCCGGAAAGATCTCCGCCTCGCTTGGCCGGCTGAATTCTGCATGCAATCGTCATTGCAGTGCATCGATAGACTGATGCGCTGCAAGAAACTGCACCTCTTGCTTGCGACAATACCCGAAAACCTTGCCGGCGCATGCCTGAAAAACTCTTCCTTCCCGCTTGAGAAAAATTGCAGATCTTTTGATCGGACCAACCCGATTCCGCCGGCGGCGCGGCCAGGCTTCCCCGGCGACTGACACGGGACGCCGTCTTCCTCCTGCCGCGCTTGCCCGTGCCGCGGCGCATGATTACGAGGGCCCGAAAGCCCGGAAAGCCCTTCGGGCCGTCACATCCTCGAAGACCTCTCGGAGACATTCCATGGGCTTTCTCGCCGACGCCCTCTCACGGGTGAAGCCGTCCGCGACCATCGCGATGACCCAGAAGGCGCGCGAGCTGAAAGCCTCGGGCATGGATGTCATCAGCCTCTCGGTCGGCGAGCCGGATTTCGACACGCCCGACCACATCAAGGAGGCGGCGATCGACGCGATCCGCCGCGGCGAGACCAAGTACCCGCCCGTCTCCGGCATCGTGCCGCTGCGCGAGGCGATCGTGAAGAAGTTCAAGCGTGAGAACGGCCTGGACTACAAGGTCTCGCAGACCATCGTCGGCACCGGCGGCAAGCACGTCATCTACAACGCCCTGCTCGCCACCCTGAACCCCGGCGACGAGGTGGTGATCCCGCGCCCGTACTGGGTCTCCTACCCGGAGATGGTGATCCTCTGCGGCGGCACCCCGGTCTTCGCCGAGACCGACATGGCGCACGACTTCAAGCTCCAGCCCGAGGAGCTGGAGCGGGCGATCACGCCGAAGACGAAGTGGATCATCCTCAACTCGCCGTCGAACCCGTCCGGCGCGGCCTATTCCCGCGACGAGATGAAGAAGATCACCGACGTGCTGATGCGCCATCCGCATGTCTGGGTGCTCACCGACGACATGTACGAGCACCTGACCTACGGCGATTTCGAGTTCGTGACCCCGGCCCAGGTCGAGCCCGGCCTCTATGACCGCACGCTCACCATGAACGGTGTCTCGAAGGCCTATGCCATGACCGGCTGGCGCATCGGCTACGCCGCCGGCCCCGAGCAGCTGATCAAGGCGATGGACTTCGTCCAGGGCCAGCAGACGTCGGGCGCCTCCTCGATCTCGCAATGGGCGGCGGTGGCCGCCCTCGACGGCACGCAGGAGCACCTTGCCCGCTTCAAGGCGGCGTTCCAGGAGCGGCGCGACCTCGTGGTCTCGATGCTCAACCAGTCGAACGGCCTGAAATGCCCGACGCCGGAGGGAGCCTTCTACGTCTACCCGTCCTGCGCCGAGCTGATCGGCAAGACGACCGAATCCGGCAAGACCCTCGCGTCGGACGAGGATTTCGTCACGGAGCTGCTGCAGGCGGAGGGCGTCGCCGCCGTCCACGGCTCGGCCTTCGGCCTCGGCCCGAACCTGCGGATCTCCTACGCCACCTCCAACAAGACCCTGGAGGAGGCCTGCCGGCGCATCCAGCGCTTCTGCGGCTCGCTGCGCTAGAGCCTTGTCCGCGGAAGCGGTTGCCGGTTCCGCGTCAGAAAATGCTCTGGCCGCGTTTCGGGACCAAGCGTCGCAACCGCGAAGCAGAGCCGCTACGCGGTTGCCCCTGGCGGCGCGGACCTCTACATCGGCCGCTCCCCGCGGCCGATGCGCCTGATGGTTTCGCGAGCCCTCTCGGGCCTGCGTGGCGGCGGGGCTTGCAGTGACGGGGCGGTGCGGACCAGTTCTCTGCGCCGATCCTGTGACGCTCAGTGGGCCGAGCGGCTGCAGGCGCGTCGGGAGCGCGGGGAACAGGAACCGCGATCCCGGCGCAAGGCCCACCCACGTTTTCGCGAGCCAGAGACCGTTAACGGTCTTTCTCAAACAAAAACGAACGGGGCAGAGGGTATCCGTCGAGCTTAACCGCTCGAAGGTTGCAGCCTTGCCCCTATCCGACAGAAATCGCGCCTCCGCCCGCCAATATCTGCCGGAATCGAAGCTGGGCGACCTCGCCGGCCGTTTGCGGCGCCTCGCCGGCCATAAGGGCCTGGTGCGCGAGCAGATCTCCAGCCCGCTGCTTCTGCGCCTGCTCCCGAGGCCGAGCGACAGCGAGAAGCCGGGTTCCGAAGCCGCCCTGCTTCAGCGCCTCATCGATGCCAATCTCGATGCGACCCGGATCTCCTACCTGATGGCCAGTGCCGAGCAGGAGATCGCCATCGCCCATTCCCGCCTGTCGGGCTGAGCGCCTCTCACGAAACTCCCGCTGCGCCGTCGCGGCCGGGGGGCTACGTGATCAGACGATCTCGATCCGCCCGTCGAGGCCGATCACGCGCCCGAGGCCACGGACGCGGTTCAGCAGCCGCTCCCCGTTCAGCGCGGCGCGATCGGCGGGCAGGCGCAGCACGACCTTGCCATCCTCCACCGCGATCGGAATCCGCTTGAGCGGCCCCTCCATCCCGGCCGAAACCGGGAAGGCGACGCGCATCAAGGCGCCGACGAGGCGCGCCCGGTCGAACAGGCGGGGGCCGGCCAGGTTCCGCAGGGTCTGGCTCGCCCGCTCCGGCGCCACTCCCTCGTGGCGGAAGAAGCCCGACAGAGCGAGATAAGCACGGCCGGGATGGTCGATGCCGGCGAAAGCGGCATTGGCGATCACGTTGAGGCTCTGCTCGCCCCGGTAATCGGGATGGGCTCGCCAGCCGATATCCGCGAGCAGGCAGGCGGCGTGGCGCAACCGGCGCTCGCCCGCGGTTTCCGGGCCGTCGAGGGTGGAGATGAAGTGGTCGGTCCAGTCGCGCAGCTCCTCGCCATGGCCGGGCGAGCGGGCGCGTTGAGAATTCAGTTCCTGCGCCGAGACGATCAGCGGGTCGAGGGCGCGGGTTTCGCGGTCGAGCTGCTCGAACAGCAGCCCCTCCCGCACGCCGAAGGCGGAGATCGCGATCTCGCGGGGCCGGCCCAGGCGGATGATCTCCTCCAGAACGACGGCACCGAAGGCGAGGAGCGGCCGGCGCGCCTCGGAAATGGTCTCGACCTCCTGCAGGGTCGCGGCATCGCTTGCCTCGACCATCTCCAGGAAGCTCAGCTCGTCGGACGGCTCCACGGTATAGCCATGCATGACGTGGAGCGGGTAGCCGCGGGCGGCCTGATGCAGCCGCGCCAGCGCCCGCCACGTGCCGCCCACGGCGTAGAAGGTGCGCCCGCGCAGGGTGTCGAGCTGCGGCTCGGCCTTCTTCAGATGTTCCCGGGCGATCTTGCGCGCCTTCTTGGGCGAATTCTCGGAGAGATCCTGGAGCGCCAGCCCGCCGAGCGGCATGGTCACGCCCTGGCCCACCGTCGTGCCGTGGACATCGACGAGTTCGAGCGAACCGCCTCCGAGATCGCCGACCACGCCATCGGGGGAGTAGAAGCCCGAGACGACGCCCAGCGCCGAAAGCTCCGCCTCGCGCCGGCCGGAGAGAAGCTGGATGTCCTGACCGAGCGCCTCCCGCGCCGCATCGAGGAAGGCCGGGCCGTTGGCGGCGTCCCGGGCGGCGGCGGTCGCCAGCACGACGATGCGCTCGATCCGCATCGTGTCGCACAGGACGCGGAAGCGGCGCAGGGCGGCGAGCGCCCGCTGCACGGAATCCTCGTTGAGGCGGCCGGTGGAGAAGACGCTGCGGCCGAGGCCGCACAGAACCTTCTCGTTATAGAGCGGCGTCGGCCCCCGCCGGAGCCCGTCATAGGCGACGAGGCGTACGGAGTTCGAGCCGATATCGATGATCGCGATGGGGGCGAGCGTGGGTGCGGTCGTCATCAGGGCCGGCCGTTCGGCGGGAGGGGCAAGCGTCAGGTGGAGACGTGTCGGGCCCATGCATGTCCCTCTTACCAAGCGGCATGTTTCCCGACCGAAGGCGGGACCGCAAACGTCCGGAGGACACCTGGCGGCCCCGTTTCGTATCCCGTCGGATGCGACCGGCGACGCGCGGGGCCGTCGGTCGGAACAGGGGCGCTCCCGCGAGCGGAGCGCCCAGGATGATGGCGGCTCGGAGACGCCGTCAGGATCGCTGTGCCCGGCGGCTCAAGGCCCGCGGGCTCGATTTCTTCGACGATTTTCCGCGCCCGGACAGGCTCGGATTCGTCATGAAGTACTTGTGCGCGTTGAACGGCTCCTCACCCTCTGCGGGGCTGATCCGTTCGCTCGCACCCGATGCCAGTACACGCCAGCTCTGCCGGTTGTCGAGCAGGTTGGCCAGCATGATCTGGTCCAGCACCTGCTGATGCACCGTCGGATTGGTGATCGGCAGCAGGGCCTCGACCCGCCGATCGAGGTTGCGCTGCATCAGATCGGCGGAGGAAATGTAGACCGTGGCCTTCGGGTGCGGCAGGCCGGCGCCGTTGCCGAAGGCGTAGACGCGCCCGTGCTCGAGGAAGCGTCCGACGATCGATTTCACGCGGATCGTCTCGGAGAGGCCCGGAATGCCCGGACGCAGACAGCAGATGCCGCGCACCACGCAATCGATCTGCACGCCCTCCTGGCTCGCATCGTAGAGGGCATCGATGACCTGGGGATCGACCAACGAGTTGCACTTGATCCAGATCGCCGCCGGCCGCCCCGCCCGCGCATGGGCGATCTCCTCCTCGATATGCTGCAGCAGGCGCGGCTTGAGCGTCAGCGGCGAGACCGCCATCCGCTCCAGCTCCGCCGGCTCGGCATAGCCGGTGATGAAGTTGAACAGGCGCGACACGTCCCGGCCGATGGCCGGATCGGCGGTGAAGAAGGACAGGTCGGTGTAGATGCGCGCGGTGATCGGGTGATAATTGCCCGTCCCGACATGGCAGTAGGTGACGAGGCGGTCGCCCTCCCGGCGCACCACCATCGACAGCTTGGCGTGGGTCTTCAGCTCGACGAAGCCGAACACCACCTGAGCGCCGGCCTTCTCGAGGTTGCGCGCCCAGCGGATATTGGCCTCCTCGTCGAAGCGGGCTTTCAGCTCGACCAGGGCGGTGACCGATTTGCCCGCCTCCGCCGCCTCGGCCAGGGCCGCGACGATCGGCGAGTTCGAGGAGGTGCGATAGAGCGTCTGCTTGATCGCCACCACGTTCGGGTCGCGGGCGGCCTGGGCGAGGAACTGCACCACCGAGTCGAAGGACTCGTAGGGGTGGTGGACGATGAAATCCTTCTGGCGGATCGCGGCGAAGACATCGCCGCCCGATTCCCGGATGCGCTCGGGGAAGCGCGGATTGAACGGCTTGAACTTCAGGTCCGGCCGATCGATCCCGACGATCTGCGACAGCTCGTTGAGCGCCAGCATCCCCTCGACCACGAAGATCGAATCGGGGGCGATTTCCAGCTCGTCGGCGACGAAGGCGCGCAACTCCTCCGTCATGCCCGCCTCGATCTCGAGGCGGATCACCACGCCGCGGCGGCGGCGCTTGATCGCCGATTCGAAGTGGAGGACGAGGTCTTCCGCCTCCTCCTCGATCTCGAGATCGGAATCGCGCACCACGCGGAAGGCGCCCTGACCTTTGAGCGTGTAGCCGGGGAAGAGCCGGCTCGCATATTTGGCGATCACCTGCTCGATGGCGATGAAGCGGGCGGCAGTGTCCCCCTCCACGTCGGGCAGGCGCACGAAGCGATCCAGCAGCGACGGCAGACGGATCAAGGCCCGCAGGGTGCGCCCGTCCCGGGGGCGCACCATCATCAGCGCGACGGTGAAGCCGAGATTCGGGATGAACGGGAAGGGATGGGCCGGATCGATGGCGAGCGGCGTCAGGACCGGGAAGACGTAGGTGAGGAAGTAATCGTCGAGCCAAGCGAGGTGCTCGGGCGACAGTTCGGACGGCTCGGCGAGGTGGATGCCGTTCGTGTTCAGCTCCTCCCGCAGGGCGCGCCAGCGCTCCTGCTGGTCGAGGGCGAGGCGGGACACCTCGTTGCCGACCCGCGCCAGCTGCTCGGAGGGCGTCAGCCCGTCCTGCGACGGCGAGACGATACCGGCGCGAACCTGATCGTGCAGGCCGGCCACGCGCACCATGAAGAACTCGTCCAGATTGTTGGCCGAGATCGAGAGGAAGCGGAGCTGCTCCAGCAGAGGATGGTTGGGATTGGAGGATTCCTCCAGAACCCGGCGGTTGAACTGGAGCCAGGACAGCTCGCGGTTGACGAAGCGCTCGGGTGAGTGACGCAGGGAACGGCCGGCCTCCAGCACGGGCTCGCGGGCGGCCTCGGCCGCAACGCCCTCCCGCTTGATGTCGGGCTCGGCCGGCTTCTCACCCGCCTTCTCCGCCGCGAGGATGCGCGCGGCGCGGGCCGTGCGGGCACGGGCGGTGGGGCTGCGCACGCCGCGCTCGGTCGCGAGGCTGGTTTCTTCGGCTTCGGCCGCCTCTCCGTTCTGGGCGACGACATCCGATTCCACTTCCGACAACGCGCGGGCTCCCTTCCTCATCTCACCGGACAGGCCGGCTCCCTACCATGAGCCGGCCGCCCCTGTTTGACGGTTTCATGACAATGGGTCGAGGGTCGTGACGCCGGTCTCAGGCTTCGGCCTCGTCGCCCCCCTCATCCGGCGCGCCGGTCTCCCCCAGCCGATCGAGCACGGCGAGGGCGAGCGGCCGGGTGATGCGCCGCCGCCGTCCGAGGGCGTCGCGGTCGAGTTCGGCCACCACCTCGCGGGCCCGGGCCAGGGAGCGGTCGATGCGCAGCGCCAGCGCATCGACCACGGAGGTATCGATCCCGAGCTGGCGGTCGGCGAACAGCTTGACGATCACCGCCTTCAGCAGGGCATCGTCCGGCGGGCCGATCTCCGCCCCCGGCGCCAGCCGCAGGCGCGAGCGCAGATCCGCCACCCGCAACCCGAAGGCATCGACCGGCGCAGAGGCCGTGAGCAGGACGGGGAAGCGCCGCTCGCGGGCGAGGTTGAGCAGGTGGAACAGGGCCGCCTCGTCGCGGCCCTCCGTGCGGTCGACATCCTCGACCACGAGGGCTCCGTTGGAGATCAGATGCGCGACGTTGGAGTCGTTCACCTCGCCGGCGGAGACCGTCCAGGCCTGCGCCCGGCTCGCCCAGATCGAGGCGAGATGACTCTTGCCGCTGCCGGCCGGGCCACGGAGCAGGAACACGGTGTCCGGCCAGTCCGGCCATGCCTCGATCAAGGCATAGGCCTCCTCGTTCGACGGACTCACTAGGAAATCCTCGGCGCCGTAGCGCGGGTCCAGGGGCAGGTCGAAGGCGAGCTGCTTCGGGGGAGCGGTATCGCGCATGGAGGCCTCTTAGACCGGACGGACGGCGATTCTCCTAACGGCCTACGCTAAACCTCTTCTCCATCGGTGATGAGCACCGGCCCATCCGCGCGGTAGAGGCGGCTTTCCAGGTAGCGCTCGATGCCGAAGCGCACCACGACGCCGATGGAGGCGGCGACCGGCACGGCGAGCAGGAGACCGAGGAAGCCGAACAGCGAGCCGAAGGCGAGCAGCGCGAACATCAGCCAGACCGGATGAAGGCCGACCGAATCGCCCACCAGCTTGGGCGAGATGACATTCCCTTCCAGGAACTGCCCGACCAGAAACACACCGAGGGTGAGGCCGATATGCAGCCAGTCGCCGCTCGGCCACCATTGCACCAGGGCGACGCCGATGGAGAGCATGAAACCGGTAAGCGTGCCGACATAGGGGATGAAGGTGAGAAAGCCCGAGATCAGCCCGATCAGCACGCCGAAATTCAGCCCGACCAGGAACAGGCCGACCGCGTAGAAGCTGCCGAGGATCAGGCAGACGAGGCTCTGCCCACGCACGAAGCCGGTCACGGCCCCGTCGATCTCCCCGGCGAGCCGCCGCACCGTCGGGCGGTGGCGCGGCGGCACCCAACCGTCGAGGGTGGCGATCATCCGGTCCCAATCGTGCAGCACGTAGAAGGCGACGACCGGGGTGACCACGAGGAGCGAGGCGATGGAGACGAGCGCCTGGCTCCCTGTCCAGAGCGACTTGAGGAAGGCCAGGAACCACGTGCCGCCCTGGCCGACCAGCGTGCCGACCGAGGATTGCAGCTCGTTGACGACCTCGGCGCCGCCCACCCGCTGCAGCAGCGGCCCGGCGCGCTCCACGAGGATGCTCTGCAGCCGGGCGACCATGGCCGGCAAGGCGTTGACGAGGGACGCGATCTGCCCGGCGGCGAGCGGCACCACGATGATCAGCAGCACCACGAAGCCGACCACGAAGCCCGCCAGGATCAGCAGGGTCGCGGCGAGACGCCCGAGGCCGAGCCTCTCCAGCCGGTCGGCCAGCGGATCGAGCAGATAAGCGAGCGCCAGCCCCGCCACGAAGGGCAGCATCACCTCCCGCAGCTCGTAGAGCAGGAAGATCAGAACCGCGAGAATGGAGAGCCCGATGATTGCCCGGCCGCGCATCGAGGTCTCGTCCTTACCCAATTCGTCCGGCCGGGACATTGGGTAGCGTGATCTTCCGGGTCAAGGCGAACCGATCTTGCGGTGGGCGGCGGCCCATGATGCTGTGCTAGAGCGGGCCGCCTGCGCACGGGACAGTGGCCATTCGCGGCGCAATGTGGCAGCGGATTTCCGCATGACCAGACAGAACCGGACGACGGGGCGGCGATGACGGCGCAGGACGGGAACGGGCTCACCTACGCGCAGGCGGGCGTCGACATCGATGCGGGCAACGCGCTCGTCGAGACCATCAAGCCGCTGGTGCGCTCCACGCGCCGGCCGGGGGCGGATGCGGAGATCGGCGGCTTCGGCGGCCTGTTCGACCTCAAGGCGGCGGGCTTCAAGGATCCGATCCTGGTGGCCGCCAATGACGGCGTCGGCACCAAGGTGAAGATCGCCATCGAGACCGGGCGCCACGACACGATCGGCATCGACCTCGTGGCGATGTGCGTCAACGACATCGTCGTGCAGGGCGCCGAGCCGCTGTTCTTCCTCGACTATTACGCGACGGCCAAGCTGGTGCCGGGGGTGGGCGCGGATATCGTGCGCGGCATCGCCGAGGGCTGCCGGCAGGCGGGCTGCGCCCTGATCGGCGGCGAGACCGCCGAGATGCCGGGCCTCTATGACGGCGCCGATTACGATCTGGCCGGCTTCTCGGTGGGCGCGGCCGAGCGCGGCACCCTGCTGCCCCGCCCTGGCATCCTGCCGGGCGACGTCGTGCTCGGCCTGCCCTCCTCCGGTGTCCACTCGAACGGCTTCTCGCTGGTGCGGCGGATCGTGGCCAAGACCGGGCTGTCCTGGGACGCCGAGGCGCCGTTCGCGCCGGGGCGCAGCCTCGGCGAGGCTTTGCTGGAGCCGACCCGGATCTACGTGAAGCCGCTGCTGGCCGCCCTGAAGCGGGCCGGCGGCATCAAGGCGCTCGCCCACATCACCGGCGGCGGCTTCCCCGACAACCTCCCCCGCGTCCTGCCCGAGGGCGTCGGCATCGACATCGACCTCTCGGCCTTCGCCGTGCCGCCGGTCTTCGGCTGGCTGGCGCGCGAGGGCGGCGTGGTCGAGGCGGAGATGCTGCGCACCTTCAATTGCGGGATCGGCATGGTGGTGGTGGTCGCCTCCGATGCGGCGGAAGCCGTGGCGGACGCGCTCACCGAGGCGGGCGAAGCGCCGGTCCGGCTCGGCCAGATCACCGAGCGGGGCGCGGAGCCGGTGACCTTCACGGGGCACCTGGCGCTGTGACCGTTCCGGTTGCGAAGAAGCGGGTCGCGATCCTGATCTCGGGACGCGGCTCGAACATGGTCTCGCTGATCGAGGCGGCCCAGGCCCCCGATTATCCGGCCGAGATCGTGCTCGTGCTCTCGAACCGCCCCGATGCCGCCGGTCTCGCGCGGGCCCAGGCCGCGGGGATCCCGGCGCGGGCCGTCGATCACAAGGCCTTCCCCGACCGGGCGCGCTTCGACGCGGCGCTCCAGGCGGAACTCGACGCCGCCGGCATCGAGCTGATCGTGCTCGCCGGCTTCATGCGCATCCTCACCGATGCCTTCGTCGAAGCCTGGAGCGGGCGGATGATCAACATCCACCCGTCGCTTCTGCCGCTGTTCAAGGGCACGCACACCCATGAGCGGGCTCTGGAAGCGGGCATGCGCCTGCACGGCTGCACCGTCCATTACGTCGTCCCCGAACTCGATGCCGGACCCATCGTCGCCCAGGCAGCGGTGCCGGTTCTGCCCGGAGACGATGCCGACAGCCTCGCCGCCCGGGTGATCGTGCAGGAGCATCGGCTCTACCCCCAGGCCGTGGCGCTGATCGCGTCGGGCGGCGCGGTGCTGGACGGCGGGCGCGTGCGCTTCGCCGAGCGCGCCCGCGCGGCGGAAGATGCGTTGCTCTCGCTCTGAGATATCGCTCGACGAGTCGTCCATCCCCCCTCATCCTGAGGTGCCCGCGCCAGCGGGCCTCGAAGGATCATCCAGACCCCGCGCGAATCCTGGACCATCCTTCGAGGCCGCTTCGCGGCACCTCAGGGTGAGGGCATGGATGGGATGGTCCGATCCGCCGATCCGCACGCCATCCTTCGTCTCCCCTGCCCTTCCGGCGCCCCGATGAGCCTCGCCCCCCTCTTCGCCGTGCCCCTGGCAGGGCTCCTCTCCGCCGGGCTGATCCTGGCGCTCAAGCCCCTGCTCCAGCGTTATGCCCTGGCGCGGCCGAACGCCCGGTCCAGCCACAGGGTGCCGACCCCCCAGGGCGGGGGCATCGCCATCATCGGTGCCACCCTCGCCGTCGCGGGGTTCCTGGCCCTGCCGGGCGGCGTGGCGCCCGGCGGCGCCGAATGGCCGGCACTCATCATCACCACCCTCGTGCTCGCCGGTGTCGGCACCGTCGACGACATCCGCCCCCTGCCGGCCTCGGCGCGGCTGGTCATTCAGGCGGGGGCGGTGGCCGCCGTTGTGGTCACCGCCGAGGGACGGCTCCTGCCGGATTTTCCGCTCGGGCTGGAACGCGGCCTCGCGATCCTCGCCGGGCTGTGGTTCGTCAACCTCGTCAACTTCATGGACGGGCTCGATTGGATGACGCTGGCCGAGTTCGTGCCGGTGACCGCCTTTCTCACCCTGCTCGGCCTCGTCGGCGCCTTTGCCCCGGCCCCGGCCCTCGTCGCGGGCGCCCTGCTCGGCGGGTTGCTCGGCTTCGCCCCGTTCAACCGTCCGGTGGCGCGCCTGTTCATGGGGGATGTCGGCTCGCTGCCCCTCGGCCTGATCGTGGCGTGGCTGCTGTTCCGCCTCGCCACCGAGGGCGGCTTGGCCGCCGCCGTGATCCTGCCCCTCTATCCCCTGGCCGATGCGACGCTGACGCTGGTGTGGCGCCTGCGGCGCGGCGAGAAGGTGTGGCAGGCCCATCGCAGCCACTTCTACCAAGTGGCCACCGTCAACGGCTTCCCGGTCTCCGAGGTGGTCGGTTCCGTCTTCGCCGTACAGGTCGGGCTGGCCGGGCTGGCCGGTGCCACCTTGCTTTGGCCGCGCCTGGCGGTCACGCTGGCCTGCCTCGCCGTCGCGGCGGCGCTGGTCGGCTGGCTGCTGCGCCGCTTCGCGCGGCCGCGCGTGAAGGGGCTGTGAGTGAACGGAAAGCTGATCGCGCTGACGGGGGCGACGGGCTTCATCGGGCGCCATCTGCTGCGGGCGCTCTCGGCCCGGGGCTACCGGGTGCGGGTGCTGCTGCGCCGGCCGGTGGAGGTGCCGGAGGGGGCCAGCGGCGCGGTGGTGGGTGATCTCGCCCGGCCGATGAACATGGCGGCGGCTCTGACCGGGGTCGATGCCGTGGTCCATTCCGCCGGCCTCGCCCACGCCATGTCCGGCGCGCCGGAGGACGATTTCCGCAGCTCCAACACCGAGGCCACCCGGCACCTCGCCGAGGCGGCGCAGCGGGCGAAGGTGGGACGCTTCGTCTTCCTGTCCTCGATCCGCGCGCAATCGGGCCCGAGCGCCACGATACCGGTCTCGGAAACGGATGCACCGGCCCCGACCGATGCCTATGGCCGTTCCAAGCTCGCGGCGGAACAGGCACTGGCCGAGATCGGCCTCGACTGGGTGGCGCTCCGGCCGGTGCTCGTCTACGGCGCGGGGGTGAAGGGCAACATGGCGGCGCTGCTCCGCCTCGCCCGCTCGCCCTACCCTCTGCCCCTCGCGAGCCTGACCGGACGCCGCTCGCTGGTTTCACTCGAGAGCCTGACGGAAGCAGTGGTCACGGTCCTGGAGGCGCCAGGCCCGCTGAAGCGGCCGCTGATCGTGGCCGATCCCGACCCGCTGACCCTGCCCGAGATGATGTCCGCCTTGCGCGCCGGTCTCGGCCGGAATCCCGGCCTGCTGCCCTGCCCGGTTCCGCTGATCGGGCTCGCCTGCCGCGCCACCGGCCGAGAGGCCAGCTTCGACCGCCTCGCCGGTTCGCTAATCGCCCGCCCGGACGGGCTGGCGGCTCTCGGCTGGCACCCGGCGCAGGGGACGCGGGAGGGACTGGCGGCGCTGGCGCGGGGAGAGAACGGCTGAAGCGCATATTGCTTCGTCACTCCCCTCACCCTGAGGTGCCGCGGGGCGGCCTCGCAGCTTGCTCCGGTTCCCACGCGATCCCTGGATAACCCTACGAGGCCTCCGCTTCGCTGCGGCCCCTCAGGGGGGAGTGAGACGGTCGGATGAACGGGTTGCTCAAGCCGTCGTCGGCTGTGCGAGCGCCTCTGGCTGCGCGGTGATCGGTTCGGCAATCGGATTCGGAATCGCCCCCGACCGCTCGCGGAACCCGGGAATCGCCTCTTCGAAGACCGCGTCCGCCGCCGCCCGGTCACCGGCCGCCACCGCCGCGTGCAGGCGAGCGATCCAGCCGTCCAGCACGGCGCGATCGGCGAAGACGGGCTTGGCCGCCATCACCCCATCGATGCCGTCCAGCGTCACCCGCGGCTCTTCCTTCGCGAACAGAATCTCGTTGAGCCGCTCGCCCGGCCGCGCGCCGGTGACCTGAATCTCGATCTCCTCGCCCGGCTCGAAGCCCGCGAGCCGGATCATCCGCTCGGCGAGATCGTGGATCCGCACCGGCTGACCCATCTTGAGCACATAGACCGCCGCGCGCTGGTCGCCCGTCTCGCTCCGCCCCTCGGCATCGGCGTGGGAGGCGGCGGTGAGCACGAGGTCCGAGGCTTCGCGCACGGTCATGAAGTAGCGCACCATCTCGGCATGGGTGACCGTGACCGGGCCGCCCCGGGCGATCTGCGCCTTGAACACCGGCACCACCGAGCCGGCCGAGCCGAGCACGTTGCCGAAGCGCACGGCGATGAGCCGGGTCGCCTCCGGTCCGCTCCGCTCCGCATCGAGGGATTGGGCCACCATCTCCGCGAAACGCTTGGTGACGCCGAGCTGCGACACCGGCTCGATCGCCTTGTCGGTCGAGATCATCACCAGGGCCCGGGCCCCCGCCGCCACCGTGGCCTCGGCGACGTTGATCGAGCCGAACACGTTGGTCTTGATGCCCTCGGCCCAGTCGCGCTCGAGATAGGGCACCTGCTTCAGCGCGGCGGCGTGAAACACGTAGGTCGGGCGGAAATCGCGGATGATCGCGTGCAGGCGCTCGCGGTCGCGGATGTCGGCGAGCGCACCCGCGACCTCGGCTTCCGCATGGAGCAGGGCCGGGCCGTTGAGGACGGCGTGGAGGGCCGGCTCGGAATTCTCGATCACGAGGAGCGCCGCGGCGCCGAAGGCGATCGCCCGGGCGCAGATCTCGGAGCCGATCGAGCCGCCGCCGCCGGTCACGACCACGCGGGCGCCGGCCAGGAAATGCTCGAGGCGCGGCCGGTCGATGGCGACGGTGGGCCGCAGCAGCAGATCCTCGATCTCCAGCGGCGCGAGTTCCGCGTCGCGCATCCCCTCACCGAGGCTGGTGACCCGGGCGAGCGGCAGGCCGAGGCGGCGGGCGCGGGCGATCAGGTCGTCGGGCTCGGATTCGGGCGCGAGCGCGCTCGGTGTCGCCACCAGCCGGCGCACCGGAAGGCCGCGCCCGGCGAGATCCGCCACCACCCGCTCCAGATCGCGGAAGCCACCGAGGACGGGGACGCCGCGCATCATCTGGCCGGCCTCGTCCACCCGCGGCGAGAGAATGCCCTTGGGCGACAGCCGCTTGACCGAGCCGGCTTCGATCGCCCGCAGCACGATCTCGATATCGGCACCACGGCCGAGCAGCAGCGTCGGCGTGGTGGCGGCGCGGGCCTGGCTCTGCCGGGAGCGAGCATATTTCAGGTAGCGGAAGGCGAGGCGCGGTCCGCCGAGCAGGAAGATCTGCAGCACCCAGTACAGGGCGATGGCGACCTTACCGAAGAAGTAGAACCCGTAGAGATTCGAGGACACCAGCACGTAATCGAGCACGAGCAGCGTCAGCGCCGTCACGCTGGCGGCCCGCACGATGCCTGCGAGATCCGGCAGCGAGGCGAAGCGCCACTTGGTGCGGTAGAGCCGAAACCACGCGTAGATCAGCCCGGCATAGGCCAGGAAGGGCGGCAACAGCAGCGGCAGGGCGTGCAGACGCTCGGCCAGGGCCCCGTCCTGGAAGCGGAAGACGAAGGTCAGCACCACGGCCGCCGCGGTGGCGGCGAGATCGTGGACGACCATCACCGCCGTCTTGAGGGTGCGCTTCTGCATGGTGCTTTGTGTCAGAGCATCGGCCGAACGAGGGAGACCGCTTTTCGGCGGAAGGCCGACGCTCCAGGCGGGGGCGGTATCGGCGCCGCCTGGAACGATGTCAACGCGACGGGCGCATCGCCTTCGCGACGGCTTCATCGGCATCGCCGAGATCGGGGGCATCGATGTGGCGGTAGCGGGCCTGGATCAGGCCGAAGGCGCCGAAGGCGAAATGGCCGGCGGCAACGACAGCGAGCAGCACCCAGCCATAGGGCTGCGCCCGCAGGGCGGCGAAGGCCCCCGACAGGCCGGTCGCCTCCGACGAGGCTTGAGTCCAGGCGGCGGCGAGCACGAAGCCGCCGATCATCAGGAACACCAGCCCCCGCGCCGCGTAGCCGAACCGGCCGAGATGGCAGGTCCAGCGCTCGGAGCCAGACGGAAGGGACAGGCGCTCCGTGACATTGCCCTTCCAGGCCTTGGCGGCGTAGCCGAAACCGGCGCCGCCGATGCCCAGCCCGACGATCCCGACCAGCCAGGGGCCGAGGGGCTGATCGAGCAGCCACGCAGTCCAATCGCGCACCCCGTCGCCACCGGCGGAGGCGCGGCCGATGCCGAAGGCGAGCCGGGCCGCGGTGAGGCTGAGGCCGGCATAGATCACGGCACTGATCAGGTGGGCGCCCCGCACGGCGAGCGCCTTGGGCGAGCGCCCGCGACGGTCCGCATCGGTCACGCCCTCGACGAGGCGCCACAGGGCGAAGCCCGCCAGACCGAGGGCGATCAGCCCCACGATCACGACCCCGAACGGGCCGCCGAGCACCGCCCGCAGGGCGCTCTTGCTGTCCCCCGCCGAACCGCCCTGGCCGAGGGCGGCGAGCAGGGCAAGCGCCCCCACGACGCAGTAGACGAGGCCGCGCGCCCCGTAACCGAGGCGAGCGAGATGCTCCAACGCGTTGTCGTTCCGGCTCCAGGCCATGCCGGTCAGTCGCGCTCGCGGTCAGGCTTGCCGGCCAGCGAGACGTAGAAGCCGAGCCCATCCTGGGCCGGAAGCGTCTGCAGCCGCTCGATCCAGCCCCGGCGCTTGGCATCGAGCAACTGGCGCCCGACCGGCTGGAACAGGGTCTCGCCCCCACCCTCCGGCGGCGGATCGAGGCGGATCGCCACGGTCTTGCCCTTGGCGAAGCGGCTGCGCTCCAGCATGTCGGTCAGCGACGCTTCCGCGGTCGGGCGGTTGGTTCCGCGCAGATCGAGCACGGATTCGGCGTCGGTCACCCCGAGCGTGCCGCGCAGCTTGTTGGCATAGTAGTCTTCGAAATGGGGCAAGGCGGGGTCCCGCGCGGGTTCGTCGTCAGAAGGCGATATCGTCATAGATGTCGGCAACGGCCAAGCGGCCACCGGGTTCAGGCAGCTCGACCACGTCGCCGACCGTATGGGCGCCGACCGTATGGGCGCCGAAGCTCCAGCCCTCGGAACCACGCCGCCAGACCTCGACGCGCGGCTCGTCCTGATAGACGATCAGGAAGACGCGGAGCGAGGCGATGCTGCGATAGAAATCGGTCTTGAGGCCGCGATCCCGGCTCATGGTCGAGGGCGAGAGCACTTCCGCCACCAGAATGGGATCGCGGGCATAGCCGTCCTTCAGCGGCGGGCCGCAGCGCACCACCACATCCGGGATCAGCGCGAAGGTGTCCATGGTGTCGCTCAGCACGGCGATGCCGGGAATGGCACGGTAGCCACGGCCACGCACCATATCGGAGAGCCTGCGGGCCAAATTCAGCACGATCAGCTGGTGCCGCTCGCTCTGCGGCGCCATCAGGAGCGGCTCGCCGTCGATCAGCTCCCAGCGTTCCTCATCGGGCCGGTCGGTGACCCAGGCCTGATACTCCGCCACCCGCATGCCGGGGTCGCGCCGAAGGGCGAGCGCCATCGAGGGGCCTCCGAAAACAGCCCCGATGCTAGCATTGCCCTCACGGCAGGCAAGCCGGCCGTGAGGCTGCGATCGGAGCGTGATCCGCGCGCAGATCTCTGAGAGGGACAGGGCGCCGGCGCGCCGGCACAGCCCTCGATCAGCCTCCGATTCGAAGGCCGTCAGCATAACGAAAACGAGCCGCCCCGGACAGGGCGGCCCGCTCATCGCATCAGCCGTGGACGAGCACGTTGCGGAACTGCCAGGGATCGCTCGTGTCGATATCCTCCGGGAACAGGCCCGGACGGTCGGTGAGCGGGGTCCAGTCGGTGTAGACGCCGACGACCGGGCCGAGATACGGGGTCTGCACCTCGAGGCAGCGGCGGAAATCGATCTCGTCGGCCTCGACGATGCCGGCCTCCGGGTTCTCCAGGGCCCAGACCATGCCGGCGAGCACCGCGGAGGTCACCTGCAGGCCAGTGGCGTTCTGGTAGGGAGCGACGCGGCGGGTCTCCTCGATGGAGAGCTGCGAGCCGTACCAATAGGCGTTCTTCTTGTGGCCGTAGAGGAGCACACCGAGTTCATCGATGCCGTCGACGATCTCGTTCTCGTCGAGGATGTGCTGCTTCTCCTGCACCTTGCCGGCATTGCCCCACATCTCGTGCAGCGAGAGCACGGCGTCGTTGGCCGGGTGGTAGGCGTAGTGGCAGGTCGGGCGGTAGACCGCCTCGCCGTTCTCGCGGACGGTGTAGTAATCCGAGATCGAGATCGCCTCGTTATGGGTCACAAGGAAGCCGAACTGCGCGCCGGCGGTCGGCACCCAGGTGCGGACGCGGGTGTCGGCGCCGGGCTGGAGCAGGAAGATCGCGCAGCGCGAGCCCTTTTCCTGGCCGCGGGCATTCTCGGGCTTCCAGGTCTCGTGGGTGCCCCAGCCGAGCTCGGCCGGCTGGTTGCCCTCGGAGACGAAGCCCTCGACCGACCAAGTGTTGACGAACACGCCCATCGGCTTCGGATGCTTGGCGCGCTGGGTGTCGCGCTCGGCGATGTGGACACCCTTGACCCCGACCTCACGCATCAGCGCGGCCCATTCCTCGCGGGTCTTCGGCTCGGGAGTGGTCGAGCCGGTATCCTTGGCGATGTTGAGCAGCGCCTGCTTGACGAACCAGGAGACCATGCCCGGATTGGCACCGCAGCACGAGACGGCAGTCGGGCCACCGGGGGCGGCGCGGCGGGCAGCGAGGATGTTCTCGCGCAGCGCGTAGTTGGTGCGGTCGGCTTGGCTCAGCTCCTTGTCGAAGTAGAAGCCGGTCCAGGGCTCGGCGACCGTATCGATGTAGAGCGCACCGAGTTCGCGGCAGAGCTCGAGAATGTCGCGTGAGGAGGTGTCGACCGAAAGGTTCACGCAGAAGCCCTGGCCACCGCCCTCGGTCAGCAGGGGCGTGAGGACGTCGCGGTAGTTCTCCTTGGTCAGTGCCACCTGCTCGAAGCGCAGGCCGTGCTTCTCGGCGAGGGCCTTGTGGGAATCGACCGGATCGATGACCGTGAAGCGGTTCTTGTCGTACTCGAAATGCCGCTCGATGAGCGGAAGAGTTCCGCGACCGATCGAACCGAAACCGATCATGACGATCGGGCCGGTGATGCGGCCATGGACAGGCCAATCCTTGTTCGAATGGTCGGACATGGCGCGGAACTCCTTAGTCAGGGCTGCTCTCCAGATGAGAGCGGCGTGCTTTGATGCTTGGAAATGACGAGCGGATGACGGTTCGACGTCTTCCGGTCAACCGGCCCTTCACGATAATCTTGCAGGACTGTGAAGGGTGGGGCGACGGGCTATGAGTTTCATGCAGGGCTGAGATCTAGCCGCCGTGGAGGCGACCGGGGCAAAACGGCCTATATTGCACCGCAACAAGGGAGTGACGCCCAGGGGCATACAGCACGCACAAGGGAATCGAGCCATGCTGACCGTCCTCACAGCTCCATCCATCCACCCGGAAGTGGAATCCATCGACCGCGATCCGGGCATCATCACGCTTCTCAGCACCCTGGTTCGCAGCAGCGGACGCACCCTCCGGGCTGCGGCCGGTCAGGCCCGCGCCTACCACGAGAGCGCGAGCCGGCTGTCCTTCTCCGCGACAGCCTGGCCCTATCATCGCTGAGACGGCCGCCCTTCCGGCCAACCCGGAACAGGCCAAGTCAGGCTCCCCTCCCCCGCTCCGCCGAGCCGGTGCCGGCTTCGGCGGAGTGGCGTCTCGGTTCAGGCGGCCTGTCGTCGTCCCGCGAGGGCGGCGGCCTCGGCCGCGATCTCCGGAACTGCTTCGAGCGCGCCGGTCGCGCGCAGGACACCTTCGGCGCCGGCCAGGGCATCGGCCTTGAGCTCCAGGCCGAGGAAGCGATCCCGCTCGAACGGACCGGGCATGTAGAGGCCGGCGGCCTTTTCCGGCGCGAAGCCGAAGCGGGCATAGTAGGGCGCATCCCCGACCAGCAGCACGGCGCCGTGACCGAGTTCAGCCGCCCGGGCGATGGCCACGCGCATCAGCGCCCCGCCGAGCCCATGCCCCTGAAGCGCCGGATCGACCGCGAGCGGGCCGAGCAGCAGGGCCGGCCGGCCGCACGCCGTCTCCACGTCCCACAGGCGCACGGTGCCGACGAGGGTCCCCTCCAGCTCGGCGCTCAGGGCGAGGCCGTGGGCGGGAAGACGTCCCTCACGCAAGCGCTGCGAGGTCTTCAGAAAGCGGCCCGGCCCAAAGCACGTGTCGAGCAGACGCTCGCGGGCCGCGGCATCCGAGGCGATCTCATCGCGAATCTGAACCATGGCCGTACCCTCCCAAGGTCACCGTATCGGTGGGAGAAAACAGCCCTCGCACCTGCCATCGGCAGGCCGTCCGGGACACAGCAACGGCGCGTCTCGTGAGGCGCGCGGCACTTCTGAAGGAAGAGGCGTGAACGAAGCCTGAGCGTGTGCGGCTCCGGGCGCGGAGCCGCAGATTTCTTGAGGCTTGTCCGCCGGTCAGATCACGATCTGCTCGAGGGGCGGGAAGCCGTTGAAGGCGACCGCCGCGTAGGTCGTGGTGTAGGCGCCGGTGCCCTCGATCCAGACCTTGTCACCGATCGAGAGGGAGACCGGCAGCGGGTAATGGTTCTTCTCGTAGAGCACATCGACCGAGTCGCAGGTCGGGCCGGCGACCACGCAGGGAGCCGTGCGGTCCTCGTCGCGGGGGGTCCGGATCGCGTAACGGATCGACTCGTCCATGGTCTCGGCCAGACCGCCGAACTTGCCGATGTCGAGATAGACCCAGCGCACCTCGTCCTCGGCTTCCGACTTCCTGGAGACCAGCACGACCTCGGCCTCGATCATGCCGGCATTGCCGACCATGCCGCGGCCCGGCTCGATGATCGTCTCCGGGATCCGGTTGCCGAAATGCTTGGTGAGCGCCCGGAAGATCGCGTCGCCGTAGGTCTCCACGCCCGGCACCTGCTTGAGGTACTTGGTCGGGAAGCCGCCGCCGAGATTGACCATCGACAGGCCGATGCCGCGCAGCGCGCAATCCTGGAAGATCGCCGCGGCGGAGGCGAGCGCCCCGTCCCAAGCCTCCGTGTTGGCCTGCTGCGAGCCGACATGGAAGGAGACGCCGTAGGCGTGCAGGCCGTGCCGGTGGGCGTGCTCCAGCACGTTCACCGCCATCTCCGGCTCGCAACCGAATTTTCGCGACAAGGGCCAGTCGGCTCCGGCGCCGTCGCAGAGGATGCGGCAGAAGACCTGCACGTCACCGGCTTCGATGCCGGCCGCCTCGCCGGCCCGAGAAATCTTCTCGACCTCGGCCTGGCAATCGACGGCGAAGAGACGGATGCCGAGCTTGAGCGCGCGGACGATGTCGCGCTCCTTCTTGATGGTGTTGCCGAAGGAGACGCGGTCGGCGGTGGCCCCGGCCGAGAGCGCCATCTCGATCTCGGCGACGGAGGCGGTATCGAAGCACGAGCCCATCTCGGCGAGCAGGCGCAGCACTTCCGCGGCCGGGTTGGCCTTCACGGCGTAGAAGACGCGGGTATCGGGCAGGGCGCGGGCGAACGCCGTATAGTTCTCGCGCACGACATCGAGGTCGAGAACCATCACCGGACCCTCGTCCCGGCCGAGGTCACGGCGCGCGCGCAGGTAATCGCGGATGCGATCGGTCATTGGTCGTCCCCACCACAGGTTCGAGGCGCCATCTTCGGGCGCGAGATCGAATCGAGACGTCCCGAAGACGGGCCGTCGGCGTCAGGGGGCGGTGCGACGCATCCGTCCACGCGCTTTGGAGACGCGGTGACAGGCGCGGGCGCAGAGCACCCGGAAGCTGCCGTGGATTGGATGGGGAATCCCCAACCGCACGCCGGGCAAGGAGAAACAAGCCTCTTCGGTGTCGGCCTTTGGAGGGCCGACGAGACCAAAAAAGCCCGTTCGTCGTTGCTTTAAGCTGCGTCCCCCGTGGAGAGCGGGGTTCGCCGGTTTCGCCTCCGGCTGTCGGTTGTTGTCGGGGTCTGGTGTTGCCACCCGGATGCCGGCCGTAGGGATCCACCCTTGCGACCATCGATCCTTTAAGACCCCTGGCGGCTGTCCGGCAGTTGACCGGATGCCCACCAACCGACACGCGGCCACAGGCACGTGCGAAATTGGGCAGGCGCCATATACGGTCGAGTGCTTCCGACCACAAGGGCAAAAGCCTCTCCGGAGCCTGAGATCCGAAGCGGATTGGGATTGTTGCGGATAGGTCGCACTCCCCCGCCACGCCGGTCGTTTCCACCCTTCCCAAGCCTGACCGAAGCGGCCATTGAACCGGGACATCGGGGACGGAACCATGATCCACGCCACTATCGGGGCTCCCTCCGCTGAACCCGGCCCCTGTTCGGCGCAAGAGACCACTCAAGAGACCACTGACGAGAGAACGCCGGTCGGCGCCCCCTCACGCCGGAGCGTGGTGGCAGGGCTCGCCGCTGCCGGCTTCGCCGCCGGGCTGCCCGTCGGGGCCGTGGCGGATGACGGCGCGAGCCCCCGCCCCTTCGGCCCGGAGACCTTCGAGGCGATGGCGCGGGATCTGGTGAGCCGCCCCTTCGACGGCGCCTTCCCCCCTCTTCCGGCGGCGCTGGCGCAGCTCGATTACGATGGGTGGCGCGATATCCGCTTCCGGCCGGACCACGCTCTCCTCGGGGAAGCCGGCGGACCGTTCCGGCTCCAGCTCTTCCATCGCGGCTTTCTCTATCCCCGCCCCGTCGATGTCAGCCTCGTGCGCGACGGCGTGGCAACGCCGGTCCGCTACGATCCAGCCCTGTTCAATTTCGGGCGGACCCGGATCGACGGTCCTCTGCCGGCGGATCTCGGCTTTGCCGGAATCCGCATCCACGCGCCGCTCAACCGGCCCGACCGGCTCGACGAGCTGATCGTCTTCGTCGGCGCCAGCTATTTCCGCTTCCTCGGTCAGGACCAGCTCTACGGCCTCTCGGCCCGCGGCCTCGCCATCGGGACGGACGGCGCCCAGGAGGAATTCCCCCTGTTTCGCGCCTTCTTCATCGAAGTGCCGCCCGCGGGGGCGACGACGCTGACGATCCACGCCCTGCTCGATGGCCCGTCCACGGTCGGGGCCTACCGCTTCGTGGTGGAGCCGGGGCGCGAGACCGTCCTGCAGGTGAGCGCGACCCTCTATCCCCGCCAGACCCTGTCGGCCGTCGGCATCGCGCCGCTGACCTCGATGTTCTTCATCAACGAGACCGATCGCGGCCATAGCGACGATTACCGCCCGGAACTGCATGATTCGGATGGGCTTCAGCTCGCGACCGGCTCCGGCGAGTGGCTGTGGCGTCCCCTCGACAATCCGCGGGAGCGACGCATCTCGACCTTCCTCGACCGGGATCCGAAGGGCTTCGGCCTGATGCAGCGCGACCGAAACTTTGCCAGCTACCAGGATCTCGAAGCCGGCTACGAGCGCCGGCCCGGCTACTTCGTGGAGCCGGAGGGCGCCTGGGGCGAAGGCAGCGTCGTCCTGGTCGAGCTGCCGACCGATAACGAGACCGCCGACAACATCGTCGCCTTCTGGCGACCGAAGGCACCCTATCCGGCCGGTGAGCCGGTACGGCTCGGCTATCGCCTGCGGGCACACGCCGCCGAGGCCCTGCATCCCAACGGACGGGTGGTGAACACCTTCACCGCCGAGGCCGCGGCGAGCGGCGCCGCCCGCCGCGCGCCGGATCAGGCCTCCCTGCGCAGCCGGCGCTTCCTGATCGATTTCGGCGGCGGCACGCTGGAGACACTCGGCGCGGATCCCTCCCCGCCCGAGATCGTCGCGACCGCCAGCATCGGCCGGATCACTGCGACATCCATCGTGCCCAATCCCCATATCGGCGGCTTCCGCGTCGCCCTGGACGTGCGGGTCGACGGGCCGGGCACGACCGAGTTGCGGGCCTATTTGCGCAAGGGCGATCAGGCCTTGACCGAGACATGGTCCTATCCCTGGAGTGTGGCGTGAGCACTCCCGACGGGCGCAGCGCCGCCCGATTGCAGGTCGAGATCCGACTTGCGCAGCTGGCGGATCTCGATGCCTTGGTGGCCCTGGAGCAGGCCGCCTTCACCATGGATCGGGCCGAGCGGCGGGCGATCCGTCACGCGATCCGCTCCCCCAGCATGACTTTGCTCGTCGCGCTGGCGCAGGACGAGGCGGAGAAGACGGCCGGGCAAGACGAGCCCGAGATCCTCGTCGGCGCCGCGACCATCGAACGGCGGCGCACCAGCCGCGTCGCGCGGCTGTCCTCCCTCGCTGTCGCGCCGGCCCGCGCCGGCGCCGGCCTCGGCCGCCGCCTGCTGCTGGCCGCCGAGGCCGATGCCCGCGCCCATGGCTGCGAGCGGCTCCGCCTGGAGGTGCGCGCCGACAATGGCGGCGGCATCCGGCTCTACGAGCGGGGCGGCTATGCGCGGTACGGGATTAAAACCGACTATTACGAGGATGGCATGGAGGCGTGGTGCTACGAGAAGGCGCTGAACACGTCCGAGTGAGGGGATAGGGGCCACGTTGTGCGCCGCGGCGCAGGTGCGCCAGCGCACTGGCGAAACCGTCGTGGCGGCACAAGTTCAGCCCCACCGAGGGGGTTAGGCGGGCTCCGCGGAACGCCGTTCCGATCGGCCGCCCCAGAGCGCCGCCCCATAACGAAGAGACCCGAATGCCGTCCCTGTTCGATCCCATCACGCTCGGCGCGCTGACGCTGCCGAACCGTATCCTCATGGCCCCTCTCACCCGTGGCCGCGCGACCCGAACCCACGTCCCGACGCCGATGATGGCCGAGTATTACGCCCAGCGGGCGAGCGCCGGCCTGATCATCTCCGAGGCCACCGGCATCAGCCAGGAAGGCCTCGGCTGGCCCTACGCACCCGGCATCTGGTCCGATGAGCAGGTCGAGGCCTGGAAGCCAGTGGTGAAGGCGGTCCACGACGCGGGCGGGCGCATCGTCTCCCAGCTCTGGCACATGGGCTACCTCGTCCATTCCGATTTCCTCGGCGGCGAGCCGCCGGTCGCCCCCTCCGTCGCCACCGCCCCCGATGAGGCGCATACCTACGAGGGCAAGAAGCCCTACAGCCAGGCCCGCGCCCTGCGGGAGGATGAGATTCCGCGCCTCATCGCCGATTACGAGCGGGCCGCGCGCAACGCCCTCGCGGCGGGCTTCGACGGCGTGCAGATCCACGCGGCCAACGGCTACCTGCTCGACGAATTCATCCGCGACGGCAGCAACAAGCGCAGCGACCGCTACGGCGGCTCGGTCGAAAACCGGGTGCGGCTGGTGACCAAGGTGGCGCAGGCGGTGGCCGGCGTGGTCGGCCCCGAGCGCACCGGAATCCGCTTCTCGCCCAACGGCCCGATTCAGGGCGTGGACGATTCCAACCCGCACGAGACCTTCGGCCTCGCCGCCGAGATGATGGAGCGGGTCGGCCTCGCCTTCATCGAGCTGCGCGAGCCGGGCCCGAACGGCACCTTCGGCAAGGCGACGGTGGCTCCCGTGGCGCCGGTCATCAAGGAGCGCTTCGGCGGCCCCGTCATCCTGAACTGCGACTATGACGGCGAGCGCGCGAAGGCTGCGGTCGCGTCGGGCGAGGCGGATGCCATCGCCTTCGGCCGCCCCTACATCGCCAATCCGGACCTGCCGGAGCGCATCGCCGAGGGCGTGCCGTTCAACAAGGACGACATCAAGACCTGGTACAGCCAGGGCCCCGAAGGCTACATCGACTATCCGGTCCTGTCGCAGGCGGCCTGACGCCGCCCGCAGGATCACCCTTCACACCCACGCCGAACAAGGGCGGCCCCGCGACGGTGGGGCCGCCCTTGTCATGGAGAGACGCCACGATGCCGAAGGTCGCCGCTTCGCCGGGCCCCTCCCCCTACCGCCTCGTGGTCTTCGATTTCGACGGGACGCTGGCCGACACCTTCCCCTGGTTCTGCGCGAACCTCAACGCCGTGGCCGAACGCTACCGTTTCCGCAGGGTCGAGGCGGGGGAGACGGAGCGGCTGCGCAGCCTGAGCGCCCGCGCGATCCTGGCGGATCTCGGCATTCCGGGATGGAAGGTCCCGCTGATCGCCCGCCACATGCGGGCGCTGGCGACCCGTGACGCCGCCGCGACGCGCCTGTTCCCCGGCGTGCCGGAGATGCTCGCCCGGCTCGAAGCCGCCGGGCTCGGGCTGGCCGTGGTCAGTTCCAACAGCGAAGCGAATGTCCGCCGGGCGCTCGGGCCCTCGGCGAGCTTGGTCCGGCACTATGCCTGCGGCGCCTCGCTGTTCGGCAAGGCACGCCATCTGCGATCCGTCGCGCGGAAGGCGGGCGTGCCGCCGGCCGCCGCGCTCGCGGTGGGGGACGAGATCCGTGACGGCGAGGCCGCGGCCCGGGCCGGATGCGCCTTCGCGGCGGTGGCCTGGGGCTATAACAGCCCACAGGCTTTGGCCGGCCTGAAGCCGGCCTTTCTGTTTGGCGAGGTGGAGGAGGTCGCGACGGCCCTGATGGGCCGCGCTTACTGCCCCGCGCGGGCGCCGGGGACGATCGAGGAGCCGGCGCCGCTGCCGAACGGCTCGTAGCGGGTGAGGCCGCGGAAAAGCTGGCTGAGGAAGGCGCGGTCGGCGCCGCTCGCCGGAGTCTTGCGCTCGATGAAGTCGAACACGCGGCCGTCCTGCAGGCCGTACAGGGCGATGCGCTCGACCCGCATGCCCTGGTTGAAATACACCGCCGTGACCTTCTGGTCCTCGACCTGCTCGCCGAGGAACATCACCGTGCGGCGGGTGTTCTGGCTGATGTAGTACCAGGACTTGTTGCCCACCGTGGAGACGGTGGACGGGCTGCCGAGGATCTGCAGCACCTGCTCGGCGCTCATGCCCGGCTTGACCGTGGCCAGAGCCGCCTGGTCGATCTGATAGCCGTGGCGGATCTCCTCGCCGATGCAGCCTGAGACGCCGATCGCGACGGAGCCAAGGACGGCGGCGCGGGCAAGCGACGAGACGAGACGGCGCGACATCGGCCCCCCTGATTTCCTGCAAAGTGGGCCGACATCCGCGGCGCGATTGGCCTCGCGCGTCTTCGGACTTGCACCCTGGTCCACGGTTGCCGTACCGCGGGGTTATGGCTTTGACAAGGCAAGCTCGGCCACAGAGCCGGCCCATCCGGTGGACCGCATGATCACGGGGCTGTTCCGCCGCGCCGGCCAGCGGCGCCAGACGATCCAGTCGTTGCACCGGCGGATCGGCGAGGCCGCGCGCCGGCCCGGCCTCTATACCGGCCTCGGGGTGCCCGACACCGTGGAGGGCCGGTTCGAGGCCCTGAGCCTGCACGTGATCCTGGTGTTGCGCCGCCTCGGCCAACTGCCGGCCCCGGCGGCGGACGTGGCGCAGGATCTGGTCGATTCGGTCTTCCTGCAGCTCGACGCCGCTTTGCGCGAGACCGGCATCGGCGACATGGGGGTGCCGAAGCGGATCAAGAAGCTCGGCGCCTCGTTCTACGCCCGGGCCAGCGCCTACGGCGCGGCGCTCGAAGCCGGCGACCGGGCCGCCCTCACCGCCGCCCTCGCCCGCAACCTGCTCGACCGCGACGATCCGGACGCCGCCGGCCCGCTCGCCGCCTATGCCGAAGCGGCCGCCGCCGCCCTCTCGGCCCAGGATCTCGACGGGCTGCTGGAGCAGGGCCCCCGCTTCCCCGAGCCGGCCGCGGACAGCACCCGAGCCGGCGCAGGAGACATGCGATGACGTCCAGAACCGAGGGTCCGCTCTCCCGCTCCATCAATGTCGAGCGGCTGCCGAAGGACCGCGCCGAGATCGTCGTCGAGGCGAGTCCGGCGGAATGCGAAGCGCTGGCCCGCGATTTCAAGATTCCCTCCATCCGCGACCTTACCGGCCGCTTCTCCTTGAGCGGATCCCTGAACCGGCTGCGAGCCGAGGGCCGGGTCGAGGCCGTGGTGACGCAGGTCTGCACCGTGACGCTGGAGCCCTTCGAGGCGACGGTCTCCGAACCCGTCGAGGTCGAGTTCACCAATGCCGACATCCTGGAAGGCACCGAGGCCGAGGATGTCGAGCTGCCCGACCCGATCGTGAACGGACGCATCGATTTCGGAGTGCTGACCGCGGAGTTCCTGGCACTGGGGCTCGACCCCTATCCGCGCAAGCCCGGCGTCGCCTTCGAGACCGTGACGGTCGGCGAAGAGCCCCTGCCCTTCGCCGATCTCGCCGCCCTGCGCGGCAAGCTCGGCTCCGACCCGGGCTGATCGCCGCTCCGCCCGGAATCCGCACCGCGAAAGAAAGTCTCAGTTTTTGTTTGCCCGGCCGGGCGCTGCCGCTATTTTGCGCGCCGCCGAGTCCGGGGCCGGCGATGCCCCTCCCGCCCGCTTCTCTCCAGGCCCTCCCCGCGGCGTCCCGAAGGAATCATGTCGAACCGCGTTTGCATCTCGCTCGACGCCATGGGCGGCGATCACGGCCCCGCGACCGTCGTGCCCGGCGCGGCCATCGCCCGTGAGCGGCACCCCGAAACCCGCTTCATCATGTTCGGCGACGAGGCGGTTGTGCGCCCCCTGGTCGAGGCCGAGCCGCGCCTGAAGGATGCGGTCGAGATCCGGCACACCACCGTCTCCGTCGCCATGGACGACAAGCCGAGCCAGGCGGTGCGCCAGGGCCGGGGCAAGTCCTCGATGTGGCGGGCGATTCAGGCGGTGCGCGACGGGGAAGCCCAGGCCGCCGTCTCCGCCGGCAATACCGGCGCGCTGATGGCGATGTCGAAGATCTGCCTGAAGACCATGGCCGGCATCGAGCGCCCGGCCATCGCCTGCCTGTGGCCGACGGTGCGCGGCGAGAGCGTGGTGCTCGATGTCGGCGCCACCATCGGCACCGATGCCGAGCATCTCGTCGAGATGGCGGTGATGGGCGCGGCCATGGCCCGCATCGTGCTCGACCTCGACCGGCCGACGGTGGGCCTGCTCAATGTCGGCACCGAGGAGATGAAGGGCAACGAGGCTGTGAAGGAGGCGGCCCGGCTCCTGCGCGAGAGCGAGCCGGCGCATTTCACCTATCACGGCTTCGTCGAGGGCACCGATCTCGGGCGCGGCACCACCGACGTGGTGGTGACCGAGGGCTTCACCGGCAACATCGCCCTCAAGACCGCGGAAGGCACCGCCAAGCAGATCGGCGCCTATCTCAAGGCCGCGATGGGGCGTACCCTGTCGGCGAAGATCGGCTACCTGTTCGCCCGGCAGGCCTTCGCGGCCCTGCGGGAGAAGATGAACCCGAGCCGCGCCAATGGCGGCGTGTTCCTCGGGCTGGAAGGCATCGTCATCAAGAGCCACGGCTCGGAGAACGCACAAGGATTTGCCGCCGCGGTCGATCTTGCCCACGACATGGCCCGTCACGACCTGATGCGCACGATCCGGGACATGCTGGAGCAGACGCCGGCGGTCGCGCCGGCCTGACCGCCGGACGCGAGACCGGCGCGACACGAAGTGAGAAAGGGACGGATCTGATGGCGCAATGGCGCTCCGTCGTGGCCGGATGCGGGGCGTACCTGCCGGACACTATCGTCACCAATACCGAGCTGGCCGAGCGGGGAATCGAGACCTCCGACGAGTGGATCGTGCAACGCACCGGCATCCGCCAGCGCCACATCGCGCGGGCGGATGAGACCACCTCGGTGCTCGGCACCCGCGCGGCCCTGGCGGCCCTGGACGATGCGGGGCTCTCGCCGGCCGACATCGACCTCGTGATCTGCGCGACCTCGACGCCGGACCACACCTTCCCCTCCACCGCCACCCAGATCCAGGCGGCGCTCGGGATCGAAAGCGGCTTTGCCTTCGATCTCCAAGCGGTCTGCGCCGGCTTCGTCTACGCCGTCGCCACCGCCGACCGCTTCCTCTCGACCGGCGGCGCCAAGCGCGCCCTCGTCATCGGGGCCGAGACCTTCTCGCGGCTGCTCGACTGGGAGGACCGCACCACCTGCGTGCTGTTCGGCGACGGCGCGGGCGCCATCGTGCTGGAAGCACGCGAGGGCGCGGGCACCAAGGACGACCGCGGCGTGCTCGCGAGTTGCCTGCGCTCGGACGGGCGGCATCGCAGCAAACTCTACGTCGATGGCGGCCCCGGCTCGACCGGCACCACCGGCAAGCTGCGGATGGAGGGCCGGGAGGTGTTCCGGTTCGCGGTCGGCTCGGTCACCGACGTGATCGAGGAGGCGTTCCGCGCCTCGGGCACCGATGCGGACGAGCTGTCGTGGTTCGTGCCGCACCAAGCCAACCGCCGGATCATCGAGGCCTCCGCCGACAAGCTCGGCATCGCCCGCGAGAAGGTGGTGCTCACCGTCGACCAGCACGGCAACACCTCGGCCGCCTCGATTCCTCTGGCGCTCGACGCGGCGCGCAAGGATGGGCGCATCCGCGAGGGCGACCTCGTGATGATCGAGGCGATCGGCGGCGGCTTCACCTGGGGGGCCGCGGTCATCCGCTGGTGAGGCGTGCAACAGGCCCATTTCCTGTCAACCGCAAGGTTCGGTTGACCATCGCCCGTCTGCCGATTAGCGTGTCCGATCATAGAGATACGCGGCGGGGCACGACTCGGCCGCAAGGGGGAGCGCATGGCAGGCAAGACGGTCACACGCGCAGATTTGAGCGAGGCCGTCTATCAGCAGGTCGGCCTCTCGCGGTCCGAATCGGCGGCTCTGGTCGAGACGGTGCTCGCCGAGATCTGCAACTGCCTGTCGTCGGGCGAGACGGTGAAGCTGTCCTCGTTCGGGTCCTTCGTCGTGCGCTCCAAGGGTAAGCGGATCGGCCGCAACCCGAAGACCGGCGTCGAGGTCGAGATCGAGCCGCGTCAGGTGATGGTGTTCAAACCCTCGAACGTGCTCAAGGCGCGCATCAATGGCGGCCACGTCAACGGGCACGACACCGACGAGGACGAATAATCCGGGCGGGTTTTCTCGGCCGCGTACCGCGTATCCGCCGGATAATGGATTGAGGCGCTGCCATGGGACTGCCGCTCGAATCCCCCGCCCTCGAAGCCTCTGCCGATGAGGAGCGCGGCGAGAAGCATCCCGGGGCCTTCCGCACCATCACCGAGGTCTCCGAGGATCTCGGCGTGCCGCAGCATGTCCTGCGCTTCTGGGAGAGCCGCTTCAGCCAGATCAAGCCGCTGAAGCGGGCCGGCGGGCGGCGCTATTACCGCCCCGACGATGTCGATCTGCTCAGAGGCGTGCGGCGGTTGCTGCACGGGCAGGGCTACACCATCCGTGGAGCCCAGCGCATCCTCAAGGAAAGCGGCGTGCGCTTCGTCCAGGCCGTGGGCCGGGGCGAGGAGGAGGCCGGCGCGCCGACCGGCTCCGAGCGTGATCTCGACACCCTCGAGGCGGCGGCCTCCGACCGGCGCGCCCTGGAAGCGGCGCTCACCGACCTGCGTGCCTGCCGGGCCCTGCTCGCCGGCCTCGACGACGCGGAGGTCATGGCCTAGGGGCCGGCACTCTCAGATCCGACCGCCGGACTCGCTTGCGCGCAAAGCATTGTCCGGTCTTGCGGATTTTTGCGTGCTCGTGTCTTCCGGCCAACCTGAACTTTACCGGCGCCCCCGCGTTGAGGCGCCATGGCCTCCCCTCCCCCCCGGATGTCTCCGACCCAGGAGCTCATCGCCCGCTTGATGCGGATTGTGCGCGCCTGCCCGGAAGCGGCCAACGAGGTGCTTGAGCTGATGTTCCTCGTCAGCCAGATCGAGGCCTCGACCACCGTCGATCGGGATTACCGCGATGCCCGAAGGGTCATCAGCCGCCTGAGGGCGCCACTCTGGGACATGGGGCCGAGCGATCGCGGAACCCTGCTCAAGGCCGCCGAAACCATCCGCAGGGCCTGCGACCTCACCGACACCGACATTCCCTCCACGCCCTTCGCCGACCTCGGCGAGCGCGAGCGGGTCGAGCAGGCCCTGGCGAAAGCCCTGGCCGGACAACTCGACGCAGCACAGATCGCCCGCGTGACCGGGGCCGTCGCCGCCGCGCTCCAGCACTGAGCCGCGCTCCGCCACGTCGCAGTCCAGCGCGGTGCATCATCGGAATATGGATCGGTCCTCGACGCGGAGACGTTCCGACCCCACATGCCCGGCTGCACGCTCCCCCGAGGC
Source organism: Methylorubrum populi (assembly GCA_020741775.1). Classification (GTDB taxonomy): domain Bacteria; phylum Pseudomonadota; class Alphaproteobacteria; order Rhizobiales; family Beijerinckiaceae; genus Methylobacterium; species Methylobacterium populi_B. The sequence continues at coordinate 58,272 of DYYG01000010.1, forward strand.
CGGATCGACCGGCCATCAGCCTGCGGGGCGTGAGACGACGCTCAAGGAAACGCCGATGGATGCGCTGACCCTCGTTTCGAGACCGATCGCGGCCCCCGCCGCCCTCGCGGCTGTCTGGCTCTGCTGCGCCGGTCCGGCGCTCGCGCAAACCACCGTCACCCGCAGCGAGACCGTGCCCGCCGGCAAACAGGCCCGCCTCGTCATCGTGCCGAACCTGAAGAAGGATTGCTCGACCGGGCCGATGCCCGAGATCAAGGTGACGACGCCGCCAAAATCCGGCTCGCTCATCACCAAGGCCGGCAAGCTCAAGACTCCGGCGAAATATCGCTGCCCCAACAAGGATGCCGAGGTCCAGGCGATCTTCTACCAGCCCAATAGCGGCTATACCGGCCCGGACGGTGTCGTGGTCGAGATCAAGAATTCCGACGGCGAGGTCGAGAAGCGCGATATCCGCATCACCGTCGGCAAGGACGACAAGCCAAAGGACGAGAAGAAAAGCACGACCGATCTCTGATCGTCCCGCGCGGGGCGGCCTCGCGATGTTGCGATGCAGCGAGCAGGGCCGCCCGAAAGAGCTTCGAGACCGCCGGAAGCCCTCTGCCACGGGGTGGGTTAAGGTCGCCCTAAATCCAGGCGATGCTTGGAGTGTGACCCGTTTCACACGCCGATCGGCCCTGCTGTGGGCGGTGCGACAAAACCCGCAATGTCGGTTGCATCCAACCCGAGACAGGATGAAGCTGTCATCAGCCTGAAGGGGGTGTTCGAATGCCGCTGCACTCGACGAACGACCTGTTCCAGAGCTTCGCTCGCGGTTACGAAGCGCGCCGCGACACGGAGATGACGCTCTCCGAATATCTCGAAGCCTGCCGCGACAATCCGCTGATGTATGCGAGCGCCGCCGAGCGCATCCTCGACGCGATCGGCCAGCCGGAGATGGTGGATACCGCCAAGGATTCCCGCCTCGGCCGCGTGTTCATGAACCGCACGATCCGGGTCTACCCGGCTTTCGCCGAGTTCTACGGCATGGAGGAGACGATCGAGCGGATCGTCTCGTTCTTCCGCCACGCCGCGCAAGGCTTGGAGGAGCGCAAGCAGATCCTCTACCTCCTCGGCCCGGTCGGCGGCGGCAAGTCATCCCTCGCCGAGCGCCTCAAGGCGCTGATGGAAGTTCACCCGATCTACGTGCTGAAGGCGGGCGACGAGATCTCGCCGGTCTTCGAGAGCCCGCTCGGTTTGTTCGATCCCGAAACGATGGGCCGGGAGATCGAGGAGCGCTTCGGCGTTCCCCGCCGCCGTCTCACCGGGCTGATGAGCCCCTGGGCCCTGAAGCGCCTCGACGAGTTCGACGGCGACATCTCCCGCTTCAAGGTGATCAAGGTGCGGCCGTCGCGCCTGCGCCAGATCGCCATCGCCAAGACCGAACCGGGCGACGAGAACAACCAGGACATCTCCTCCCTCGTCGGCAAGGTCGATATCCGCCGGCTCGAAACCCTCTCCCAGGCCGATCCGGACGCCTATTCCTATTCCGGTGGCCTCAACCGGGCGAACCAGGGCGTTCTCGAATTCGTCGAGATGTTCAAGGCGCCGATCAAGATGCTGCACCCGCTGCTCACTGCGACGCAGGAGGGCAACTATGTCGGCACCGAGAATATCGGCGCGATCCCCTTCACCGGCGTGATCCTGGCGCACTCGAACGAGGCCGAATGGCAGTCGTTCAAGACCAACAAGAACAACGAAGCCTTCATCGACCGCATCTACGTGATCAAGGTGCCCTACTGCCTCCGGGTGACGGAGGAGCAGCGCATCTACGACAAGCTGATCTCCGGCTCCGAGCTGTCGCAGGCCGCCTGCGCCCCCGGCACGCTGGAGATGCTGGCCCGCTTCTCGGTGCTCTCGCGCCTGCGGGAGCACGCCAATTCGAACCTGTTCTCGAAGATGCGGGTCTATGACGGCGAGAGCCTTCGCGAGGTCGATCCGCGCGCCCGCTCGATGCAGGAATACAAGGACACCGCCGGCGTCGATGAGGGCATGGACGGGATCTCGACCCGCTTCGCCTTCAAGGTGCTGGCCGCGACCTTCAACCACGACACCACCGAGGTCTCAGCCGATCCGGTGCATCTGATGTACGTGCTGGAACAGGCGATCCGGCGCGAGCAGCTGCCGCCGGAAACCGAGAAGCGGTATATGGAGTTCATCAAGACCGAACTCGCGCCGCGCTACGCCGAGTTCATCGGCCACGAGATCCAGAAGGCCTACCTCGAATCCTACCACGATTACGGCCAGAACCTGTTCGATCGTTACATCGACTACGCCGATGCCTGGATCGAGGATCAGGACTTCAAGGACGCCGAGACCGGCCAGCTTCTCAACCGCGAGCTTCTGAACCAGGAGCTGACCAAGATCGAGAAGCCCGCCGGCATCGCCAATCCGAAGGATTTCCGGAACGAGGTGGTGAAATTCGCGCTGCGCTCGCGGGCGCAGCACGGCGGGCGCAACCCGTCCTGGACCTCCTACGAGAAGCTGCGCGAAGTGATCGAGCGGCGCATGTTCAGCCAAGTCGAGGAACTGCTGCCCGTGATCTCGTTTGGATCCAAGAAGGACAGCGAGACCGAGAAGAAGCACGGCGAGTTCGTCGACCGGATGACCGACCGTGGTTACACCGAGCGGCAGGTCCGGCGGCTGGTGGAATGGTACATGCGCGTAAAGCAGGCGGGTTGAGGGGAGATCCCCAGGCATCCGCCGCACTTTCGCACCTTTGTCCCTCGAACGGGGACGTGAGTCTTAGGCGCTGAGCGATCCCGGATGCACATCGTCGACCGTCGGCTCAATCCAGGTGGGAAGAGCCTCCCGAACCGCCAGCGCTTCCTGCGCCGGGTCAAGGACGTCGCCCAGCGGGCGGTTCGGGAATCCGCCCGTGAGAAGGACATCAAGGACCTCGGCAAGGACGGACGTATCTCCGTGCCGGGGGACGGCGTGCGCGAGCCGCGCTTCGCCCGCCAGCCGGGCACGGGCCATCAGGATTACATCCTGCCGGGCAACAAGACCTACGTGGAGGGCGACCGGATCGAGCGCCCGCCGGGCGGCGGGGGCGGCGGCGGATCGGGCGAAGGCGGTGACGGTGGCGAGAACAGCGAGGACGCCTTCCACTTCGTCCTGACCCGCGAAGAATTCCTCGACCTCTTTCTCGAAGACCTCGAACTGCCCGACCTCGCCAAGCGCCGCCTCGCGGTGGTGGAGACGGAGGGCCTGCGCCGGGCGGGCTACACCGTCTCCGGCTCGCCGGCCAATCTCGCGCTGTCGCGGACGCTGCGGAACTCGATGTCCCGCCGCATCGCCCTCAAGCGGCCGAAGCTGGAAGAGCTGGCGGCCCTCGAAGCGGAGATCGCGCAGGCCGAGGCGGCGAACGATCCGCGTCTGCCCGACCTTCAACTCAAGCTGCTGGAGTTGCGCGAGCGCTCGAAGCGCATCCCCTATGTCGATCCGATCGACCTGCGCTTCCGCCGCTTCGAGCCCTATCCGAAGCCGATCGCCCAGGCGGTGATGTTCTGCCTGATGGATGTCTCGGGCTCGATGACCGAGCACATGAAGGACCTCGCGAAGAGGTTCTACATCCTGCTGCACATCTTCCTGACGCGCCGCTACAAGCATGTCGAGATCGTCTTCATCCGCCACACCGACAAGGCGACGGAGGTGGACGAGGAGACCTTCTTCGGCTCCCGCGAGACCGGCGGCACGCTGGTCTCATCGGCGCTGGTCGAGATGAAGCGCATCGTCACCGAGCGCTATTCACCGGACGATTGGAACATCTACGCGGCCCAGGCCTCGGACGGCGACAACGTCTCCTCCGACGGTCCGACCTCGACGGAATTGCTGCGCGCGCACATCCTGCCCGCCTGCCAGCACTTCGCCTATCTCGAGGTCGGCGACGAGAATGGTCCGCGCGCCGGCTTCGTCGAGCACCGCACCACCCTGTGGCGGACCTACGAGGCCCTGGCCAGGGCCGGCGAGCCGCTGGCGATGCGCAAGGTCAACCACCGCCGCGACATCTACCCCGTGTTCCGCGAGCTGTTCGGCCGCAAGGACGCGAAGGCGGAGGTTTGAGGAGAATGTCCCGCCCCCTCGCGGGGACGGAGATGAGCGTCGAGAGAGGGCCGAGATGGTCGCGAGCCTGAGCCGCACGAAATCCACGGCGCCGAAGCCCGGAGAATTGCTGTTTTCCGGCAACGATTGGGATTTCGAGACGATCCGGCGCATCCACGATGCCTGCGAGGCGGTGGCGGGGCCGGAACTCGGCCTGTCCTGGTACCCGAACCAGATCGAGATCATCACCGCCGAGCAGATGCTCGACGCCTATGCCTCGATCGGCATGCCGCTGTTCTACAAGCACTGGTCCTTCGGCAAGCATTTCGCCCAGCAGGAGGCGAGCTATCGCCGCGGCCTGATGGGGCTGGCCTACGAGATCGTCATCAATTCCGATCCGTGCATCTCCTACGTCATGGAAGAGAACACGGCGACGATGCAGACGCTGGTGATCGCCCACGCCGCCTTCGGCCATAACCACTTCTTCAAGAACAACTATCTGTTCCGTCAGTGGACGGATGCGGAGGGGATTCTCGATTATCTCGACTTTGCCAAGAGCTACATCGCCCGCTGCGAGGAGCGCTACGGGCATCAGGCGGTCGAGCACGTGCTCGACGCGGCCCATGCCCTGATGAGCCAGGGCGTTCACCGTTACCCCCGCAAGAAGCGGCCGGATCTGGCCAGCGAGCAGCGCCGGGAGCGCGAGCGCGAGGAACACGGCGAGCAGATCTACAACGACCTCTGGCGTACCTTGCCGACCAAGACCGGCGGCCAGAAGGGCGACCCGGCTCTGGAGCGGCGCCGGGCCCTTCTGGAACTCCCCCAGGAAAACATCCTCTACTTTCTGGAGAAGGTGGCGCCCCGCCTGCGGCCCTGGCAGCGCGAGATCCTGCGGATCGTCCGCCTCGTGGCGCAGTATTTCTACCCGCAGCGCCAGACCAAGGTGATGAACGAGGGCTGCGCCACCTATTGCCACTACCGGATCATGAACGCCCTCTCGCAGAAAGGGCAGCTCAGCGAGGCGGCCTATCTCGAATTCCTGACCTCGCACACCAACGTCATCCGCCAGCCGAATTTCGACGACCGCTCCTTCGGCGGGCACAATCCCTACGCCTTGGGCTTCGCCATGATGCAGGACATCGCCCGCATCGTGGAGCAGCCGACGCAGGAGGACCGGGAGTGGTTCCCCGACATCGCCGGCACCGGCGATGCGATGGGGGTGCTGCGCGATTGCTGGGAAAATTACCGCGACGAGAGTTTCATCGCGCAATTCCTGAGCCCGAAGCTCATGCGCGACATGCGCCTGTTCCACATCGTCGACGACCCCGACGAGCCGGAGATGCGGGTCGAGGCGATCCACGACGAGCGCGGCTATCGCAAGATGCGCCGCAGCTTCGCCCGGCAATACGACGTGGCCTGGCTCGATCCGGATATCGAGGTGGTGGATGTCGATCTGGAGGGCGACCGCCGGCTCATCCTCCACCACAAGGCGCTCAACCGCATCACCCTGCAGAAGGAGGATGCGCGGCGGGTGCTCCAGCACCTCGCCGATCTCTGGGGCTACGATGCGGTCCTCAAGGAGGTCGATCCGGCCACCGGCGCCGTGCTGGTCGAGCACTCCGCCAGCGCACGGCCGATCTTTTTCTGAGGCACCGCACGGGCCGGCGCCGACCGGCCCAACTTGTTTTAGCCGCAAAGCCACGCGATCCGCTTGCCGTGGCGTGCCGAAAGAGCGGTGGGTGCGCCGCATGTCCCGGCCAGCTCGCCTTGCTGGGCCGGAGCGCCGCCGATACGACTTGGCCGCACGCCCCCACCGCTCAAGCCGGTTGCCAAGAAACGCCCGTTGCGCACGATTTCACTGGTCCTCGCGATCCTGACGGCCGTGGCTGGCTCCCTGGCCGCTCTCCTCGGGACCATCGCCCCCGCCCACGCGGTCGAAGCCGTGCGCGTCACCCTCGACGCACCGGCCATCGATCTCACGCCGACGATCGAGCGCTATCGCTCCGACGGCGACCTGATCCAGATCTCCACCGCTCCGGGCAAGGACGGCATCGTGCGGCGCATCGCGGTCAAGGCCCGCGAGGCCGGGGCCCGGCCGGACTGGATGGTGTTCGCCCTCACCAACGACACCGACGAGCAAATCGACCGGCTACTGGTCGCCCCGCATTTCCGCCTCGTCGGCTCCGGGGTGATCTGGCCCGATCTCGGCGGCTCGCGCATCGCCGCGATCACCGCGAGCGAGGGCATCCGGCCCGAGCGCGATGAGAGCCTCGATGCCGACCAGTTCCTGATCACCATCGATCCCGGCACCACGGTGACCTACGTCGCCGAGCTCAAGGGCCCCAACATCCCGCAGGTCTATCTCTGGGATCAGGACGCCTACCGGAAGAAGACCTCGGGGCTGACGCTCTACAAGGGCATCATCATCGGCATCGCCGGCCTGCTGGCGTTGTTCCTCACCATCATCTTCGTGGTGAAGGGCGCCATCATCTTCCCGGCGGCGGCCGCGCTCTCCTGGGCGGTGCTGGCCTATGCCTGCATCGATTTCGGTTTCCTGCAGCGGGTTTTTCCCGTCACCGAACTGGCCGAGCGGATCTACCGCGCCTCGGCCGAGGCCGTGCTCGGCGCGACGCTTCTGGTCTTCCTGTTCGCCTATCTGAACCTGTCGCGCTGGCACGTGCGCTACAGCCACGTCGCCTTCTTCTGGCTCACCTTCCTCGCCGGTCTCGTGGCTTTGGCCGTGTTCGATCCGCCGGTGGCGGCGGGCGTGGCACGCATCTCCATCGCGGCGGTGGCCGGGGTCGGGCTGCTGCTGATCCTCTACCTCGCGGTCCATAACAGCTACGACCGGGCGATCCTGCTGGTGCCGACCTGGCTGCTGCTGCTGGTCTGGGTGGTGGCGGCGGGCTTCGCCATCACCGGGCAGATCGGCTCCGACCTCGTGCAGCCGGCCCTGATCGGCGGGCTCGTGCTCATCGTCATGCTGATCGGCTTCACGGTGATGCAGCACGCCTTTGCCGGCGGCGGACTGAGCCACAGCCTCGTCTCCGACACCGAGCGCCGGGCACTGGCGCTGACGGGGGCGGGCGACATCGTGTTCGACTGGGACGTGCCGGGGGACCGGGTCTTCGCCGGCCCCGAGATCGAGGCGCAGCTCGGGCTCAAGCGCGGCACCCTCGAAGGCCCGGCGGCCAACTGGCTCGGCCTGCTCCATCCCTTCGATGTGGAACGCTACTCGGCCGCCCTCGATACCGTGATCGAGGAGCGGCGTGGGCGCATCGTTCACGATTTCCGCCTGCGCTCGGCGGATGGACCCTATGCCTGGTACCGGCTGAAGGCGCGGCCGGTGATCGGCAGCGACGGCGAGGTGATCCGCATCGTCGGCACCATCAGCGACGTGACCGAGGCGAAGACCGCCGAGGAGCGTCTGCTGCACGACGCGGTCCATGACAGCCTCACCGGCCTGCCCAACCGCGAGCTGTTCCACGATCGGCTGGAGGCGGCCCTGGCTCTCGCCAGCCAGGACCCGCGCCTCAAGCCGGCGGTGATCGCCCTCGACATCGACCACTTCAAGACTATCAACGACGCCATCGGCCTCTCCGCCGGCGATTCCATCCTGCTCACGCTCTCGCGCCGGCTCGGGCGGCTGTTGCGTCCGCAGGACACCCTGGCGCGGGTCTCGGGCGACGCCTTCGCGGTGATCCTGCTCTCCGAGCGCGAGCCCGACCGCATCCTCTCTTTCGCCGAGATGATCCGGCGGGCCATCGCCACCCCGGTCACCTATGCCGACCGCGAGGTGTTCCTCACCGTCTCCATCGGCATCGCGCTGCACGAGGCGAATGCGGGCGGCCAGGGCGCGGGTCAGCAGCCGCGCCGGGACGAGGTGTTCAAGAACGCCGAGATGGCGATGATTCAGGCCAAGCGCGGCGGCGGCGATCGCATCGAGGTGTTCCGCGCCAATATGCGCCTGGAACGCTCCGACCGGCTGATGCTGGAGGCCGATCTGCGCAAGGCGCTGGAGCGCAACGAGATCAAGGTGCTGTTCCAGCCGATCGTGCGGCTGGAGGATCGCACGGTGGCGGGCTTCGAGACGCTGCTGCGCTGGGACCATCCGAAGCTCGGGCGCATTCCACCCTCGACCTTCATGCCGGTGGCCGAGGAGACCGGCGTGATCGTCCAGCTCGGCAATTTCGCCATCGAGCGGACGGCCCTGGAACTCGCGGCCTGGCAGCGCTCCCTCGATGTCGAGCCGCCGATCTTCGCCTCGGTCAATGTCTCCTCGCGCCAGCTCCTGCGCCACGACCTCCTGCACGATGTAAAGACCGTCATCGCCCGCACCGGCGTCCTACCCGGCTCGCTCAAACTGGAGATGACCGAGGGGCTGGTGATGGAGAACCCGGAATATGCCGCCCAGATGCTGGCACGGATCCACGACCTCGGCGCCGGCCTGATCCTCGACGATTTCGGCACCGGCTACTCCGCTCTCTCCTACCTCCAGCGCTTCCCCTTCGACACGATCAAGATCGACCAGACCTTCGTGCGCCAGATGGGCCAGGGGCGCAGCGCCATGCTGCGCTCGGTGCTGCGGATGGGGCAGGAACTTGGCCTCGCCACCATCGCCGAGGGGGCCGAATCGGAGGAGGATGCGCAGGGTCTGCAGGAATTCGGCTGCGACTACGCGCAAGGCGCCGCCTTCGGCGAGCCGATGACCATGCTCCAGGCCCGCCAACTCGTCGGCGCCGCTCCGGAAGCGGCCTGATCCGACGCCGGGACGGCCGGAGTCGCGCATTGGTTTAAACGTCCCTTAACCATGTTGCGGGAAGGTTCATCCAAGTATCCGGAATGCCCGCTCGGCATTCCTGCCGGTTCGAGGATGGACGATGATCGAGGCGAGCAGACGCAGGAGCCCGGCGCCCACCGGCAGCGCGATGCGGCGCCTGATGACACGGCCGATCCAGGCCCATCTCGCCGGCACCGCGCAGCCGGGTTCCGTCGTGGCGCCGCCTCCCGCCTCCGCTCCTGAGCCAGAGGACGACAACGCCGCGTCCGACCTCGCGCGGCTGCGCCTCGAAGTGGCGATGATGAAGGCCGCCCTGGCCGCCGAGCGCCGGGAGAGCGAGGCCCTGCGGGCCAGCCTCGGCCTCGCGGAGCCTGCCGCCCTGGGTGAAGAGGCGCGCGCCGTGCGCGAGCGTTGGGCGATCCTGGTCGAGCGCCTGATCCACGATTCGCCCTGAGATCGGCCCGCTCGACGCGAACCGGGCCCCCTCGGCGAGCCCGTGCGCTCCCCCGAGCCCCCCCTCCCCCGTCCCGAAACTTCTCATCCGATCGGAGTGGGTCGCCGCCATGCGTGCTCCCTCGAGCGCCCGCTGCTCGCTTGTCGTGAACGGCCAGCCCCTGCGGGTTTCCCCCGGCGACACCTCCTTGGAAACCGCCCTGGCGGATGGGGTGATCGCCCCACCCGGCGGCCTGCTCGGGCAGGGCGCCGGCCCCGCCTCGCGGCGTCTGCCGGCCCGTGCCCGGCGGGCGGAGGCGGTGACACTCTCCGCCCCCGATCCTGCGGCGACGATCCGCCCGGCCAAGGCTCCGGCGCGCACGGTGGCGCGCCGCACCGGCAGCATCGATGCGATCACGGCCCTGGCGCCGCGGGTCGTGCAGGTGGTCGCCACCCTGGAGCGCCGGCTCCCCTTCGAGCCGGGCGATCAGGTCATCGTGACCCTCGAAGGCGGCCAGCCGGTCACCCTCGCTCCCACCCTCGGCGTCGAGGGCGGGGCGGAATTGAACGAACTCGTCTTCCACCTGCGCGGAGAATGCGCCGAGGATCTCACCGCCCTGTTCGGCTGCCCGGTCGAGCCCGGCCGGGCCGTGAAGGTCAAAGGGCCGGTCGGCAACGGTACCTATCGCCCCGGCGGCGGCCGCCTCGTGCTGGTGGCGGCGGAGACGGGATTCGCCGGGATCTGGGCCATCGCCCGGGCGGCGCGCTACATCGAGCCGGCCCGCGAGATCTGCCTCATCGTCGGCGCACGCGATCCCCTCGACCTCTACATGCGCCCGGCCCTGGAATGGCTGCGCGCCACCGGCGTCACCCGCATCACCCTGGCCGCCGACCGGCATCGCCAGCGGGGCCCGGACGTGCGCCCCGGCCCGCTCACCGCGCATATCCCGAGCCTGAGGACCACCGACGTGGTGCACGCCTCCGGCTGCCCCTCGACCATCGGTGCCGTGGAAGTGCTGGCGGCGGCGGCGGGCGCGCGGTTCTACCCGATCCCGCTCGCGCCGGGGGCGTGAGCCTCCTCGGTCCTCGAGCTGTGCGGCTCAATCCGTCCGTCTGACGCCGCTTCCGGTTGATCGCCCCGGATCTCACCGCACTCGCCTTCGCAACAATGCGAAGCGATCCCGTGGCGATCCCTGAACGGCGTCAGAGGGAGCCTCGCAATCACGCGAGGAGGGCCGAAGCCTACAGCCGTCGGGCGGCGACGAGATCTCCCCCGGCGGTTTCCTCGGAATCGGCATGAAAAAGGGCAGGAAGAAGCCCCCTTCCTGCCCTGCTTCGTATCCAGCCGACCGGGCGCTCAGCCCAGCCTGACCCGCCAGATCTCCTCGGCATATTCGCGCATGGAGCGGTCGGAGGAGAACCACGCCATCCGGGCGGTGTTGAGGATCGCCGCGCGCCACCACTGCGCCGGCCGCTTCCAGGCGGCGTCGATCTCGCGCTGGACGCGCCAGTAATCGTCGAAATCGACGGTGGTCAGGTAGCGGTCGCCGTGGCGCAGCTCGTCGACCAGCGGGGCGAAGCGGCCCGGCTCCTCCGGCGAGAAGGTGCCGTTGCCGATGGCGTCCAGAGCCGCCGCCAGCCGGGGTGAGGCGGCGATGGCCTTGCCCGCGTAATTCGGCTCGCGGGAGCGGGCCAGCACCTCCTCGGCGTCGAGGCCGAAGATGAAGATGTTGTCCGCGCCGACATGGTCCTTGATCTCGATATTGGCGCCATCGAGCGTGCCGACGGTGAGCGCGCCGTTGAGGGCGAGCTTCATGTTGCCGGTGCCCGAGGCCTCCATGCCGGCGGTCGAGATCTGCTCGGACAGGTCGGCGGCCGGGATGATCACCTCCGCCAGACTCACCGAGTAATTCGGCAGGAACACCACCTTCAGCCTGCCGCCGATCTCCGGATCCTCGTTGACGACCCGGGCGATGTCACCCGCGAGCTTGATGATGAGCTTGGCCTGGACGTAGCTCGGCGCCGCCTTGCCGGCGAAGATCTTCACCCGCGGCGTCCAGTCCTTGTTCGGCGCCTGCTTGATCGCTTGGTAGAGCGCCACCGTCTCGACGAGGTTGAGGAGCTGGCGCTTGTACTCGTGGATGCGCTTGATCTGCACGTCGAACAGCGCCGACGGGTCGACCACGACGCCGGTCCGCTCGGCGATGACCTGGGCGAGCCGCTTCTTGCGGGTCTTCCGCATGGCCGCGTAGCGGCTGCGGAACTCCGCATCGTCGGCGAACGGCTCCAGCTTCCGCAGACCCTCCGGATCGTCGAGCACGCCCTCACCCGCGACCTCGACGGCGAGCGCCGTCAGCTCGGGGTTGGCGTTGTGGAGCCAGCGGCGGAAGGTGATGCCGTTGGTCTTGTTGACGATCTTCTCGGGCTCGATCGCGTGCAGATCCTTGAACACGGTCGACTTCAGAAGCTCGCTGTGGAGCGCCGAGACGCCGTTGACCCGGCGCGAGCCGTGGAAGGCGAGCGGTCCCATGCGGACGCGGCGCCCATGCGCCTCATCGATGAGCGAGACGGCGGAGATGTCGAACGTCCCGCCCTTCGCGTTCTTGCTCTGCTCCTCGAGGTGCAGCCAGTTGATCAGGTAGATGATCTGCATGTGGCGCGGCAGCAGCCGCTCCATCAGCTCCACCGGCCAGGTTTCGAGCGCCTCGGGCAGCAGGGTGTGGTTGGTGTAGTGCAGGGTGTTGGAGGTGATCTGCCACGCATCCTCCCAGGAGAATTCGTGGTCCTCCATCAGGATGCGCATCAGCTCCGGCACGGCGATGGCGGGGTGCGTGTCGTTGAGCTGGATCGCGGCATGGTCCGGCAGGCTGCGCAAGCTGCCGCGCTCGGCCACGTGGCGGCGCACCAGATCCTGGAGCGAGGCGGAGGTGAAGAAGAATTCCTGGCGCAGGCGCAGTTCCTGCCCCTCGGCGGACGAATCGCTCGGATAGAGCACCCGCGAGATCGCCTCGGCGCGGGCCCGCCCGGCCACGGCGCCGACATGGTCGCCGGCATTGAAGCGGGCGAGTTCGACCGGCGCGTCCGATTCCGCCTTCCACAGACGCAGGACGTTGACGTGCTTCCCCCGCCAGCCGACCACCGGGATGTCGTAGGCGACCGCGTTGACCGTCTCGGCCGGGTGCCAGTGGCGGCGGATCTGATGGTCGCCCTGGCTCGTCATGGTGACGTGGCCGCCGAAGCCGATCTTGTAGGTGGTCTCGGGCCGCGGAAACTCCCAGGGGTTGCCCTCCGCCAGCCAGGTTTCCGGGGCCTCGCGCTGCCAGCCATCCTCCAGGAATTGCCGGAAGATGCCGTGATCGTAGCGGATGCCGTAGCCGACAGCCGGGATCGACAGGCTCGCCATGCTCTCCATGAAGCAGGCGGCCAGCCGCCCGAGACCGCCATTGCCCAGGGCGGCATCGGGCTCCGCCCCCTCGACCTCGGCCAGATCGACGCCGAGTTCGCGCAGGGCCGCCTTGGTGGTCTCGACGAGGCCGAGATTGTTCATCGCGTCCGACAGGAGCCGGCCGATCAGGAATTCGAGCGAGAGGTAATAGACCCGCTTGTCGGGCACGGCCCCGGCCTGCTGCTGCTCGCAGGCATCGACGATCCGGTCGCGCAGCGCCAGCGCCGTCGCGGCGAACCAGTCGCGGTCGCGGGCGGTCGCGGCGGTCTTGCCCAGCACGTAGACGAGCTTGGTGCGGATGTCCTCGCGCAATTGCGCGACCGCGTCGCCGTCCGGCCGCTGACGCGGCTTAACAAAAGTGGCGGCGGATCGCGCCGTCTTGGTCGATGAAGCGGTGGTCTCCGCTTCCCCGTTCCTGCTCAGAACGGACAGAGCTGCGTTCAGCACCTGAGGGTCCCCCTTCGTTGCAGCCGATGCGTTGTCGGTTCACTACGGTGCCTAACCGCTTCTTGCGGCGGTACGATGATCCACAACGGAATCCGTAGTTCTGCGACCGGCATGGTGTTGCCGCCCGCCGATCTTGTCGAGACACATGCCCGCAATCGTTTGGTTCGCAAGTCATGTGCCTGCAGCCCTGTGTCCCCATCGACACAAGGCTTGCGCATCCGCCGAGAGCGCAGCCGGTATTTGACGCGCCCCGCTTGAAGGCTTGCTGAACGGCCCTACGCCACCCCTGCAGCGGCGCACGGGATGCCGCAGCAACCGCGCGGGAGGTTCGATGTCCGGGACAAGCGGCTCCGAAACACTCTGGTGGCAGAGCGGAACAGTTTACCAAGTCTACCCGCGCTCGTTCCAGGACACGGATGGCGACGGCGTTGGCGATCTTCGGGGAATCACGGAGCGGCTGGATTACCTCGCGTGGCTCGGCGTCGACGCGGTGTGGATCTCACCCTTCTACCGCTCGCCGATGGCCGATTTCGGCTACGACGTGGCCGATTACTGCGCCGTCGACCCACTCTTCGGCACCCTGGAGGATTTCGACACGCTGATCGCCGAGGCGCATCGGCGCAAGCTCCGGGTGATCCTCGACTTCGTGCCGAACCACAGCTCGATTGCGCATCCGTGGTTCGCCGAAAGCCGGGCGAGCCGCGAGAATCCGAAGCGCGACTGGTATCTCTGGCGCGATCCCGCTCCCGATGGCGGCCCACCCAACAACTGGCTCTCGAATTTCGGCGGCCCCGCCTGGACGCAGGATCCGGCCACCGGGCAATATTATTACCATGCCTTCCTGCCTGAGCAGCCGGACCTCAACTGGCGCAATCCGGAGGTGCGGGCGGCAATGCACGACGCTCTGCGCTTCTGGCTCGAACGTGGCGTGGACGGCTTCCGCGTCGACGTGATCTGGCACCTCGTCAAGGACGAGGCCCTGCGGGACAACCCTGAGAACCCCGACTTCCTGCCGCATCAGCCGGGGATCAACCGCTTCCAGCAGATCTATTCCTGCGACCGGCCCGAGGTGCTCGACGTCATCGCCGGGATGCGGGCGGTGCTGCGCGCCTATGGCGAGCGCGTCCTGATCGGCGAGATCTACCTGCCGATCGAGCGGCTGGTGACCTATTACGGCCCCGACCTGACGGGGGCCGACCTGCCCTTTAACTTCCAGCTGATCCAAACCCCGTGGCGCGCCGAGGCGGTGGCGGCCCTGGTCGAGGAATACGAGGCGGCCCTGCCGGAGGGCGGCTGGCCGAACTGGGTGCTCGGCAACCACGACCAGCCCCGCATCGCCGCCCGCGTCGGCGAGGCGCAGGCGCGCGTCGCCGCGATGCTGCTGCTGACGCTGCGGGGCACGCCGACCCTATATTACGGCGACGAGATCGGCCTCGGCCATGTCCCGGTTCCGCCGGAATGGGCGCAGGATCCGTGGGAACGCAACGAGCCCGGCCATGGCCGGGATCCGGCCCGTACGCCGATGCAATGGGATGCCGGCCCGCATGCGGGCTTCACCGCCGGCATACCCTGGCTGCCACAGAGCGCGGATGCCGACCGACGCAACGTCGATGAGATGCGCGATGATTCGCGATCGATCCTGACGCTCTACCGTCGCCTCCTGTCCCTGCGCCGCGACTGGCGAGCCCTGTCAGTTGGCGGCTATCGCGGCCTCCCGCTGCCGCCCTCTCTTGCCGAGGCGGTCTTCGCCTATGAACGGTTCGGCGAAGGCGAAACCCTGCGCATCCTGCTCAATTTCGGGAACACCGAACATCGGGTGCCGTTGGAGAATCAGGAGACCTGGACGGTCCTGCTGTCGACCCGCTCCGGACGCTCGGGCGAGCGTGTGCAGAGCGAAATCACCCTCGACCCCGACGAGGGCGTGATCCTGGCTCCGGCACTACGATAGGGCGCATTCTCCAGGCGCATACACGCCATGCCGCCAGCGCCCGCCACAACGACAAAAATGTCGTCTGAACGCGGCCTGAATTGTGCGATGCAACGGAACGGATTGCCTTCCGGAGCATTGGCATGCTGGCCGCGACAGCGACGGTTCCCGCTTTTTCGAAGCGGCGTGAGCGGGAAGAGGGCGAGTACATGGCTTACGTGGATCTCGGTGCGCGTGCAGTCGCCGAGGTGCCGCCGCCGCTGTCCTATTCCGAGGCCGATCCGAAGCTCGGCAACGCGCTTCTCCCCCGCATCCTCTACGCCACGCCGGAAATGGCGGATTTCGTGAAGACCGGCGGCCTCGGTGAGGTTGCGGGTGCACTGCCGCGGGCGCTACGCCGCCACTACGACGTACGCGTGCTGATTCCCGGCTACGCACGGGTTCTGGCCGGCCTCGAGAACCTGACGATCCTGTCCCGGCTCAGTGCCTTCGCCGGGGTGCCGGCCTGCGAACTCGGGTTCGGCACCACGCCGGACGGGCTCGGCGTCTACGTGCTGGTCGCCCCTGACCTCTACGAGCGGGACGGCACGCCTTACGGCGATGCGCGGGGCGATTTCGATGACAACGACCTGCGCTTCGCCCGCCTCAGCCGGGCGGCCGCCGAGCTCGCCGCGGGCCTCGATCCGTGCTGGTCGGCCGACCTCCTGCACCTCAACGATTGGCAGACCGCGCTGGCTCCGGCTTACATGTCCTGGCTCGGCATTCGCCGCCCGAGCGTGCTGACCATCCACAACCTCGCCTATCAGGGGCTGTTCCACCGGGACAATCTCGGCCGCATCGGCGTGCCGGATTACGCTTTTCAGATGGACGGCGTGGAGTTCTACGGTCAGCTCTCCTTCCTGAAGGCCGGAATCTATCACGCTTCCCACGTCACCACGGTCAGCGACACCTACGCCCGCGAGATCACCACGCCGGAGGGCGGCTGCGGCCTCGACGGCCTTCTGCGCACCCGTGCCGCTCAGGGGCGACTCACCGGCATCCTCAACGGCATCGACGAGAGCTGGGATCCGCGCACCGATCCGCACCTCGCCACCCGCTTCGAGCCCGACGATTGGAAGGGCAAGAAGGCCAATGCCGACGAGGTCCGCAAGCAGTTCGGCATGGCGGTCTCCCGCGGCCCGCTCTTCGCTATCGTCTCGCGCCTCGTCCACCAGAAGGGGATCGACCTCAGCATCGGCGCCGCCGAGGCGATCGTCGCCGAGGGCGGTCAGCTCGTGGTGATCGGCCAGGGCGAGGGCCGTTTCGAGGAGGCCCTGCGGGACCTCGCCGGCCGCCACCCCGACAATGTCGGCGTCCATGTCGGTTTCCGCGAGACGGAGGCGCGCCGCATCTTCGCCGGCAGCGACTTCCTGCTCATGCCCTCCCGCTTCGAGCCCTGCGGCCTGGCACAGATGTATGCGCAGCGCTTCGGCTCCCTGCCGATTGTGCGCCGCACCGGCGGCCTCAACGACACGGTGGAGGACGGCATCACCGGCTTCACCTTCGGCGACGCGTCGCCCCGCGGCCTCGCCTCCGCGATCCGGCGCGCCTTCGAGACCTTCGGCCAGAAGAAGCGCCTCAACACGATGCGGCGCACCGCCATGTCCCGCTCGTTCGGCTGGGACAGCGCGGCCCTGAATTACTGCAACCTCTACGCCCGCGCCTTCGGCAACAACACCGCCCGGCGCTGGAAGGCGGCCTGACGCGGCTCGCGCCCGGCGGGAACAGGCCCTTCTTCCGGGCGGTTGGCCTTCAACGATTTTTCTATCGAAAGGCCGGCACGGAACGAGACCGTTCCGCGTTGTGCGACCATGGACGCGACCGTGGCGCCTTACCGCGCCAATCCCTTGATCCTCAAGCTTCGCTACGGCGCGGACCTCGATGCCGGGGACCGCGCCCTGCTCGCCGACCTGTTCCAGGCCGACCGGGTTCTGGAGCCGCAGCAGGACATTGTCCGGGCCGGCGACCGGGCGACCGGCGTTCACCTCGTCATCGAAGGCTTCGCCTTCCGCTACAAGATCGTCGGAGATGGCCAGCGCCAGATCCTGGGCCTGCTCCTGCCGGGTGACTTCTGCGACCTGCAATCGGTCGTGCTCGGCCCGTCCGACCATTACATCGCCGCGCTCACCGCCTGCACCGTCGCCGACGTTGCCCAGGATCGGATCGATGCCCTGGTGTTCCGGGATTCACGGCTCGCCCGGGCTTTGTGGTGGGCGACCCTCGTGGATGAGAGCATCCTGCGGGAATGGCTCGCCAGCATGGGCCAACGCTCCGCCGACAAGCGGATCGCCCATCTCTTCTGCGAGCTGCTGCTGCGCCAGCAACTCGTCGGGGCGGCGGGCAAACGGGATTGCCCGCTGCCGCTGACCCAGCCGATGCTGGCCGACATCCTCGGCATCACGACGATCCATGTCAGCCGCGTGCTGCGCGACCTGCGCATGGCGGGATTGATCCAGTTGAAGGATCGCCACCTGCACGTGCCGGATGTCCGACGCCTCAGGAACTTCTGCGACTTCGACACGACCTATCTGCATCTTGTCCGCGAACCGGACGATCAGGACATCGCGACGTCCGCCATCCGTGTCCGGCCCTGACGGTTATGCAGGCCAGCCCCTCGGCAAGGTGCCTGTACGACAGGCAAGATCCTGCCGATCCTGTGAGCCTTGCCCCGGCCTTCGCCCGGGTCGCCATGATATTCGGTAACCATGACCTCCCCCGATCCGGTCCCGCAGATTGCCCTCAATGACGGGCGGTCCATCCCTCAGCTTGGCCTCGGTGTCTGGCGCCTGCCGGAGGGAGAGACCCCCGCCCTCGTCGGGACCGCCCTCGGCAGCGGTTATCGCTCGATCGACACCGCCGCGATTTACGGCAACGAGAGCGGCGTCGGCCGCGGCCTGCGCGAGACCGTGGTGCCCCGGCGCGATGTCTTCGTGACCACCAAGCTGTGGAACGACAGCCAGGGCTACGACACGGCGCTGCGGGCCTTCGACGAGAGCCTGAAGCGGCTCGGGATCGAGCAGATCGACCTCTATCTGATCCACTGGCCCTGCCCCGACCGGGATCTCTACCTCGATTCCTGGCGCGCCCTGATCCGGCTGCGGGACGAGGGCCGCGCGGCCTCGATCGGCGTCTCGAACTTCACCGAGAAGCAGCTCGACCGGTTGGTGGAGGAGACGGGCGTCACCCCCGCCCTCAACCAGATCGAACTGCACCCTCATTTCCAGCAGCGGCACCTGAGGGCCGCCCATGACCGGCTCGGCATCGTCACTGAGGCCTGGAGCCCTCTGGGCCAGGCCCAGGCCCTGGAAGCGCCCGCCATCGTCCGCATCGCCGACCGCCTCGGGCGCACGGCTGCCCAGGTCGTGATGCGCTGGCATATCGAGAACGGTGTCGTCGCGATCCCGAAATCCGCTACCCCCACCCGGCTCCATGAGAACATCGACGTGTTCGGCTTCAGCCTGACCGACGAAGACCATGCCGCCATCGCCGGTCTCGACCGGGCCGACGGCCGGATCGGGCCCGATCCGGAAACATTCCAGTAGGACGAAGGCGGCCTCTCCCGCTCATCGCACCGTCCCGGAAGCCAAGACCACCTTTCGGGACGATACCTTCGGTTCGTGCTCCTGCATCGTCTTCGCCCGAAAGCCGGAACCCGCCTTTCGGGACGATGCTGTCAGCCCGCCAGCGGCAGCGGCTTCGTGGCGGCGAGCTGCGTGCCACCCTTGCGCTCCAGCAGACCCGGCGGCGGAACCGGGGCCTCGATGGTGCAGACCACTCCCTCCGGCTCGTAGAGGAGTTCGACCTGGCCCGCGAGTTCGCGGGCGAGGCTGCGCTCGATCAGGCGCGAGCCGAAGCCGCGGCGGGTCGGGGGCGTGACCGGCGGGCCGCCGCTCTCGCTCCAGCGCAGGGAGAGGTGCAACTCCGGCCGGCGCTGCACCGTCCAGGTGATGGTGATCCGGCCGCCCTCCCTCGAGAGCGCCCCGTATTTGACGGCGTTGGTGCCGAGTTCGTGCAGCGCCATGGCAATGGAGAGGGCAAGCCGCGGGGCGAGCCTCAGGCGGGGACCCGAGACCGAGAAACGCGATTCCTGCCCCTCCCCCGCCTCCAGCGGACGGATCGCGTCCGCCACCACGGTCTTCAGCTCCGCCCCCTCCCAGCTCTCGCGGGTGAGCACGTCATGGGCGCGGGCCAGCGCCAGGAGCCGGGCCTCGAAGGCGCTCTTGGCGATCCGCGCCTCCTCGCCATCGAGCCCGCGCAGGGATTGCATGGCGATCGACTGGACCGTGGCGAGGGTATTCTTCACCCGGTGGTTCAGTTCGTTGATGAGCAGGTGGAGGTGCTCCTCGGCGCGCTTGGCGTCGGTCACGTCGACGCTGCAGCCGGTGAAGCCGAGGAAAGTGGCGTTGTCGTCGAGCCGCGGCACCCCCTCGCAGCGCAGCCAGCGGATCTCTCCGTTGCGGTCGACCACCCGCATCTCCGCACGGAACGGACGCCGGCTCCGGAACGCCTCCTGAAACACCTCCTGGAAGGCCGGAAGGTCCGACGGGTACATGATCGACTCCCAGCCGCCACCGGCCATCTCCGCGGCGGGGCGCCCGAACAGGTGGTCGAAATGCATATTGGCGAAGACCACCTGCGCGTTCTCGTCGGTCATCCAGATCAGAGCCGGCGCCGAATCGGCCATGTGGCGGAAGCGGGCCTCACTCTCGCGCAGGGCGGCGAGGCCGCGCTGGGTTTCGGCCAGGGCCCGGTCGCGCTCGCCGCTGCGGGTCCGCAACCGGAGGGAGGCCTCCGACAGCACGTCGGCGAGGCGGCGGATCTCGTGGATCGGCGAGGCGACCCGTGGGATCGCCTGGCCCCGGGCCAGCGCCGGCCCCGACGCCGCGAGTTGGCGCAGGGGTTTCGACACCCGCGACCACAGATGCACCGCGAGCACCGAGGAGGTCGCGAGGACGAGCAGGCCGAACCCGCCGAAGGCCCAGATCCAGCGCCGCAGCCGCGCCTCGACCAGTTCGCGCGGGATGCTGGCGGCCACGGTCCAGCCATTGAGCCGTGAGCGCGCCTCGACCAGGGTGACAGGCTTGAAATCGCGGTCGCGTCCCTCCCAGACACCGGGGGTTCCCGTCGCCTTCTGGCGCAGGGTGGCAAGGCGGGGGCGGCCGACCACCGCCGGAAGGTCGGGCATGCGCGCGAGCACCGTCCCGTCCCGGTCCGATACACCGGAGACCCACCCCCTCACGTGCTCGCGGGCGAGGATGCCCGCGATGCGGCTCAGCGGCACCGAGAAGCTGAGGATGTAGGTCACGCCATCGTCGATCCGCACCGGCACCGCCACGGCGTAATGCGCCTGCGCCGGTGTCGCCCCGGCGAGATAGCCGGTGACCATCGAGCGCTGGTCGCCGGCGACGATCTCCCGGTCGACCGGCAGCGAACTCACCGGCAGGGGGGCTCCCGGCTTCAGGGCGGTGTTGACGATCTCCTGCCCATCGAGCCGGCGCAGCACGAGATCGAGGCCGACCGCCTCGCGCACCAGACGCGCCTGGTTCTCGAAATTGGCGAACTCGCCGTCTTTCAGCCGGGGTGAGGTCGCCAGCGTCTGCAGCACCGAGACGAGCCCAGCGGTATCGCGGTCGATCGACAGGGCGATGCCACGCACGTTCTCCCGCGCATCCTGCTCGAAGCGGGCGCGCTCGGTCGCGGCGTAGCGGGTCAGCAGGATCGCGGTGAAGATCAGGCCGGGCCCGATCAGCGCGATCACGAGCATGATGAGGTAGAACTGCGTGGAGAAGCCACGCTGGCCGAGGCGGGAGAGCATGCGTCGGATCAAGGCGCCCCGCGGCTCGTACGCTGGAGGATGGGCCCGTGGCCCGGTGCCATCATGCCCCAGCCGATGCTCCGGTGCCAACCGCGACGACGCCACGGGCCCGTCAGGCCGTTCAGGGCGCATGCTTCACCCGGTCGACATGCCCGAGATCCCGCTCCGGATCGAGCCGGTCTCGGACCCGTTGCTTCAGCGCCTTCACATCGGGGAAGCCGCCGTCCCGCACCCGCTCCCAGATCGTCTCGTCCTCGAAGGCGATCTCGAACACGCCGCCGCTGCCGGGCCGAAGAGCGACTTCGCCGAGGTCGTCGCGAAAGGTGGAGAGCAGTTCCTGCGCCATCCAGGCCGCCCGCAGCAACCACTGGCATTGCGTGCAATAGGTGATGGCGATGCGGGGACGCGCGGTGGGGCCGGGGGAGCTCTCGAGCGGGCCCTCTAGAGGACCCTCCGGGGAAATGTCTGTCGGGGTGGACATGGCGCGCCTCTTCGCTCGGCGTCTCAGATACGCTTCACCGAGCGTTTGCCCAAGCGAAACGGTCGCGGATAGCCTGTCCAGCCGCGATTGAGACCCCTCCGGACCTCTCCTCGGGCCCGGGTTGCCGGGCCCTCCCGTCGAACGGTTTGCGGCGGTGACCCTTCCCAGCCCCCGGCGGGCTCCCTATCTCCCGCGACGAAACCTTCACCGCCAAGCTCGTCTCGGAGATCGCGCCCTATGTCCCTCTCCTTCAGCCCCGCGGTTCCGGCCCGAAGCTCCGTGCTCGGGCGGCTCCTCTCGGCTCTGGCCGCCCTTTGGCTGGCGACCTGCCTCTCGGGCTGCGGCGCGCTCAACCGGGTTCCGAGCCTGGAGGAGCAGGCCAAATCCGCCTGGAGCGAAGTGCAGAACCAGTATCAGCGCCGGGCCGACCTGATCCCCAATCTGGTCGAGACGGTGAAGGGCTATGCCAAGCAGGAGCAGGACACCCTGACCCGGGTGACGGAGGCCCGCGCCAAGGCAACCAGCATCCAGGTCGATGCCGGAACGGTGAACGATCCCGAGAAATTCAAGCAGTTCCAAGAGGCGCAGAACCAGCTCTCGGGGGCGCTCGGGCGGCTGCTCGCCTCCGTCGAGGCATATCCCGACCTGAAATCCAACCAGAACTTCCTGGCGCTGCAATCGCAGCTGGAGGGCACGGAGAACCGCATCGCGGTGGCGCGGCGCGACTACATCCAGGCGGTTCAGGCCTACAACACCGAGATCCGCACCATTCCCGGCCGCTGGATCGCCAGTTGGTTCTACCCGGAGGCCAAGCCGATGGAGACCTTCACCGCGACGGCGGGCTCCGAGCGCGCGCCGAACGTGAAGTTTTAGGGTGACCCGAGCCGAAGCACCGCCCCGGTGATCGCGCCTCTTCAGAAGACCCGTTTCCTCCGCGCCCTCGGGCCGCTCACGGCCGCGCTGCTGATCCTCGCGGCCCTGACCGGACTCGCCCGCGCCGCGGAACCCGACTTCCCGAAGCTCACGGGACGGGTCGTGGATGCGGCCGGCCTGCTCTCGCCGGAGGCGCGGACGCGGATCGACGGGAAGATCAAGGCCCATGAGGAGAAGACCGGGGACCAGCTCGTGGTCGCCACCGTGCCGAGCCTTCAGGACCTCACGGTGGAGGATTACGCCAACCGTCTCGCCCGAAACTGGGGCATCGGCCAGAAGAAGACCAATAACGGCGTCCTCCTGCTGGTCGCGCCCAAGGAGCGCAAGGTCCGCATCGAGGTCGGCTACGGTCTCGAAGGCGCACTGACCGACGCCGTGTCCAAGACCATCATCACCACGGCGATCACGCCGCGTTTCCGTCAGGGCGATTTTTCCGGTGGGGTGGAGGCGGGCGTCGATGCGATCCTGCCCATCCTCGCCGGCGATGCCGACGAGTGGCAGCGCCGCGCGCCAGTGCGCGAGGACACGGTCGATCCGGCGACCGTCATCTTCTGGATCGTCGTCATCGTCGTGCTCATCATTGTCCTGACCCGGATGAGCGGCGGCGGTGGTGGTGGACGACGCGGCCGGGGCGGCGGATTCGTGGTGATCCCCGGCCCCTCCGGCGGATGGAGCGGCGGCTTCTCCGATGGCGGGGGCGGTGGCTTCTCGGGGGGCGGTGGTTCGTTCGGAGGCGGAGGGGCATCCGGTGATTGGTAGCGCGGCCATTCTCGGCTCAGCCGAGCGCGAGCGCATCGCGGCGGCGATCGGCCGGGCTGAGGCCGGGACCTCCGGAGAGATCATGGTGCTCGTCGCCGCGAGCGCCGGGCTCTACCGTTCGCCCAGCCTCGCCCTCGCCCTCGCCCTCGGCCTCGCCGCTCCCTGGCCACTGATCCTGTTCACGGATCTCGGCGCTGGCGAGATCGCCCTGGCTCAGGCGGCCCTGGTGCTCGGATCGCTGCTCCTGACCCTGAACCGGACTCTGCGCGTCGCCCTCACCCCGAGACGCTGGCGGCATGCGCGCGCCCACGACGCCGCCCGGCGCGAGTTCTTCGCCCACGGACTGACCGGAACACGCGGGCATACCGGCGTGCTGATCTACGTCGCGCTTGCCGAGCGTTATGCCGAGATCGTCGCCGACAAGGGCGTGCGGACCCGCATCGAGGACGAGCGGTGGCACGCCATCGTCGCCGATCTGCTCGGCGCGGCCGGTCGCGGCGCCCTGGGCGAAGGCCTGATCGCCGCGGTGGATCGGGTCGGCGCCGTCCTGGCCGCGGCCCTACCGGGCCGGCGTGGAGACAACCAGCTCCCCAACCGCGTCATCGTCATCGATTGAGGGGAGAAGACCCTCCGCCGCGCCGGCTTCCGCATGGATGCGCACCCGACCATGCGTGCGACGATGCCTGTCCACCAGACAATCCGGCCCTGCCCCCCGATCCCGTTCCGGACTTTGCTGCGGAAACACGCAGCGCCCGCCTCATCCGTTGTTTCCAGTGACGCGAGATGGGAGATGTTACTGCCACCGTTGATGGAACGGGTCCCTGTGTGGTCCCGGCAACTGGTCTCGGGGGGAAAATTGCGCCAAACAATGCCGTGAAGGCCGCCAGCATCAAGAATGCGGCCGATGCACGGAGTGAGGCGTCGGATGGGCGCAATACAGAAACACGGGCCCTGGGCCCTGGTCGGGGCGTTGGGCGCGGCGGCCTTGGCTGTCGTCGCCACGCAGAGGGGCGAATCGATCAACGCACTCTGGGTCGTCGTGGCCGCAGTCTGCGTCTACCTGATCGCCTATCGCTACTACTCCCTCTTCATCGCCGACAAGGTCATGCGCCTCGATCCGAAGCGCGAGACCCCGGCTCACCGCCATAACGACGGCCTCGACTACGTCCCCACCAACAAATCGGTCCTGTTCGGCCACCATTTCGCGGCCATTGCCGGCGCGGGTCCGCTGGTCGGCCCCGTGCTCGCGGCGCAGATGGGCTATCTGCCGGGCATGCTCTGGATCCTGTCCGGCGTCGTCCTGGCCGGCGCGGTGCAGGATTTCATGGTCCTGTTCATCTCGATGCGCCGGGACGGGCGCTCCCTCGGTGAGCTGATCCGGGCCGAACTTGGGGTGATCCCCGGCGTGATCGCCCTGTTCGGCACCTTCATGATCATGATCATCCTGCTGGCCGTGCTGGCGATGGTGGTGGTCAAGGCCCTGGCCGAGAGCCCCTGGGGCACCTTCACCGTCGGCGCGACGATCCCGATCGCCCTGCTGATGGGCCTCTATGCCCGCTTCGTCCGGCCGGGGAAGGTCGGCGAGGTCTCGATCATCGGCTTCTTTCTGCTGATGGCCGCGATCATCTATGGCGGCCGCATCGCCGCCGATCCCTATTGGGGCCCGGCCTTCACCTTCACCGGCCCGCAGCTCACCTGGATGCTGATCGGCTACGGCTTCGTCGCCGCGATCCTGCCGGTCTGGCTGCTGCTCGCGCCGCGCGACTACCTCTCGACCTTCCTCAAGATCGGCACCATCGTCGGGCTGGCCATCGGTATCGTCTTCGTGGCGCCGCACATGCAGATGCCGGCGGTGACGAAGTTCGTCGACGGCACCGGCCCGGTCTGGGCGGGGAGCCTGTTCCCGTTCCTGTTCATCACCATCGCCTGCGGCGCGGTCTCGGGCTTCCACGCCCTGATCTCGTCGGGCACCACGCCGAAGCTGGTCGATAACGAACTCGACACCCGCTTCATCGGCTATGGCGGCATGCTGATGGAGAGCTTCGTCGCGATCATGGCCCTGGTCGCCGCGAGCGTGATCGATCCGGGCGTCTACTTCACCATGAACTCGCCCGGCGCCCTGCTCGGCACTTCCCCGGAGACGGCCGCCGCGGCGGTGACGAAGCTCGGCTTCCCGATTGCACCGGAGGTGATCGCCCAGACCGCCGTCGATGTCGGCGAGCACTCGATCATCTCCCGCGTCGGCGGTGCCCCGACGCTCGCCGTCGGCATGGCTCACATCATCTCGTCGGCCATCGGCGGCAAGGCGATGATGGCCTTCTGGTACCACTTCGCGATCCTGTTCGAGGCCCTGTTCATCCTCACGGCGGTGGACGCGGGCACCCGCGCCGGCCGCTTCATGCTGCAGGATCTGCTCGGCCTCGTCTCGCCGTCCTTCAAGGACACCTCGGCCTGGGTCCCGAGCGTGCTGGCTACGGCCCTCTGCGTCGGCGCCTGGGGCTTCTTCCTCTACCAGGGCGTGACCGACCCACTCGGCGGCATCTACACCCTGTGGCCGCTCTTCGGCATCTCGAACCAGATGCTGGCGGCCGTCGCCCTGACCCTCGCGACGGTGGTGATCTTCAAGATGAAGCGTGAGCGCTACGCCTTCGTCACGATCATCCCGACCGTGTGGCTGTGCATCTGCACCCTGACCGCCGGCTGGCAGAAGATCTTCTCGGCGGACCCGAAGATCGGCTTCCTCTCCCATGCCGACCGGTTCTCGGCGGCCATCGCCGAGGGCAAGGTGCTCGGCCCGGCCAAGAGCATGGAGGACATGCACAAGATCGTCTTCAACGACCGCATCGATGCCGGCCTCGCCGTGCTCTTCGTCGGCCTCGTCGTGGCGATCGCGGTGTTCGGCATCATGGCTTGCGTCAAGGCCTACCGCGCCGATCGCTGGACGGCGCTCGAAGCCGACGCCAAGCTCGCTCCGGCGGAGTGAACCGACCATGACCGCGCCGTCCCAGAACTTTCGCGATCGCCTCCGGGCCTTCAACAAGTGCGTCTGCGACGGCGCGCGGCTCATGGTCGGCCAAGGCGATTACGGCACCTACGTCGCGCACATCGCGAAGACTCACCCCGACCAGACGCCGATGACCGAGCGCGAGTTCTTCCGCAATCGCGAGAACGCCCGCTTCGGTGTCGGCAATACATCCGGCTTCCGCTGCTGTTGAGCAGCCCCTGGTCAGGCGGTCCGATAGGCCGCCTGTCCTCGCACCGGCCTGCCGGCTCGGCCGCTGCCGAGGACGGCGACATGATTTTCACGTGAAATTAACCCTGCTCCGCTGACCAGCGTGGCGGGCGATGACCAACGAGCCGTTCACGTTCGCACAGGAAGCGCGAAACGGCCTGGCTTCGCTATCCGGCGAGAATTGCAAGCGTCGCCCGTTGCAACGCAAACCGCCTCGCTTCTAGTCTCCCGCCATCGAAGGGGGGACTACGCCGATGAATCAGTTCGAAACCGTGCCGCAACCCGCTCCATCGCGGATCGGCATCATCGAGTTCGAACGCCGAGCTCGCGGATTGACCGGCATCGTCGTCAAAGGCTTCCTGCTTTCGCTGGTCACCTTCTCGATCTACCGGTTCTGGTACATCTCCAACCTGCGACGCTTCTTTTGGAGCCGCACCATCGTGGCCGGCAGCCCGGCCGAGTATCTCGGCACCGGCAAGGAGTTGTTCCTCGGCTTCGTCGTGGCGCTCGCCGTCCTCGTTCCGGTCTATCTCGTCCTGTTCCTCCTCGGCTTCGCGATCCCCACCCTCGCCCCCTTTGCGGCTCCGATCTCCTTCCTCTTCCTGTTCGTCCTCGGGCAATATGCCTTGTTCCGGGGGCGCCGTTACCGGGCGTCGCGCACCCGCTGGCGCGGCATCCGGCTGGGACAGGATGGATCGGGCTTCGCCTATGCCGGCCGTGCCAGCCTGTGGTGGATCGCGACAATCCTCACCCTCGGCCTCGCCTTTCCATTCATGCGCGCGGCGTTGGAACGCTTCCGCATCGACCACACCCTGGTCGGCCAGAGCCGGATGCACTCCACCGCGACGGGACGCTCGATCCTGCTGCCCTGGCTGATGTTCTATTTCGTCGGCCTGCTGCCGATCCTGGCGAGCCTGCTCGCGCTGCTGGCGGCGAGCGGCTTCGATCTGCCGAGCGACCTCCTGATCCAGGATCCGGCGACGGAGAAGAGCAAGCTCATCTTCAATCCCGCCTATGCCGGTACGTCCCTGTCCCTCTACGGAACGATCGTGGTGGTGGCCGCGAGCGTCTCGATCCCGCTCGCCCTGATCCTGATCCCCTATTACCGCGCCCGAGAGATCCGGGCCTTCCTCAACGCTACGAACCTCGGCGCCGCCCGGCTCACCTCCGCGCTCCGCGCGCGCCAGTTCTACTGGCCGTATTTCCTCTACATCCTTGCTCTGTTGGGCTTCCTCATCGCCCTCGGTATCGTCTTCGCCCTCCTCCTGCCGCTCCTCGCCGAGGAAAAACCGACCGTGGCCACACAAGCCACGCTCCTTGCCGCGACCATCCTCCTCTATCTCACAACCCTGCTCGGCTTCGCGGTCATCTACGTTCGCCTCGTCACCCTGCGCCTGTGGCACGCGGTGGCGACCACGACGCGGATCGAGAACCTGCCGGCCCTGGAGGCCGTGCTCGCCTCGTCCCGGCCGCCGGCCAGCGGTCTCAATGAAGGGCTCGCCGACGCACTCGATGTCGGCGGCGCCATCGAGATCGGATTCTGACGGTTCGATGGAAACCCATTCCACCACCGGCACCTTCTTCGACGGCGTGACCGCCCGCCCCCGGCCGGTGACCCTGCGGCTGACCTTCCGGCTCGAGATTCTCGGCGAGGATCTTCGCCGTGACTGGAGCCTGCTCGACCTGCGCGTCGCCGAAACCGCGCCGCCGCTGATGCGCGTCCTCCACGCCGAGGGACAGGAGAGCATCGAGTTCGCCGACGTAGCCTTCGGGGAGGCACTGAAGGCCCGCTGTCCCGACTTGCACCGATCCGAACGCCAGGGCGGTTTGACGCGCCTCGTACTGTGGTCGGTCGCGGCGGGCATGACCGTGGTGCTGGCGGCGCTCTACGGTGTGCCGGCTGCCTCCGGCCTGCTCGCGCCGCTGGTGCCGGGGGCGCTGGAAGCTCCGCTCGGCCGCAGCGTGGAAACGCAGATCGTCGCTCTGCTCGGCGATCCGCCCCTCTGCAACGAGGCTCCGGCCCGTGCCGTCCTCGATCGGCTGACCGCGCGCCTGACCGAGGGGATGACCAAAGATGGAGCCTTGCCGCCAGTGCCGCAGGTGAGTGTGCGCCGCCACGCGGTCGCCAATGCGATGGCGCTGCCGGGTGCTCGGGTGATCCTGCTGTCGGACATCGTCGCCAAGGCCCGGAACGGTGACGAGCTCGCCGGCATCCTCGCCCACGAATTCGGGCATGTCGCCGCCCGCGATCCGATCCGCGCGGTGATCACCGCCGGCGGCACCTCGTTCCTGCTGAGCTTGGTGCTGGGGGACCTTACCGGCTCGACGGTGCTTGTTACGATCGGACAAGCGGCAATCTCGGCGGGCTATTCCCGCGATGCCGAGCGGGCGGCGGATGCCTTCGCCGTCGCGGCGGTCCAGCGGGCCGGCGGCGACGGGGCAGCTCTGGCCGCGATCCTGGAGCGCATCACCGAGACGGAAGACGAGAAGCCGGGGGCGACTTCATTCCTTCGCTCCCATCCTTTCACGGCGGAGCGCGCGGCGCGGATCCGGGCCCTGGCCCGGACGGGACAGGTCAGCGACAGGCCGTCCGGTGCGGGCATCCTGTCCGAGGCGGAATGGCAGAGCCTGCGCGGCATCTGTCCTGAACCGGAGGGAAAGGGCGTGGGAAAGAAGGGCGCCCCGTCCGAGAAGTTGTGAAGCGGAGCCTCGCGCCCCGCGGCCATGAAACGGAGGACGGCGTCTCACGCCCTCCTCCGATCGTCGGCCGGATCAGACCGGGCGCGGCAGCTTGCAGCTGTCGAGGGCGTTCAGGGCTTTGGCCCGGGCGCTGTCGTTGAAGTAGCCGGTGCTGCGGTAGGAGGCGATCTCGTCCTTGTCGAGGGACGACAGGGTGCGCTCGGCGTAGCAGCCGCAGGGAGCGGCGAGCGTAGCTTCCTCGACCTTCTGGAGCTTGGCCTGGGTCACGGTGCAGGCGTGGCGCACGCGACCGGAGAGGTTGCTCTTCGTGGCGGTCTTCAGCGCCGGATCGGGCACGTAGCCTTCGAGCGCGCTGTACTGCGTGGTGCGGCCGGCGCTGTTGCAGGCGGCCA
The DNA here is from genome assembly GCA_020741775.1 of Methylorubrum populi. Taxonomy (GTDB): domain Bacteria; phylum Pseudomonadota; class Alphaproteobacteria; order Rhizobiales; family Beijerinckiaceae; genus Methylobacterium; species Methylobacterium populi_B. The sequence goes on from DYYG01000010.1 coordinate 87,734, forward strand.
GCAGGGAGACGAGGCCGGCCGCGGCGAGCAGGCGGCCGGTGCGCGGGAGCGTGAGGCGCATGGAGGCGAGAATCCGAGAGAGACGAGACAACGTCGACGGATTCCGTTCTTCGGGGAGGCGCCCTCGCCCCGCTAGGGCAGGAGAGTCACACTCGCCCGGAATGCGCCCTCAGGCGCAATCCTCGGCGCGGAAGGCGGTGTCCCGCCGGCCCTGGAGCCGGCGGGATCGAGGCATCAGGCCGCGATATCGGTGTCGGTGAAGAACTGCGCGATCTCGAGCTTGGCGTTGTCGGCGCTGTCGGAGCCGTGGACGGTGTTCTCACCGACCGACTCGGCGAACTGCTTGCGGATGGTGCCCTCGGCGGCCTGGGCCGGATTCGTGGCGCCCATCACTTCACGGTACTTGGCGACGGCGTTCTCGCCCTCCAGCACCTGCACGACCACGGGGCCCGAGGTCATGAACTCGACGAGCTCGCCGAAGAACGGGCGCTCCTTGTGCACCTCGTAAAACTTCTCGGCCTGCTCGCGGGTCATGCGGATGCGGCGCTGACCGACGATGCGCAAGCCGGCGGCCTCGATCACGGCGTTGACCGCGCCGGTGAGGTTGCGGCGGGTCGCGTCGGGCTTGAGGATGGAGAAAGTGCGCTCGAGAGCCATGGTCCGGTCCGGTTCCGTTCGAGAAAGAGGTGGCGCGACGGGCTGGATGAAGGCTGGCTCGGAAGCTGCCCGGACGGCCGTCGGCGCGCCGGCTTATAGCGGCGGAGCGGGACACCCTCAACCGACCGTTGGCGACCAAAGAACCAGAGCGACCAGCTCGGCCTTTCCAGGCCTGCCATGGCTTCTGCGCAACACTGCCGAAAAATCGCCGGATTGCGGGGGCGTACTCGCCACCGACCGATCCGCCGCCACCCGGAGGATTCCCCGCCGGGGTGGCCCTCCTCTCTCCGCAAGCCCAGCCCGTTCCCGGGCTTTCAAGCCAAGGAGCCACTTCATGCGCATCGCCCTCAGCCTCGCTGCCCTTCTGGTTTCGGGCTCCGCCTTCGCGGCGCCGAAGGATCTCTCCGGAACGTGGCTCACCGGGGATGGCCGCGCGAAGATCCGCATCGACCGGTGCGGCCCCGGCGGCAGCAATGCCTGCGGCAAGGTGGTGTGGCTCAAATCCCCGAGCACCGACACCGGCGCGCCGCGCACGGATCTGAAGAATCCCGATCCCAAGAAGCGGGCGCGCCCGATCATCGGCCTCACCCTCCTCGACAATCTCAAGCCCGAGGACGAAAGCTTCGCGGGCGAGATCTACAATGCCGACGAGGGCAAGATCTATCAGGTCAGCCTGGCGCGCGAGAGCGACAGCGAGTTGAACGTGCAGGGCTGCATGCTCAAGGTGCTGTGTGGCTCGCAGACCTGGACCCGGGTGCCGGACGTGAATCAGCAGGCGGCCGCCGCCCCGGTCGAGGCGCCGGCCAAGCCCGCGAAAGCCGCCGCCAAGCCGGCCAAGGCCGCCCCCGCCCCGGCCGAGTGAACCGCGGGCGGAACGCAAAAAGGGCGCGCCGTTGCCGTGCGCGCCCTGAAGTCTGTGCCTAACCTGATGGGGGTCGAGGCGCAGCCGAAATAATGCTCCGCTTCCCTCCGGCAAGAGGGCAGCGCCACGCTTTCCGCAGGTTCCGGCCGTTTGTTCAGCCCGGCCGCTGTCATCGTTCTGTCGGACAATTCCGCTCTGCCTTCCGTGGCGTCCCTGCCACCGTTTCCAAGCCTTTGCGTCTTGTGACGGCCGGGACGCGTTGCAGCGGCGACGGCATCTGCTAGGCCGCACGGACGTGACGGCAGGGGGCTGGCGGAGTGCGGATCGGACGGCAGGTGAAAATCCGGGGGGGACGGGTCGCGGGGCCGGGCCTCGCGGCGATGGTGAGCCTCTGCGCGGGAGCCGCAGTCGCCGCCGATCCGGCGAGCCGCTTCCAGCCCACCTTCATCGATTGGTCGGGCTTCTATGCCGGCGTGCAGGGAAGCGCGGGCGCCTCGTTCGGCAATTACGATTTCGGCCCGACCTCGATCGGCTCCCGCCGGATTCCGACCATCAGGACCGGAGACGCCACCGGCGGCCGCGACCTCGGCCGGGAGGCAACCACGGTGGTCGGCGGCGCCTTCGCCGGCTGGAATTGGCAGACCGGCCCCTTCGTCTACGGCCTGGAGGCCGACATCGCCGGGTCCAATCTCAAGCGCGGCGCACGCTCCAACGAGCAGGGCTTCGGCTACGAGGACATCGATCCGCCCTTCGCCATGATCCGCGAGAAGACGGACCTGTTCGGCAGCGCCCGTGCCCGACTCGGCTACGCCTTCGACAACAACCTGATCTACGCGACCCTCGGCCTGACCGGCGCCAACGGGCGCGTGCTCGCGACCTATCCGGACCTGACAGGCGGCGCCGCCGCGACCGCGTCCCGCGAGGTGTCCTATTTTGGCTTCACCCTCGGGGCCGGTGTCCAGTTCGCGATCGACCCCCATCTCTCCCTCGGCCTCGATTACCGCTACAGCGATCTCGGCGAGAGCCGCCGCTTCGGTCTCGGCGTCCTGCCGGGGATCGATGGCGGGCCGGTGACGACCCGCACGGGCTTCGTCTCCAACCAGATGATGGCCCGGTTGATCTGGCACCCGGAGGCGCTGGCCCTGGCACCGAAGGCAGAGGCCGAGGCGCCGAAGGATGCCCGCTTCTCGCTGCACGGCCAGACCACCTTCGTGAACCAGGGGGTCACCGGCTTCCGCTCGCCCTATCGCGGACCTCAGAGCCTGGTTCCGGATCAGGCCCAGGCGACGACGACGGCGACGCTCTTCCTGGGCTTCAAGCTCCTTGAGGGCACCGAGATCTACTACAACCCGGAATTCAGCCAGGGCTTCGGCCTGTCGCGGACCCTGGGCATTGCCGGCTTCGTCAACGGCGAAGCGCAGAAGGCGGGGGCTCCGTTCCCGAAGCTGCGCTCCAACCGCTACTTCGTGCGCCAGACTTTCGGCCTCGGCGGCGAGACCGAGGAAGTGCCCGACGGGCCGAACTCCATCGCCGGCACGCGCGACGTGGAGCGCATCACGGTGGTCGCGGGCAAGTTCGCCCTGGGCGACTACTTCGACGGCAACATCTACGCCCACGATCCGCGGGTCGATTTCATGAACTGGGGGCTGTGGGCCTCCGGCGCCTACGACTTTCCGGCCAACCTGCCCGGCTTCACCCAAGGTGTGATGGTCGAGTACAATCGCGCCGAGTTCGCGATCCGGGCCGCCTATACACAGGTGCCGAAAGAGCCTTCTTCCGACGTGCTTGATCCCCGAGTGTTCGAGCGGGCCGGTGCCACGGTCGAGTTCGAGGAGCGCCACACCCTGCCGGGGCTCGACCAGCCGGGCAGATTGCGCCTCGGCCTGTTCTCGAATGTCGGCAACACCGCCAATTTCCGCCAAGTGGTGGCGCTGACGCAAACCGGCGCCTTCCCCGATATCGACAGCGCCGTCCTCGCGACGCGGGCGCCCCGGCGCAAGAGCGGCGCCTATCTCAACCTGGAACAGGCGCTCACCGCCGATCTAGGCCTGTTCGCCCGGGCGAGCGTCAATGACGGGCGCAATCAGAGCCTTTCCTTCACCGATATCGACGGGTCGGTCTCGGGCGGCCTGTCGCTCAAGGGGACGGCCTGGGGCCGCCCGCAGGACACGGTCGGCATCGGCGCCTCCGCCAACCGGATCTCACCCTCGCACCGCGCCTATTTCGACAATGGCGGCCTCGGGCTGCTCCTCGGCGACGGGCGGCTGAACTACGCGCCGGAACGGGCGGTCGAGGTCTATTATGCGCTGAACCTGACGAAGGCGGTCACCGTGTCCTTCGATTACCAGCATGTCGAGAATCCGGGCTACAACCGCGACCGCGGCCCCGCCGACTTCCTCGGCACCCGGCTGCACGCCGATTTCTGAGCCGTTCGCCCGACCGCACAGGCTTCCGAAGACGCCGCCCCGCGAGAAGCCAAGGCGGCGCTTCCCATCCCATGCCGCTTACCGCGTCACGTAGACCTGCGTTCCGACCGAGACGCGCTCGATCAGATCCGAGATGTCGTGATTGTACATGCGGATGCAGCCATAAGAAGCATAGGTGCCAATCGAACTCGGCCGGTTGGTGCCGTGGATCGCGTATTCGCCGCCGCGCAGGGTCATGGCCGCGACGCCCATCGGATTGCTCGGCGAGCCGCCGCGAATGAGGTTCGGCAGTCGCGGGTTATCGCGCTTGACTTCGGAGGGCGGCGACCAGTCCGGCCGGTAATACTTGCCGTCGATCTCGGTGGAGCCGCTCCATTGCTTGCCCGGTCTGCCGACAGCCACCGGATAACGGATCGCCGTGCCGTCACCGTTGACGAGGTAGAGCCGGCGCTCGCTCGTGCTCACCACGATGGAGCCCGGCGCAACCCCTTGCGAGAATGGCACGATCTCCCGCGCCTGCGCAGACCCGAGCGCGCACAGCATTCCCACGAGCGCGCCCGCAAGACGCGCCCTATACCGGTCTATTCCGAACATCGAAGATCGCCTTTCCAAGCTGGAGCGTAACTGGCGAAGACGATCCAACGTTCCAGCTTGCTGCTCTGCTTTACGCGCGGCGAAAGGCGTGCGTCATGCACGCTCTCTTCGCGGCAGGGCGAATCCTCCGCTCAAGAATTAGGACAAATTGTAAGGAACGCCCGCTGCCTCGTCGTCAGGTTCAGCGCTCGTGCAGCTGCGCGGCATCCGGGCGGCGCGCCTGCCAACCGTGGCGGACGAGTTCAGGGTCGGCATGCTCCTCGACCGGCAGGCCGACGCAGAGATAGGCGACCAGATCCCAGGCCTCCGGCACGTCGAGGGCCTTGGCAATGACGGTGGGCTCAAGGATCGACACCCAGCCGACGCCGAGACCGTGGGCTCGGGCCGCCAGCCAAAAGGCGTGGACGCAGGCCGCCACCGAGCAGCGCAGCATGTCCGGCATGGTCGCCCGCCCGAGGCCGTGGCCGGCCTGAGTGGCGGAATCGCAAAACACGGCGAGATGGACCGGCGCCTCGCGAAGCCCCGCCAGCTTCAGGCGGGCATAGAGGCTCCGCCGCTCGTCGGCGTAGCTGTCGCGGGCGGCGGCGTTGCAGCGCGCGAAGCTCTCGGCCACCTTGGCCCGCCGGTCCGCATCGGCCACGCGCACGAAGCGCCAGGGCTGGCTGTTGCCGACGGAGGGCGCCAGCGCCGCCAGATCGAGACAGGTGCGCAGGGTCGTCTCGTCGACCGGATCGCTGCGGAACCGCCGCACATCCCGCCGCCACGCCAGCAGGGTCGCGAGCTGGGCGCGAAAGGCGGCATCGAAGACCGGCGGATTTTCGAGGGCGGGTGAGACGGATTCGGACATCGCGCCGCTTGTCGCGCCACCGGGCCCGCCTGCCAAGCCGGCTGACGCTCCGCACGGGATCGCGACATGAAAAAAGGGCGGCGCTCCGAAGAGGCCGCCTGAAGTCCTTGGGTCTCGAAACCTCCGAGTGTCGGTCCGACCGGGTCCGTGGCACCGCCCGAGGGCTGGGGAGCTCGGGTTTCGGGCGCCGCCGCGGTTGGCAAAACCGACGAGGTTTCAGGTCACAGTGAAAGCGTTTCGCGGTGTCCTTGGCAAGGCGGGATCGCGGCGAGACCATGGTCTTTGCCACCTCATCGTGCGGCGACGCACATGAGACTGGAGGGTTCCCGCAGATCCGGACTGCGCTGCATGGCCGGCGAAGCACCTTGCGGGCGCCGAATGCGAAGGCCATCATCTCTCCGCAGGCCGCGATCCGATGGCGCCGACAAGGGAGCGACGATGAGCGAGGGGCAGAACGTCGATTACCGCTCAAGCGAGCGGGACAGCTCATCGACCCCGCAGGTCATCCCCTTTCCATCCCCGGCCACACCGCAAGTCGCCTTCCAGCGCGACGAGCTGCGGACCATCTTCAACCTCTACGGCCGGCGCGTCGCCGAGGGCGAGTGGCGCGATTACGCCCTCGATTTCCGCCGAGACAAGGCGGTGTTCTCGATCTATCGCCGCACCTCCGAGATGCCGCTCTACCGGATCGAGAAGGATCCGAAGCTCGCCCGCCGCCAGGGCGCCTATGCGGTGATCGCGGCGAGCGGGCTGGTGATGAAGCGCGGCAACGACCTCGCCCGCGTCATCGGCGTGTTGGAGGGGCCGCTGCGGGCGGTGTGAAGCGGCCTCAGCCCCGCAGCCGGGCCGCCGCCTCCGCCAGACGCCGGATGACCGCGGGATCGGGCTTGCCCGCCGGCACCACCCAGCTGCCGCCGACGCAGAGCACGGACGGATGGGCGAGCCACTCCCCGGCGCTCGTCTCGGTGATGCCGCCGGTAGGACAGAACCGCACCTGCCCGAAGGGCGCGGCCAGGGCCTTCAACGCCTTCAGCCCGCCGGCCGCTTCCGCCGGGAAGAACTTGAAGCGGTCGAGGCCGTGGTCCAGGCCGCGCATGATGTCGGCGGCGGTCGCCACACCCGGCAGGTAGGGCACTCCCGAAGCGAGGGCGGCCTCCGTCAACGGGGCGGTGAGACCAGGGCTGACGATGAACTTCGCGCCCGCGCCGACGGCAGCGTCGAGATCCCGCGCGTTCAGCACCGTGCCGGCGCCGACCACCGCCCCCTCGACACTGGCCATTGCCCGGATCACGTCCAAGGCGGCCGGCGTGCGCAGGGTGACTTCGAGGGCCGTCAGCCCTCCCCCGACCAGAGCCTCGGCGATGCCCACCGCATCGGCGGCATCCTCCACCACCAGAACCGGGATGACAGGAACGGAGCGCATCAGCGTGTCGATGGTGCTCATGGGGTTTCTCCACTCTCCGTGCTGTGTGTTCGGGTGTTGAGGATGCACGCCCCGCCGATGCGAGGAGTTGGCCGAAGCGATCCGGTGCGCGCCCTCTCCGGAAGAGGCCGTGCTGTCTGGATGGCTTCGCTCATGCTCGCAAGGACGGTGTGGCGGTCAAAGCCCCGCCGCCGCCAGCATCGCCGAGCCGCCGCGCTCGGCATCGTCGGCGCCGTGGCGCATGAAGGCGAACAGCTCGCGGCCGGTGCCGAGGCCGGGCGGAGGCTGCACCGCATCCGCGCGCCCCTGCCACTCGGCCGGATCGACCAGAACCTCCAACCGCCCCTCTTCGGCCGAGAGGCGGATCATGTCGCCGTCGCGGATGCGGCCGATCGGGCCGCCGCCGACCGCCTCGGGGCTGACATGGATCGCCGCCGGCACCTTGCCGGACGCGCCCGACATGCGCCCATCCGTGACGAGGGCGACCTTGAAGCCGCGATCCTGCAGGACGCCGAGCGGCGGCGTGAGCTTGTGCAATTCCGGCATGCCGTTAGCCCGCGGCCCCTGGAAGCGCACGACCACCACGACATCCCGCTCCAACTCCCCCGCCTTGAAGGCGGCGATGACCTCGTCCTGATCGGAGAAGACGCGGGCCGGCGCCTGGATCGTGCGCCGCTCCGGCTCGACCGCGCTGGTCTTGAAGGTGGCGCGGCCGAGATTGCCCTTCACCAGCCGCATTCCGCCATCCGGCTGGAAAGGCCTTGCCGGCGGCCGCAGCATCGACTCGTCCAGCGGCTCGGCCGGCGCATCCTCGAAGGTCAGCTCGTCCCCCTCCCCTGCTAGCTTCGGGTCGCGGGCGTGGTCGCGCAGGCGGGTGCCGGCCACCGTGAGGATGTCGTCGTGCAGGAGGCCCGCATCGATCAGCGAAGCGATGACGTAGGACATGCCGCCGGCCGCGTGGAAATGGTTCACGTCGCCGGCGCCGTTCGGATAGACCCGGGCGATCAGCGGCACGACGCCTGAGAGCTGATCGAAATCCTCCCAGTCGATGACGATGCCGGCGGCCCGCGCCATGGCCGGCAGGTGGATCGCATGGTTGGTCGAGCCGCCGGTGGCGAGCAGGCCGACGATGGCGTTGACGATCGCCTTCTCGTCGATGCAGCGCCCGAGCGGGCGGTAATCGTTGCCCGACCAGCCGATCTCGGCGAGCCGGTGAATGGCCGAGCGCGTCACCGCCTGCCGCAGCCGCGTGCCGGGATTGATGAAGGAGGCGCCGGGCATGTGCAGGCCCATCACGTCCATCATCATCTGGTTGGAATTCGCCGTGCCGTAGAAGGTGCAGGTGCCGGCCCCGTGATAGGAAGCGGATTCGCTCTCCAGCAGCTCCTTCCGGCCGACCTTGCCCTCGGCATAGAGCTGGCGGATGCGCTGCTTCTCCTTGTTGGCGAGGCCGGAGGGCATCGGGCCGGCCGGAATCAGGATCACCGGCAGGTGGCCGAAGCGCAGCGCCCCGATGATCAGGCCCGGCACGATCTTGTCGCAGATGCCGAGAAGCGCCGCCCCCTCGAACATGCCGTGGCTCAGGGCGACGGCCGTAGAGAGCGCGATGGTGTCGCGGGAGAACAGCGACAGCTCCATGCCGCGCTGGCCCTGGGTGACGCCGTCGCACATGGCCGGCGTGCCGCCCGCGACCTGCGCCGTCGCGCCCACCTCGCGGGCGAACAGCTTGATCTGCTCCGGATAGCGCCCGTAGGGCTGATGGGCCGAGAGCATGTCGTTATAGGCGGTGACGATGCCGATATTCATGGCCTTGCCGGCGATGATCGCCGGCTTGTCCTCGCCCGAGGCCGCGAAGCCGTGGGCGAGGTTGCCGCAGGCGAGTTTCGGGCGGTGCACGCCCGCCTCGCGCTCCCGCTCGATCAGGTCGAGATAAGCGCGGCGGCTGTCGCGGGAGCGTGCGATCACGCGCTCGGTGACCGCGGCGACCTCGGGATGAAGCTCCGGCATGGCTTTCGCCTCGTTCGCATATCGACGGCACGGGCGTTCCCGTGCGGACGGGATTTGCCCCTCCTTAACACGAAGCAGCTGCCCATCGCATCACAGCTGTGAGAACGTTTTCACCAACCTGAGCGACATTGTATCGATCATGAAATTCTCGGTTGCAGATCCGGTCCGGCGGGGATCGTGATGCCGCTGAGGCACGGCTCTCCGGCCGCGAAGGTCCGGGCACTCGGCATGTGGCCGCCTTCAGCCCCACCGCAAGGCCAAGTTGGCTGGAGAGGCAGGAACGATGCGATCGGATGTCCCAGCCTGACCATCACCGTAAGCAAAAGCGCCACCGCGTGGTCCGTGACCATCACGATGGCGCTCTGACAGACGCAAGGGCTCGATCGGCGGCGTGCCTCACGCCCCCGGCGCGGTGGCGATCTCCCGCTCCACCTCGGCCGGATCGAGGACGTAGCGGCGCGAGCAGAACTCGCAGGTGATGGCGATGGTGCCGTCATCCGCCACCATGTCCCGGCGTTCCTCCGTCGAGAACGAGCGGATCATGCCCATCACCCGCTCCTGCGAGCAGCGGCAGCGCTCGATGATCGTCTGGGCATCGAACACCCGCACGCCGCGCTCGTGGAACAGCCGATAGAGCAACCGCTCGCTCGACACCGCCGGATCGACCAATTCGTGATCCTCCACGGTGTTCACGAGGCTGCGCGCCTCGACCCAGGCATCCTCCTCGCCCGGAGCACCGGTCAGGATCTCGTGCCCCTCCGGCGCATCGCCGGGCGGCAGATCGGCCTGGCGCATCCGGTCGGGCGAGGTCGGCAGGAACTGAACGAGCAGGCCGCCCGCGCGCCAGCGGCTCTCGGCCCCCTCCATCTGCTCGGCGACGGCGAGGCGCACCAGGGTCGGGATCTGCTCGGATTGCCGGAAATACTGGTGGGCGGCCTCTTCCAGGCTCTGCCCCTCCAGCGCCACCACACCCTGGTAGCGGCTCTGGGTCGAGCCCTGGTCGATGGTCATGGCGAGGTGGCCCTGGCCCATCAGGTCGGCGGCGCGGGCCTTCGGGCCGAGGGCCGCGACGGGCTCCGCCTCGAAACGGGCGGTGGCGCGCAGACGGTCGGGCGCCTCGAAATCCACCACCAGCATGCCGACCGGCCCGTCGGTCTTGGTCTGGAGCTGGAAGCGGCCTTCGAGCTTCAGCGAGGAGCCGAGCAGCACGGTCAGCGCCGCCGCCTCGCCGATCAGCCGGGCCACGGCATCGGGATAGCCGTGACGGCGCAGGATGGTGTCGATTGACGGTCCGAGCCGCACCGCGCGGCCCCGTAGGTCCAGCGGCTCGACGGCGAAAGGCAGCACGGCGTCATCCCCGCCTTCGAGGGACGCGGCCGTGGAAGAAGAAACGTGTCCGGAGCTCATGGGCTCTCCGTATCCGGGCTGGATGGCAAGAGGGCAAGAGGGGGGGCAGGAGGGGCGCGCGCGACGGCGCGCATCGCGCCGGACCGGCGGGAGCGCGCGGACCGGCTTGCCTCCTCGATTGCCCTCATATGGGGGTCAAGACGCGCGGGCGCGAGGTCGGGACCCAATGTCCGCCGACGGGATCATCACCTAAACTTTAGAAAGCCGGCCGTAGAAGCGGGAAGAGACACCCCTCGGGATGTTTTCGATATCCTCGTCGCATGACGTGCACGGGGCCAGAGTGACTTCTTCCCTCACCATCCTCGTCGCCGATCCGGACGAGGAAACACGACTGGCCCTTTCAGAGGCGATCAGGCGGCTCGCCCCCGACGCTGTGCTCGTCGAGGCGGCAGACGGGGTCGCGCTCAACCGAGCTCTCAGCGAGACAAGCATCGACGTCCTCTTCATCGACGTGCTGCTGCCCCAGACCAATGGAGCCGATATCCGGGGCTGGCGCGAGGCAGGAAACCCGCAGGGTCTCATCGTCCTCGTCACCGACATGCTCGCCCCCCAATGGTCCTCCATCGCCACGTGCATCGGCGCCTACGACGTCATGCTCAAACCGCTGGGTGATCGCCCGATCACCCGCATCCTCGATGCCAGCCGGATCCTGTCCCGTTCCCTGGACCTGCTCATCGTCGATCCCGGGCAAACCACGCGCAGGCTGATGCGCAAGCTGCTCGGCCAGAGTCACTTCTCGTTCCGGATTTCCGAGGCTGCCGGAGGGCCGGAGGCGGTGCGGCTCATCGAGCGGCAATCGCTCGACCTTGCCATCGTCGAGATGGACCTTCCCGATTACTCCGCCCTCGAAGTCGCCTGCCGCATCAACGACCGCCATCCCGCCGCCCGGATCCTGATGACCGGAAGGCGGATCGAGGAAGGCGTCGAGCGGCAACTGGCGACCTTCGGCGCCTCGGGCTTCCTGCCCAAGCCGTTTCAGTTCTTCGACATCGACAAGGCCGTGCATCAGAGCTTCGGGCTCTGGCACCCCTATCTCATCAACGCGCTCAAGCGCGAGAACCTGCTCGCCGCCGAGCCCACCATGGCGTCCCCGGTCACGGCGAGCCCGCCGAGGCGAGCGGGCCATCGGTGATGCGGCGGCGCAGCGAATCGGAGACGGGCGCGTCGCGTGAGGCCGAGCCTCCCGTCTCGCGCCCTCTCACGCGGGATGGCACCCGCCCCGCGCGATCCGGGGTGGATACCGGTTCTCGACAGCAGCCGATGCAGGGGGAAGGTCCGGATTCCCGTCCCGGCCCGGACTCGCCGGACGACGAAGGACGGTCCCGGCCGGGATCACAGCACCCCTATGCGCGGGCCCGCCTGAACTCCCTCGTCAAACGCATCGAGGAAGCGGTGCAGAGCGGCGACAGAGGCTTGCAGTCGCAGCTCGTCCTGCAATCGGCCGAGCTGCTCACCAAGCGCTGGTCGCGGCTGGCCCCAGCCGAGAAGCCGGCTTTCGATGCCCTGCTGCTGGCCCTATGCGGTCAGATCGATACGGCCGCCCGCACGGCCTTCGCCGAGCAACTCGCCGGATTGCGGCTCGGACCGCCGCTCACCTCGCAGGCGCTGGCCCGTGAGCGCTCAGCCCGCATCGCAGCCCCCCTCCTCAGCCGCTGCACCAGCCTCGGGACCGACATCCTGACGGACATCGCCACCTCGGCCGGGGAGGCGCAGCACCTCGCCATCGCTTCCCGCCCGGTCCTGCCGGCGTCGCTCACGGATTGCCTGATCCGGCACGGCAGCGGCCTCGTCGCCGCGCGGCTGGTCGAGAACGATGGCGCTTGTTTCTCCGAGGCCGGTTTCTCCGGCCTGATGGCCCATGGCGAGCACTCGGAAGCCGTGACGCTCCGTCTCGCCACCCGCGCGGACCTGCCGCCCGCGCATCGTCCCGCCCTGATCCAACGGACGCGCGAGAGGGCGATCGACGCGCTGCGGCGCGAACTCGGCGGCGACCGGACCGAGGTGGACAGCCTGCTGTTGCAGGCCCTGCAGACGTTGGCCCATCCTGTCGCGGAGCCGCGGCTCGCACGTTTCAACGCCTCGGCCGATTTCGTACGCCGCCGCTTCGCCACCACCCGGCCGAGCCCGGCACAGCTCGAACGCTGGGCGAACCTCAACCGGATCGAAGATGTGGTCGCGACCCTCGCGCTCCGAACCGGGCTGCCGCTCGCGGTGATCGTCGCGGCCTTCGATGCGCCCGCCCCCGCCACAATGGCCGCCCTCCTGCGCGGGCTCGACGCGTCCTGGCCGCTGCTCAAGGCCCTGCTCGCCCAGCGCTACGGCGGGGATATTCCCATCGCGCGGGCGAACGAGGCCTATGAGCTGCATCGGCGCCTGAGCCCGCTCGCCGCCCGCCGTCTGATCCGCTTCGCGGCCCTGCCCCTGCGCATTGTGGCCTTCCCCCAGGCAATCGACGCGCCGCCTCCCCTTCTCGCGACCGCTTGAACGAAGCGAACGCGCGCAGGGCGCGTCAGCCATGCGATTGAAAATGCGCGACCGGGGATGCATCCAGCCATGCGGGTCGCATCACCGTGGCGCCGTCGCTGCGCCGGAAGATCGAGCATGAGAGACGGCTATCACAGGCAAACAGGGTGAACGCCCCCGATCCCGTCATAGGCCCGGCCGAGCCGGGCTGGGCGGCGCAGTTGCTGCCGTTCCTCTGCCTCTACGTCACCTTCGGCACCACGCTCGGATTCCTGATCAGCGGCGCGCCGTTGATCCTGCGGGCGCGCGGCATCGATCTCGCCGAAGTCGGCTTCCTCCAGCTCATCAACCTGCCGGTCGGCCTCACCTTCCTGTGGGCCATGCTCGTGGACCGGCTCCGCCTGCCGCACCTGCCCCACCGCCTCGGTTGGATCGTGCTGATGCAGGGCGGCGCGATCGCGCTTCTCCTGGTGCTGAGCCGGGGCGAAACTTGGCCGCTGACGGTCCTGTTCGGGCTCGCCCTGGCGATCTGTGTCTGCGTCGCCACCATGGATATCGCCCTCGAAGCCCTGGTGGTGGAGACGGTCGGCCCGGAGCGGCGCCCCTCCATCGCCTCGGCCAAGCTGTGCGGTGCCTCCCTCGGCGGCATCGTCGGCGCCGGCCTCCTGATCGCCGAATACGACCGGCTCGGCTGGCAGGGTGCCGTGCTCGCGGTGGCGGGCCTGAACCTGTTCTGCCTCCTGCCGATGCTGGGCTATCCCGAGCGGCGGCTGCGGCGTTCCTCGGCCGATCCCCGGCGAAGCGCCCTCGCCCTTAGCCGCCTGCGCCGGCTCGGCGGGCGCGTGCTGGTGCTCGGCCTCTACTTCGCGGCGATGTTCGCGCTGACCGGCTCGAACAATCTCGCCCTGCTCGATCTCGGCGTGCCCCTCTCCGAGGTCGGCCTCGTCACCGGCGGTCTCTCCTCCGGCATCAACTTCGTCATGGCCCTGGTCTCCGGCATCCTCGTGCGCCGGGTCGGCACGATCCCGCTGATCACCGTCTCCGCCCTCGGTGTCGCGGTCTCCGGCCTGCTGATGCTCGGGGCAAGCGCGGCCGGGTCGCCCGGTCTCGGGATCGCGGCGGCGATCCTGGGCATCCTGTGCGGCGGCGGCCTCGGCGTGCCGGTCTTCAACATGATCTACCGCTGGGCCCAGGGGCCGCAGCCCGCCACCGACTACGCTCTGCTGTTCGGGGCGGCCTTCTTCGCCGCCATGCCGCTGCGGGTCGGAGCCCCGGCCCTCGCCGAAGCGGTTGGCTGGCCCATCTATTTCGCACTGGCCGTCCCGTTCTACGGTCTCGCCGTCCTGCTCCTGCGCGGCGCCATCGCGCGGACGCTCGCCGCCGACCGCGCGGCGCCGTGAGGGGAGCCCCGCGCCGACGCTCCTGGCGCATCGGCGCGGGCTCACTTATGCGCCTGACAGGAGGGATCGCCCTCTTCCCGGCCAGATCGCAGATCACATCCGCGCCATGCTGAAGGCTTTCCTCGCCTATTACCGGCCGCACCGGACGCTGTTCCTGGTGGATTTCGGCTGCGCCGTCCTCTCCGGGCTGCTCGAACTCGGCTTCCCGCTCGCGGTCAAAGCCTTCGTCGACCGCCTGCTGCCGCAGCAGGATTGGGGCCTGATCGGGCTCGCCGCGGCGGGGCTGACGCTGCTCTACGTCACCAATGCCGGCCTGATGGTGGTCGTCACCTATTGGGGCCACGTGCTCGGGATCAACATCGAGACCGAGATGCGGGCCCGTGCCTTCGACCACCTGCAGAAGCTCTCCTTCCGCTTCTTCGACGGGCAGAAGACCGGCCATCTGGTGGCCCGCGTCACCAAGGATCTGGAGGAGATCGGCGAGGTCGCCCATCACGGGCCCGAGGATCTGTTCATCGCGGTGATGACGCTGGTCGGCGCCTTCGCGCTGATGTTCTTCGTGCACCCGCCGCTGGCGCTGATGACGCTGGCGATCCTGCCGCTGATCGCCTTCGTCACCCTCCGCTACGGCGGGCGGATGACCCGCAACTGGCAGGCCCAGTACGGCCGCGTCGGCGCCTTCAATGCCCGCATCGAGGAGAATGTCGGCGGCATCCGCGTTGTGAAGGCCTTCGCCAACGAGGCGCATGAGCGCGCGCTGTTCGCCTCCGACAACCTCAAATACCGCGCAACCAAGCTCGAGGCCTATCGCCTGATGGCCGGCGCGCTCTCGATCAATTATCTCGGCCTGCGGCTGGTGCAGATCGTGGTGCTGCTCGGCGGCGCCGCCTTCGTGGTGCGTGGCGACCTGACCGCCGGCGGCTTCGTCGGCTTCCTGCTGCTCGTCGGCGTGTTCTACCGGCCGCTGGAAAAGATCGGCGCGGTGATCGAGACCTATCCGAAGGGCATCGCCGGCTTCCGCCGCTACCAGGCGCTGCTCGCCACCGAGGCCGACATCGCCGACCGGCCGGGCGCGATCGCCGCCCCGCCGCTCCGGGGCGAGATCCGCCTGGAGGGCATCCGCTTCGGCTACAGCCCGGACCGGCCGGTGCTCTCGAACATCGACCTGACCATCCATGCCGGCGAGACGGTGGCCTTCGTCGGCCCGTCGGGGGCGGGCAAGACGACCCTGTGCTCGCTGATCCCGCGCTTCTACGAGGCGGAAGCCGGGCGCATCACCATCGACGGGCACGACATCCGTGACCTGACGCTGGCCTCGCTCAGGGGCCAGATCGGCATCGTGCAGCAGGACGTGTTCCTGTTCGCAGGCAGCATCCGCGAGAACATCGCCTATGGCCGCCTGGGGGCGAGCGAGGCCGACATCCTGGAGGCGGCCGCCCGCGCCCGGCTCGACGGCCTGATCGCCTCTCTGCCCCAGGGACTCGACACGGTGATCGGCGAGCGCGGGGTGAAGCTCTCGGGCGGACAGAAGCAGCGGCTGGCGATTGCCCGCGCCTTCCTCAAGAACCCGCCGATCCTGATCCTCGACGAGGCGACTTCGGCGCTCGACACCCAGACCGAGCGCGAAATCCAGGCTTCGTTGTTCGAGCTGGCGGCAGGGCGGACCACGCTGGTGATCGCCCACCGGCTCGCCACGATCCGCCACGCCGACCGTATCGTCGTGGTGGCCGAGAGCGGCATCGTCGAGCAGGGCCGCCACGACGCGCTTCTGGCCGGCGACGGCTATTACCGCCGCCTGCACGCGGCGCAGGTCGAAGACTCGTTTACGGGCCTGCCGCGTTCGGCGGCGGAGTGACGACCGGAGCGCCCGCGCGCTCCGGACCCCTTCGGACAGCCTCGCGATCCCGGTCGACGTCGCCTGCCGCCTCGCGTCCGCGAGACAGGGTCAGTCTCGGTCGGCCTCCGCCAGCAGCCCGTCGACGAAGCCCGGCAGCCCGGTGCGGCGGCTGCGCTTGAGACGTTCGGCGGTCAGGATCGCCTGAAGCGCGCGGAAGGACTCGTCGAGGTCGTCGTTGACGATGACGTAGTCGTACTCGCTCCAGCGCTGCATCTCGTTGCGGGCATTGGCCAGCCGCCGCTCGATGATCTCGGGCGAATCCTCCGCCCGGCGCTCAAGGCGGTGGCGCAGCTCCGAAAAGCTCGGCGGCAGGATGAACACCGTCACCACGTCGTCCTGCAGGCGCTGCCGGACCTGGCGGGTGCCCTGGTAGTCGATGTCGAAGATCATGTCCCGGCCCTGGCCGAGGGTCTTCTCCACCGGGCGCCGCGGCGTGCCGTAGAAATTGCCGTGGACCTCTGCCCATTCGAGCAGGTCGTCGCGGCTCTGCAGGTCGTCGAAGGCCTCCCGGTCGATGAAGCGGTAATCGCGCCCATCGATCTCCGAGGGACGGCGCGACCGGGTGGTCACCGAGATCGACAATTCGAGATTCCAGTCCGGCCGCTGGGCAATGGCCCGGGTCAGCGTGGTCTTGCCTGCCCCGGAGGGCGAGGACAGGATCAGGATCAGCCCGCGCCGCGCGATCTCCGGCCTGATTTGCGTGGAACCCTGCGTCATCGGCCGTTCACCCTGCTGACCACGTCCGGCATCCTCATTCGACGTTCTGCACCTGCTCGCGGAATTGCTCCACCACGGCCTTCAAGTCGAGTCCGATCCGCGACAGGCTGATGTCGCCGGCCTTGGCGCAGAGGGTGTTGGCCTCGCGCCCGAGTTCCTGCGCCAGGAAGTCGAGCCGCCGCCCGATGGCGCCGCCCTGCGCCAGCAGGTCGCCTGCGGCGGCGAGGTGAGCCCGCAGCCGGTCCAACTCCTCGCGCACATCGGCCTTGGCCGCGAGCATCACCGCCTCCTGATGCAGGCGGTCGGGATCGAGGCCGCCGCTGCCGACGAGCAGAGCCACCGAATCGGCGAGCCGGGCCCGGACCGCCTCCGGCCGGCGCGCGGGGCATTCCTCGGCTGCCTGGGTCAAGCGGGCGATCTCGGTCAGCTGGCCGCCGACGATCGTGCGCAATTGGGCGCCTTCCGCCCGGCGGGCGGCGACGAGGTCGGCGACGAGAGCGTCGATCCCGGCGGCGAGGTCGCGGTTGAGCCGCTCGGGATCCGCGCTCGCCTCGGTCTCGACCTCCACGACGCCGCGCACCGCGAGCAATCCGTCGAGCGTGGCCGGCCCGACCCCCTCCGGCCGGGGCACCCGGGCGGCCGCCGCGGCGAGGCGGGCCAGCAGGTCCTCGTCGATGCGCACCCGCGCCGCCGCCTCGGGGCGCGTCAGGGTGAGGCCGAGCTGACATTGACCGCGGGCCAGGGCCTTGGACAGGGCGGCGCGGGCCGCCTCCCCCGCCGCCTCGAACCCGTTCGGCACGCGAACCCGGATGTCGAGCCCGCGCCCGTTGACGGTGCGGATCTCCCAGAGCCACTGCACCGGGCCGGTGGTGCCCGATGCCCGGGCAAAGCCCGTCATGCTGGCGATGCTCGTATCCAAGCTGCCTCGCTCCCCGCTCGCTCCGGCGACCGCTCAGGATCGCGCCTGTCGTCAATCCGGATAAGCGTTTCGGGAGATAAAGCGCAATGTGCGAGGGGGAAGACAGCCGCTGATCCGCACTGGAGCGGAGGCCAGCCGCAGTGCAGCAAATGCTACCCCAAAACCTGCCGATAAAAATCTGCACAACAATGAGGCAAGCGAATATCGTAAGCAATAGCCCACCGTGAAAGCAGGCACGAATACTGAGCATTGGATTGACGCATCTTAGCGTCGTTCCTACTTTACGGATCGATCAGAGGGCACCGAACATTTGAGCGGGGACCCATTCATGACAAACCCCTTCGACATCAAGAATCGCTTCCGAGCCCGCCTGCGCGCAGCCGACGCCCAGAAGAACCGGGTGCGCGCCAAGCTGCTTCAGGAGGGCACGCGGGCCCTCGCCCCGATCATCGAGGTGCTGACCATGATGGGCGAGGTGCTGGAGGAGGACGGCATCGAGCACGGCCGCATCACCTGCCCGGCGCCGGAGGTCGATCGCGACGATTTCGTCGGCTTCACCGCCACGCTGCACAGCGGCACCGATCAGGAGCATCGGATCACGGTGAAATACGGCCCCGTGCTCGGCGGCCGGAACTTCATTGCGGTGACCGGCCTCGGGGCGGAGTATAACGAGCGCCTCGTCACGGCGACGACCAATGTCACGCAGAGCCTCGGCCGTTCCGTCGGCAACGACGTGCATGTCGAAGTCGATCGGGGCGACGACCTCGCCGAGATCCTGCGCGAGATGGTTGAGGACTTCTTCGCCGGCCATGCCGAGCCGCCGATCCATACCGGCACCACCGAGACACGGGGGCGGTTGGCCCTGGTGCAGTAGCCCGGCACCTCGCTCGGCCCCTCGCGGGTTCTCCCTCCGAGCGACTATGGCGGCCCCAGCAATCTCACTGGGGTCGTGATCTCGGCTCCTGTCCGAGCGCCTGCCCAGCACCGCAGCGATGGGTCCCCATCGAGCCGGAACTGCGTTGGCGGCTCATGATTGCGAGCGACGTGCCCGAGCGGTCCGCGCCATGGCGATCAGCTCATGGGCGGTGAGGCCGCGCGGAAGCGGAAGCGACTGCGGATCCTGACCGGCAAGGTCGGCTTCGACGATCTTCGCGTCCGATGGAGGAGAGGCGGGGGGCGGCATCCGCAGGGTCCGGCTCGGCCAGAGGTTGCGGAGGCGAGACCCCTTCCTGATCGCCGACACCGCCGCCATACCGCCTCCCCAACCGAGCCATTAAGGAGATGATAACCAAGCTTGAGCGCGAGAAACATTCTTGACGCGCGCCGATGTGGTGCTTCGCGATCATTTTGTCGGCTTGAGAATCGCTCCATCGACAAAGGGACGGAATGCGACAGAAAAAAGCCGGCGCGATCCTGCGGGATCGCGCCGGCTATGACGCATTATACCTCGGAATTGCTAGTTGCTCTCCGGCCTATTGCCTGAACTTGCAGGCCGGAAAACTCACGCAACTTCCCATCGACCCAGTGAGATGTCTCCGGCGAGGCTCCTCGCGGCGCCCGCTCCGGAAATTTCACTCCGCCGCGTCGAGATGCGGGCGCTCGATCTCGGCACGCTCGCGCTTGACCAGCTCGGCGGTCAGGAACGCCACTTCCAGCGCCTGCTCCGCGTTGAGGCGCGGATCGCAATAGGTGTGGTAGCGATCCTGAAGGTCGTCGGCCGTGAGCGCACGGGCGCCGCCGGTGCATTCGGTGACATCCTTGCCGGTCATCTCCAGATGGATGCCGCCGGCAATCGTCCCCTCCGCCCGATGGACGCCGAAGAACCCCTCGATCTCCTGCATCACCCGCTCGAACGGCCGCGTCTTGTAGCGGCCGGCGGCGATGGTGTTGCCGTGCATCGGGTCGCAGACCCAGACCACGCTGCGGCCCTCGCGCTGAACCGTGCGGATCAGGTTCGGCAGATGGTCACCGACCTTGTCCGCGCCGAAGCGGCAGATCAGGCTGAGGCGCCCGGCCTCGTTCTCCGGGTTGAGGAGATCGATCAGCCGGATCAGCCCCTCGGCCGTGGTCGAAGGTCCGCATTTGAGGCCGATCGGGTTCTTGATGCCGCGGGCGTACTCGACATGGGCATGGTCGGGCTGGCGGGTGCGATCGCCGATCCAGAGCATGTGACCGGAGGTGGCGTACCAATCGCCGCTCGTCGAATCGACGCGGGTCAGCGACTCCTCGTAGCCGAGCAGCAGCGCCTCATGGCTGGTGTAGAAATCCGTGGTGCGGACTTCCTGATGCGTCTCCGGGTTGATGCCGATGGCGCGCATGAAATCGAGCGCGTCCGACATCCGCTCGGCCACGTCGCGGTAGCGCGAGGATTGCGGGCTGTCCTTGACGAAGCCCAGCATCCAGCGATGCGCGTTCTCCAGATTGGCGTAGCCGCCGGTGGCGAAGGCGCGCAGCAGGTTCAGCGTCGCCGCCGATTGCCGGTAGGCTTCGAGCTGCCGGCGCGGATCGGGGATCCGGGCCTCTTCGGTGAAGGTCAGCCCGTTGATGATGTCGCCGCGGTAGCTCGGCAGCGACACGCCCTCCAGCGTCTCGGTCGGCGAGGAGCGCGGCTTGGCGAATTGCCCGGCGATGCGGCCGACCTTCACCACGGGCGAGCCGCCCGCGAAGGTGAGCACCATCGCCATCTGCAGGAAGACGCGGAAGAAATCGCGGATGTTGTCGGCCGAGTGCTCGTCGAAGCTCTCCGCGCAGTCGCCGCCCTGCAGGAGGAAGGCCTGACCCGTCGAGACACGCGCCAGCGCGGCCTTCAGCTTGCGGGCCTCACCTGCAAAAACCAGCGGCGGAAAGCTCGCGAGTTGCGCCTCGACGGCCTGGAGAGCGCCCGCGTCGGGATAGGACGGGACCTGCTGGATCGGCAGGTTGCGCCAGGTTTTCGGGGTCCACCGCTCAGCCATGATACTTTCTCCGCTCACCCCATCGGGTGATGCGCGCGGGCCCTCCCGCCTCGCGCGAAGCGCGGCTTATAAAGCGGTTTTTCGCCAGTGGCGAGCCAACAGGCGCTCACCCCGCTCCGGCCAGACCTGCGCCCGCCGCTGCCCCGCCGCAGCCGACGGCGAGAGGGACAATCTACCCCGCCTTGCCCCGGCCGGCGAGCAGGCTGACGAGTTCGGCCTGACGCGACACGCCGGTCTTCTGGAAGATGCGCTGGAGAACGGAGCGAGCCGTGGTGGGCTTGATGCCGAGCTTGGCCGCGGCCGGCGTCGGCGCATCTCCCGCCGCGATCAGGGCGGCGAGCCGGGCCTCCGCCGGTGTCAGATCGAACAGGCCCTGGACCACATTCGCGCTCGGCACCTCCTGGGCCACGACCGGCGTGGCCACCAGCACGAAGCGGGCACGGAGGAACACGTCATGGGCCGCTCCACAGAGCGGGACGAGGTGCAGGATCACGGGGGGACGCTCACCGTCCGCCGCGATCGGGATCGAGCGCACCGGCATCGCCCCGTCCAGCCCCGAATGCGCGATCGCCTCGCGCAGGAGCTGGTCGGCGGCCGGATCGACGATGGCGAGCCGCGAGGGCTGGTCGCTCAGGGTATGCGGCATCAGCGCGGCAAGGGAGGCATTGGCGTTGAGAAGCCGGCCGCTCGCCGAGAGCGCGGCGGCGGGCAGACCCAGCGCCTCGAGCGTCTGCGTGGTGGTGGCCAGCCGCTCCATTTCCAGCCGGGTGGAGAGCAGGGCGGCCCGGGCGAGGTGCGGGCGCAGACGATCGAGCGTGGCGATCGTTCGCGGATCGAAATCGCCCTGCGCGCGGGAGCGCTCGCAATGAATGATCACGCTGTCGCCGCTCGGCACCATCACGATGGTCGAGGTTCCGGCACCGTAGCCCCTGGGGATCAGAAGCTCCTGATAGATCGGCTGCGTCGCAATCTCTTCCTCGGTCACCACGTCGGGATCGGTCAGGAAGCCCGCATGAGTCACCTCGAGCAGGCGCCGGAAGCGGATATTGTCGGGATATTGCTCGAAATAGGCGAGCACCAGATCATCGAATTCCGGCGAGGTCGTCACCCAGCTGCGGAACCGGGTGCCGGCGGAGACGATCATCACCGCATCCGGCGCATCGACGAAGCGCGCGAGGTCGATCAGCACCTGCCGCCACAATTCCGGGACCGTCGCAGCCTCGTAGATCCGCTCGATCAGGGCGGCGGCCTCGGCCGGCAGGGCAGCGGGGGCCTCGATCGGAGCCGAGGTCAGGGCGGAGGGGAGGCGACGGGACTGAATCGTCATGGCTCCGGAGGGATTGTGTGACCGCTTCTCGGGCGCCGGAACGCGGCCCCGGCCCTGATCGCAGAAGGCACATCCGAAGGTGGTGGCGCCGCCGCGTGAGACACCTAAAATCTACCTCATCCCGTCGGGATCGCCCCCGGCTTCCGCGACGTATCCACACCGATCAAATTACTGAGAGGAAGCCGTCATTCGCGGGTTGATCGGCTTTGTGAGAAAGGGCGCTGCGCGGACGCTTTGCTCTCGCCCGAGATCGAACCGTTGCGGCGGTCGTGCGCGTCATCGGCGCTTCGAGAGCGGGCCTTACCGTCCGGGAAGGACGCTCCGGGACGAGGATGCTTGAGGAAGGATCCTTCCATGCGGCTTCAGGTTCTCGGTTGCGGCGATGCCTTCGGCTCCGGCGGGCGCTTCAACACCTGTTTCCACGTCGATGCGCCGGACCATGCCTTTCTGATCGATTGCGGCGCCTCCGCGCTCATCGCGATCCGCCGCTTCGGCGTTGAGCCGAATCGCATCCGCACGGTGTTCCTCACCCATCTCCACGGCGACCATTTCGGCGGCCTGCCCTGGCTGATCCTCGACGGTCAGCTCGTCAGCGGGCGCGAGGCTGCCCTGACCGTGGTCGGGCCGACGGGCACGGCCGAACGCCTGCAGGCGGCGATGGAGGTTCTGTTTCCCGGCTCCAGCACGGCCGAGCGCCGCTTCAAGGTCGAGGTCGTGGAAATGGAGGCCGGGCCGTCCATCGCGGTCGAAGGCGTCACCGCCACCGCCTTCGCCGTGCGCCATCCCTCCGGCGCCCCGTCCCATGCCCTGCGGCTGGAATGCGACGGCCGGGTGCTGAGCTATACCGGCGATACCGAATGGGTGGAGGCGCTGATCGAGGCCGGGCGCGGAGCCGACCTGATGATCGCGGAAGGGTACACGCTGGAGCGCCCGGTCAAGTTTCATCTCGATTGGGCAACGCTCAAACGACGCCTGCCGGAGATCGGCCCGAAGCGGCTGATGCTGACGCATATGAGCCCGGAGATGATCGCCCATACGCCCGACGGCTACATCGCGGCGGAGGACGGCCTCGTCATCGATCTCTGATCTGTCCCCGTTTGATCGGACCGGAGGCAGAATCAGGGAGCCTGCGCGGCGTCTGAGCGAAGCCCAAATCCCGCCCTCCCGAAGGGATCAAACGGATTTGGCATGACCGGCGCGGGCTCCCGAAACGGTTGTCAGCACGGAGCCATGCCCGCAGCGCGCTTGTCGGACAGCCTGCCGCGCCGCTATGGCCGCGCTCACGGCGGCGTGACCGTCAGGAGCCAGACGATGACGGATACGGACGATACCTACATCTACGACGAGGCGCTCGGCGAATGGCGCCCCGCCGGAGCGACGGCCGAAACGGCGGCCGCACGTGAACCCGTCCGCGACGCGTCGGGCAACATCCTCGCCGACGGCGATTCGGTGACCCTGATCAAGGATCTCAAGGTCAAGGGCGCGAACCAGACCCTGAAGCAGGGCACCGTCATCCGCTCGATCCGCCTCACGGACGACCCGGAGGAGATCGATTGCCGCCACGACAGCATCAAGGGCCTCGTCCTGCGCACGGAATTCGTACGCAAGCGCTGAGGGCGCCCCTTACGAGATGCCATGTCCGCGCGGTCGGGAGCCGCGCGGAAACGGCCGTGCCCCTTCCCGGAGCGGCTGCCTACTCCGCGGCGGCGGCGAACACCGTCCCCGCCCGCGGCAGATCGAGGGTATCCCAGGTCTCGACCAGGGCGGCGGTCAGGGCCGCGATACGGGCATCGTCGTGGAAGGGCGACGGAGTGATGCGCAGGCGCTCGGTGCCGCGCGGCACCGTGGGGTAGTTGATCGGCTGGATGTAGATGTCGTGCCGCTCCAGCAGGTGGTCGGCGGCCGCCTTGCACAGCTCGGCATCGCCCACCATCACCGGCACGATATGGGTTTCGGTGGCGAGCACCGGCAGGCCGGCGGCTTCCAGGGCCGCCTTGGTGCGGGCCGCCTGAAGCTGATGCGCCTCCCGCTCCGTCTTCGAGCGCTTGAGGTAGCGCACCGAGGCACGGGCCGCGGCGGCGATGGCCGGCGGCAGAGCAGTGGTGAAGATGAAGCCCGCCGCGTGGCTGCGCACCGCGTCGCAGAGATTGGCGGAGCCGGTGATATAGCCGCCGACGCAGCCGAAGCCCTTGGCCAGGGTGCCCTCGATCACGTCGACCCGATGCATCACGCCGTCGCGCTCGGCGATGCCGGCACCGCGCTCGCCGTAGAGGCCGACCGCGTGCACCTCGTCGAGATAGGTCATGGCGCCGTAGGCGTCGGCGAGGTCGCAGATCGCACCGATCGGCGCCACGTCGCCATCCATCGAGTAGACCGATTCGAAGGCGATCAGCTTCGGCCGATCGCCGGCCTCGGCCAGAAGCTGCTCAAGGTGCTCGAGATCGTTGTGGCGGAAGACACGCTTCTCGCAGCCCGAATGGCGCACGCCCTCGATCATGGAATTGTGGTTGAAGGCGTCCGACAGGATCAGGCAGTTCGGGATCAGCTTGGCGATGGTGGAGATGCCGGACTGATTCGAGACGTAGCCGGAGGTGAAGACGAGCCCCGCCTCCTTGCCGTGGAGGTCGGCGAGCTCACGCTCCAGATCGACCAGAGGCGAGTTGTTGCCGGCAATGTTGCGGGTGCCGCCCGCGCCGACGCCGCAGCGGGCTGCGGTCTGTGTCAGGGCGCCGACCACTTCCGGGTGCTGGCCCATGCCGAGATAGTCGTTGGAACACCAGACGGTGATCTCGCGGCTGCCCCCCTCCGGCCGCCGCCAAGTGGCCTGGGGAAAGCGGCCCGAGATGCGCTCGATATCGGCGAAGACGCGGTAGCGGCGCTCGCTGTGCAGGCGGTCGAGGGCGGCGCGGAAATGGCCGTCGTAATCCGTGCGCGGACCGGCGGGCCGGCGCTCGAAGCTGGCCCGAGCATTGCTTCCGTCGTGGCCGACGTCTTCTTGGCTTACGTCACCCGCGTCCACGCCGCCGTCACCGCCCACGATCGACTCATCGGACAGGGCGGCGCTGTCGGCAGCGTTCACGGGCATCAGGTTCACGGGCATCCGTCCTCGACGCTTTCGGCTGGCCGGGCGTTCTTCTCGGGACGCCTCGGGGTAAGAATCCGGGCCCGGGCGCCGTCCCCGCAAAGGGTGGTGCCGAACCATTCGCGGTCGGGGCAGCGGTTTCCCAAGGTTCAGCCCCCAGAGAAGGGCGCGTGATCAGCCGCGCCTCACCGTCCGACCGGCGGCTGCCGTTTCTTCTCGGGACGAGTCCCTCGCCGGTGCCGCTGAGATCGCAAGATAGGAGGTATTTTCGAACTGGTTCAAGGTGAGTTCGAGACATTCCTGCTTTGCGCCGGCTTAAAGTCGCGTGGGGATTATGCGCTGATCGTCACAGGTGGCGGTGCCGAGGCAGGAGCCTGAGCACCGCAGGATCCCCGGTTTTCGGATGGCGGTCCGGACCGCGTCACGCCTCGCGCGGCGGGTGACAATGGGACGCGGCCGGGAGCCGGGCCGGCCGACCCGGCCGCTTCCGCGTTGGCAGGGAGCTGGAAACCACGTTAGAGCGCTCTTTCACCGAAGATCGCGCCGGATGGGTGGCCGCTTCGGCGAAAGAGAGCACGTCAAAACAAGAGCTTAGAGCCGCGCCCGGTGGCATCGTGACCGGGAGCGGTCGGGGATCCGAGGATGGGAACCAAGGACGAGGAGCGGGCCGCCCGGCTCAAGGCCGCCCTGCGCGACAACCTGCGTCGGCGCAAGGCGCAGGCGCGCGGCCGCGCCGAGGACGAGCCCCCGGCCGAGACCGCGCCCGCGCCGAAGGTGGGGCCGGCCGGCGACGCGGGATAGCGGGGAAAGGACCGGCCGAGCACGAACCGGCTGCCTCCCGGCGGGAATCTGCGGCCACGCTTCTTCTTTTTGCCGGATACCGCCTATACCTCCCTGCTCGACATGAGGGGCGCCCGCGCGCCTGGGACCCAAGCGACCCTTCCGGCCCGGGAGGCGCTCCGAGGACAACGATGGACCGCATCCACATCACCGGCGGCGCGACGCTCAACGGCACCATTCCGATCTCGGGAGCGAAGAACGCGGCGCTGCCGCTGATGATCGCGAGCCTGCTGACCGGCGAGACGCTGGAACTCATCAACGTGCCGCGGCTCGCCGATATCGCCGCGCTGACCCGCATCCTCGGCAATCACGGCGTCGACCACATGGTCGTCGGCAAGCGTCCGGGCCAGACCGCCGAGACCGGCCAGACCGTGCGGCTCACCGCCTCGAACATCATCGACACCACGGCGCCCTACGAACTCGTCTCGACCATGCGGGCGAGCTTCTGGGTGATCGCGCCGCTGCTCGCCCGCTTCGGCGAGGCCAAGGTCTCCCTGCCGGGTGGCTGCGCCATCGGCACCCGCCCCGTCGACCTGCTCATCATGGCCCTGGAGAAGCTCGGGGCCGAGATCGAGATCGACGGCGGCTACGTGGTGGCGAAGACCAAGAACGGCCTGCGCGGCGCGGAGATCGACTTCCCCAAGGTCACTGTCGGCGGCACGCATGTGGCGCTGATGGCGGCGGCACTGGCCTACGGCACCACCGTGATCGACAACGCCGCCCGCGAGCCGGAGGTGACTGATCTCGCCGAATGCCTGATCAAGATGGGCGCGCGCATCGAGGGCGCGGGCACCTCCCGCATCGTCGTGGAAGGCGTGGCGCGCCTGTCCGGCGCCCGCCACGAGGTGTTGCCCGACCGGATCGAGACCGGCACCTACGCCATGGCGGTGGCGATGACCGGGGGTGATGTCACCCTGGTCAACACCCGGACCGACTTGCTCGCCAGCGCCCTCGACACCCTCGCCGCGACCGGCACCGAGATCACGCCCGCGGCCGACGGCATCCGCGTGCGCCGCAACGGCGGCGGCATCGCTCCCGCCGACGTCACCACCGACCCCTTCCCCGGCTTCCCGACCGATCTCCAGGCGCAGTTCATGGCGCTGATGACACTCGCCAAGGGCCAGTCGCGCATCCGCGAGACGATCTTCGAGAACCGCTTCATGCATGTGCAGGAACTGGCCCGCCTCGGAGCCAGAATCCGCCTCGACGGCGATCTCGCCGTGGTCGAAGGCGTGGAGCGGCTCAAGGGCGCGCCCGTGATGGCCACCGACCTGCGCGCCTCGGTCTCGCTGGTCATCGGCGCCCTGGCGGCGGAAGGCGAGACGCAGATCAACCGCGTCTACCATCTCGACCGTGGCTTCGAGGCCCTGGAGGCCAAGCTCGGTCGCTGCGGGGCGCAGATCGAACGCGTCCGGGCCTGACCCGCAGCCGCGCCGGCCTCTCCCGCTCCGAGGGAGGGGCCCCGAGCAGGGCTCACGAACGGCCCCGCCACCGCTCCCCACCGGGGAACGAGGCCGTTCAGCCTCCCGGACGCGGCGGAACCTCCGCCCCCCGCGCCGGAGATGGACGCTTAGCGCGCGACGGCGCCGCGCTTGATCCCGAAGCCGGGAATGTCGCAGGCGCAAGGGGAATTCACCGGCGCGAAGCCTGTCGGGCAATTGCCGCGGGCGGTGACGCAGACGCTGCCGCCCCGACCGCCGTAGCGCGGCGGGGGGCCACGGAAGCGCGGGCCGTCATCCTCGTCCTCGTAGCGGCGGCGCCGGCTGTAGCCGTAATCCTCGTCGTAGCGGCGGCGCCCGTAATCGTCGTCGTAACGGCGCGGGCCATCGTAGCCGCCGCCGTAATACTGGGCACTCGCCGGGCTCGCCACGACCCCGAGGGCCAGGGCGGCGCCCAGGACGCTCCCGACAGTCAGAATTCCGCTTCGCATCGTCCGCATCCCCTCCGGATGGCTTAAGAATAGTCCACGCGACCTTAGCCATGCGCTCATGAACGCGCGATGAGCCCGAAAGAGCCGTTCGTTCCGCTCCAGCCGGAGCTGCCGGTTGCCGCAGGCGGGTCGCCTCGCTACCTACGGCTTCGAAATCCGCTCCCCGCGTGTCCGGACGGGGGGCTCGGAGCGTAATGCATGGAGCTTCTCAAGCTCGCCGCCCTCGACGCCGAGGATCTCGCCGTCATCTCCGCGCATCTGCAGGACGCGATCCTGCGGCCGGAGGATCTCGCATGGCTGCCGGGGGAGCACCGCTTCGTGCTGGCCGCCCGCCGCTTCGACTGGTCCGTCGCCCCCGGCGAGCCGCCCCGGCGCCGCCTCACCGGGGTGCATTTCGAGCGCGTGCTCTCCGTCAAGGCCCGAGGCATCAGCCCCGGCGCCGCCTCCGGCGAGAGCCTGAGCCTGCTCGCGGTCACCTTCGAGGAGACCGACGCCCCGTCCGGTATCGCCACGCTCGTCTTCTCCGGCGGCGCCGCGATCCGGCTCGAACTCGAATGCATCGAGGTGCGCCTGAAGGATCTCGGCCCGGTCTGGGAGGCGGATGGCCGCCCCGACCACGAGGCCGTCCGCACCCTGATCGAGAACCGCCCGTGACCTCCCTCCCCTCTTCGATCGATAAAGCCCGATGATCCGCCTCGACAGCCGCTCCCCCGATTTCGCGGAGGCCTTCAAGCGCCTGCTCAGCCTCAAGCGCGAGATCGCGGAGGACGTGGACGAGACCGTGCGCGGGATCATCGCCGGGGTCGTCACCGGGGGCGACACCGCCCTGGTCGAGTATACCCGCCGCTTCGACCGGCTCGGCCAGGACTTCTCCGAACGGGCCCTGCGCATCACCGCCGAGGAGGTGGAGGACGCCGTCGCCGCCTGCTCGACAGAGGCCCGCGCCGCGCTCGCCCTCGCCGCAGAGCGGATCGAGGCCTATCACCGCCGCCAGATCCCGCAGGATCACCTCGCAACCGACGATCTCGGTGTCACCGCCGGCTGGCGCTGGACCGCGCTCGAATCGGTCGGGCTCTACGTTCCCGGTGGCACCGCGAGCTATCCGTCCTCGGTGCTGATGAACGCGGTGCCGGCCCGCGTCGCCGGCGTGCCGCGCATCGTCATGGTGGTGCCGACTCCCGAGGGTCAGCTCAACCCGCTCGTGCTCGCCGCCGCGAAGCTCTCCGGCATCACCGAGATCTACCGGGTCGGCGGGGCGCAGGCGGTGGCGGCCCTGGCCTACGGCACGCCGAGCATCGCCCCCGTCGCCAAGATCGTCGGCCCCGGCAACGCCTATGTCGCGGCCGCCAAGCGGCGGGTGTTCGGGCAGGTCGGCATCGACATGATCGCCGGCCCCTCCGAAGTGCTGATCCTGGCCGACGGCCATGCCAATCCCGACTGGATCGCCGCCGACCTCCTGGCCCAGGCCGAACACGACGAGGCGGCCCAGGCCGTGCTGGTCACCGATTCGGACGAGCTGGCCGATGCCACCGAGCAGGCGGTCGAGCGCGCCCTGGCCACCCTGCCGCGCGAGAAGATCGCCCGGGCGAGCTGGCGCGATTACGGCGCGATCATCCGGGTGCGGGATTTCGAGGAGGCGGTGCCGCTGGTCGATGCTATCGCGCCGGAGCATCTGGAGATCGAGACGCAGGATGCCGACGCGCTCGCGCTGAAGATCCGCAATGCCGGGGCGATCTTCCTCGGCTCACATACCCCGGAGGCGATCGGCGACTATGTCGGCGGCCCCAACCATGTCCTGCCGACCGCCCGCTCGGCGCGGTTCTCGTCCGGGCTCGGGGTGCTCGACTTCATGAAGCGCACCTCGATCCTGCGCTGCGATCCGGCCGCCCTCCGGGCGCTGGGCCCGGCGGCCATCACCCTCGGGCAGTCCGAGGGGCTCGACGGGCATGCCCGCTCGGTGGCGATCCGGCTCAATCTTTGACGGGCCGATGCATCGGAGAGGCCCCGAGGATCACTTTTTAAGCGATCTTCGGGGACAACTTGCCTGAGACCCGCGCTTGCGGCTCATGTGACGGATATCGGGCACCCGAAGATTCGGGTGCCGACGCGAGAAGGCGGCGGCGATGAAGGCCGAAGCGGTGCAGAGCGCGCAAGCAGCGCAGGAGAAGCCGAGAAACCGGCTCGCGGCGGTACGCCTCGACGAGTCCTCCATCGGCCGCGGCAATCCGGACCAGGAGCACGAGCGCGCCATCGCGATCTACGACATCCTGGAGGAGAACTCCTTCACCCTGCCCGGCCGGGACGAGGGGCCCTATGCCCTGGTGCTGGGGCTTGTCGAGAACAAGCTGTCCTTCGCGATCACGACGGAAGCCGGCGAGCCGGTGATGACCCACCTCCTCTCGCTCACGCCGTTCCGGCGCGTCATCCGCGACTACGAGATGATCTGCGAGAGCTATTTCAGCGCGATCCGCACCGCCTCGCCGACGCAGATCGAGGCGATCGACATGGGCCGGCGCGGCCTGCACAACGAGGCCTCCGAACTCCTGCGCCAGCGCCTCGAAGGCAAGGTCGATCTCGACCACCATACCGCCCGGCGCCTGTTCACCCTCATCTTCGCCCTGCACTGGAAGGGCTAGACGGCGTCCGGCACGGATCGTCGGATCCGGCCGCGGGCACCCGGCAGCATCCTGCCCGAAAGGGCGGCACCCTCGGCAAAACGATGCGCTTTCGGGCGCTGCCGGCCAGCCCTATATCAGCTTGAGCGAGAGCATCTCACGAACCGCCCGAGCCGTGGATGCATCGGCCGCGGCAGCGGAGGGCGGGTTCGCGAGAGGCACCAAGGCGGGGCATGGCGGACGACGCGATCCCGGGGACCGGGCCGAAGAAACGGCGGGTGCAGTCCGTCCTGTTCATGTGCAATTTCAACGCGGTGCGCTCGCTGGCGGCGGAGGCGATCGCGCGCCACTATTTCGGCAAGTCGACCTATGTGCAGTCGGCGGGCGTGCGCTCGGGTGAGCCGAGCGATCCGTTCATGCTCGCCGCCCTCGACGAGATCGGCATCGACGCCTCGCGGCATAAGCCGCGCACCATCGAGGAATTGGAGGATTGGGAGGGGCTGAACTTCGACCTGATCGTCACCCTCTCGCCGGAGGCCCATCACCGCGCCCTGGAACTCACCCACACCATCGCGGCGGATGTCGAGTACTGGCCGACGCCGGATCCGACGCTGGTGCAGGAGGGGAGCCGCGAACAGCGCCTCGACGGCTACCGCGACGTGCGTGACGGCCTCACCTATCGGATCAAGGCTCGGCTCAAGACCTGAGGCAGCACCCGCTCGACGGGTTCGGCCGCCCCTGCGGAGCCTGAGGCGAAGGCCATCCAGGAGGCCGCCTTCGCACCGTTGCAACAGGTAGGGAGACGGCGCCGTCCGATGACGATGCCGCCGCGGGTTTGCTGTCAGGAGGTGGCGGAAACCGTCCGCCCGTCGCGGGCCTGCGCCTTGCCGCCCTTGCGCAGCACGCTGACGAGGCCGGCGACCACCGCCACGAACAGGATGGCGAGCTGGGTGCCGAGCGCCTCCCAGCTGCCGTTGCTCAAGCCCCATTGCGACACGAAGGCGGGCACTCCCTCCGTGGTGAAGGGGATCAGCGCTTGCTCCTGGAATTCCTGGAAAGCCTCGCCGACCATCCGGAGGCCCATGAAGAACAGGAAGGCGGAGGTCACGATGAACATCGGGCGAAGCGGCAGGCGCAGGGCCAGCCACTGCATCGCCACGAACATCGCCACCAATGCGAGGGCCGCGACGGCGAGGCCGGCGAGCAGCGAGGCGTCGAAGCCATTGCCGCCCTTGGCGAGGGCGTGCAGGAACAGGATGGTCTCGGCGCCCTCGCGGAACACCGCCAGGAAGGCGATGCCGGCGAGCGACAGCAGGGTGCCGGCGCCGAGCGCCCGCTCGGCCAGCCGGTGGAGATCCGCCTGCCACGCCTTCGGGTCCTGGCGGACGAACATCCACCCGCTCATGTAGAACAGCAGGGCCGCGGCCGTGAGCATCACCGCCGCCTCGAACAGGTCGCTGTGGTTGCCGTCGTAATAGGTCTCGAACACCCAGGCCATGCCGACGCTCGCGGCGACGGCGGCCAGCGCCCCCAGATAGACCGGCGTAATCCGCTCGGCTGCGCCGGCGCGGCGCAGGAAAGCAGCCAAGGCCGCGATCACCAGCAGAGCTTCCAGTCCCTCACGGAACAGGATCATGAAAGCCTGCACGAACGTCGATCCGTCCGTTGTCATCCTACCACTCCCGATTCGATCCGGCGGAGTTGTCTTCGATCCGGATCCTGAGCTTCGACAGCAGCGCCCCACCGGGCGGCGTCACGAATACTTGCGGCACAGCAACTAAGTCACGACGACGAGCGCAGCTTAGAAACGTTCTCAAAAAGAAAATCACCAGCTTTGCAAGCGATGAAGCTCTCTTTTTAACGCCTGTGCCAGTACAACTCTTTGCGCCATTCTCGCAAGAGCAGGGCTCGGCCCGGGAATTGACCTCCGCACCGGCCACGGGGGGCGCTTCGCTTCGGACAAATTTTCGCCGCTTTCCGGCCCGGCGGCGAAACCCAACGGCCACGTTGGGGATTGTTGAGACAAGATGCGGCGGCCCCTGCGGCGCAGGTCCCCGACCGCCCTCACCGAACCGATGGAGCGCGTCCGTGGGGCGCGCGGGCAGGATACCATGATCTCGCATCCCACCGCCGCGGCCGCCTTCGCCGGCCTCGTCCTGGCCGGTCTCACCGTGGTGCCGGCCTCCGCGGCACAGCCCGCCGGCCGCAGCACGACCCAGGTCGCCGAGGCGTCCCAGCTTTCCCAGCCGGCCAATGCCACGGAGAGCGAAGACGACAGCGCCAATTGCAACAAGCAGCGCCGCCGCCTCTGGATCGAGGGCGAGGGCTGGATCGTCCGGCGCGTCACAATCTGCCGCTGAGGAGGCTGCCGGACGCTGACGCGTCTCAGCACTCTGCATCGGCTGGCGTCGGCGGGGCGAGAGGAACGACCATGAGCGCCGCCGCATTCGGCCCCTGACCCCGGTGCTCCAACCGAGCATCCCCCGAACGCCCCACCCCGAGGAGCTTCGCTCGATGCGCATCCCGTTCGCCCACCGGACCGGCCTCGCCCTGGTGCTCGCGCTGGGTGCTTCATCGGCTGCGGTCGCCGATCCGCTGCTCCAGGGCTATTCCGGATATTCCGAAGTCCGTTTCGCGGGACCGGCCATCGAAGGCGCCTATCTGGGTGCGCCCTTCGCGCCCCTGGCCAGCACGAGCCGGATCGTCCCGCCGGCCTGGGGATACGGAACCTACGGCATCCCGACGGTGGCCGGCGTCCGCGATGCGCCAGCGGCCCGTCCGACCCTCACCGTGATTGAACGGCGGAGACCGGCCGCCGGACGCCCCGCGCCCCGGCGGCACGGGGCCCGCGTTCTCTCGAAGGATTCCGGCGGCACCTGGGTCGATCCCGCCTCCCGTTCCGAGGTGGAGGGCGGCCCGCAGGTGGTATCGGTGCAGGTGCCCGCTCGCCTCCGTTAGAGCGCATCCCACCGAAGCAGAGGCCGCTTCGGCGAAGAGGATTCGAAGACCTTCAGAAGACGGGCCGAGACTCTCGATCGGATCGCCTGTGACCTGACAGGCAGCACCGCCGCTTCTCTTCGTCGGCCTGTCGCGAACACGGAAAAGCGTGTTCGGCAGACGGATCGCCCGCACGTCTCCCCCAAGATTCACCCCCAGATCCACGACATCGTCCCGCTCGGGCGCGTCCCGCGCCGGGTCGCGGAACGCCGTCTGATCCTTGCAAGGCCGCGCTCTCTCCGGCGCACCGGCATCCTCTTCGCCGAAAGACGGCGATCAGATGAGCCCCTCGCTTAAGACGGTGACAAAACGCACCGACAGCAGGTCGACTGAGAACCATCTTGCGAATGTCTTCTTCAGGAACATGAAGACACAGACAAAACCGCAATGAGGACTGTCTTTAAGCCATCGATGCATCGACAGCCTGCTTCGATGACGGGTCGAAACCCCGCCCTCGAAGGCCGACGGAATGATCCTTCGACCAGGCAGGCATCCATAATATGGAAGTACATATTGCAGCGATATTTTTCAAAAACGAGTTTATGAAAACTTCACCTTTCCAAATACGAGCCAAGTCAACACTTCATCAACAAATGTCCGTCATTCAGATGATGCGGATGCAGGGCATCAGCCCAATCACAGGAGATGTAGATGTCTGAGGAAACCTACCGCCTCGATGATGAAGCCCTGGACAGCGTCGCCGCTGCGGGCGGGCACTGGGTCGTCAATGCCAAGGGCATCGGAATGTGGCATTACGATAATTCGACCGCTTCGAATGTGGGCGGCACGATCACCCAGTCGGGTGACAAGGGCACCAGCAGCGTTCGGTCGGAAGTGCACGGCAACCAAAAGCATTTCTTCGCCTTCGATCAGTCGAAGGGCGGCGAGTATCTCAAGGCCGTCCGCCCCCTCTGATCGTACAGTCAGCTCGTTCTCGCCGAGAGCTTCCCGAGCTCTCGTGATTGCGGGCCATCCGAAGCAATCTGGGATCATTGGCCCGAAGACGGCGGTGCCCAGATTGCTTTGCCTGACGTTTCGCGGTCCCATGCGGGGAACTATCACCGACCGCTTCGACCAAAACATCACATCATCGGACCTCCTGCGTTGGAGATCGGCCAAACAGCCGGCTTCCATTTCGCAGGTCCTCTGTCTTTCGCGACCGCCCCCTCTCTCGCCCCTGCGCAAAACCAAATCTCGGCATGGCCAGAGCGTAGGCGATGGCAGGCGCTCGTTTTGCGCTGCCCTCGCGTGACGGGAACGGCAGGCCTCCGATTTACTGCTGCCGCCTGTCCGCGACAGGGCATTCCGGTCGCTTCACAGGGTATTGAGGACATCTCGGAGACCGGCCCTTAACGGATGTCGCGCAGTGTCATCCCGGCAACCGGGGGCAACGGCCGTGCATATCGTGATCGTGGATTCGAGCCGCGTCGTCCTGCGGGTCGTGGCGGGCATGCTCGAGCCTCGGGGCCATGTGGTGACGCAGTTCACCGATTCCGCCGAGGCCCTGGCCTACGTCACCGATAACCCGAAGGTCCGCGCGCTGATCACCAGCCTCGAAGTCCGCCCCCTGAGCGGCTTGGAACTGTGCTGGTCGGCCCGTCTGCTCGCCGAGGCGAGCCGCCCGCTCTCGATCATCGCCATGTCCTCGGCCCGCAATGCCCGCAACCTCGCCGAGGCACTGGACAGCGGGGCCGACGACTTCATCGACAAACCGCCGGGGGCGGAGGAACTGCAGGCGCGCCTGCGCGCCGCGGAGCGGCTGACCACGCTGCAGAGCGAGTTGATCCGGCTCGCCGAGACGGATGCGCTCACCGGCCTGCTCAACCGCCGCGCCTTCCTGCAGCGCAGCCGGGAGGCCACCCAGAAGGCCGGATCGTTCGGGCGGCTCTGCGCGATCCTGCTCGATATCGACCACTTCAAGCGCGTCAACGATGAGTACGGCCACGATGTCGGCGATGCGGCGATCAAGGCGGTGGCCGGCCTGATCGCGCCGGAGGGCATCTCGGGACGCCTGGGCGGCGAGGAATTCGCGGTCGTGCTCCCCGGCCAGAGCTTGCTCGAAGCCGAGGCGCTCGCCTCTCGCCTGCGCCTCAATATGTCCGACTTGCGGATTCGCTCGATCAAGGGGCCGGTGCGCCTCACATGCAGCTTCGGCATCAGCGAGTGGTCCGAGGGCACGACGGTCGAGGGCCTGCTCAAGCAGGCCGATATCGCCCTGTACGAAGCCAAGCGAACCGGCCGGAACCGCGTCGTCTCGGCGGTCAACGATCTCATCATCGCACGCGCGAACTGATCGCTCCGCCGTCCATCGGGACCAAAGGCTCCGCTTCCGTCCCAATGCGGGACGGGGAGCGGCCGGTCTCCCCGCCGCAGGACGATTCGGGGGCAAAAACCGCCGAAAATCGCTGGAACGACTCTTGTTCCTCTTCCTCCGCACCTGCCGCACCGTTCAGCGGCGGGACGAGAGGGGAGCGGCATGAGCGAAGCCGTCAATCACACCGGGAGCCGGGCCGTCCAGCTTCTCATCGTCGATGAACCGACGCGACTCGACGCCCGGCTGCGGGCCCGGCTGGAACACGCCCCGCTCCTGCGCACCATCGGCGAGAACGACCTAGCTGGCAGCGGCCCGGCAGCAGCCGTGGCGCTGATCGCCGTGGAGGGCAGCCAGCCGGAAGCCGATTGCGCCCGGATCTCCGCCTTGCGCGCGGGACGGCCCTGGCTGCGGGTTCTCGTGCTGTTTCGCGCCCTCGACGCGCAGGCGATGTCCCGGATGATCGAGGCCGGCGCCGACGCCTTCATCGGAGCCGGCGGCTCGGCGGAGGAGGTCTGCGCCAGCGTGCTTGCCTTGGCCGGAGCGGCCGCACCCGCTCCCCGCGCCGTGGCGGAGGAGACGCTTCCCGACGCGGTCGGGCTCACGCCCCGCGAGGCGGAGGTGCTGCGCTTCCTCAGCGCCGGCTTCAGCAACAAGGAGGTGGCCCGGCGCCTGTCGCTCAGCGTGCGCACGGTCGAGACCCACCGGCTGAATCTGCGTCGCAAGACGCAGACCGGCCGGCTCAAGGATCTCGTCACCCTCGCCCGCCGGCTCGGCCTCGATCCGGTGATCGATACCGAGTCGCCGCGCGTCGCCAGGCGCCCTGCGGCCCTCGGCGCCCGGATGTGACGGTCAAACCGTCCGCGGCTCCAAGCGCTCGTCCACGGCCGAGAGCGGTCGCTTCGGCTTGCGGCCGACCTCGTCGCCGGGCACCGACGGCTCGAACGGCTCGGGACCTTTGCGCAGGAGCTTGGCGAGATAGTAGCTGCCGAAGCCGAAGATGATGGCGTAGGCGATGAGGAAGGCGATCAGCGAGGCGGTCACGGCTTCGGCCGTCAGCGGCGAATGGGCATCGGCCGTCTTGAGCTGGCCGTAGACGATGTAGGGCTGGCGCCCGATTTCAGCGGTGAACCAGCCGAAGATCACCGCGCCGAAGCCGGAAGGCGTCATCAGCATGGCGCAGGTCAGGAACAGGCGGTTCTCGAACAGCGTGCCCTTCCAGCGCAGATAGAGGCTCCACAGGCTCAAGGCCAACATCGCCATGCCGATCGCGACCATGATGCGGAACGAGTAGAACACCGGCCAGACCGGCGGCCGCTGGTCCCGCGGCACCTCCTTCAGGCCCGGCACCACGCCGGAGAAATCGTGGGTGAGGATGAAGGAGCCGAGCTTCGGGATGCCGATCTCGAAATCGTTGCGCTCCTCGGCCATGTTCGGGATCGCGAAGAGCAGCAGCGGCATGTCCTTCTGCGTGTCCCAGTTCGCCTCGATCGCCGCGAGCTTGGTCGGCTGGTGCTTGAGCACCGCGAGCCCGTGGGAATCGCCCACGAAGATCTGGATCGGCGT
The DNA here is from genome assembly GCA_020741775.1 of Methylorubrum populi. Classification (GTDB taxonomy): domain Bacteria; phylum Pseudomonadota; class Alphaproteobacteria; order Rhizobiales; family Beijerinckiaceae; genus Methylobacterium; species Methylobacterium populi_B. The sequence goes on from DYYG01000010.1 coordinate 124,975, forward strand.
GAAGATCAGCGCGAACCACAAGGCCATGGAAAGCGAGGTCCGCGCCCCGGCCACCTTCGCCGGCGGCTCCTTGCGGGCGCGCAGGATCATCCAGGCGGCCATGCCCGATACCGCGAAGGCGGTGGTGAGGAAGCAGCCGAGCACCATGTGCGCGTAGCGGATCGGGAAGCTCGGGTTGAAAATCACCTGCCACCAATCGGTGGCGACCGCCCGGCCGTTCTCGATGGTGAAGCCGGCCGGCGTCTGCATCCAGGAATTGGCCGAGAGGATCCAGAAAGCCGAGATCAGGGTGCCGAGGGAGACCATGCAGGTCGCCAGGAAGTGCAGCCGGTCGCCGACCCTGTCCCAGCCGAACAGCATGATCCCGAGGAAGCCCGCTTCGAGAAAGAAGGCAGTGATGACCTCGTACTGGATCAGCGGCCCCAACACGTTGCCGGTGAAGTCGGAATAACGCGACCAGTTCGTGCCGAGCTGGTAGCTCATGACGATCCCGGAGACGACGCCGAGGCCGAAGGAGACCGCGAAGGCCTTCACCCAGAACCGGTAGAGCACCCGGTACATCGGGTTGCGCGTCCACAGCCACTGCGCCTCCAGCCGCACGAGGAAGGCGGCGAGCCCGATCGTGAAGGCCGGGAAGATGATGTGGAACGCCATGGTGAAGCCGAACTGGATGCGTGAGAGCATCAAGGCATCGAGTTCCATGGCCTCACCTCTCCTCGCCGCCCGGAAGGCGCGGCCTCGAACATGTCACTGGGGCGTTGCACCGGCACGGTTGCCCGCAGCCTGTCATCCGTCAACCGCCCGCCGAGGCGGCGGTTCGCCACTGCGCGCGATGGGCGGAGCAGCGAACGGACACGCGCTCCCCCTTTTCTGCCTCAAGCCCGGATTTTCGCTAAAGTCCAAGCCTGAACAGAAACTTGCAACGTCCATTCTTCGTCCGCGGCACGCTCGCCTGGAATTGGAGGACAGCTTCGCAGCGGCGCCTTATATTTATATTAACAATAAACGATGGATGAAGAATCATACGCAATCTGAGTTTTCGTTATGGCAGCCTCCGCATCGGTCTCACTGGCACCCCCTTCCGATGCGGCGAGCCCCCTGGCGCCCGGTTCGGTCAGCATCGCTCAGTTGACGGCAGAGGTCGGGCACATCACCCGTGACAAGGTCGGCAGCATCCGGCAGATCACGGCCCAGGCGAAGATCCTCGCCCTCAATGCCCTGATCGAGGCCGCCAGAGCCGGCGAGCATGGGCGCGGCTTCTCCGTGGTGGCGCAAGAAGTGCGCGGGATCAGCGGCGCCATCGAGGATCTGGCCCGGGAACTGGAAAGCGGCCTCGCCACCCGGATCGCCGAGCTGCAGCGCAGCGTCGATGCGATGGCGGCGAGGGCCCAGGGCGAGCGCCTGATCGATCTCGCCCTCAACGCCGTCGAACTGATCGACCGCAATCTCTATGAACGCACCTGCGACGTGCGCTGGTGGGCCACGGATGCCGCCGTCGTGGCCTGCGCCGCCAATGCGGGACGGGAGGGGACGGCCGACCATGCCGCGGGGCGGCTCGCGGTGATCCTCTCGGCCTATACAGTCTATCTCGATCTCTGGCTGTGCGGCCCGGACGGGACCGTGCTCGCCACCGGGCGCCCGGAACGCTACCCCAACCTTCGCGGGCGCAGCGTGGCGAACGAGCCCTGGTTCCGGAACGCGCTTCTCCTCGCGCGTGCGGACGATTACGTCCCCGGCGAGGTCCGCTGCGAGGCACAGCTCGGCGGAGCACAGGTCGCGACCTATGCCGCCGCGATCCGCGAGGACGGCCCCGCCTGCGGCGTGCTCGCCATCCATTTCGATTGGGAGCCGCAAGCCAAAGCCATCGTCGCGGGCGTGCGCGTCGCCGACGAGGACCGGGCCCGGACCCGCGTGGTCCTGGCGGATGCACGGAACCGCGTCCTCGCCGCCTCCGACGGCAGGGGCGTGCTCACGGAGACCCTGGCCGCCAACCTTCAAGGGCGCGAGAGCGGCGTCGTCCGTGATCCCGCCTCCCGCACCGTCACCGCCTTCCACCGCACGCCCGGCTACGAAACCTATCGCGGGCTCGGCTGGTATGGCGCCATCGTGCAGAGCGAACAGTGAGACCGGCTCCCTGGTCAGAACAAAGGAGTTTCACGCCGCCCGGCTTTTGGCCGCCCCGCGCTTCGTGCCTGCCGCCTTCGCCTTGCGGCCCCCGGTCTGGCGCGGAGCGTCGGCTTTGACGCGGCTTCCGGCATCGGCTCCGGCGGCTTCGGCCGCCCGCTCCAGCCGCCCCCGCAACAGGCTCAGCACCGCCGCCTCCTCCGGGCGCAATTCGTCGAGGCCGTTGGTCAGCTCGCCCTCGACCGCCTCCTTCACCTGAAGCAGCAGGCCGCCCTCGAGATAGCAATCGAGGATCTGCGGGTGGATGTAGCACTTGCGGCAGATGGTCGGCGTGTTGCCGAGCCGGGACGCGACGCTCTCGATGGCGGTGCGCAGGTTCTTCTTGGCCTTCACCGCGTTGTCGAAGGCCTCGAACTCGCGCAGCGCCAGGGCCGCCAGAACGGTGCCGGCCCAGGTACGGAAATCCTTGGCGGTGAAATCCTCGCCCGTGATCTCGCGGAGATAGTCGTTGACGTCCGAAGAGGTGACGTCGCGCCGCTCGCCCTCCTCGTCGAGATACTGGAACAGTTCCTGGCCCGGCAGGTCCTGGCAGGCCTTGACGATCTTCGCGACCCTGCGGTCGCGGACCGAGACCGACCATTCCTTGCCGCTCTTGCCCTTGAAGCGGAAGCGCATCTCGGAGCCCGCCACCTTCACATGGGGGTCGCGCAGGGTGGTGAGGCCGTAGCTCTTGTTGGAGCGGGCGTAATCGTCGTTGCCGACCCGGATCAACGTGGTCTCCAGAAGGTGGACCACGGTGGCCAGGACCTTTTCCCGGGGCAGGCCGCGCCGACCCATATCGGCGTCGATCCGCTGGCGGATACCGGGCAAAGCCTCGGCGAAAGCCATGATGCGGTGAAACTTCGAAGCCTCCCGCGCTTCGCGGAAGCGAGGATGGTAGCGGTACTGCTTGCGCCCCTTCTCGTCGCGGCCGGTCGCCTGGATATGGCCGTTGCGGTGCGGGCAGATCCACACATCGCTATAGGCCGGAGGGATCGCGAGGCTCTTCAGCCGGGCGATCTCGTCGGCGTCCCGGATCGGAGCCCCGTTCGGATCGAGATAGCGGAAGCCCTTGCCGTTGCGCTTGCGCCGCAGGCCGGGCTTGGAATCGTCCACGTAGCGCAGGCCCGCCTCACGCGCGGCCTCGCGGGGATCGACCACACCGGCTCCCGCCTCGTCAGACAGCATGCCGCCCTCCTGTTCCCGTGAGGCGACAACCGAAAGGAAGCCGGCGCTGTTCCGGACCTCCGGCTCTCGCCGGGCCGCCGCCCGTGCTAAGCCGCTGGCGATGACCGCTTCGCCTCCCCCTCTCGCGAACAAGAACCTCGTCTTCGTCGCCACGGAGGATTGGTTCTTCGCCTCGCATTTCCTGCCCATGGCCCGCGCCGCCCTGAGGGTGGGGCTGTCGGTCACGGTGGTGACGCGGGTGCGCGAGCACCGGGCCGTCATCGAGGCGGACGGCATCCGCGTGGTGCCCCTGGAGGCGGAGCGCTCCAGCCTCAACCCGATGGCGGCGGGTTACGCGGCGGGCCAGCTCGCGGCGATCCTGAAGGCGCTGAAGGCCGACATCGTCCATTGCATCGCCCTGCGCGGCATCCTGGTCGGCGGCACCGCCGCGGCGATCGCCGGCATCCCGGCCCGCGTCTTCGCCCTCACCGGCCTCGGCCTGCTCGGCGCGCGGGAGGACATGACCGGGCGGCTGTCGCGGGTCGCCCTGAAGGGGCTGATCCGGGGCCCGTTGGCGAGCCGGCAAACCCGCTTCCTGTTCGAGAACCCGGACGATGCGCGGGCGCTCGGCCTCGACCCGTCCGACACCGCCGTCACCCTGGTCGGCGGCGCGGGCGTCGATCCCGAGAGCTTCTCTCCCCGCCCCCTGCCCCCGGCGCCGCCGCTGAAGGTCGCCATCGTCGCGCGGATGCTGTGGTCGAAGGGGATCGACGTCGCCGTCGAGGCGGTGCGCCGGGCCCGCGCCGGCGGCGCGGCGGTGGAGCTGTCGCTCTACGGCGCCCCCGACCCATCGAACCGGCGGGCGATTCCCGAGGCCACTCTGCGGGACTGGTCGCGGGACGGCATCGCGTGGCACGGCCCGACCCGGGACGTGGCCGGCATCTTCGCCGCCCACCATGTCGGCGCCCTGCCCTCCCGCGGCGGCGAGGGCCTTCCGCGCACCCTGCTCGAAGCGGCGTCCTGTGGCCGGGCGATCCTCACCAGTGACGTGCCCGGCTGCCGCGACCTCGTGCGCGACGGGATCGAGGGTCTGCTGGTGCCGCCGGGGGATGTCGCCGCCCTCGCCGCCGCGCTGACGCGGCTCGCCGCCGATCCGGCCCTGGTCGCGCGGATGGGCGAGGCGGCGCGGGCGCGGATCCTCGAAGGCGGCTATACTGAGGCGGCCGTCGCCGCGACGGTCGCGGGACTTTATGCGGAGTTGTTGGCCCCGTGACGCCCTCCCGTGACCCGATCCGCTTCATCCGCGAACACACGGCCCTGAGGCCGGTGCCGCACGCCCCCGAGATCGTGCTGCACGTCGCCGACGAGGCGACCGCCCTCTGGCAGAAGACGGAGGACGAGTTGGAGGCGATCGGCCTGCCGCCACCGTTCTGGGCCTTTGCCTGGGCCGGGGGACAGGCGCTCGCCCGCTACATCCTCGATCATCCCGAGACGGTGGCGGGCCGGCATGTCGTCGATTTCGCCTCGGGCTCGGGGCTGGTGGCCATCGCTGCGGCGAAGGCCGGGGCGGTCCATGTCACCGCCAGCGATCTCGACCCCTTCGCCCTGCACGCGATCCCGCTCAATGCCGCCGCCAACGGGGTGGAGAGCCGCATCACGGCGGTCGGTAACGATCTGATCGGCACGGATGCGGAGAGCGTGCTGGCCGCCGACGTGTTCTACGAGCGCGACCTCGGCGCGGCGGTCGGCAGTTGGCTCGGCAACCTGCATCGACAGGGCCGCACCGTGCTGATCGGAGACCCCGGCCGGAGCTACCTGCCGCGGGAGCGGCTGATCGCGGTCGCGACCTACGAAGTTCCCGTTACCCGCGATCTCGAAGATGCCGAGATCAAGAAATCGAGCGTCTGGCGCTTCGCCTGATCCCGGCGGCCCGGACCCGGATCGCATCTCGGCACCGAACGGTGCCGACGGGAGAGAACCTTTCACCCGGCTCGGTCATTCTGGGGTGATGGAACGGACGGGACACGGACAGGCGATGGACGTCACGGCGCGGGATTGGGACGAGCGGGTCGATCGCGCCTGCCGCAAGTTGCCCGAGCGGGCGCAGCGGGCCGTCCAGTGGCTGCGCGAGCCGTCCCGGTTCCCCTTGCGCCTCCTCGCCTCGATCCTGCTGATCCTCGGCGGCATCTTCTCGATCCTGCCGATACTGGGCCTTTGGATGCTGCCGCTGGGCCTCGCCCTGCTCGCCCAGGACGTGCCCGCCCTCAAGGTGCCGATGGAAAAATCCGCCCGCTGGATCGAGCGGCAATGGCGGAGCTGGCGCGGGCGCTAGGATTCCGCTCCCGTGCTCTCCCGCGCTTGACACGACCTCCGGGCCGTTCGACCCATCGCGGATGGGACAATGCCCGCGACAGGGCGTTCGGAGACAACCTGTGATGCTGTTGCGTCTGTTCTCCCGCCGGCTCGCGGCCGCGGCCGTCCTCGCTGCGGGTGTGCTGGTGGGGAGCCTAGCCGTTCCGCTCTCGGCCCTGCCTGCCCATGCGGAGGAGGCCGTGTTCCCGCCGAGTTCGCGCTTCGGCTTCACGCCGCCCTCGGACATGACGGTGTCGAAGCGCTTCACCGGCTTCGAGCGGATCGGCGGCGGCGCGATGCTCTCGGTGGTCGAGTTGCCGGCCGGAGCCTATCCAGAACTCAAGCAGAGCTTCACCGACGAAAATCTCAAGACGCAGGGGCTCATCGTCCAGAGCCGCGAGCCGGTGACCCTCGATGGCGGCGCCGAGGGTGTGCTGTTCACCGGCGAGCAGACCCCCGCCGACGGCAAGGGGATGCCCGCCGCGCGCAAATGGCTCCTCATCGTCGGCGGCAAGGATGTCACCGGCATCATCATCGCCCAGGCGGCGGTCGATGCCGAGACGGACGAGACCATGCGCGGCCTGCTCACGGGCCTGCGCATCCGCGCCGCCCTGGACCTCGACGAGCAGATCGCCGCCCTGCCCTTCCGCATCGGCGACCTGGCGGGCTTCCGCCCGGTACGGGCGCTGGCGGGCAATTCGGTGCTGCTCACCCTCGGGCCGCGGGATCAGGTCTCCAATCTGGAGCAGCCGATCCTGGTGATCGCCCAGGCGGTGCAGCAGCCCACGCCGCAGGAACAGCGCGACGGCTTCGCCCGCGCCTCGCTCTACGCCAACCAGACGATGAAGGAGTTCTTCATCGAGCGCTCGCAGAGCTACCGCCAGAACGGCATCGACTGGCACGAGATCGTGGCGCGAGCCGTCGATATTCCGTCGAACCAGCCGGTGGTGGTGTCGCAGACGATCCGCTTCAACCCGGACGGCTATATCCGCGCCGTCGGCGTGACCCGGGCGGACCAGCGGGAGCAGATTCTGCCCCTGTTCCGCCAAGTGGTGGACAGTCTGCAGCTGCGCTAGAGCGCTCTCCGCCGAAGTGGATACCGGTTCGGCGAAGGAGAGCGCGCGTCAAAACACTCACTCTCAGGCGGCGGCGCCGACGTTCCGGCGCCGCCCTCGTTCACGCCCGAAGGCTATTCGCAGACGCGCACGCGCCGGACATAGATGTCGCCGTAGGGATCCATCGTCTCACGGCGCTCGAAATGGCAGATCGGGCCCTCGACATAGACCGGTGGCGGGGGCGCCCGGTAGACCGGCTTGCCCGGGTAATAGGGATCGTTGGACGCCGCGATGGCGCCGCCGATCGCGAGGCCGCCGAGCACGCCCAAGGCTGCGGCGCCGCCGGCACCGATGCCGTCCCGGGCCTGAGCGGCGGGCGCCGCGCCGAGCGCCAGAGCGCCCGCCATCACGCCGCCGAGAAGGATCCCCCTCATCGTCGAAACTCCCTGAAGCGCGCCTTGCGACGCCATCGTGATATCTCGGCATCGCCGCGAGAGCCTACGAATCAAGCTCGGCGGTGCCAGAGGGCGATGAGAACGCTCCATTTGAGGCCGATCTTCGGCAAAACCCCGGGCCTCGGCCGCAGGGGCCGGCCGCCCTCCGGCCTCGGCGAGGCCGGGCCTCAACTCCCGATCCCTTCCCAATCCCTTGCCGTTTCCTTGCGCGGCCGCCCCAAATCGTTACAGAAGTGCGCGCCGTCCCGGACGTGCCCGCCCCCTCGCCGGATCGCCCCTCGGGCCCTGCTATCGAGCGGCGCCGACCGTCGGGCGGCGACCCGGAACGGGTCCGGTGCCAACGTCCATCACGGTGCGAATTTCCATGACGCAGCCCCTTCGCCTCGGCATCGCCGGGCTCGGCACGGTCGGTGCCTCTGTCCTGCGCATGATCGCCCACCGCGCGGAGGCGCTCACCGCCGCCACCGGCCGCAGCCTCACCGTCACCGCCGTCTCCGCCCGCGACCGGAACCGCGACCGGGGCGTGGACCTGTCGTCGCTGCGCTGGTTCGACGATCCGGTCGCCCTGGCGCGCTCGGAGGAGATCGACGTGTTCGTCGAGTTGGTCGGCGGCTCGGAAGGGGCGGCGAAGGACGCGGTCGAGGCGGCGCTCGCGGCCGGCAAGCACGTGGTGACCGCCAACAAGGCCTTGCTCGCCCATCACGGCGCGGCCCTCGCCCGCGCCGCCGAGGAGCGCGGCGTCGCCCTCGCCTACGAGGCCTCGGTGGCCGGCGGCATCCCGGTGATCAAGGCGATCCGCGAGGGGCTTGCCGGCAACACCGTCAGCCGCGTCTACGGAATCCTCAATGGCACCTGCAACTACATCCTCAGCCGGATGGAGGCGGAGGGCCTGACCTTCGAGGCCTGCCTCAAGGACGCGCAGGCGCTCGGCTATGCCGAGGCCGACCCGACCTTCGACGTCGAGGGCTTCGACACCGCCCACAAGCTCGCCATCCTCACGAGCCTCGCCTTCGGCGTGGAGATCGATGCCGAGGGCGTCTCCGTCGAGGGCATCTCGGCGATCCAGCCCCTCGACCTCACCATGGCCGACGAACTCGGCTACCGGATCAAGCTCCTCGGCGTCGCGCAGGCGACGGAAGCCGGCATCGAGCAGCGGGTGCATCCCACCATGGTGCCGAAGGCCTCGGCCATCGCCCAGGTGATGGGCGTCACCAACGCGGTGACGGTGGATGCCGACGCGGTCGGCGAATTGACCCTGATCGGCCCCGGCGCCGGCGGTGCGGCCACGGCCTCCGCGGTCGTTGCCGACATCGCCGACATCGCCGCCGGGCTGGTGCGCCCGACCTTCGGGCGGTCTGTCGCGACGCTCGCGGCCTCGCGCCGGGTCGAGATGCAGCGTCACGAGGGCGGCTATTATATCCGCCTCACCGTGCATGACCGCACCGGCGTCGCCGCCGGCGTGGCCACCCGCATGGCGGAGGCCAACATCTCCATCGAGAGCATCCTGCAGCGCCGCTCCGCCCAGGCCGCCTCCAGCGATCCCCAGGGCCTGTCCCGCCAGCCGGTGCCGCTGGTGCTGATCACCTACGCCGCGACCGAGGGCAATGTCCGGGAGGCGCTCGCCGCGATCGGCCGCGACGGTCTCCTCGCCGAGGCGCCGCAGCTCATCCGCATCGAGCGCGAATAGAGACGGGACGGCCAGTCCCGGCACGATCCTGCCAGGGATAACGTGCTATCCATGAACGTAATGTCATGACGCCCGCTCCGCTCCGTGCAACTCATGCCGGAGCGGGGTGCGGCGAGCGGCACCGGCCGGAACAGGCCGGGCCCGGGGATGAGGACCGAGCGGCGATGTCGGTGGCCAATACCGGGATCTTCAGCGATCCCACGGCGCGGGGGCTGACCCTCGAACTGGTGCGCGTGACCGAGGCCGCAGCCATTGCCGCCGCCCGGCTGCGGGGCCAGGGCCGCGAGAAGGAAGCCGACCAAGCCGCCGTCGACGCCATGCGCACCGAGCTGATGGTGCTGCCGATCGAGGGCAGCGTGGTGATCGGCGAAGGCGAGCGCGACGAAGCGCCGATGCTGTACATCGGCGAGCGGGTCGGCAACGGCAACGGTCCCTCGGTCGACATCGCAGTCGATCCGCTGGAAGGCACCACCCTCTGCGCCAAGGACATGCCGGGGGCCATCGCCGTGATGGCCCTCGCCGAGCGCGGCACCCTGCTCGCCGCCCCTGACGTTTACATGCAGAAGATCGCCATCGGCCCCGGCTACCCGCCCGGCACAGTGGATCTCGACTGGAGCCCGGCGAGGAACATCGCTTCCCTCGCCCGCGCTAAGGGGGTGGAGCCCTCCGGCATCACCGCGATCATCCTCGACCGCCCCCGCCACATGGACCTGATCGCCGCCGTGCGCGACACCGGCGCCGGCATCCGCCTGATCTCGGATGGAGACATCGCCGCGATCATCCATTGCACCAAGCCCGACGAGACCGGCGTCGACATCTACATGGGCACCGGCGCCGCGCCGGAGGGCGTGATCGCCGCGAGCGCCTTGCGCTGCATCGGCGGCCAGATGCAGGGCCGGCTGATCCTCGATTCCGCCGACCGGCGGGCGCGGGCCGCCAAGATGGGCATCACCGATCCGGCCCGGAAATACGACATGAACGACATGGCCCGCGGCGACGTCATCGTCGCGGCCACCGGCGTGACCACCGGCGCGCTGCTGTCGGGCGTGCGCTTCCGCCCCGGCATCATCGAGACGGAGACGGTGGTCTATCGCTCGAATACCGGCACGGTCCGGCGGATCGCCTGCGAGCACCGCCAATTGGAGAACGCGCCGGGTTAGAACTTCGCCCCGGAAGCGCGAAACCTGCAGGATCCGAGACGGCGGGGAGGCGCTTCGCCCACCCGCTCGCTCCGGCTCAGCAAGCGGCGGACTGCCCGAACAGCACCTCGGCCAGACGGGTCGGCTCGATCGGCTTCTCGCAATGGACCGCATCCCGCAGGCGACTCGGGACGGCGTTCTCCTCGTAACCGGTGGCGAACACGAACGGGATGCCCCGCGCCCTGAGGGCATCGGCGACCGGGAAGACCATCACCTCGCGCAGGTTGATATCCAGCACCGCGCCGTCGATGCGTGGACAATCCTCGATCATGGCCAAAGCGTCGTCGACGCTTCCCACAGGGCCGATTACCTGCGCCCCGCTCTCCTCGAACGCGCGCCGCAAATCGTCAGCGATGAAGTATTCGTCTTCGACCACGAGAACGTGGCGCCCGTTGAGCAGATCCAATCCTTGCGACATCGCCCTATCCCTCCGCTGTCCCAAGGGCTCTCTGCGGAACCCGGGCGCAAGCAGGAATATACGCTGCGAAATGCCTGCCGGAACATCCCGGCCCCACAGATTTCAGATTGTCTGTTTGCTGGAGTGGGGGCGAGGGCAAGCCAGCCCTCCGAAGGCCGACCGTCGCGGCGCCGGGAGACTGCCTTCGGCTCCCTGGCCCGAAACGCAAGAGCGCATCGCCCCGGACAGAGGATCCGGGGCGATGCGCTCGATGTCCGTTCCGGCCTCGTCTCGTCGGACGAGCCGGAGATCCGCTTCGGGACCTCGTCCTAGAACAGGCCGCCCTGCATGCGGCCGATGCCCTGCTTCGCCACCGTGTTGCTGGGGTCGAGGCGCGCGGCCTGCTGGTAGCTCTCGCTCGCTTCCTTGCGGCGGTTCGCCTTCTCGTAGGCGAGGCCTCGATAGGCCCAGGACGAGGCGTCCTTCGAATTGACGTTGAGCGCCGCGTTGAAATCCTCGATCGCCTTGTCGTACTGGCCCATCGAGATCAGGCTCTGGCCGCGAGCGGCATAGGGGGCGGCGACGAAGGGGTTGCGGTCGATGGCGGCGGCGAAGTCGCCGACCGCTTCCGGGTTGTGCCCCTGCTTCTGCCGCACGAGGCCGCGGGCGTGATAGGCCTCGGCCGATTCGGGGGCGAGGCGGATCGCGACGTTGAGATCGTTGAGCGCCCCGTCGAGATCACCCTGAGCGCGCTCCAGATTCGCCCGGCCGATATAGGCCGCCGAGAAGTTCGGATCGCTGGAGATCGCCTTGGAGAAATCCTGCATCGCCGCGTCGTTGCGGCCGGTCTGGCGATAGGCGAGCGCGCGGTTGTTGTAGGCCGAGGCCGAGCCCGGATCGAGCTGGATCGCCTTCGAGAAATCGCCGATCGCCTCACCGAACTGTCCCGACCGGGCATAGGCCGCGCCGCGGGTGTTGTAGGCGCCCGCATCCGAGGGATTGCGGGAGATCACGTCGCTGAGAGAAGCGATGTTGACGTTGGTCGCGCCCGTGGCATCGGCCTCCAGCACCGCGAACTGGCGCGGTGCGGTGGCGCTGCCATAGGTTTCGCAGCCACCCAGCGCCGCGGCCGTCAGCGCGACGGCACCGATCAGCCTCGCCTTGCGTCCCTGCAGCGTCATCCCGGTCATCCCCACTCTCTCCCCGCACCCGCTTCCCAGGATCTCCGTCAGCCGCCCCACCGGGCCGGGATCCTTGCTGTCGCGGGCACGCTGCCGCATCACGGTGAATGGGCGCTTAAGTATCCCGCACGAAACTTCCGATTGCCGGGAGCCCTGCCTCCGGCCGGAACGGCGCGGCGACAGGTTCGTGAGGAACACTCGGCAATGCGCCGTGAAACCCCCGGTCGCCGACGAGACCCGCCAGGGACAGGCCGAACTGAGGGAAGTCGCACGGCGCTTGCGCGCACGCCCCGTGCTTTCCGCTCAAACGGGGGGATGTGGCGAAGGTGTGGCCCGCCTCTTCACGGGTTCGTCGGGAGGCCTGAACCGTGTTCGACTGTGGTTTGCTGTTGCAGCGAAGCGACAAACCGGATGGTCAAGCTTTCGCTTTCAATCGAGACGCTTCAGCCGGGTGACATGCCCCATCTTGCGGCCCGGCCGGGCCTCGGCCTTGCCGTAGAGATGAAGATGCGCACCGGGCTCCGCCAGCAGGGCGGGCCAAGCGTCGGCCTGGGCGCCGATGAGGTTCTCCATCTCCACCGCCATGCCGCCGGTGCGGGAGGTGTCGCCGAGGGGCCAGCCGCAGACCGCGCGCACGGCTTGGGCGAATTGCGAGGTGAGCGCCCCCTCGATGGTCCAGTGACCGGAATTGTGGACCCGCGGCGCGATCTCGTTGACGACGAGGCGGGCGGCTCCCTCCGGCCCCGCGATCTCGAACAGCTCGACCGCGAACACGCCGACGTAATCGAGCGCCTCGGCGATGGCGCGGGCGATGGCCACGGCCGCATCGCCGGTCGTCCGGGTCAGGCCGGGGGCCGGGACGCGGGTGACGGCGAGGATGTGGTCGCGATGCTCGTTGGCGCAGGGATCGTAGGCGGCGAAGGCTCCATCCGGCCCCCGGGCGGCGACCACCGAGATCTCGCGCTCGAACGGGACGAAGCCTTCCAGGATGCAGGGGGCGCCCTTGAACTCGGCGAGCACCGTGGCGGGGTCGTCGCCCTCGCGGATCATCCGCTGGCCCTTGCCGTCATAGCCGAAGCGCCGGGTCTTGAGCACGGCGGGCCGGCCGAGGGCGGCGAGTGCCGCCTCCAGATCCGCGACCGAATCGACCGCCCGGTACGGCGCCGTCGGGATGCCGAGGCCGTTCACGAAGTCCTTTTCCGCCAGCCGGTCCTGGGTGGTGAGCAGCGCGGTGGCGCTCGGGCGCAGGGTCGCGTGCTCGGCCAGCACCGCGGCGGTGGCGTGGGGGATGTTCTCGAACTCGTAGGTGACGACGTCGCAGGCCTCGGCGAAGGCGGCGAGCGCGGCCGCGTCGTCGTAGGGCGCCAGGGTATGGGCCTGCGCCACGTCGAAGGCCGGACTGTCGGCATCCGGGGCGAAGACATGGACCCGCAGGCCGTAATTGGCCGCCGCCAGGGCGATCATGCGGCCGAGCTGGCCGCCACCGACGATGCCGAGGGTGGCACCGGGCCCGATCCGCGACGAGGAGGAGGAAGAAACCATAGCGTGTCGTGCCGTCGTCAAGCCTTGGGCGAATCGTGAGAGGTGTCGGGCCGCTCGGCGACGGAGGCGGATTGGCGGGCACGCCACGCATCGAGGCGCCCGGCCAGATCCGTATCGCTGAGCGCCAGGACGGCGGCCGCCAGGAGAGCGGCGTTGACCGCCCCGGCCCTGCCGATCGCCAGCGTGCCGACAGGGATGCCGGCGGGCATCTGGACGATGGAGAGCAGGCTGTCCTGCCCCGACAAAGCCTTCGACTCGACCGGCACGCCGAAAACCGGCAGCGGGGTCATGGCGGCGGCCATGCCCGGCAGATGCGCTGCCCCGCCCGCGCCGGCGATCACCACCTTGAAGCCCGCCTCCCGCGCGCCCTTGGCGAAGGCGACGAGCCGGTCCGGCGTGCGGTGAGCCGAGACGATGCGCGCATCGTAGGGGATGCCGAGCGCATCCAGCGTCTCGGCGGCGTGGCGCATGGTCGCCCAGTCCGACTGGCTTCCCATGATGATCGCGACCGGGGGCGATCCCGTCATCGTCGTCTGGCCCATTCAAAAGAGCCGGGCCCGAGCCCGGAAAGCAGGCCGAATAACAGGGGGGGCCGCGCCCCGGCAAGCGGGGGGCCCCGCGGGCAAAGCCATCGCGGCAAAAGCGCCTCCGATTCCCGCCGTTTCGCCGGGAGCCGAAACGCCATCGCCGCGTTGTGCAGGAAACGGCTCTCCGGCCGGCCCCCTTACCTCAGCGAGCACACCATGTCCTCCGCGGACCAGATCACGCGCGCCCGCACTGCCACCCACATCGACATCCACGACAGCAGCAGCCGCAAACACTGGGCCGACCAGCTCCAGGTCTCGGACGAACGCCTGCGCAAGGCGGTCCGGATGGTCGGCACCCGCGTGTCCAGCGTCTCGGCCTATCTCGCCAAGTAGCGACCCACCCGAGCGGGTCAGCCGAGCTCGTCGCTCGGGCACCGTTCAGTCGAACAGACGGCACCGGGCGGGCTCAACCGCTCCGGCGCCGGCCTCAGGCGATGATGTCAGGTGTGATCTGGTCTTCCAGATGGCCGATGCGGTCGCGCAGGATCAGCTTGCGCTTCTTGAGTCGCTGGAGCTGGAGCTGGTCGACGGCGACGCTGAGCTTCAGCGCCTCGATGGCCTCGTCGAGATCCCGGTGCTCCTCGCGAAGCCGACTGAGTTCTCCTGCCGGATCCTCAGCCGCGTCGTTGGCAACCTCATCCGCCATCATCGCTCGAAACACATCACCGGCCTTGACCGGCGCGACCATGCGCCAAGCTCATCGCCGGAGCAAGGCGCGTGGCCGCATTCTCCCGCCCTGTTCCATGCCCGGCGGAGCGAAGTTAAGCTTTCTCCCAGCACCGCGAAATTTGAAATGACCTTGTTATCGAGGCGTCCATTTTGCCGTCGAAGGGCTTAGACAGCGGCGTCATCCTGTGTCAGTCTGGTCGAGTCGGAAACGATGACAGGAGCGACACCTCATGTCCTTGCAGACGCATTTGAGCCAGCTTGCCGCCAAGCACGACGCCCTGGAGCGGGAGCTTCACGACGCGATGCAATCCCCGTCCAGTGACGACCTCCGCATCGCCGAACTCAAGCGTAAGAAACTGCACCTCAAGGACGAGATCGAACGCCTCCGCGAGGAGACCCTCCACTAGCGGCGGCCCCGGCCGGCGCCGCTTCTCGGGAGAGGCCGCCGGCTTTCCCCTCTTCTCCCGATCGTACCGATGCGTTGCCGCCGCCTGGGACACCAGCGCGGCGGTTTTGTTTCCTCCGGGGCAGCCGGTCCGCGCGCACGGGCCGGGAAATCACGCTATCGTCTTCGCGAACAGGCCGGGGCAACCGGCCGAGCGAGGAAGCGCCCGATGTCCGCCCAAGCCCTTTCCCCAGGCGGCTACGCCGCCATCCATGCCGCCTCCCTCGCCGACAGGGACGGCTTCTGGCTGGCGGCGGCGCAGGCCCTCGACTGGGATGCGACCCCGACCCGCGCCTTCGACCCGGATCAGGGCGTCTATGGCCGCTGGTTTCCCGATGCGCGGCTGAACGTCTGCCGCAATGCCGTCGACCGGCACGCCGACGGCGCTCGCGCCGACCAGGCCGCGATCATCCACGATTCACCCGTCACGGGCACGAAGCGCACCATCACCTACCGTGCCCTGCGCGACGAGGTGGCGGTGCTCGCCGGCCTCCTGGCCGATCTCGGCGTCGGCCGGGGCGACCGGGTCGTGATCTATATGCCGATGGTGCCGGAGGCCCTGTTCGGGATGCTGGCCTGCGCGCGGATCGGCGCGATCCATTCGGTGGTGTTCGGGGGCTTTGCCGCCAACGAACTCGCCGCCCGCATCGAGGATGCGGCGCCCAAGGTGATCCTCGCCGCCTCCTGCGGCATCGAACCCACCCGCGTCGTCGCCTACAAGCCGCTGCTCGACGCGGCCATCGCCCGCTCGAGCCACAAGCCGGAGGCCTGCCTGATCCTGCAGCGGCCCCAGGCCGAAGCCGGCCTCGTCGAGGGCCGTGACCGGGATTGGGCGGAAACCGTGGAGCGGACCCGCAAGGCGGGGCGCCGGGCCGAGCCCGTCCCGGTGGCGGCGACCGACCCGCTCTACATCCTCTACACCTCCGGCACGACCGGGCGGCCCAAGGGCGTGGTGCGCGACAGCGGCGGCTACTGCGTCGCCCTCACATGGTCGATGGCCAACCTCTACGACGTGAAGCCCGGCGAGGTGTATTTCTGCGCCTCCGACATCGGCTGGGTCGTCGGCCATTCCTACATCGTCTACGCGCCGCTGCTGCACGGCTGCACCACGGTGCTCTACGAGGGCAAGCCGGTGGGCACGCCCGATGCCGGTGCCCTCTGGCGCGTCGCCGCCGAGCATGGCGCCGCGACGCTCTTCACCGCCCCCACAGCCCTGCGCGCCATCAAGAAGGAAGATCCGCGGGGCGAAAAGATCGGCGGCTACGACCTGTCGCGGTTCCGCGCCCTGTTCCTGGCCGGCGAGCGGGCCGACCCGGATTCGGTGGCCTGGGCCGAGCGGGCCCTCGACCGTCCGGTGATCGACCATTGGTGGCAGACCGAGACCGGCTGGGCCATCGCCGGCAACCCCCTCGGCATCGAGCGGCTGCTGGTGAAATATGGCTCCACCGCCAAGCCGATGCCGGGCTACGACCTCCACGTCCTCGACGAGGCCGGCAAGCCGGTGCCCCCCGGCACGATGGGCACCATCGCTCTGAAGCTCCCCCTGCCCCCCGGCTGCCTGCCGACCCTCTGGGGCTCGGAGGAGCGCTTCCGCCAGAGCTATCTCACGACCTTCCCGGGCTTCTACGACACCTCGGATGCCGGCGTGGTGGATGAGGACGGCTACGTCACGGTGCTGGGCCGCACCGACGACATCATCAACGTCGCGGGCCATCGCCTCTCCACCGGGGGCATGGAAGCGGTGCTCGCCGCCCACCCGGATGTCGCCGAATGCGCGGTGATCGGCATCCGCGACGCGCTCAAGGGCGAGGCGCCCTGCGGCTTCGTGGTGCTGAAATCCGGTGTCGCCAAGGATGCGGAGACGGTCGAGCGCGAGCTGGTCGCCCGGGTCCGCGACGAGATCGGCCCCGTCGCCGCCTTCAAGCTGGCGCTCACCGTGGGCCGCCTGCCGAAGACGCGCTCGGGCAAGATCCTGCGCGGCACGATGAAGCGCATCGCCGACGGCCAGGATTTCGCGATGCCGCCCACCATCGAGGATCCGGCAGCCCTGGACGAGATCGGCGAGAGCCTGAAGGCACGGGGCATCGGCGGCTGACAGTCAGGTTTCGAAAGGATGCGTCCTTTCGCAGGTCCAGGGCAGAGCCCTGGCGAAGGGAGATCGGGGCGCGGCCCCGATGCCCCGCCGCAGGGGATGATCCCTTTGGAATCCCGAGCCTGCGTGGCGTCAGGCTTCGAACTCGGCCGCCGCGACGAGCAGGCGGTAGAGCACGACGGCGTTCAGCACGTGCCAGAGGAAATGCGTGCCGAGCGGCAGGCTTCCGCAGCTGGCGACATCGACCGTGCGGAAGGCGAGCGACACGAGAAAGATCCCGGCGGTGACCAGCACCGAGCGGGCGGTGCCGGGGGCACGCGGCAGCAAGGCGAGGCCGACGCCGAGAAGGGCGAGGATCGCCGGCACATAATCGATCGAGCCGTTGGTGAGCCCCGCGACGGAGCGTCCGCTTAACGCATCGAGAGCCGGCGTCAGCCCGAGATTGAAGGCGGCGAAGGCCAGCGTGACGGCGGTCGCCACCAGGGGGCCGAGACCGAAGAAGCGGATCATGGTGAGGGCGAAGTAGCCATAGATGAACACCGCGATCGGAATCACGTCGGCGAGCATCGACCAGCGGTTGGCGAGGGTGTGAAACAGGAATGAGCCGAGCCCGACCACGAACACCACGGCAGCCAGCGCCAGCACCGGCCCGTCGCCACGGGCACGCCGGACCGCGAGCCCGGCGGCCAGCAGGAAGGCGGCATTCGTCAGCGCATTGACCGGCTCGGCCCAGAAGCCGGCATCGGTGCGCTCGCAATAGGCCCGCACCGGCTCGAACCAGGACGCGTCCATGGGTGATCTCTCCTCGCGCCCGCCTTGCCAGGGCCGCGCGAAGGCCCGATGACGAAGGCCCCTTCCGGCCGAGCCCCACGCCCCCATGCGGATCACCACCTGGAACGTCAACTCGATCAAGCAGCGGGTCGGCCACCTGCTGGGCTTCCTCGACGAGGCCAAGCCCGATGTGGTCTGCCTGCAGGAGCTGAAATGCCAGGACGAATCCTTCCCCCGCGCCGAGATCGAGGCGGCGGGCTACGCCGTCGAGACGCTGGGTCAGAAGGCCTATAACGGCGTCGCCCTGCTGGTGCGGACGCCGCTTCAGTACACGGAATTGCTGCGCGGCCTGCCCGGCGACGCCGAGGACGAGCAAGCGCGCTACATCGAGGAGCTGGTGCAGGGCGAGGGCGTGGCGCCGGTGCGGATCGCCTCGATCTACCTGCCGAACGGCAACCCGGCGCCGGGGCCGAAATACAGCTACAAGCTCGCCTTCATGGCCCGCCTGCGGACCCATGCCCGGAGGCTGATGGCCGACGAGAAGCCCCTCGTGCTCGCGGGTGACTTCAACGTGATCCCCGAACCCGAGGATGCCGCCGACCCGTCGGCCTGGACCCAGGACGCCCTGTTCCTGCCCGATACCCGCCGCGCCTTCCGCGCGCTCCTGGCGGAAGGCTTCACCGACGGCCTGCGCGCCTGCGATCCGAGCGCGGGCCTCTACACATTCTGGGACTATCAGGCCGGCTGCTGGCCGCGAAACCAAGGCATCCGCATCGATCACCTGCTGCTCTCACCCCAGGCCGCCGACCGCCTCGTCTCGGCCTCGGTGCAGCGCCACCTGCGCGGGCTGGAGAAGCCGTCGGACCATGTGCCGGTGACGGTGGAGTTGAGCGACGGGTGAGCGGCTGTCAGCCCCTCCCCCGCCCCAGTCGAGCTTGCCCAATTCGGGCAAGCCTTTGCTGGTGCTGGCCGGATTTGAGATCTGTTGAGGGAGAGTTCTGAAAGCTACCGCCGCCGACGGGTCGAACCCGTCGACAGCGACTGCGCTTGTGCCATCGCGTCGGCCCGGTCGGCCTCGCTCGCCGAGGCCCAGGCCTTGTCGTAGAGATCGACGATCCAAGTGTCCGCCGCCCCTTGGGCGCTCGTGCGGGCGATGGCGAGCCAGGTCAGGCCCTTGACCATCTGGCGCTGGACGCCGGTGCCGTTGACGAGCATATCGCCGAGCAGCGCCTGGGCCGGGCGATGCCCCTTCTCGGCGGCGAGGTTGAACCAGCGCGCGGCCTTACGCGGATCCTGCTCGACACCGGTGCCGTCGAGATAGAGCCGGGCGAGATTGTACTGCGCGTTGGGGTCGCCGAAATACGACGCGGCGTAGTTGAACATGTCGTAGGCACGCTCGGGGTTCGGGCGCACATAGGTGCCCTTGATCCCCTCCAGGAAATAGGTGCCGAGCGCGTTGAAGGCGCTCGCCACCACGCCCGAATTCGGCGTGTCCGGCGAATCGTCGGTGTTGTCGTCGGCGATGCGCGAGAAATATTCGAACGCTTTCAGGTCGTCGTGGGGTACGCCGTCGCCGTCCGCATACATGCGGCCGAGCTTCCACAGCGCCAGGGTCTGGCCCTGGTCGGCGGCGTATTCCAGCGCCCGCACGGCGCCCTGCTTGTCGCCGGCGTTGTAGTCGCGCACGCCCGAGCGCAGGGCGTCGCGGCCCGAGCGATAGCCCTTCTCGGGCACGGGCGTGCGTGCGGCCGCATCGAGGGCGGTGCCGGGATCGACGGCGGCGACCATCAGCGCGAAGCCGAGGAAGCCGGCGAGGAGCCCTGTACGGAGCCGACCCGGATCGGCCCCGGCCGGCCACGTGGGCCGGAGGGGGACAGTCCTAGACATCGGCATAGGTCTGCGTCTCCTTGGCGCCGCCCGGATGGGTGACGGCGCCGTTCACCGCAGGCCCCACGGTCTGCGCATATTTCCAGAGATAGCCGGAGGTCGCGGTGTTGCCCCGCGGCGTCCATTCCGTCCGGCGCTGAGCCAGCTCCGCATCGGAGAGCGCGACCTCGAGCGTCCCCTTGATCGCATCGAGGGTGATGATGTCGCCGTCGCGGAGGAGGCCGATGGGCCCGCCGATGGCGGCCTCGGGGCCGACATGGCCGACGCAGAAGCCACGGGTCGCGCCGGAGAAGCGCCCGTCGGTGATGAGGGCGACCTTGTCACCCATGCCCTGGCCGTAGAGGGCGGCCGTGGTCGAGAGCATCTCGCGCATGCCGGGGCCCCCCTTCGGGCCCTCGTAGCGGATGACCAGAACGTCGCCGGGTTTGTAGGTGCGGTTCTGCACCGCTTCGAAGCAGGCCTCCTCACCGTCGAAGACGCGGGCCGGGCCGGTGAACACCTGTTTTTCGGCGGGCATGCCGGCGACCTTCACGATCGCACCCTCAGGGGCGAGGTTGCCCTTGAGGCCGACCACGCCGCCGGTGACGGTGATCGGCTGATCCGCCGGGCGCACCACGTCCTGATCCGGGTTCCAGGCGACCTTGGCGAGGTTCTCCGCGATCGTCCGACCGGTCACCGTCAGGCAGTCACCGTGGAGATATCCGTGGTCGAGCAGCGTCTTCATCAGCAGCGGGATGCCGCCGACCTCGAACATATCCTTGGCAACGTAGCGCCCGCCGGGCTTGAGATCGGCGATGTAGGGGGTCTTGCGGAAGATTTCGGCGACGTCGAACAAGGTAAACTCGATGCCGCATTCATGGGCGATCGCCGGCAGGTGCAGCGCCGCATTGGTCGAGCCGCCGGAGGCCGCCACCGTCGCGGCGGCGTTCTCCAGAGCTTTCCGGGTGACGATGTCGCGCGGACGGATGTTCTTGGCGATCAGCTCCATCACCTTCTCGCCGGCGGCGGCGCAGAATTGGTCGCGGATCTCGTACGGAGCGGGCGCGCCGGCCGAATAAGGCAGCGCGAGGCCAATCGCCTCGGAGACCGTGGCCATGGTGTTGGCGGTGAACTGCGCGCCGCAGGCCCCGGCCGAGGGGCAGGCGACCCGCTCCAGCTCGTCGAGGTCGTCGAGGCTCATATCGCCGACGGCGACCTTGCCGACCGCCTCGAACAGATCCTGCACGGTCACCGGCCGGCCCCGGAACGAACCGGGCAGGATCGAGCCGCCATAGATGAAGATCGACGGCACGTTGAGGCGCACCATGGCCATCATCATGCCGGGCAGGGACTTGTCGCAGCCGGCCAGCCCCACGAGGGCGTCGTAGGAATGGCCGCGAATGGTGAGTTCCACCGAATCGGCGATGACCTCGCGGGACGGCAGCGAGGCGCGCATGCCGCCATGGCCCATGGCGATGCCGTCGGTGACGGTGATGGTGCAGAACTCGCGCGGGGTGCCGTGGGCGGCGGCGACGCCCTTCTTCACGGCCTGGGCCTGGCGCATCAGCGAGATGTTGCAGGGCGCGGCCTCGTTCCAGCAGGAGGCGACACCCACCAGCGGCTGGTGGATCTGCTCGGTAGTCAGGCCCATGGCGTAGAGGTACGAGCGGTGGGGCGCGCGCTCGGGCCCTTCCGTCACGTGCCGGCTCGGCAGCTTCGACTTGTCGGTCTGACGCGCGTCCATCGCTGATCTCGGCCCAGGTCCCGTTACGCCTCCGAGGCCCGCGCGGCCCTCGTCATGGCCTCACGCGAAAAACGTCCTTCGACGTCCTCGAAACTCTGCGGTAAGGCGTTGGAGCGACAGCATTTACCGCGACCCTGGAAGTCGTCTCGGTTTATGGTCGGATTGCGGCGCTCGAAGGCACAGCTCAAGGCAAAGTCAGGTTGCTTTCGCGGTGTGTCGAGGCCGCAACAGCTCAGCTTACGAGGGCATCCGAAGGACTTTGCCGGATCAACGCGATCTCACCCGCGCGCGGTCCCGCGCGAGGGCGTTTTTGTTCTGCGGGCTAGACTAGATCAGCGCCCGCGCCTGAAGAGTCCGCGTCGGCGAGGACAGTCTTGTAAGCCGGCTTACACCTTCACGGGGCGCCGATTGCAACATCGGGCATTGCAACATCGGGCTTGGCGGACTCGATCAGCCGGTCGCTCTCATCCTTGAGAGCGACGCCGGTCAACCCACGCGAAAAGGCTTGGGTGAGCAGCCAGTTCAATTTGAAGGCCGCGAGGTCGAAGCTCAGCCCGGCCGGGCGGACATTCGAGATGCAGTTTCGTTCCGCATCCGAGCGCCCCGGCTTCGGATCGAAGGTGACGTAGAGGCCGAGACTGTCGGGGGAGGACAGGCCGGGTCGCTCCCCGATCAGCACCACGACCGCCCGGGCCTTCAAAGCGGCCCCGGCCGCATCGCCCAGGGCGACGCGAGCCTGGCTCGCGACCACCACCGGGGCGAGGCTCCAGCCGGCCTTGTCCAGGTGAGGCTTGAAGGCGGCCAGCATCGCGGCGGCCCCCTCATGGACCGCCCGCGCGGAGAGCCCATCGGCCACCACCAGGGCGAGGTCGATGGGCTCGCGCGCCGCCTCGGACAGCGCCTTCCGGCTCTCGGGGGAGAGGCGGCGCCCGTAATCGGGGCGGCGCAGATAGGTCGCTCGATCCTCCGCCCCGGACGTCACCGTGACGGTGGCGTAGCCCAGGGCCGCGATGGCGGCGGCAATCTCGGCGGCGTCCATCGGCGTGTGGACGGCGTCGCGCGCCTGGGCATGGGCCAGGCCGAATTTCAGCACCTCGCGGGTCGGCAGGCCCGCCCCGGCGCGGCCGAGGCCGATCCGGGCGGGGGTGAGGCGGGCGAGGCGCTGCCAGAGGTCGTCAGACGGGGTGCTCATGCGGCAAGGTCCGGCACGGCGGTGAGCAGGCGGGCCTCGGCCCCGCCGGGCAGGAGCGTGCCGTCGGCGTCGGTGAGGCCGATGCGGGCGAGCCATTCCTCGAATTCGGGCGCCCGCCTGAGCCCCAGGACCTCGCGGATGTAGAGCTGGTCGTGAAACGAGGTGGACTGATAGTTCAGCATCACGTCGTCGGCGCCGGGAATGCCCATCACATAGGTGCAGCCGGCCGCCCCGAGCAGGGTCAGGAGCGTATCCATGTCGTCCTGATCGGCCTCGGCATGGTTGGTGTAGCAGACATCGACGCCGAGCGGCACGCCCATCAGCTTGCCGCAGAAATGGTCCTCCAGCCCGGCGCGGATGATCTCCTTGCCATTGTAGAGATATTCCGGCCCGATGAAGCCGACGACGGTGTTGACCAGGAGCGGCCGGTAGCGCCGCGCCACGGCATAGGCGCGGGCTTCGAGGGTCTGCTGGTCGATGCCGTGATGCGCGTCCGCCGAGAGGGCCGAGCCCTGGCCGGTCTCGAAATACATCACGTTGTCGCCGAGGGTGCCGCGCTTGAGGGCGAGCGCCGCCTCGTGGGCCTCCTGAAGGATCGGCAGCGTGACGCCGAAGCTCGCATTGGCCCGCTCGGTGCCGGCGATCGACTGGAACACGAGATCCACCGGCAGGCCGCGATTCATCGCGTCCAGCGTGGTGGTGACGTGGGTGAGCACGCAGGATTGGGTCGGGATCTCCAGCCGTCCGATGATGCTGTCGAACAGGGTCAGCAGGCTGCCCATGGTCTGGATCGAATCGGATACCGGATTGATGCCGATCACCGCGTCGCCGCAGCCATAGGAGAGACCGTCGAGGATCGAGGCGGTGACGCCCGCAAGGTCGTCGGTCGGGTGATTGGGCTGGAGCCGCACCGCCAGGGTGCCGGGCAGGCCGATGGTGTTGCGGAATTTGGTGACGACGCGAGCCTTCCGGGCGACCAGGATCAGATCCTGGTTGCGCATGATCTTGGACACCGCCGCGGCGATCTCCGGCGTCACGCCGGGCGCGATCCGGGCGAGCGTCTCGGAGGAGGCGGTGAGCAGGAACTCGCGAAAATCCCCGACGGTGAGATGGGCAATCTCGGCGAAGGCCGCCTCGTCGTGATCGTCGAGGATCAGACGGGTGACGTCGTCCTCCTCATACGGAATCAGCGGGCGCGCCAGGATCTCCTTCAGCGGTACCTCGGCCAGGCACCAGCGGGCGGCCATGTTCTCTTCGGCGGATTCGGCGGCGATGCCGGCGAGACAATCACCGGAGCGAATCGGCGTCGCCTTGGCCATCAGCATCGCCAGATCGGCGAAGACATGCGTGCGGGGGCCGACGGTATGGCGGTAGGGCATCGGGCAGGTTCCGTGAACTGGTTCCTCGGCCTCAACCGACAGAATGCAAGGATCACGCGCTCTGTCGAGGCGCATTCGGGGGTCGAGCCGGCGAAGGGTCGCTCACAGGCGGTGTTTCGCAGGCCCATAAGGGCGGCCGGAAGCAAGAACGACGCCCGTTCGGTAAGTCTGCTGCGGCGAGCGAGCGTCTCCGCGGGCTCCCAGGAGAGGCGGCGAACGCAAAACCCATTTTTCGGGAACACGGTCAGCCGATTCGACCCTGGAAGCGAAGCGATTCCGGCGGCGAAAATCTGAGTGCGGCCGTCGATTTGCGGGGGTTTCGAATTTTATCCCGCTTCCTTCCATCACTTTCGTGCCAGATTGCGCATTATTTCGCTTGCCTGCATGGCTGGCATACCAAATAATGCATACCACTGCCTGGGATGAAAACGTGCTGTCGAAATCCAGCGGGCAGGGGAAGGAAACGCAAGCACTGCACCGACGCCGTCTCACGCTGGTGGCCTCCGCGAATCGAGGCGGATCGCGCGGGCCACCGGGTCGAGCCAAGTCTCATCTGAGCCAAGTTTATCGAGGCAAGTCTTCCGGTCGGTGCGGGCCAGTCACTGCAGGTCAGTTGGTGTAGGAACGAGGGAGCATATTCATGGCAGCGACGTCTATCGCCCCAGATCGGCCCGTACAGGCATCAAATCGATGGCTGCAAATCGTCCTCGGCGTCGTTTGCATGGTGGCTGCGGCCAACATCCAGTACGCCTGGACTCTGTTCGTCCCTGAAATTCAGAAGACCTTCGGCTGGGATCGCGCCGCGATCCAGGTCGCCTTCACCATCTTCGTCGTGGTGCAGACCTGGCTGACACCGATCGAAGGCCACTTCATCGACAAGTACGGCCCGAGCCGTGTCGTCATGTTCGGCGGCCTGATGACGGGCGCGGCCTGGGTGACGAATTCCTACGCAACCACGATCTGGGGCTTCTATCTCGGCTCCGTCCTCGGCGGCATCGGGGTCGGCTGCGTCTACGCCACCTGCATCAACAACGCCCTCAAGTGGTTCCCGGACAAGCGCGGCCTCGCGGTCGGCCTGACCGCCGGCGGCTACGGCGCGGGCTCGGCGCTGACGATCATCCCGATTGCCAAGATGATCGATGCCGGCAGCTACGCCCAGGCCTTCTTCACCTTCGGCCTGATCCAGGGCTCGGTCATCATCCTCGCCGCCCTGTTCATGCGCGGCCCGGGCAAGGGTGAGGTGAAGTATTCCGACAAGGTGCTGCAGACCCGCCGCGACTACACCCTCGGCGAGGCGCTCTCGACGCCGGTCTTCTGGGTGATGCTGGTGATGTTCACCTGCACGGTCACCGGCGGCCTGATGGCGGTGGCTCAGCTCGGTGTGATCGCCCAGGATCTCGGCGTGAAGCACTTCCAGGTGAACCTGTACTTCTTCACCATGGCGGCCCTGCCCTTCGCCCTGATGCTCGACCGCGTCATGAACGGCATCTCGCGCCCGCTCTTCGGCTGGGTCTCGGACCGGATCGGCCGCGAGAAGACGATGTTCATCGCCTTCGCGATGGAAGGCATCGGCATCGTGGCGCTCGGCTATTTCGGCTCGAACCCCTGGGCCTTCGTCATCCTCTCGGGCGTCGTGTTCCTGGCCTGGGGTGAAGTCTACTCGCTGTTCAGCGCCACCGCCGCCGACACCTTCGGCTCGAAGCATATCGGCAAGATTTACGGCGTGCTCTACTGCGCCAAGGGTCTGGCGGCCCTGTTCGTCCCGGTGGGCAACCTGATCATGCAGGCCACCGGCACCTGGGCGACGGTTCTCTACACGGTCGCGGCGCTCGATCTGGTCGCCGCCACCCTCGCCATCGCCGTGCTGCGGCCGATGCTGAAGCAGCACCACCTCGCCAACAACGCGGCGGTGCCGAACGCGGCTCTGGCCCACGCCTGATCCGACGACACAGGCCGCGAAGCCTCAGCTTCGCGGCGACGAGAAGCCCCGCCGGATCCGGCGGGGCTTTTTCGTTGTCGGCCCAGGCGACGCGGCGGTGAACTGGTTACGCGGCGAACTTGGCGCCGTAGGCGTAGCGCGCCTCGGCCGCCTCGCGGGCGCCGTTGGTCGAGGACGTCTCGGGGGTCAGGGTATCGGCCAGGTAGACGACGAGGGCGATGTTGGCGGAGGCGATGGCGAGGAGGACGAGAGCGATCATGGGAGGCGGCCCCGTGTTGTGCGTGCTGTGATGAGCCTCATATGCCAGCGCCCACGCCGATCTGGTATGCCAGATACCAAATTCCAGCCATGCGGATCACGCATGGCGAAGCCGGTCCAGCTTTCTCGAATCCCCGCAAAAGCATGGCAGACATAGCAAATGATCGACCGGCATCGGCGGACGGCGCGGCCGAACGGTCCGATCTGAAGAGGCGAAGAGCTGGAAGCAACGCACGCTGATCGGGGCTCCGGCCCGGCCCGCGATGGAGCTGCGGAGCCCGGGGGCACGGCCCGGCGGACAATAGACAAAGAAAAAGGCCCCGTTTCCGGAGCCTCGGTCTTCTCGATCCATCCCGTGTGATGGGATGGTGGGCGCGACAGGGATCGAACCTGTGACCCCTACCATGTCAAGGTAGTGCTCTCCCGCTGAGCTACGCGCCCCGGCAGGCGTTCCGGGCTGGCCCGTCGTCCTGCGATGGCGCGGCTATAGCCGGAGCCGGCGGGCTCCGCAAGCGAGGCTTTCCCGAAATCTGATGCCGGCTGCGAAATTTTCGGCGATGCCCCCGCCGATCCGGCCCGTTGCGCGCGGATGCAAAAAATCGGCTAAGAGTGCGCCGCGGTCGCGGGGGCGGCCCCGTCCGCAGCGCGGCAGGGGCGCCCGCCGGGAGCCGGATCGGGCAGGCCGAGGGCGGCGAGCGAGGATGCGGTTTCTACTTTCGTCCGACGAGGGCGACGTGATCAGGGGCTGGGTGGTCCCGGACAACCCGCTGGCCATCAGCCGGGTCTCCGTCGCCATCGAGGGGCGGCGGGTGGCGGAGGTCTCGGCCATCCACACCGACCCGACCTTCATCCATCTGGGCTGGCACTCCACCGGACAGTGCCATTTCGAGATCCGCGACTCCGACGTGCCGGGGCTCGCCGGGATCGAGCGGCTCGAGATCTACGACGTCGACACCAACGTGATGATCTACCGGCGGGTGCCGCGAGACGGCCTCACCGACAAGAAGGCCATCCTGCTCAACGGGCATATCCGCCCGGAGACGGTGATCCAGACCGCCCTGTTTCCCTATTTCCGGCAATCGTATTTCGGGATCGGCCGGTTTCCGGACGAGATCCTGCGGGCGATGTTCGACACCGTGACGCTCGATTCCTGCCTGATGGCCGGGTCGATCATCTTCCCGCGCTACGAGGGGCATTTCGTCCAGAGCGGTGCGCTCACCATGCTGCTCGTCCACGATCCCTTCGTGGAATTGGCGAGCCGCCTGTTCTGGCTGCGGGAGCGGGCGAGCATCGCCGCCAATCCCGAGCAGCATTGGCGCCTGGGCAACCTCGTCGAGGCCGCGGCCTTCACCCTCGATTACGACTTCACCGACGTGAAGAGCCTGAAGAAGCTGTTCCGGATGATGCCGGAGCCGGCCTATCACCTGCTCTACAACCCCCTGACGCGCCAGCTCAGCACCCATGTGCCCGAGGACCGGCTGATGCCGGGCAGCTCGATCATCGCCGTCGAGGTTCTGTCGCGCATCGATGTTGTCGGCCACCGCGACTACTTCGAGGCCTTCATGGCCTCGGCCTTCCACCATCTCGGAGTCGAGGCTCCGCTGCCCCTGCCCCTGCCGATCCCCAACGAGACGTTGGCCCTGGCCGAATTGCTGCGCAGCATGAAATTCGCCCGCGACATGGTCGTCTACGACACGGTGCTGAGCGATGCCGTGCGCGCCTCCGTGTCGAAGAGCTGGGAGGCCTGAGGCGCGATGGCGGAGCGGGCCGGACCGGGCGCGCGGCTGAAGGCCCGGCCCGAACGGGCGCTCCCGGTGACGGGGGCGGATGGCAGCGACCTGCGCATCGATCTGTCGGGCACCGGGCTCGGCGGCGCCTGGGTCGGCCTGACCTGGCGCGATCCCGGCAGCGGCGGCATCGCCCGCGCCCTGCTGAGCGCCCTGTCGGAGAACGGCGAGAGCGTGGCCCTGGCCGAGGAGCCCCTGGGCGGGGACGCCTTCGCCTGGACAGGCCGGCTGCCGCCGGACGTCGTGGCCCTGCGCCTGACGGCGCTGTCGCGAACCGATCCCTTCGTCCTGCGGGATCTCGCGATTCGCCGCCGTGGGCGGATCGGGATCGTGGCGCGGGCGGGCTGTCGCCAGCCAGGCCTGACCGCGCAGGCGGTCGGCTGGCGCCTTCTCGGCCTGAAGGTGCGCGCCCGCGGGCTGATCGCGCGGGCGCTCGCCCACCGGGCCGAGACCGGCTACGCCGCCTGGATCGCCCGCTTCGACCGCCTGTCCAAGGCCGAGCGCGCGCGCATCCGGGCCGAGGTCGCCGGCTGGGCAGACGCCCCGACGATCTCCGTGCTGATGCCGGTCCACAATCCCGATCCGAGGGTGCTGGAGGCGGCGATCCGCTCGGTGCGCGGCCAGCTCTACCCGGCCTGGGAACTCTGCATCGCCGACGACGCCTCGACCGATCCGCGCATCCCGAAGCTGATCGCCCGACACGCGGCGCAGGAGCCCCGCATCCGCACCCTGTGCCGGGCGGAAAACGGGCATATCGCCCGGGCCACCAACGACGCCCTGTCCCTGGCGAGGGGCACCTTCGCGGCCTTTCTCGACCATGACGACCTACTGTCGGAGAACGCCCTGTACGAAGTGGCGCGAGCCCTGCGCGCCGACCCGGAACTGGAGTTGATTTACAGCGACGAGGACAAGGTCGATGCGCGCGGCCGCCGCTTCGAGCCGCATTTCAAATCGGATTACGACCGCGAGCTGCTCTGGGCCCAGAACTACGTGAACCATCTCTGCGTGGTCCGCACGCGAACCCTCCGCCGGCTCGGCGGCCTGCGTCCCGGCTTCGAGGGCAGCCAGGACCACGACCTGCTGCTGCGGCTGACCGAAGATCTCGACGAAACCCGCGTGCGCCACATCCCGAAGGTGCTCTATCATTGGCGGGCGGCGGCCGGCTCCGGCACCTTCTCCGACCGGGCGCTGGCCCGGGCCGAGGACGCGCGGCTGCGGGCGCTCGCCGAGGTCGCGGAGCGCCGGGGTGCGCGGGCGGAGCGCGGGCCGGAGGGCTTCAACCGGCTGGTGCGGCCCCTGCCGGAGCCGGCACCCCTCGTCTCGGTCGTCATCCCGACCCGCGACCGGGCGGAATTGCTGGCGGTCGTCCTCGACGGATTGTTCGCCCGCACCGACTATCCTTCCCTGGAGGTGATCGTCGTCGATAACGGCAGCACGGAGCCGGCGACGCGGGATCTGTTCACCCGCTACGCCGGAGAACCGCGCCTGCGGATTCGGCCGGCGCCGGGGCCGTTCAATTTCTCGGACCTGTCCAACCGGGGAGCGGCCGCCGCCCGGGGGGCGATCCTCCTGTTCCTCAACAACGACATCGAGGTGCTGGAGCCCGGCTGGCTCACCGAACTCGCCTCCATCGCCAGCGAGCCGGAGATCGGTGCCGTCGGCGCGAAGCTCCTCTATCCCGACGGCACGATTCAGCATGGGGGGATCGTGCTGGGAATCGGCGGGATCGCCGGCCACAGCCATCTCGGCCTGCCCGGCGGCGCGCCCGGCTATTTCGCGCGCATGGTACTGTCGCAGGAGGTCTCGGCGGTGACCGGCGCCTGCCTCGCGATGCGGGCGGAGGTGTTCGCGCAGGTCGGCGGGTTCGATGCGGCGGATCTGGCCGTCGCCTTCAATGACGTCGACCTCTGCCTGAAGGTCCGCGCGGCCGGCTATCGCATCGTCTGGACACCGCATGCCCGCCTCGTGCACCACGAATCGAAGAGCCGGGGCGCGGAGGACACGCCGGAAAAGCGGGCGCGCTTCGAGGCCGAATCGCGGGTGATGCGTGAGCGCTGGGAGCCGGTGCTGCGGGCCGACCCCTATTACAACCCCAACTTGTCACGCGCCGCGGCGCATTACCGGCTCTAATCGCCTCCGCTCCGCTGCCATGGCAGTTTGCGCCGGCCGCGAACCGGGCTACAGACCGCGCTGCAGCAAAGGCGTGACGAACCGGCGGTCCCGACGGAGGCATCGATGCGGATCACGATGATTGGGGCGGGCTATGTCGGCCTGGTGTCGGGCGCCTGCCTGGCCGATTTCGGCCACGAGGTCGTGTGCATCGACAAGGACCCGGCCAAGATCGCCGCCCTGCACGAGGGCCGC
>DYYG01000011.1 GCA_020741775.1 Methylorubrum populi
AAATCGCCCGATCCACGATCCGATCCGCGGGTGGCGGATAAAGCGCCGGGCAACGCTGGCCCAGGCCATGCTGGAATTCGACGCGACAGGATCGATCAGCACGCTCAAGGCACGGCTATAGTCGAGGACGAGACCTGGCGTCCATGTCATGCTTGCGGCGCCGTTTCGCAGCACGGCGGCCGCCCAGAACTCGGGTGTGACCAGTGCGACGGCGAGGCGTCGCCACGGATGCTCGGAGCGTGCGAACGCTCCTTCCACTGCCGCGTCCAACGCGCGGGCGACGGCCGTGGAGCAATTCCGGCCAATGAAATTGTAAGTCGTATCCTGACGATAGGATTGCCAGAATCGCCGTAGCCGGGGGCCATCGATTCCACTGAGCGTCACCGCGACGGTCGCCTCGCACCAATCGTTGGCCTCGGCCCTGTAGGAGGTCAGAAAACGACCCGGCACGTCGTTCTGCGATCCCGCACGCAGTTGAGTGCGCAGATTGGTCATCGATCGATCGATCTCTACCGCCGGATAGTGGCTGATATAGAGATCCGAGCCCTGCTCGAGGGCCGCGTGACCCGTCGACAGGACACCGCGGGCATCGACCGCCGCGACGTAACGGCGGACCAGCCGCTGATGGGCGGGGGTCGATGCATGCCCTGTCGGAGTCCAGGCATAGACCGTCAAGCTCTCGGGCTCGGAAGCGATCGTAGAGGCCGGACCGGATGCCATGCGTCGCGTGGACAAGCCGGCCAGGGCAAACCTCGCCCCGTTCAGGATGAGGAACATGCCGATGCAATACCCCACGGTCCCTGCATACCAAGTCGGCCAGGGCTGGAGATGAAACAGACCGAACAGGACACCGAACGCGCCGAGGGCGATGGACATGCGCCAGCCCGGGAACCGGAGCAGGAAGGCGATGATGATTCGGATCGTGCCGTCGATGAGAAAGGCGATGCCGAAGATCATGGCGAGCAGGAAGGCGCTGTGCCGCGTCGCCATGACGATCAGAATGGCCATCACCAGCAGCACCGCGCCCTTGAGGAAGCGCAGCCGACGCGCGGCTCCCACGGCAGCGATACCGGCAACAAGCGAGCCGAAGCCGTCGATCAGGAGCAAAAGCCCGAACCAGCGATCCGGCACATGCAGCGCGCCGTCGAGAGCATCCACCACGACGAGCGCCCCCAGGGCGGCGCAGATCAGGCCCGCGACGAAAAGAAGAGACCAGTGGCGCCGAACTGCGGCGCGCCCCATCAAGAGCAGCCAGAGAGGAAGCCTGCGCGACTCTTCCGGGATCGCCTGACCGTCTGCGGAGGCTGCTGGTCCAGGCGACGGCGGATCAAGCGGGTGCGAATAAATTTTCGACATCTTCGAGCGTCTGTGAAGGCACCGGAACGGGCTACTCGCCCCGCTATCTGTGCAATGACTTTGCTAAAGAAATTCCGATGTCATCGCGCCATCGGTTTCGGCGATCCGTGCCGATGCGATCAGTTTACCCTAATACGCGCGAAACACCCCGATACAGCGTCGTCTCTCCGCGAACAAAGGCAAGTATGAGAAGGGCTGACGTCGCGCAGCCGTCAGCCTGTCGGGCATGAGCAGATCCGGTTCGTCTCACGCGATCTGCCGCTGGGCCAAGGCTGCGAACAAGCCGTCGCGCTCGATCAACTCGCGATAGCTCCCCTGTTCCGCGATGCGGCCCGCATCGAGGACGTAGATCCGGTCGGCATTCTGCACGGTCGTCAGCCGGTGTGCGATGACGATGCGCGTCGCATCGAGCCGTCCCAACTCCTCGGAAACGATCTGCTGGGTGCGGTTGTCGAGGGCGCTCGTCGCTTCGTCGAACAGCAGAATCCGAGGACGGCGCACCACCGCGCGCGCGATCAGAAGACGTTGCCGCTGACCACCCGAGAGAAGAGCGCCATCCTCGCCGACATAGGTATGCATCCCCATCGGCATCGCCTGGATGTCACCGTCGAGCCCGGCGACCCGCGCCGCCTCCCAGGCATCAGCTTCAGAAAGCGGTGCGCCGTTGAGGATGCTGTCCATCAGCGTTCCGCCCGCCGTGCGGCTCGATTGAAGCACGACACCCATCTGACGACGCACTGAGCGCAGATCGAGGCTGGTCAGATTTCGGTCGTCGAACAACACGGAGCCACGCTCCGGACGCTCGAAGCCGAGCAGGATGCGCATCAGGGTCGATTTGCCGGAACCGGATGTCCCGACGATGCCGATGAATTCTCCCGGCCGGGCCTGGATCGACACACCGTCGAGGACCGCCGGGCCGTCGGACTGATAGCGGAACGCGATATCGGCCAACTCGATGCCACCGCGCAGCTCGCGAATTGTTTCGCCGGTGCCGAGATGCTCGGGAGACGCATTCAGCAGCGGAGCGGCACGCTCGTAGAGCGGGCGCAAGGACAGCATCGCGGGAAGGGCACTGCCGAGAGACAGCGTCGCGGCCATGAATTGCCCATAGGCGGCGTTGAAGGCGACGAAACGCCCGACCCCGATCTCGATGCCGCCGAGGCCGACGATTCCGATCATGATGGTGGTGGCGGCAATGCCGAAGGCGGCGGAGAAGGCCGAAAATTTGGCCGAGAGGTTGCTCTGGCGGAATTCCAGCGCCCGCCGCTCGATGAAAAGCGGCGCCCAGCGGGAAAAACCTCGGGCCTCGGCGCCGGCGACCTTGAGCTTGGCGATGCCTTGGATCAGTTGCAGGGACAGGGCCTGAAGCCGCCCCTCCGCTTCCAGGGCCTGCCGCTTCCAATTGAGCAGGCGCAGGTTCACCGCTGTAATCACCGCGAGCTCACACAGCACGAGCGCTGCCGCGACCAGAGCGAGGCGCCATTCGTAATACAGGATCAGGCCGAGACTGGTGACCGAGAACACTGCGGAGAGCAGGGTACCGATCACCGTACCGCCGACTGCGTCGCGCATATGGTTGATCGCCGCCGCGCGGAGGGCGAGGTCACCCGTCGAATAGCCCCGGAAGAAGCCGACCGGGAGACGGAGAAGCCGATCCCACAGGGCGCTCTCCAGATCGATGTCGAGCAGGGTCGTCAGACGAAGGAGAAGAAAGCCCCGCACGAGCTCGAAGACAATTCCGCCGAGACCGAGCGCGGCGATCCCGGCGACGAGTTGAAGCAGCTCAGGGCGCGAGGCGGCCGGGATCACCGTTTCGAACAGGATCTCGGTGGCAATCGGCGTCACGAGGCCGAGCAGGCTGCCGACCAACCCCATGCCCAGCACGGCAAGGAGGGCCGGCAAGGCAAGCGGGAAGGCGAAGAGGAGCAGGCCGCGACCGTCGATGGGCGTATCGGGCAGGCGCCGCTGCAGGACATAGCCATGCTCGGCCAGCGCCGCGGCCTCCCGTGAGCCGACGCTGCGGAGATGGCCGCCCTCCCGAATGCGATAGCCGCCCCGCCACCCCGTCCCGGCGATCAGCGCGACGGGCGCACCGTCGCTGCGCCGGAAGCCGAGCACCGACTGACCGCCCCAGCGCCACCATCCCGGTTTGAGGCTCACACGGCGGGGCCGCAGCCTCGCCCACGCGGCCAGATCGGCGAGTCGCCGCTCGATGGGCTGCGTCTCGTCCGTAGGTTCCGGCGGTGCTCTGGCCGGCAGGGTGGAGGCCCCGGCCTCGGCCACCGCGCGAAAGGCGGCGGCGAGGGAATCTTGACCCGAGATGTCTGCGCTACCCTCCCTGAGCAGCGGTGCCACGGCGGCAGCGAGGAGGGCGCGATCGCGCGACCCTTTGCCTGTGATCGATGCGGCCTCGACCGCGTCCTCGGCGGCATCCGATGCCGTCAAGACTTGCGTGAGCCGTGCCTGATGGGCGAGGAGGGCGGACGAGATCGCGCCCTCGGCCGCCAGCGCTGCGCTCGTTCGACTGTCGATCGAAGCACCATCCTCAGTCGCGAGGCCGCCTATGTTGGCCGAGACGGCGACCGGCGCGTCACCCGGGCGACACGGATCGTCGCCCCGAAGACCGGTCCGGACGCTGCCCGCCTTCACCGTCACCCAGAGCAATCCCTGATCGGGACGCGCGATCAGGCCCGGATCGAGAAGAGCCTCGCCCTCGCCGAGAATGACCGGCCGCCCCGGCGCCGGATCGGCGACGGCCCGGAGTGTTCGTTCAACCCAGATCTCGGCTTCGGCGATCGCGTCCGGCAGCGCTGCATCGAGCCGCTCCGTCAGCGTGCCGAGGGGGAAGGTCGAAAGCCGGGCTCCCGGTGCCGGGAAAACGAGGAGGCGGACCGCTCCCGAATGATGGGTGAGGGGGAGCGCGATCTCGCCCGCCGACAGACTGGCGAGGTGCCGGCGCCGTCCGGCGACATCCGATCGATCGAGATAAAGGTCGGCCGCGCCGGCCTCGACGCGCACGGCGCGGTCCAACAGGATCACGGGAGCGCCGATCTCCGAAACGAGCCCGGCAATCCGCGCGGGCGATTCATGCAGCACGGATCAGCTCCGCATAGGTGCCGGCCTGGCCGTAAAGGCTTTCATGGGTACCGCGCTCGACGATCCGGCCCCGGTCCATCACCAGAATCTCGTCGCAGTCCCGGATCGCGCTCAGGCGGTGCGTCACCAGGACGATGGTGCATCCACGGCGGCGCAGGTTGTCGAGGATCTGCGCCTCGGTCACCGCGTCGAGGGCGCTCGTCGCCTCGTCGAGCACGAGGATGCTCGGTTCGAGCGCCAGAGCCCGCGCGATCTCCAGGCGCTGTGCCTGCCCCCCCGACCAATTGGCTCCGCCCTCGCTGACCGGAGCGTCGTAGCCGCCGGGACGCGCTGCGATGGTGTCATGGAGCCCCGCATCGCGCGCCGCCGCGACCATCGCGCCGTCGCCGACCCTCGGATCCCATAAGGTGAGATTATCGCGCACGCTGCCCTCCATCAGCACGACGCCCTGATCGACATAGGCGATCGAGGCACAGCGCACGCCCTCGGGGATCGCCGCGGGGGGACGGCCGTCGAAGCGGATGCTTCCCGCCCAAGGCTCGGTGAGCCCGACGAGCAGACGGGCGATGGTGGATTTGCCGCTGCCGGACGGACCCACCAGAGCAATGCGGGCGCCCGGCGTGACCGAGAGCGAAAACCCCTCGATCAGGGCTGCATCGAGAGGATTGTACCCGAAGACGATGCCTTCGATCGCGATCGCGCCCGACAGGCGCCGGGACGGCACAGCCGCATCGTCATTGGCGGCGGCGGGTCCGGCATCGGAGAGGGCGCGGCGATCGACGGGATAGCGGAGCACGTCGTCGACGCGCTCCATCGCGACACGCAGTTCCCGCATCCCGGAGGCGACACCGACAAGGCCATGCACCTGTCCCAGAAAGCTCCCGAGCACCGTTTGAAAGGCGGCGAGGGTGCCCACGGTGATCAATCCGTCCATGGCGCGCAGGCCGCCCACGCCGAGGATCGCCGCCATGGTCAGGGCGCCGAGCGCCGACGGAATCAGGCCGAGCAGCTGAAACGGCACCTGCATGCGGTACAAAGCGTTCACGGTGCGGGCCTGGGCATGGGCCCAGCGGTTGAGGAAGTCGTCCTCGGTGGCCGTCGCCTTGAAGGTCTCGATCGATTGGATGCCGTTGATCGACAGGCTCCCGAGCGCCGCCTGCTCACGCATGACGGTGCGGGCCGCGTTCTCCTGGCGCCGGGCGACGAGGCGGACGAAGATGACGTTCATGACGGCCAGCCCCAGTCCGATCGCCGCCAGCACCGGGTCGTAGAGCGCCATCAGTGCGCCGTAGAACAGGGTCGCCAATCCGGTCACCAGCAGGGCCGAGACCTGACTGCCGATCAGATCGCAGGCGCGCTCCGTCGTCGCCAGCCGGCCTGCCACGTCGCCTGCGTAGCGCTGGGCGAAAAAGCTCGGCGAGAGCCGCAGGAGGTGCCACATCAGACGCAAGCCGAGTGACACACCGAGCTTCCATTTGAGGCGCGCCAGGAAATAGCCCTGCAGCCAGCCGAGCATCCCGCTCAACAGGGCCGCGAAAGCGAGGCCGAGGAGCAGCGGCCTGATCCAGTCAGTCAGATGATCGAGCAGGATGTCATCGACGAAGATCTTGGTCGCGGCCGGTACGAACACGCCGGGCGCCAAGGCGGCCACCCCGGCCAGCACCAGAAAGGCCACGGCGCCGCTCGAATGGGCCAACCCGTCCCGCACCGACCGCCATACGTTGGGCCGGGCGCCGGATCGCTCGAAAGCAGGGCCCGGCGTCATGGTCAGCATCACGCCGGTGAAGGCACGGTTGAATTCGTCGTGCGTGACGACGCGCGGGCCGGAGGCAGGATCGTTGAGGAAGACCCCGTTGCGGCCCACCCCTTCCAGCACCACGAAATGGTTGAACTCCCAGAACAGGATCGCCGGCAGCGGCTTGCCGGCGAGCTTGTCCGGCTCGGTGCGCCAGCCATCCGCTTCCAGGCCGTAGCGGCGGGCTGCCTTGACGACGTTCTTGGCCTTGCTGCCGTCGCGAGAGACGCCGCAGGCCACCCGCAGCTCTTCGAGCGGAACCCATCGGCCGTGATGCGCCAGCACCATCGCGAGGCAGGCGGCGCCGCACTCGACCGCCTCCATCTGCAGGATCGTCGGCACCCTGACGCGAGGGGTGCGCGGAAAGCGTAGCTTGGTCTCGGCGCTCATCCCGCGCTCACACCCCAATGAAGCGGCGCAGGGCCGGGATGAACAGACTGATCGGGCGGCCGGATTTCACCGTGACCTGCCCCACCACCAGAGTGGTCGAGGCAAGCGAGACCTCCGCACCGCGCCGGGAACTCCAGGCATAGCTGTTGGGCCCGTCCTCGCCCGGCTTGATCCGCACCACGAGCTGAAGCGGCGGGCCGGTGCGGGTGAAGAGGCGGGCGAGATCGGGGTTGCCGAGGCGGTGGGCGATGGCGCTCTCGTTTTCCGGGCTCTCATCGACCTGGATCACGGTGCCGATCAGGGTTCCGTATTCCTCCTTCTTGGCGACGGAAGGCGAGAGCCGCACCTCCATGCCGAGCTTGACCTCCTTGCCGCTATCGGCCGGGACGTAGAGCAGGGCGTCGAGACGCGGTCCGCCCTGCTCGATCACCATCAGCTTCTGCCCGGCCGCGACCAAAGCCTGATCGCCGGCCTCGTTGGTCGTGACGATCCCGTCGGCGCGCGCGACGATGGTGGTCGCCAGGGTTTCGCTCAGATGCGCTTGGCTGCGCTGCCCCTCGGCATCGCGCAGCTGGCGGTCGAAAGCCGCGAGTTCCTGGTCGGACCGGTGGCGGAGGGACAAAAGCGCGGCATCGAGCGAAAGCAGGTCGGTGCGGGCACGGGAGATCGATTCCCGGGCGGCGAAGAGGCGCTCTCTAGCTTCGATGACCCGGTCCGACTGGGTCAAACCCTTCGTGAGCAATTGCTCGCGCTGACCGAGCAGCGCAGTCAGTTCGCGCACGCGCGCTTCTCCGAGCTCGATCGTCTCCTGCAGCGCCTCGCGCTTGCGCTGCGCGGCCGTCGTTTCCTTGGCGATATGATCCTCAAGCCGGGCGGCGAGCGCCGTGCGCTGAATCGAGAGCTGGGTCACCCGTCCGTCCACATCGGCGAGCCGGGCGGCGTCTTCCGGCGCGCTGAGCCGGGCCAGCAGATCGCCCTTCTTCACCGTGTCGCCGCGCTGGCGGTAACTCTCGATCCACCCGGATTTCGGAGCGTGGACGCTGACGAAAGCACCGTCGGCAGGGACGAGCAGACCCTGCCCGCTGACGGTGGTGCGATAGCTGCCGAAGATCGACCATCCGAGACAGCCGCCAACGATGACCAACGCGACGCTCAAGGCGGCCCAACCGAGGGGAGAGGTGACCCGCACCATCTCGTCGAGGCGGTCAGGGGGAGCCAGCCCAGCCAGCGCTTCCTGTCTGTAGAGGGACTTTGACATCGGAAGACCGGACGACACGCAGGGAGATCAGACCTTCATATGTAATGAATTTGCTAATGAATAATTATCCTGCGATTGCGTCGTCATTTTCGTGCAGCTCAAGTCATTCAGATATATTTCGCATATTCAGCTTGATAGGTCGGATGTTTTTCAGTCGGTTCTGGAATTTCGGCTGAATGAATCGTGATGAAACTCAACCGCCTGTCGCGGCGGAGAGGGGGGGAGGGGGCAGTGTGCGGCCGCGCTCGACCTGTTCGGAGCCTTCGCCGCGCCAATCCCGGTGCCTTTCGTGGGCGGTTGGCATCTCGCCGAAATCGGCTCGCTCGCAAATCCTCCACGGCGCTCGTGATCCCTGCCGCGCGACGTGCGTTGATCGTTTCAGCGACAGAGAAGGAGCGGGCTGTGGCGAAACTTTTCATCGCGCGGGTGCGCGGCGCGGGAGGCGAGCGCCCGCTGATCACGGTGCGGGCCGCTGCCGAGGGAGAGGCGCGTCTGTTCGTCGAGGCGGCCTATCCCGAGGACGAGGTTGTCGAGATTGCCGAGCCCGGCGAGTGGATCAGCGATTCCGATACCGGCACCAGGAATGGCGACGTGCGAGAGCATCCCGGTGCCACTTGGCAACCCCCGTCAAGTCGGGCCGGATCGCTGCCTTGAGCTGTCTGCCCGAGGATGTGCGCGCGCTCGCGCCGATGCTGCCCGAGGCGAGCGAGGGCGCGCATCGGGGCAATCCGGATTTCCGGGTCGGCGGGCGGGTCTTCGCCACTTTGTGGATCGATGAAGCGCGGCTTGTCCTCCGGCTGACACCGGAGGCGCAGGCCGCCGTGATCGAGGCCGAGCCGGAGGCGTTCGAACCTGTTCCGGGCGCCTGGGGCACCCGGGGATGGACGAGCCTCGACCTCGATGCCTGCGAAGAGGAGACCCTTCGCAGCGCGTTGTTGCGAGCCTGGCACTGCACCGCACCGCCGGGTCTGATAGCCCGCTACGCCGACCTTGCGGTCGATCCTTAGGGGCGCCGCACAGATCAGCTGCGCAGGCCCGGGGCTTCCTGGCCCGTGCTCGCGACATACTCCGTATAGCCGCCGCCATATTGGCGAATGCCGTCACCCGTGACTTCGAGCACCCGGTTCGACAGGGCCGAGAGGAAGTGCCGGTCGTGGGAGACGAACAGCATCGTTCCCTCGAAACCGGATAGAGCACCGATCAACATCTCCTTGGTGGCGATATCGAGGTGGTTGGTCGGTTCGTCGAGCACGAGGAAATTCGGCGGATCGTAAAGCATCTTGGCCATGACCAGCCGCGCTTTCTCACCGCCCGACAGCACGCGGCAGGGTTTCTCCACGTCATCGCCGGAGAAACCGAAGCAGCCCGCCAGCGCCCGCAGCGAGCCCTGTCCCGCCTGAGGGAAGCTGCTCTCCAGATCCTCGAAGATCGTGAGATCGCCGTCGAGAAGATCCATGGCGTGCTGGGCGAAATAGCCGAGCTTCACGCTGCCGCCGACGGCGACACTCCCGGCGTCTGGCTGGGCGGTGCCGGTCACCAGCTTAAGCAGCGTCGATTTGCCGGCACCGTTCACGCCCATCACGCACCACCGTTCCTTGCGGCGGATCGAGAAGTCGAGCCCCTCGTAGATGATCCGGCTTCCGTATCGCTTGTGCACGCCCTTCAGCATCGCCACGTCATCGCCGGAACGCGGGGCGGGCTGGAAGTCGAAGGCGACCGTCTGACGCCGCCGTGGCGGCTCGACCCGCTCGATCTTGTCGAGTTTCTTGACGCGGCTCTGCACCTGGGCGGCATGGCTCGCCCGCGCCTTGAAGCGCTCGATGAACTTGATCTCCTTGGCCAGCATCGCCTGCTGGCGCTCGAATTGAGCCTGCTGATGCTGCTCGTTGAGCGCGCGCTGCTGCTCGTAGAAAACGTAATCGCCCGAGTAGGTCGTCAGCGTCCCACCATCGATCTCGATCACCTTCGAGACGATCCGGTTCATGAACTCGCGGTCGTGCGAGGTCATCAGCAGGGCGCCGTCATAGCCCTTGAGGAAGGATTCGAGCCAGATCAGGCTCTCGAGGTCGAGGTGGTTGCTCGGCTCGTCGAGCAGCATCACATCGGGGCGCATCAGCAGGATGCGGGCAAGCGCCACGCGCATCTTCCAGCCGCCGGAGAGCCGGCCGACATCGCCGTCCATCATCTCCTGAGAGAAGCCGAGGCCCGACAGCACCTCGTAGGCCCGGCCCTCAAGGGCGTAGCCATCGAGTTCCTCGAACCGCGCCTGCACCTCGCCGTAGCGTTCGATCAGGGTTTCCATCTCGTCTGCCCGCTCGGGGTCTGCGAGCGCGGCTTCCAGCAGCTTCAACTCGGCGGCCACGGTGCTCACCGGGCCGGCCCCATCCATCACTTCGGCGACGACCGAGCGGCCGGCCATCTCCCCGACATCCTGGCTGAAATAGCCGATGGTGATGCCGCGATCCGTCGAGACCTGCCCTTCGTCCGGCTGTTCCTGGCCGGTCATCATGCGGAACAGCGTCGTCTTGCCGGCGCCGTTCGGGCCAACCAGCCCCGCCTTCTCTCCCTTCTGCAGGGCGGCCGACGCCTCGATGAAGACGATCTGGCGACCGTTCTGCTTGCCGATCTTTTCGAGGCGAATCATGCGACCGCGATGCCTGGGAAGGTGTTGATGTTGGAGAAGC
This sequence comes from Methylorubrum populi, assembly GCA_020741775.1. Taxonomy (GTDB): domain Bacteria; phylum Pseudomonadota; class Alphaproteobacteria; order Rhizobiales; family Beijerinckiaceae; genus Methylobacterium; species Methylobacterium populi_B. Next base: position 10,580 of record DYYG01000011.1, read on the forward strand.
CTGGAGGGGGCAGGCGCGGCCTTACGCCAAGGGCGAGGCGAGTGAAAGCAGAGCCCGTTCGAAATCGGTCCGCTGTGGGCCGAGTCAGAGCGGCTGCGGGCGGACGGCTACGGACGGGCACGCTCCTGATCGGCCACGAAACAGCGTTGTCCTGCCCCGCCGAAAAGAGATCGCAAAGAACTCCGAGCCGGCAGCAGGATTGACATATGATCACGCGATTGCGTCGCGAGATCTGCCGAAGAATTATCTATTCTTAAAACATCATCGCTCACATTGTTGTGATCCGATAAGGCCGGGGCGGCCGGCGGATTATCCTTCCTGGTCCCACGACATCGACTGATGGGCTGGTTTACGAATTTGAAACTGCTGGGGAAGCTTGCGATCCCCGCCGCGCTGATCGCCATGGTGGCGACCGGCATCGTCGTTCTGGCGCGGGAGAAGCTCGACCGACTGGACCGAACGACACAGGAAGTGGTCGATATCCGCGCCAGCAGGGCCATTACTGCCCTTCAGATCGCTATGGCCATCGACGAGGCGGTCATCAACGAGAAGAACCTCATCATCGAGAGCGATGCGCTGGTCATGGCGCAACAGCACGCCCTCTTTCTCGAAGCGCAGAGGAAAGCACTGGCCGGCATCGACCAGCTCCTCTCCCTCGCGGATACGGAGGAACGGCGCACTACTCTCGAACAGGTAAAGGCGGCGATCGTCGGCTTCTTCGCTTCGGCCGATCGGTCCATTGCCCTCAGTCTGGACCATCAGAGAGAGCAGGCCACAAAGGTTTCCTACAACGAGTCCCGGCCGGCTCGGATCAAGGCGATCAAAGCCATCGAGAGCCGCATCACCGCCAATCTCAGCGATCTCGACCTAGCGAAGAAGAAGGCGACGGAAGTCGCGGAGGCCACGGCCCTGGCGCTGACCGTCATCGCGGCAACGGGCCTACTCCTGGCCTTCGGTTTGCTCGGCCTGATCGCGATTGCCGGTGTCGCTCGGCCGATGGATCGGCTCGTTCGTGTCCTCGAACGCATGGCCGAGGGAGAGATCGAGACCGAGATTGCCGGGGCGCGCCGCGGCGACGAGATCGGTGCGGTCGCCCGCGCTGTGGAAGGCATCAAAGTGCTGGTGGCGCGCAAGGCCGCCGAGCAGGCGGAAATGAAGCGCATGGCCGATGAGGCCGCCGCGAAGGAGCGCCGCCGGACGATGATCGAACTCGCCGACGGCTTCGAGCGGGCGGTGAGCGGCATCGTCGGAACGGTGTCCGCGTCGGCGACCGAGTTGCAGGCGACGGCCCAGACCATGACGGCGACGGCCACCGAGACCGCCGCTCAATCCACCGCCGTCGCGGCGGCGGCTGAGGAAGCCGCTTCGAACGTCAACACGGTTGCCGCGGCGGCCGAGGAGCTCGGAGCCTCGGTCCACGAGATCGGTCGTCAGATCGATGGCTCAGCCGGCCTCGCTCAGTTCGCGGTTCGCGAGGCGGACCAGAGCATGGTTCTCGTCCATGAGCTGAGTCAGGTCGCCGCGCGGATCGGCGACGTGGTCGGCCTGATCGCGAATATCGCGAGTCAGACCAACCTGCTCGCCCTCAACGCGACCATCGAAGCGGCAAGGGCGGGCGAAGCAGGCCGCGGCTTCGCGGTTGTCGCGAGCGAGGTGAAAGACCTTGCCGCCCAAACCTCGCGGGCGACCCAGGAGATCTCCGAGCAGATCGCACAGATCCAGGGGGCGACCGGCCAGGCCGTCACCGCCATTGGCAGCATCACCACCCGTATCCGCGACATCAACGCTGCGACCACGACGATTGCAGCGGCGGTCGAGCAGCAGGATGCGGCGACTCAGGAGATCGTCCGCAATGTGTCTCAGGCGGCCACGGGGGCCGGCGAAGTGACCTGCAACATCACGGGCGTGGCCCAGGCCTCCGAGGAGACCGGCGCCGCAGCCACCCAAGTGCTGGCCTCAGCCTCCGAACTGTCCCGCCAATCCGAGCATCTGCAGACGGAGGTCGCACGCTTCCTGGCAACGGTAAGGGCGGCCTGAGCCCGTCTTCCGACCGCGGTTTCGACCGTGCGACGTGAGGCACCGATCGTCGACGATCAAAAAACGAGCGCCGATCGAGGCCCTCATCAGGGCCGAGATCGGCGCTCGGCTAGTGTTTCGATGGAACGCCCCACGGCCCGTTCGGCGACAGGATCGCCTAACCGGGGGCCTTCTTATGGGTCACCGCCGTTGCGACTTCGTCGGGGCGGGCCTCGTCACCGGCCACGGCCCCCGACAGGGCGGCGGCATGGAGCGCCAGCACGGGCACGAAGACGAGCGCCATCATCAGCGCTACGACCAGAACGACGCTGCTGTTACGGCCGGATTTCGCCGCACGGAAACGGGTCCGCCGAAAAGTGACGTTGGAGTCAGTCATGGCTCACCTCTTGTCGGACCAGCCGCCGAAGGCCGGTCGCGGGCGAGCCGGATCAGACGATCAGGCGAGAAGCACGCAGGCGGCCGAAGGCGGCGTGGTCAATCGACTACTGTCGTCGGGCATGGGGTTCGGTAGTTCCTATGAAGCCGCCCACGTCGCGCGGAGCGACGCTGGATGGACAACGCGCGCATGCCGGACTTGTTCTCATTCGTCAAGTCCGGCCGTCATCGAGCGTCGGGCAAATCTACCGAACGGAGGGGGCCGTCCCGGAATCTGCGAAATGGACCCGCGCCGCTCCACAGGGCAGGCCAGCTGCGCCGGTCCTGCTTCGACCTGTCGTCAGTTACCTGAGAGGGAGCTCGATGCGACAGCGCACGCCGTCCTGCCCTAGAACATAGGTGGTTCGGCCTTGTAGGGCGTAGGCCAGAGCATTTTCGATCAGCTCACGCCCGTAGCCACGCCGGGTCATGCCGTCCGGTGCGATCATCACACCGCTTTCGATCCAGTCGAGCGCCATGCGCTTGCCGCGATCGCCGGTCGAAAGGCGTTCCCAGGTGATGGACAGCGGGCCGGCCTCGTCTTTCAAGGCACCGTACTTGACCGCATTCGTCGTGAGTTCGTGCAGCGCGAGCGCGAAGTTCTGCACCTGCGTCGATGTTAGCAGCACCTTCGGTCCGGAAATCGTGATGCGCTGGGGATTTCCGCCCACATAGGCAGCGAGCTCGGCGCGGACCAAGTCGCTGACTTCCACGGTATCGTTGCCGGATCGACTCAGCAGGGCCTGCGCTCTCCCGAGCGCGCTTAATCTCATGGTGAAGTTCTCGACCGGGGCCCCACGGCCAATGGTGCGGGTTGCCAGCGAGGTCACGACGCCGAGCAGGTTGCGGGATCGGTGCTGAAGCTCCTTGACAAGCACGTCCTGACGTTCCGAGGCGACCTTCGCATCGGTGACATCAGAGGTAATGCCACCGATGCGATGAACCTCACCCTTGTCATCGAAGAGCGGAAAATCCGCATTCGCGAGCCAGCGCTCCTCGCCATCGCTCGGGCGCCGAATGCGGAAGGTGTGCGAGACGCGTGCCCCCGCTTTGACCCGCCGAAACACATCGAGAACTTCTTTGCGATCCTTGGCCGAGATCAGCCTCAGCCAGGAACGAAGATCGCTCTGACCTCGACTCCCCACGGATGTCCCATAGAGCGTCTCAGAGGACGGACCGGCATATTCGAAGTCGAGGGTTTTCGCATTCCTGATCCACAGGACGTCAGAGGAGGCATCGGCGAATTGGCGGAACCGCTCTTCGCTTTCCCGCAAAGCCGTCTCCGCCTGCTTACGGGCCGTGATGTCGACGAAGGTGATGACGATGCCGGCGATGAAATTATCGACGCTCCGATAGGGCAGGATGCGGACCATGTAGCGCGTCCCGGTATCGGTATTTTCGATCTCACGCTCCGAGCTGTTGAGCGTTCGCAAGACACGGCGGGCGTCGTTCTGCAGCTCCTCATAAGCGATGCGCGACTTGATATGAGTAATCGGCCGCCCGGCATCGGATTCGACCAGATGGAACAGGTCGACAGAGGCCGGCGTGAAACGCATCACGCGCAGCTCGTTATCTAGGAAGACCGTCGCAATCTGCGTGCTCTCGAGGAAATTCTTGAGATCGCTATTGATGCGCCCGAGCTCCTGCACACGAAGGCCGAGCTCACCGTTGACCGTCGTCAGTTCTTCGTTGACAGACTGCAATTCCTCTTTTGAGGTCTGAAGCTCTTCATTGGCTGATTGCATTTCTTCGTTGAGGGATTGGTATTCCTCGTTGGAGGCCTTCAGCTCCTCGTTCGCACTTTCGGCTTCTTCGGCGAAGGCTTGTAGCCGGTCTTTGGCTTCGCGAAGCTCCGTTTCGAGCTGCTGAATGCGGTCGTATTGATCGCGGGACGCCGTAGCGGCGGTAACGAGCTCGGTGGCGGGAGATTCCCGCTCCTTGAACAGAACGAAGAAGCTGCGGGCGGCATCGGAAGAGTCTTTGACGGGCTCCACGATGAGATCGAGCGATATCTTCAGACCATCCACCTCGACCTGCCGATTAGCGAGGTGGACTGTGCTGTCTCCTTCTGCCGCACGCGTCAGCGCGGAGCGCAAGTCGAGGCGCAAATCCGGATGCACCAGTTGCAGCAGGTTGAGCGTCGCGGCTCCGCCGGCCGGATGGATGTAACGGCCGGTCCGCCCGGAGAAATGCATCACCATGTGAGCGTCGTCCACGATCACATAGGCTGGCGTGTAACGCTCGACGAAACGTTCGGCTCGATAAGCGAGGGACGGCTCGACCATGCGCGCCGGCAGGGTGGACACCAGCTTGCCCTCGACGCGCGGAGAGGCAACAGTAAAGGGAAAGTCGGGAAGGATCCGGTTGTGTGTTTCCAACCGGCGGAAGATACGCGAGCGATTCTCGATTGGAGCGAACAGATTGGTATGGCGCGAGATATTCTCGGAATTGCCGAGAAACAATATGCCGTCTGGCCGTAAGGCGAAGTGAAAGACCGAAATGATACCGCTCTGCAATTCGGTATCGAGATAGATCAACAGGTTGCGACAGGAGATCAGATCGAGCCGTGAGAACGGTGGATCTTTGATGATGCTGTGCTGGGAGAAGATGCACATCTCCCGCACTTCCTTGACGATACAGTATGTGCTCCCCTCCCGAACGAACCAGCGCGCAAGCCTTTCCAGGCCGACATCCCGGACGACCGCATCGGTGTATCGGGCGGCGCGGGCCGCCGCGAGGGCACGCCCATCGAGATCCGTCGCGAAGATTTGGACCTGCGGCACCTCTTCGAGCGTCGCCATATGCTCGCGCAGGAGGATGCCGAAGGAATAGGCCTCTTCCCCTGTAGAGCAACCGATGATCCAGATTCGCAATTGGTCGCTGCGAGTCTTTCCTTGAAATAGTTTCGGAATAACGTTTCGCTCTAGAATCTCGAACTCTTTGGCATCCCGAAAAAATTGTGTGACGCCAATCAGCAGATCGTTAAAAAGCTCCTGAGCTTCGCCGGATCGAGTTCGAAGATAATCGACATATTCCGCACCGCTGTCGATCTGTGCAACCTGCATGCGCCGTTGGACGCGGCGCATGAAGGTGCCTGCCTTGTATCCGTGAAAATCATGTCCCGTCTTGTTGCGCAAAACAGCGGCGATATTCGCCAGCACCGCCGACGACTCGGTTTCGTCCAGAGATGAGGCCGAGGCCGATCCCGAGGTGAGTTGCTGGATACTGGCGCTGATCCGCTCTGCCAGCTGGTCGATGGGGAGAACCGCATCCGCGAGGGCCGCAGGGATGCTGCTCGTGGCGAGTTCGCCGGCCCTGGATTCCTCGGTCTCCTCGGCGAAGGCGATTCCCCCCGCTTCCTTCACCGCCTTGAAACCGAGCGTTCCATCCGAACCCGTTCCTGCGAGCATGACCGAGATACCCCGGCCGTCGATGTCTCCGACGAGGGAGACGAGGAAGCTGTCGATGGTCCCGCGTTCGCCGAAGCGTTGTTCGGTGAGCCTGAGTTGGAAGTGGTTGTCCACGATGCTCACGATCACATTCGGATCGGGCAGATAGGTGCAGCCGGCCGTCAGAAGCGTATCCTGCTCGATCCGGCTCAGTTTGTGTCCAGCGTCCCGCAAAGCACGATCGAAAGCGTTGAGATCAAGGGCCTCTCGATGCTGGAAAACGAGAATGAAGGCCGTATCAGGTCTCGGCGGAAGCTGTTCGAGGAGGTGAAGCAACGATCGCGTATCTGCCGCCGATGCACAAAGGGCGACGACAATCGGCTTGGTCTCTTGAACCGCAGTCACCTCCGAGGATGTCTTCATGACCTGCTGCCGCAGAGGCTCCCTGGCGTTTCCAGTCCGTTTGTCAGCGTCCATCGCGACCGCCGGAGGGCTTTCGCGGCGATAGCGATTGGAGAACGGCCTGTCGAATCGTATCGGCATGGCGACGGTATTCGGTGGCACGTTCCTCGTACATCTCGCTCAGGGCCTGCCGGCCGGACCGGCGTCCATCCTCCGCCATCCGTCGCACGAGTCCGGCACGCTCTTCGATGATACGCAGAGCCACGCGCAGAGCTTCATCGATTGCGTCTTCCTGCTGCTCAGCCAGCGCCTCGGCGCTGTAGGCATGTCCGACCTGGCAGCGGAAGCGGAGCGGCTCTCCGCCCCGCATCTCCGACAGCACGCCGCCACAGGCGGGGCAGGACACTGTGGAAGGCTTCGACAATGGCCGCAACACGGCACCATCGACCGGGCCGCCAGCGGCGATTTCGACCTCGAGCGCAATGTCCGCCGGGACGGGGAGGGCGGGACCAACTTCCTGCCGCGCAAGGTCCGGGAGGAGCTCGGCCATGCGGGCGGCGGACAGCGAGAAGTCGACCTCGACCGCCGCGAGCGCGGCGTGAGGCATTTCATCCGCCACGGCGTCGGTGGGGTCCTGTACCAGCGTCAGGCCGCCGCAGCGCCTGATTGCTTGCAAGCCGGAGACGCCGTCATTGAGCAGCCCACTCAGAAGGATGCCGATGACGCGGGGCCCGAACACCAAAGCCGCCGACCGGAACAGGGGATCGATCGACGGGCGGGCCAAATTCTCGCGCGGGCCGCGCCCCAGCCGGATTCCATCCTTCGTCAGGATGAGATGATGATTCGGCACGCCGAGATAGATGTTTCCGGGCTCGATCGCCATGCCTTGGACCGCCGCGTGAACCGGTAGATGGCCCGATGCGGACGAGATCGTTGCGAGAAGTCCGAGGCTGCGAGGGGGAACGTGGACGACAATGAAAATCGCGGCGGGAAAGTCACGCGGGAGGATCTGGAGGATCGTCTTGATCGGCGTCATGGCGCCGGTCGATCCGCCGATGACGATGATGTCGCGATGACTCAAGCTACGCCGCTCCGGATGCGTGCCGAGCCGAGCCGCGGTGGATTGGAGGTCCACGCGGCTCGGCCACTTGGCTCACAAGGAACAGCGCCGGTTTCGAAGGATTGTTCCGGGTTGCCTGACCTTCGCCTCCCGGACGACCGGCTCGGACTGCGGCGGGCGAGCAGCTTCCCGCCGCCTCGCGCGATCGTCGGCGCCGCTCCGCAGGCGGCGCGACGCGCACCATCAGCAGGGCGCCGCGCCTCTTTCGAGCCGAGACCGACCGAACGCCCGGACCTCGCTCACGCACCGCTTCCGAGATAGGTCGCGAGATTGCGGCGAATGCGGTCGAGGGGCATCTCGGCCGGATCGGGCAGGACGAAGGTCTCGCCGGTGATCGTCTCGTAGGCACGGATGTAGACGGCGGCGGCGCCCAGCACGACCTCGGCGGGAATCGGCGGAATCGGATCGCGGTAGGGGTCACAACGGGCGACGACCCAGTTGCGGACATAGTCCTTGTCGAAGCTCTCGGGTGCCTTCCCATCCGCGAACCGCTCGGCATAGCTTTCCGCGAACCAGTAGCGGCTGCTGTCCGGCGTATGGACCTCATCGGCAAGCACGATCCGGCCGTCGGAATCGGTCCCGAATTCGTATTTCGTATCGGCGAGGATGAGCCCTCGCTCGGCCGCAAGCGCCTGCCCGCGGGCGAACAGCGCCAGTGCCGCCTCGGACACGGTGCGCCACTGCGCGGCGGTCAGCAATCCTTGCTGCAGGATCTCCGTTTCGCTGAGCGGTTCGTCATGGGCCCCATCGGCCGCTTTCGTAGTCGGCGTGATGATGGCCTCCGGCAGGCGCTCGTTCGGGCGCAGGCCTTCCGGAAGGCGGTGGCCATACATCTCGCGCTCGCCGCGCCGGTAGCGGGTCAGGATCGAGGTCGATGTGGTGCCCGCGAGATAGCCGCGCACCACGATCTCGACCGGCAAGATGTCGAGGCGGCGGCCGACAACGACGTTCGGATCGGGATAGGCGATCACGTGGTTCGGACAGAGATCGGCGGTCCGTTCGAACCAGAACCGCGCGGTCTGCGTCAGCACCTGCCCCTTGAACGGGATGGAGGCGAGCGGCCGGTCGAAGGCGCTGATCCGGTCCGTGGCGATAAGGATCCGACGACCATCGGGCAGGTCGTAATTGTCCCGGACCTTGCCCCGGTAGCGGTTGGGCAGCCCCGCAATCTCGGCGTCGTCGAGGATCTGGTGCGCGTGCTGCGCGAGAGAGGCCGCGTCCTTCATCTGTCTCACCCGCTCGTTTCAGGAAAGAGGATCGAACAGGCCTCGTAGCAGGGAAGCGGCCCGTCCGCCTCTCCCGATCGCACCCGCCCTCGGCAGCGGCAAGACGAAGCTCGGCAGGTGTCGGACTTCGCCGTTGAGTGGTTTAGCCACGTCGCCGGCCTTGGACACCCATGGGGCCGACCACGCCTGATCGATCTTCCGCGATGCGATTGGGTGCTAACCCCATATCTCACCAACATCCATCAGGTGAAAATTCATGCGCAAAATAGAAGGTTTCGAAGTTGAATTGTAACATTATATTTCAGGCGGCTATAGACGAACAAACAAACAAAAATCAACTGGAAATTCGGTCCGCTCTCCAACTGATCAGGGATATATTCGACATGAGGCCTTGCCATGAAGCGCGCGCTGGTTTTGGCCGATGGCCTGCGTATTCAATACCGGGTTCTACGATGCGCGAGCGAATGTTTTGAAGAAGTTTTTGTTTTAGGGACAAAGAATGCACAGTTACTGAAATTTTCACGTTTCTGCGGAAGGTTCTTCTCTTATACTGGAAATTTCTCACTGCTTTCGGTGCATGATCTCACTGTTATTGGGCGAATCTGCAGAATTCATAACATTGATATGGTGCTTCCAAGTTGCAGTCGGACGACGCGTTTCTTGTCAATCTACGGTTATGATATCGGGGCGCCGTTCTTTCCGGTGCCGAGATGCGATGCGTTCGATGCTCTCGACGACAAATGGCGCTTTGCCGGCGTCTGCGCCGATCTCGGGCTCCCTGTTCCGCTCACGCGCCGGTTCGCAACCCTTGCCGATTTGCGCCGTGACCCGGAACGCGATCAGCTTGGCTTCCCCTTGATTTTGAAGCCGACCGCGATGTCGGGCGGATGCGGCGTGCGTCGCATCGATACGGCCGAAGAACTCCCGACACAGGTCAGCTATTCACCGGTGCTTTGCCAAGCCTATGTGCCGGGTGAAGAATTGAGTGCTTTCTATCTGTGCCGCGCGGGAACCATCACGGCGTCGTTTTCCTACCGGCGCACATTCGACAGGCTGGAGGAGATCCGCACCCCGGCCATTGATGCGCATGCGGCCCGCCTGATCGAACATTTCCGATATGACGGAGTGATCGGTTTCGATGTCCGGCGGCGGCCCGACGGCGAAATCGCCTTCATCGAGTGCAATCCGCGATTCTGGTACCACATGGATGTGGCGATGTTGGCCGGGCTGAATTTCGTCACCCTCGGCTGTCGCTTGCGGAATTGGCAGGACAACGCGACCGCGCCCGACGCACTCGACATCCGGTCACCGCGTCGCCTCTGCCGGAGCCTCCTGACGCCCTGGCGCCTGAACTGGGCCGAACGCGCCTATCTCCGCTACATCATCCGCGATCCGGCCATCTCGGCCTGGGCCGCGTTCCAGAGCGCGATCGGTCGGTACCGCTTGGCCGGCGGGCAATTGCTGTGACGGCGATCAACGACCGAGGCGCGCCCTTCCACACGACACCGGAGATACGCCCCGAGAACAACCGCCTTGGTCGCCGCCCAGCGTCGATCTGGAGCGCAACATGGGGCGGGCTCACCGTGGGGTCGCGGATGCTGGGCCGGTGGAAAGGGGCCATCCATGGGTTCGAGCCGTAACGTCGCGGAACTGCAACCGGCCATCTCTGCCGAAATCGCCGGGACGTCACGCTTTCTGTCCCTCGCCTCGGAATGGCGCCAATTGGTCGAACGCTGTGCCGAGCCGAATGTGTTCATGGAACCAGCTCTGGCCGGCGCGATGGACGGGGCGACCGAGACGGACCTCCATATCCTTCTGGCCTGGGCCCATCATGAGGGGGCAAAGGCGCAGTTGATCGGAGTCTGGCTCCTCGTGATCGCGCGACCGTCCTCTCGCCTCCCGATCCGGGTCTTGGAGGCTCCGTGCAATTCGCTGACCTTCCTCGGCTCGCCCGTGCTCGACCGCGACCATACGGTTGCGGCGGTGACGGCGATGCTCGACATCATCACCCGGAGCCCGGCCCTGCCAACTTTGATCTGCGCCAATCACATCGACAGGGACGGTGCCGGGTATTCCGCTCTCGTCGAGGCGGCGAGGCAACAGACCTTCCGACTCACACGGATCGAGCACCGGCAGCGCGCAAGGCTCGATGCGGTGGGGTCAGGAACAGTCTCGTCGAGCTCGATTGCCTCCCCGAAACGGCGTGCCGAGTTTCGGCGGCTACGAAAGCGGCTGGCGGAGCGTGGGGATCTGCGTGAGGTCAGTTATCGCAAGCCGGAGGAGGTCGGCGCAGCCTTTCAGGAATTCCTGGACCTCGAAGCCGCCGGCTGGAAAGGCCGGAAAAGCCGGCGCGGACAGGCCATCCGGCACAAGCCGCCGCTTCGCGCCTTCGCTGAACGGATGATCGTCGGGCTGGCACAGGACGGGTGCGCCGGGATCGAGGCCCTGCGCCTGGATGGCCGAACCTTCGCGATGAACATCTGGTTGCGATCCGGCCGCACAGCGTTCGGCTGGAAGATGGCCTATGATGAGGATTACGCAAAATGGTCACCCGGTTCGCTGCTGATGAATGCGACGACCGACACGATCTTTTCCGACGGAACCATCGACTCCTTCGATTCCTGCAACCGGGACACGTCTTCGGCTCTGGCAAAGATCTGGCCGGAACGCCGCGAGATCGCCGATCTCCTGATCGACGTTTCTCCCGGCGGCTCGTGGCGCGGCCGACTGGTCGCCCTCGCGGAGACGCTGTTCCGGCGGGGACGGAGCTTCGCCCGCCGCACTTACAAGACCTACGTTAAGCCGGCCTATCTGCGCTTGGTCGTCAGACGAAAGCCTTGAAGGCGATGATCGTCTCGGAGTCCCTGACGCCGTTGAGATGAGTGAGAAAGCGATTGACGAAGAGGCCGATGTCGACATCGTTCTCAACATGGAATTTGGCCATGATGTCAAAACGTCCGGCTGTCGAGTAGATTTCCGAAGCGACATTCAGTGCCAGCAGGGCATCTGAGACATCGTAAGTCTTGCCGATATCGCATTTGATTTGTACAAAAAACGTTTTCATCTGTCTCTTGCTCTCCACCGCTTCCGCAACAGGATCGGGTCGCCCGCGTCGCATTCGACGGTGAGCGGGGGGCCCGATGGGACGCGTTACGACGTACCATAGCGAGCTGAGACCGACCTTGTTCTTCAACCAGCGCCGTCGGGATCGTCAGCATCCGAAAGCCACTTCTGAAGCGATGCAGCGCCGTCCCGTGGAAAGCTGCGGAGGCCACAGGGGTCATGTGTCCCGGAACACAGCCAAGCTACCCTGATCCGATGTCAATTCACGTCAGACGCAAACGGAGCGTCACAACAGAACTCGGAGACCTCCCCATGACGCATCTCATTTCCGCCCAGATGAGCGCCAATCAAACCATTGAAAATGACGCGCTTCTTCTCTCTGAAGACGCCCTCGATCAGGTTGCCGGCGGTGATCTGTTCGGTGTGCTTCACCATACGATGGGAACGGTCGTCGGAGGCATCCTCACCGTCACCGGTGACCGCAAGAACGGAATGCGTCTGCTCACGCATCAGCCGCAGCTCCTCGTCAAGAACGTGAAGGAGCTGTTCAACTAAACCGATTTCCGACGAACGGGTCGCGTCTGATCCGTAGTTCGCACGGAAGAGCCATTCCCGATCGCGCTGCCGTCGCGCATGGCTCTCATCCCATTTTCTGACGCGTTCTCTTTTGCCGGGTCGGGATCCATCCCGGCGGGAAGCGTTCGGCACGATACCAAGCCTGAGACAGGCGGATAGCGGACGCTGTACGACCTCACCCGCTACGGCACCGCACCGACCGGCCAATCGCTGTTGCCCCTCGTCAGGGTGGCCGGGCGCGGAGCAGTCTTGCCGGCCTGGATCGCGGTGAAGCGGTCGAACCGCGCGTCCAAATCAGCGAGATCGCTCGGTTCAGCCACGTCACGACGCGCCGCCGCCACGGCAAGCCCGGCGTGGCGGCACAGGGTCGCCGCGCGATCTCTCCGCCGCTCCACTTCCGCGACACGGGTCAAGACGTCGAGCATCCGTGCCAGGACATGGACCGAGCCGGCCGCATTCTGCCGGATCATGTGGAACATGGCGTCACACAACCCATCGTAATTCGTGACCGGGCAGACGAGGACGACGCGGTCGTCACGGATCGTCACGCCCGCCGGAAGATGACGGGGGGCGATGCGGCAGAGGGCGTCGCCGAGGTGATCCAGCACGCTGGCCGCCGTCATCGGATCGTTGATGCCGGGCGAAAGCGCTCGGACCGCGATCTCAACCAGCTGACGTACCGAATATTCCAAGTCCTGCAGCGCCGCCGGCCGACGCCCGAAGGTGAGGGCTTTGCCGATGGCCTCGTCCGCGCCTTCGATGGCTGAAGGGAGAAGCGCGACGGGGAAACCGTTCGGCACATGATCACCGGGCCGGACGCGCAGGTGCAGCACAATGTTCTGTTCCTTCGCCCAATCCGCCAAGCTTCCGCTATCGACGACCTGAAGATAACCTCCCTCCGCCGGCCCAGCGGCGGCATGACCGGGTGGCTGCAGCGAGGGCGGACGATCCGCCTCGGTCAGGGTATGGTCCTCGACCGCTCTGCACAGATCGCGGTGAACGGCATCGATGACAGTCTCGACGCTGATGCTGGTCGCGACGTGGTGGACGAACCAGACGAGTGTTCCGACACAGAGCAGCGCGAGGACGACGGCGCCCGAGACCGCGACATGCGGCACGAAGGACTGTTCCGCGACCGTACGAACGGTACGCAGCACCATCAGCGCGTAGGCGAAGGTTCCCAGAAAGATGCCGAGCACGATCTGATTGCGACCGTCGCGCACGAAATTACGGAGCAGCCGCGGTCCCATCTGATTCGAGGCGAGGGTCAGCGCGGCGATCGTGATGGAGAAGGTCGTGCCGGCGACACCGATGGTGGACGAAGCCACCGCGCTGAGCAGCGCCCGCGCCCCCTCCGCGCCGCCGGTCCATCCCCAATCGGCCTCCGGCGAAGATGGATCGTACCCGCCGATGCGAGCGGTCTCCAACCGAACCGCGAATTGCGCCAATCCGATGCAACAGAGGATGACCAGGGCCGGTCGCAACCAGAACTGATCCCCGAGGGCCTCGATCCAGGCTCTCAGCCGTGCCGTCATAGCCGCTCCTCCCTGATCGCCATCGGCTCATCGAAAAAGATCCGCACACGTGAAACGCTCCCGCGATCCAGCGTGACGGCACGTGAGGCGACCGTCCTGTGCCGAGCGACGACTAACGTCGGATCGGTCGCCGTGATTGGCCCATCGAACCGGCTGCCTGCACGTCCCGTCCGATCAAGTGGAAATTTTTCGAAAGCGTATGAGTTCGAGGGGGTCGTCGCCGCCTTCGAGGCAGCCGGGAAAACGCGCGTGAGATGCCGGCGGCCAGGCACGGTGGCTTCTGACTGCGCCCGCCGCCTCAGCCACTGCTACGTCATGGACGTTCCCGGCCACCGAACGCCCCTGATCGTCACGGACGCCGCCGTCAACATCGCCCCCAATGCTCGAGGAGAAGCGTGACATCACGCAGAACGCGATCGATCTGGCGCACGCACTCGGTGTCGAGACCGTGTGCCTCTCGGGCGGGGTTCCGACGAGGCCGTCGGCACGTCCGGCTGCCCCTGCTCGACGTGCCGATACGCCCTGTCGCCTGGGTCTTCCCGACGGACGAGGAGCGAATGATCGCGCACAGGCCCGCGCGAAGGATTGGGCCGGATCCAACAACAGCCGGTCTCGAGAACGATGGGAGTTCGAAATGGAAGCGCTTAAGACGAAGCCGACAGCCGAGCACACACTCGGAGATGAAACCTTCATGTCCGCCGAGGAACTTGGGCTTTACACGGCAGAATTAAAAAATGCGAAGACCACGCAGGTGGAAGATCGTGCCGAAAAAGCACGAGCCGAGCTGATCAAGACGTTGTCCGAACCGGTCGAGCTGACGCCGAAGAAGGTGCACGAAATTACGCAGATGCTCCTGCACAAGCTCCGGATCGCTGCTGAGCAAGGCAACAACGAACTCTTGGTGATGCGTTTTCCGGATGTGATGTGCAGCGATGGCGGCCGGGCCATCAACAACTTCGAGAAGGGCTGGCCCGAAACCCTGACCGGTCGACCGCGGCAAGCCTTCGAGTTCTGGCGCGACCGTCTGCAACCTGCCGGCTACGGCTTGAAAGCAATGATCGTCGACTGGCCGGACGGCATGCCCGGCGATATCGGCCTTTTCCTCACCTGGGAAACACGCCGCGTGTGACCTCCCGAAAGTCGAGATGGTCATCGTGACGGACGGCCAGAAATCTCGGCCAGCCGCCGCATACCGCAGGGGGCACACCGATGGCGCTTATCCCCGACGGCAATGTGCTCGCCGGCCGGCGTGCCCTTGTCATGGGCGTCGCCAATGCCCACTCCGTTGCGTATGGCTGCGCCCGGGTGTTTCGCCGGCTCGGGGCAGAGGTCGCGCTGACCTGCTTGAACGAGAGGACGAGGTCCCAGGTCGAGCCGCTGGCGCGTGAGCTTGGGACTGCCCTGTTCATGCCCTGCGCCGCTCACCTGACCGGCATAACCGTCTACGTCGATGGCGGCCTCAGCATCATGGCGTGAGCGCTCGCGCTGACCGCCCTCGACGCATGTCGGGATCGGAGCTCAGTACAGCTCCGGCACGAAGCGCCTGTCCCGGAGCGTGTCGTCATACGCGTTGTCCCGGCAGCGCTTCGGCAAGCTCACCGCTTCGCGCTTCACGGCCTTGTGCGGGATCAGGTGGAGCAGATGGGCGATGCAGTTGAGCCGTGCCCGGCGCTTGTCGTCCGAGCGGACGATGTACCAAGGCGCCTCTTCCGTGTCGGTCGCCGCGAGCATGGCGTCGCGGGCCCGGGAGAAGTCATACCAGCGGCCGTAGGATTCGAGATCCATCGGGCTCAGCTTCCACTGCCGGAGAGGATCCTCGATCCGGGCCTCGAAGCGGCGCTTCTGCTCCGACTTGCCGACCTCCAGCCAGAATTTGATGAGCCGGATGCCGCCGCCGACGATGAAGTGCTCGATGCGAGGGCAAAGTTCGAGAAACCGGCGATACTCCGCCTTGCTGCAGAACCCCATCACGTGCTCGACGCCGGCACGGTTGTACCAGCTTCGATCGAAGATCACGATTTCGCCGGCGGCCGGGAAATGCGCGATGTAGCGCTGCAGGAACATCTGCGTCTTCTCGCGGTCCGAGGGCGCAGGCAGCGCAACGACGCGGAACACGCGCGGGCTGACACGCTCGGTGATGGCCTTGATCGTCCCGCCCTTGCCGGCCGCGTCCCGCCCCTCGAAGACCACGACGACCCGCTCGCCGGTCTGCCGCACCGCCTCTTGCAGGTGGCAGAGTTCGACCTGGAGCTTGCGCAGATCCCTCTCGTAGATCTTCCGCTTGAGCTTCTTACCCCGATTTACCTCGTCCGACTCGGGCCGCTCTTCCAGCATGGTCTGCTCGATCTCGTGCATCGCCCAACTCCTGTCCGCTGCCCCTCACTCGGCCGGGAGGTGTTCCGCAGTGGATGCAGGCCGGTCCGCCGGCCCGGGTCTCTTCGCAGCTCTGCCTCCCACGAGGCCCCAGGCCCGCTCGCGCAGGCTCTGGAAGACCACGTAGAGGGGCGGAATTACGAAGATGCCGATGAAGGAGGCGGCGATCATGCCGCCGAAGACGGGAGTTCCGACATCGCGTCGTGCGAGTTGCGAGGCGCCGGTGGCGATGACGAGCGGCAGCAGGCCGAGGATGAAGGCAAAGGAGGTCATCATGACGGGCCGGAAGCGCAGCCGGGCCCCCTCGGTCGCCGCCTCGCGCACGGCCATGCCCTGCTCGCGCTTCTCCTTGGCGAACTCGACGATCAGGATGCCGTTCTTGGCGGCGAGGCCGATCAGCACCACCATGCCGATCTGCGCGTAGAGGTCGAGCGTCAGCCCACCCCACACCATCGCCACGTAGGCGCCGAGGATGCCGACGGTGACCGAGAGC
This sequence comes from Methylorubrum populi, assembly GCA_020741775.1. Lineage (GTDB taxonomy): Bacteria > Pseudomonadota > Alphaproteobacteria > Rhizobiales > Beijerinckiaceae > Methylobacterium > Methylobacterium populi_B. The sequence continues at coordinate 27,208 of DYYG01000011.1, forward strand.
AGAACCGGGACAGGGATCGTCCAGCTCTCGTAGAGGCCGACGAGGAATAGGAACGCGAACAGGATCGCGAAGCTGAGGATGATGGCGGTCTTGCCCTCCGCTCGCTTCTCCTGGAAGGCCGTGTCGGTCCACTCACCGGCGAAGCCCGCCGGCATCGTACGGGCAGCGACCGCTTCCATCGCGGCGAGTGCCTGGCCCGAGGAGATCCCGGGGGCGGGCGAGCCCTGGATGGTGACGGCGCGCAGGTTGTTGTAGCGGATCAGCGCCGGGGGACCGACCACGATCCGGACCTCGGCGAGGCTGCGCAGCGGCACCATCTGCCCGTCCTTGTTGCGCACGTTGATGCGGTAGATGTCGTCGATCCTCGCCCGGTCCGCCGCCTCGGCCTGGACCTGCACCTGCCAGGTTCGCCCGAACAGATTGATATCGTTGACGTAGTAGCCGCCGAGCGAGGCCTGGAGCGCCTGGAAGACGTTGTTCAGGGGTACGCCGAGGATCTGGACCTTGTTGCGGTCGATATCGAGGTAGATGGAAGGGTTCGTCGCCGAGAAGGTGCTGAAGACGCGGTTGAGGCGCGGGTCCTCGTTGGCCGCCACGATGAGGCCGCGCAGCACCTGGGCGAGTTCCTTCGGTTCGCCTCCACGCAGATCCTCCAGGACGTAGGCGAAACCGCCACCCGTGCCGAGACCGATGATGGGCGGAGGCGCCAACGGCACGACCGTTCCGCCATCGATCTCCCGGAAGCGTTGGCCGAGGCGCGCGATGATCGCGCCCGCGCTTCGGGATGCCTCCTTGCGCTCCTCGAAAGACTTGAGCGTGACGACCAGGAACGCGGCGTTTCCCTGCGAATAGTTGTCGATGAAGTTCAGCCCGATCACCGAAGTGGTGTCGGCCACCGCCTGCTCTTCACGCAGGATGGCCTCGGCTCGGGTCACGACTTCGGACGTCCGGCCGACCGAAGCTCCCTCGGGAAGCTGCACCACGACGAAGAAGGCGCCTTGGTCGTCCTCCGGCAGAAACCCGGTCGGGGTGATCTTCGCGAGCTGCACGGTGCCGTAGGCGGCGGCGCCTGTCAGCACGAGGCCGAGGATGGACAGCCGCACGATGCGCGCCACGGCCGCCCCGTAACCGTCGCGGACCCGGTCGATCGCCCGCATGATCAGGCCCATGATGCCCCGGCGCGGACCGTGATGCCGGCGCAGCAGCACGCCGCACAGGGCCGGCGACAGCGTCAGCGCGTTGATGGCCGAGAGCAGCATCGAGACCGAGACCGCGACGGCAAATTGTCGGAACAGCTCGCCCGAAATGCCGGGCACGAAGGCCACCGGAACGAACACGGAGAGCAGGACCAGCGTGATCGCGATGATTGGCGCCGTGATTTCGGCCATCGCCCGCTTCGTCGCCTCGCGCGGGGACAGCTCCGGATGCTCCTCCATGACCCGCTCGACGTTTTCGACCACCACGATGGCGTCGTCCACGACGATGCCGATGGCGAGCACCAGCGCGAGGAGCGAGACCGAATTCGCCGAATAGCCGACCGCCTTGAGCACGATGAAGGTGCCGATCAGGCTGACGGGCACGGCCAGCGTCGGGATCAGCGTGGCGCGCAGACTACCGAGGAACAGGAACACCACGATCACAACGAGAATGAAGGCTTCGATGAGTGTCTTCTGCACCTCGTGGACCGTCTCGGTAATGAAGGTCGTGGGATCGTAGGTGACCTTCCACGCCAATCCTTCGGGAAACGACTTGGCCAATTCGCCAACCCGCCGCTCGACCTCCTTCAAGGTCGTCAGGGCGTTCGCGCCGGGCGACTGGTAGATTGCGATCACCGTCGCCGGGCTCCCGTTCAACCGCGTCTCGCGATCGAGATTGGCGGCGCCGAGTTCGATCCGAGCGACATCGCCGAGCCGCAGCACCGACCCATCCGGGTTGGTGCGCAGGACGACGTTCCGGAACTGGTCGGCCGAGGCGAGGCGCCCCTGCGTCTGGATGCTGAGCTGGAGCTGCTGTTCGTCCGAGATCGGGCGGGCACCGATGCGCCCGACCGGCGCCTGGACATTCTGCGCCTGGATCGCCGCGATGACGTCGCCCGTGGTCAGGTTCAGGCCGGTGAGTTGATCGGTGCGCACCCAGGCCCGCATCGCATAGTCCTGCGGGCCCCAAAGCGTCGCGTCGCCGACGCCGGGCGTGCTCTTGATGCGATCGAGCAGGTTGATCGTGACGTAATTCGAGATGAAGAGCGGGTCCTGGGTCGCCTTCGGCGAGTACACGGCCAGGACGCCGAGCAGGGCCGATGACTTCTTCTTGACGGTCACGCCTTGCTTGCGGACGTCGTCGGGCAGCTTGGCCAGGGCGATCTGGACCCGGTTGTTGACGTTGACCGCGTTGATATCGGGATCCGTGCCGAGCTCGAACGATCCCGTGAGCGTGTAGCTGCCGTCGTTGCCGCTGACACTCTTCATGTAGATCATCTTGTCGACGCCCACGACCTGGGACTCGATCGGCTGGGCGACCGTCGATTCCACCACCTCGGCGGCGGCCCCGGGATAGGTCGTGGTGACGGAGACTTGAGGGGGCACGATGTCTGGGTATTGCGCCACCGGGATGGTCAGGAGCGCCAGCGCGCCGGCGATCGAGATGACGATCGCGATGACCACCGCGAGGCGCGGCCGATCGACGAAGATGGCGGAGAGCATGGGCTCACGTCCTGCTGGCGGACGGGCCGATCGGGCTCGCTCGCACGGACACGCCGGGTCGAACCCGCTGCAGTCCATCGACGATGATGAGCTCGCCCCCCGACAGGCCCTCCTCGATCACGGTGTCCGCCCCCGTGCCGCCCTGGCCAGGCTTGACCCGCTTCGTCACCGCCCGCCCGTCTTCGACGGCGAAGACGTAGACCCCTCCTTGATCGGCGATCAGCGCCGCCTGGGGTACCACGACCTTCTGCTCGGGCGCTTCGACCTGCAGGGCGACACGGACCAGTTGCCCGTCACGCAGGGCGCCCGAGGGGTTTGGCATGACGGCACGCACCAGGATCGTATCGGTCGCGCGATCGACGCTGACGTTCACGAAATCGACGCGGCCCACTTGGCCGTAATCGGAGCCGTCCTGGAAGCGGATCTTCACCCCGATCTTGCTGCGGTCGGGGCGGTCGCCGCCCTGCTGATAGCGCAGGAACTCGCGCTGGCTGACGGGGAAGGTGATGTACATCGGGTCTTGGCTGACGATCGAGGTCAGCACACCGCTGTCGGGTCCGACAACATTTCCCTTGGTGACGCTCGTGCGTCCGATCCGGCCGGTAATCGGCGCGAGGATGTGGGTGTAGCCGAGATTGATCTGTGCCGTTTGGAGATTGGCCTCGTCGCCCGTCACCGCGCCCTTCGCCTGATCGAGGGCGGCGCGGGCCTGATCGCGGGCGACGACCGTACCGGAATTGCGGTCGAGCAATTCCTGGGCTCGTTGCAGCTGGATCGCTGCCAAGGTTTGCGCGGCCCTGCTGCGCTCCAGCGCACCCTCCGACTGCTTGACGGCGGCCTCGAACAGGTCCGGCTCGATGCGATAGAGTTTCGCCCCTTCCTTAACCGGCTCGCCCTCCTTGAACATGACGTCCTCAAGGAAGCCCGTGACCCGCGCTCGCACCTCGACCCGGCCAACCGCTTCGACACGACCGACGAAATCGAGCGCCTGATTGATGGGCCGGCGCTGGGCGACGACCGTTCCAACCGGCAGCGCGGCGACCGGCTCAGGCTGCGCCGTGGCAGGAAGTATGATTCCGCCGGCAATCCCCAGAACGCGCAGGAAGAGGGAAAAGCGGGCCATGGTCGTCCCTTGCCTCGCACCAGACCCGGTCAATCCGGCACAGCTGTACTTTTGCAGCTTTCACGCATGCCGCTTGATCGAACGGGACGTCCTCGGGGTGACGGCTTGAGGACGAAGGGCGGGATGCTCTCGTTGTGAACCGCAAACCGGCCCGCACAAGCAGACAAGATCGTTCGATGGAGTGAGACGTCTGTGCACCGGGGCAAAAGGTTGGACTAAGAAGAGCGACCGGTGCCGCCGATGTCAGCAGCAAAAATTGAAATTGTGATTAGGTGTAACCAATTATCAGACAGAGAATTTCCTGCCTTCTGAGGGCTTAAATTGGCTTAATCAATGATTTAGCAGCGCGTGGTACTTGATCGGTGCCCGATCCTGTAGCGACAGCTGAGGCGATATCGTAGCCGGAGGCAGCCGAGCAACGGAGACCGGACGATAATCCGGTCCCTATCCTTGCTCTGGCCGCTGTACTCTGTGCGTCCCCGGCGCGGGTTAACGGGGAACAGCCGAAGTCGCGTGGCCCACAAAATCCCGAAGGTCCATTCGATCTTCCGAGAGATGCGCGCGACAACTGCCTGCAGGCTGACGTGGAACCCTCGGCGTCGTCCGATCGCCGCGCTCCTTCACCCTCCGCCTCGCCGCATCCGGCAGCGAGGTCGACGCCTGGTACGACCCGACAAAGCGGTCGGTCACCGTCTGTTACGCATTCATCCAAGACGTAAGGAGCCGGCCGCGTCCGGCACCTACGCAGCGACCGTCTGGCCACGAGAACGAACGCGCCGGCGCTTGCGCTAAACGTTCTGACGGCGAAACCTGCGAGCCTAGGCAAGTCTCATCGGATCAAGCGCCGGTGAAGGCCTCGCTCTACCGTTTTCGTCGCCGACGTCCGACGTTTCGACGCCGGCTGACGAAATCGGCCAGAATAGACTGCGCGAGCATCGACGTATCGGTCGACCGGTCGGTCCCCATTTGCGGTGGAGTGCCCCAAGATGAGAGCGTTGAGATTGATGGCCCTCGTTAGCCTGACCTTCGCGGCCCTGCTCGGAATGAACTCCCCCGAACCGGGCCGGATCGGAGTCGGCAGGGCCGAAGCGGCGGGCGGCTGCGGGCCGGGCTTCCACCGTGGGCCATACGGCGGTTGCCGGCCACACGTCTACGGTGGCTCCTATGGCGCATGGGGCGGCCGCGCCTATGGCTACCGGGGAGGGGGAGTCTATGGCGGGCGCGCCGTGTATGGCCGGCGGGTCGGCGGAGTCCACGGAGGCCGCGGCTTCTACGGCGGTCGCGGCTTCCACGGAGGTCGAGGCTTCCATGGAGGTGGTCGCTTCCGGCGCTAGGGCAGGCATCCCGCTCATAGTAAAGGACGTGTCATCTGCATCCGCCCTCAGCCGGCCCGAGGAATCCTGACTGTTATGGATGACCTCTCGCATTATTCGGTCATCGAGCATGCGCGCGGCGGAAGCACTCTGGAGATCCGCGCGCTGCGGCCGGAAGACCGCGTCGGCCTCCTGGCAGCCGTCGATCAGACCAGCGCGCAGTCGCTCTACCGCCGCTTCTTCGGCGCAAGGCGCCGCTTCACCGACAAAGAGATCAGGTTCTTCCTCGACGTCGATTTCGCGAGTCACGTCGCCCTGGTGGCGACGGCGGAGCATGAAGGCGAGCACGCGATCGTCGGCGGCGCCCGCTATATCTTGACGCGACCTAGTCAAGCCGAGGTGGCTTTCACTGTCATCGACGCGTTCCAAGGACAGGGCATCGGCGGCATCCTGATGCGCCATCTCATCCGCATCGCCCGTCTAAGGGGATTGACGGAACTCGCGGCGGATGTCCTGTCCGATAACCTGCGCATGTTGAAACTGTTTGAGCAGTGCGGATTGCCGCTGAGCAAGAAACGTGAGGCAGACGCGATTCATGTGCTTCTTCGGCTGACTTCATAATCAATGCATCAGCGATCGCATTTTTTGTCTGCGGAACCGGAAGTTGGCCTAAAGCGCTTTCCGTCGAAGTGCAGACCAGTTCGGCACAAGAGAGAGCGCACAAACACGGCTCCAGAGTCGATTGGTCTGCACGGGGCGGCCGGTGCCGCGCGGGATACCGACGTCCCATACGGACTTGCGCAGCCGTCCTAAAAGACACAATCTTCCCGATCTTAAGTATTCGCCTCAATAGACGCGAGCATTTCGGCAAGTAGTTCGACGATCATCGAGACGTTGATGGCACCGAAGCCGGCACCCTCGCGTGCTTTCATGACCGTCGGCAAGTTTGTGCCGTGCTCGACGCTCAAGCTTTCCTCTGTTCCGACGCGCCCGTCCTGCCCATACAGAGGCCGGAAAGCGACGCTGCAGACTTCAGGTATTGGTCATCAGTAGGGACGGCATCCGCCAGTATAACTGTCGTAGAAGGCGTATGGTCCACATCCTCCATGAATCGAGCCGTAATAGCCGGCGGCCGCTGCAGCGCCGACCCCAGCCGCCGCGAGCCCGTAACCGGGACGGTATCCGTACCCGTAGCGGCCGACCCCCGCGTAACCGTAGCGGCCGACTCTTGCGTACCCGCCGCGATAGCCTGCCATGCCGCCGCGATAGCCGCCGCGGAAGCCGCCTGCCCGGGCGCCGTGGAAGCTACCGCCCCGGAATCCGCCGGCATGGAAGCCGCCACCGCCACGGAACCCTCCACCACCGCCGCGAAAGCCCCGCGCATCGGCCGCCACGCTAGTCAGTACCAGAGCCGCGAAGGCCGCCGACGAGATCAGGAGAGTTTTCATGGTATTATCTCCATCTTTTTGTTAAGTAACAACATATCAATGCGGAACAGAATGGATGCCGAAGCCATCGGCATCCTCGAGAGCGCTCGTCTTCATCATCAAGGCCGCTCAGCTTTAGGCTGAAGTTGGCAGCCTCACTTGATCCAAGAGGACGCTGAGCGAAGTGCGTGCGAGATCGTGTTCAGGTCAGCGCGTTGCCTCATGCGAAATGGCAGCGGCGCCTCACATTCCCGCTCCACCGCAGGCGACAGCAAATTTGGGTCATTGCACTGAGGCGAAGCTCAAACCCCAGCGCGGGTTCTTCATAGGCCTCAGGGTTCAGGGAGAGAGCTCGCTGCGGGCATATTGGCCAGTGCTCATGAGCAATGCCGGTAGGTAACGCCTGTCGGATCCTCATCGCTGTAATAGCGCTTGAGCATTCCATTGGGCGAAGTTGCAAGCAAGGGCACCGGATCAAGGTGCTGTGGTGGGACGGTCAGGGTCTCGGCCTATTCGCCAAGCACCTGGGGAAGGGCTGCTTCGTCTGGCCGGCCACCGCCGGGGCCGCGGCGGCGCAGACGCCGGCCCAAAGTGATCGCCGGCTCGGCCGTCCTGCACGGCGACGACACACCGATCCCGGTGCTGGCGCCGGGCACTGGCAAGACCCGGACCGGCCTGCCCTTCACCGAAGGCTTACTGCCCTTGGGCGACACTCCTCGTTCAGAGGCTCCAACTTGTCCCACTGCGCGTCCGACAGCATTACGGCTCCCCGCTCGAAAACGAGAAAACGTCAGCCCTCGCAATCTGTTCGAGCGACAACAGGCTCTAGCTTGCACGAGACAGGCGCTTGCGCTTGATCGACTGGGACAGTCAGTCAGCGAAGCGTCGACTGGGTCGAGTGTCCATTCTTCGCCAGCGCCATCGGCACCATCGCAGCCAAGTCGGCCTAGGCGGCGATGCCGATGATTTCCACGGGGCGAGCCCTGTCGGCTTTCCCTGTCGCTCTACGGAGGGCGCGCCCCGGTTCCTCACGGCAGGAGAGACGGAGGTCGGCCTCATCGCCCGTCCTCCCTCACGGTTGAAGCGAAGGAGTTTGTCGAATGCTTTCGCGCGTGCCGCTGACGATGAGATCGTTGTCGCGCTGATGCAGCAGCGGGACCGGGATGCCGATCTCTCCACCGCCAAGCCAGCGTCGACGGGCCACGATTGCTATCAGCGTGTGGCCGTCCTGCGATACCCTGACATCACGCACATATCCGACGACAAGCTTTCGATCGGCGTAGAGCCAACGGCCGCGCAAAGTCGGAATTAGCGAGGCTGCGGCGAACTGCATGCGCGAATCCGCTTGATCCGAAACAGGCGAGCGTCCTTCCTGTGCAGCCGCTCCGCCTGCGGTCGTCATAAGGATGCAGGCAAGGACGGAAATGAATCGCCGCATCTCATGTCCCCCCTCCCGGTCGGATAGGGCTCTTCCTGGGCTCCGTCGCTGCTTCTCACGGGTCGGTGCGCCCGCCGCCACGCGCTCGGCGCCATGCCTGACCAGCGTCGAAAGGCATGCGTGAAGGCCGCAGGCTCGGAGAAGTTCAAGGCGGTCGAGATCTGCGTCAGGCTCATGCTCGTGTCGGTGAGCAATTGCTTGGCCACCCGGAACAGCGCCTCGTTGGAAAGCTGCCGGAAGGTTGTACCTTCGGCCCGCAGATGTCGGCTCAAGGTGCGGCGATGTACCAGCCGCATACGCGCCACGCGCTCCGCCTTACAGCGTTGCCGAGTCACCTGGGTCCGGAGGTAGCGCCGAAGCTCATCCGTTAAGTTGGATGACTGCTTGGCCTCGAGCTGGCGGATGCGGCCCTCGGCCAACCGGCGGACAACCGGGTCTGCGCCCTCAAGGCGCTTGTCGAGAAGGTCGGCCAGGAACACCAGAGCGGCCATTTCCTGATCGAACCGAACCGGTGCGCGGAAGAAGCGGTCGTAAGGAAAGCTCTCGCGCGGCTTGGAGCGCGGCAGGAGAACCTCCTCCGGAGCCCAGTCAACGCCGCAGAGCGTCCGAATGACGTTGGTCATTGTCGCGAGCGCCCTTTCGGAATGGATGGCAGCGCTCTCAGCCTCCGGGCCATAGGGGGCGTAGCTGAGAACGGTGACCCCATCGTTGGTTCCAAGCCCGACCACCGCGCCCCAGTTCTGCGTGCCGGAATGCGCTTCGAGAACCCGCAGGGCGTCACCGACGGTGTTCGAGTGACGCATCAGCAGGCCGACCCGCCCCAACGAAGCCAGTGTGACCCGTTGACCGACGAGAAGCCCGAGATGCGGACAGTTCGTGCGTTCGGCTCCGAGAACGATCAGGCGGCCGAGATCGGCATAGGAGACGAGCTTGCCGCCGTCGAACAGGCGGGGATCGAGCCGTAGCTCAGCGAGGAGGTCGTCCGGATCGGCACCGAGTTCGGTGAGGGTGGCGTAAATCGCCGGCCCGACCCTCGGATGACCGATGGGGACAGGGAGCGGCTTCCCATTCGCGCTGGGATCACCGGCTTTCACGGTCCGCCCTGAGCATCCAGGCGGTTCCACGATCACGAAAGAAGACATGGTCCCCTCTGCTGAAACGCTGAGCCAGCGCAGGCGACGCAGTTAAGACAGGTTTAAATATCCCGACTTGATCGAAGGGGACAGCGCGTTGCCGCATGAACTATAACAAAAATCATGCAACCAAAGGGGTTAGTTGTAATATTGAAAGCGAGAACGTGTGCTTCTGGTGGCGAAGCGAACGTCCGTTTTCCGGTTCATCTGCGAGAAGTACGCGGACATGAAACAGGAAGCCAAAACGTTTCGTGCTCGGCCCTTCATTTCACATTCCCATCCCGCAAACATCTAGTTGGCGTAGGAGGCAGGACGATACGCACCGTGTGGATGCCACCTGTCCTGTCGGGGTGCCGGCGCCCCCGCCACGATGACAGGCGCATTCATGTCGAACGGCAACAATGCGGCGCCAGCGGAGATGAAGCCTGCCAGTGCTCGCAGGTCGTCCGGCTGCCTCGGGTCGCGCGAGATGAGTTCGGTCTCGCGCTGTAGCCTCAGATTGCAAGCCCGTGAGGGAGCGCGCCCACTCGGCGTACAGGCATCATGCCGGGCGCAGGCGAGATCGAGCGCGTCGATGGGCGGCAGCGGCGCGTTATTTCCCATGCCGCAGTAATTGCCGTGGATGAGCGCAGCGGGCTGCTGCCCGTAATCTCCCGACTGCGCCTGCGCAGATGACATCAGGCAAGCCGCAACAACACATGGAATCACGATCGTCATGTTCATGGCGCGAATCCCTGCAGCTTATGGACGCCGAACGGTAGCGCTGTGCTGGAGAGGCCGCTTGATCGGAGAGGACGTACGGCGGAAGTGACCTCTCATCTCGATAAAATATCTGCAATTCGACAATGCGGATCTTGCCACGCTCCGCCTCTTCCGGCGCCACAGCTGGATCGTTGTTCGATCTCCGGCAGAAAGCCGGCAATCGCGCCCGATATCTTCCCGAACCTGGCCTTTCGGCAAACCGTGGCCGCTCCCTTGTCGTAGCTTCACGCTTGGATCGGTTTACGATGACGAACGGGTCGCTTCGTTGCAGTATTGATCGATCATATTCTCCAAAACAGTGTTAGCATCGATGCTTCCCTATGCTGAATGCAAGGGAGGCTCGATGACGGATCTCGGCATGGCGATCCGCACGTACTGGAACACGGTGCGACCCAATCTCGGCCACGACGGAGTGGCGGGCCTTACGGCCGCCGCCGTCGTCCTCCCCAAAGCGATGGCCTTCGCCAGCGTCGCCGGATTGCCGGTGGCGGTCGGCCTCTACACCGCCTTCGTTCCGGCGGTGATCTACGGATTGTTGGGCTCGTCGCGCGTCCTTAGCGTCAGTTCGACGACGACCCTGGCGATCCTGACTGGGGCTGAACTCGGCAGCGTAGCAGCCGATGGCGATCCGGCGAAGCTTGCCGCTGCAACGGCAACGCTGACAGCCCTTGTTGGCGTTCTCCTCCTCGCGGCAAGGCTGATGAAGCTCGGCTTCGTGGCAAGCTTCATCTCCGTGCCGGTCTTGACGGGTTTCAAGGCCGGCATCGGAGTCGTCATCCTGCTGGACCAAGCTCCCAAGCTTCTGGGGCTGCACGTCAGCAAACACTCCTTCTTCGCAGACTTGGCGGGCCTCGTGCGGCACCTGCCCGAGACCTCCCTGGCGGCTCTGGCCGTCGGAGGAACGACGCTTGTCGTGCTCGTCGTCACGGAGTGGTTCAAGCCGCACTCGCCGGTGCCCCTCGGCGCGGTGGCGGCGGCCGTCGTCGCCTCGTGGCTGCTGGACCTCAATACCGTCGGCGTGCCGATTGTCGGGGCTATCCCGCAAGGCCTCCCCTCACTGACCATGCCGGATCCCGCCCTGATCCAAGCACTCCTGCCGGGTGCGCTCGGCATCGCCGTGATGAGCTTCACCGAAAGCATCGCCGCGGGTCGGGCTTTCGTCGGCCCCGGCGACCCGCCCGTCGACGCCAACCGCGAGTTGATCGCGACTGGGGCAGCAAATCTCGGCGGCGCCCTGCTCGGGGCCATGCCGGCGGGCGGCGGGACCTCGCAGACCGGCGTCGTAAGGGCTGCGGGCGGCCGAACGCAGACGGCCTCGCTGGTGACGGCCGCCGCATCGCTGACCACGATGCTGCTCCTTGCTCCGATTTTAAGTCTCCTGCCGCAGGCGACCCTGGCGGCAGTGGTGATCGTCTACTCGACGAGTCTGATTCAGCCGGCAGAGTTCCGGGCCATCTACCGGGTACGCCGCATGGAGTTCCGTTGGGCAGTCGTGGCAGCCATCGGGGTCCTGGTGTTCGGCACGCTCCAGGGCATCGTCGTCGCCATCGTTCTCTCGCTCATCGGCCTTGCCCTACAGACCGCCCATCCTCCGGTCTTCGTCGTCGGGCGCAAGCGCGGGACCGACGTCCTGCGCCCCCTTTCAGCGGAGCACCCTGACGACGAAACGTTCGACGGCCTGCTTATCCTTCGTCCCGAGGGGCGTCTCTACTTCGCGAACGCGCAGAACGTCGGCGAGCGGATCCGGGCGCTAATTGCCGAGCGCAAGCCGCGCGTCGTCGTCCTCGACCTCAGCCGGGTGCCCGACATCGAGTATTCGGCGCTGAAGATGCTGCAGGACGGAGCCCGACGGACGAGCGTCCCGCTTTGGCTCGTGGACTGCAATCCCGGCGTGCTCGACATGGTGCGGCGTGCAGGCCTCGATCACGAACTCGGTCGCGACCGCCTGTTGTTCAACGCCCGGACGGCAATCGAGCAGTACCGAGAGCTTCAGGCCGTCCAAGCGCCCAGATCGAAGTGAAATCCGCATCACCGGGAACGGGAACAAGGCGAGCCTGGAATCCGCCATTGCCAGTCGGGCATCGGCCGCCGCGCCTATCCGCGCCGACGCGTCGTGCGCTTCGGTCACCGCGACAGGAGAGGGGACAAAACATTTCTGCCCGGCAGCTCCGAGCCGGGGTTCATATCGGCACGATCTTCGGGTTCATGGCCCAAAACCATGATGCCTTGCGAAAGAACGTGCTGACGATGTCAGAGTGGAGTGGCGCGCCCTACGGGAATCGAACCCGTGTTTTCGCCGTGAAAGGGCGACGTCCTGGACCGCTAGACGAAGGGCGCTGTCTGACGGCGATCGGTCTATAAGCGGGATATTGGCGGACGGCAACGGTCTTGGCGCAAGAATCCACGGCTTGACGCGGAGCGATCCGCCCGGTTTCTCGGCGTCCAAGCCGTCACTCCCCCCTCTCGCCTTGAAAGACCCGCCCATGACCCCGCCGCGCGACCGCCCGGCCAAGCCGCACGGATATAGGCCGCACGGGTTCCGACCGCGGGCGCCGCAGCGCCCGGGACCCCAGGCGCGGGAAGGGCGCGACCATGTCGTGCTCTACGGCTGGCACCCGGTGTCGCAGGCGCTGGCGAATGCCGGCCGCCAGTTCCATCGGCTGCTCGCCACTGAAAACGCCCTCGCACGGCTGAAGGAGACGCTCGCCGACCTTCCGATCGAGCCGGAGATCGTACGCCCGAGCGACATCGACAGGCTGCTCGGGCCCGATGCGGTGCATCAGGGGCTCTACGCAGAGGCGGAGCCGCTCGCCGCCCCCTCCCTCGACGCGATGCCCGAGGACGCACTCCTGCTCGCCTTGGATCAGCTCACCGACCCGCACAATGTCGGCGCCATCGTGCGGACCGCCGCGGCGTTCGGCGTGACCGCCATCGTCACCACGGCGCGCCATTCCCCCAACGCCACCGGCGTGCTCGCGAAATCCGCTTCCGGTGGCTTGGAGCACGTGCCGCTCGTGATCGTGCGCAACCTTGCCGAGGCACTGATCACTCTGGGCGAGCGCGGCTTCACCCGGATAGGCTTGGATTCCGAAGCCGGTACCTCCCTCGATGCGGTCGGGCCCCAGCGTCCGGCGGTCCTCGTGCTGGGGGCCGAGGGCAAGGGCCTGCGCCAGCGCACCATCGAATGCTGCGACGTGCTCGTGCGCATCGATGCCGTGGGGGCAATCCGCAGCCTCAATGTCTCGAACGCGGCAGCCATCACGCTCTACGCCCTGACCCGACCCGTTAAGGGAACCGACTGACCCGAAACGGGGGCTCCGAAGATCCTTTTGATAGGGTGTGAGAACCGGGGAAGCGGGCGCCGATGCAATAAGTTGCGCCCGACGCCCGGATCCGGTATCGGTCGCGCCGATTTCCGCATCGATAGCGTCAGGAGCCGGGCTTGCCCGCCTGGCCGTCGCATCGCCGGGGAAATCGGCCCTCGACCATCGCTTTCAGCATGCGTCGGCCCTCCGATCAGGAGGCGAGCCCGACCGGATCGTCCATCCGGCGGGCGGCGGTGACGGGGGTCATCCGTAACACGAGCCGCCGATGCAGGCCTCGAATGAGGCCATTCAGGAGAGAGAATGTCTGCTGGTCTGAACGCTAACCCCGCGGCCCGCGAGGATTTCGCGGCCCTGCTCGAGGAGTCCTTCCTCCAGCACGAGATCACCGAGGGTTCGGTCGTCAAGGGCACCGTCGTCGGCATCGAGAAGGATGTCGCGGTCATCGATATCGGTGCCAAGACGGAGGGGCGCGTCCCCCTCAAGGAATTCACCGGCCCGGGCCGCGAGGGCGAGCTCAAGGTCGGCGACGAGGTCGAGGTCTATGTCGACCGGATCGAGAACGCGCTGGGCGAGGCCGTCATCTCGCGCGACAAGGCGCGCCGCGAGGAGAGCTGGGTCAAGCTCGAGAAGGCCTTCGAGGCCAATGAGCGCGTCACCGGCACGATCTTCAACCAGGTCAAGGGCGGCTACACCGTCGATCTCGACGGCGCCGTGGCGTTCCTGCCGCGCTCGCAGGTCGATATCCGTCCGGTGCGCGACGTGACCCCGCTGCTCGGCACGCCGCAGCCCTTCCAGATCCTCAAGATGGATCGCCGCCGCGGCAACATCGTCGTGTCGCGCCGCACCGTGCTCGAGGAGAGCCGCGCCGAGCAGCGCTCGGAGCTGGTGGCCAACCTTGAGGAAGGTCAGGTCATCGACGGCGTCGTCAAGAACATCACCGAGTACGGCGCCTTCGTCGATCTCGGCGGCATCGACGGCCTGCTGCACGTCACCGACATGGCGTGGCGCCGCGTGAACCACCCGTCCGAGGTCGTGACCATCGGCCAGACGGTCAAGGTCAAGATCATCAAGATCAACCACGAGACGCACCGCATCTCGCTCGGCATCAAGCAGCTGCTCGCCGATCCGTGGGAGGGCATCGCCGCCCGCTACCCCGAGGGCGCCAAGCTCAAGGGCCGCGTGACCAACATCACCGATTACGGCGCCTTCGTGGAGCTGGAGCCGGGGATCGAGGGCCTGATCCACGTCTCCGAGATGAGCTGGACCAAGAAGAACGTCCATCCGGGCAAGATCGTCTCTACCTCCCAGGAGGTCGAGGTGCAGATCCTGGAAGTCGATTCGGTCAAGCGCCGCATCTCGCTCGGCCTCAAGCAGACCCTGCAGAACCCCTGGGATGCCTTCGCCGAGAAGCACCCGGTCGGCTCCGAGGTCGAGGGCGAGGTCAAGAACAAGACCGAGTTCGGCCTGTTCATCGGCCTCGAGGGCGATGTCGACGGCATGGTCCACCTGTCGGATCTCGACTGGAACCGTCCCGGCGAGCAGGTCATCGAGGAGTTCAAGAAGGGTGACATGGTGCGCGCCCAGGTTCTCGACGTCGATGTCGAGAAGGAGCGCATCTCGCTCGGCGTGAAGCAGCTCGGCGGCGATCCCTTCGCGGAAGCCGGCGAGATCAAGAAGGGCCAGATCGTCACCTGCGAGATTCTCGAGGTGAAGGATTCCGGCCTGGAGGTGAAGCTCGTCGACACCGACATGCAGACCTTCATCCGCCGCGCCGAACTCGCCCGCGACCGCGGCGACCAGCGCCCCGAGCGGTTCGCCGCCGGCGAGAAGCTCGATGCCCGCGTCGTTCAGTTCGACCGCAAGGCTCGCCGCGTGCAGGTCTCGATCAAGGCCCTGGAAGTGGCCGAGGAGCGCGAGGCGATGGCCCAGTTCGGCTCGGCCGATTCGGGTGCGTCGCTCGGCGACATCCTGGGCGCTGCCTTCAACAAGAAGAAGGGCGGAGACGAGGAGTAATCCTCGGCCGCTGCCGGGCGCGACGGTCGCGCCCGGCTCCTTGCCCGGTCTCGGACGCCCGCATGGAATTCCATGCGGGCGTTTCGTTTTTGGCGGACGACGGAACGGAGTTTCTGTTTGTCCGTAGCATCTTGCTCGTATGGCGCCGCTGGCGATAGAACACGGGCCGGACCCTGCGGGGCAGCGCGCTTGTTCCGCAGGTTGAGTCGTCCTTGCCCGAAAGACAGGGTGCCGATGGACGCTCATACGTGAAAGAATACGGCTGCGATGAGCGTGGGGCCCGCCCGGGCCGATGCGCAATCGACCGGAAACGGCCGGAAAAGACCGGATCTTTGAGGGAGCACATCGTCGGATGGCTGCAGACGCCGAGTTTCTCATCGATCGACGCCGTCTGCGCCGCAAGCTGACCCTGTGGCGCGTGGTCGGGATCGGCGCCGCCATCCTTGCCGTCGGTGCGGTCGGCTACCGCGCCCGGGTCGGAGAGGGCCGGATCTTCCCGGCCTCCGAAAATCAGATCGCCCGCATCTCGATCGGCGGTTTTATCGCTGGCAGCGAATCGACCCGCAAGCTGATCGAACGCGTCGGTGAGGCGAAGGCCGTTCAGGGCGTCGTGGTTTCGATTTCCTCGCCGGGAGGAACGACGACCGGCTCCGAGGAACTTTACCGCAACCTGCGGGCACTGGCGGCGAAGAAGCCGATCGTCGCCTTCGTTGACGGGACGGCCGCCTCCGGCGCCTACATCACCGCGGTCGCCGCCGACCATATTGTCGCCCGGGAGACGGCCCTCGTCGGCTCCATCGGCGTGCTGTTCCAGTATCCCGATGTGTCGGGCCTGCTCGACAAGGTCGGCGTGAAGGTCGAGGCCGTGAAGTCCTCGCCGCTGAAGGCCGAGCCCTCGGGCTTCAGCCCGACCTCGCCGGAGGCGCGAGCGGCTCTCTCCGCCGTCGTGATGGATACCTATGGTTGGTTCAAGGGTCTGGTGGCCGAGCGCCGCGGCCTGGATGAGGCGCAACTCGCCGCCGTGGCCGATGGCCGGGTGTTCAGCGGCCGTCAGAGCGTTCCGCTCAAGCTCGTCGACGAACTCGGCGGCGAGCGCCAGGCCGTCGCGTGGCTGGAGAAGGAGAGGGAGGTTCCGAAGAATCTCCCGGTGAAGGATTGGAAACCGAAATCCGAGGGGGGCTTCAAGCTCTGGTCGGCCCTTGGCCTCGGGGCGGATCTGCTCGGCCTCGACGGGCTCGCCGCACGCCTGCGCGCCGCCGAGGCGGAAACCGCCGAACTCGCAGGCGGCGGGCTCCTCGCCGTCTGGCGCCCGGCGCCCTGAGGCCTTAGCGCCGCGCCCGCCCCGCATCCGGAAGAGAGCCGCATGATCAAATCGGAACTCGTGCTCAAGATTGCTGAGCAGAATCCTCATCTCTACCAGCGCGACGTCGAAACCCTCGTCAACGCGATCCTGGACACCATCGCCGATGCCCTGGCCCAGGGCGACCGGGTGGAACTGCGCGGCTTCGGCGCCTTCTCGGTCAAGCGCCGCGAAGCGCGCCGCGGCCGCAATCCTCGCACCGGAGAATCCGTCTCGGTGTCGGAGAAGGCGATTCCGGTGTTCAAGACCGGCAAGGAGATGCGCCTGCGCCTCAACCGTGCCGGCATCGGCGACGAGCAGCCAGGTGCCTGATCGTACATACCTCGCCGCCGAGAGGCCGTGACGCTGGCGACCACACGCCCTAGATCTGCGGCCGGAGCCGCGACTTCCCCTGAAGCCGCCGTGCGATCCTGCGACGGAGTTTTCCCGTCCCGGATGCCGCACGGTGCCCTCATCGGGCCGTCGAAGGCCCGTGCCGTTCGTCGGAGACCCGTTGCATGATCCGTTTTCTGAAGGCGCTGGTGCTTCTGCCGGTCGCGATCGTGGTCGTCCTGCTGGCGGTGGCCAACCGCGAGCCCGTGACCCTGTCTCTCGATCCTTTCTCGCCCGAGCCTGTGTTCAGTGTGGTCCTGCCGCTCTACGCCGTACTGTTCGGCGCCGTTGCCCTCGGCATTCTCGTCGGAGGGATTGGCAGCTGGCTCGGCCAGAGCAGGACGCGCCAGCGGGCACGCTACCACCGCCGCGAAGCCGACCGTCTCGCCAAGGAGGCAGCCGAGCTGAAGACCTTCGGATCGCCTGGAGTCGAGCCGGGCTTCGGTAGTGCCGGCACCCATGCGGCGCTTCCGGCTCCGGCCGCGGCCCGCTGAGCGGAACGAGCGGCGGCGCCCCATGTCCCCCGTCTGCGTCAAGATTTGCGGTCTCAGCAACGCGGCGACGCTCGATGCGGCACTGGAGGCGGGCGCCGACCTCGTCGGCTTCGTGCATTTCCCGAAAAGCCCGCGTCACCTGTCGTTCGAGCAGGGTCGGTCTCTTGCGGAGCAGGCGAAGGGACGGGCCGAGCGCGTCGTTCTGCTGGTCGATCCTGACGACGCCTTGTTGGCAGCAGCGATCGACGCCCTCGATCCCGACCTGATCCAATTGCATGGCCGGGAGACGCCGCAGCGCGTTGCCGCCATCCGGAGGCTGACCGGCCGGCCGATCATGAAGGCGTTCGGCATCGCCTCGGCCGAGGATCTTCACGCTCTTTCGGCCTACGCGACGGTGGCGGATCGCCTCCTGCTCGACGCCAAGGCGCCGCCCGGTGCGGATCTGCCCGGCGGCAACGGCCGAACCTTCGATTGGGCTCTTCTGAGAGGCGCGGCACTCCCCGCCGGAACGATGCTGTCGGGTGGGCTCGATGCCGAGAACGTTGCCGCGGCCTTGGATTCGACGGGGCTCACCGCCGTCGACGTGTCCTCCGGTGTCGAAATCCGGCCCGGCGAGAAGGATCCGACGAAGATCGCCGCTTTCATCGCCGCTGCCCGTAGTCGCTCCTGACGGCCGGCAGATTCGCGCACAGATCGGGCGGCCGAATTTCATTTGCGCATGATTGGCCGGGTGTGCCGCATTGCGGCCGCCGTCCCATGGGTCTAGCACGCGAGCCAACGACAGATCTTCGCGAAGGACCCGTCCCCGTGACGCTTAGCCCCGCTCCCAATTCCTTCCGCACCGGGCCGGACGAGCGCGGCCGCTTCGGCATCTTCGGAGGCCGCTTCGTGGCCGAGACGCTGATGCCGCTGATCCTCGACCTCGAAAAAGCCTATGCGGAGGCCAAGGCCGACCCGTCCTTCAAGGCGGAGATGGAATCCTACGGCACTCATTACATCGGCCGGCCGAGCCCGCTCTACTACGCCGAGCGTCTCACGGAACACCTGCGGGCCAAGGCGCCGGCGGGGCAGGGCGCCAAGATCTACTTCAAGCGTGAGGAGCTGAATCACACCGGCTCGCACAAGGTGAACAACGTCCTCGGACAGATCCTGCTGGCCCGCCGCATGGGCAAGCCGCGGATCATCGCCGAGACGGGAGCCGGCCAGCACGGCGTCGCCACGGCGACGCTCTGCGCCCGGTTCGGGCTCAAATGTGTCGTCTACATGGGCGCGGTCGATGTCGAGCGACAAGCTCCGAACGTGTTCCGCATGAAGATGCTCGGTGCCGAAGTCGTGCCCGTGCAATCGGGCACGCGTACCCTCAAGGACGCGATGAACGAGGCTCTGCGCGATTGGGTGACGAACGTCGCCGACACCTTCTACTGCATCGGTACGGTGGCCGGGCCCCATCCTTATCCGGCGATGGTGCGCGATTTTCAGTCGGTGATCGGCATCGAGACCAAGCGGCAGATGCAGGAGCTGGAAGGGCGGCTGCCGGATTCACTGGTCGCCTGCATCGGCGGCGGATCAAATGCCATGGGCCTGTTCCATCCGTTTCTCGATGACCGTGAGGTCGAGATCTATGGCGTCGAGGCTGCCGGCCATGGCGTCCAGAGCGGCCTGCACGCCGCTTCGCTCACCGGCGGGCGCCCGGGCGTTCTTCACGGCAACCGCACCTACCTCCTGATGAACGAAGACGGGCAGATCGCCGACGCCCACTCGATCTCCGCCGGCCTCGATTATCCCGGGATCGGCCCAGAGCACGCGTGGCTGCACGAGATGGGCCGCGTCACCTACCTCTCCGCAACCGATTCGGAGACCCTGGAGGCGTTCAAGCTCTGCTCGATGCTGGAGGGCATCATCCCGGCGCTTGAGCCGGCCCATGCCCTATCCAAGGTGCTCGAACTCGCCCCTGCAAAGCCGGCCGAGCATCTCATGGTGATGAATCTCTCCGGCCGGGGCGACAAGGACATCCCACAGGTCGCCCAGATTTTCGGTCAGACTCTCTGAACCGGAAGAACCTGCGCCGGAGCCTCAACAGACCGTTGACACCCCGGCGCCCTTCTTCTTATACCGCCCTCACCGGACGACGCCGTCACCAGCGCCGTCCGCGACGGCGGCGGGGTAGCTCAGCTGGTTAGAGCAGAGGAATCATAATCCTTGTGTCGGGGGTTCAAATCCCTCCCTCGCTACCAAATTTTCAGTCTGCTAGGTCAATGACTTAGCAGGCTTTTCTTTTTTGGCCGCTACCCGATAAATTTCTTCGTACCGACTTGGTACCGAATCGACTACGGAACATGTCGCGTTCAGCTTCATTCCTTCGATAGTGTTATCGAGATCGGCAGTATGATCATCCCCGACGTGACCTGACCGGCTGGCTCTGGATCCAGCCGATCGAGAGGATCAGCCAGGATCGAAGGAGCTGGATACGAAATGAGGTCCGCGGACGGGTTGCGGAGCAGGTGGAGCTGAAGCTGCGCCATTTTCAGGTACAGACAGCCCAGGGCAAGAGCTGAGCGCCGGCTTGCAAGGAGGCTGAGATCTCCGAGCAGAGTTACGACGAGTGCCTGCGGCAGGAGATCTTCTACTCGCTCGAGGAAGCCCAGACCGTGATTGCCGTGCGCCAGAGCACCTAGAACCGCGTCTGGCCGCACTCGTCCCTGAGCTACCGGCCGTCCGCGCCCGTCAGCTTCCCCAATCTCGCGTTCCGGCTACATATGGCAGCGACCATGCAGTAGCCTCTTGTAACTTGATCCCACTTTCGCCGGGTATGCTCCTCGGCGCGGTGGCGGGTGAGAAACCGTTAGCCTCTGGGGCCACCAAGCCCGCAAGTGAGCCAGGGTCCTCGTCCGCCGTTCCATCGAACCCGAATAGTCGCTTGGGCCGCTCAACGCGAAGCCCGCTTGCGCAAGGATGGGATCAGATGGACGCTCCTGTTATTGGGATCGACGTAGCCCGTGACCGCCTCGATATTCACGTTCATCCCTTTGGAGCGAACTTCGCCGTTGATCGTACGATCGAGGGCGTGGAGCAGCTGTGCGAACGCCTCCAACCCCTGAGGCCAAAGCTCGTCGTCCTAGAGGCAACCGGCGGTTTGGAAGCTATGGTGGCACGTGCTCTCACCACCTGAAGGCTGCCAGCCGTGATCGTGAACCCAGCACAGGTCCGTGCTTTCGCTCACGCCTTGGGCCAACGCGCCAAGACCGACCGCATCGACGCCACCGTGATCGCCCAGTTCGCGGCGGCCACCAACCCACCCGTTCGCGCTCGGGCCGATGCCGAGTCTCAGGCCTTGGCTGATCTCGTCACAAGACGCCGTCAGATCGTCGGACTGATCGCGTCCGAGCGGCAGCGAGCGAGCCAAACTCCATCGTGCATTCGAAACAGCATCCGGCGCGTCATAGAGGCGTTGGAGAAGGAGCAGAGTGTGATCGACCGCTCGATCGATGCAGAGGTAGACCAGTCGCTTGAATGGCGCAGGAAGGAGACCCTCCTGACCTCCGTTTTTGGTGTTGGACCGACGATCGCACGAACCCTGATCGCGGAGCTGCCCGAACTTGGAAGTCTTAACGGAAAGCAAGTCGCCGCGCTGGTCGGCTTGGCCCCTTGGACGCAGCAATCCGGTCAGTGGCGAGGGAGGAGCTTCATCGCAGGCGGCCGCGCACTTGTTCGCACGGCGCTGTTCATGGGGGCCATGGTGGCCAGCCGTCGCAACGCCGCGCTGAAAACCTTCCGTGACCGGCTCATCGCAGCCGGTAAGCCCAAGCTCGTCGCCCTGATTGCCACCGCTCGGAAGCTGATCACCATCCTCAACGCCATCCTGAGAGACGGAACGCCATGGCATCCCGCTTGACCAGCAAGACAGTCGCTTACTCGGCTCGGTCCAAGATACCGGTCAGGTCACGACCGTTGTCTGCCCTAAGTTATCTGCGTCGTCGATTGAATTTTTCAGGAGCCGCACAGACAGTATTAGCCCGCTGTTCCTATATACGGGGTCGCATTTTTCAAATAAGGCGTGTTTTTACGTATGCTAAAATTTCCGTCTGGTCGGCTTTTCACCTGCGTTGAAGGTACGGCTTGGGCCTGCCGTCACTCCTTGCTGAAGGTGTGGATCGAATCGCTAATTGGAGCGTCCGAAACTGGTGACTTTCGCCCGATTTCCCAGACCATATAAATATAATAAAAGCATTCACCAGGCCATTGAAAGGGTGAATTCAATTTTAGCTGTGAATGACTGCAAAAGACAATGCTCAGTCATAAAAAGTTGATGTGGTTTTATGCCTCTGCGGCCCAAGCTGGTGAGTGCTAAAGCCTGCCCTCGACTATGTCATCAGATCTCGACGTGAACCCGCCAAAGCACTGGTGACAAATCATTTTTCTTCATGATTTCTGGATCCGCTTGACGTTGAGGTGCGGAATGGCCTGAAATCCGGCGGCCGAGACAGCCTTTTAGCGAGATTGGTTTAGCAAGTAATTCTCCTTAGACTATGCGTATTGCGAAGTCAAAAATGGCTATTTCCATTATTGCGCGATCCGGCTGCGGCGAGAAACTGAAGCGGTCGCCATTCCTTCGGTGCCACACTTGGAAAGTTGGGCTGCCTGGACCCTGAGTTGCTGCAGGGTCGGGCCCGGGCGCCAGACACTAAGCATTGATCGCCTTGCTCGTCGAGACGTGCGAGCTGGGCGGCGCGGCACTCGACCCTGGGCTATTTCAGCCCTGTCGAGTTCGATAACCGTGCCCGGATAGCTTAGGACGTTGTTCACCAAACTGGCAGCGGACCAGAAGCGAATGGGTCGCGGCGCTCTCGATGATCGGCCGGGATCGCCCTCACGCCGGACTGCAGCGCTCATCCGCTCGGCACTCGATCCAGATCGACCGCGGGTTTTTCGACGAAATCGGCGCAAAGCCGAACAGCTCGCATGCGAACTCCTGACCCAAAACGGACGTTCGAGGTGCCGCCGTCGAAGGACCGCATGGGGTGGCGAGCGGTCCTCGACCTTTCGCCCTCAAGCGGACGTTCTAATTCCGACCAATGTCAGACAGCGCGCTTGTGAGCGCAAAAGCCCACAAGCGGCTCTCCGCTTCCGCCCTTCGCTCGGAGCTCAGGCCACCAAGGCGACCTCAAGCTTGAAGTTTTCACGGGCCCATGACGCGAAGTTCGTCGGCATCATTCCCGCCACTTCGTTCGCGATTGCGATTTTATCGTCGTGGGAATGCGGGCCGAGATAGGTAAAGGCTTCGTAGTAGCCGAGCGTCTCCCCGATAGCGTCAGCCCCTGGGAAGAAGTTCGCGAATACCTCCTGAGGAACCTGGGTGTACGAGATCCGGTGCCCCTGCTGGCTCAAGGTGCTGATGATGTCGTTGAAGCTCAGGAAGTCGCCAACCAACGGCAGGTAGGTGCCGTTGCCAACCCGATCCGGGTGCGCGAACGCGCCAGCAACGATAGCGCCAAGTTCCCCGATGTCGCCAGCGTGGATGCAACGCACCGCCGGATCTATCGGGAGCACCCAGCCGAAGCTACCGTCCGGCTGCTTCTGCGGACCGAAAGGTCCCGAAAAGTTCGAATAGTAGGCGGGCGGCACGACGAAGGTGTGGTGCGTAAAACCAGCCTCCTTCACGATAGGATCGACCTTCGCCTTGCCGGTGAACTGCGGGAGGTTGAATTTGCCGCCGCTGATCGTCTCGACGTTGGGGAGGGTCGACCAGATAAAATGGTCGACGCCCGCGGCTTTCGCGGCCTGAATTGCTGCAGTCGCCTGCTTGATCTCGTCAGTGCCTTCTTGCCAGAAGTTGGTGACCAGGAAGACACCGTGCGCGTTCGCAAGCGCCGCCGAAAGCGTCTCAGGCTGTTCCAGGTCCACCAAGACGACCTCGTCGGCAGGTCCCTGGTACTTTTCGGGATCACGTGTCAGCGCGCGGACCTTGAAGCGGCCGTCAGCCTTCAACGCGCGTACGACGCCGCCGCCCTGCTGCCCCGTCGCACCAAACACCGCGATAAATCTCATATCGTTGGTTGCCATTTCGGTTTCCTAGCTTCGAGTTTGAGGCGCCCGCGAAATCGCGCGCGCCTGTCCTACTCGTCGTCCAACGGCAACTTGCGTCTGAGCGAAAGTCGTGACAATTCGCCAAAACATGGCATCACTCGCCAGGATTTGATCCATATGAGCGATCCGGTCGAGACCTCAGAGCTCCTCGCTTTCACGAAGACGGTTAGCGCAAAGTCCCTCTCTCGTGCCGCAGCCGAGCTTCGAGTTCCGCGCGCGACCGTGAGCCGCCGTCTCGCTCGCCTCGAAGAGCGGCTTGGCGCACGACTCCTGCGCCGAACCACGCGCAGCGTCGCTCTCACCGAGGCCGGCGAGGCATTCTACCGGCAGGCCTGCATCGCACTTGAGGCCGTGCGGCAAGCCGAGCAGAGCGTGCGCAGGACCGACGACCTCGTCCGGGGTGATCTACGCGTTTCCGTGCCGCCGTTGATGAGCGCGAGCTTCCACGCGATGCTTTGCGACCTCGCGGGCCGCCACCCCGAACTGCGCGTCCATGTCCACACGTCGAACCAACTCGTCGACATCGTGCATGGCGGTTACGACGTCGCGCTCCGCGCGAGCAGCCAGATTCAGCCCGGACTTATTGCACGGACGTTGTTCCGAGATGCGATGATGGCTGTCGCGGCGCCCGCCTACCTTGCCAGCCACGGCACGCCGCGCACGGCACGCGATCTTCGGACCCACCGCTGCCTTCTCGGTTTCGCACGTGGGGAACTATCGGAAACTCACTGGCCATTGGTCTCCGGCGGCAAGCTGCACGTCGACGGCGCGTTCTTCTCGAACGACATCGCCTTGCTACGCGATGCCGCCCTGAACGGATTGGGCATAGCCCTCCTTCCGCGGGGCCACGTGTCCTCGGACCTAGAGGGCGACACGCTCGTGCCGGTGCTCGCCGACGTCGTCGGTGCGGAGATGCAGATCGCGCTCGTCTACCCCGAGCGGACGTTCCTGCCGCCTCAAGTGCGCGTGTTTATTGAAGCGGTTGCAGCATGGGTATCGCGTGAGCTCGCCGCGAAGCGGCTTCCCTCCGCTCCAGTCGTAGGTCTCTGAACTCTTGAGCGGCCCGCATGGGGACGTTCCCAGCTTCCGTAGCGGTGGGACGGCGACATGCCCAGTATGCTGGGTAGAGGACATTGTCACACGCCTCACAGCTCCGGCTCCTGTGATGACCACGCAACACTCAGGCCGAGAGAAGCTGCGAATTATAACGCTTCAAAAGCCGTACTAAGACACCTTAAAACGGCTCAAAACTAGGCTTCTTTGCATCTTCCTTCGCAAGCTTGACCGCTTATGTCTCCCACTTGTAACGGCCCGTCACTAACCTAAGTTGGTGCGCGTCCGTGGCTGTCCCGAACAAGAATCTCAAGAAAAACACCGCGCTAGCCGCGTCTGCCGCCCTCGTGCTCGTCGCGCAATCGGGTTCGTTGGTTCGCTTCGGGCCGAGTTCGGCCGCCGCCCAGCTCGCGGCTGACGCCTCTCAGGAGGTGCAGCTCGACGAACTGTCGGTGGTGGGCAACGGCGGACCCGCCAGCGGGCCAGCCGGGGGAGCGGGACGCGGGGTCGATGGCTATCTTGCCAAGGACAGCGTCAGCGCCACGCGCACCGACACACCCCTGCGCGAGGTTCCGCAGACGGTCGTGGTCGTTCCGGATCAGGTGCTCACGGACGCCGCTGCCACGCGCGTGGACACCGCGCTCGACCTCGCAGGCGTCGGCCGGGGGAACAACTTCGCAGGCCTTGGCCTGACTGAGTTCACCATTCGCGGCTTTTCCACGGGCGAGTTCTACCGCAACGGCTTCCCGATCAACCGCGGCTACCCGAACTCGCCTGACGTTGTCTCGATTGCGCGGATCGAGGTTCTGAAAGGCCCTTCCGCCTTCCTCTATGGGCGGGGCGATCCGGGTGGCACCTTCAACATCGTTACCAAGCAGCCCTTGGCCGAGCGCGCCCTCGCAATCGGCACGCAGATCGGCAGCTTCAATCAGAAGCGCAGCACCTTCGATGCCACGGGCGCCCTCGATGAAGAGGGTCGGGTGCTCGCCCGCGTCACTGGCGCTGTCGAGGACAACGGCAGCTTCCGCGACTTCGTGCGCGGCGACCGCTACTACCTCGCCCCCGTCATCGCCTGGAAACCGACCGCCGACACGACGATCACCCTCGAAGGCGAGCTGGTCAGCACCGCCACGACCTTCGACCGTGGCGTCGTACCCATCAACGGCAACATCCGGGCCCTGCCACGCACCTTCTTCATCGGCGAGCCGGGCATCCCGCCGGTGCGCAACGACAATGCGCTCGGCCAGCTGCGCATCGAGCACCGGCTCGACCCCGATTGGGTGGTCACTGCGGGCGCGCAAGTGCTTGGCGGCCGTCTCTACGGCGATGGCGTGGGCGCCATGAACGTTCTGAGCGATGGGCGGACCCTGCGGCGCACCTTCGAGCACCGCGACCTGAGCTGGTCTGATCTCGACCTTCAGCTCAACCTCGCGGGCAAGTTCGAGACCGGCCCCTTCCGGCACACCTTGCTGATGGGTTTTGAGTACGACAGCTACCGCTATCGCGAGGTCTTCAACCGCTCGAACGCGAACATAAACCCCTTCGTGCTCGACCTGCTCACGCCCCGCTACGGGCAGGCCCCGCTGCCGCCGCTTGGCTCGATCACCAACTTCCTCCAGAACACCCAGAGCTTCGGCGGCTACGTCCAGGACCAGATCGACATCACCCCGCGTCTCCACGCCCTCATCGGAGTGCGCGTTGAGGACCTTGGCCTTGTCTCGACCGACTATCGGACCGGCCGCACCACGAGTTTGCAAGGGACGGTCGCAACGCCGCGGTTCGGCCTCGTCTACGATCTGACCGACACGGTTTCGATCTACGGTAACTACGGCCGCTCCTTCCGGCCGAACACCGGCACGGACCGAGCGGGTCGCCCGTTCGACTTCGAGCAGGGCGAGGGCTACGAGGCCGGCGCAAAGTTCAGCCTGCTCGACGGGACACTGAGCGCCACAGCGGCCGTGTTCGACATCCGGCGGACCAACGTCCTCACCGTCGATCCGGTCGATCCGAACTTCAGCGTTGCGGCCGGTGAGGTGCGCAGCCGCGGCTTCGATCTGACCGTGGCTGGCTATCTGGCGCCCGGGTGGCGGGTGTTCGGCACCTACACGCACGCCGATGCCGCAGTCTCGCGCGACAACACGCTGCCGGTTGGGACGCGGATCGCCAACATTCCTGCTGACAGTCTCGCCTTCCAGAGCGTGTACGAGTTCCAGGGGGCGGATCTGCGTGGCCTCGGCTTGGGTGGTGGCGTGACCTATGTCAGCCAACGCGTGGCCGGCACTGCGCTGTCGACCTTCCGATTGCCGGAGCACACGGTCTTCAACCTGATCTCGTACTACTGGATCACGCCTGAGGTGCGGATCTACCTCAACGTCGACAACCTGTTCGACGCGACCTACTACGACCGCGCCTTCCAGAACCGCTACGCGACACCGGGCGCACCCCGCACGATCATGGGCGGTGTGGCGGCCCGCTTCTAACGAGCATCATGGCTGCGGGTAGAGCTTTCCCCGGCAACAAGTTCGCAGTCCCATGTCCGCAGCAGTAGTCCCACGGTTTGGAAACAGACCGGCACGAAGCTGCGCCATTCAATTAGAGGTCGCTGCCGAATCGACAGCCTGTCTTACAGCGGGCCATTCTGGAGTCTGCTCAGGGTGGCTTGCGGTCCTCTCCGGGCGGTCCGCAAGCACACATTCCGTGATCCGTGCCCCAATTGGTTGGGAAATAACCTGGATCAGTTGACCTATGCTGTGCCGCCCTGTTCGTGGACGGATGGTACAGGTCAGCAATCGATGGCCCTGCGGTGATGGCGAGATGGCCGGATGCATCCGTGCTTTCGATTGGGCATCGACGCCTCTAGGACCGATCGCGGGCTGGCCTCAAAGCCTGAAGACGATCATCGACCTCATGCTCGTGTCGCCGAGCATGATGAGCCTCGTGTGGGGCCCGGAGGCGATCCACCTCTACAACGACAGCTTCACCGAACTGCTTCGGGAGCATCGCACGCTGGCACTGGGACAGTCGGCCTTCGAGACCTTCGCTCGATCGCGCGGTGTGTTCGCCGACGATCTGGCGGCTGGAATGGCCGGGAGGTCGGCTCGGCTGATCGGTCAGCAATACCCGGTGCTCCGGAACGGCCGCCTCGAAGAGGCTTGGTTCGATGTCGAGTACGCTCCGGTCCACAACGACGATGGCTGCGTCGCTGGCGTCCTCTGGACGTTGAAGGAGACGACCGCACAGCATCTTTTGGAGAGCGCACTGCGCGAGAGCGAGGCGCGGCACCGCCTCCTGATCGAAAGCTGCACGCAGGCGGTGTGGGAGACCGACGCTGCCGGTGTCGTCGTCACAGACAGCCCTAGCTGGCGTGCGCACACCGGCCAGACCCTGGAGGAGTGGCTTGGCTACGGCTGGCTGAACGGGATCCACCCCGACGACCGTGCCTATGCCGAAAAGCAGTGGCGAGAGGCCGTTGCGGCTCGGGGGCTCGTCAATGCCGAGTTTCGACTTCGTGCCCCTGACGGCGGCTGGCGCTGGACCAATGTGCGCGCCGCTCCTGTGCTCGATGGGCGAGGGAAGATCGAGAAGTGGGCTGGAATGAACATCGACATCGACGCGCGCAAGCGCGCCGAGGCGGCGCTTCGAGAAAGCGACGCTCGCCTTGCGCAGCTGGCAGACGCTGTCCCTGTCCTGATCTGGGAGACCGGCTACGAGGGTGCTACCTTCGTGAACAGCCACTATCTCGCCTACTTCGGGGTCAGCTATGACGGGATCGCCGGTTTTAACTGGACACGGTTCGTTCACCCCGACGACGTCAATGGATACATTGCCGCCTATGAGCAGGCGTTCGCCGAGGGCCGCCCCTACGATTACGAGTGCCGGTTGCTCCGCGCCGATGGCCAATACCGCTGGCACCACACCAGCGGTAGGCCAGCGAGCCACGGGCGTTTCATCGGTTCCTGCACCGACATCCACGACTTGGTGGCGGCAGAGCGAGCGCTGCGGGAGCGCGAGGAGCGGCAGGCATTCCTGCTGAAGCTTTCCGATGCCTTGCGGCCTCTCACTGATCTCGCTGACATCCAGGGCGAGATCACGCGCCTGCTGCGCGAACAGCTGAACGCGGGGTGGTGCTACTACGTCGATTGGGATCTGGATCGAGAGATCGGGCTGGTGCTCCGCGACAGCGTGATCGAGGGACTTCCCTCGCTTGCAGGCGCACACGACGTGTCCGATGCGCCCAAGTTCCTCCAGCTCCTGGCGGTCGGCGCCGTGCTGACGGTTCGCGACTACGCCAGCTACGAACAGCTGCCCACGCGCATCCGTCAGAAGTTCGTTGCCCTCGGCTTTCGGTCGATGATGGCGGCCCCCCTGGTCAAGGAGGGCCGCCTGATCGCCTCATTGCTCGTCGGCAACACGGAGATCCGGGATTGGTCCGCAAGCGAGGCGTCACTCCTCGTAGAGGTCGCCGAGCGCGCCTGGGCCGCGATCGAACGGGGGCGCGCCGAGCGAGCGCTGCGCGAGAGCGAGGAACGCTTCCAGCAGTTCGCCACAGCTTCGGCCGCGGGCCTATGGATCAGGGACGCGGAGGCACTGGCGATGGAGTTCGTCAGCCCCGCTGTTGCGACTATCTACGGCGTCGAGCCCAACACCCTGTTCGGCGATGTGACGCGCTGGGCGGCGTTGATCGTGCCGGATGACCGCGACGTCGCCCTTGCTCACCTGGAAGCTGCACGTCGAGGCAAGACTGTGGTGCACGAGTTCCGTATACAGCGACCGTCAGATGGTGCTATCCGCTGGATTAGGAACACTGACTTTCCGCTCCGTGACAACAGCCACATCTTGCGCGTTGGTGGCATCGCCGAGGACGTAACGGAAGCCAAGCGTGCGAGTGAGCGCCTGGAGGTCCTGGTCAACGAGTTGCAGCATCGATCGCGCAACTTGCTCGGCGTGATTACCGCCGTGGCGGGCCGAACACTGCGGCAGGGCGGCTCTGTGGATGCCTTTGATGAGCGACTGCAGGCCCTCAGTAGAGCGCAAGGACTGCTGAGCCAATATGGCAGCGATACCGTGGAGGTCGGAGCCCTAGTGAGGGCCGAACTTGCGGCCCATACCCAGGAGCGATCAAAGCGGGTGCAGATCGCCGGACCGGAGGTGCAGCTCACGGCGCCGCAGGTCCAAAACTTCGCGCTGGCCCTGCACGAACTGACGACCAACGCCGTGAAGTATGGCGCGCTAAAGGACGGTACTGGCAGCCTCATCGTCACCTGGGAGGTGATCCGCTATCGGAGCGAACACCGCAGACTGGCGCTGAACTGGGCCGAGAGCGGCGTTCCCATCGATCCAAGCAAAGTCACGCGTCAGGGCTATGGCACTGAGCTGATCCAGGGGGCGCTCGCCTACGCGCTGGAGGCCAATGTAGAGTACGCGCTGGGTGCCGACGGTGTGCGCTGCCGGATCGAGATGCCGATCGAACAACCTGAGTGAACGCGGCTCTGTCCAGGTCGGTTAGCCTGATGGCGCCTACCTACACGAAGAGCGTTCATGCCTGACACCGACCAACCACTCTCCGGCCGGCGCATCCTCGTCGTCGAGGATGAGTTCCTGATCGCAATGGAGGTCAAGCGCTGGCTGCTCGCTGCGGGCGCGAACGTCGCCGGTCCGGTGTCGAGCGTCAATCAGGCTCTCGACCTGATCGAGGACGATGGCCTCGACGCAGCAGTGCTCGATGTCAGCCTCGCCAGGCAACAGCAGGTCTACCCGGTTGCCGACAAGCTCGGAGCGCTTGGCGTGCCCTACCTCTTCGCCACAGCTAATGTGTGGGTCTCGGACGCTCCCGAGTACCGCGATCGTCCGCGCCTGCCGAAGCCGTTCGTCGAGGCGGAGCTGGTGCGGGCATTGAGCAGTCTCGTGCGCTGATCGGGCGAGACTACGTGCTTCCCGCGCCGTCCTCAGCGAAGCGGCCCGTCTCGGCGTCGAGGGGGAAGCGGATGCGACAGCGAACTTCGTGCGGTTCATAGGTCAGTTCGGCCGACGCTCCGAGGTCGTAGGCCAGCATATCCTCCACGACCATCGTACCAAAGCCGCGGCGGCTCGGTTCCACTCTCGTACCCGCACCCGTCTCCTTCCAGAGCAGCTCCAGTGTCGGCACACCCTCGTTCTGCTCGATCTGCCATGTGACTGAGACTGCACCCACGGAGCGACCGAGCAAGCCGTGCTCGATCGCGTTGGTTGCCAGTTCGTGCAGCGCCAAGGCAAAAACCTGGGCTGGCTTTGGTCGCAACCACACCTTAGGGCCAGAGATCGTGGCCTGCTCGCCCTCGTACACGAGGTACGTCGCCAACTCGTCCGCGACGAGCGTGTGCAGATCAGCCTCGCCGAGGGTATCCGTCAGTGATCGCACTCGGACGAAGATGTCGAGCCGTCCACCGAGATGAGCATCGTAGCTTTCCACGTCGATTGCGCTGCCTGCGGTGCAGCGCATGACGGCACGCAGCAGCGCGACCGTATCGCGAAACGCGTGACGCAGGCTGTCGGGCATGCCCTCCTCATCGAGCAGCCGGCGCAGGCGTGCATTATCAGCCTTTAGGGCTGCAACTTCGGCCTCCAAGTCGGCCATCCGGTCGCTCGTGCCATGGGGGACTGTCATGGGAACTCCGCTCCGTTCGGGGCATGCAACGAATGCAGATAGAGCGGATCGAAATGGGCCAGACGCGCCAAGCCCTTCGCATCGTGGATGGTCAAGTACCGGTTTCTGAGGCTGATGAGGCCTGTTTCCCGCAAAGCACCGAGCATACGACTGATGTGGACGGTAGTCTGCCCGAGCACATCGGCCATGTCGTTCTGGCTCAGCGGTATCTTGCATCCCGTTTCCTCTGCGAGGCCGATCGCCATCAGGCGGGCGTGCAACTCGCAGAACAGGTGCGCCAAGCGTTCGAGCCCTGTACGCCGGCCGAGGCTGGCTGCCAGCTCGCGCTGGATTGCGGCCGAAACCAGAGCTTCGCAACGAAATGCCCGTTCCAATGCTGAACTACGGGTCTGCAGCTCCGCGAAAGTGGTACTGGGGATGTACGCGACCGCGACATGGGTGAGCGCTGTGATGGTGTGGTCGCGTCGATCGAAGACGAAGACATACGGGTCACAGCTATCCCCCGGCAGGAGGATCGAGGTGATTTGCCGCCGCCCGTCCCGAAAGTTTCTGCACCGTCCGGCCCAACCAGCGAGGATGATACAAACGGAGCGTGGATCGTCGCCCTCGACCACGAGGTCGCTTCCTGCAGGGACTTGCTTCACAGGCCTGACCGCATCGCCCAGCCATGTCTGGTCGGCATCGGAGAGGGGAGCGTAGAGCTTCAGCTTGCGTTCGAGAGCGTTCAGCATCCCAAAATATGAGGCACCTGCGGAGGCTGTCTAAGCTAGGCGAATTCAAGGTGACGGCGACAACATAGATTGAAGCGAATGTGCCTGTGAGCAGCAGGTCCTCGTGGTTTAGGTGCCTTGCGAGCGGACGTCCCGAAAGTCCGCATAGGGTCGTGAGCGGCGGTTCAAGTCCGGCGCGCCGAAGGTCGGCTCGTGGCGCATGGCTGAACAAGTGGCATGTGAATTGGTGAGATCGAGCGGTCTGACGGCAACCTACTTCAAATTCAAGGATGCCTCGATGAGACCACGCACCTCCTGCCAAGCAGGTGCCGACGGCGTGACTAGGTCGAAATGTCCGGCATCCGGGACGTTGATGAGTTGCGGCGCACGTCCAGACCTCTCTTGAACGGCGCGGGCATAATCGTAGGCGACCCAAGGTGGCGTGAGCCGGTCCAGAACGCCGCTGACCAGAAAGATCGGCACCCCTGCCGGCGGGAGGGCTGCGGGTGAGACCTCCGATAGCTTGTCTGCTGGGGCGAGCCGCTCGACAATGCCCGGGCCGCAGAGCACAGGGACGAACCGCGCGAACGTCGCAAGATCGCCCACACCTCCTAGGTCGCGAACCCATAACGGCTGGCACGGTTGAGGTGCGGCGCTGTTAGCCCTCTGAGCAGGAGGGACTTGGATGGCGCGGTTTGACCTGACAGATGCGGCGTGGGCGGTGATCGAACCGCTGTTGCCGACGGACGTGCGCGGCAAGGAGCGCGTGGATGACCGGCGAGTGCTCAACGGGATCTTCTGGCGGCTGCGCACGGGCGCACCCTGGGCCGACATCCCGGCGCGCTACGGCCCACATACGACTTGCGGCAACCGCTTCCGGCGCTGGCGCAAGCGCGGCATCTGGGATCGGCTTCTGGATGCGGTGTCAAAGGCTTACGAGGGCGACCTGCAGATGATCGACGCCACCAGCGTGCGGGTTCACCAGCATGCCGCCTGCGCCCAAAAAAAGACGGCCGATCCGGTGGCATGGGTCGCTCGCGCGGCGGCCTGACGAGCAAGATCCACGCGCTGGTGGATGCCGAGGGCCGTCCGGTGGTGCTCAAGATCACCGAAGGCCAAGCGCATGATGGCCGCGCGGCGGCCGACATGCTGGGCGGGTTAGGCCACGGTCAGATCCTGCTGGGCGACCGAGCATACGACAGTGACGCGCTACGCGCCCGGATGGCGGAGCAGGGCGCGTGGGCGAACGTGAGGCCGATGCCCAACCGCAAGCAGGTGCTGGCGTTCAGCCCGTTCCTGTACAAGTACCGCAACTTGGTTGAGCGCTTCTTCAGCAAGATCAAGCACTTCCGAGCCGTCGCTACCCGCTACGACAAGGATCCCGACAACTTCCTGGCCAGCGTCAAACTCGCAGCCCTGCGTGTCTGGCTGCGAGCTTTATGAGTCCGCGACCTAGGCTAATCACCGCCCGCGGAACGAGCCGAGTTATCGCTCGAGAAGTGCTGATGGCGGGAAGTGAGCCGCGCGAGGCCGCCCAGAGGGCGAGATGACCACCCGCCGAATGCCCCACGAACACCACTCGCGAGAGGTCCAGGTGGTGGGCTCCTGCCTCTTCAGCGAGCCGGTCCAGAGCGGCGCCCACATCTTGATAAGTCCCGGGATAGCCGCCACCGGCCTCGTTGGCACGCCGGTAGCCGATGCTCCACACGGCAACGCCGCGACGCGTCAGGTCTGGGCCCAGGTGACGCATTTGCTCGCGCCCGGCGGTGGTAGCGCTCCAGCAACCGCCATGAATGATAACCGCGACTGGGTGTGGGCCACGACCGACGGGCAGGAACACATCGATGCCTTGAGAGGGGGCCCCACCGTAGGTGAGATGCAGGGTCGGCGAAGGCCGCAATAGGTCTCGAAAGACCGCGAGCTCCACCGGGTCGGCCAACGCGGGGCCGATCGCGAACACTGCCAAAGTGAGGATCGAGCAACGCTTCATGCCAGCCTCCCTGCCCAGAAGTGATGCTCTGGATCGAGGCGATAAGTTGTGGGGTATCGTAGCGGGGCCGTTCTTCACCACGGCCCAATCAGGCTCAGACTACTGGCGAATGCCACGCGTGACCCAGTACTCACGGGGAACGCAGATACCGAGCGGCGTTGAGAACTGAGCATGGAAGGCGATGAAGTCGCGGCGCAGAGCGGCCCGCCGATCCTCGTCGAGGCTCGCCGCCAGGGCCTTGGTCGGGCCATAGCCGCCGACGAACCGCTCCCAAGCCGCCTCGGCCGTCGGCTCGCGATAAAACGAGACGCCTTTCTCGAAAGCCAATTCGAAGTCTCGACCCAGCAGTTCCTCAAGCCGCTCCGTGCGGCCCCACTCGAATGGCGAGGGCGGGGCCGGTTCGGGCGGCGGCGGCATGAAGGGCTTCATTACCATGAACATCCTGAACACATTGTCGTCCGACAGCCAGGTGGTGAGGCAGATTCTTCCGCCCTTGCGGCAAAGCCGCCCCAATTCGGCAGCCGCGGCCTCAGGCCGGCTCGCGAACATCACTCCGCAGGTGGAGATGACGGCGTCAAAGGCGCCGTCTGCGAAGGGCAGATTCTCGGCGTCTCCCAGCTGGTAATCGATGTCGAGGCTCTCGGCCCGAGCCTGCTCAGCAGCGAACGACAAGAGGTCGGCGCTGATGTCAGCACCAGTCACCTGCGAGCCGCGCTTGGCAACGACGCGCGAAGTCCAGCCAGTGCCGGTGGCGAGGTCGAGCACCCGCTCTCCCGGCTGTGGATCGAGGCGCAACACGCAGTGTTCTATGCTGTCGGCGATGCCGCGACTGATCTCGTTGTATCGCGCCCCGCCAGAGTTCCAGATGCTGGCAGGCTTGGCGTTATGAGGTTGGATTTCGTAATTCATGGTGCCTCCGACTCACACGGGGCCCCCAGCTCAAGATGCCGCTTCTCGCGCGAAAGTCCACCATTGTGCTCATCGCTGATTCGAGAGAACTTCGAGACAACTGCCGATGTGAAGTACCGTTCTCCCGCAGCGCGAGTGCATTACCGCAGACACACGTGAAATGCGTAGTATAGGAGGCCGCCACCGGTTAGGTTGTCGAGCCCTCGGTGAACTCCCGCTTCTACCCGGGCTTCGCAACCGACACAGGCATGTTGATCTGGGCGACCCGACGCAGGCCGAGGTACGACGAACTTGTTCGCGCCTGGTCGGCGCGGGAGGAAGTGGAATCGGCACAGATCGCGCGGCCGGTGGCAGCCGGCTATCGAGGTGTCACGCTAGAACTGTTGCCGACCGCTGTGAGTCGGTTGGGGGTTTCCTGACAGGATGCAGTCTGGTTCCCTTTGGACCTCGACAGGAGGATCGATGGGGTCACCGTTGTCATCGGATCTGCGCGCGCGCGTCGTGAAGGCCGTGTCCGAAGGCGCCTCACGCCGTCAGGCGGCCGAGCGGTTCGGCTTCAGTCCGGCCAGCGCCATTTGCTGGCAGGAGAGCTTCGAGCGGGAAGGCCGGGTGGCGGCCAAGCCGCAGGGCGGCGACCGGCGCTCGCGGCACGTGGAAGTCCATGCGGATCTGATCCTGCGCCTGCGCGCGGAGCAGCCGACCCTGATCCTCTCGGAGTTGCGGGCCCTGCTGGCCGAGCGCGGCATCGCCACCAGCGAAAGTGGCTTGTCAAGCTTCTTCAAGCGCCACCGCATCACGCACAAAAAAACACGCTCCACGCCGCTGAGCAGCAGCGGCCGGACGTGAGGGCCGAGCGCGAGGACTGGTTCGAGGCCCAGGAGGAACTCGACCCGGACAAGCTCGTCTTCCTCGACGAGACGGCGACCACCACCAACATGGTGCGCCGCTACGGTTGGGCTGCGCGCGGTGAGCGTTGCCGCGTCGCCGTTCCTCACGGGCATTGGAAGACGACCACCGTCACGGCGGCCCTGCGCACGAACGGGGTGGCCGCCACGGCCCTGTTCGACGGAGCCACCAACGGCAAGCGCTTCCGGGGCTACGTCACCGACACCCTGGTGCCCGTGCTGAAGCGGCGTGACACGGTGATCATGGACAACCTCGGCGCTCACAAGGTCGCTGGCGTGCGCGAAGCGATCCGGGCGACGGGCGCCAAGCTGCTCTATCTTCCGCCCTACTCGCCGGACTTCAACCCGATCGAATAGATCTTCGCCAAGCTCAAAGCCGACATGCGCAAAGCTGCCGCGCGGACGTTTCCAGATCTGAAAGCGGCCATCCAATCCGCCTTCGACAGCCTCACTCCAAAAGCCTGCCGCAACTGCCTTACAGCGACCGAATATGACGCATACGATCCAACCTGATCGGCAATAGCTCTAACTCCCCCTGGTGGGATCGATGTGGAGCCGCGACGGAGACGAGGAGCATCGCCTCTCCACTCTGAAGGCTGGTTCTTCTGACCGTGCCCTCCGAGGGCACGACTTCAGAACATCTGCGAGCTACCGGCTGCCGAAGCCCGTCTGCTCGCGCTCAATGGCTTTAATGGCACTTTCGAACGCCTTGGCCTCGCTGGTGAAAGATCGGTCTGACCGTTCGGTCAGCTTGCCGTGCTTCCTGAGAGCCCAGCCAAATTGGCCCTCCGGCTTCTTCAGCGGCTCAATCGTAATGGAATAGGGGTGGGGCACTTCGTTGGTCATAGCCGCGGTATGGCACGCTATTCCCTGCGCCACTAGCGCCGTCGTCAGGGCGCACCAACTCGTGCAGCAGTCACGACCGCCATCGTGCTCTTTGAGCGAAGGCGGTGGTGACTAGGTGTGTGGTCCCGCGCACACACGGTGTGGTGAGCTGGGACTTTTCTTGCTTCGCCTACATCGGGGAAGGGCGGAAGATTGGAGCACGGCCGTTCGGCGGCTCCGTGCCGGGGTGCTGCCCGACCTCATCTTTGCACGCTCGCAGCCCCGCCGGGTCCGTTCCGAGCGGGGCTTTTTCGTTTGGGATCAGGCTCGGCGCTTCTGCTTCCGCCGCGGAACCGTGCGCGGGGGCAGTTCTTCAACGGCGCCGGGAGGCCTGCCGCAGTCCCCCGTGCGATCCGGCGGGGCAGATATTCAAGCGCTCTCGCATCCTTTGCGGCGAAACAGCCCTGCGAGCGCACCGGCTGCCATATTCACCCCGTTCATGCGTGTCCGGCGCGCCCCGTTGTTCGCCTACCTGCTTTCGAGGCGGCAGGAGGGCGCTGCTTCGATGGGGCAGGACGCGGGTGGCTCGCGATATATCCGCACCCGAGGCGGCTCGTCACCGTTTTCGAGCGCATTGCGACGCTCTTCCTCGGCGTAGTCCCAACTCCACTCGTCGGAGTGCTCTCCATCGAGGACGACGCCGGCTCGGCAGCCCCAGCCGTGCTTCCGCGCGACCTGTGCCTGCTCGTACGTGACGGTGAAGTAGCCAAACTCGTGAAGCTCCAAGTCCCGACAGAGGATCTTGCCGTCAGGCGTCACAATATCGCCCGGCTTCGCACCATCCCGCACTGTCACTGTCATGATTGGCTCCGAGGCATTGCACTTGGTACGATCATACCGATCCATAGAGCACATGGAACCGATTGTCGGACGCGATCATGCAAAATAGAGCCGGCCAAACCCAGCGCTGATGCCCTGAACGGCGCATGGCGCATGCGCTTGCGGCCCTTGTCCCTCACGGAACGCCGCAATGAGTTCGAATCCCTAACCTTCAATTGAACCTACAGGCTGGCCGACACCAGAACTCCAATGTCGAGGAATCTGGGCATCTGCTACGTATTGGCCGCCCCCCGCTTGCGGCTCAGCCGGATCACGCACAGCCTCGGCCCCGGCGCGACATCGGCCCGGCGATCAAGCGAACCCGGCCCTGGCTCGGCGATTGGTGGAAGACCGGGGCGTTGCCATTCGGCTGGTCCGTGACGGGGTGATGCCCGACTTCAACTTTTGATGCTCTCAGTCTATTCAGATGGTCGGCAGCGAAACGTTCGCTAAAGAGAGCTTGGAAATGAGCGGCAGGGCCAATATCCCATGCCGCATTATATTTCAAAATTTCTTCGTCGAAATATTGATTTCGACGAATATCACAAAAAATTAATCATTGTATGTTGGAAGCTTGCTGGTATATTCAGCGTAATCCCTAAATGGCTGCGATATTTTGTGGAAAAATTTCTTCGTGTTTTCGATCGGATGCAGAAGGGCTGAGTAATCTGCGCCAGCCGAAACATCTTCCATCTCAATTTCATTCAATTTTGTTTCTCTTTGATCGTTGGCATTCGACTCGGCGATTTTGCTCATCTAAGACTCGCTGCATAATCAAGCCGGCCACCACGTCGGCAGCTTGCTTGCCGACATTAAAGCCTGAGCACTCTTGCCAAAAAGTTGTTTTGCCTTGACAGCCATCAAACAACCCTATCGATCTGTTAAGATAGAGCTGAGATTTCTTGATATAGTCTAGTAGGCAGAGCGCCGCCTCATCACGCGCAGCGTCCGTTTCGGCTCGCTGTCCGCCAGCGTGATCACCTGCCGCCGCTCCCTTCCGAAAGCCCAGTAGATTTGCCGCAAACCGAAGCCCTGGCGTCCCTCGCCGGAGCCGCCTATCAGCGGGAATGGCCAAGCGTACCAAATCTCTGCCGCAACAGCGCGGCTTCGTCCTCTTCGACGTGGTTTTCGATGACGGCTCTCGCGCCTCGAACCGTCGGGTGCCGATGGAACTCCTCGGCGGGTTGGATGGCGATGAGCCAGTTCGGCAACTGATCGCGGAGCAGGAAAACGAGATCGCCCAGAAAGCCGGTCGGGCGCCGCGCGAGATACGAAGCCTTAGCCGTTCGCCGGTCGCAGTTTCGAAGCCCACCTCGGCGAGTTGAGGGCGTGACAGTCGCCGGTGCTCGTGCCGTCTTCGATCATAGCAGCGAGCACGCCGCGGCGACCCGATGCGCTCGATATCCACGGCGGTCAGGCTGCCTGAGGCGACCAACGACACCCTGGCGCTGATCTCAGCGGCGTCACTTCACGGCGATGATAGGGCGTTAGGTAACGTCATAGACGATTAAATCCCCCGTCATATAGCCGTCACTACATTCTGGCCTCGGCGAGGCGACGTGGGGAAGGACCGGCATATGTCGGACGATCAGCGCGAGGCGCTCCGGCAAAAAGCGTTGGCCGAGATCGCTCTTCTCGACACTCCACCCGAGCGTGAATTCGATGTGCTGGCAAAGCTCGCTCAACGCATGCTTGGCACCGGTATGTCCTCGATCACCCTGATCGCTCCGGAGCGCCAGTGGTTCAAGGCACGCTGCGGACCCTTGGCCTCGGAGACCGCGCGGGCTCAGGCGTTCTGCCCTGTCGTGGTTGAAAACGAGGCTCCACTCACAGTGGCGGACGCCCGCCTCGACCCTCGCTTCGCCGAGAGCCCATTCGTCATAGGTGCACCGAACATCCGCTACTATGCGGGCGTACCGGTTCGCGTCCAGCAGTCCGACGGTGACCGGGTGGCGATCGGCACGCTCTGTGTCCTCGACGAGCAGCCGCGCGAGCCAACGCCGAGCGACTTGGAGGTTCTAGAGGAGTTGGCGGGTGTCGCCGAGGCTCTGATCGAGGCCCGGGCTATCGCCCTTCGCGCCGCCGAGGGCACGGAAGCGCACCGTCGGGCCGTCGAGCGATTGGAGCGCGAGCGCCGCCAATTCAAGCAGGCGGAGCGCATGGCCGATATGGGCTCGTACCGGTACGACATTGAGAAGCGGTCCACGGAATGGTCGGACGGTGTCTTCGCTATCCACGAACGACCAATCAGTGACGGTGTGCCACACGGCGCGATCATCGAGCATTTTCCCGAGCCCGACCGCACCACATTCGTCGCCGCTGTGATGCGCACGCTGGACACAGGCGAACCGTTCGAAATGGATGCTGACTTCGTGACCGCCAAGGGCAACGCGCGGCGCGTGCGATGCTCCTGCGAGATCGAGTTGGCCAAGGGCAAGCCGGTCGCGCTTATCGGTCTGATCCAAGACATTACCGAACGACACGACTTGGAGCAGCAACTGCGCCACCAAGCCCTGACCGACGACCTGACCCAATTGGCCAACCGAGCCGAGTTTCACCGGGTACTCGATGCACGGCTGCGCGAGGCGCGCCTCGTAGACGGCGAAGTCGCGGTGCTTCTGATCGACCTCGACGGCTTCAAGGGCGTCAACGATGTGCTCGGCCATGCCGCGGGTGACGCAGTGTTGCGCCGTGTCGCCGATCGGCTGCGCGCCTCATGCACCGACGGATGTGTTCCGGCGCGGCTTGGGGGCGACGAGTTCGCGGTCGTGATGTCTGCCGACGTCGATCGCGTCGGACTCGATCGAAGGGTGCGGCGCCTGCTGCATGACCTTGACATCGTTGCTGATAGCCAAGGGCAAATCACCCGCGTGACAGGAACAATCGGCGTCGCGTGGTCAACCGCGGCCGCGCAAGACCGCGACGTGCTCCTTCGTCAGGCCGATGCAGCGCTCTACGCCGCCAAGCGCACTCGGAAGGGCACCGCGCAGACCTATCAATCCTACGGAGATCAGCGGCAGGCTGGCTGAGCGTGTCCAACTTCCAGACGCTGTTATGAACCAGCAGCGAGTAGAGCTGCCTTTTTGAGCTTGAGGCAGACGAAGGCAACGAGGTGCGAGTCTGCCAGCGTGCTGGCATATCGCTCGTAGTCTTTGACGAGCCGCGGAAGCGGGTGGCCCAGGCGAACGAGCGCTCCACGACCCAGCGCCGGGGCAGCAGCACGAAGCCGCGCTTTGCCTCGGGGAGCTTCACGACCTCCAACTCGATGCCGTGCCGACGCGCGGCTGTGGCCGGTGTCTGGCCAATGTAGCCCTGATCGACGAAGGCGACCTCGACGTTGTCATCGGTGGCCGCCTGCACGGCCTTGGCCAGACGGTCGACCTTGGCCAGACGCTCGACCTGGGCCCGGTCATCGGCATTGGCCGGCGTGACGTGCAGGGCCAGGAGATGCCCGAGCGTCTCCACCGCCATGCGCAGCTCGGAGCCCTGCCTGCGCTTGGCTCCGTCGTAGCCGGCCCGCTCGCCGCTCTCGGGTGTCGCCCGCAGCGTTAGGCTGTCGAGGATGGCTGCCGACGGCTCGGCCTTGCGCCCGGCCGCTAGGCGCAGCACGGCGCGAAGGTCCTCGGCCATCCTCAGTGGCGAGGGCTTAGCGCGGCTGCAGCACGAGGGGGATGTTCCGGATCCGCCGCCCGCCGCGACGACTGCCAGGAGATCCACCGGCTTTTAGACGATCGCGGCGCCCGTCCGCCCCGCGAGCGCCCGGAATTCCAGGCTCCCGACATACGACCAGAGCGAGAGGAAGCTGAAATAAGGCGCGATCTCGGGGACCGGATCGAACGCGCTCACGAGGTTGAACCCTTGCGGCCGTGGCGGCATCAGGCTCCGCGCGCAAGTTCGGTGGTGATGTGCTTCACCGACGGTGTGACGATTGCCACGAACTGTGCCTCCCGCAGCCGCCGGAACGCGTCGGCGCCCTCCAGGTAGCCGCGGGCGCCGAACTGGAGCATGGCGGCCTGCGCGGCCTCCAGCGCCAGGAAGGACACGTCGAGGCGCAGGCGGAGGGTTTCGAGGAAGGCTGCACGGTCGGTCGCCTCGTGGGATCGGGCGGCCACCGCGACCCGCCCGCGCAGGGCCGAGGCCCGTGCCTCGATCGCCTCGGGCCCGAGGGACAGGAATTGCGCCTTCTCACGTCCAGCCGCATCCGCACGCATCAGCGCGGCGACGCCGCGCGCGAGCCCGAGCCCCATGCCGGTCTGCAGCAGCACGAAGCCGTTGCGGATGCGCGGCACGAAAGCGCCGGCATCGTGCGCGAGTATCTCCGTGTCAGGCAGGTACGCGTCGCGGATCATCACCGTGTAGGTGCCGGTTCCTTCGAGCGCCACGAAGCGGGCATTCGCGGCGATCGAGACTTTCTCGCTGCCCGCCTCGAACAGGCCCATCACGCGCTGCCCCTCGGGCAGAGAGAAGATGCCGGCGAAGCGATGGCGCGGCCCCAGATTCGAGACCCAGGGCAGGCGCCCGCGCACGCGGTAGCCCGCCCCCTCCCGCACGCCCTGCAGCGCCAGCGGCTCGATACCGGAGAGCGCCTTCATCGGGTTCGAAAGGCCGGTACCGCCGAGACTGTCGCCGGCCGCCAGCGCGGCGAGGTGGCGGCGCGCGCCGGCCTCCCCCGAGCGAGCGAGATACCAGACCAGCGCGTCCTGGCACCACATGCAGAAGGCGGTGGAGAGGCAGGCTTCGCCCGCCTCCGCCATCGCGTCGATGGCGCCGAGAAGCCCTTCCGGTCCGCCCCCGATGTGGCGGTCGTAGGCTCCGGCTCCCCCGAGCGCGCGCAGGATGCCCGCCGGATAGGCGCCGGCGTCGATCGCACCGACCTGGGGCCTGAGATCCTCGCGCACGATCTCGGCGACAGAGCGCGGCGAATCCCGGAGCGGGAGGGCAGTCGCGGCCATCGCGGCCTCAGGCCCGCGCCAGGGTGACGGGCACGGGGCTCTTCACGGTGTTGAGGACCGGCGACCACTGGGCGGCATGCGCCACGAGCTCGTCGAGTTCGGCCGCACTCGCTCCATCGATCTCGAGATGGGCCTTGAGCCGCACGGAGGTGAGACCGACCGGCTTCTCCGAGAGGTCGCCGGTGCCCCAGACGGAGGTGATGTTGATATCGCCCTCGCTCTCGATCTCGATGCTGCGAACGGTCCAGCCGCGAGCCACCGCGTTGGCCTGAAGACCGACGGCGACGCAGGTGCCGAGTGCGGCGAGCAGAGCCTCGGTCGGGTTCGGGGCGGTGTCGTCGCCGAGAAGTGCCGGCGGCTCGTCCACGATATGGGCGTCGAGGTTGCGCACGTAATTGAGGTGGCGGAAGCGGCGGCCCTCCGCGACGGTGCGCGCGCGCACGGTCTTCACCACGCTCGGGTCGGCGCGGCCCCGCTCGGACAGGGCCTTCAGGGCTCCAGCATCGATCGTTTCGAAGGTTTGCACGATCTCGCGGGCGGTCTCTTTTGCAGCTTGAGCGCTCATGGTCGGTTTCCTCAGGTGGCAGGGATCCAGCGGGCCCGGGCCGCGAGACGGCCGAGAGCGGCGTCGAGGGCGTAGCCAATCAGGCCGATCAGCAGCACGAGCGCGGCGAGGCGGTCGTAGGAGAGGGTGTCGCGGGCGTCGTTTATGGCGTAGCCGAGGCCGCTCGTGACTCCGAGATACTCGGCCGGCACCAGCACAATCCAGGCGACACCGAGCGCCAGCCGTAGGCCGGTCAGGATGTCCTGAGCGACGGCCGGGATCACGACGGCCCGAAGCGCGCCGAGGCGGCTCGCGCCGAGGTTGCGGGCGAGGGTCAGCCAGACGGGATCGACCCGCTTTACCCCTGCCGCCGTCGCGAACAGGATCGGCCAGATCGCGGCCGCGGCGATCAGGAACACGATCGCCCCATCCCATGTCGGGAAGGCCAGCACCGCCACCGGCATCCAGGCGAGCGGCGAGATCATGCGCAGGAGCTGGAACGGTGGCTGCAGGGTCCGCTCCAGGAGCGGCGACGAGCCGATCAGGAGCCCGAGCGGCGCGCCCAGCAGGAAGGCGCAGCCGAGGCCCTGGCCGATCCGAGCGAGGCTCGGGCCTGTGGCCCGCCACGCCTCTCCGGTGGCGATCAGGTCGCGGAAAGCGGCGAGCGCTGGGCCCGGCGCGAAGCCCGCGAAGGCGCTATAGGCTGGCACGCTCTCGAGGACGATCCCGGCCGCGTACCAGAGTCCCAGGAGGGCGGCGAGACCGGCGAGCGGTGCCAGCCAATCCAGGACCGTGCCGAGCCCGCGCTCCGGCACGAGGCTCTCCTCGACGGCGAGAGCCGCCTCGATCACGTTTCCGGTCACAGGCTCAGAACCTCCTGGCGGGTGAGCGCTGCGTCATCCCCCGCGCCGGCCCATTCGGGGTAGCGCTTGAGCGAGGCCGCCACGAAGCGGTCGTCCACGAGGTCGCGGGCCACGAAATCCGGGTCGAGGCCGTTCAGGAAGGTCGCGTCGCCCTCGACCACGGTCCGGCCCATCGCCTCGACGATGAGCTTCGTGGCGGACGGGTAGGGCCAGGGCTGGAAGTCGATGCGGGAAGCCGACCACTCCGGGTGGCGGATCGCCCCGCTCGACTCGTAGGCCGCGCCGTAATCGGTCATGGCCTTCACCACCACGTCGCCCGGCATCGGCAGGTAGCCGCGACCGTCCTTCGAGATGAGGCGCGCGACCTCCTCGCGGTTCTTGGCGCAATAGGCCTGCGCCCGCACGATGGCGTCGACCGCCTTGCCCGTCCAATCGGGGTTGCCGGCGACCTGCCGCTCGTGCGCGACGACGACGCAGCAGGGATGATTTTTCCAGATATCGCCGGTGAAGCGCAGCATCCGCGCGCCGGCCTTGATCTCGCCGAGCGCGTTGAAGGGCTCGGCGACGATGTAGCCGTCGATCTTTCCGGCGGCGAGCGCCGCCGGCATCTCGGGCGGAGGCAGGATCTGCAGGGCACACTCGCCGGGACCGGCCTCGCCACGGATCACCGGCGTAACGCCGGATTCCCGGAGTGCGAATTGCAGCACGACGTTGTGCATCGAGTACCAGTAGGGCACTGCGACGCGCTTGCCGGCGAGCGCACGGAAATCGGTGATGCCGCTCTTTCCGCCCACCACGATGCCCGAGCCATTAGTGTGGGCCCAAGCCAGGATCTTCACCGGGAAGCGGTTGTTGTAGCGCATCCAGACCGGGATGGGCTTGAGGAGATGCGCGAGGTTGAACTTGCCGGCAGCGAACCCTTCGACCAGCGCCGACCAG
The DNA here is from genome assembly GCA_020741775.1 of Methylorubrum populi. Classification (GTDB taxonomy): domain Bacteria; phylum Pseudomonadota; class Alphaproteobacteria; order Rhizobiales; family Beijerinckiaceae; genus Methylobacterium; species Methylobacterium populi_B. The sequence continues at coordinate 71,964 of DYYG01000011.1, forward strand.
GACCGCACCGGCGTCGGCTCGGCAACCTTCAGCCCGGCCTCCTCGAAATAGCCCTTGGCATGGGCGACGAGGAGCGCGGTCGCATCGGTGATCGGGAGATAGCCGATGCGCACGGTGTCATCGTCCGCCGCATGCGCGGCACCGGCCGAGTGGGCGAGACCGGCCCCGCCGAGAAGCGCGGCCAGACCGCCGCGCGCCAGCGCATCCAGGGTCGCGCGGCGCGTCCAGTCGGCGCGCGCCCATTCGTGTGTCCACAGGGCAGAGAGGTCGTCGGGAGCGGTCATTGTCAGAACTCGGGGGTCGGGTCTCAAGCCGCAGCGCGGCTCGACGGCACTTGGGAGGGGCCGAGGTGGCGTCGCAGCTCGGTCTGGGCGTCGACACCGAGGGGGAGGTCGGCAACAACGCGCGCGGGCCGCCCGCCCAATACGATCGCCCGCTCGGCCAGCGTCTCGACGTCGGCGAGGTCGTGGGTGACAAGGATGAGCGTCAGGTTGCGCTGCCGCGCGAGCCGCAGCACGTCGGCGCGCAGGTTCGCCCGCATCTCGGCGTCGAGGGCAGAAAAGGGCTCGTCGAGAAGCAGGATCCGCGGATCGCTCGCGAGCGCGCGGGCGAGCGCCACCCGCTGCTGCTGCCCGCCCGAGAGCTGGTGCGGCTTGGCCGCAATGCGCTCGCCCAAGCCAAGTTCATCGAGGAGACGGCGCGCTTCCGCCGTGCAGCCGATCCGGTCATGCCCGAAGCGGCCCGCGAGCCGGGCGGGCAGAAGCACGTTGTCGATCACGCTCGCCCAGGGCAACAACGCGGGGCGCTGGAACATGACCGTGCAGCCCGGCACCGGCCCCCGTACGATCTCGCCCTCCACCCGCACGCGGCCTGCGGAGGGTGCAACGAGGCCGGCGAGGATCTGCAGCAGCGTCGACTTGCCGACGCCGGATGGGCCGAGGATGCCGACGCGCTCGCCCGGCTTCACGGCGAGATCCACACGGTGGAGGACCGGGCCCGCACCGTACCGGTAGGCGACGGCCTCGAGCGCGATGAGAGGGGAAGTGGGCATCGGTCCTCGAAACGGGGCGCAGCCCGGCAGGTCGGCGCAGGTCAGCCGGGGGAGGGCGCCGGTGCGCTACCTGTCACTCAAGATGAACACGGCCCCAGTCTAAGATCAATGAAATGGTAATTCAAAAATTGGACAGATTTAGAGAGAACATTCTCGTATAAAGGCGCAACGGAGAAGATGACACGTCGCACCCACTTCGACTGCCCTCGCGGCACCCGTTCCTGCAGCTCTGCCTGCCCGGCGCACACCGGATTGCTGTTCCTGGCCCGACGGTGGTGGGTCCTGACCACGGGCGTAACGGCGCCGACCGCGCGCAGCACGTCAAGCTCCGGCGTCCCTCCGATCTTCGGAAGAAAGGTGTTTCCAGAGTTGTGTGCGGCTGCGGAACGTCCGAGCCTATCCTCCGCCTTTCATGAAGCGCCGCCGCTCCGATCGGGTGAGCCCGCTCAGGTCGGCTGCCCGAGGATACCCAGGATCTCCCGGCGCAGGCGTACGAGCTCCGGATCGTCGCGATGGCGCGGATAGGGCCGATCGATCGCAAGATCGGCGCGGATGGCCGGCGGAGGCGGCCTGATGCGGAGCCTGCGCGACGCCGCGCTACGCACGAAGCGTGCTTCTCGCCGATGATACAGGGCAGCTCGCCCGGACGCGGGCGGCCCGCGCTGAGACGATTCTCGAGACCGGGTTTTCCGAGGCACTCACCGCTATGCGATGATGCGGGACACATTTGCCGGACATGACATGCACGACATCGGTGACGATCATCACGACCACGCGCCTGACCATCCGAGTCATGATCACGAAACTCATTCCGGGACGCGGGATCATGACCGTTGGAAGCACGACGGGGTTCGGGTGATCCCGGGTGACCGGCTCGATCCGAACACCGCCCAGACCCCCGGCATGTTCCGGCAGGCCGCCATCAATGCGGCCAGGGTCGGCGCGCAGAAGATCTGGGCCGGCACGGTGGCGATCGAGCCCGATGCCAAGACCGGGGTACACCATCACGGCGACCTGGAGAGCGTGATCTACATCGTTTCGGGCCGCGCCCGGATGCGCTGGGGCGAGCGGCTCGAATACGTGGCGGAGGCTGGGCCCGGCGACTTCATCTTCGTGCCGCCCTTCGTGCCCCACCAGGAGATCAACGCCTCCACCGACGAGCCCCTGCACTGCGTGCTGGTGCGCTCCGACAACGAGGCGGTCGTCGTCAACCTGCCGGACATCGATCCCGTCGAGCCGCCCGAGACGGTGCTCTGGGTCGACCCCATCCACAAGCAGCCTTGAGCGGCGGGAACAGGTGATCAAACGGGATCGCCCCCGGTCCCTCATTACCTCCGCGCGGCCCAGCGAGAGCGACACCGCGTGACGGTGCCATCACGACCGCGAAGCGGAGGCGACGTTCAACGTCGAGCCCCGAACGAACCTTGAGGCGGACGGGTCACATCGGGCATCCGCCTCCGGTTGCGTTCGGTTGGTCACTTCTTCGGTTCGGAGCCGAGATAGACGTATTCGGGGGCGGCGCGGAGCTGGTCCTTGTCTGTCTCGATGATCGCGTCGAGGGCCCCACTCTCCTTGCGCGTCAGCTTCAGAGTCTCGGGGGCCACGGCCACGTATTTCGCGTTCAGGCCGAGGAAGCCGCCGACGCTGACGACGTATGATTTCACGGCCCGCTTATCGTCGAACACGATATCGGCGACCGAGCCGATGGTCTCGTTCGCTCCGTTGCGAATGCTTGTCCCGATCAGCTTGGAGGCCACCACATCCTCCGGCGCCTGGGCGACGAACTTCGCCCGCAGGTCGTCGTTCAGCGTCGCCGGTTGGGCCGCGATGGGTTTGGGCTCCCGGGCCGGTTCCTGGGCGAAGGCCGGTGCGCACGCCAGGAAGGGCAGGGCGCACAGGAGCAGGCGAAGCTTCATCGGGTCGTCGTCCTCGAGTGAGATGGGCAGTGGGGTGCAAGGTGGGGCGTGAACCGGCCGGAACGCGGCCGGTGGTGGGGGATCAAATCGGCAGGCGTCCGTCCGGCGAATAGCGGTCGATGGCGGTGGGAAGCTCGCGGGACAGGCGCGACAGCAGCGCGGCTCGGCTTAAACCGGTCTGTTGCGTGAGGTGGTCGAGCGTGTCCGAGCCGATGGCGCGCTCCAGATCTGCCTCGGCAATGTCGCGGTTCGGCCCCTGGGCGACCCAAGAGTTCGCCGCCTCGCCCTGACCGCCCTTGGTGAAGTGCTCGACGAGTTCGCTGAGCCCGGACGCGATCAACCCGGCGACACCCGCCGAGCCCGCCCCGCCGAGCAGGCCGCTCAGGTTGCCGAATGTGCCGGAGCCGTCCGAACTCTTGGACGCAGTCGGCACCTGCGGGACGGGCGAGCGACCCGTCTCATGGCCCTTCAGCAGCTCGGCCAGCTTGTCCCGGTTCTGGTAGCCGGCGATCGCTAGCAGGCCCAACAGGGCCGTCATCGAAGGGTATCCCTTGCTCATGGTGTGTCCTCTCTCGGCATGTGGATGTCGGAGCCGGTTCGGCGCCCATGGCGCGACGAACCGGCGGGATGGTCGTCAGGCTGACGACCGATGAAGCCGCTGACTCTCGGCAGCACCGGGGCGATCAGGTGCCGGCAGATCAGGATGTCCTCCTGACGCGTGCGGTCAGCGCGAGGGACGGGCGAGCCATCCGAGCGCGAAGGCAGCGGCGACGAGGCCGAGCAAGGTCGAAGTGCGGTTGGTGTCGGCGTAGCGGAGCGCGCGGCGACCATAGACTTGACCACGGCGGCGAGCCTCCTCGGCAAGGTGGCGGCCGTCCTCGATCACGTCGTCGGCCCGCTCACGCGCGGCATGAGCGAGGTGACGCCCATCGCGGGCAAGATCCTCCGCACGGTCGCGGGCGGTGCCGTAGGCGTACTGCGCCCCGCCGGTCACTTGATTCACGGCGCCACGGACCTGCCGCGCCGGATCCCCGGTGATCCCGCCGATGGCGGTCTGGGCGCGGCCCTTGAGGTGACGGGACGCGCCGCGGAACTGATCACGATTCATGATATGCTCCTTGTTGCGAACAGGCGTTCTCCGGAGCCGCAGATGCGGCCCCGGAAAGCCGCTTCACTTCTTGCCGGTGACCTTGTCGGCAAGGTTCTTGGCGCCGTCCTTGACGTCGCCGACCGTCTTCTGGGCCTCGCCCTTCAGCTCCTGCGCCTTGCCCTCGGCCACGAGCTTGTCGTTGCCGGTCGCCTTGCCGACACCCTGCTTGACGTTGCCCACGGCCTCGTTGGCGAGGCCCTTGATCTTGTCAGTGGTGCTGCTCATCGGATGCTCTCCTCTGGCGGTTGGGTGATCACCGGCTTCACCGGTCGGGGAGGCCCCTGCCGGATGGCAGGAGCCGATGGGGTGGGATCAGGCGCGGCGAGCGTCGTAGGCGCCGACCAGGGTCACAGGCTTCGGGGCGCCGAGACGACCGCCGAAGAAGGCGGCCAGCGCACCCAGGACCAGCGCAATGGCGGCGTAGAAGGCGCCCTGCGTCGCCGCCGACTTGGCGGTCACCGCGGCGGCCTCGGCCTTCTGCTTGGCGGAGGCGACAGCCTGCTCGTACTGCTTCTGGTAGTCGTCGATTTGCGCCTTGGCCTGGTCGGGCGAGATGCCCTGCGCCTTGGCGAGCGCGTCCGCGGCACGGGCCTTGGCCTGCTCCTTCTGGGACGGGTCACCGGTCAGCACGGCACGCACCGCAGCCACCGCCGCGTCCCGAGCGGCCTGGGGATCCTGGCCGGCGGCCTGCTCGCGCACCTTCTGCTCGATGCCATCGAGCGGGTTCGAGATCTTCGACAGCGAGGGCGCCGCCGCCTGCGCGGCCGTCTGCACGGTGCCGCCGACGAGGTTCCCCGCGCCGCTCAGGGCGCCCGAGACGGTGCTCAGGGTGCCACCGATCAGGCCGGTGGCGGCCGAGGTCAGCAAGTACAGAACGACCAGCGTGGTGACGGCCCAGGAGACCAGGCCGTGCAGGGCAGCCGCGCCCGCGAGAGGTTTGCCCGACAGCCGGCCGGCGATGAGGCCGCCGGCGAGGGAGGCGACGATGCCCGAACCCACGAACCACAGCCCGGCGCCCAGCGAGACCGTCGAGGCGGCCGGGTTGTCGGCGGTGTTGGTGCCGACGGAGGCCAGGCCGACGCCCACCCCGACCAGGTTCAGCACGACCTGAGTGACAAGGGCAGTGACGGCGCCGGCGAAGATGGCGCCCCAGGACACCTCGTTGAGCAGGACGGCACGCGTGTCGGCGGTGGCGACGGGGGAAAGGCTTGTGGTCGTGGTCACTCTTGCGCTCCGGTGGGTGGAAGAAGTCGGAAGGTCGAAAAGGTCAAAGGCGGCTGACGAGAAGGCCGAGGCCGAAGCCGACAGCGCCTGCGATGAGAAGCGAGGTCACGGGCGCGTCGGAGACATACGCGCCGACCTCGCGGGAGCCCTGGCGCAGGTACCGGCTGCCGTTCTCATAGGCGTCGTCCGCGAGGTCGTAGGCCTCGTCGGCGGCGTGGCGGACGGCATCTTTGGCCTGGCCGTAGAGGTTCTCGGCCGTGCCCTGCGCCTCGCGCACGCGGCCCTCCACCGAGTCGCTCTTCGAGCCTGTCAGGTCGCCGACCGCGCTCTGCACCTTGCCGCCGAGTTCCTGCGCGGCGCCGGTAATCCTGTTGGTATCGACCATGTCGTGCTCCGTTTCGTGTGATGGTGCGTGCGGCGCCTTCAGGGACGCCGAGCATCGTTCAGTCAGTCGCGGGGCGGGGCGGCCTTGGGTGGCCGAGCCTGACGCTTCTGAGCCTTGCCCTCGGCCTCGATCCGGGCATCCCCGGTGAGCTTGCCGATGGCCTCCTTCACCGAGCCCCTGGTGTGCTCGGAAGCTGGTTTTGCGTGATCGATCACGTTGACCTCGTCAGCGACTGAGAAGTTCTTGGCCCTTCCCAAATGATCGCTCGACTGCGTCATTCAATAGTGCGGAAATACCAGTATGCCGGGTTTCACGGACCAGATGCGTGCAGCGGAAATCCGTTCTCGCGGCCCCAGATCACGGCTTCCGCCCGCTTATGGACTCCGAGCTTGCGGTAGAGCGCGGCACCGTGATTGCGCACGGTGTTGCGCGAAAGGTTGAGCCGCCTGGCGATGGCATCGTCGTCGAGGCCGGAGCAGATCAGATTGAGGATCTGGCGCTCCCTCACCGTGAGGGTCGGGCTGGCTCCGTCGCCGTCCCGAGCACCGGGCTGGCGCAGATTGGCGAGCTTCTCGATCAGCCCGCGGCTGAACCAGGAGGTGTCGGCCATGACCGTCTCGATGGCCTCGAACAGCTCCCGCTCGCCACGCTTGCGCTCGGTGATGTCCTGCAGGACGAGGAGCGCGAAAGTTTCCTCGCCGATCTCGACGCGCTCGGCCGAGGCGAGGCAGTCGAGTTCCGACCCGTCCTGATGGCGCAAGCAGACTTCCTGACCCAAGACGAAGCCTGTGCGCCGAACCGTCTCCTCGAAGCGCGCACGCGTCGCCTCCGCGACCCACAACCCGGTCTCAGCGGACGAACGCCCGACGACGGCATCCCGGCCGTGACCGAAGACGCGGGTGAAGGCCTCGTTGATCCCGGTCACCGTGAAGGCGTCGAGGCGCGCCAGCATGGTCGGCACCGGGGTGAGCTGGAAGGCCTTGGCGAAGCGTTCCTCGCTCTGGCGCAGGGCCGTCTCGGCCTTCCGGCGCAGTTCGAGATCCGCGAAAGTGAACAGCATGCAGGGCTCGTCGCCCATCTCGACGGGCTGGCCCGCCACGATCACGAAACGAGAGCCGCCATCGGGCAGGTCGAGGCACGCCTCCATCTGCGGGATGGTGCCGCCCTCGTTCAGACGCGAGATCGCAAGGTCGCGGTTGCGCGCACCGGCCAGCACGTCGATTTCGTAGACGCTGCGCCCGATCACGGCGTCGCGGGTATGGCCGGTCATCTCCAGGAAGCCGGTATTCACCTTCACGTGGCGCAGGTCGGAGAGCCGCGTGATGACGGCGGGGGCCGGATTGGCGTTGAAGGTCGCCTCGAAGCGTTGCTCGGCCTCGAACTGGTCGGAGACATCCTTGAGGATCAGCGCGAGGCAGCTCGGATTACCCTGCCGGTCGGTGGCGACCAGACTGCGCAGGGAATGGACGAAATCGACATCGGGCCGGTCGGCACGGCGGACCTCGACGACGACATCGTGAAAGCGTTCACCGGCCACTACCCGCTCGATGGGGTAATGCTCGGGTGTTCTGTTGTTGCGGTAGCGCAGGGTGAAGCGATCACGATAGGCATCGACGTCGCCCCCGAGTTCATCGAGGTTCTCGACGCCATGCATGGCGAGCGCCGCCTCGTTGGCGTAGGCGATGGTTTGGTCGGGCTCGACCAGGATCACGCCCTCGCTCAGGCCGGCGATGATCTGCCGGAGTTCATGCCTGTCGACATCCGCCGTCACGCCCGCATCGCCCTTTCGCATCCCGAATTGCCAAGATGGCAGCGGGGCACAAACGGATTGTGCGCAAACCGGTTCCGTCGAATGGTTGGTATTTCGAGATCACGAAAATGATACGCCTAGACCGAATCTTGTATTCACGGCCTGGAAGGGCTGCATCATGAGCAATCGGGCGCTCATCTCCTCACGCGTCTGAAACTGCGCCGCTCTATCGGATCACCGACGTCAGAGAGCCCTCGGGACATTCGACCAACCGTTTCGTCGGTCTCGTACCCGCGAAACGAATAAGCGCCCCCGGAGGGGCGCTTGAACGTCGATGGTGGCTGTCTCAGTTCGCGCGGGACACTTCGACGAGGTTGTCCGAGAAGGACGGGGCGTGGCCCATATCGGTGAAGGCCGCCGAGGAGATGCTGTTGACCGTGCCCTCGTTGAGCTGACGCCAATAACCCAGCGTCGCGACGACCACCCCCGGCGTCACATCGTCGGTGATCCGTGCCACGCCCTTGAAGGCGCCGCGGCCATTGGCGACCTGAACCCGGTCACCGTCGACGATGCTGCGGGCATCGGCGTCGTGGCGGCTGATCATCACGAACTGCTCGCCCTGGCCCTTCTGCTTGTCCTCCATGTTCGCGTAGCAGGAGTTCAGGAAGTAGTGGCTCTTCGGCGAGACGATGTTGAGCGGGAAGCGCTTGGCCAATTCCGGATCGGCGGTGTGCGACTCGCGCGCGCCCACATAATCGGGCAGCGGGTCCAGGGCCTCGCCGGGCTGGAAGCCCTCGTACATCTGCCGGAACGGCGGCGCGACGAAGTTCGTCGCCCCCTCGACCTTGAGCATGCACTTACCCGTCCCGGTCGGGAAGTTGCCCTCCTTGTGCGGAGCGCGGTCGTCGGGCGTGCCGACCTTCAGGCGCGCGAAACCGTGCTCGCGCATATAGGCCAGGTCATAGCCTTCGCAGGCCGGTGCATTCCAATCGACGTAGTGCTCCAGGCACTCCGTGTCGCTCCACTTGAAGTTCTCTTCTTCGAAGCCGAGCCGCGCGGCGAGCCGACGGAAGATCTCGTTGTTCGGAATAGCCTCGCCGGGCGCTTCCGCGCATTTGGTGTTGTAGGTGAGATAGAGGTGCCCCCAGGACAGGATCATGTCCTCCATCTCCGCGCCCATGGTGGCCGGCAGCAGGATGTCGGCGTAGGAGGCGGTATCGGAGATGAAGTGCTCGGCCGAGACCATGAACAGGTCTTCGCGCATGAGCCCTTCGACGATCTTGTCGGTCTCGGGCGCCTGCGTCACCGGGTTCGAGTTCCAGCACATCATCGACATGATCGGCGGGTCGAGCTGCATCTCGCCGGTCAGGGCGCGGCCGATCTGAAGATTGCTGATGACGCGGGTTCCCTCCGGGATCAGATCCGGGCGGCACATCACGTCGAACTTGTAGGGGTGCTCCCAGACCGGGAACTGGGTGACGCCGCCGCCGACATGGCGCCACGCGCCGGTGAGCGCCGGGATGCAGGTCACCGCCCGGATGGTCTGGCCGCCGCCGTAATGCCGCTCCAGCGCCACGCCCATGCGGATGCCCACCGGCTGCGCCGTCGCCATTTCATAGGCGAGCTTGCGGATATCGGCGGCCGGGACGCCGGTGATCCCCTCCGCCCATTCCGGCGTGCGGGTGCTCGCCCGCTCCTTCAGCTCCTCGAAGCCGATCGTGTGGTTGTCGACGTAATCCTGATCGACGAGGCCCTGCGCGATGATCGAGTTGATGAGCGCCATGGCGAGGGCGCCATCGGTGCCCGGCTTCGGGCAGATATGCCAATCGGCGCCTTTGGCGGTGCGCGAGGCGTAGGCGTCGATCACGACGACCTTGGCTCCCTTCTTCTGGGCGTCCTTGACGATGGCCCAGTGGTGCAGGTTCGTGCTGACCGAATTGCAGGCCCAAATCACGATGTACTTGGAGTGGATGTAGCTCTCGGGATCGAGCCCGGCCGTCGGGCCGACAGTGAGGAGCCAAGCGGTGCAGGAGCCCTCGCCGCAGAAGGTCCGCTCGGTCACGGTGGCGCCCATGCGGTTGAAGAAGGCGTCGCCGCCGTTCAGCCCGTGCACGAGGCCCTGATTGCCGAGATAGCTGTACGGTACGATCGCTTGCGGCCCGTACTGGTCGATGATGCCCTTCCAGCGGCTGACGATGGTGTCGAGCGCTTCGTCCCAGGTGATGCGCTCGAACTGCTTCGAGCCCTTCGGGCCGACCCGCTTCATCGGATAGAGCAGCCGGTCGGGATGGTAGTGACGCTTCTCGTAATCCTTCAGCTTCACGCAGAGGCCGCCGCGGGTCATCGGATGGACCGGGTTGCCGCGCACGCTCTTCAGTTCACCCCCCTGGACCTCGAACAGCATCGAGCAGGTATCGGGGCAATCATGCGGGCAGGCGCCGAAGAAGGTTTCGGTTTTGCCCTCGAGTAAAGCCTCGGGATTGACGATTTCGTTCATGCTTCCTCCGCGGTCGAGCATGCGGCCTTGTTTTTTTGTCGATGGCCTGCCCGTTCCGGCCTCAGGATGCATTAAACTGCTAATAATTCCAACTCACGATCCGGTCGCACCCGTCCAGCTGCCTGGTCTCGTTTCGGGGTCGTGGCCGGACGGAGCAGGCCGCGCGGAAGCGCCGTCGCAGAGGCGCGGACGGGCCGCTCGCACCGAAAGCGAAAGGCCCCTTCTGGCTGGTCGCATCGGCGATCGCCCGATCCAGAAGCCGCAGACTTACGGCTTCCGAAGGCGAGAGAATTGCCACGTCAGCATCATGCTCGACGCCATCAAGGCGGCGTGAAGCAGATGAAGGAGAAGCGGGCTGTCTTGCATCGTCGCGATCCTGCCGATCTGGCGGCGTCGGGAAAGCGAAGGCTTTCGCAACGACCAAGCCAGCAGACGCAACGACTGGGCCACTTTTCACGGGATCGTAGGGATGCGCGCCGCCGCCGGGCGGAACTCCCATGCATCGCGGCGGAGGCCCCGCAACCATGGGCTCGACGCGCTCGCTCGCGCTGAGCCGGTACGCCCGCTTCGGCGGAGAGGGCTCTCAGCTGCCTCGCCTGACGCCTAAGACACCAGTTCCTTCGGCGCGAACCCCTTGGCCGAGAGCAACCGTGTCACGGTCGCGAGCAGATCGGTCTGGGTGATGATGCCCCGGATCGTCCGGTCGTCTTCGGTGATCACCACGGCATGGGTCCGGCCGTCCGTCAGGTCGGAGACCAAGCCGACAACCGGATCGCCGGGTCGCGCGGTCCGGGCTTCGGACATCACCTGCTCGAGGTCGGTGTGGCCCTGGAGCGTCAATTCACGCAGGCCGAGGGTTCCCGCGAGCCGGCCGGCCTCGTCCGTCACCGGAAGGGTCCGGATGTTGTGATGGATGAGGAGGTGCCGCGCCTCCTCGGCACTGCCATCGACATCGATGGTGACGACGTCGCGCGACATCACCTCTCCGCACGTGAGATCGCCCTGGGTGCGCGCCAGCGCCTGAAGTTCCACTTGCCGCAACAGGCGATCGATATCGCCCCGGTCGATGTCCAGCGTCTCGTTCAAGGCTTCGAGGGCCGCGTCGACATCCTCCGGCCTGACGCCGACCCGGAGCGCGGCGGGCAGATCCGTCGTCCCATGAGTGTTCGCCGGCGCCGGAGCCGGGACATGCGGATAATTGCGCCGGGAGATCTTGTGGAAGACGACGCCGAGCGTGACCAGGATGATCGAGTTCACACAGACCGGAAACAGGGGGAACAGAAAGCCCGCCGACGTGACCGCCGGTCCGCCGATCAGGGCCGTCAGGGCCGCGGCGCCGCCGGGCGGATGAAGGCACCGGGTGAGCGACATTGCGGCGATCGCCAGGGAGACGCCGACGCCGATGGCGATGACCGGGTCCGGGATGAGGTGCGCCGCCAGCACACCCATGAAGGCGGAGATCGTGTTGCCGCCGATGACGGACCAGGGCTGGGCGAGCGGACTGGCCGGTACGGCGAAGATCAGCACCGCCGAGGCACCCATCGGCGCGACGATCAACGGGATGTGCGGTCCTTCCCCGAAGAACCAGCCGCAGATCAACCCGGTGAGCGTGATCCCAGCCAGGGCACCCAGGCAAGCGATGAGCCGATCCCGCAGGGTCGCACCGGCGAGGATGGGCCTGAACAACCGAAACTTCGGCTGATTTCCAACGCGGTGCTCCGAACCGACGGTGTTGGACATCCCTGCACGCCCCTTCCTCGCTCGAACTTACGTCAGAGGCGAGCACCCCAGAGGCGCAGGCTCTGCCATCAGCTCGACGCGCTGGTATACCATATACACGTTACGAGCTGTGGCCAGAAATGCAACGTGCTTGGGCATGATGCCCGCCAGACAGGCACCTGGACAGGTTTCAACCGGCGGGACGCCGGAACTGGATTGAGCGCGGCGGATGCCTGGAGCGAGGAGCCGAGACGTGGCTGCCGGCCCTGGCTCGATGGGGCGGAAATAAAAGCCGAGTGCCTCGTCCCGCATCCGATGTCCGGGACAAGGCACTCGTGGGTGTTCGAAGAGGAACGAGCCTCGGTTCAACGCCGATGGCTAAGCGCGCGCTTGGCGCCGTTCCGACCGCTGGTCGTTCAGGGCTCCGATCGGGCTCAGGCGATCGAGGGGAAGGCCGGACTTGGCGCCATGCAGCAGGGCGAGGCAGCGCTGCTTGATCTGAGTGAAACGCGGATCGGTGATCAGGCTGCGATCCCGTGGACGGGGGAAATCGAGCGGGATGTCGTCGAGGATACGACCGGGGCGCGGCGTCATCACGAGGAGCCGGTCGGCCAGGAACAGGGCCTCGTCGATATCGTGCGTGACGAACAGGATCGTCGTCCGATGCGTCGCCCAGATGTCGAGCAGCAATTCCTGCATCGTCAGCCGCGTCTGCGCATCGAGGGCGCCGAACGGCTCGTCCATCAGCAGGACCCGCGGTCGGTTGATGAGGGCGCGAGCGATCTCGACGCGCTGCTGCATGCCGCCGGAGAGCTCGGCCGGGTAATGCTCCGCGAAATCGGCCAAGCCGACCTGCGCGAGCAGCGCCCCGGCCCGCTCACGGCGCTCGGCCCGGCCGATATCCTTCATCTTCAGGCCGAAGGCGACGTTGTCGATCACGCTGAGCCAGGGAAACAGGGTGTGTTGCTGAAAGACGATGCCGCGATCGGGATGCGGCCCGGCGATCGCCTGCCCATCCAGGCTGACGCTGCCGCGAGACAGGGCGAGGTGCCCGGCCACCGCGCCGAGAAGGGTCGACTTCCCGCAACCCGACGGGCCGAGGATGCAGACGAATTGGCGCGCCGGGATATCGAGATGGATGTTCTCGACGACGTCGAAGGCCGCTTCCCCGCGACCCAGCCGGATCGCCCCCTCGCACATCGACACTTGTCCCGACGCTTGCCGGGCTCCTTGCTCGTTGGCCGGGATGGCGGTCCGGTTCTCGGTTCTGCTCATCGCTGCCCCCCCACGCGGATCCACGGCGTTGCCCAGGCGCCGAGCCAGCGCACGACGAGGCTCGAGCCCATTCCCAGCACTCCGATCAGCAGCATGCCGACAACGATGTCGTCGTAGTTCTGCAGCGTGTAGGATTCCCAGGTGAAATAACCGATGCCGTATTGGCCGGAGATCATCTCGGCGGTCACGAGGCAGAACCAGGCCGTGCCCATACCGATGGCCGCGCCGGTGACGATGCTGGGCGCGGACCCCGGAAGGATCACCTCGCGCAGGATCGCCGCCCTGCTCGCCCCGAGGCTGCGGGCGGCGGCAACGAGGCGGGGGTGAACCGACTCGACACCGTGCACCGTGTTGAGGACGATCGGGAACAGCGCGCCCGTGAAGGTGATGAAGGCCATCGAGAGTTCGGAGGACGGGAACATCAGGATCGCCAGCGGGATCCAGGCGACCGCGGGAATCGGGCGCAACACCTCCAGGGGCGGCAGGAGAAGATCTCGGGCAAGGGCGGAGCGGCCAATGGCGAGGCCGAGGCCGACGCCGAGGACCAGGGCCGTCAGAAAGCCAGAGAGCACCCGGGCGAGGCTCGCCGCGAGATGAGAGGCGAGGACCGGCGAGTGGAGCAGGGCCCAGGCCGCGCGGGCAGCCTCGGCCGGAGCCGGCACGTTGCGGAAGCTGAGGATACCGAGATCGAGCTTCGTGCTCGCCGCGAGGTGCCACGCGGCCAGTGTCGCGACGAGAGCGAGGCCGCGCAGGGCGAGGCGTCCCAGGGAGAGCCGTCCGGGCAGGCGGAGTCGCAGCGTGCGGCCGCGATCGGCCAGCAGGGGCGGGTTGGCTTCGATGGCGGAGGCGGTCATCGGGCGCTGACCCGGGACTTGCCGGCGCGCGCGGCGGCGAAATCGACCACCTCGCCCCCATGCGCCGCCGCGTAGGCCTGCGCATCGCCCTTGAGTAGGAAGGCTTCGAGATGACCCTGCCCGTCACGGGAGAACCAGGCTTGGTTGGCGAACAGCTTGATCCCGCTTCCGTGATCCTGCGCGTAGATAGCTCGGGGCTCCTGGCCCTGCGCTTCCAGCGAGGCCAAGGCTGCGAAGGCCGCCTCCGGCGACGCGTAATGGCGTACCTTCGCCTCACCGCGGATCCAGAGCTGGGCGACACGGGACGCATCCGTGATCGGCTGACCGCTGACGACATCGGTCGCGGTCAGGGCTAGGGGAGCATAATCCTTCAGCCGCGCCTCGTAGTCGATTCCGGCCTGACCGGCGGCGGTCCGGATGAAGCGGTCGTCGACGAAGCGGTCGAGGTCGATGTCGGAATCGGCTTTCTTGAGCAGCTTCAGCGTCTCGAAGGAGGTCTTCACCGCCTGCCGGTATTCGGGCTTCCAGGTCAGGTCGCGGGTCTGCAGGCCGAGGGGCCCGTGGAACAGATAGGCGACCTCCGCCTCGATCCCGGTCACCTTCTCGATCAGCTCGGCGTATTTCTCCGGCTCGGCCGCGATCAGGCGATCCGCCTCGATGGCAGCGCGCAGGTAGCCGGTGACGATCTCCGGGTATTTCTCGGCGTAGTCGGCATCCGCCAAGGCGCCGTGGAAGGTCGGGGCATCGGCCTGGGCGCCGTCATAGATCTTGCGGGCGAAGCCGCGCCACGGAAACAGGTCGGCGAAGGGTACGAAGTCGGCATGGGCGTCGATCTTGTTCGCGACCAGAGCCGCGCCCGCGACTTCCGGCGCCTGGGTGATGATGGTGATGTCGCGGCCCGGCTCCCAGCCCTGCGCCTTCACCGCGCGCAGCAGCAGCCCATGCGCCGTCGAGGCGAAGGGCACTGAGATCGTTCGGCCCTTCAGGTCGGCGAGCGACTGCACCGGCGAATCCTTCGGCACGACGATGCCGTTGCCGCTGCCGCGCACGCTGCCCGACAGCACCGAGATGAACAGGCTGCGGCGCCCCGCCTTGGCGAAGGCGTAGCCGTTGAGGGAGCCGGGGAAATCGGCCATCGCCCCGAGGTCGAGCTTGCCCGCCACCATCTCATTGGTGAGCGGTGCGCCGCTGGTGAAGTTGCGCCACTGGATGTCGTAGGTCACGTCCTTGTACTTGCCTTCATGCGGCAAATACTTCTCTAGAAGCTTCAGCTCCCGGATCAACAAACCTCCGGTTGCGCAGTTGATCGTGGTGTCCTGCGTGCCGACCGCGACCCGGATGGTCTCGGCTCGAGCCGGAGCAAAGGCCGTGACCGCCAGGAAGAAGGCGGCAAGCGGGCGCGTCAGGGGTGCGGGAAGGCTCACGGGCAGGCTCCGTCGGGCTTGGACGCGGCGGCAGCTCGACAGCGCCGAATCCAGAAATCGCATCTGTCTCACGAAGCTCTCGCGGCGCAGGCAGGGTCGCGGACGGTCGCTGACGGCCGGGAGTTCGTGGGGGCACTTAAGCGACGGCAGGTGTTTCTCGGCGAGCAATTAATTTCGTTCGCAGAAGAAGTCGTCCGCCTACCTGCACCAATTTCCGACCAGAAGAATTTTTATCTTCAAATAAGCTTTGCACGAGAAGCAACTTATCTTGCGGCAGCAAGATTTAGAATTGCTCTGAAAGAGCTCGTACCGATAATGGGTCGGCACAATGGTCTGCCCCGGAGCCGGTCACCGGGGCCGTCTTCCGAAGGTCGCATTCCATGTCGTCGGCACCGCTCGCGCTTCCGGAACGTCGCCGGCCGGCGCCCCTCATCGCCAGCGCGCTGTTCCTGAGTGAGACGATCGAAGGCCTGGACGACGGCGCGGGCTTCCTCGACGGCCTCAGCCCTGCCGAAATCGCCCGTGTCCGCGCGGCTGGCCGCTCCGTCACCCTCGCGGCCGGGGAGACCGTCTTCACCCAGGGCCGGCCGCATGAAGGCATCTTCCTGATCGAGGAGGGCCGGGTGCGGGTGTACTATTCCGGTCCGTCTGGCCGGCAGGTCACGCTCGCCTACTGGACACCGGGTCACTTCATTGGCGGCCCCAGCATCTATGGCGGGGGCTGCCACCAATGGTCGGGGGTGGCGATCGAGCCGGTGCGCGTCACCGTCCTGTCGAGCGCGACCCTCCGCAGCCTGATCCGCCAGATGCCGGATTTCGCCCTCTGCCTGATCGCCGCACTGGAGGCCAAGGGCCGCTGCTACACCGCGATGGCGCAGATGCTCGGCACCCGCTCGGTGATCGAGCGTCTGGCGCAGTTGCTGCTCAATCTCGGCGACCTCTACGGACGCCCCGAGAACGGCACCATCCTCATCCGCCGCCGCATCACTCACGACGAGATCGCGGCCTTGGTCGGTTCGACCCGCCAATGGGTGACGATGATGCTCAAGCGGTTCCAGCGCGAGGGCATCCTGTCCGTCGACCATACGCATATCCGCCTCACCCGGCCCGGACGTCTGCACGAGATCGTCCAGACGGAGGGGTGAAGAAGGCGGTCGCTCAGGCGGCTTCCGCCCTAGCGTAGAAGCGGCAATGCTGCAGGTAGCCGACCTCGTGTCGGCCGGCGAGTTCCACGACACTCGACCAGAGCCAGGACGGAGCGCCGTCGCCGCTGCCGCACATCACCGTGCGGCGCCACTCGGCGCGGATGGCGCCATCCAACTGCCGTCCATGAGCCCGGCCCACGACATGGGCGAGATAATGGGCCGCCTGCACCGCCTCCTCGCGGCTGAACTGATCGACATCGAGCTTGAGATCCTGCGGCAGCAATTCGCGCATGACGACGGGTTTGCCGAGGACATGCACCGGCAGCATCCGCTCCCCGAGATTGGGGGAGAGCGCCCGCGCCCCGGCCACGACCCGTTCCGCCGGGTCTTCCGGCATCCGGGCCCCCGGTGACGGAGGCGCGGCGGCGTCGACCGCCTCTTTCAGATCGACCAGGGCGAACCGGCGCTTGTCCTCCTCGCCGTCGATCCGCACCAGGGCCGCGTAGCGCAGATAGCCGAGGGAGCTGCACCCCTTCATCCAGTAAGCGGCATCGATCAGGCGCATCCGCGCCCCCTCGCCGCGCCCGTTGAGGGCGAGCACGAGATCACGCACCCCATCCTGACGGAAGAGGTCGTCGAGGGCGGCACGCTCCTCCGCGTCGAGCGCCCAGAAGCGCCGCCCGAGGGGGATCGAGGGCTCGACATCCTTGAGGCGTTCGCGGGCCAGATGCTTCCAGTGGCGACCGAGGGCCCGGCGCCGGACCGTGCGGACGGCATCCGGCTCCGGCGGGGTCTCGTCGCTATCGGGCTCGGCCAGCCCCTCCGCGTAGCCGCGCACCATTTCCTCGAGCATGCGCGAGGTGACGACGCCCGGCAGGTTGGATCCGCGCGCCGCGCTGGTCAGGGACAGGCCGAGACGGACGAGATCGTGGGCCGGATTGCCGATCACCGTCTGATCGAGGTCGCGAATCTGGATCTCCACATGCCCGTTCGCGTCGGCGAGGGGACCGAGATTGCCGAGATGGCAATCGCCGCAGATCCAGACGGGAGGCCCCTCCGGCAGCGTGCCGCGGGGCAGGCCGTCGAGCCACTCGTAAAATTTCAGGGTGTTGCCACGGACATAGGCGTGGGCCGACTTCGCCATCTTGAGCGTGCGCTGCCGCTCGAGCACCTCTTCCCGCCCCGCGCGGCTTACCGTTTTGACCCCAGCCATCCGAACCACTCTGACTTTCCGCGAACGCCACCCCTGGCCCAGCTTGGCAGCGGGCCGAATGCGTGATCAACGCACGACGCCGCCGGATCGACACGCGTCTAAACGTCTCCGGTGTGGATGATATCGTCTGCCGGAACGTAATCCGTCCGGGATCGCGTAGTCGGCCGCTCGGGCACCCGATCCGGCATCGTCGATCTCACGCCACCGCCGCGTCGTAAGGCTCCTGCATGGAGGCAAGCGAGGCATCCAGGCGGCAGATCAAACCGGTCGGCGCGTAGACCAGTTCGACCTCGCCACCGACCTCGGCCGTGAAGCTGCGCTCGATC
Source organism: Methylorubrum populi (assembly GCA_020741775.1). Classification (GTDB taxonomy): domain Bacteria; phylum Pseudomonadota; class Alphaproteobacteria; order Rhizobiales; family Beijerinckiaceae; genus Methylobacterium; species Methylobacterium populi_B. The sequence goes on from DYYG01000011.1 coordinate 89,893, forward strand.
AGGCGTGAGCCGAACCCGCGCCGCGCGGGTTGCATCAGGATCGGCGGACCGCCCTGCTCGGTCCATGTCAGGCGGAAGCGGGACATCCCGCCTTCATGTACCACGTGCCAGCGGAGATCGACGGAACCGGTTTCGTTCGAGAGCGCCCCATACTTGGTCGCGTTGGTGGCGAGTTCGTGCAGAGCGAGCGCCAACGCGAGGGCCGGTTTGGCTGCCAGGAGCACGGACGGCCCGCCGACGCGAATGCGGGTCGCGGCGGCGCGGTGGACAGCCAAGGCACCATCGACCACCTCGGCGATGGGCGCCTCCGTCCAGCTCGACCGGGTGAGGATGTCGTGCGCGCGGCCGAGAGAAATCAGGCGCGCGGAGAACGCCTCCCGGGCCGCCTCCAGATCGGTGGCGTTGCGCAGGGTCTGGCTGGCAATGGCCTGGACCAGGGCAAGCGTGTTCTTGATCCGGTGCTGCAACTCACCGGTGAGCAGGCGCTGATGTTCCTCCGCCTGTCGGCGGTCGTGGATGTCGCTGTTGCTCCCGAGCCAGCCGACGACTGCGCCGCCGGCGTCGCGCATGGGTTCGGCGCGGATCAGAAACCAGCGATAGGCGCCGTCGTGACGCCGCAGGCGCGCCTCGGTGTCGTAGAGGGTTTCGTTGAGACGGGCGCTCTTCCAGGCCTGGAGCAAGCCTTCCAGATCCTCGGGGTGGATCGCCTCGCTCCAGCCCATCGGCAGCGATTGCTCCGGGGTCCGGCCGGAATACGCATACCAGCGGTCGTTGAGGTAGCTGAGGCCGCCATCGGGATCACCGAACCAGATCATGGCCGGCGCGAGTTCGGTCAATGTCTTGAAGCGCTGCTCGGCGACCTTGCGTTTGTGGATGTCCACGCAGGTGCCGATCCAGCTTCGGAGGACACCCGCCGCGTCGCGCACCGGCCGCGCCCGTGACAGGAACCAACGATATTGCCCGTCGGCACGGCGCAACGGAAACTCGGCCTCGTAGAATTGCCCGCTCGTCGCCGCCGCGAGCCATGTCGCGCGGGTCGCCGCACGATGATCGGGATGGATGACGCCGATCCAGCCGGCCTCGTCGGCGTCACCGTGGGGGAGCCCGGTATACTCGTACCAATAGGCGTTGCAGTAGGTGATGGTCCCTGCCGCGTCGCCGAACCAGACCACCTGCGGACTGACCTCGACGAGAGAGCGGTAGCGCAGCTCGCTCTCCTGCAGCGCGGCCTGCGCGGCGCGATGCTCCGTGCGGTCGCGCAGGATCCTGAGGAACCCAACGAGCCTCCCGTCCGCCTTCAGCGGCGTCACCTCGCCAGAGGCCCAGAAGCGGGTTCCGTCCTTCCGCAGGCGCCATCCTTCGCTCGGGGCGCAGCCCTGTTCAGAGGCAAGCGCGACCTCGGCCTCCGGCTGGCCGGCCGCCCGATCTTCCGGGGTGAAAAGCGCCTCGACCGGCCGCCCCAACATCTCGGACTCGGTCCAGCCCAGGATGCGCTCGGCCCCCGTGTTCCAGCGGGTGATGCGTCCCTGCGGGTCCATGGCCAGGATGGCGTAATCGATCGCGCTGTCGAGGATGCGCTCGTGCAGCAGCCGCTGCTCCGCCTGCTCGCGCAGGGCCCGGCGCAGCTCCATCTGCGCCGTGGTTTGGCGGGCCAGACGGATCAGCCCCCTGCGCTGACGTTCGGTCAGGTCGTGCGGCTTGGTGTCGAGCACGCAGACCGTGCCGAGGGGCTGCCCCTCCGCCGTCTTGAGCAGCGCGCCGGCGTAGAAGCGCAGGCCTGGATCGCCGGTGACGAGGGGATTGCCCGCGAAACGCGGATCGTTCGTGGCGTCAGGAATGCAGAGAAAATCTTCTTCGAGGATGGCGTGGCGGCAGAATGAGGATTCGAGCGGCGTTTCGCGCACACCGAGCCCGACCTCGGCCTTGAAGAACTGGCGACCGTCCCCGACCAAATTAACCACCGCGATCGGCGTGTCGCACAGCTCCGCCGCCGCCTCCGCGATTTCGTCGAAGTCCTGCTCGCGGGGCGTATCGAGGAGCCGATACCGATCCAGGGCACGAAGGCGCGCGGACTCTCTTTCACTCGTCTCGGCGCAGTCCATCGTGCAGGCAGGCTTATGAGGTCCGGCAGGTTCGACCGAATGGTGACCCAGCAAAACTGAGTTAGGCTGAGCCACAGCCTTTGCCTAGACGGCGCTTTATCGGAACTGTGGGCGCCCACCCGCTCTCCGGCGCAAATCGCTTAACCCCGCCCCAGCCCTCACGGCGAACCCGACCGGTGCGTCAGATGTTGGCGATGCGACTCAACGTGTCGGTGAGCGTTAGCGCGAACAGGATCGCCAGCCAGAACAGGCCGCAGGCGGCAGCGAGCCGGACCAGGGTGTCGGCCCGATCAAGGCGCATGAACAGCAGAGCCACAAGACCGGCCTGGGTCGCGGCAATGCCGAAGACCAGAGCGGTCGCCCAGGGCGCCGGCGCGAGAGTGGCCGAGAGCAGGCTCCCCCCCAGCAGCGCGAGCAGCAAGGCCCAGACGACGAGACCGCGCAGCCAGATGGCCCGGGTGGATTTCCCTAGCCTCGCGCTCATCCGCTGCGTCCGTCGAGATAGAGAACGGGATAGAGGAAGATCCAGATCATATCGACGAAGCCCCAGTAGAGCATCGCCACCTCGACCTGCGGACTCTCGAACAGGAAGCCCGGCGCGCGCCATTCCTTCCAGATCAGGCGCAGGACGAGACCGATGCCGATGGAGAGGTGGACCGCGTGAAGGGCGGTCGAGAGCCAGTAGAAGCCGAAGAAGAGCTGCGTCGCCGGCCGCTCGAGCGCGAAATGAGCGCCGGGAACGAGGTTCTTCTCGAAATCCTCGTGATATTCCAGTCCCTTCACCACCATGAAGGCGAGACCGAGCAGGACGGTGATGGTGAGGCACCACAGGGTCAGGCGGCGCAGATCCTCCCGTTCCGAGGCCTGCGAGGCCATGGCCGCGAACAGGCCGCTGGTGAGGAGCAGGGCCGTGTTGAGGGTGCCGTAGACGATGTTGGTCTCGCGCACCGCGACGGCGAAATCCGCCGCGTGCTCCAGCCGCATCGCGGTGTAGAGCAGAAAGAGCGCGCCGAAGAACAGAACCTCGCTGGCAATGAAGACCCAGATGCCGAAGGTGGCACCCGCGCGCTGATAGACGAAGGCCGGCGGCCCCTGGAGACCGAGTTCGTCCCAGGGCTCGCGCAGATGCCGCTCCGCCGTTCCTCCGGCCCCGTCGCCGCCCGCGCTCACGTCAGCGCCCCCTGTTCGGAGATGCGCCGGTCCTCCGCCGGAGGCGAGGCCTCCGGGTGGTAATCGTAGGGGCGGGCGATGACCTGCGGGTGGCCGAAGAAATTCTGGCGCGGCGGCGGCGAGGTGGTGCGCCATTCGAGCCCCGACGCGTTCCAGGGATCGTTGAGGGCACGGCTGCCGAAGAACAGCGACCACGTCAGATAGCCGAGCGGCATCAGGTACGCCACGGCGAGGACCGCCGCGCCGGAGGAAGACAGCACGTTCCAGACCTGAAATTCCGGCGGATAGACATGGTATCGGCGCGGCATGCCGAGATAGCCGGCGATGAATTGCGGGAAGAAGGTCAGGTTGAAGCCGAAGAACATCAGGATCGCGGCAAACCGCGCCCAGGATTCCGGGTACATCCGCCCCGTGACCTTCGGCCACCAGAAATGCAGGCCGGCGAAGTAGGCCGACACGGAGGCGCCGACCATGATGTAGTGGAAATGGGCGACGACGAAGTAGGTGTCCTGCACATGCACGTCGATCGGGACCGAGGCCAGGAACAGCCCGGTCAGGCCGCCCATGGTGAACAGGCCGAGGAAGCCGAGGGCATAGAGCATCGGCGATTCGAAGCCGATCTGGCCGCGATAGAGCGTGGCGGTCCAGTTGAACACCTTGATGGCGGAGGGCACCGCCACGATGAAGGAGAGGAAGGAGAACACCAGGGCGGCGAGCGGCGACATCCCCGAGGTGAACATATGGTGGCCCCAGGTGAAGAAGCCGATCACCGCGATCGCCACCAGGGCATAGACCATGAAGGAATAGCCGAAGATGCGACGCCGGGCGTAACAGGTGATGACCTCCGAGATCACGCCCATGGCCGGCAGGATCATGATGTAGACGGCCGGGTGCGAGTAGAACCAGAACAGGTGCTGGAACAGGATCGGGTCGCCGCCCCTCGCCGGATCGAAGATCGGTAGGTTGAAGGTCCGCTCGGCGATAACGAGCAGCAGCGTCAGGGCGAGGACGGGCGTGGCGAGCACGAAGATCAGGCTCGTCGTGTACATCGACCACACGAAGAGCGGCAGGCGAAACCACGTCATCCCCGGCGCCCGCAGGTAATGCACCGTGGCGATGAAGTTCACGCCGGTGGCGATGGTCGAGAAGCCGGAGACGAAGACGCCGAGGACGGCGAGCGTCACGAAGGTGTTCGAGAAGACGGTCGAGTAGGGGACGTAGAAGGTCCAGCCGGTGTCGATGCCACCCGCCAGCACCGCGGCCAGTGTCAGCAGCCCGCCGGCCATGTTGAGGTACCAGGAGATCAGGTTGAGCTTCGGGAAGGCGAGATCCCGCGCCCCGATCATCAGCGGCAGCAGGAAGTTCCCCATCGTCGTCGGAATCGACGGAATCAGGAAGAACCACACCATGACGATGCCGTGGAGCGAGAACAGCTTGTTGTAGGTGTCGGCCCCGACGATATCGCCTTGCGGCGTGAACAGCTCCAACCGCACCAGGGTCGCAGCCGCCCCACCCACGAAGAAGAAGAACGTGATCGACAGCGCGTAAAGGATCGCGATGCGCTTGTGATCGGTGGTGAACAGCCACGACGCGACGCTGCGTCCCTCGGCGAGGTAGCTGACCGGCAGGCCGAGATCCAACTCGCGGGGATTGGCGAGGGAGGAGGCATCGGAGGAGGCGCCGCTGCTCATCGGGGGAGTCTCCTGAAATGGAAAGGCAGGCGCATCACGGTTGAGCCCCTCCCGAGACCGGTGCGCCGGGCACCATGGCGGGGCTGCGCAGGGTCTGGTTCGGCTGAGCGTCCTGCGGCGTCTCCCCCGGCGCGCAGATGTTCTGCGCCGGCGACAGGTTGAGAGAGCCTATCAGGTCGAAGCGGTCAGTGCCGTGGCGGATATAGGCGACGAGGCTCTGGATCTCGCCGTCCGACAGCTTGCCCTCGTAACTCGGCATGATCGGCTCGTAGCCGGCCACCACATCCCGCTCGGGCTGGAGGATCGAGTCGCGGATATAGGCCTCGTCGACGGTGGCGGTGCGGCCGCCTTCGAGGGGCACCGACTGGCCCCAAATCCCAGCAAGGGAGGGGGCATGCACCTTCGAGCCGGCATTGTGGCAGCCCGAGCAGCCGCGCTCGGAGAACAGCCGCTCGCCGAGTTCGGCAAGCCCGTCGCGCTCGGGCTGCTTGGTGAGCCATTGCGCGTAATCCTGCGGCTCCATCACGATGACCCGGCCGAGCATGCGCGAATGGTCTGTGCCGCAATACTCGGAACAGAGCAGGTGATAGGTGCCGGTCTTGGTGGCCTCAAACCACGCCTCGGTCTGCTGGTAGGGCAGGGCGTCGCGCTTGAGCCGGAAGGCCGGAACGTAGAACGAGTGGATCACGTCCTGCGAGGTCAGGAGCAGGCGCACCGGCGCGCCGACAGGCACGTGCAGCTCGTTGATCTCCCGCGCGCCGCTGGGACCTTGCGTCTTCCACATCCATTGCTTGCCGACGACGTGGATCTCGATGGCGTTCTTCGGCGGCGAATAGGCGGTGATCTCGATCGAGGTCGCCCACCAGAAAATGAAGATGAACACGAACAGCGTGGCGGCAGTCCAGCCGATCTCGAATTCTCGCGAGACGATGTTGGGCAGCTCGCCGCGCTTGGCCGGCGAGCCGCGGCGGAACCGGATCGCGAAGGTCACCACCAGCCCGACGACGAGCAGAACGATGGCGGAGGAGATCAGGAGGAGACCGATGAAGATCGCGTCGACCTTCGCCGCCTGAACCGAGGCCGCTTCCGGGCGCAGGAAGGAGGGGATCAGGGATTCGAACATCAGGGCGTCGCCTTGTCCGGCTCCGCCTGGGCCGGCCGGCGCACGGCGCCGGGCCCCGCACCGGGCGAGAGCACGCTGCTCGACGCGCCGCCGCGACTGCCCAGGGCCGGAACCCGCTCCGGCTGGAGCGGTGCCGCGTAGGCCGTCTCGCCGCGCTGGCTCAGGCGCCGCATCGCCTCTTCGATGGGCATGCGGGCAATTCCCTTCTCGCGGTCGATCCAGGCATAGCCGGCGAGGCGACCGCGCTGTTCCTTGAGCATCGCCTTGAGGTCGGCCTCGGGGTTCTGCTGCAGCCGGGGTGCCGGGAAGGTGCGTGCTTCCTGCACCAGGGGACCGAGCCCCTGATGCAGGTAGTAGAAGCGGATGCCGTAGAGCGTCGCGGCGGTGAACACCACGATGAACAGGCCGGTCAGCAGCAGAGGCCGGAGCCTGACATCGGGCGGCTCGGTTCCGGGCGGAGCGTGACCGACGACATCGTCGTGCGTTCCCGCATGGAGCTGTCCAGGCGCTGTCTCAGGCATGACGAAGCCTTTCCACGCGCCGGGCGATGCGCCGGGACAGGATCATCGAGAACACGGTCAGCACCGCGAGGCCGGCCACCGCGAAAGCCGCGGCGGGGCCGGCGCCTTCGCCATAGGCCGGCAGCGTGTACCATGCGAGCCGCCCGGCAAGGCCGATGAGGACGAGCAGGCCGACCGCCCGCAGCAGGGCCGGGCTCCGTCGCACGCCCGCGAACAGCAGCGCCAGGAAGGGAAGGACGCCGCCGAGGATCAGGGAGCCGACGAGGATCGCTCCCCAGGGCGCCTCACCGCGCTTCAGGTACCACGTCGCCTTGGGCGGGAGGTCGCCGTACCACGCGACGATGTAGGACATCCATTCAATGTAGATCACGCCCAGGAGGGCGGCGAGCATCAGCCCGGCGAGGTCCGATGCGCCCCGGGCATCGAGGCTCAGCGGGCTCGCCAGAGCCGCGAAGGCGAGCGCCGCGAGGATCTGGTCGAGGGCGATGCCGGCGGCGAAGGCGGAGGAGTTGAAGCCGGGCTCGACGGAGAGGATCCAATCCACGGAGACGAGGCTGATCGTGATGCCGTAGAAGGTCAGCCCGAGCCCGGCCACGAGCTTGGTGCAGCGTCCGCTCAGGCAAAGCAGTGCGAGAACCGACCAGCCGAGGAGAGTGACGGCGGCGCGCAGGAGAAACAGCGTCGGGTCGAGATAGAGACGCAGCACATCCGGTTTGGCGCCAACGCCGGAGGCCCAGGGATAGGCGGCGTCGAGGCCGAGGGCGATGCCGAGGAAGGTCAGGGCGGTAAGCGGCACCAGGGCGGTCGCCGGCCGGAGGGCCGGTGCGAGCACCTCACCCCAGCGGCCGCCGGTCACGACATGGATCATCGTCAGCACGAGGGCGCCGACCGGCACCGTGCTCCAGACGATCCAGGCGACGAGCCAGCCGCGTGCGAGAGCCTCACTCACGGCAGCTTCTCCGCGAGGTCCGGCATCTCGGCCACCCGTGCGCCCTGCGACAGCTGCAGCGCCCGGATATAGGCGGCGATGGCCCAGCGGTCGCGCGGCTCGACCCGCGCGGCATAGGGATACATCACGCCGTAGCCCCGTGTGATGACGTCGACGAAATACGAGGCGGGGGCCGCCCGAAGGCGGTCCTCGTGATAGGAGGGCGGCGCCGGGAACCCCCGTTGCACCACCATGCCGTCGCCATGGCCGGTATAGCCGTGGCAGGGCGTGCAGATCGCCTCGTAGCGCTGCCGCCCCCGCTCCATCAGCGCCGCATCCACCGGCGGCGGCTCGCGCAGGGCCGCCTCGCGGGCGAGCGCGCCGATTTCGACGGTGCCCTCCGGCGGACGGCGCGCCTCGGCACGGTCGGGGAAGAGCGGCGCCTTGCCATAGACCTCGTAGCGCCCCTGCACGCGCATGGATTGGTCCTCGCAGGCGCCGAGGAGTGCGAGGAGGGGCAAGGCGAGGGCGAGGAGAGGCCTCATGGATGCATCTCCGCCACGAGCAGGGCACCGCACCGCTCCAGACTCTCGCGCAGGGCCGTGGCGTCGGCATCCTTCGGCGCGACCAGGAGCAGGAAGCGGTCCTGGCTCGCCCGCTCGAATTGCGGGATCGCGAAGAGCGGATGATGCAGGCGCGGCAGTCCGCAGGCCCAGAACAACGCGACGAGGCCGGCGATGGCGGCGACCAGAACACCGAACTCGAACGGCACCAGCAGGAAGACCGGCCAGGAATGCAGCGGGCGCCCGCCCGAATTCAGCGGATAGCCGATGACCGACGAGTACCATTGCAGGCCATACATCGCCGCCGCCGCGCCGAAGCCGGCCACAGCCATGACCGGCCGTACGGGATTGCGCGGCGGCGCGAAAGCCTCGGTCAGGTCGGGCACGGGAAAGGGCGTGAAGGCGTCGAGCGCCCTGTGGCCGTCGGCATTGGCGATCCGCATCGCCCGCACCAGCGCCTCCGGCGTGTCGAACTCGGCGAGCAGGGGCGCGCTCATGCGGCTTTCCCCTTCGCCGCGCCCTCGTCATGGGCGATCTGGCTGACCTCGTGGATCGAGACGATGGGGAAGATCCGCGCCAGCACGAGGAAGCCGAAGGCGAACAGCCCGAGGGGAGCCAGCAGGATCACCACGTCGTAGAGGCTGACGTGATAGCTGCGCCAGAGGCTGACGGCGTAGCCGTGCGAGAGCGTGTTCCAGACGATCAGGATGCGCTCCAACCACATGCCGAGGTTGATCACGACCGAGATGATCGCCAGCGCCCAGAGATTGAGGCGGATGCGGGAGAACCACAAAGCCTGCGGCACGAGGCAATTGCAAAACAGCAGGCTGTAATAGAGCCAGCGGTAATCGCCGGTGAAGAAGAAGGCGATCACGGAGCGATCAGCATGCTCGCCGCCATACCATCCCATGAACCACTCGGTGGCGTAGGAGACGGTCATGACGAGGCTGGCGAACAGCATCACCTTCGCCATCGCATCGAAATGAGCGGGGGTGATCACCGCCTGGAGCTTCAGGCCCCAGCGGATGATGATCGCCAGCAGCACCACCATGGCGAAGCCGGAATACATCGCGCCGACCACGAAATAGGGCGGGAAGATCGATTCCTGCCAGCCGGGCATCAGGCTCGCGGCGAAGTCGAGGCCGACGATGGAATGCACCGAGCAGACCAGCGGCACGGCGAGCGCGGCCATGGTCTTGTGGAAGGTTTCGTAGAGCGCCCAATGCCGGGCCGAGCCGCGCCAGCCGAAGGCGAGCGCCCCGTAGACCCGCTGTCCGAACCGCGTCTGGGCCCGGTCGCGCAGGGTGGCGAGGTCGGGCAGCAAGCCGGTGAACCAGAAGATCAGCGAGAACAGCAGGTAGCTGAGGATCGCCCAGAAATCCCACACCAGCGCCGAGCGCCATTGCGGCCAGAGATCCATGGTGTTCGGGTAGGGCGCGAGCCAATAGGCGTAGAGTGGCCGTCCGAGATGGATGATCGGGAAGATGCCGGCGATGGCGGCGGCGAACAGCGTCATCGCCTCGGCGAAGCGGTTGATTGAAGCCCGCCAGTGCTGGCGTGTCAGCAGCAGCATCGAGGAGATCAGGGTGCCGGCATTGCCGATGCCGATCCACCAGACGTAGTTGGCGATGGAGAAACCCCAGACCACCGTGGTGTTGACGCCCGACAGACCGATGCCGACGGTGAGCACCGCGCCGATGGCACCGAGCGTCAGCAGCACGAAGGGCAGCACGCCGAGGAAGGCGATCATCCAGGCCCGGCCGGGCCCACGCTTCTGGATCGGATCGGCGATGGCGGCGCAGATCTCGGCATAGCCGAGGCGCTCGCTGGCGATCCATCGATGCGGCTGGCGATGTGCGTCGGCGGCCCCGCTCACGCGTGATCCTCCTTGAGGTCCGGATGCGGGTCGCGCAGGTTCGCGAGATAGGTCGTGCGCGGCCGCGTGTTCAGCTCCTCCAGCAGAGCGTAATGGCGCGGATCCTTGCGCAGCTCGGCGATCGCATTGCCCGGCTTGGCGAGATCGCCGAAGCGGATTGCCTGGGTCGGGCAGGCGGATTGGCAGGCGGTGGCGACCGCACCCATCTCCCGCCCGTCGCGCTCGGCGGCCTGCCGCTCGCTGGCGATGCGCTGGATGCAGTAGGTGCACTTCTCCATCACGCCACGAGCTCGCACCGTGACGTTCGGGTTGCGCTGCGCCCGCACCGATTCCGCACCGAGATTGGCGTAGGGCTGGCCGTCGGCGTAGCCGAAGAAATTGAAGCGGCGGACCTTGTAGGGGCAGTTCGCCTCGCAGAAGCGGGTGCCGACGCAGCGATTATAAACCTGAAGGTTGAGCCCCTCGCCGTCGTGGACCGAGGCCGCCACGGGACAGACCGGCTCGCACGGCGCGTGCTCGCAATGCATGCAGGGAACCGGCTGGAAGCCGGCCCGCGGCGCCTCGGAGCCTCCCGCGTCGTAGAGGTCGACGCGCAGCCAATGCATCATCCGGCCGCGGGCGATCTCCTCGGGCCCGACCACCGGCACATTGTTCTCGGATTGGCAGGAGAGGACACAGGCATTGCAGCCGATGCAGGCATTGGTGTCGATCACCATCGCCCAGGCATGGCCGTCGGCGTCGCTCTTCCAGGGGGAGAGAAGGGTCGGCTGGTCGTCACCGATGCCCTTGGGCTCAGCTCGGGCCAAGGCCGCGAGATCGATCTGGCGGAACAGCTTCTCGGTCTCGCCCTCGACCTGGACCTCGTTCTGTGTCCGCAGGATCGTCTCGGACTTGCCGGTTCGGGCAAGCTCGATGCCGGTCAGCAGAGACGGCGTGTCTTGCGTCGAAAGCCCGTAGGCGTCGGCACCGATGCCGTTGCCGATTGCGCCGGCCCGCTGGCGGCCATAGCCGAGGGTCAGAACGCCGACGCCCTCGGCGATGCCGGATTCGATCACGACCGGCACCTCGATGGCGCGGCCACCGGCACTGGCGCGCACCACGTCACCGGCCTCGATCCCGCGCCGCCCGGCCTCCTTGCGGGAGAGGGCCAACGCGTTGCCCCAGACTTGTTTCGAGATCGGCTTCGGGCATTCCTGAAGCCAGGCATTGTTGGCGAAGCGCCCGTCCCAAAGGCAGGGGTCGGGCCGCAGCTCGACGGTCAGACCTTCCTGGCGGCGGATCTCCGGCAGAGCGGGCAATCGCGGCTCACCGGGATCGACGAGCGGCGCGGCGCTGCCTTCGATCACGCCGTCATGCAGGCTCCTGCGCCACCATGCCTCGAAATCGGCACCCCCCCGATCCTTCCATGTCTCCCGGACGAGGGCGTAGCCCGCCGTCGCCGTTCGCCCCGCAAAGATCGGAAGGATCTCGTGCAGGGAGCGCCCGTCATAGAGCGGACGCAGCAGCGGCTGAACCACGCTCGCGGTGCCGTCGGTGGCGCGCAGATCCGACCAGCTCTCCAGCTCGTGTGTCAGCGGCAGATGCCAGTGGGTCGCGCCGGCGGTCTCGTCGCCGTGCAGGCCGGCATGGACGCTGAAGCGTGCCCGCTCGATACGCCGGGCCAGATCGAGGTCGGCGGGCGCGCTCGCCACAGGATCGGAGCCGAGGATGGCGAGGCAGGTCACCGAGCCCCGGTCGAGGGCCCCCGCGAGATCGGCGAGGCTCGCCGGGGTTCGGCCCTCGATCCGGTCGGGCGGTGCGATGTAATCGACGGGCGCTCGGAGGCGGGCATTGATCCAATGGGCGAGGGCGTGCGCCTCCGGTGAGAGGGCGGGCCCGGCCAGGACCAGCGCCCGGCCTTCGTGCTCCGTGAGATCGGCGGCGGCCACGCGCGCGAAGCGGCGGGCCTCCTCCGGCAGCTCGGGGGCGGACAGCCCGGCGCCGAGGGCGTTGGCGATGGCCGCCAAGAGGGCGAGCTGGTCGACGGGATGCAGGGCGCGGCGCGCATCCGCCTTGATCCCGGTGAGCGTCAGCGCCGCCTCGGCGACGTAGAGGCGGCCGAACCGGGCCGGATCGCGGCGTCTCTCGCTGAAGGCCCGGGCGAGCCGGATCTGGTCCGGATCCGGCCCGAGCGGGTCGGCGCCGACACAGAGAATCGTCTCCGCCCGGTCGAGCCGGGGCAGGGCGCGAAGGGGACGGCCGAAGGCGAGCTCGGCCCCGCGCGCGGCGTTCGCCTCGTCGATCGGCTCGTGGACGTGCCAGACCGCCTCCGGCAGGGCGCGCAGCAGGGCATCGATCTGGCGGGCCAGGGTCGGCGAGGTGACGCGGCCGGTAACGAGGTGCAGACCGCGCCCGCCTGCCCCCCGCACCGATGCGAGCGGAGCGCTCAGTGCGCGCTCGAACATGTCCCAGGAGGCGATGCCGTTCACTCTCTCGGTCACCGTCCGCGAGCGGTCGGGATCGTAGAGGTCGAGGATCGCGGCCTCCGCGAACACGTCCGTCGCGCCCAGACTCGCCGGATGCAGCGGGTTGCCCTCGATCTTGATCGGCCGCCCATCGACGGCGATGGCCTGAACGCCCCGGGCCCAGCCGCTCAGCGACAGGGCCGTAGCGTAGCGGACCGGCACGCCGGGCAGGAGCTGCTCGGGCGCGCGGACATAGGGCACGATCTCCTCGACCGGCTTGGAGCAGCCGCCGGCGGCGAGCGTGATGCCGGCGCCCAACAGGCGCAGGGCCTCGCGACGGGAGGGCGGGATCAGCGGTGGCATATCGAGCACTCGCTCAGCCGCTCAGGCGACTTGATGTGACGCTCCTGGACGAAGCGGGCGCCGATCGCCGCCTGATCGGCCGGCGGCTTCCAGGTCATGTCGAACACCGCCTCGTGCGGACGCAGATTGGGCGCGGGGTCGCGGTGGCAATCGAGGCACCAGCCCATGGTGAGCGGAGCGGTCTGCCGCATCAGCTTCATGGTCTGAACCTCGCCGTGGCAGGTCGAGCAGCCGACGCCCTTGGCCACGTGAACCGAGTGATTGAAGTAGACATAGGCCGGCAGGTTGTGGACGCGGTTCCATCGAAGCGGGCGCCCCTCGGCCAAGCTCTGGCGCACTGGCGCCAGCATCGGCGCGTTGGTCCATTCCTGGGAATGGCAGCTCATGCAGGTCTCGGTCGGCGGGATGCCGGCGAAGGCGGCCTTCTCGACCGAGGTGTGGCAGTAGCGGCAATCGAGCCCGAGACCGCCGACATGGTGCTCGTGGCTGAACGGCACCGGCTGCTCACGGGTCACGTCCTGCGCCGTCGCGTAGGGTGAGCGCCACACCGCATAGGCCAGTCCGACCGCAAGGACCGGCACGGCCCCCAGAGAGGCGAGAACGACGCGAGCGACTGTATCCGCTCCCGGGTGAAAGATCTGCACCATCCCGCGCGAGACACCTTCTGTCCGCCCACTTCCCCATCGTTATAGGTCGAGGCTGGCCAAAACCTATTCGTGAACAAGAAAATCTGCGAATTTTCTTGGAACACAACTGAGATAACACAGCATAATTATACGAATTTGCAATGAAATACCAAAAATCATGACGCAATTAAAAACAATAACGAGTATTTATTCGGCGTGAAGGCGCAAAGGTCTTGCACGTCTTTCCGTTCCGACCCCGATGCACATTGCTGCGCTGCGCGCCTCATCACCCTCCCGGCCCGGATCCGGCTCGTCTGCCCTCAAGCGAATAGCGGCACGAAAATGCCCCTACGGGCAGCAACCTCGGACGCGGGAGAAAGATCAATCGTGGCCGTGACGGGCTTTACCGCCGGCGGGAGGGCCATCTGAGGCGCTGATCCGGCGGCCCTCCGGCCGGTCTGCCAGGCCGGGGTCGGTAACCTTTCGGTAAACAAACAGAGTTAACGAAAGTCTCGAACTTCCCGTCGATCATTCTACGAGGTTGACCGGCCTCGTCAGCGGAAAGCCTGTGCCATGTCGGAGAGGGTCGAAGCAGGCGCGGCCGCGGCGAAGAAGCCGGCCGCGATCTCAGCGGAAGAGATGCTGAAGCAGGCCGTCGCCGGCGCGACGAAGGCGAATGAGGCGCCCTCCGCCGGTGCCATGTCGAAGCCGTCGCTGAAACTCCCCCGCTTCGGCGCCAATGCCCGGCTGGCGGTGGCGAGCCTGACGGCGCTGGCCTGCGGTCTCGCCATCGGCGTCCTGGCCGCGCCAGGACAAGGACCGGGCGATGCGCTCGCGCAAGTTCAAGCCGAACTGGCGACGGGACGGGCGGAAATGGCCCGGCTGTCGCAGGAATTCGACCGCCTCACCCGCACGGCGACGGCCGCCCGCGAAACGAGCGACGCTGCTCGCGGAGAAGCGAAGGCGCTCAGCGCCAGCCTAGCCGACCGGATCGGCCGCACGGAGCAGAACCTAGAGCGGCGCCTGACCAGCCTGTCGGAGACGCTCACCCGCAGCGACCGCGAGCAGGGCGAACGGATCGCAGGACTGATCGCCCAACTGGAGAAGAAGGCACAGCCCGTCACCGCCGCCGCGCCACCAAAACCGGAACCGAAGGCCGAGGCGCGGATTGCGGAGCCGACCCAGACCGGTAGCCTGCCGGACAAGGCGAAGAGCGAGACGGTCGAGAATTGGGCTCTGCGCGACGTCTATGACGGCGTCGCGGTGCTTGAGGATCGCCGCCGCCGCCTCGTCGAGGTAGCACGCGGCGACGCCGTTCCGGGGGTAGGCCGCGTCGAGGCGATCGAGCGGCGCGGGCGGCAATGGGTCGTGGTCACCCGGCAAGGAGTGATCACGCCGCAGACGTGGTGAGAACAAGCGAAATCAGTTCGCCGGCAGGATATCGAGCGGTGTGACGGCCGCGAGGGTCGTTCCCGGCAAGGCGGGCGACAGCTCGGCGAGTTTCGTCGCCCGCTCCGCCCGCAACCGGCCACGCTCACGGGCCTCCTCGCGCGCTTTCTGCGTCGGATGAAGGATCAAGGCGAGAAGCGTCTCGCCGTCGTCCGAAGTCGTGAGATGCTTCCCGTCAAAGACTGGCATGGTCCGCTCCCGGCCCATCGAAGGCCCGCAGCTTCTGAGCGATAGCTCAACCGTTCGTGAAAAACGGGGTTTCAGAGGATAAGTTCCACCGAACGCCCGTCCTTAACCGCGCTTTCATCTTTGCGGTGCGGCGGCATCCAGTGCAGTGCGAGATGGCACATGATCTGGGCCGCCCGTAAAGTCTCAATTGTGAGGCAGATCCAAAGGATTGGCAGCAAATCCGCGACACTCGGTCTCGACTTGATAAAGGTGACCCGCCATCGGTTCGAGGGTCGGATCTCGCCCGCGCAGGCAAGTCGTGATGTAGAGTGTCGAGAGGTCAGGCCCGCCGAACGCACATTTCGTGACGAGGGGCGTCGGTATCGGCAAGATCCGTTCGACGTGCCCGTCGGGTGTAAATCGTGTGATGCGTCCGGCTCCATAGTGGCAGATCCAGAGATGCCCATCGGCATCGAGGGTCAGTCCATCCGGCTTGCCCCAACTGCCCTCGAAACGGATCAGGGGGCGCGGCTCGCCGATGCGGCCGTTCCGGAAGTCGTGGACGCGGACGATGCCCTCGGCCGTATCGATGGTGTAGATCCGCTCACCGTCCGGGCTGACGAACGGACCGTTGGTGACAGCCGCTTGTCCGCCGAAGGTTTGGACGCCTTTGCCGTCCCAGACATGGAAGCTGCCCGTCGCCTCCTCTTCCGCGTCGTCCATGCTGCCGAAATAGAGCCGGCCGTCCGGCCCGATATTGCCGCTGTTGAGGCGGTTCCGCTCGGGGTGATCGGCGGGACGCGCCAGCGGCGAACGCGTGCCGTCCGAAAGCCGGAACAGGGCCACACCGGATCGGAAGCCGGCGACCACGCGGTCGGGGTCCGATGTCGGCAAGGCAAAGCCGATCTTCTCATCGAGCGTCAGCCGGGTGGTTTCGCCGGTCTCCGGCCAGTGGCGCCAGATCGCCGGATTCTCGATATCGACCCAGATCAGCGATCCGTCGCGGGCATCCCAGACGACTTCTTCGCCGAGGGCACAGCCGCAGGCGACGGTCACGCGCGGCGTGTGGGGATGCACAGGTGGGCTCATCGTCACTCCGGGACCGGACAGGGGACAGGGCGCATGGCCTCTGACCTCCCAACGCGCCGGACCGGAGCTTTGTCACGAAGGCGCGCCGGTTCTCAGCGCGTCGCCTCGGCGACGAACTCGGCATTGATGGCGAAGGCCGCCATTGCGCCCTCGGCGGCGGCCACGACAGCGAACTGCACCCGGCGCGAGGCATCGCCCGCCACGTAGAGACCGGGCACGTTGGTCTTCTCGTATTCGCGGGTCGGCACCACGCCTCGGGTCTCGTCGAGTTCGCAGCCGAGCTGAGCGATGAGCGGGGAGGGGCTGCAGGCGAACGGCATCAGGAACAGGGCGGCGCAAGCGATCTCGGTGCCGTCCCGGAAACGGAGGCAGGTCGGTCGGGCCTCGTCCCCTTCGAGCCGCGCGATCGCCGTCTCGACGATGCGGATGCCGTTGCGGGCGAGCCGGTCACGATCCTTGTCCGAGAGGTCGCCATCCTCGCCGTTCGTGCACAGGGTGACGTCCCCGCTCCAGCCGGTCAATTCGAGGGCGAGGCCGCAGCCGCCATGCCCGTGACCGTAGACGACGAGCGGACGGTCGCGGACCTCGAAGCCGTCGCAATAGGGGCAAGAATGCACGCCCGTGCCCCAATAGGTGTCGAAGCCTTCGATCGCGGGGATGTCCTGGGCGAGGCCGGTCGCCAGGATCAGGCGCCGTGCCCGTTCCCGCCGGCCATCGTCCTGCACGATGGTGAACCCATCCGGGTCGCGGTGCGCCTCGGCAACGCCAACGTCGCGGCATTCGACCGTGTCATAGCGGGCGAGGTCGGCGCGGCCCCGGTCCCTCAGATCGAAGGGCGGCGTCCCGTCGCGGGTAAACAGGCCCCAGGTCCGGGGCGTCGCGGCATTACGCGGGCTGCCCGCGTCGCAGAGCAGTACCCGGCGCCGGGCGCGACCGAGAATCAAGGCGGCGTTGAGCCCGGCCGGGCCGCCGCCCACGATGATCACGTCATGCATACCGTTCCTCCCGGCGGTCTCGCCGGGGGACAAGCGCATGTCCCGGGAGATGGTTTCCCGGGATGCTCGGTCTTCAGGCGGCGCTTTTGACCGGCACGCCCTTCTCGGACAGGAATTGCTGCAGCTCGCCGGACTGGAACATCTCGCGGGCGATGTCGCAGCCGCCGACGAACTCACCCTTCACGTAGATCTGCGGGATGGTCGGCCAGTTGGAGAACGCCTTGATGCCCTCACGGACCGCCATGTCGTCGAGCACGTTCACGCCCTTGAACGGCACGCCGAGGTAGTTGAGGATCTGGACGACCTGGCCCGAGAAGCCGCACATCGGGAATTGCGGCGTGCCCTTCATGAACACGACCACGTCCTGCGAATCGATCTCGTTCTTGATCGTGGTGTTGATGTCGCTCATCGCGCGGTCCTCGTTGTTCGGTCGTGTCTGAAGTCAGGCCTGTTCGGCGGATTTCAAGGTCGCCTCAATCCTGAGGAACCCCTGTCGTCAGCGCAAGGGCGTGGAGCACGCCCCCCATCCGCCCCTGAAGCGCGCCGTACACCATCTGGTGCTGGGCCACGCGGGTTTTGCCCTTGAAGGCGGAGGAGATCACGGTCGCGGCGTAATGGTCGCCGTCGCCGGCCAGATCCTTGATCTCGACCTGGGCGTCGGGCAGCGCCTCGCGGATCATCGACTCGATCTCGCGCGCATCCATCGGCATCGGAAATTCTCCGCTTCGTTGTGGTTCAGGCGGCGGGGGCGGAGGGCTGGCTCGCCATGTAGGCCGGGAACCAGCCCTCATGCGCGGCCTTCAGCTCGGCCACCGATATGGTCTCGTCGCCCGGCAGCACCAAGCTGTCCCCACCGACGATGCCGACCGTGGCCGCGTCGATGCCTTGGGCCGAGGCGCTGTACAACAGGTCGGCCGCAGCTTCAGCCGGGACGGCGATCAGGTAACGGCCCTGGTCCTCGCCGAACAGGTAGGCATGGGCCGGCAGGTCGCCCGGCACCGCCGGCAGAGCCGCGCCGAGGCCACCGGCCATCGCCATCTCGGCGAGCGCCACGGCGAGGCCGCCATCGGAGAGGTCGTGCACCGTGTCGGCGATGCCGGAGACGATCAGGCTGCGCACGAAGTCGCCGTTTCGGCGCTCGGTGGCGAGATCGACCGGCGGCGGTGCGCCCTCTTCGCGGCCGGCGATCTCGGCCAGATAGAGCGATTGGCCGAGCCAGCCCTCGGTGCGCCCGATCAGCACCAGCACGTCGCCCTCCCGCTTGAGGGAAACGGTGGCGTGCCGCTCGACATCGTCGAGCACGCCGACGCCGCCGATGCTCGGGGTCGGCAGGATGCCGACGCCGTTGGTCTCATTGTAGAGCGAGACATTGCCGGACACGACCGGGAAATCGAGGGCGGTACAGGCCTCGCCGATGCCCTTCAGGCAGCCGACGAGCTGGCCCATCACCTCGGGCTTCTCCGGATTGCCGAAGTTGAGGTTGTCGGTGATCGCCAGCGGGCGCCCGCCGACGGCGGTGATGTTGCGCCACGCCTCCGCCACCGCTTGCCGCCCACCCTCGACCGGATCGGCCTCGCAGTAGCGCGGCGTCACATCGGTGGTGAGCGCGAGGCCCTTCGGCCCCTCCTCGACCCGCACGATGGCGGCGTCGCCGCCCGGCTTCTGCACGGTGTTGCCGAGAATGAAGTGGTCGTACTGCTCGTAGACCCAGCGCTTCGAGGCCAACTCCGGCGAGCCGATCAGCTGCTTTAGGGCCTGCGCATTGGGAAGGCTCGCCGGGACGCTGTCCGCAGCGATGACCGGCTGGTGGGTGTTGGCGATATGGGGCCGGTCGTAGAGCGGGGCCTCGTCACCGAGCTCCTTGATCGGCAGGTCGGCGACGGTCTCGCCATTGTGCTTGATGACGAAGCGAAGCGTGTCGGTGGTGTGGCCGATGATGGCGAAGTCGAGCCCCCATTTTACGAAGATCGCCTCGGCCTCGGCCTCCATGCCGGGCTTGAGCACCATCAGCATGCGCTCCTGGCTCTCGGAGAGCATCATCTCATAGGGAGTCATGCCCTCCTCGCGGGTCGGCACGTTCTCGAGGTGCAGTTCCACGCCGAGATCGCCCTTGGCGCCCATCTCGACCGCCGAGCAGGTGAGGCCCGCCGCGCCCATGTCCTGGATCGCGATCACGGCACCGGAAGCCATCAGCTCCAGGCAGGCTTCGAGCAGCAGCTTTTCCGCGAAGGGATCGCCGACCTGCACGGTCGGGCGCTTGGACTCGCTGGCCTCGTCGAACTCGGCGGAGGCCATGGTGGCGCCGTGGATGCCGTCGCGACCGGTCTTGGAGCCGAGATAGACGATCGGATTCCCGACGCCGGTGGCGGCGGCGTAGAAGATCGCGTCGGTCCGCGCGAGGCCGACCGCCATGGCGTTGACGAGGATGTTGCCGTCGTAACGCTTATGGAAGCCCACGAGCCCACCGACCGTCGGCACGCCGAAGGAATTGCCGTAGCCGCCGACGCCCGCGACGACCCCCGAGACGAGGTGGCGGGTGCGCGGATGGTCGGGTGAGCCGAAGCGCAGGGCATTGAGTGCCGCGATCGGCCGCGCGCCCATGGTGAACACGTCGCGCAGGATACCGCCGACGCCGGTCGCCGCGCCCTGATAGGGCTCGATGAAGCTCGGGTGGTTGTGGCTCTCCATCTTGAAGACGCAGGCCAGCCCGTCGCCGATATCGATCACTCCGGCATTCTCGCCCGGGCCCTGGATCACCCACGGCGCCGAGGTCGGCAGGCCGCGCAGATGCTTGCGCGACGACTTGTAGGAGCAATGCTCATTCCACATCGCGGAGACGATGCCGAGTTCGGTCAGCGTCGGCTCGCGTCCGACGAGGGCGCGGAAGCGCTCGTACTCATCGGGGGTCAGGCCGTGCTGGCGCACCAGCTCGGGGGTGATCGGAACATTGTTGCGAAACATCCGAGGCCCTGTCTCAAACCGTTACCGCCACCCGGCCGGGCCCGCACCGGGCCAATCCATGATGGGCCGCTCGCCCCGACGCGGCGCGAACAGACTTTGCGCAACGCTCTAGTGCGATCAACAGCCGCTGCAAAGGGCCGCCTCGGTCGCGACAGGATTGCGCGCCATCGGCTTGCTGTTTTTCCTAGCTTAAATTTGCGTCCACCGCCTCGAAAGGCCCGGTCCGACACCGCTCGACGCCGACATGGACCGGCTCCGGCCCCGCGACGAAGGCGATGTAATCGAAGGCCTGCGGATCCCGGCTCGACATCAGCAGCTGGAAATGCATGCGGAACAGGTTCCAGCGGCGGCGGGCGACGAGGGCTGGCTCGATCAGATCCTCGATCTCCACCCGCATCACCGCGAAGCGTCCCCGCGGCGCGGGCGGCAGGCGCGAGGCGCTCACCGGATCGCGAAGGTGGATCGACAGCCAGTCCCAACTCGCGCGGATGTCGAGCCAGCCGATCGAGGTCTCGCGGCCGATCCGGGCGAGGGCGGCGCGGGCATCCTCCGCGAGCGGATCGAGGGTGATCCAGGGAATGACGCTGCCGATGGTCACCAGGGTCACCGGCGTGCCGCGCCGCCCGAAATCGGGATCGGCGGCCAGGATGCGATCGAGGGTTTCGAGCGCGAGGAAACTCGAGGAGGAATGGCCGATCACCACGATCTCGGAGGCATGGCCCTCCGCGGCGCGGATTCGCTCTGCCCAGGGCCCGAGCCGCTCGCGCATCGCCCGTTCGCGGCCCGACGCGTGGTCGTGGGTGAAGGCGGTGTCGTCGACGAGATGGGTGACGTAGAGCGGCTTGCCCCGGGTGAGGCGGGTGATCGCGGCAAGGAGCGCGTAGGCGAGAAGCGGCACCAGCGCCGCCTTGGCGAGGATCGGCAGGGCCGTCGCCGGTGTCAGCGTCACCGCCGCGACGGCGAGGGCGAGGCTCAGCAGGACAAAGGCCAGATAGAACTGGTGGACGCTGACGATCACCCGGTGGAAGCGCCGCGCCTCGCGCCGGAACGTCTTCAGGTAGCCGGAACGCCAGAGCCGCCACCACAGGCCGGGCAGGCTCGCGAGCCGGCGCAGGTTGGAGCGGGGGAAGCGGGCGCGGACGATATCGTCCCAGCGCAGCAGAGAGTAGCGCAGGCGTGTGGACGCACCGTCGGACTGGCTGCGGACCTCCCAGTCGAGACTGATGCCGTCGGCGGAGCGGACCGGCTCGCCGACCTCGATGGTCATCCCGCGCCGTTGCGCCGTGATCCGGCTCTCGCGGCGGAAGAGGCCCCAATAGGTCTCGGGCTCGCGGGGATCGAAGCCGGGCAGGTAGAAGACCTGCCGCACCGGGGCGCTCTCGTCGGACTGGGAAATGGCGGACCGCCGTGCTGGGAAGAGGGCAGGGCGATCTGAGCGAGTCGCCCGTTCGCCCGCTGCCTACACGATGCGGCAGGGCCCCGGCGAGGGCAAACACGTGACAGGCAGCACCTGTCGGGCTCAACCTGCCTCAAGCCATTCCCGCAGCTTGGTCCATCGGCGGCGTGATGCGCCCTCGCGAATCGCCATCTGGATCGCCCGGCGCTGCCCGACCAGCACCACCAGGCGCCGCCCCCGCGTCACCCCCGTATAGAGCAGGTTGCGCGCCAGCATGGTGCGGTGCTGCGTCACCACGGGAATCACCACGGCCGGGTATTCCGACCCCTGCGCCTTGTGAATCGTCTTGGCGAAGGCCGGCACCAGGGTATCGAGTTCGCCAAAGGGATAAACGACCGGGCGGCCGTCGAAATCGACGGTGAGCGCCTCCTCGTCCGGATCAATGGCGCTGATCGTGCCGAGATCGCCGTTGAACACGTCGCGGTCGTAATCGTTGCGGGTCTCCATCACCCGGTCACCAGGAGCGAAGCGCCAGCCGAAGCGCTCCACCTCCACCGGGGGCGACGGGTTCAGCTCCCGCTGCAGGGCGTTGTTGAGGTTGCGGCTGCCCAGCGAGCCGCGGATCATCGGCGTCAGCACCTGGATGTCGCGGATCGGATCGAGGCCGAAACGGCGAGGAATGCGGCGGGTCACGAGTTCGATCAGCGTGTCCACGCCCTCCTCGGCCTCGTCGATCTCGACGAGGTAGAAATCGCTCTCCTCCCCCTTCGGCGCGCCGGCCGGCATGCGACCGGTATTGATGCTGTGGGCGTTGACGACGATCCGGCTCTCCGCCGCCTGGCGGAAGATCTCGGTGAGCCGCGCCACCGGGAGCCGGCCCGAGGCGATCAGGTCGGCCAGCACCTGTCCGGGTCCGACGGAGGGGAGCTGATCGACATCGCCGACCAGGATCAGCCCGGCCCGCTCCGGCACCGCCTTGAGCACCGCGTTCATCAGCGGCACGTCGACCATCGAGGTTTCGTCGATAATCAGGAGGTCGCAATCGAGCGGGGCGTCCTCGACGCGCTGAAAGCCGCCATTGCGCGGGTCGATCTCCAGCAACCGATGGAGGGTGCGCGCCTCCAGGCCGGTCTGTTCCGCCATGCGCTTGGCCGCGCGCCCCGTCGGCGCGGCGAGCAGCACCCGCACCCCCTTCGCGGTGAGAATGCGCAGGATCGCGTCGAGCGTGCTGGTCTTGCCGACCCCGGGGCCGCCGGTGAGGATGCAGAGGCGCGTCCGCAGGGCGAGGCGGATCGCGTCGGCCTGGGATTCGGACAGCGCCTTTCCCGTCCTCGCCTCGACCCAGGGGCGGGCAAGGGCGAAATCGATCTCGGGCCAGGGCGGCCTACCGGCGGCGCGGTCGAGGAGCCGCTGAGCGATGGCCCGCTCGGCCCCGTGCAATCCCTTCAGGAAAAGGCAGGGCTCACCGCGCAAAGTGTCGGCCACCACCTCTCGCCCCTCCCGCAGGCTCAGGGCCGCGGCGACCCGCACCAGATCGGGGGAGACGTCGAGGAGACTCGACGCAAGCCGCACCAGGGCCTCGACCGGCAGGCCGCAATGGCCCTCGTCCATCGCGCTTTGGAGCGCGTAGCTGATGCCGGCGGCCAGGCGCTGCGGCGCATCGCGGGCGAGGCCGAGGCGCAGGGCGATGGCATCGGCGGTGCGAAAGCCGATGCCGCGGATGTCGCGGGCGAGGCGATAGGGATCCTCCGTCATGACCGACAGAGCATCGTGGCCATAGGTGCGGAAGATGCGGGTCGCCCGGGCGGTGCCGACGCCGTGGGCGTGGAGGAAGATCATGATCTCCCGAACCGCCTTCTGCTCGGCCCAGCCCTTGACGATGCGGGCGGCGCGCTTCGGACCAATCCCCTCGACTTCCGTGAGCCGTGCGGGTTCGGCCTCGATGATCTCGAACACCGCCTCGCCGAAGGTGGCCACGATGCGCTTGGCCATGGCCGGGCCGATGCCGCGCATCTGGCCCGAGGCGAGATAGCGCGCGATGCCCTCGATGCCGGTGGGCGGCGTGACCTGAAGCGTCTCCGCGCGGAACTGGAGGCCGTGCTCCCGGTCGGCCACCCAGCGGCCCGAAGCCGTCAGCCACTCGCCCGCGGCGATGGCCGGCGCGTGTCCCACCACCGGGACGAGGTCGCGCCGGCCACGGGCATGGACCTTGAGGACGCAGAAGCCCGTCTCGGCGCTGTGAAAGGTGACCCGCTCGACCGAGCCGGCGAGCATGTCGAGACCGGGTGGCCGGACCGGCGCGTTCATCCTCTCACCCCCTCATGGTCTTGAAAGGTCGAGACCTTTCGCGGGTCCGGGATCGAGCCCCGGTGAAGGCCGGGGTTCCGCCCTTGTCCCCCGCCAAAGGGCTTACCCTTCGGACCTCCTCACGCCGCCCGGCTGCCACGGCCGGCCTTCTTGGCCGGCGGCCAGCCAAGCGCCCGCAGCCGCGCCTTGGCATAGTCGCGCACCTCCTCGCGGGTGCCGTGCGGCATGGAATTGAGGATGGCTTGGGTCTTCTCGTCGAGCATCAGGTCGGTGACCGCGTTGATCGAGGCCGCCTCGTCGATCAGGCGCTTCAGGTCGGCCTCCTGCTCGGTCACCTCGTCGAAGGCCGGAGGCGCGTCGAAATCCTCGTCCACGGCGCGGATCGCCATGGGCTGGTTCTGGCGGAACTCGTCCGCCTCTTCCTCGGAATAGACGAGGCCGTGCAGCTCGATCAGCTTGAGGATGACCCGGTCCTTCGCCCGCTTCTCCGCCATGGCGTAGACATAGGCCGCCTGCCGGCCGGACACGCGGTAGTTCACGTTCACCAGCGCCTCGCCGATCGACCATTCGACCCGCTCCTCGCCCGCCTTCTCACCCGGCATGTGGCCGGTGACGAGGATCACAGCCTCGTCCCGCTCGCTGCGCAGCAGGGTCGGCGGATCGAACCGGATCTGCGTATGCGCGGCGATCCGCTCCAGGGTCTTGTGGTAGATCACGGCGGTGCCCTGCACGCGCC
The DNA here is from genome assembly GCA_020741775.1 of Methylorubrum populi. Classification (GTDB taxonomy): domain Bacteria; phylum Pseudomonadota; class Alphaproteobacteria; order Rhizobiales; family Beijerinckiaceae; genus Methylobacterium; species Methylobacterium populi_B. The sequence goes on from DYYG01000011.1 coordinate 114,401, forward strand.
ACACATTGCCGGCGAAGGGCTCGCCGTAGCGCACGAGGATATCGGCGATCTGCTTGTCGGCTGTTCTCATGATGCGTCCCTGACGGTGGGGTCGGGCCGGTGAGCGGAACTGCGTTCTCCGCGTTCGAGCGGCACATGTTCCCGTTATGTTCTACCTGTGGACAATATGTGGATAACCCTTGCCTAGCAAAGGGGGGGGCGCCGCGGCGCGAGGTCGCGATTTGTTCGGTTGGATCGCCGCTTCGGGCGAGATGAGGTCTCGGACCAGCTCCGTTTGATCCCTTCGGGATGCCGGATCCAGCTTCGCTCAAGCCCGCTTGGCGTCGTCCAAGAACTCGCGGATCGCGTCGGTGAAGCGTTCGCCGTAGGCCTCGCGCTTGCGCTCGCCGACGCCGTGGACCGAGCGGAGCGCCCAGAGATCGACCGGCTTGGAGCGCGCCATTTCGATCAAGGTGCGGTCGGGGAAGACCATGAAGGCGGCGATGCCCTCCGCCCGGGCGATGGTGGCGCGCAGGCCGCGTAGATGCTGGAACAGGGCCTCGTCGGCCTCGCTCAGGCCCGCCGTGTCGTCCTCGGACCGGGTGGCCTTGCGGCTTCGCGGCTCGGCCTTCTTCGGCTCGGGATCGGGCCGCACCTCGATCGTCTCCCGGCCGAACAGGATCGCCTCGCCCTTCTCGGTCATGACGAGCCCGCCATAGCCATCGGTGTTCTCGGCCACCGCCCCGGCGGCGAAGAGCTGGCGCAGCAGGGCCCGCCAGGCCGCGACCGGCTTGTCGGCCCCGACACCGAAGGTCTTCAGCGCGGCGTGTCCGTTGCGGCGGATCTGCTCGCTCTCCTTGCCGTGGACGACGTCGCAGACATAGGTCGCGCCGAAGCGCTGACCGGTGCGTACGACGGCGGAGAGGAGCTTCTGCGCCGCCACCGTCCCGTCGATGAGGGAGACGCCGCCCCGGCACAGGTCGCAGCGGCCGCAGCGGTCGCTCGCCTCGCCGAAATAGCCGAGCAGCGATTGGCGCCGGCAGGCGGCCCCCTCGCACAGGGCGATCATGGCTTCGAGCTTGCGCCGCTCGACCCGGCGCCGCTCCTCCGAGATCTCCTTCTCGTCGATCTGGCGACGGCGCAGCGCCATGTCGTCGAGGCCGTAGAGGGTCAGGGTATCCGAGGGCAGCCCGTCACGGCCGGCGCGCCCGATCTCCTGATAATAGCCCTCGATGTTGGTCGGCATGTCGGCATGGCAGACGAAGCGCACATCCGGCTTGTTGATGCCCATGCCGAAGGCCACGGTGGCGGTCATCACCACCCCGTCCTCCTGGAGGAAGGTGTCCTGATTCCTCGCCCGCGTGCCCTGATCGAGCCCGGCATGGTAGGGCAGGGCATTGAAGCCATCGGCCTTGAGGCTGTCGGCCAGTTGCTCCACCCGCTTGCGCGACGAGCAATAGATGATGCCGCTCTCCGCTCGGCGGTTGCGCAGGAAGCGTTCCAGCTGCCGGGTCGGGTTGTCCTTCGGCTGGAAGGTCAGGCGGATGTTCGGCCGGTCGAAGGAATGGACGAAGGTTCTGGGCGGACGCCCCACCGGGAACAGCCGCTCGGCGATCTCGGCCCGGGTAGCGGCGTCGGCGGTGGCCGTCAGCGCCAGGGTCTGCACATTGCCCAAAGCCTCGCGGGCGCGGGCGATCTCGCGATATTCGGGCCTGAAATCGTGTCCCCATTGCGAGACGCAATGCGCCTCGTCGACGGCGAGCCGCCGCACGCCGGCCCCACGCAGGGCGTCCATGCAGCCGTCCATCAGCAGCCGTTCCGGCGAGACGAACAGCAGCCGCAGGTCGCCCGAACGGATCTTGCGCCACGTCTCCCGCGAGGCCATCTCGGCGATCGTCGAATTGAGGGTGGCGGCTTCGATGCCGAAGGCGTGCATCTGCTGCACCTGATCGTGCATCAGGGCGATCAGCGGCGAGACCACCACGGTGAGCCCGGCATCGACCAAGGCCGGCAGCTGGTAGGTCATCGACTTGCCGGAGCCGGTGGGCATCACCGCGAACACGTCGGTTCCGTCGAGCACCGCACCGATCACCTCGTCCTGTCCAGGACGGAAATCGTCGTAGCCGAAGGTCTTTTTCAGCGCGGCGCGGGCCTCGTCGAGGCGAGCTGTCATCGGGGCACTTGCACGAAAGGCGGACAAGGAAGACGGAGGAAGCCGAGATCGGCTCGCGGGTTCGATCTGCAGACAACAACTTACGGCTGTCCGCACAACGAGGCGGCCATACCGCTGAACGCCCGCTACGCGGAGGTCAACCGCGCCGCTAAAAAGCTGGCATCGCAGACGCAGGGGAGCAAGACCGACGCGCTGCGTATCGCACTCGTCGACGAGTTGAAACGGCGGGAAAGCCGCATCCCCCCGAAGAATAGCGGCTTCCGCGCGCAACGACGTCTGACCGAGCGACGATATCGCCACCACGACGGCCTGACGTCACCCGGCCAGCGGCACGATCCGCCCGTCGGCGACACCGATCAGATCGGCCCGGCCTTCGAGTTCCGCGAACAGGGCCGGATCGGCGCCTGTCATCCAGACCTGTCCCTCGAGCGCCTCCAGGGCATCGAACAGCCCGCCCCGCCGTCGCGGGTCGAGATGAGCCGCGACCTCGTCGAGCAGTATCAGGGGCGTGAGCCCGCTCATCGCCCGCACGAGGCGGGCATGGGCGAGAACGAGGCCAATCAGCAGGGCCTTCTGCTCGCCGGTCGAGGCAGTGGCCGCCGGCACGTCCTTGGGGCCGTGACGCACGACAAGGTCGGTGGTCTGCGGGCCGATCAGGGTGCGGCCCGCCGCCCGGTCGCGGTGACGGCCCTGGGCCAGGGCGCGGCGGAAACGGTCTTCCGCCTCCAGCGCCGGCCAGACCGCGACGAGGTCGTCGAGATCGCCTTCGAGCCGCACGGAGGCCCAGGGAAAGGGTGCGGCATCGTCCCGCGTCTCGGCGATCAGGCGGTCGAGTCGCTCCACGGTCTCCCGCCGGGCCAAAGCCACGGCGACGCCGAGTTCGGCCACTTCGCGCTCGACCGCGTCGAGCCAGCGGCCGTCATCCGGCCGCTCGTCGAGCAGACGGTTCCGCGAGCGCAGCGCCCGCTCCATCGCCGAAACCCGGCTGCCGTGGCTCGCATCGACGGCGAGGACGAGCCGGTCGAGGAAGCGGCGGCGGTCCCCGGCGGCGCCACGGAACAGCCCATCGAAATCCGGCGTCAGCCAGACGAGGCGCAGGAAATCGGAGAAGGCGACCGGGGAGGGGGCCGGCGCCCCATCGATGCGGCAGACCCGCGTCCCCCGGCTGTCGTAGCCCGGCGGCTCGTAGCCGGTGCCGAGGCGGTGCTCGGCTTCCTGGGTTTCGAGGGTCGCCGACACCGCGAAGCCACCGGGACCGCCCACCCGCGCCATGGTCGCGAGATCGGCGCGGCGCAGGCCGCGACCGGGGCAGAACAGCGATACGGCCTCGATGATATTGGTCTTGCCCGCGCCGTTCTCGCCGATCAGCGCCACGAAGCGGCGCGTCGTGGCGAGATCGAGATCGAGATGATTGCGGAAATCGCGGGCGATCAGTCGGGTGAGGCGCGTGCCTCCCGGCAGGGTGTCCATCCAGGCGATATATCCGATCCGGCGGGCGCCGGAAGCGGACTCACACGCGCATCGGCATCAGCACGTAGAGCGCGGCGGCCCCGTCGCGATCCTGGATCAGCGTCGGCGAGCCGGGGTCGGCGAGCTTGAACAGGGCGGTGTCGCCCTCCAGCTGCGCGGTGATGTCGAGGAGGTAGCGGGCGTTGAAGCCGATATCGAGGGCGGTGGCCTCATAATCGACGTCGAGTTCCTCGGTCGCGGACCCGGCATCGGGATTGGTCACCGAGAGGGCGAGCCGGCCGTCGGCCATGGCGAGCTTCACGGCGCGGCCGCGCTCGGAGGAGATGGTCGAGACACGGTCCACCGCCTTGGCGAAAGCGTCGCGCACCACCGTCAGATGCTTGTCATTCCCGCTCGGGATCACCCGCTGGTAATCGGGGAAAGTGCCGTCGATCAGCTTGGAGATCAGGGTCACGCCCCCGGCAAAGGTCAGGCGGATCTTGGCCGGAGAGATCTCGACCTGAACGCTCTCGCCGCCATCGTCCACGAGCTTCTGAATCTCGGCGACGGCCTTGCGCGGCACGATAATGCCCGGCATGCCGCGGCTGCCCTCCGGAGCGGCCGTCTCGACACGAGCGAGCCGGTGTCCGTCGGTGGCCACCGCCCGCAGCTTCAGCGCGCCGTCCACCTCGACGGTGTGGAGATAGATGCCGTTGAGATAGTAGCGCGTCTCCTCGGTGGAGATCGCGAATTGGGTCTTCTCGATGAGGAGTTTCAGCTCCGCCGCGGCGATCGAGAACGAATGCGGCAGCTCACCGGCGGCGAGATCGGGGAAATCACCCTCGGGCAGGGCGCCCAGGGCGAAGCGCGACCGGCCGGACCGGATCGTCATCTGGCCCGTATCGCCGGAGGTCTCGAGCGAGACTTGCGCGCCGTCGGGCAACTTGCGCACGATGTCGTAGATGACGTGGGCGGGCACGGTGGTGGCGCCGGCATCGAGCACATCGGCCGGAACCGTCTCGGTCACCTCGATGTCGAGATCCGTCGCCTTCAGGCGCAGGCCATCCTCGCCGGTGCGCAGCAGCACGTTCGACAGAATCGGAATCGTGTTGCGCCGCTCGACGACGCGATGCACGTGGCCGAGCGATCTCAGAAGGGCCGCGCGCTCGACTGTGACTCTCATCGGAAAACCCGTCGTCTCTTGAACAATCGACCCGCCGCCTTCGGTCGGGACCGGAGGCGGAATGCCCTACCCCTTCCCGCCGCACCTTCGCGCGGGCCGTCACCGGCGTCCTGTCAGGAACGCGGAAGCGGGACCGGGCCACGCAGCTTGGCGAAGCGCCCCCCCGAAGGCAAGGGCGCGATTCGCCCTGTCCCGCCCCTCCGAGACAGGAACGACCCGACGCGGACCGAAACCGCGCCGGGCCGGGACCATCCCGGCCCGGCTTCTTGAGCGTCAGTCCTGAAGCATCCGCTTCAGCAGCTCGACCTCATCGCCGAGCACCGCGTCCTCGCCGATCTGCTTCTCGATCTTGCGCACCGCGTGCAGCACGGTGGTGTGATCACGCCCGCCGAAGCGGCGCCCGATCTCGGGCAGGGAGCGCAGGGTCAGCACCTTCGACAGATACATGGCGATCTGGCGCGGCTTCACCACGGCGGCGGTGCGCCGCTCCGACAGGATGTCCGAGCGGGAGACGTTGTAGCGAGAGGCCACCAGCTTCTGGATGTCCTCGATCTTCACCCGCTTCGGCTCGCGGTTCTTCACGAGGTCACGGATGGCGGTCTCGGCGGTCTCGACCGTCACCGGCGCGCCGGTGAGCGTGGCATGAGCCAGCAGCCGGTTCACCGCACCTTCGAGATCGCGGCCATTGGCGGTGATAGCCCGGGCGACGTAGGCGGAGACGGCGGGCGATACCTCGAAGTTGGGGTGGCTGTGGCGCACCGCCTCCAGGCGAGCGGACAGGATCGAGGCGCGCAGGCCCTCGTCGAGGCCGCCGATCTCCACCACGAGGCCGCCGGCAAGGCGCGAGCGCACCCGCTCGTCGAGGGCTTCGAGTTCGGTCGGCGGCCGGTCGGAGGCGACCACGACCTGACGGCCCGAATCGATCAACGCGTTGAGGGTATGGCCGAACTCGGTCTGGATTGACTTGCCCTGGATGAACTGCACGTCGTCGAGGATCAGGAGATCGATCGCCCGAAGACGCTCCTTGAAGGCCAGCGCGCTCTGCGTCTTCAGGGCGTTGACGAAGCCGTACATGAAGCGGTCGGCGGTGAGATAGATCACCCGGCGACCGGCCTCGCGGGCGGCATGGCCGGCGGCGTGGAGCAGGTGCGTCTTGCCGAGGCCGACACCGGCATGGACATAGAGAGGGTTATACAGCGCGCCTTCGCCGTCACTGCGGGCGACCCGCTCGGCGGCGGCATGGGCGAGGGCGTTGGACCGGCCGACCACGAAGCTCGCGAAGGTGAGCCGGGCATCGAGCGGCGCACCGTTGAGGTCCACCGCGCCCGATTCGCCCCGAGGGGCCGCAACCTCGGCCTCGACCATCGGGCCGGGCCCTTGCAGCGCGGCGGGAGTCGCCGTGGCATGGAGCCGGTTGAGCGGCCCGCTGATCGGATTCGGCTTCGTCTGGGCGCCGGGGGTCGGCCGGGCCGGGGCGGAGGGGCCCCTCACGCCGACCTCGATGCGCGTCACGCTGTCGGCCTCAGCCCGGAACGTCGTCAGCACCCGGTCGAGATAATGCGACTCGATCCAGCTCTTGAGAAAGCGGGTCGGCACCGTGAGCCGGGCGACTCCGCCGGTCACCTCTTCCAGTTCGAGACGGGCGAACCAGCTCGCGAACACGTCCTCGCCGAGCTCCGCCCGCAGCCGCCGCTTCACCCGCGTCCAGGCGGCAGGGACATCGATGCCTCCCCTGCCGTTTCCGCCATCGCCGTCCGCCATGCTGCCGTCGAGGTGCATCACCGTGTCTCCTCGCATCCTCAGCCGGACGACCGGAGGGGATGCGTACGCATACGCCACACGAGAGTAGGCGCCGCCCGATTCGGGGTGAGTGGCGCCTGAAATGGTTCCAGCGCTGTCAAGAGAAGCGCCGAGGTCCATCGCTAAAGATGGCTGTGTATCAACAATCCTCTATCGTTCTCCTAACAGCGGGACGATCGGGGAAAACATCGTCGCCGGTCCCGAGTCGTCGGCCTGGGGCCGGAGAGTCGAAGGGATGTCCGCAACTTGGGGACGACTCAGGGGTCCCCGGTGCTCATCTTGCAGAGCCGCCGGATCGGCAACGTTTTGTTAAGCTACACGGTCGCTCCGACGGCGTGCAACGGGCAACACTTCCCGGATGGTTAACGATGTGTCGGCACCGGCTCCCGGCGGGCGCTGCAAGGGCCGATTCGGGATAACCTGACGCGATCTGTGGAGAAGCGGCACGGCCCGGTGCACAAGTGCCGGCCGGGGCGGGGCTGCTGACGCGCTTGGCGGAGCCCCGGAATTTCTCGCCCGGCCGTCCTCGCACGCTGGCAGGCCGGCTTCACGGACGAAAAGGCGCTTCGCGGCCTGTCAGCGGCCGGCGGGACGCGAGCATGAAAAAAGCCCGGCCTGGGGCCGGGCTTGATTCAACGCTACGAAGTTCAGGTCCGCTTACAACGGAAGCGGGCCGGACCGTATCGGTCTCTCAGGCGGCAATCGCCTTCACGCGGGCGGCGAGGCGCGAGACCTTCCGCGACGCGTTGTTCTTGTGAACGATGCCGTGCTGGGCAGCGCGCATGATCTCCGGCTCGGCAGCGCGCAGGGCGGCGAGAGCCTCACCCTGATCGCCGGAGGCGATCGCCTCCTCAACCTTGCGGACAAAGGTGCGCATGCGGGAGCGGCGCGAGCGGTTGATCGCCGTACGCTTGACGATCTTACGGGTCATCTTCTTGGCCGACACGGTGTTGGCCATGGGCATCCTCGTCTGGTCGGGGCGGCAACGACCCTAGCCCGGACGATCCGGTATCGGTCAGCGCAGCCTGATGATAAGCAAAGGCGAAACGGCCGGGCGCAGGGCTGCGGCCGGACGTGGAGGCCGCTCTATAGCGACGGGCCCATGATCCGTCAACAAATCGACACGCCGAACACCGGTCGCGATTTTCTTGCATTTTGTTGGCCGGATGAGCGTTGCAAAGCGGAAAGCGATCCGCTAATCCCACGCTCAGTTCGGAGGCGGCACCGCCCCCCGACACCGCGCTGCGGTAGCTCAGTGGTAGAGCACCTCATTGGTAATGAGGAGGTCGAGAGTTCAATCCTCTCTCGCAGCACCATATATCTTCTAAAACATCGCTAGTATTTGTGGAAGTGCTCCCAGGTCTTTACCTGTGACCGCGATCTGCATGCGCAATCGGCCCGCAGCATGGGCTGGCTCGACGCCCACGCCACAGACATCACCTTAAGCTCACTGATGCAGCACGGTTTGTCGCCGATCACCGGCCGTTGAGGCGGGGTGCGGGGCAGCCATTGCCGAGCCAGAGCGAAAGTCCCTCGCCAACCCTCGGCTGATCGTTCCGCTTCGCATCTCGAAAGGCAGCGCGCGGTTCGGCTGCAAGCGGCGATGAGAGCGCCAAATCAGTTCTCAGCACACGTCATCACCGCTCGCGCGAACTTTACTCCAAATTTCTCAAAACTTTTCCTATTCTATCAAGCATCGCAAGTCGCGATACGCATAGAATCACGGATTAATCCTTGCATTTTCTCCTAACGGTGCTCGGCACTCATGGTGACGTGCTGCCTTTTTTGGCGTTGGGGCAATGTTTGACTCAGCGCGGACACGCGGTGACGCTCCATGCCCCGGAACCGTTTCGGCATTTCGCGCAGCGGGCGGGCCTCGGCTTCGATGCGATCTGCAGCCAGGAGGAATATGACCGGGCCCTGACCGCAGCCGATCTCTGGCATCCGCGACGCGGCATCGCCCCGCTCTTCGAGATGGCCGTCGCCCTGGCGGACAGGACCGCCCGTTGGATCGCGGCGAGAACGGCCGACACCCCTTGCGTCGTCGTCACGTCACCGAACGCGCTCGGCGCCCGCCTTGCCCAGGACAAGCAGGGGGTGCCGGTCATCACGGTGCATGTCACCCCTTACCTGATCGAAAGCCGAAGCGCGGCTCCCTGGCTGCCGGGCGTTCCGGTGCAGGCGCTGCTGCCATCCCGCCTGCGTCATTGGCTCGGTCGCGGCGCGGATCGAATCCTGATCGATCCCGCCGCCCTGCCTCGCCTCAATGCCCTGCGCGCGGACGCGGACCTGCCGCCGGTCGGGCGCCTGCGCTTCTGGTGGAACAGCCCGTTGCGGCTGATTCTGATGTTCCCCGCTTGGTATGTGCCGCCGCAACTGGATTGGCCGAAACAGACCGTGCAGGTCGGATTTCCCATCGCCGACCAACTCGGCGATGCCGGCGATCTCGCACCGGAGCTGCGGGCCTTTCTCGAAGCCGGATCGCCGCCGCTCGTCTTTACCTATGGCTCAGGCATGCGCCGGAGCGCCCGCTTCTTCGCCGTCGCCGTCGAGATCTGCCGGCGGATGGGCCGACGGGGCGTGCTGCTGGCGCGGGAAGAGGGACAGGTTACCGCCCCTCTGCCGCCGGACATGATCCATCTCCGTTACGCGCCGCTCAGCCTGCTGCTGCCCCGCAGCGCGGCCCTGATCCATCACGGCGGGATCGGAACCGTGGCACAGGCGATGGCGGCGGGCGTGGCGCAGATGGTGGTGCCCATCGCCTTCAATCACTTCGACGATGGCCGTCGCCTCGCTCGGCTCAAGCTCGGCGTCATGCTCCGGCGCCGCGCTTTCACACCGGGACGGGCGCAACGGGAGATCGAGAGGATGCTGACATCCCGCGCCATGAGCGGTGCCCGCGCTGCGGCCCGCGCACGCATGGCGGTCGACAGGGGAACCGAGGCCGCCTGCGATGAGATCGAGCGCATCGCGCGAACGGTCTGAGCCTTCTCGCCGCGGCCGCTTTCTTCGGGGATGATGCGGAACCGGGGATATCCGGACGAACAGCCACTCGACAGGGCCAGCGGAACGCCCTGACCGGGCACAGCCTGCTTCCGGCATCGAGCCCTTCGCCATGGCCATTGGCATGCGGGCCTACGCGGGCATCCAACCGCGCTCCCGCCGACCATTGTCCTTCTTTCAAGCCGGTGCCATGCCGGCCCCTGGCCCGCGATGGCCGCGATCTGACATGGGCGGGTTTCGCTCCGGAAAGGTATCCATGAACGCCTGGGTCCATCTCGATACCGGGCTCGTGCCCGGCGGCGGCAAGAACCTCGCCCTGATGCAGCGCGGGAGCGAATTCTCGATCGTCGTCGGAACCATCGAGCTGATGAACAGCACCCGCGGCCACTCGGAAGAAGCGTTGGCATCGCTCACGTGCCAGCGGCTGTCAGACCGGCCGGGTGCCCGCGTTCTGATCGGCGGCCTCGGAATGGGATTCACGCTCCGGGCGGCGCTGCGGAGTTTGGGAGCCGATGCCCGAATCGTCGTTGCCGAACTGGTCCCGGCGGTGGCCGGCTGGGCCCGGGGCCCGCTCGCCCCTCTCTTTGACGGGTGCCTCGATGACCCACGGGTCGAACTGCGCGAGACGGACGTCAACCGCCTGATCCAGTCGGAGGCCGGCGGGTGGGATGCGATCCTGCTCGATGTCGATAACGGTCCGGAAGGGCTGATGCGCAAGTCGAATAATCGGCTCTACGACGAATGGGGCCTGAAACGCGTGGACTGGGCCCTGAAGCCCGGCGGCATTCTGGGTGTGTGGTCCGGTTCTCCGGATCGGAAATTCAAGGCCCGGCTTCAGCGGCTGGGCTTCGCCGTCGATGAAGTGCGCCTGCCAGCGAACGGATCGAGCGGCCCGCGCCATGTCGTCTGGCTCGCGACGCGGCCCTGACACGACACAGGCCCCTCGAACGACGAATCGTCCAGCCTCTCCGCAGCGATGGCTTGGAACGCCCTTTGGTTCGGCGCGGGGCGCTCCTGCCCATCCACAGGAGCGCGGCTCCCGACGGAATGTAGCAACGACAAAACGGCCCTGCTCCGACGAGCTGACCCCGGAACCGTATGGCAAGAACAGGAGCCCATACGGAGACAAATGCGCAGGTCTTCGGGAAAAAGATCCTCAACCCTGCTCTGCCGGTGCTCGAATAAAACGATCCTTTCGTGACTCTCGGAACAGTTTGTCATTTGATACGTTTTTCACGAAACCTTTCCTCTTAATTTTAGGTAAATAGTCTGGCATAGGGGATGACCAAAACGACTCTCGTGCCGTGTACAGGCCTCTGCTAAAAGCCGATTTCGGGAAGACTCGACCGTTCGTGACTGACTGGCGGCGTGCGAAGCCTCGCGCCTACGGAATGGTCTTCGATGACACAAATTTTAGTGATCGAGTTCTGTTCATCCGGCACCATGAGAGGGTGAGGATCGAAAATTCACGCTACATTCTGCGCCGGAAAGCCATTGCCGCTCCCATCGAAGCTGATTCTACGGGCGCATAAGCCATGTGCGCCCATCCATGATCGAACCGCTGCCGGTCACGCCGGATGGAGATGCTGCCTTCAAGCGTCGAAGACACGTGGCTTCTCGCAGAAGGATGGACCCTTCAGCCAAGACGGCCTCGATCTGGGTTCTATTTCGGCCGAAGGACAGCGATCCGGCGTGTTTCGCCAAGTGACGAGGCAAGCCGCGAGGCACATCGCGAGTTTTGGCGGGACACGACGCGGGCAGGAGCGCGTTCCATGACCTCTTGCGCTCTCGGCCTCGACGTCGCCCCCATCATCTCGGCCGATCTCTTCGCGGTGAAGCAGATCGCGGCCATACCGGCGATGCTGGAGATCATCTGTCGCTCGACGGGCCTGGGCTTCGCCGCCGTTGCCCGGGTCACGGATGAGACTTGGATCGCCTGCCGGGTTCAGGATGAAATCGGCCGTGGCATTCGGTCCGGTGACATGCTTCGCACCGAGACGACGCTCTGCGGTGAGGTTCGCCACCATGGCAAACCCATCGTCATCGACGATGTCTGCGCTGACGAAACCTACCGCGATCATCCAGCCCCGGTGCGGTATGGCTATCGCAGCTACATCTCCTTCCCGATCCTGTGGCCCAACGGAGATGCCTTCGGCACCCTTTGCGCCGTCGGCCTTCAGCCGGCCAAGCTGAATACGCCGAGCATTCGCGGGATGTTCCGGCAATTCGCGGCGCTGATCGGCCTGCATCTCGACGCGCACGGGAAACTGGCGGTGCCGGAAGAGCCGCCCGGTGATGAGGCGGAAGCGAAGCCGCACAACGTCCCTCTCGCCACCCTGATCGAGCATCTGCCGCTGGGCGCCGGACTTTTCGGGCCGGATGGCCGAGGTCTCGTCGTGAATTCCAGCCTGCGCCGCTTTCTGACACAGGCTCGCCCGCACGCCGCAGCCGACGCTCAGCTGCGCTGGCCGGGATTCGAGGGGGAGGGCACTGCTCTCGTTCCTCCGGACGATCCGCTCGCGCGAGCCCTGCGCGGTGAAACCGTCGTGGCAGCCCGCCTCTCGAACCGAACGGACGAGGCGCGCGCAGGTTGGGTGCGGGTCAGCGCTCTTCCTGTCCGGGGCAACTCGGGCGCTGGCCGCCAGAGCGCACCGGCGAGCCGGGAGGATCTGGCCGTCATCCTCGTCGTCGAGGAGGAGGCGACCAAGCGAGCGCAGGATGCCCTGCGCCAAAGCGAGGCACGCCTCCAGGCGGCGATCGATCTGGCTGGGCTGTCACCCTATAGCTGGGATCTGGAGAGGGGGATCCTGCATTGGGACGCCCGTCTCAAAGCGATGTGGGGCCTGACACCCGAGGCTGTCGTCGACCGAACGACGTGGCTGTCGGCGATCCACCCCGAGGATCGCTCCGAGGTGGAAGAGGCGATCGCCCGCTGCCACGATCCTTCGGGTGACGGCATCTATCACGTCGAATACCGGGTCATCGGCATCGCCGATGGGGTCGAGCGCTGGATCTCCAGCCACGGCCGGGCCCTGTTCGAAGAGGGGCGGCCGACCGGCTTCACTGGGGTGGCGCTCGATATCACCGAAAGAAGGCGGGCGGAGGCGAGCCTGCGCGAGAGCGAAGAGAGGTTCCGGCGCTTCGCCGAACACTCGACCAACGTCCTCTGGCTGGCGGACATCGAGAATCGGAGCGTCGATTATATCAGCCGGGCTTTCCAACATGTTTGGGGTCGGGCGCCCGAGGAGCTGAGCAGCATCGATGACTGGCTCGAGTCGATCCATCCCGACGATCGCGACAGCGCCAGCCGTACGGTGGAGCGTGTCGGGGCGGGCGAGCTCGTCGTGCTGGAATACCGCATCCTGCGCCCCGGCGACGGCGGCGTGCGACGGATCCGTGACACGTTCTTCCCGATTCGCAGCGACGATGGCCGTATCCGCCGCATCGGCGGCATCGCCGAGGACATCACGGGTCATACCAGCGCGCGGATCTACCTGATCGCCGAGGATGGACCGCCGCGGCAGACGCTGGTCGCCCTGCTTCAGCCCGCCGGCTACGAAGTGCAGACGTTCGAGAACGCGGCGGGCTTGTCCGAGATCGCGGCCTCCCTGCGGCCAGGCTGCGTCGTTCTCGACAGCGAGGCGGCGGGCTCGGACAGCCTCACGATCGTGCGCTCCCTCAAGGCCCGGCGCCTCGATCTGCCCGTGCTCGTGCTCGGCAGCAGCCATGGCGATGTCGGTGTCGGCGTCCGTGCCATGAAGGCCGGGGCCGTCGACTACCTCGAGAAGCCATGGCAGCCGCCGGCTTTGCTCACCGCCATCGCAGCCGCCCTCGCCGATCTGCGCACCGATGCCGAGCGCAGCCGCGCCCACGACGAGACCAGGGCCCGCATCGCGGCCCTGTCGGCGCGGGAGCGCGAGGTGCTGGAAGGGCTTCTGGCGGGTGGCACCAACAAGACGATCGGCCGCGCCCTGGGCCTCAGCCCGCGCACCGTCGAAATCCACCGCTCCCATGTCATGGAGATTCTCGGCGCGCGCACGTTGCCGGAAGCCGTGCTGATGGCCGCCGAGGCAGGCGTTCGGCCGACCGATACCCTCTGATCCCGCAGACGCAGCGCTGCGGTTCAGGCGGCGGGGCGGTCGCCGGAGGTTGCGTGCAGCGGAACCGCGGCCGGTTCGAGATAGGAGGGGTCGTACTCGGCGAGCGTGCTCAAGCCGTCCGGCTTCAGGATCGTGAGCTTCCGGCCCGACAGCTCGATCAGCCCCTCGCGGCGAAGCTTCTGCAGCACGCGGTTGACGTGAACGCAGGACATGCCGAGCGTATCGGCGAGGTCGGCCTGGGTAATCGGAAAGCTGTACTGGTTCTCGGAGGCGAGACCCGTCTTCTGCAGCCGCAACAGCATCTCACACAGAAAATGCGCCAAGCGCTCGGGACCGGAGCGGGAGCCGAGATTCGTCACCCATTCGCGCAGGGTCGCCACTTCCGTCAGCTTCGCCATCCGCAAGGCGCGGGCGATGCGCGGGCGGCGGCGCATCAAATCCTCGTAATCCCCGCGAGGAACGATGGCGAGACGGCAGACCGTCATCGTCGCCAAGGCGCAATCCACCGGGACACGGAATTCCAGATCGAGATCGAACAGATCGCCGGGCAGAAGATAGGCGGTGATCTGCCGGCGACCGTTCGTGAGAAATTTGTAGCGGCAGGCAAAGCCTTCGAGCACCAGAATCGCGCTGTCCGGGATGTCGGACTGATGCAGGATCGGTGTCTGCGCCGGGAATCGGCGTCCGCCGGAGGCCAAGTCTTCCAGCGCCGCGCGATCGCCCGGCGTGAGATCGACGAAGGAAGCGAGCTTGCGGGTCAGGGGATCGATCACCGTCCCTCCGGCCAAGCCATGGCGGACCGCATCCTCGGTTCCTTTCAGCAGGTCGCGCATCCCCTCGGCCCTGCCGTCGCCGGTCGATGATCGGGCGACCGACGACATGATCAGCGGGGCGACGAAACGATCCGGTCCGGTCTGCCGCATTCGCATTCCACGCTCGATCATACAGGTTCGGCAGATTAATATGCAGAGAATATGGCGGCGCGGCATCCGGCAGCCACCTAAGGTAGTCTCCCATATCGAACTTGGGAGAATGCGTCGCTTCAGACACACATCGTGAATCCGCGTCGGTCGCGGGCAGCGTCGAGGGGACGCGGCCGGTGACCTATGGCACTCTCGGTTCGCTCGTGTCCTGACCGGTTCGTGCGGAATGCCGACGGTGCCCGCGGTCCAACGGGCGCGAACGAGAAACGACCGAGTTCCGAGACGCCCCGCTGATGGTCCATACCGGCTACAATCCGGGCCTGGTCGCCCTTTCCCTCGCCATCGCCGTGCTGGCCTCCTACACGGCCCTCGACCTCGGCGGGCGCGTGCGCTCCGCTGGGCCGGGCTCGCGCTGGGCCTGGCTTCTCGGCGCCGCCCTGGCGATGGGCGGCGGCATCTGGTCGATGCATTTCGTCGGCATGCTGGCCTTCGAGATGGAGCTGCCCGCCGCTTACGACCTCGGGATCACGCTCCTCTCCCTGCTCATCGCCATCGGTGTCACCGGTGCCGCCCTGGCCTGGGTCGGCCGCCCGCGAGCCAGCCCCAGGGACGTCCTCGTCGCCGGCCCCATGATGGGGGTGGGGATCGCCTCCATGCATTACACCGGCATGGCCGCGGTGCGGATGGCCGGCCATCTGGCCTACAGCCTTCCGGTGGTGGCGCTCTCCCTCGGCATTGCCGTCACCGCCGCCACCGCGGCGCTCTGGCTCACCTTCAGGCCGACGAGCGTCCGTCAGAAGCTGGCTGCCGCCGTCCTCATGGGCATCGCCGTGGCCGGTATGCACTATACCGGCATGGCCGCCGCGACCTTTTCCGTCGAGCAGGCCGGAGACCACGCGGCCCATGTTGCCGCGCCCCATGTCGCCGCGGCCGGCGTCGATCACCAGAACCTCGCCCTCTCCGTGGCCGGGGCGACATTCGTGATCCTGTTCCTCGCCATGCTCGCCTCGGCGTTCGACCAGCAACGGATCCAGGGCGAATTGCAGGCGAGCGAGGAGCGTTTCCGGGCGGCGGTGCAGGCGGTCCGCGGCGTGCTCTGGACCAATGACCCCCAGGGCCGGATGAGCGGCGAGCAGCCGGGCTGGGCGGCGCTGACCGGACAGACACAGGCCGAGTACCAGGGCTTCGGCTGGTCGGAGGCGGTGCATCCGGACGACCGGCAGGCGAGCGTCACCGCCTGGAACGCGACGGTCGCTGCCCGCAGCACCTTCATCCACGAGCACCGGGTGCGGGCCCGCGACGGGCTGTGGCGCCACTTCTCGATCCGCGCGGTGCCGGTGCTCGACGCGCAGGGCGCCATCCGCGAATGGGTCGGCGTTCACACCGACATCACCGAGCAGCGGGAGGCGGAGGCGGAACTGCGCGAGTCCAACGACGAGATCCAGCGCTACGCCTACATCGTCAGCCACGATCTGCGGGCTCCCCTCGTCAATGTGATGGGCTTCACCAGCGAGCTGGAGGCCTCGCGTGACGAGATGCGATCGCTGCTGCGCGATCATCCGCAGGGCCAGCGGATCGACGAGGAGATCGGCGAGGCCCTGGGCTTCATCCAGGCGGCCATCGTCAAGATGGAGCGTCTGATCGCAGCGATTCTCAAACTGTCGCGGGAAGGGCGGCGCCGCTTCGCTCCCGAGCCCCTCGACATGACAGCCCTGATCCGAGGCATCGCCGACGCGCAGCGCCACCATGCCGGCCGCAAGGGCGCGACGGTGACGGTGGCGGACGACCTGCCTCGGATCGCCGCCGATCGGCTCGCTGTCGAGCAGATCTTCGGGAACCTGATCGACAACGCGCTCAAATATCTCGATCCGAGCCGTCCCGGATCCGTCACGATCACGGCCAAGCCCGCTCCCGGAAACCGCGTCCGCTTCGCCGTGGCCGATAACGGGCGGGGCATCGCCGCGAAGGATCATGCCCGCGTGTTCGAGCTGTTCCGGCGGGCCGGCGCGCAGGATCAGCCCGGTGAGGGAATCGGGCTCGCCAGCGTGAAAGCCCTGGTGCGCGCCCTCGGTGGCCGGATCGAACTCTCGTCGCAGCCCGGGATCGGTACCACCTTTATCGTGACGCTGCCCCGCGAGCCGGCTACAGGCCGTCATGAGGCGTCCGACGCCCGGAGTCCCGAAACGATGACCATGGCCGCGGAGTAGAGATGCAGCTCCCCTTCAATGCCGTCACCATCGTCATGATCGAGGACGACGAGGGACATGCCCGGCTGATCGAGCGCAATATCCGCCGCGCCGGGGTGAACAACGAGATCCTGGCGTTTCGGGATGGAACCACCGCCCTCGATTACCTGTTCGGCGCCGACGGGAGCGGGGAGGCGAGCGGCCGCCGCCACCTCCTCATCCTGCTCGATCTCAACCTGCCGGACATGACGGGCATCGACATCCTGGAACGGGTCAAGGCCAATCCGCATACCAAGCGCTCGCCGGTGGTGGTCCTGACCACGACGGACGACAGCCGCGAGATCCAGCGCTGTTACGACCTCGGCGCGAACGTCTACATCACCAAACCGGTCAATTACGAAGGCTTCTCGAACGCGATCCGTCAGCTCGGGCTGTTCTTCTCGGTCATCCAGGTTCCCGAGAACTCATGAGCGACGCCAGTCCGGCTCCGGGCCGTATCCTCTATATCGACGACGATCCCGGCCTCGGCCGCCTCGTCGAACGAGCGCTGCAGGCAAGGGGCTATCGCGTCGAGCTGGCCGGAACCGGCGAGGACGGGTTGGAGCGGGCACGCGCGGGGCAGATCGACCTGATCGCCCTCGACCATCACCTGCCGGACCAGACCGGCCTCGATCTGCTCCCCGCCTTGCGCGCCCTGCCCGATGCGCCGCCGGTCATCTACGTGACCGGCTCCGAGGACACCCGGGTCGCGGTGGCCGCCCTCAAGGCCGGCGCGGTCGATTACGTCTGGAAGGATCTGCAGGGCCAGTTCCGCGAGCTTCTAGGCGAGGCTGTCGATACCGCGCTGCGCCAGGAAACCCTGCGGCGCGACAAGGAGCGCGCCGAGGCCGCCGTGCGGGAGGCACGCGACCGGGCCGAATTGCTGCTGCGCGAGGTCAACCATCGGGTCGCCAATTCGCTGACATTGGTCGCGGCCCTGGCCCGCATGCAGACGAACGCCGTATCGGACCCGGCCGCCAAGCTGGCGCTTGAAGAGATGCAGGCGCGCATCTCCGCCATCGCCGGCATCCACCGCCGGCTCTACACGTCGCAGGACGTGGAAGCGGTCGAACTCGACGCCTATCTGGCGGGGCTGGTCGAGGAGCTTCAGGTGTCGATGCGGGCATCGGGCCGCGATCATGCGATCCATCTCGAAGCGGAGCCGATCCAGCTCGCCACCGATAAAGCGGTCTCCCTCGGCGTCGTCGTGACGGAACTCGTGACCAACGCCTACAAATACGCCTACCCGGCGGAGATTCAGGGCGAGATCCGGGTCCATGTCAGCCGCAACGGGCCGGATACGCTCTCGCTGATCGTCGAGGATGACGGAATCGGCTGGACCGGAGAGGGGGAAACGCGGGGAACCGGCCTTGGCTCACGGATCATTCGGGCCATGGCGTCGAACCTGCGCTCCGAACTCACCTACATCCCAGGCCCTACCGGAACGCGCGCCGCCCTCTCGTTCCAAACCTGACGCCAGACCTGAGGCGGCTCGGAAAGGCGGGTCCGACACCATCGGCAGATCGGAAGCGCGCGGGACACCGGACGGTCCCTCAGAACCGGCGGCAACGGGGAGGGCCATCGCCGGACAGCGAAGCGGGCACGACATGCCCCCCCGCCGCTTCGCAGACCGACCGGAACGGTTTCTCGGGCCGGTGGAAGCTCCAGATCGCGATCATCGGTGCCACCATGATGAACACGGTCATGCCCATGATGAAGGCCGGGAACCAAGCCGGCGCCTCCCGACGCGGCGGCTCCGGCCGGATCGGCGGTATCGGTGCCAGGAAGGCCAGAAGCGGAAGCCAATCCGGAACGCTCATGGTGTCGCTCTTTTGCGGTGGCTGTTCAGGCCGAAAAGGCGTCAGCGGCGCGCCCGACCGGCCCAGCTCTCACACCGGTTCGGCCAGCTCCCTCGCGAAAAGCCGTCGAGCCGCTCTGAGGTAACACGGCACCGGGGAAATCGGATCACATCGGGCCGGCAGAGATTGCGGGCGGCGCATCGCTCCGCCCGTCACGGCACCGGCACCGACGACGTCAACCGGTCGACCGAGAGCAGATAGGCGATCAGCGCCGCCTGGTCCTCATCGGAGAATCCGGTCCCGGCATCGGCCCAGTAGGCGTGTCCCTCGCCGGTGACCCGGGCGCGGCGCTCCTTCGCGGAAGCCGCGTTCGCCGCCACCACCTTGGCGCGCAGCTCTCGATCGATCAAAGCCCGCAGACTGTTGGCGGGATCGGGCGCTATGCCGGCATCCAGCGTGCCCGGCACCCCGAGTTGCGTGCCCGCGTCGGTCCCGACCGCGATCCCGGAATCGTGGAGATAGGGCGCGCTCCAGGCGAGCCCGACGAGGTTCGGCACCTTGTAGCCGCCCTTCGTCCCGGCATGGCCCCAGGCGAGCTGGACCTGCTTGAGTGCCTCTCCCTCCAGGGGAATCGGAACGATCGTGGGATCGGGCGAAAGCGGAAACGGTGTGTCGGTGGCGAAGATCGCCGGCGGCGCAAGACGCGCCTCCATCCTGACCGTCGCCTGTGCCCGGCTCGGCTGCGTGCCGATCTCCTCAATGGGGATCACGCGGTTGTTGGTCAGGGCCGGCCCCGCATGACAGCCGGCACAGCCGGCGCGCTCGAAGGCGGCGCGACCGCGCGACACCTGCTCGGCCCGGCCCGCCTCGGTTTGAGCCGCCGGCGGGCGCAGAAGATTCTGGAATGCCGACATGGCGTTGTTGGCGTAGTTGGCTGGCTCGCCGGGCACGGAGGCGAGAAGGCCGTTATCGGTCATGTAATTGGTGGCGGGAAAGCTCGGCAGAACCGCGTAGCTGTTAAGACCGGGCGCGCCCGGCGTCGGGTCGACGGCTTGCAGCACCTCGGTCGGGCTCTTGTCGGAAGCGGGATCGTAGCGCAGCGCCTCGGCCGCGGCCCCCTGAAGAACGATGCCGAGATAAACCTGCGGATCGAGCCCGAACAGGGTCTTGGCCGCCCGTGTCTGCTGGGTGGTGTCGGAATTGGCGGCGTGGACGTTGTTGTTGAGCGCGGACAACCCCTTGAATGGGCCGATCCCCGCCCGACCGCTCCAGCTATAGGGCTCTCCATAGGCCGAGAAGCTCGACGGGATCGAGGTCGGATTGGTCTGCCTGTCGGCCGAGGAGTCGAAGCTACCGGCGGGCCAGCTCGCCACCTCCACCTTGGCGGCGGCTTCGAACGCCGCGCGATCCGGGAGCGCGGTTCTGGTCCCGTCTTCGGTCGCCACACTGCGGGACGGGTCCCCCGGATGTGCGGCGGGGTCGGCGCTACCATGCATGAAATATGCACTCGCATTGCTCGCGAGCGCCATCAGCAGGCCGGCATTGAGATCGGTGTTGGGGGCGCCTTCGACCACTTTGCCCGATGCCGGATCGACGGCGGCGTGACAGAGGGCGCAGGTAATCCCCATCCGCAGATGGCCACGATCGTAGAAGGTGCGGATACCGAGGATGAACGGTGAGCCGCGGGGCACGTCGAGGCCGGTGGGAACCAGTTCGCCCTTCTTCCAGGTCCGATCACCCACCGTCACGTCGCGGGCCATGCGCACCTGGAGATTCCCGGTGCCTTCGCCCTTGAGCAGAAGGAGCGCGCGGGCGACCTCGTAGGGCGTGAGACCGCCATCGAGCATGCCCATCACATCGGAGAGGAACACCTCATTGCCGAAGGTCTCGCGATAGAAGGCTTCCCGGCCGCGCTTCACCAAAGCCGTGTCGATGGCGACGGCGCCCTTGTCCGGCGCGAGGGCGGCTCGGCCGTCCGGCGTCTGCTTCAGCCGCTCCGCCTCGTCGCGCAGAACGCGGCGGCCGAGGACATCGTAAGCGGTCTCCATCGCGTAACGTTCAGGATTGAGCAGCGCGTCATCGTCCGGCATCGGCGCGTAGCTGAAGCGCGCCAGGGCCCCAATGACGACCACCCCTCCGAGGAGGACGGCAGAAGCGGTGATTGTACGAAGCGGCCAGCCCATTCCGACGGTGGTCCATGTTGCGAGGCGATGAAGGCACCCTGCGAACAACCAGATCGAGGCAGACTCGTTCGACGCGATTGAAAATAACCTAAGCTATGTTGATATTTGTCTGGTTCGCACTAGACGCGACATAAGGTTGTTGTCGGCATTCATTTTAGGGGGCCGGAACAAGCTCTTTCGAATGCCGATAATCTATGTTGGCGCAAGGCGTGACAAATCGCGGGACAACTCCGCCGCGGGGGTTCGCCCCTTGCTCGAGTCCGTGATCCACCACAGGACCTGATGCCAAAGACTGCTCTCCTCGACACTGCCCTGCCGGAAGGCGAGGCACCTGCTCTCCCCATGGACGTTCAGCTCCGTCTCGGGGTTCTCCTTGCGGAAGCCTATGCGCGAATGCCGGGAAATCCGGCCGTCGAGGCTGGCCGCTTCGATGCTCTGCTGGCCCGTCTGGAAACCGTCCTCGTTGCCCAGGAGGGCAAGGACGAGGAGTCGTTCCGGACCGCGATCATCGAGATGACGCCGCGGCTCTACAACTTCGCGATGTCGCTGACCAAGAACCCGTCCGCCGCCGATGACCTCGTGCAGGATACCTTCCTGCGGGCGTGGCGCAGCCGATCTCGCTTCACGGTCGGCACCAATCTCGGCGCGTGGCTGTTCACGATCATGCGCAACGCCTTCTACTCGCGTCACCGTAAGGAGGTGCGCGAAGTGGCCGACAGCGACGGCGATTACGCGGAGCGTCTGGCTGCCGCGCCGGAGCAGGCCGGCCATGTCGATCTGATGGATGCGCAGACGGCCCTGGCCAAGCTGCCGCTGCCGATGCGGCAGGCGCTGATCCTCGTGGCGATCGAGAACCTCAGCTACGAGGAGGCGGCCACTGTCATGAATTGCCGCATCGGCACGGTGAAGAGCCGGGTCTGGCGCGCGCGGGAACAGCTCGCCCAGATCCTCGGCTACAACGCCGCCGATGTTGGCTCCGACAGCATGACGCTCTCCGCCGTCGGCGGCTCGACCTGGATGGCGTAGCCCTCTCTCGGGAATGGCGCCGGATCTCCCCCGGCGCCGCCCCGGTCATGCGGTCATCTGCAACTGGAATTGCGGAAGGCCGGAGGGGCGAGCCAATCCGAATTCCTTGAGCGACAGCACCACGACCGGCTCGTCCTTGCGGGCGATCACGACGCTGTTGTCGGGCACCGGCGTCCAAGTGGCGTGCTCCTTGTCGAGCGGCTCCGAGACCACGACGACGCCATCGGCCGATTGCCGGTAATACATGCTGTTGGCTGCATCGTTGGCGGCATAACGGAAGGCGTAGAGGTCGCGCCCATCGGCAAGCGCCGCCGTAAAGCGGAACGGGTGGCCGCCTTCGATGCCGCCGACGAGATCCGTCACTTTCGCAAGCGCTCGGGCTGTCGCGGTGATCGGATCGCGCTGGGTCTCGGAGGCCATCAGACCCTGACCGAGGATCGCCAGGAACAACGCCTCCGAATCCGTCGTGCCATTGCGCGATGAATAGAGTTCGTCCGGGATCAGTGCCTCGATCGGCCGGCGCAGCCGCGACCAGTCGCCGACATAGCCGTTGTGCATGAACAGCCAGGGGCCGCAGGCGAAGGGATGGCAGTTCGGCCGCGTGATCGGCGTGCCGGTCGCGGCCCGCACATGGGCGAAGAACAGGTGCGAGTGCAGGTGCCGGCAGATGTAGCGCAGGTTCTCATCGGACCAGGCCGGCTGCACCTCGCGGAACCGGCCGGGCTCCGGGTGGTCTCCGTACCAGCCGAGGCCGAAGCCGTCGCCGTTGGTACTCGCGGTCGATTCGAGCGCCTTGATGCTCTGCGAAACCAGCGAATGCGCCGGCTCGGTGACGTAGTGCTCCAGCGGGATCGTGCGGCCCCGGTAGGCGATCCAGCGACACATTTCTCGGGTTCTCCCCAACCGCGCATTCTCGTCCGCCGCCCTTCAGGGACGATCGTGGAGAATCCGCGTCACCTTAAGCGCAACAGCCCGCGTTGCGGGAACGCGTGCAGCGTGCGTCACGCCTCCAACGCAGGAGGCGCCGATCAGATGCCGTGGGATTGCAGCCACGCTTCCACCAGCGCGACCTGCCAGAGCTTCGAATTGCCCTTCGGCGTCAGGGTCCCGTCCGGGTCGGCGAGCAGGCGATCGACGTAAGGGCGGTTGAAGATCCCGCGCTGGCGGGCAGCGGGGCGGTCGAGGACGTCGCGCACGAAATCCATGAACGGCCCGCGGATATGCTTGAGCGCAGGAACCGGGAAATAGCCCTTCGGCCGGTCGATCACCTCCGCCGGCACCACGGCGCGGGCGGCCTCCTTGAGGATGTACTTGCCGCCATCCCGCACCTTGAGTTCCGCCGGGATGCGGGCGGCGAGTTCGACGAGTTCGTGATCGAGGAAGGGGACCCGCGCCTCCAGCCCGCAGGCCATGGTCATGTTGTCGACCCGCTTCACCGGATCGTCGACCAGCATGATCCGCTGGTCGAGGTCGAGGGTCTTGTCGATGGCGCTGGCGCTCTTCGATTCCGCGAAGAATCGGGCGATGTAATCGCGGCTGTAATCCTCATCGACGAAGTCCGGCGCCAGGGCCTCCCCCATCTCGGCATGGTCGCGGTCGAAATAGGCCCGGGCGTAATCGGCGGTCGGGTCTGTCGAGCCCATCATCTTCGGATACCAATGGTAGCCGCCGAACACCTCGTCGGCGCCCTGGCCGCTCTGGATCACCTTCACATGCTTGGCGACCTCCTGCGACAGCAGCAGGAACGCCACCGCATCGTGGCTCATCTGCGGCTCGGCCATGGCGTGGATCGCGGCCGGCAAGGCGTCGAGGGTGCGCGAGCCGTCCACGACGAGCTTGGCATGATCGGTCTCGAAGCGCTCGGCGATGATGTCGGAATATTTGAATTCGTCGCCTTCGACCCCGTTCACCGCGTCGAAGCCCACAGAGAAGGTTTTGAGCCCCGCCTGACCGTTCTGAGCGAGAAGGGCGACGATGAGCGACGAGTCGAGGCCGCCGGACAGGAGCACACCGGTCGGGACGTCGGCGATCTGACGGCGGGCGACGGCGGTGGCGAGGGAATCCAGCACCGCCGCGCGCCAATCACCCTCGGTCATGAAGCGGTCTTCCGCCCGCGGACCGACAACGAGCGACCAGTAGGTCTCCTCCTTGCGCGATCCGTCGGGTTCGAAGGTCACGGTGGTAGCGGGGTGGAGCTTCCGGACGCCCTTGAGGATCGTCAGCGGCGCCGGCACGCCGGCGTGCCAGCTCATGTAATGGTGCAGGGCGACCTTATCGATGGAGGTATCGACCCCGCCAGCGGCGAGGAGGGCGGGCAGCGAAGACGCGAAGCGGAAGCGCCGGCCGCTCTCGGCATAGTAGAGCGGCTTGATGCCGAGGCGGTCACGGGCGAGCGTGACGCGGCCCGTCTCGCGCTCATGAACCGCGAAGGCGAACATGCCGAGGAAGCGTGTCACGCAATCGCGGCCCCAGGCATGGAACGCCTTGAGCACGACTTCGCTGTCGCTGCTTGAGAAGAAGCGATAGCCCTTGGCCACCAGCTCCTCGCGCAGTTCGCGGTAATTGTAGATGCAACCGTTGAAGACGACCGAGAGGCCGAGTTCGGCATCGACCATCGGCTGCTGACCCGCCTCCGACAGATCGATGATCTTGAGGCGGCAATGGCCGAACACCACCGGTCCGTGGCCGTGGATGCCACCGGAATCAGGGCCGCGGGGGCGCAAGACCGCCATCATGGCGCTGACGGCCCCCGGATCGGCCGCGCCTCCAAAATTGATCTCGCCGCAAATTCCGCACATCGGCGCCGGCCGTCCTCGTCGTTTCCGGGTCACGCGAACCTGAGCGGCAAAACCGAAGAGCCGCCAGCCTGTTCCCGACATCGCGCGCATGGCTGCCGCGCGCGGTCCTGCCCATCCCCGCCGCGCCTCCTTTGAGGGCCGATGAATAGGAGACCGGCATGGCCTGAAATGAGACTTGATGACCGATACGAAACGTAATGCGACAGAAAAGGACAGCATCGGACCGAATCATCGGCTATGCTGATGGTATGAGCTCTGCGGAATCCGTAATCGAGATGCTCAGACGGCATGTCCGCGAGGGCGCCAGACATGTTGCCAATCAGCATGAGCTTATCACACGACTGAAGCAGCACTCTCTGCCGACGGCAGACGCTGAAGCGCTCCTCATCACTTTCGAGGAGCTTCAGCGCCAGCACGAGGAGCACCTCGCCCGCGTCGAGGCGGAGGCGTCGTCCCGGCAGTCGAAAATCCGGCCGTCGTGAGGGGGGAGGGCGCTCAAGCCGGCAGGGTCAGCCCTTCGCGAGCGAAGACCGCCTGCACGGCGGGACGCCCGGCCATCCGCCGGGCATGGGCGGTCCAGGACGGAAAGCGGTCCGGCATGTCGAACCCGATGGCGGAGCCGCGCGCCCAGAGCCAGAACACCATCAGATCGGCATCGACGACGCTGTATCGCTCACCCAGGGCCCAACCGCCATTCGAGAGCTTCACCTCCGTCATGGTGCAGAGGTCACCGAAGGTCTCGGCGCCTTTGGCGCGTATGTCGGGGAAGGCCGACTCGTCGGCACTGTAGCGCTCGGGGCGGCGGACATGAGCGTAGGCGACGTGGTGGGAGCTCGACAGCCAGGCCAGCCATTCGTCGGCGATGGCCAGCTGGCGCGGATCCTCCGGCAGGAGCCCCGCTTCCGGATGGGAGCGGGCGAGGTGGCGCAGGATGGCCGGATTCTCGGTCAGCACCCACCCATCCTCGTAGAGCGCCGGTACGCGCCCGCGCTCATTGACCGCCAGATATTCCGGCGCGCGCTGATCGCCCTTGGCGAGATCGAGCCGGACCGTCTCGAACGGCAGCCCGATCTCCTCCAGCACGATATGGGCGGCCAGCGAGCAGGCGCCGGGGGCGTAGTAGAGGGTGCGGGCGGTCATGAAAGCTCCCTTTGCCACCGACGATCGGCGCCCATCGGACGAGGCGCCGATCGCTGAGAGAACGACGTTACAGCGGCTCGGCACCCCGTCCCATCGCGGCGATGCCGGTGCGGGAGATCTCGACCAAGCCGATCACCGTGAGCAGGCGGATGAACCGGTCGATTTCCTCGGTCGCGCCGGTCAGCTCGAACACGAAGGAATTCAGGGTGGCGTCGAGGGTGCGGGCGCCGAAGGCGGCGGCGAGCCGTAGGGCCTCGCTCCGGTGTTCGCCGGTGCCGGCGACCTTCACGAGGCACAGCTCACGCTCCAGAGCCTGCCCCTGGAGAGTGAGGTCGACGACGCGGTGCACCGGCACCAGCCGGTCGAGCTGCGCCTTGATCTGGTCGATCACCGCGTTGGTGCCGGTGGTGACGATGGTGATGCGCGAGATATGACGCGCCTCCTCCGTCTCCGAGACGGTCAGGCTCTCGATGTTGTAGCCACGGCCGGAGAACAGGCCGGCGATGCGGGCGAGCGCGCCGGGCTCGTTGTCCACGATCACCGCCAGGGTATGGCGGTTCACGGTCTCGACACGGGTGGGCTCGGGATAGTGGGTGTTCATGGCGTTCATGTCGCAGCGTTCCTCGTCTCAACCTCTCTTGCACCGCCCCGGACCCGCGCCGAGACGCTGGACCCGCCTCCCGGCGGCGTGATACCGGCCGCGCCATGGATCGGCGTCAGCGTGTTTTGAATCTCGTCGTGCCGCACGGCCGAACCGGCGTCGAGATCGGTCCCCTCACGCATCCCATCGTCCTCAAGAGCGAGGGCGATGTCCTCTACGCCGACCATCTGCCGACGGAAGAGCTGCGGCGCCAGTACAGCGGCCATCCCACTCTCGGCCCCGCCGGCATCGACGGCATCGTTCCCGTCGACGTGGTGCTGGGGGAGGGCGGTTTGGCCGAGGCCCTGGGCGCGCGCGGCCCGGTCGATTACATCGTGGCGTCCCACGTCGTCGAGCACGTTCCGGACCCGATCCGCTGGCTGCGCGAGGCGGGCGACGCCCTGCGCGAGGGCGGCGTGTTCTGCCTCATCGTGCCGGACAAGCGCTTCACCTTCGACCATTTCCGCACGCCGACCAGCACCGGGGAACTCGTCGCCGCGTCGCTCGCCGGCCTGCGCAAGCCGCCGGTGGCGATCGTCTACGAGCATTTCGCCCGCGCGACCCTGGTCGATGCCGGTGCGATCTGGCAGGGCCGGCCGGTTCGGGCGAAGCCGGTGAGCGGCGGCCCGGCGGAAGCCTTCGGCATCGCCTCGGGCATCGCCGCGACCGGCGCCTCCGTCGACGTTCACTGCACGGTCTTCACCCCCTGCAGCTTCGCCACCGTCCTCGCCGAACTGATCGGCCTCGACCTGCTGCCGTTCGAATGCGCCGCCCTCGAACCGACGCGCCCGCGGGAAGACGAGTTCTTCGTGCTCCTGCGCAAGCGCACCGATGGGACAGCGGCGCAACGCGCGGCCTCGGTGCCCCGCCTCGACCCCGACCGTCACCATGCGCTGCCGCGTCCGGGCTGGGCCGCCCGGCTCGCCGGCCGGTGGCGCCGGGCGCTGACCTGAGGAAGGCGCCGGCACCGCCGGTTCGATCGAGCCGGGCATGACCGGCTTCGGGCGGGGCGGGCCGGCCCGGTCAGACCAGCATCTTGCCTTCGGCCGAGATGACGTCGCCGAGCTCCACCCCGGTCTCGCCGAGATAGTCCGACAGCAGCATCTCGTTATGCGCCTTGCCCGAAGGAATCATCGGGAAGCAGTTCTCGGTCTTGTCGACCACGCAATCGAAGATCACCGGGCCGTCATAGGCCAGCATCTCCTGGATCGCGGCGTCGAGTTCGCCGGGCTTCTCGCAGCGGATGCCCTTGGCACCGTAGGCCTCGGCCAGCTTCACGAAGTCCGGCAGGCTCTCCGAGTAGCTCTGCGAGTAGCGCGAGCCGTGCAGCAGCTCCTGCCACTGGCGCACCATGCCCATGTACTCGTTGTTCAGGATGAAGATCTTGACCGGCAGACGGTACTGCACCGCCGTCGACAATTCCTGCATGTTCATCAGGATCGAGGCTTCACCCGCGATGTCGATGACGAGCCCGTCCGGGTTGGCGAGCTGCGTGCCGATGGCGGCGGGCAGGCCGTAACCCATGGTGCCGAGGCCGCCGGAGGTCATCCAGCGGTTCGGCTCATCGAACTTGAAGTACTGCGCCGCCCACATCTGGTGCTGGCCGACCTCGGTGGTGACGAAGGTCTTGCGATCCTTGCAGGCCTCGTAGAGGCGCTGAACCGCGTATTGCGGCTTGATGATCGTGCCGGACGGCCAGTAGGCGAGGCAGTCCCGCGACTTCCAGCGGCTGATCTTGTTGAACCAATCCTCCATGCGACCCTTGTCGGGCTGCTTCGGCAGCGCGCGCCACTGGGCGAGCATCTCCTCCAGCACCGCGGCGCAGTCGCCGAGGATGCCGACATCGACCTTCACGACCTTGTTGATCGAGGAGGCGTCGACATCGACATGGATCTTCTTCGAGTAGGGCGCGAAGGCATCGAGGCGGCCGGTGATCCGGTCGTCGAAGCGCGCGCCGATGCAGATCATCACGTCGCAATCGTGCATCGCGAGGTTGGCCTCGTAGGTGCCGTGCATGCCCAGCATCCCGAGGAACTTGTCGTCGGAAGCCGGGAAGGCGCCCAGACCCATCAGCGTCGAGGTGACCGGGAAGCCGGTCTCGGCGACCAGCTCACGCAGGAGCCGGGAGGCTTCCGGACCCGAATTGATGACGCCGCCGCCGGTATAGAAGACCGGCCGGCGCGCGCCGGCCATCAGCTCGACCGCCGCGCGGATCTTCTCGGAATCGCCCTTGACCGGCGGGTTGTAGGTCTTGTGCCCGTTCTGCGTCGGCCGGCTGTAGACGCCGGTGGCGAACTGCACGTCCTTCGGCAGATCGATGACGACCGGGCCGGGACGGCCATGGCTCGCGACGTAGAACGCCTCGTGCAGGATGCGCGGCAGGTCCTCGATCGATTTCACGAGGTAGTTGTGCTTGGTGCAGTGGCGCGTGATGCCGACCGTATCGCATTCCTGGAACGCGTCGGAGCCGATCAGGTGCGT
Source organism: Methylorubrum populi (assembly GCA_020741775.1). Taxonomy (GTDB): domain Bacteria; phylum Pseudomonadota; class Alphaproteobacteria; order Rhizobiales; family Beijerinckiaceae; genus Methylobacterium; species Methylobacterium populi_B. Next base: position 143,303 of record DYYG01000011.1, read on the forward strand.
CGGAACTTGGCCCGTCACGGCGACGAGCGGGATTGAATCCAGCATCGCGTCGGTCAGGCCGGTGATGATGTTGGTGGCGCCGGGGCCGGAGGTGACGAGAACGACGCCGACCTTGCCGCTGGAGCGGGCATAGCCCTCCGCCGCGTGGACGGCGCCCTGCTCGTGGCGCACCAGCACGTGCTGAATCGTGGTCTCGTCGAAGAGCGCGTCGTAGATCGGAAGCACGGCACCGCCCGGATAGCCGAACAGGGTGTCCACCCCCTGATCCTGGAACGCCCGGATGACCATCTGGGCCCCGGTCATGACCTCGCCGCTCATCGACTCCTCCATCAATCCGTTCTTCGTGTTCCGATCCGCATGTCGGCCCGTTGGATTTTGCGCAATAAAAAAGGGCCCCGAGGGACCCTGCATGCGCCACCGACCGGGCCTGCCGGGCTTGTCCTCAAGCCCGCCCCGTCCGTGGCGCTTCCACTACGATAAGAACCGTGCGCATCGTCGATCCATTCGCCGCTCCCCCGCCGATTTTCGGCAGGTGAGGGGCGCGGAGTAAGCGATGGGCGCCCTCCCGTCAATCCGTCTGTGTTGTGTTTCCGGCATCGAGCGCATCCAGGCAATGGGTCTCCTTGCTCGAAGCCGCGTGCGGTTCGGGCGAACCGGGGATCATGTGCCGCAGAAGGTGCGGTAGCCGCGCCCGCCGCCCTCGGGCGCCTCGGCGTAGCGGGCGAAATCCGGCTGGTCGTCGTAGGGATGCGAGAGAACCGCGAGCAGGGTCTCGAACGGTCCGAAATCCTGCCGCTCGACGGCAGCCTCGATCATCTCTTCCACCCGGTGATTGCGCGGGATGAAGGCCGGATTGGCGGAGCGCATCGTCCGCCGCCACGAAGTCGCCTCGCCCGGTTCGTCGGCGAGCCGGCGGTGCCAGCCTTCGGCCCAGCGGTCGAAAGCGGTCGGATCGATGAACAGGCTGCGCACCGCCTCGGCCGCGCCCTGATCCGCCCCGGCTTCCGGCAGGGCGTCGCTGAGGCGGCGGAAGGTGAGGGTGAAGTCGGCCTCGTTCTCGGCCATGGTCTTCAAGAGGTCCCCGGCGAGGGCGGCATCGCCCTCGCGCGCCGTCGTCAGCCCGAGCTTGCGGTTGAGGCCGCCGTGATAAGCGGCCTCGAACAGGCCCGCGAAGCCGCCGAGGGCCGCCTCGGCCTCGGCAACGGCTTTGTCCTCATCCTCGGCGAGCAGAGGGAGCAGCGCCTCGGCGAGGCGGGTGAGGTTCCAGAGAGCCATCCGCGGCTGGTTGCCGTAGGCGTAGCGCCCGTGCCGGTCGATCGAGCTGAAGGCGGTGGCCGGGTCGTAGGTGTCGAGGAAGGCGCAGGGGCCGTAATCGATGGTCTCGCCGGAAATCGACATGTTGTCGGTGTTCATCACGCCGTGGATGAAGCCGACCGTGAGCCAGCAGGCCACCAGTTCCGCCTGCCGGCGGATCACGCCTTCGAGAAGCGCGCGGTAGGGATTTTCCGCCTCCGCCGCCTGCGGATCGTGCCGGGCGATGGTATGGTCGGCCAGAGCGCGCAGGCCCTCCACATCGCCGCGGGCGGCGAAGAACTGGAACGAGCCGACACGGATATGGCTCGACGCCACCCGGGTCAGGACGGCGCCGGGTAGAACCGTCTCGCGGATCACCCGCTCGCCGGTGGTCACGGCAGCGAGTGCCCGCGTGGTCGGGATACCGAGGGCGTGCATGGCCTCGCTGACGCAATATTCCCGCAGCACCGGGCCGAGGGCGGCGCGGCCATCGCCCCGGCGCGAGAACGGAGTCGGACCCGAGCCCTTGAGCTGGATGTCGCGCCGCCCCCCGTCCCGGTCCACGACCTCCCCGAGGAGGATGGCGCGCCCGTCGCCGAGCTGCGGCACGAATTGGCCGAACTGATGCCCGGCATAGGCCGCGGCCAGCGGCTCGGCTCCCTCCGGAACCCGCCGTCCGGACAGGATCTCGGCGCCTTCACTTTCGAGCCGGTCTGGATCGAGGCCGAGTTCCAGGGCGAGCGGCCGGTTGAGCCGCACCAGCCGGGGCGCCTCGACCGCCGTCGGCGCCACCCGCGCGAAGAAGCGGTCGGGCAGGCGCGCGTAGCTGTTGTCGAAGGGAAAATGCATGGGCGGGACCGGATCGGAAAGGATGTCGGTGTCAGGCGTAGACGATCGGCCGGGATCGCGTCACGTCGCGGGGCCGGATCGCGTCAGGTTCTCTCGGTCAACGATTCCGGCCGGGGGTGTTCGGTCCCCGGCACGGACCACTGGGGCAAGGGCCTGGATGGCGGTTCGGGCGCTTCCCCGCGCGGCGAACCTCCGCACTTGGCCATGGTCAGGCAGCCTTCTGGTTCACCTTGCTCTCGGCGAGCGCCGTGAGCTTGCGATCGGTTGCCTTCTCCTCGTCGAGCGATTGCTGCAGCACGGCGGCGCAATCATCGCGACCGAGCCGTTTCGCCCAGGCGACGAGGGTGCCGTAGCGGGCGATCTCGTAGTGCTCCACCGCCTGCGCCGCCGCGAGCAGGGCCGCATCCATCACGTCCCGGTCTGCGACCTCGCCGGCGGTGTCGTCGGCTTCCCGGACGATGCCGTCGATGGCGGGGCAATCCACCGCCTTCGGCTTGTGCCCGTGCATCTCGAACACCCGCTCCAGCCGTTCGATCTGCCCCTCGGTCTCGCGCAGATGCGTCTCGAATCCCTGACGCAATTCGGCGGCCGTGGCCTTCTCGATCATCTTCGGCAAGGCTTTGGCGATCTGGTTCTCGGCGTAATAGACATCCTGCAACGTGTGCACGAAGAGGTCGTCGAGAGATTTGATGTCCTTCGTGAACAGACCCATGGCGGCCTCCGACGATGCCGGGAACCGCATGGAATCTGTCCCCGCGTAAGAGGAAGCCCGGCGGCACTTCGCCGGTTCCGGTTCTGCTGTATGCCGCGGCAGGTCCGTGCCGCCCGCGCCCCAAGCGGCGCGGCCGCAGGCCGCTATCCAGAGCGTCGCGACTTCGGTACGGAAGCCGCCATCCGCCGATCCGGCCCCTGAGCCGGGCGTCGTCCATGCGGGCGGCCCGCCTGAACCGGCATCGCGGACGAACCGGGGATGAAGGCGAACGGATGGCTGATGCGCTCGCGGGCAAGGTGGCGCGGCGCCTGCTGCCCTTCCTGATGCTGTGCTACTTCTTCGCCTATCTCGACCGGGTGAATGTCGGTTTCGCCGCGCTCACCATGAACCGGGATATCGGCCTCTCGGCATCGGCCTACGGTTTCGGCGCGGGCCTGTTCTTCCTCGGCTACGTCGCCTTCGAGGTGCCGAGCAATCTGATCCTGGAGCGGGTCGGCGCGCGGCTCTGGATCGCCCGGATCATGGTGACCTGGGCCCTCGTCTCGGCGGCCACCGCCTTCGTCGTCGGCGAATGGTCGTTCTATCTCGTGCGCGTCCTGCTCGGATTGGCCGAGGCCGGCTTCTTTCCCGGCATCATCCTTTACCTGACCTACTGGTTTCCGGCCCGGCAGCGTGCCGGCATCGTCGGCACCTTCATGATGGCGGTGCCGCTCTCGGCCGCGATCGGCGCGCCGCTCTCGGGCGTCGTCATGAGCTTGGCGGACGGAGCCCTCGGCTTGGCGGGCTGGCAATGGCTCTACCTGCTGGAGGCGGCGCCCAGCCTGCTCCTCGGCATCGCCGCCCTGTTCGCGCTCACCGACCGGCCGGAGGCCGCCTCCTGGCTGAGCGAGACGGAACGGGCGACTCTCATGGCCCGGATGGCGGAGGATCACCGTTCCCGGCCAGGTCGGACGGCGCATCTCGGGCGTGCCCTCGTCGCTCCGCGCATCCTCGGCCTCGGCCTCGTCTATTTCGGGCTCAGCACCGGGGTCTACGCGGTCGGTCTGTGGCTACCGCAGATCGTCAGCGCCTTCGGCTTCAGCTTGGTGGCGACGGGCTTCGTCACCGCGATCCCCTACATCGTGTCGGCCCTCGGCATGGTCGCCTGGACCCGCCGCTCGGACCGGACCGGCGAGCGGCGCCGGCACACGGCGATCCCCACCATCGGCGCCGGCCTCGCCCTCCTCGCCGCGAGCCAGGCCGGAACCCCGTTCCTCACCATCGTCGCGCTGAGCCTGGCCGCCCTCGGCATCTTCGCGGCCCTGCCGACCTTCTGGACCTTGCCGACCAGCCTCCTCAGCGGCAGCGCCGCGGCGGGGGGCATCGCCCTGATCAATGCGCTGGGCAGCATCGGCGGCTTCGCCGGCCCCGCCATGATGGGCTGGATCCGCGACGCCACCGGCCGGTTCGATCACGCCCTCGCCGCCGTCGCGGCCGTGCTGATCCTGGCGGGATGCTTGGTCCTGCGCCTCGGCCGAGATGTGGAGCGGGGCACCGTCCCGTCACCGCGCCCGGATCCGGCATAAGGCGCGACCGGAACCACCGCCGCCGACCGCGTTACCCGTTCAGTTACGAACGGAGGATGGGATGGAAGGCGGTTTGATCTGGCTCGGCATCATCGCCGGGATTCTGGCGTTGAGCGGTGGGGGCTATCTCTTCGCAGGCTGGGCAAAGTCCCGCCGGACGCGGCGGTAAAGTGCCTACTCCGATCGCGCCGGAGGAACGACCGATCTCCCTCGCTCCCTCGTGAGAAGCCTGCCGCGAGCATCGGGCGAGGGCCGGCCCTGCCTTGCGAAATAGTGATTGGCGGCCCTATGGCCGGAACCATATTTCATGGTAGCCCTTTTGGTAGGCCTGCGACTCGAATGGTCGAGCCAGGCACGCGGTGAAAAAGGGCAAATTCCATGGCAAGCCTGCTGCCGGTGCTCGCTCTCCTCGTGACCCCCATCGGTGCTCTTGCCGTCGGTGCCTGGGCCTTCGGACGCGCGCGCTCCACGCCCTGACCCACACCACGCTTCGTGAGGATCGAGGGCAGTTCGACACGCTGCCCCTCGGCTCACCTCGCAAGGGGCCGTGATCATCAGACGAGGCTGCGCAGAGCAATCTCCGACCGCTCTTCATGCGCGAAAATGTGGCGCGTCGTCTTTGGCGGGAAGAGGCTTCCGCTGAGCCCGCGCCCCAGCACCTCCTCGCGGGTCGGCATCATGTCGGCGCGCCAGGAAGAGAGTTGAACGGCGGCATAGTCGTAGAGCCGCACCGGCACGCGGGTCAGGCCGAGCTGCATCGCCGCCATAAGCCGATGATGGCCGTCCAGCACAGCCAGGGTGTCGCGCTCCACGCAGATCGGCTGCGTCCAGGCCTGCTTTTCCAAGATGAGAGCGATCACCTCGCCGACCCGGGCCGGAACGATCTCCTCGGTCGGACGCAGAGCGTGAGGCGGGAGGAGCCGGAGCTCCGCAAGAGCCATCATGCCGCTCATGCCGCCACCTTTGCCGCCACCATCCGGCCCTGGTCGAGGAAGATCCGCTCCGGATGCGCGTGGCAGAGGAAGTCGTGGTGGGAGATGTCCCAGCCATAGGCGCCGGCCATTTCGAAGCAGACGAGATCGCCGACCCGCAGCCGTGACACCGGCACGTCCCGCGCCAGCACATCCTTCGGCGTGCACAGCTCCCCGGCGAGGGTGACCGGCATCTGAGCGATCTCGGGGCGTGGCCAGGGATGGTTCCATTCCTCCTGTGGGAGGATGTGGAACGGATGGTTGTGCGCCCACGAACTCGGCAGGCGGAAATGATGGGTGCCACCGCGCAGCAGCGCGAAGGCCCGCCCGTGGCTGTGCTTCAGGTCGAGCACCTCACAGAGATAGGCAGCGTGGTAGGCGGCCACGATCCGTCCGCACTCGAATTGCAGGCGCGGGCCGCTCCCCGCCAGGGGCCTGAGCGCGCCCGCGAGACGCTCCGTGTCGAAGCGCCATGCGGGATCGGCATAATCGACCCCCCAGCCGCCGCCGAGATTGATCACGCGCAGGTCGAGGCCATGCTCGCCGGCCCAAGTCCGCGCAAGATCGACCTCCGCCGCGCAGAGCGCCGCATGGCCGGCGGCGTCCCGGCTGTTCGAGACGGTGTGGAAATGGAAGCCTTCGAAGCGCAGGGCGCGGCAATCGCGCAAGATCGCGATCGCATCGGGGATCGACGCCTGTTCGATGCCGAACTGGGTGGCGGCCCCGCCCATGGTCAGGGTTGCCCCCGGCACCGGCCCGGCGAGATTCACCCGCAGCAGGATTGGCAGCACCGCCCCGCTTCTCTCCGCCACCGCATTGGCGAGGCGCAGGCTGTGCAGGCTCTCGACATGCAGGCGCTCGACGCCGTGGGCGAGGAGGGTGCGGATGTCGCCCTCCGTCCGTGCCGGCCCGCCCATGACGATCCGCGCGCCCGGCCCGACCGCCTCGCGGACCCGCAGGATTTCCCCTGAGGAGGCGACCTCGAAGCCGGCGACATGGGGCGCCAGCGCGCGGAGCACCCGTGGATCGTTGTTGGCTTTGACGGCGTAGAAGAACTCGGTGCCCGCCGGCAGCGGCGCGGTCAGGCTGCGGATCTGGCACCGCAGGGCATCGAGGTCGTGCAGGAAGGCGCAGACCGGACGCTCCGTCCTGGCCATTGCGGCGACCTGCTCGGGTGAGGGGTGAAACAGGGTCATGCTTGCACTCCGGCGATGCGACGCCACGTGCGATCGGTCGCGGTGAGGGCGCGGCGCAGGAGGCCACGGTCATTGGCGGCGAGGAGGCCGCGCGCGCCCTCGTCGAGCAGACGGGGCAGATCCTCGTCCGCGCGCGGGATCGCGAAGCAGTGAATGCCGGCTTCCCGGCAGGCCCGCGCCACGACGGAGCCGGCGGCGACCACTTCCGGCGCGGAGGTCTGCCAGGGGAGGCCGATGGACTGAGAATAGTCCGCTGCCCCGAACAGGAGCCCTCCGATGCCGTCGAGGCGGGCGATCGTGGTCGCCGCGCCGAGGCCGGCCTCATCCTCGATCATCGCGACCACGAGCGTCTCCCGGTCGAGGCGGGCGGCGAGGGCGGGCAGGTCGCTCTCGCCGTAGCGGCCGAGGCGACCGGCATTGAGGCCGCGGATTCCGCGCGGCGCGTACCGGGCCCGCCGCACCGCCTGCTCGGCCTCCGCGAGCGAGGACACACGCGGCACGACGATGCCGGCGGCACCGGCATCGAGGCATTGCAGGATACGCTCCGAACAGGCCCCCGACACCCGCACGAGGGCGCTCAGGCCGGCCCGGTCCGCCGCCGCGAGCAGGTGCTCCAGGGCTTGCCCATCGATCAGGGTATGCTCCAGATCGATCAGCACGAAGTCGAAGCCGGCCACGGCGGCGATCTCGACGATCTCCGGCGCGGGAATCGACATGAACAATCCCCCGGCCACGCGCCCGCCATCGAGCAGCGACCGGAGACGCAGGCGGGCGGTCATGCCAGCGCCTCCGCGAGCGGCGCGAGGGGGTTTGGCACGCGTCGGCCGCGGGCATTCGCCGGGTCGATGCGGCGCCGGGCGAGATCTTCGATCACCAGCGTTTCCGCCGCGAGGCGGTAGCGCAACGCCCCCTGCCGGGCGGCCGGATGCGCCGCGCAATGCCCAGCCAGAGCCGCCACGATCCGGTCCCAGAAGCGGCGCTCGGGATAGCCAAACCAGAGGTCGAGGCAGTAGCCGAGCTCGGCCAGATTCACGCCGAACAGGGCATCGACCATGAAGTCGCGCACATCCTCGACGTCCCGCGCCTCGACATAGGAATTGGCGTTGACGCGGGCATGTTCGGGCGGCGTCGGCACCAGAGCCGGGCGATGGGCCACATGGTCGGGGATGAAGCGCACCCCGTCGTGGAAATCCTTCAGGGCCACGCGGCTCGGCCAGCCCGCACGATGGAACAGCACCATGTTCTGCTGATGGCTCTCGACCGCGATGCCCTTGGTGATGAGGAGATGCACCACCGGCAGCATCGCGACGGAAAGCAGCCGGTCGAGCCAGGGCTCGATGCCGTAGCGCGCGATCCAGCCGGCGATGAAGGGCTCTCCCCCGTCCCGGTGGGTCAGGGCGGTGAAGGGCACGGCGCCTTCGCCCTCGCTGAGGTGCGGCGTCACCGGATCGCGCCAGATCGCCGAGAGCGCGCCTCGGGTCGTGCCGTCCCGATCCCATGGGGGCAGGGCGGCGACCGCGACGCCCATCCGCTCCGCCAGGAGAACCGCGCCGCTCGCCTGCCAATACGGATCGTCCGCCGTCACCTCCTTCAGCCAGGCGCTGACGATGGGGGCGTTGAGCACCGTGTGCGGAGCGAGGGTGCGCGCCGTCGAGGTGTTGCGGATGGAGAGCGCGAGCTTCAGCGAAGGGGCGTCCGGCGCGGTGAGATCGGCAAAGGTGCGGATCGACTGCTGCGCACTGTAGGCGTGCGGCGCGGGTCCGAGCAGGACGAGGCGCCGGGCTTCTCGCTGCGCCTGCACGGCGCCTTCCGCCACCTGCCGCCATTGCCAGGGATGGACCGGCAGCAGGAAGAATTCCTCCGGCGGGCCCGGCAGACGCGCGGCGAAAGCCGCCTGGCTGCGCGGGTCGAGGCTTTGCGCGAGGAGCGCCCGATCCTGCTCTCCCTCCCGCGCTATAGAGCCGGCGGCGGCGATGGAGCGGTGGGCCGCGATCCAGATCGGGCGGAGCGGTTGCGCGAATTCAGGGCCGTAGGCGCGGTTGTCCTCCGGCGTGAAGCCGATGCGCGACTTGAAGCAGGGATGGTAGCGGTGCCCATCCGTCAGCGCCCCCTCCAGGGCTTCGTAGGACAAATCCGCCAGCGCCGTTCCCGCGCGGTGGGCGAGGGCGGCGGCGTGGTTCGCTTGCGTCCGCGCCAGCTCCTCCGCGAAGACCCGGTGATCGGCCGCATTTCCCGGCAGATCGGGCAGCAGGTCGGCGAGCAGGAGCGAGACATCGGTGACGGGCGTGTCGTCACCGACCGTCAGGCTTTCCGGATCGATCAAGATCCGCCCATAGGCTCCCATGCGCCGCGCCCGGGCGCGATAGGTCACCTGGCATTGCGAGGGTGTGAGGGTGATGTCGAGCCGCTCGTCGGGACCGGCGAGGCTGACCGTGCCCTCGGGCAGGAGATCCTCGTGCAGGAGCGCGCCGAGAAGCTGGCCGGCGACCCTAAGGCCCGCCTCATCCCAGGCCGAGCGCCCGGCACCAGCGCTCCGCCTGCGCAGCGGATTGCGGAGCGCGACGTAATCCGGGGCCTCGCCGCGACCGGCGAGGCAGCTCGTGAGGTTGGCCTTGGCCGGCAGGGTCGGCGCATCGAGCAGCCGGGCGATCCAGGCGGCGGTGGCATCGTCCTCGACCGAGGCGGCGAGGGTCTCGGACACGATCCGCCAGAGCGGCGCCTCCGCGACATGGGCCGCCCGCGCGACCGTCGCGACCGCGTGCGAGACCTGATTGACGACGAGGTAATAGAGCAGGCGCTTCCAGGCTTCCCGCCCCTCGTAGAACACCGCCGGATCGAGGTCGCGCCCCGGTGCGAGCCGTTCGAACCGTTCGCGGTCGATGCTGGCCCCTTCGAGATCGCGCACGACGAGGCGCGCGGGAAGGCCGTTCTCCAGAACCAGGAGACTGTTCTGCGCATGCGCTTCGAGGCTGATTCCCGTTCGCGCGAATAGGCGCAGCGGCGGCAGGATCGCGGCATGGACATAGGCGCGGATCCAGGCTTCGGCCTCCTGCGCGCCCGAGAGCGGGCACCCCATCGCCGACAGGATCGGCAGGCCGTCTTGCGGCGACGGCTCGAGCAGGCCTGCCACCACGAAGGCCGGCCGGGCCGGCCCCTCCCGCACCAGAACCCCCGTCACCGCCGCGAGTCCGTCGTGATCGAGCAGCAGGGCGCCGGGCTCGCTCAGGATATCCAGGCCGCAGGCGGCCACGGCGTCCGGCAGGGCCGCGAGGGCCCGTGACGCCGCCATGCTGCGGGCAAGGTGCTCGCGGCTGTTGGTGCGGGCGAAATTGGTGATGCGAGCCGCGATCGGCAGCTTGAGGAACAGGTTCTCGCCGGGCGCGAACACCGTCCGCACCGAGGAGGTCGGCATGACGATCTCGCCCGAGGGCGGGGTGAGGGTCAGGCGCCCCTCGGCGATGAGGGTGACGATGTCCGGGTCGGTCTCGAGGCGGGCGGCCTGCCAGGGATGGCTCGGGATCAGGACACGGCCTGCGATGGCCTCCATCGGCAGACCGGAGAGGCGGGCGAGGGCGGCGGGGACACGCCGCTCGCCCTCGGCATCACGCCACAGCGAGGCGGCCAGATCGGGGGCGGCGATCAGCCAGCGCAGGCGAAACGCTGCCCCACGCTCTGGTGCGAAACGCTCGGTATCAGCCTGCGTGAAACCGTCGACGCTCTTGGCGAGGGGGTGAAACGGGTGGCCGTGCCAAAGTCTCTGCTCCAGGCCGGTCGGCGTCGGATCGAACGGCCGGGCCGCACAGGCGGCGGCATGGGCGTGCGAGCGACGAAGGCCATCGAGAAAGCGTCGTTTCGCCGTCTCGCGCAGGGGCGTCGCCTCAGGCGTCACGGCATCGATCATCCGGCGCGCCAGCTCGGCGGGATCGTCCAGCTCCAGGCAGCGACCATCGGTGTCGCGCAACCGGACCGGCGCGCCCCAGACATGGAATCCGCCCGGCGAATGGCGCAGGCAGGGCACGGTCAGCGTCTGCGCGCCGAGCGGGATCGTGCAGTCCACTCCTTCCACCGGATCGAGGTCGGTGGCGACTTCGCGCAGCCACGTGTTGAGCAGGCGCTCGATCGCGAGGCTTGCATGGGTCACGGCGATCTCCGCGGCGGGGCGGGCGGGAAGCGGTTTCGTCATCGGGCGCGGCTCCGGATGGTGCGAAGGGGGTGCGCGGCCGTGGCAAGGGCGACGGCTCCGGCGAAGGACAGGCCGGCGGCGGCAAAGAGGGCACCGGACGGGCCGAGGGGCACCAGGGCCAATCCCGCGACGAAGGGGCCGACGAGCTGGCCCAGGGTCAGGCTGGCGCGGGCGCGGGCCATGGCGGCGGTCCGGCTCGGGCTCACCGCCTCGACGGCGGCGAACAGGGCGGGGGCTTGGCCGGCGAACAGCGCTCCCTGCAAGAGGCGGAGCGCGACGATGCCGGCGAGGCCCACCCCCAGAGGTACGGCGGCGAAGCCGAGGGCGCAGCCGATGAGCGACAGGTTGAGGGCCGCCACCGGCGAGACACCGTCCATCACCCGCGCCCAGAGCGGCAGGACCAGCAGGGCGACGAGCCAGCTGAGGCTGTGCAGCAGGCCGATCAGGCCGGGGGTGTAGAGGGCGGGGTCGTATGCATTCGCCCAGGCGGGGAAGAAGGCGACGAAGGCGAAGGCTCCGGCGCTGCCGCAGAGCCCGGCGCAGAGCAGGGAGAGATCGCTCGAATCAGCCCGGCCGGAGGGGCTTTCCTCGTCCGGTTCGGCGGAGAGGTCGCGGCTGGCGGCGGCGGCCGATGTCGCCACGAGGATGAGGCCACCGAAGCCCAGCATCAACAGGCCGAGCTGTTCCCGCTCGAAGGCGAACCCGCCGACGAGCGGGCCGAGCAGGCAGCCTGCTGCGACTGCCTGCTGCATCGCGGCGAAGCCCCGGCCGGCGCTGCGGCCGGCGGCGCGGAAGGCGAGCGCCAGGACAACCCCGCCCCCGGCCAAGCCCTGAACCAGGCGGCCGGCCAGCAGCGTCACGGGATCGCTCGCGACGGCGATGATCGCGCAGCTCGCCGCCGTGAAGATTCCGGTCCAGACGATCAGGCTCGGCAAGGAGAGAACGCGCGCGAGCCCCGTCCAGGCCGGCGTCATCGCCAGGGTCGTCACGGCGGGAGCCGCCAGCGCGGCGGCGGTCCAGAAAGCCGGCGCCGCGCTCATCCGCGCGAGGTGAAGGCCGAGGAAGGGCAGCAGTGCCAGCGGCGCCGCCGTCACCAGCAGCTGCAGCAGCACCAGGGCCGCGAAGCCGGCAAGCCCGAGCGGCGGCACCCGGTCCTCGGCTCTCAAGACCGCGCTCCCAGGAAGAGCGGATTGGCCGCGCAGCCGAGCCGGCTCGGCATCGAGGTGGTCAGGGCGGAGGCCGCGAAGAGCGGGGTCAGCACCTGCTTGAACGGTGCCAGAGGTCTCTCCAGCAGGCAGGTGGCGACCCATTGTTTCCGCTCCGGCGGAGCCTCGGCCTCGCCGAGCACCCGCCTGACGGTGGCCACAAGGATCCGGCGGGCCTCCACGAGGGTGAAGCCCTGCTCCGCCTCCGCGAAGGTTTCGGCGATGGCGCGCAGGGCGACATCGATGGCCAGCGTTTGGGCGTAGGCGAGGAGATCGTCCGGGCGGCGCAGCAGCAGCGAGTTCCGCTGCGGATCGGTGATCAAATAGGCGGGAACGGGCAGGCCGACCTCCGTCAGCCAGTCGGGGGCACAGCGCACGGTGTCGTGGTCGCGCAGGATCAGGCGGCATGGCCGCGCGCCGTCGAAGGCGATGAGGGCGTTCTGCCCATGCAGTTCCGGCACGAAGCCGAGGCAGACGCTGCGCAGGACGAGGCCGAGAACGAGGCCGGCAATATCGGAGAACAGCTGGGTCAGATCCGGCGCCTCGCCGGCGAGCACCCGAACGACCGGAGGCAGGCCCCCGCCCGGCGCGACCGCCAGGGTCGCGAGGGGGACGATCGGGCCGCCGCTTTCCGGCAGCCGCCGCAAGGCGCAGCCGAGCAGGGCAGGGCGCTCGGCGTAAAGGTCACCGTCCGCTTCGCGGAAATGCCAGAAGGCGTCCTCATCCGCGAGGGCGACGTGCTCGGCGAGCCAAGGATCGTGTGCCAGCCCGGCGGCGAGCAGCGCGGCACCGTGCAGGCCGTTCTGCAGCGATTGCGGCGGCAGTAGCCGGCGGACCCCGAGCGTTCTGACGTCGAGGGGCAGCTTCAGATGCAGGCCGGGCCGCGCCGGCAAAGCCACCGTCCGCAGCGAGGAGGTCGCCGCGACGAGGGGGCCCTGGAAATCCAGAAGCACGAGTTGCCCATCCTCGCGCTCGGCCGCGAAATGCGCAGGCAGGCTGTGCGCCGCCTGCCAGGGGTGGACGGGCAGGGTAACATGCGATCCGTCGATCCCGCGCTTCCGCATCTCGGTGGCGAGCAAGGCCTGCTGGCGCTGGTCGAGGAGGGTGGCGGAAGGATCCGATGGGCAGACGCCCGGCGCCCCGTCCACACGCTCGCGGGCGAGCGCGACCCAGGCGAGGGCGAAGTAGCGCCCGGCTTCCGCGCCATAGGCCAGGGCCTGCGCCTGATCGAAACCGTGGCGGGACCGGGCCAGCGGGTGGAACGGCCGGTCGCGCCAAGCCGCGAGCCGCTCCCAGGCGATGGCATCGTCCGCGCGTGCTTCGGCCTCTAGGCCTTCGGCCCAAGCCGCCCTGTCGGGAAGCGCGTCGATGATCGCGGTGAGTTCGTCGAGGCTGCGCTGCCGGATCGTGCCGGGCAGATCGGGCATCGCCGCGAGCACCAGGGCCAGCAGCGCCGACGCGTCGATATCCGCGCCGGAGGAGGCGGTCTCGTAGCGCGCGGAGCCGGCGAAGCGGAAACCGTCGCGCCAGCCATCCGGCCGCACGCGCGCCCGCAGATGCCCGGCGCCTATAGCGAGGGCGTAGTCACGGGTTCCGTCCTCCGCCGCCGTCCCGAGGATGGCGCGGCTTTGGAAGCCGGCGACATCCTCGATCCAGAGGGCGTCGAAGAGTTCGGCCAGCAGATCTCGAGCGAGATCTGTGGCTCTCGGGGCCGCCGCCCGCATCGGTCCGGACATCGGGCCGGATCTCAGAACAGCGGCAGCACGGTGCCGGCACCGGCCTGTTCGGCGCGGCGCAGGACGGCGCGGGCGCAGGCGATGTCGTCGATCGCCATGCCCATCGGGTTGAGCAGGATGATCTCGTCGTCGGTCTCGCGCCCGGGCCGGCGCCCGACCACGATCTCCCCGAGTTCGGCGTGCAGCCTCTCCCGCGAGAACTCACCGGACTCGACAAGGAGATTGATGATCTTCTTCTCGCGGTTGCACTGATCCCAATCGTCGACGACCACCTTGTCCGCCTTGAGGAAGACCTCCCGCTCCACATCCATGATCGAGACATTGGCCAGCAGAGTGCCGCGGCCGAGCCAGTGGAAGGGCAGATAGGGTTTGTCGGTGACGGTGCAGGTGACGACGACCGGGCAGTCCCGCACCGCCGCCTCTGCACTCGGGACGATGACGGTCCGCAGATGCGGGAAGCGGTCGCGCAGCTGCGCCGCGAGATCCTCGGCAGCCGCCTCGCGCAGGTCGAACAGCCGGATCGACTTCAGGCTCGGAAACTGCTCGGCCAGGGTCTGTGCCTGCCGAGCGGCGATGGGGCCGCAGCCGATGAGGGAGGCCTCCTCGAAGCCGGTTTGCGCGAGGTGGCGAACGGCAATGCCGGTGACGGCGGCGGTGCGCATGGCGCTGACGAGGCCCGCCTCCATGATCGCCATGGGATAGTTGGTCTCGGGATCGTTGAGCACGATCACGGCGCTGGCGCGCTCGATCCCGCGCTGGGCGGGATTGTCGTGCTTCGAGCCGATCCATTTGAGGCCGGCGGCCGGCTGCTCGCCGCCAATCCAGGCCGGCATGGCGATAATGCGGTCGGCGATATGGGTGGTGCGCGGGCTGCGCAAATACGGCTTCAGCGGCTGGACGAAGTCTCCCGCCGCGTGCAGGCGAAAGCCATCCTCGATCGCCGCCATGTAAAGGTCGGAGCGATCGCCCCCGATGGCGACGATGTCGGAGCGCGACAGGTAGCGCAGGCTGGTCGAGGCCATGGCGTTGGTTCCTGAATGGTCGAGCGACGAGAGGGGTGCCGTCACATTGGACGGCCCCGAGCGGGCGGTGGCGGGGTTGGGGAGCGTGAGGAGAAGCGTGCCGGAGACAGGCCGGCAACGGGCCGGTCCGAGCGACGATCCCGGCGCGGCTCAGGCGGCTGCGGTCTGGGAGCCGATGCGCCGGTAGGAGGCCTGGAACGATTTGGTCAGGCGCCGCTCCGGCGCCGGCCAGGCCGGATCGTAGATGGTGTCGAGATAGCGCTCGCCCCGGTCGGGAAGCAGGGTGACGATGCGGGCGCCCCGGCCAAGCTGCGGGATCAGCTTGGCGATGGCCGCGACGACGGTGCCGGACGAGCCGCCGGCCAGGATGCCCTGGGTCTCGACCAGCCTGCGGCAGCCGAGGGTGGATTCCCAATCGGTGGCGTAGATCACCCCATCGACCTCGGGGAGGGAGAGCTGCTCCGGCACCCGGCTCGCGCCGATCCCGGGAATCTCCCGCCGCCCGCCCGGCGCGCCGAAGATGATTGATCCATCGAGATCGACGGCGATGACCTCGATCCCCGGCCAGCGCTCGCGCAGGCGACGGGCCAACCCCATCAGCGTGCCGCAAGTCGAGACGGCCGCGACCACATGGGTGGGGGCGACCGGCATCTCGCGCACGATCTCGGCGCCGATCCCGTTGTAATGGGCCCGCCAATTGTCGGGGTTGGCATATTGGTTGAGCCAGACCGCGCCGGGGATGGTGCGGGCCAGTTCCGCCACCCGCCTGACCCGGGTGTGCAGGTAGCCGCCCTCCTCATCCCGCTCCTGCACCATGTCGACCCGCGCGCCGAAGGCTTCGATCAGGCGCCGGTTGGTGGGAGCGATGTTGGGATCGACGACCGCCGTGAACGGGATGCCGAAGCGCTGCGCGATCATCGCGAGGGCGATGGCGAGGTTGCCCGATGAACTCTCGACAAGATGGCTCCGCTGCGTCAGCCGCCCGGCGGCGATAGCCTGGGTGACCATGTAATGCGCGGTGCGATCCTTCACGCTGCCGCCGATGTTCAGCATCTCCAGCTTCGCGAAGACGGGAACGATGTCCGGCGGAAACATCCTGTCGAGAGCGATCAGCGGCGTGTGGCCGACACGGAGCTCGACCGACGGATTCATGAGCATCTCCCCATGGAACAAGAGATTTGCGAAGCGTATCGGCCCGTTGAGCAAGACGGAGCACGCCGCGGCTGACTGATCGCCGCCCGGCCGATGCCCGACAGACATAAGCAAAAAATACCGACGTTCAAGTCAATACCGCGCATATTGCGTGAAATAGAACTCCATATTGGAATGAATTCAAAATTTGCGCGGTAGTTTTTCCATAAAACGATTAAAACCTACCGAGTTTTACTATCACAGACAAAGATTTACGCTTGCATCAGGCCCTGCCCCCGGATCGGCGGATGTGGCCGTACCCGCGCCCCACACATCGCTGCCGCGGCGTGGCGCCCGGATGAATTCAAAAGCGTCAGTCGGAAGGTTATTCATCGAGAATAGTCCACTTTATAAATATTCCAGTTCAATATGTCGCATTATGGCAACAAGTGTGGGGACAGATCAGATTGTCTTTCGGGACGGCATTGCAGAGACGCCATCGATGGCGAATAGACACCGAACATGCGCCGATCGCCCGCAGCGATCAGCGGACCGATGTGCCTTTCCCGGAGCTGCATTCGAATGCCGCAACTCCCCTCATCACTGTCGCGGATCACGGGTCGTCTTACCCTGGGCGTCTGCCTCGCGGCCCTGACGGCATCCGGATACGTGGGCGGAGCGCGCGCGCAGGACGGCGTCCGGCTCGAGGAAATCTCGGTTGAGTCGCGCGGCAATGGTCAGCCGGGAAACCGGAATGCCGTGGTCGGGCCGCCCCCGCCCGCCTATCCGGGCGGCTTGGCCGGCTCCGGCTCGCGCCTCGGATTGCTCGGCAACCGCAACGTCTTCGACCAGCCGTTCAGTTCGACCAGCTACACCGAGAAGCTGATCCGCGACCAGCAGGCCCGCAACGTCCAGGATGTGGTCAACAACGATCCCTCGATCCGCACCAACGTGCCGGCCTTTTCCGGCATCCTCGGCTTCTTCATCCGCGGCTTTCCGGTCTTCGCCCAGGACATGGCCTTCAATGGCCTGTTCGGTGTGGCGGATTCCTTTAACCCGGCCATCGAGCCGATCGAGCGCGTCGAGGTGCTGCGTGGCCCCTCCACGCTGCTGTCGGGCGTGCCGCCCTTCGGCAATATCGGCGGCATCATCAACCTGATCCCGAAACGGGCCGGCGACGAGCCGCTCAACCGCGTCACCCTCGGCTACGCGTCCGACGCGACGATCTACAAGGCGGTGGATTTCAGCCGGCGCTTCGGGGACGCCAAGGAATGGGGCATCCGCTTCAACGGCGCCCTCAACAACGGCAACACGCCGATCGATAACCAGAGCCTGCATTTCGGCGTCGCCGCGCTCGCCCTCGACTATCGCGGCGAGCGGTTTCGGGCGAGCCTCGACCTCGGCTATCAGGAACTCGATTTCACCTCGCCGCTGCGCAACCGCAACGTGGCCGCCGGGGTGCGCATCCCCCGCGCGCCCGACCTGACCCTGAATCAGCAACAGCCCTGGGAATATCGCGACAGCGCCAACCAACAGCTCGCGACTCGGGTCGAGTACGACCTGACCCCGGACCTGACGCTCTACGGCGCCTTTGGCCGCTCGAACTTCCGTCAGGAATATTTCGGCGGCGTTCTGACGATCTTCAACACCCGCGGCGATTACCGCGACCCGATCAGCTATCTGCCGATGCACATCGTCAATCAGACGGCGGAGGCGGGCCTGCGCGGCACGGTCGAAACCGGACCGATCAAGCATAGCTTCGGCCTCGCCGCCGTCGGCTTCTGGCAGGATCTCGCCCAGCCGACCGCGCAGAATGTCGGCGCGACCATCGTGTCGAACCTCTACAACCCGGTTTACGTCGCCCCGCGCTCGACCATCGGGCTGTCGGACGCGACGCCGCGCACCTCGAGCCGGATCAACCGCAGCATCGCCATCGCCGACACCCTGTCGATCCTCGACGACCGGATCCTGCTCACGGTCGGCGGCCGCTGGCAGAGCCTGGACGTGAACTCCTACAACGCCGTCACCGGCTTCCGCACCGGAGCCAGCGAGAGCAGCGCGTTCTCGCCGGGCGTCGGCCTCGTGGTGAAACCGGTGGAGCGACTCTCGCTCTACGCCAACTACATCGAGGGGCTGACCTCACCGGCGCCGCCGATCAACGCGAGAAACGCCAACGAGGCCTTCCCCGCCGCGGTGTCCCGTCAGACGGAGGTCGGCGCGAAATACGATTTCGGGACGGTCGGCGTCGGCTTCGCCGCCTTCGAGATCGAGCAGCCCTTCGGCTTCCTCGACCCGACCACGTCGATCTTCTCGGTCGATGGGCGCCAGCGCAACAGCGGCGTCGAGCTGACGGTGTTCGGCGAGCCGGTTCCCGGCATCCGCGTGCTCGGCGGTGTCAGCCTGCTCGACGGGGTTCAGGTGCGGTCGCAGGACCCGCGCAATGTCGGCCGGGTCGCCATCGGCGTGCCGGATGCGCAGGTGAACCTCTACGGCGAGTACGATCTGCCGCCGGACTTCCTCCCCGGCCTGACCCTGACCGGCCGGGTGATCTACACCGCGGCCCAGTATTACGACCTCGCCAACAGCCAGAAGATTCCGGATTGGGCGACACTCGATCTCGGCGTGCGCTACACCGCCACATTCCAGGATCGGCCCCTGGTCCTGCGGGCCAACGTCGTCAACGTCACGGGCAACAATTACTGGGCCACCACCGGTCGCGGCATCCTCAGCCAGGGTACGCCACGAACCTTCCTGCTCTCGGCGTCGATGGATTTCTGAAGCCCTCGCGGGAGATCGTTCCGGGACGGCGGCTCAGGCCGCAGCGTCGAAGAGCGCGCCGATCTCCCGATCCGTCTCCCAGGCGGCGACACGGGCACAGGCCAGATCCTCCGGCCGGTGCCGGGCGTAGAGGGCGAAGCTTTCCGCGACGAAATCGGGAAGATCGAGCAGGCGCGGCGGCGCGCGGCGACCGTCGCCCTTGAACAGAGTCGATCCGGCCAGGCCGTAGCGTTCGGCGATGGCCGGGAGGACCGGCCAGACCGATTCGGACACCAAGCCATCGGGCGCATAGGCCTCGACAGCGATGTCGAGCGGGTCGAGCCCTGCCTCGCGGGCGAGGCGCCGGGCGATATCGCCCAGCACGTGCAGCCGCGGATGGTTGATGACGTGCATGAAGACGCCGCCGCGACACCACAGCGCGAATTCCCGGTCCAGGCCGAAGCCGACGTCGCGGGCGGTCCGCAGCAGGTAGTCCGCCCCGGCCTGCCACAGGCCGAAATAGCCGAGCCGCTCGAAAACGGCGCCGTCATAGAGCCGCAGAGTCGCCGCGACGCTCAATCCCCGGCGGAAGGCCTGGAGCGCGATGGCCGAGTGGTAGGGGCCGATCGGGGACGGGACGAGTCGCGACAGGCGCAGGCTCGCCTCGTCACCGACATGAACGAGATCAGGATGGAAGCCGGCGAACAGGATCGTCGGGAACAGCCGCAGACGCGGCATTCGCTCGGCCAGGGCGTGGACATTGCCGCCGGGAACGAAGCCTTCGGGAAAGAAATGCGAGAAGACGTGGTCGGTTGAGCCGAGATGCGAGGCCAGCCGGTCGATAGTCCCGAACCGGCGGGCGAGCCCGGCGACGAGGATCGTCTCGACCTCGGCGCCCGGCAGCAGCAGACGCAGGGATCGCGCGACGCCCTCCGCCTGGCAATTGCCGATCACCGCGATGCGCGGGGTGCCGGCAGGCGGCCGCCACGGTCCCGTCCGAAGCCGCGCGGAGACCACGCGCGGCGAAAGCGCCTGGACCATCGGCGCGAGCGGCTTGAAAAGGTCGGGAAGCGGGGGCAAGCGGCGCGCAGCCTCTCGCATCAAGGGCGGGCGGGAATCGGCGCGCAGGATAGAACCAAGCGATGAACCCTTACCGCGATCTACCGGCCGAGCGATTCTGGCGCAAGGCGGTGGCGGGCGTGCCGCCCTTCGCCCTCGATCCAGGGCCGCGCGACGCTTTCCGCATCGCCCGCACGGACCGGGTCGCGACCGCAGGATCCTGTTTCGCGCAGCGCGTCTCACAGGCGCTCGCTCGGGGCGGCTTCCGCTATCATGTGACCGAGGAGGCGCCCGAGGGCATGGGGGAGGCGGAAGCCACCTCCCGCCAATACGGCACCTTCTCGGCCCGCTACGGCAACCTCTACGGGCCGCGCCAGTTCGTGCAGCTGTTCGACCGGGCCTTCGGCGCCTTCGATCCGCAGCTCAAGGCGTGGCAGCGGGAAGACGGACGCTTCGTCGATCCGTTTCGCCCAACCATCGAACCGGACGGGTTCGCCGACGAGGCGGCGGTCCTCGCGGCCCGCGAGCACCATCTCGCCCGGGTGCGGGACCTGTTCGAGAGCCTCGACGTCCTGGTCGTGACGCTGGGCCTCACCGAAGGCTGGCGCTGCCGCGCCGACGGAGCGGCGCTTTCCCTGGCGCCCGGCGTCGCGGGCGGCCGATTCGATCCGGCCGAGGTGGCCTTCGTGAATGCGACGACCTCGGAGGTGATCGGCGACCTCTCCGGCTTCCTCGACCGGCTCTGGAGCGTGAACGGGCGGGCGCGGGTGATCGTCACCGTCTCACCGGTCCCGCTGATCGCGACCTATCTCGACCAGCACGTCCTCGTCTCGAACGCGCAGTCGAAGGCGGTGCTGCGCGCCGCTGCCGGGGAAATCTGCGAGCGCGGCGATCCGCGCCTCGTCTATTTTCCGTCCTACGAGATCATCACGAGCCAGACCCATGGCGGCCGCTATTACGGCGAGGATCAGCGCAGCATCGCCGAGGCCGGCGTCGCCCACGTGATGCGCTCCTTCATGAAGAGCTTCTCACCGGGCCCCGACAGCCCCCCGGCCGCGCCGCCGGCTCATACCAGCGAGGCGGAGTTCGCCGGCACCGCCGGCATCGTGTGCGACGAGGAGACGATCGAGCGCAGCCTCGTCTGATACGGTGTCCGCTTGATGGGAGTGGGAACCGTCTCAGCAAGCCTGCGCGGCACCTGAGCGAAGCCCAGGTCCGCCGTCCCGAAGGGATCAACCGGCGACTGTATTGCGGGTCAATTGGCCACGTCGCTTTCGGCGAAGGTTTTGTCGTCTCGGACGAGGGCATTGGCGAGGACGACGAGGCGGCGGCCGGTGGCGACGATGGCGACCTTGGCGGGCTTTCCC
>DYYG01000012.1 GCA_020741775.1 Methylorubrum populi
ACCGGATCCCCGGCCGGCCATAGGCCCGCCGCGATCGCCAACACCGGCGCGGGGTGGAGCAGCCCGGTAGCTCGTCAGGCTCATAACCTGAAGGTCGCTGGTTCAAATCCAGCCCCCGCAACCAACACCACGACACACACCATCCGCACCGGCCCCGCCGACACAGCCCGCATGGCCAAAAGCCAAGCGGGCTTTTTGGCGTTCGCCGCTCAGCGCAGTCGGAAACCGATGCCACTCATCCGGAACCGGCCCTAGCTTCAAGAGGGGAGGGGGCATTCGCTGGTCACCGTTGCTCCGCGTACCCCCGAAACAGGCGATCCCGCCTGGCTATCCCGCCGAGCGGGCTGCTCCACTCCCAACAACCGGACGAGCCCTCACCGGCCTCCAGGAGACGGGGTGGGCCGATACGCTTCCGGCGGGAGGTCACGCGAAAGGCTTTCGCTGGTCGAGCGACCGGGAGCCGGGCTCGGCATCAAGTCGCGGCCCTGCGGCTCGCCCGGCTTCGGCACATCGGTGATGAAGCGCTGCGCACCGCCCGGTGCCGCACTGGAGGCCGGCGGCTCCGTGGCCGGGGCGGTGCCTTCCGGATTCGTCGGAGCGAGGTAGCGGCGGCCGGCGTCACCGGGGGTCGGCGCCGGTGGCCGGAGCGCGGGCGCGGCCTGCGGGGGAGACGGTGCCGGTTTCGGCGCGGCCTCGGGCGGCGGCGTGGGGGCCGTGGGGCGATTGGCTTGCTGCTTCACGGGCGCCGCGGGGGCTGCCCGCCGGGGAGCAGGGCGCGGCCGGACCGGCGCGGAGCGGACGGCTCCCCCCTCGCCGGGAAGGGTGATGGTCAGCCGCTCGACCGAGGCGACGAGATCGTCGAGGCTCGCCTGCGCGGTGCGACACAGGCGGATCCGGAGCGACAGGGCGCGGCGGCCGGCGGTCGGCGCGATACCGGCATCGAACAGGCCGGTCCGGCTCGCGACCCGCTGGGCTGCGCTCGCGCGCTCGAACCATTGCCACGCGTAGAGGCACTCCGCCCCGAGCGCCAGGCCGATCGGCCCGTAGGCATTGCGCCGGGGCGCCACGATGCGCATGACCTGTCCGGGAAAGCGGACGGCGATCTCACCCTCGATGCCGAACTGGCTCGGCTTGGCGAGCCGGGGCGGAAAGGCGAGGAGAAGGTCCCCGGTCTCGTTGCGCAGGCCGATCTCGGCATGGTTGCGACCGTCGCCGCCCTCGAACCGGATGCGCTGATCGAAACCATCGCGCAGGCGTGTCTCGACCACGCCGGCGACCGTGCCGGCACCGGGCAGGCGCAGGACGGGCGCGGTCTGAGCCAAAGCCGATTCGGCGCAGGCGAGGATCAGCGCGGCCAAAGCCGCAAGGCGGACCCCGAAGCGCCGCTTCGGATCGGTGCCGAAGCCGATCATCCCCTGCCGGGCGCTCACTCGATGACGCGGTTTCACGGAAAGCCCTTCCCGTTCGGTCCATTGCCCGAGGAGACCCGGGAGGGCACGGAGAAGCGGTCGCTCTCCGGCGATGGGCCGCGGCCGCGCTCGGCCTGCTGATCCTGCCAGAGGGTGCCGGGCGGCGGGGTGCCGAGGCCTTCCGGCTTGTCGAGCCCGTTATAGCCCGGCAGCAGGGTGAAGCCGTAGCGTTCGTAGGGCATGGGTCCCGCCCCGTTCACACGCCGGGCCACCAGGGGCGGGCGCGCCGTCACGGGCTCGCGGGCATAGGAGCCGGGAGCCACCGGCTCGGAGAGGGCGCGCTGCAGCGAAGCCGGCGGGTAGCGCAGGGGATTGTCGAGCGGGACAGCCAGGGGAAACTCGTTGCGCTGGACGGCCGGCGGCACCGTGCCGTTCTGGGCACCGACATTGGCCGAGTCCGGCCGGGGTACCCGGCCATAGGACGGGGCGGGTTCAGGCTTGGTCTCCGGTTTCTCCGCGCGGGCCGGCGAACGGGCGGAGGGGGGCTGCGGTGCCGCGCAGGGCAGGGGCGGCCCGCCGGGATCCTCGCGGAACAGCATGTCGACGACCTTCGGGAACAGGCCGTCATAGCGATTCACGGTTTCGAGATAGGGGCGCTGGCGCTTCAGCCGCTGCAGGGTCAGGGCATAGCCGAACACCGTGGTCTCGCTCGGCATCCAGGCGACGGCGCGCTGGAACCATTCGAGGGCGGTGT
Source organism: Methylorubrum populi (assembly GCA_020741775.1). Taxonomy (GTDB): domain Bacteria; phylum Pseudomonadota; class Alphaproteobacteria; order Rhizobiales; family Beijerinckiaceae; genus Methylobacterium; species Methylobacterium populi_B. Next base: position 2,164 of record DYYG01000012.1, read on the forward strand.
CGAACTGGCAGGAATTGTAGGCGTACCACGCCAAGCCCTGCGCTCCCTCGCCCGAAGCCGAGCCGATCACGACCTTGGCGTAGCGCTCGATCCGGGCCGGCTCGATGAAGGGCGGGTTGGCCAGCGTCAGCTTGCGTTCGAGCACGTCGATGAAGAGCAGCTCGTTGCCGACGAAGCGGTCGCGCCAGGCATAGGCCACTTCTTCCGCCTCGCGCAGCATGTTCAGCTCGCGCAGGGTATGGGCGAGGCCGTGGGCGACCATGGCGTCGCCGCCGCGGGCGATGGCGAGCTTGAACCATTCCAGCGCCTCGCGGAACTGGCGGCGTTTATAGGCGTACCAGCCGAGCAGCCCGGTCTGGCCGGGATCGCCGCTCTTGCGGGCATAGGCCTGGAAGGCGTTGAGGTCGGCCAGCGTCGGGGTCTGAGCCGGCTCGTCATGCAGGAAGGCGGCGATCCGTGCCCGGGTGATGTCGAGGCGGATCGCCTCGAACTCGGACACTCCCTCCTGGCTCGATCGCCCCATGGCGATGAGCCGCTCGGCCTGCTCCATCTTGAGATGGCTCATCGCCTTCTGGATCGTGGCGAGGCGGGCGCCGGCATCGGCGCTGCCATCGAGGACGGATTTGTAGAGATCGAAGGCATCCTCGGTTGCCCCCGTCGCCGCCAGCCCGTCGGCGATCCGCCAGACGCTCTCGACATCGGACGGGTCGAGGGCACCGGGATCGCCGCGATAGAGGCCGACCACCTCCTCGGCATTGCCTCCCCCGCCGCCCTTCTCGGCCGCGGCCTTGATGCTGCTGCGGAATTCCGCCCGGCGAAGCTTGCGCGCGAGTTCCTCGGAGGGCTGCCAGGCCGGATCGACCGAGCGGCGCGAGGCGATGGCCGCGCGCAGATCCTGGAAGCGACCGGCGGTGAAGAGATCCCACAGGGGAGCCTCCTCGGGCGGGCTCGGCTGCAGGGTTTCGAGGTCGTTGGGTTCCGTCCAGCCCGGATAGAGCCGCTTCAGCCGGGCGATCTCGGCCTTCATCCGGGCGGTCTGCTTTTGCGAGGCGTAGTAGCGCAGGGCGCTCTCGTCGACCATGCCGGGGGTGCCCCCGGTCTCGGGATCGACGACGATCGCCGGTGCGCGCACCCCATCGCCGTAGACGACGCGCGGAGCGGGCTCGGGCGCCGACGGCGCGCCGCCCTGGGCCGCGGCTTCGGCGCAACCGAGCAGGACGGCGGAGAGGCCGGCGGCAAGAGGTGTCAGGACTTCACGCATGACGGATACCGCATCCGGGCCGCGATCAACGCGAGCAGGTGGAGGGTCGTCGGGTAATAGTTCTGGTTATCCTGCACCGTTCTTAAGGATTCGGGAAAGGGCGTCCCATCCGCCGCGCAGGCGGTGATCGCCGGGATGGCGGTGTAGCCCGGCTCGCTCAGCCATTCGACCGGCTGTCCGTCCCGGGTGTCGACGATGGGCAGGCGCTCGCGTTCGAGCCCGCCCCACAGCGTCTTGAACGGGGCGTAATCCTCCGGCCGGCCGATCCCGGCCCAGGCGAGATAGAGCGGCACGCGGATCGCATTGTAGGAGAACAGGGGCGGGAAACCGTCCGCTGGCCGCAGCGCCTCCTTGGCGGAGATCCATTCCGTCGGCAGGCTGCTCGGCCCGAAGCGGGATTGCCGCAGGAAGGCGAGGCCGCTGCGGATCAGCGAGGCCCAGTCGTATTCAGGAGCCACGATCGGCAGGCGCTGAAAGGCGGGGAACACCCAGTAGGACAGGTTGATCAGCGGCCCGTCGCCGCGCTCGCGGGCGGAGAAGCCCGAGACGGCGGGCAGCAGGACCGGACCGTGCGGATCCTTGAACAGGATCGTCTTGCGGCCGAATTCCACGGCGATGCGGCGCGCGGCGGTGCGGTAGGAGGGTTCGCCCCAGGCTTCCGCCGCCTCGGTCAGCGCCCAGGCGATGAGGATGTCGCCATCGGTGGCGTTGTTCATGTCGGCCACCGCCGGCCGTTGGTCCGGCGACCAGCGCCAAGCCAGCAATTCGTCGGAGCGCACCATCAGATTGGCGCGGGTCCACCCCCAGATCCGCTCGAAGGCGGCCCGGTCGCCGGCCGCGACCGCGAGCAGCAGGCCGTAGCCCTGGCCCTCGCTGTGGCTGATCAGGCCGTTGGCGGTATCGACGATGCGCCCCTGCTCGGTGATGAAGCGCCGCCGGTAGGATTGCCAGGCGTCGTCGTCCTTCAGCGTGTTGGCGAGCACGGGGCCGGCATCGGTCCGGGCCTGGCTCTCGGGCCGGGGTGGGGTCGGCAGGGCGGTGGCGGGCGGCACGGTGGTCGCCTCCGAGGGCTGCGCGAGGGCGGATGTCGCCGCCGGGTACGCGGCGGCGAGGGCGAGGGCGATCCCGCGCGCCGCGGCACCGAGGCGGGCGCGGGCGCTGGGCATGCGGCGGACGGGCTCCATCAGGAATTCCTTCGGCCGAGTTGCCGCACGAGGCTCGTGGTGGCCAGACCGAGGCAGAGAGCCATCACCAGGGTCATGCCGACGTAATAGGCCGGATTGAGGGAGAGCCACGCCGCCGCGACCAGCCGGAAGTTCGGCAGCGACCAGGATCGCGTCTCGATCAGCGCGACATGATCCGGCTGGACGGTGGAGAGGGTGCCGTCCGAGGCGTCGAGGAAGGCGGCGCGGCCGACGAGGCGGGTCCAGACCACCGGATCGACGAGGCAGGAGACCGAGGCCTTGAGCATCGACGGATTCGGTGCGGTGACGAGCACGGTGCTGTCGCTCAGCCGGGTTCCACCACTGCCTTCGGCGATGATCAGCGAGGCGCGGGGATTGACCGTCACGGCCGCCCCCGGTTCCTGCATCAGGCCGGTGACTTCCCCGCGCAGCTTCAGGCCCCAATTCGCCAGCCGGGTCCAGCCCTCGCGCAGGACCGTCGGGACGACGGCGGAGCCCGACAGGGTCTGGTCCCAGCGCGCGACGAGCTGCTCGTCGGTTTCCGATCCGGTCGCGGGCATGGAGCGCGGCGCGGGAGCCGGGGCGGGGATCGGAGCCGCCGCCGGTGCGGCCGCGGCCACGCTGACCGGGACGGCGGCGGCCGGCAGAGAGCAGCGCATCGGCACGTTGCGGCGCAGCCGGTCGAGGGTCAGCACGCCCTCGGTGCCGAACTGGCCCGGCGTGGCCACGGTCTCCGCCCGGCCTTCCCAGATGCGCCGGATCTCGTCGGGGTCGAGGCCGACCGTCTGCAGCGTCACCGGGGTGAGCGCCCGGGCCGGTGCGACCACGAGGGTGGCGCCGCCCTCCGTGCCGCCCGCATCGGGCACGAGTTCGAAATCGATGACGCGCTTGGCGGCGATGGCGAGCCGGGCCGCCAGGGTGGCGGCGGCATCCGCCGTGTCGCGGTCGGTGGTGGGCAGGACGAGGCGTGGGCGCGCACCCTGGGCCACGAAGGGGACGGCGCCGGCCTTGACCGCCGCGAGATCCGGGCTGCGCACCGCCCGAGCGAGGGCCGGGATTTCCAGGCGGGTGCGGTCGAGGAAGAGGAAGCGCGGCTGCCGCGCCGCCGGGGAGAGGGTGTCGCAGACCTTGTCCGACGCGTTCGGGATCTGGGCGCTGATCTCGACGCTGTTCAGGCCCGGCCGCCACAGGCTCAAGGGCAGGGGGATGGCTTGGTCGTCGAACACCTCGCCGCGGGTATAGGGCAGCGGCACGCTCGCCGCGTTGCGGCCATTGATGTCGACGACGATCTGGGCGCTCGAATCGAGGCCTGCGGCGTAGCCCCCGGCGAGGTGCAGCATCACCTTGCCGTAATCGGCCGGGACGAAATCGGCGGGGAAGCGCAGCTCGAACCGGGTGCGCAGCAGGCGCCCGCTGAACTCGCGGGTGGTGACACCGAGCTTCTCCAGTTCGAGCCGCTCGCCGCCCTCGACCTCGTAGCCCCGGATCAGCGGGGCGAGGGCGGTGCCGGGCTGGCTGCCGCCGCCATCCCCGGTCGCGGCGAGCTGCGCGGTGGCGGTGCGCACGTCGTCGGGGTTGAGGCCGGTCACGACCAGGGTCGGCGCGCGGCTGCCGCGCGCGGGCAGAAGGGCGAGCCGCGGCCCGTTGATCGCCCCGAGTTCCTCGACGCCGTCCGTGCCACGGATCTCGGCGGCGGTGCCGACGAGCAGGTTGACGCCGTTGCGTCCGGTCAGCGGCGTGCCGAAGCTGACCGCCGGCCGGGCCAGCCGGCTCACCAGGGCCACCGCCTGGACCGCACCGATCATCCGCTCCAGCCGGGGCAGGGTCGGCTTCTCGTTGAGCAGCACGCCCAGGGGCAGCGCGCCGCTCTCATCGGGCTCCAGGGCCGCGAGCGACTTCAGGTCGAGGTCGGCGGCGGGCGCGACCACCAGTCCGGAGCGGGAGGGATCGATCTGGGTCCACAGCTCGTAGGTGGCTTCGATCGAGCAATCGACCCGGTGGCGCTGGCTCGCCGTCAGGGTCACGGCGTTGTAGCCGGACTTGAGCACCCCTTCGGGAATCGCGAATTCCACGACCTTCACGGCGCCGGGCGCCTGGATCCGGGTCCAGCCGACCTTGGTGCCGTTCACGAGGCCGGCGAGTTCCGAGAATTCGGGCGCCACCGAGATCGACGAGAGATAGGAGACGCGCAGCCGAGCCGGGCCGCGGGTCTGCGCCTCGGTGAGATAGACCGCGTATTGCAGCACGGCGTCCTCGCCCGGGAGGCGGAAGCCGCGTGTGCCCGCCGGCAGGCGCCGGGCGGGGGCGATGGTGGCCTGGACCTGGGCCCGGTGTCCCGTGTCGGCGGCCTGGGGTGGCGCTGCGGGGGGCTGGGTCGCGGGTTGTGCCGCCTGTTGCGCCGGTGGCGGTGGCTGGGCCGGCTTGCGCAGGGCATCCCCGGTCGGGGGCACGGTCAGCCGCTCGGCCGGGCCGGTCCCGAGAAAGCTCTGCCCCCGCGCCGGGGGCGCCGCCGCGACGGCGCTGAGGCCTGCGAGCAGGAGCGCCAGCGCGCGGAACGGAGCCGTGACGCTCACGCTGCTCATGCCGTGCCCGCGCCGCGGCCGGTCCGTCCGGACAGGGCGCGCTCGTTCTCGTAATCGAGCATCATGCCCACCCAGTCGTTCGGGGGGCGGGGCTGGGATGGGGAGGAGGGGAGCGGGGAGGCTTGCGCCTCCAAAGCCGGCTCCTTCCGGGGCGGTGCGGCCGGCGGAGAGGGCGGAGCCTGGAGCAGCGGTTCCGGGAGATGCGCCCCGGTCGGGGCCTGCTCCGGCGCGTCGTAGATCGGGGAGGTTTCGGCGGTGGCCGCGGCCAGAGCGGGGCGCGCATCGGCGGCGAGCGCGTAGCGCAGGGCGCGGAAGGGCTCGGACAGTCCCCACCAGATGAATTGCGCGGTGCCCGTCAGGATGTCCTTGTGCCGCCGCCGCCGCATCTGGAAGCGCCGCATCGCCTCGGCATCGCCATACATCAGGCCGGCGAGGGCCATGTAATCCTGCGGTCGGAGGCGGCCGAAGCTCAGGCGGCAGAAGACCTCGTCCCGGCCGCGATCGAAGCCCTCCAGGGTGATCGGCAGGGCGCCGGCCGGCCGCGCACCCGCCACGGGCACCACGTTCAGCGTGCCCGTAAGCGTGCGCTGGCCCGTTCCCGCCGGGATCAGGGCGGCGGGCAGCCGCACCGTGCAGGCCTCCGCCGAGACGCGGGTGATCGCCACGTCCATCGCCCGGCCGCCGAGGGTGAGCAGGCCGCGCCGGTTGATGGGCAGGGAAGGCGTCCGTTCGAGCTGGCGGCGCTCGGCGCAGACCCCGAGGGCCGCGCCGGCGGTGAGCAGGTTGAAGAAGTTCCACAGGCCGACGACCAGCATCAGGTTGGTCACGCCCGGCTCGAACAGGTAGCGCCAGGCCGCCACCGCGCAGCCCGTCGCCAGCAGCCCATAGGCCGCGAAGAAGGGCAGCGAGGCCGAGGAGAGGTGGTTGTGATCGAGGCTGATGCCCTTGTCGGTGACGTTGAAGGTCGGTTTCCTCGGCGACCAGATCACCGACACGATCGCCTTCGACAGATAGAGGCCCTGGACGTATTCGTAGAGTTCCGACACGAAGGGCCAGCGGAATTTGCCGTAGACGTAATTCTGCATCATCAGGTTGATGAGGATGTAGGTTGCCGTATAGGCGATGGATTCATCGACGCTGGCGACGAAGATTTTCAAATCGAAGAAAATGTGCAGCAGCGGCGCGAACATGAAGATTAGCCGCGGCACTGGGAAGAACCAGAACGTCATGCTGGAGAGGTAGGCGATCTTCTGGATCGGCTTGAGCCCCTTCTGGAGGGCCGGGTTCTTCAGGAGCAGGATCTGGAACATGCCCTGGCACCAGCGCGAGCGCTGGCCGATGAAGGCCGTCAGCGTCTCCGGCTGGAGTCCGGCGATCAGGGGTTTGTCGACATAGGCGCTGGTCCAGCCGCGGGAATGCAGCTCGAAGGCGGTCTCGCAATCCTCGGTGATGGTGATGCCCGAGAAGCCGCCGGCCTCGTCGAGGGCCGTGCGGCGCAGCAGGGCGGCGGAGCCGCAGAAGAACGAGCCGTTCCACTTGTCGAGGCCGCGCTGCGTCACCGCGTAGAACATCTCGTTCTCGGAGGGCATGCGCTCGAAGGTGCGCAGATTCCGCTCGATCGGGTCCGGGTTGAGGAAGGCGTGCGGCGTCTGGACCAGGAAGAGCTTCGGATCCTCGGCGAAATACCCGACCGTCTCGCTCAGGAACGAGCGGAACGGGACGTGGTCGGCGTCGAGCACCACGACGATCTCGCCGGTGGCGAAGGCGAGCCCGTTATTGAGGTTGCCGGCCTTGGCGTGCTCGTTGCGGGCGCGGGTGAGGTAGCGGCAGCCGAGTTCCTGGCAGAGGGCCTGCAGGTCGCGCCGCCGTTCCCGCGCGGCCTTGGCCTTCTCGGGGTTGGCATCGGCGCATTTCTGATCCGATCCGCCGTCGTCGAGCAGCCAGACCGTGAGCTTGTCCGGCGGGTAGTTCATCTGCCGCGCCGCCGCCAGCGTCATCGCCAGGATGGCCGCATCCTCGTTGTAGCTCGGCACGAACACGTCGACCGTCGGCAGCTCGGCGGCCCCGGCCGTCGGGGGCGCCCGGCGCTGGAGCGGGTCGGCATTGATGATCAGGCTCACGAACAGGATGAAGACGCAGTACAGCTCGCCGAGGAGCAGCAGCAATCCGAAGCCGAAGCTGACTGGATCGCCGGGGGAGGGCAACGTGTCGGTGACCCGCCACAGGATGTAGCGGAGCACCACGAGGCTCCCCAGCGCCAGGAACACGAAGCGGGTGCGCGGCCCGTCGAGGAACAGCCACAGCACGATCATCACCGCCATGGCGGCGAGGCTCATGGCGAGCTGGTTCTGTGTCCCGACCGGCTGGCTCAGCAGGACGAGGCCGGCGGCCGTCGTTCCCATCCAGGCCAGCCACCGCAACGCCCGTATCACACCCGCCACTCCCGCGTCGTGAGCCGACCCATCATCGAAATACGACAACTTTTCGATGGTTCAGGGTGCTGCCGCCGAACTTTTCGAACAAGGTTGATCGTGCGCTCCGGAGCGCGAGGCGGTCCGTGGGGAAATCCCACGTCGGATGAAAAAATTGATTTCTGAAATACAACATGCGTTGCAAGAAGGATCTTTTCCTGTTGCGCCGTGTCACGCCGCCGACGTCTTTGAGTACTTGGCTGGACGCTGTGAGGGCAAGGGGACGGATTGTCCGCTCGGGCACGATCAGAAGTTCGCGCGCGCCTCAATGCTCGAATAATAGCCAGTGCCCTGGATGCGGTCGCGCACGTAGCCCACCGCGAGCGACATTTGCACCGGCCCGAAGGTCAGGCCCGAGAGATGTGCGCCGACCCGGTATTGGCGGAAGAAGTCGTCGCCGAGGAACAGCGCCTCCGGACCGATATAGACGCCGTCGGCGACCATGTAGCCGACGCGGAAGCGGGAATAATAGGCGTTGAATTTGGTCGAGTAGGAGCCGTAGGCCGAGACCATGGTCCGGTCGGTGGGGGTGGCGTAGAAGTTGCCGGCGACCTTCAGGCCGACGCCGGTTCCGACCACCGGGTTGCCGGGATCGGGGATCGAGAGCTGATTGCTGCGGACGTTGAAGCCGATATAGCCGGCCAGGGCCGCATCCCGCCAGATCCACTCGTAGCCGGCGAGGGCCGAGCCCTCCTGCTGGTAGCCGGTCACGCGTGCGCCGACGGCCTGGCCCGGATAGGAATAGGTGCCGGCCACGCCTTCGACGCGAACCCGCACGCCGCTCACCGTGGGCGGGCTGCCGAGCGAGGTCGTCGCCGTCACCGAGCCGAAGGCCGAGCTGTTCGAGGTGATGCTGGTCGAGCCGTCGACGGCGACCGCCCAGGAATCGTCCACCGCCTGCTGCTGCGCGCCGGTATACCAATCGACAGCGGCGGAGGGGGCCGGGGCGGGCAGGTCGGCCGCTTCGACCGGAGCCGCCGCGAACACGGCCGCGGCACCGAGGACGAGAACACACAGATTCCCGGGAGTCCGCAGATGGTTGCGTGAAACCACAGCCATTCGATCCTCGGATACGCACACGATACGCACCGATTTATCGGGCTCCAGGGTTAACAAGAGCCTCCCCAAACCGTGAAAAGCCAATCTTTGCCGGAGGCACATCTTGCGAAGCTTGCGTGAGACCAGTGCCCGCCGCTGAAGTGCCGCTGCACTCCCTTTGGGCCCTTGCGGCCCCTTGCGAAGACCCGGCTAGAGCGCTTTCCGCCGAAGTGGACACCGGTTCGGCGGTAGAAAGAGCGTCACAACAAGGGCCTGGAGCCGTGCCCGATTGCAACGCGGTTGGACACGGCTCTAGCGCCCCGGAGACGCCCTCCCGGTGTCGTCAGGCCGGATCATCTCCCGCCGCCTGTTCGACAGGTTCGATTCTGCGCCTCGCAGGATGAGGGCGTGCCGGGATCGAACCCGTCGAACAGGTTTCAAGCCGCCTTGGATTCCGGTGTGGCCGCGCTCAGAACGGCGGCGAGGTCGTCTGGGCGGAACGGCTTGTCCAGCCGCAGGAACTGGCGCGCCGTGGCCGGCAGATGCCCGTGCGGGCTCGCCAGGATGATGCGGATGTCGGGATAGCGCTCCACCACCGTCGCGGCGAGCTGCAGCCCCGTCATCACCGGCATCGACTGGTCGGCGACCATGGCGTCGTAGGCGGCGCTCTGGCTCAGGAGTTCGAGGGCGTGTTCTCCCGAGGCCGCCTGGACGACGCGGTGGCCGAGATCGGCGAGCGCCTCGGCGACGCTTTCCCGGACGAGGCTGTCGCTCTCCACCAGGAGGATGCGCAGGGAGGCCTGCCAGAGGGCCGGCTCCTCCACCCGCCGCTCGGCCGCCCGCAGCCAGATCTCGGCGACGAAGCCCTCCTCGCCGGTCCCGTCCGAAACCAGCCGCCAGCCGGCGCCGGCCTCGGCGAGCAGTAGCGGCACTGTCCTGAGCGCCTGCGACCGCGGCGTCCCCGTGGGCCGGCCGGGCACCCGCTGCCCGCTGGCGACGAGGAGGCGCAGATAGGGGCCCGGCGGCAGCCCGAACCCGGTCTCCGTCTCGGCCCGATGCTCGGCGGCCCCGACGGCGAGGCCGTGCAGCCCGTGCTCGCGGAAATGGAAGGCGAGGTTGAGCAGCACGAGTTCGAGGATGCGCTCGGCGCACAGCATCTTCGGCAGGTCGCCGGAGATGCGGTTGATGACAGGCACGTCCCGCAGCACGTTGGTCTGCAGGAAGGTCAGGGCGGCCTCCACCGTCGAGTCTAGATCGCCCTCGGCCAGGGCGTCGCTCTCGCCCCGCACCAGGCTCAGCATCCGCCGGGTCAGGGCCGCCCCGCGCAGGGCTCCGCTCATCGCCGTGTCGACGATGCGCAGCTGCTCGGGGGCCAGTCTCTGGCGGCGCAGGATGCCGAGATTGGCGAGCATCACGGTCAGCACGTCGTTGAAGTCGTGGACGATGCCGTCGGTGACCCGGCGCAGGACGGTGTTGCGCCGGCGCTCGTTCAGCCCGAGCGGCGTCTCAGCGCCCTCGCTCGGCTCGATGATCCGGCTGAGGGCGTGGATCCGGCTGCCATCGGCCGCGCCGCGCAGGAAGCGGACCAGCACCCGCCGCTCCGCGCCGGACGCGGCGGCGCCGCCTTCCCCGGGGGCTTCCGTGCGAAGCTCCGCGCGGGCGCGCAGCACGACGTCGTGCGGCCCATCGGCGGCGCGCGCGGCCCGGAGGGTGAGATCGAGCAAGGCGTGGTCTTCGGGTTCGAACCAGGCGGCAAGGTCGGACAGGTCGGTGGCGTGGTCGGCGGCCGTCGCCGTGCCGGTGCTGTCGGCATCCGACCAGACCACCTGGCGGGTTTCCGGGTCGATTTCCCAGCAAGTCCAGCCGGACATGGCCTCGAAGGTCTGGAGCCGCCCCTTGATGCGGTCGAGGCCCGTGCCCGCCAGGGCCAGGGCCGCGTCGGCGCTCTGGGCGCGGTCGGTCACCGCCTCCGTCAGTGCCGCGATCTCCCGCACCGGCGACGCCGCGGCCTCCTCGGGCCCGGCCGAGCCCTCGGCCAGGCGCCGCAGGGGCTGCGCGGCGCTGCCTCCCAGGGCGTAGCCGAGGCCGGCCGCCCCGGCTACCACGGCCACGGCCAGAGCCAGGAGTTGCCGACTCGGCCAGCCGGGCCCGGCCGAGGCGGACGGCGCCGTGGCCGTCACCAGCCAGCCGGGGCTTCCGAGTTCGCGCCCGCCCTGCACCGGCACCGAGGCCGTGCGATGCCCGCTGCCGGGCGCCCAGGGCATGCCCGCGAGCACGCGGCCATCGGCTCCCGTCACGGTGAAGGTCACGCTGTCGGGCAAAGCGAGCGCTTGGCGCACGCGGGCCCCGATATCGAGGAAGGCGGGGCCGGCCCGCAGCTGGATCCGGTCGGAGCGCCCGGGTGTCCCGAGGGCGAGCACGATGTCGAGGGGCGCGGCCTCGTCGCCGTCATGGGTCGCGATCACGATCTCGGCGTTGCGCGCCCGCGCGAACCACGCCTGCCGGGCGACGCTGGTGCCCGGCCTGCGCCGGTCGGCGGCGGCCCGGACGGTTCCGTCCGGGCCGATCAGGGCGGCATCGTGATAGCGTGGGTTCAGCACGAGCCAATCCTGCAGCAGGTCCGAACGCCCGGCATCGGTGAGCGTCGGATCCTGGGGGCGCAGCAGCAATGCGGCGGTGCGGGCATCCCCGACGCTGCCGCGCAATTCGGTATCGACCGCCTCGGCGAAGGCGCGGGCTCCGGCCAGGGCCGCCTGCTGCTCCGCATTCGTGCTCGGCCCGGCGCCGAGGATGGCAGTCCCGGCCCAGGCGAGCAGGAGCGCCACCAGCGCGACCGCGGCGAGCTGCGCCGCGTTCAGCACCTTGAGCGAGATCCGGAGAGCATCCAGCATGCGGGGGCTCCGCCGGCACAGCTTGCCGGCCGCAGGATACCGGGATTGGCGATCCTGACCGTCAGACGAGGGCGTGAAGCGTTTAAGGGCCGGTTAACGCTGGCGGCATTCGGGGGCGGGAAAGCGGTGCCTGCTCCCTTCGCGCCATCCTCGGCGCGCCGCGGACCGGCCGCCACCGCCGGCGACGACCGGTTTCGAGGGTTTTGTGACTTTTGTGGCATGCCGCTTGCCAGAGCTGGCACGCCGGCCGGGCTGAGCCGGTGACGGCGCGCCTGTCGGCCTCTCTCGGAGCGGAACGTTCCGGAGGCCGCAGGCAGGCCGATCCCGGCGGGACGGGATCGGTCCTCGCCGTGGTCAGGATGTGCGGAGCGTGAGAATCGTGATGACCCAGATGGCCCTTTCCGTCGCCGCCGACCCGGCCGAGGATGCGCTGACGGCGCAGCTGGTCGAGATGACGGTCGAGGATGTTCAGCGCTCCCTCGCCGAGGGCAGCGTCACCGCGGAGGCGCTGGCGAAAGCCTTCCTGGCGCGGATCGAGACCTACAACCCGCGCTACAATGCTCTGATCGTGATGAATCCGCAGGCCCTCGCGGATGCCCGCGCCATCGATGCGCGCCGGGCGGCCGGCGAGGCGCTGGGGCCGCTCGCGGGCGTGCCGATCGTCATCAAGGACACGATGGACATGGCCGGCCTGCCGAGCACCGGCGGTTGGCACTTCCTCTCGGCGGCCGCCGGCGGCGTCGACCTGATCCCGGCGACCGACGCGCCCGTGACAGCGCGGATGCGCGAGGCCGGCTGCGTCATCCTCGGCAAGACCAATGTGCCGGTGCTGAGCCATACCGGCAGCCACGCCAATGACAGCTGGGCCGGTCCGACCCTGAACCCGGCCGCGCCCGACCGCATCCCCGGCGGCTCCAGCGCCGGCACCGCCACCGCCGTCGCCGCGAGCCTCGCCGTGCTGGGCCTCGCCGAGGAGACCGGCGGCTCGATCCAGAACCCGGCCTCGGCTCAAGGCCTCGTCGGCATCAAGCCGAGCTTCGCCCTGGTGCCGAATGCGGGTGTGATGCCGCTGGCCGGCAGCACCCGCGACGTGGTCGGGCCGATCGCCCGCTGCGTGCGCGACGCCGCCCTCACCCTCGACGCGCTCGCCGGCTACACCGCCGCCGACCCCAAGACCGTGGCCGGAATCGGCAAGCGTCCGGCCGGCGGTTACACCGCCAAGCTCTCCTCCGGTGCTCTGGCCGGCAAGCGCCTCGGCCTCTACGGGCCGGGCTGGCGCGATCTGCCGCTCTCGGAGGAGGCCGCCGCGCTCTATGCCCGCGCCCAGGACGAGCTCGAAGCCGCCGGCGCCACCCTGGTCGCCGATCCCTTCGCCGGCACCGGCTTCGCCGATCTCGCCGAGCCGACGCCGGGCCTCGTCTATTTCGATGCCCGCGGCTTCGAATCCGCGCCCTACGACCTGCAGCACTACCTGCAGCGGATGGGGCCGGATGTGGCGCTGGCCAGCTTCGCCGCCTTCGCCGAGGCCACCCAGACGGAGGATGCCTTCGCCCCCGGCGGCGTGCTGCACCCGATCACGAATCTGCGCCAGCTCGCCCCCTGCCTCGCCGATCCGTCGAGCCCGCCCGACCTCTCGGACTTCCTCACTGCGCGAGAAGCCTATCTCGCGCTGTTCGAGCGGGTGATGGCGGAGCACGGGCTCGACGCCCTGGTCTTCCCGCAGATGCGGGCCGAATTGCCGCCCCTGCACGGCCCGGGCACGCTGCTCGAAACCACGGTCTGCGAGATCAACATCGCCGGCTTGCCGGGGGTGACGCTGCCGGCGGGCGCCTACGCCTCCGGCTCGCCGTTCAACCTGATCTTCGTCGGCCGGATGTGGAGCGAGGGTGATCTCCTCGCCTACGCCTACGCCTACGAGCAGGCGACGCGGCACCGCCGCGCCCCGGACCTCGACGCCTGAGCGCGTCCCCCGGCGATGATCGCGCGGCATCCCGCCTCGCCGCCTCGGCCGCCGCACGGTGAACGGGCACCACAGCCTGTGTACGTGCCGAAATTGTGTGCGCCCGTTTGGCCGCCGCGACGCTATCCTGTGGCCGAATGGGGACAGGGCCGGGATGCTGACCGATCATCGCCACGAGGAAATCCTTTCGCAGCTCGCCCAGACGGGCCGGGTCGCCGTCACCAGCATCGCCGCGGCCCTGGCGGTGTCAGACGAGACGATCCGGCGCGACCTGAAGATGCTGGAGGAGCGCGGGCTCCTCCGGCGCATCCATGGCGGCGCGGTGCTGCCGCGCCTCGATCAGGAGCGGCCGCTGATCGAGCGCAGCCAGCTCAACAGCCGCGAGAAGGGGCGCGTCGCCGCCCTGGCCGAGGGGCTGGTGGAGGACGGCATGTCGGTCTTCATCGACACCGGCACCACCACCCTCGCCCTCGCCCGGCGCCTGACCACCCGCAAGCTCACGGTGACGACGAACTCCATCGACCTCGCGCTCCTGCTCGCGGACAGCCCGGCCCGGGTGAACCTGACGCCGGGCACCCTGCGGCCGAAGGACAACGCGCTGGTCGGCTACGACACCGTGGATTACGCCCGGCGCCACTTCTTCGATCTGGCCATCATGGGCATCGCCGCCTGCGACCTCGCGCAGGGGTGGATGGATTACGAGGAGCACGAATCCGTCCTGCGCCGGGCGCTCAGGAGCCAGACCCGGCGGCCGGTCCTGCTGGCCGATTCCCGCAAGTTCGGGCGCCAGGCCAATCTTCAGACCTTCGATCTCGGCGCTCCGCTCACCGTGGTGACCGACCGGTCGCCGCCCGCCCCCTTCGCCGAGCGTTTCGCCCGGCATGACATCGATCTCGTCTGCCACTGAATCCGTGGTAGCGTGAACGGACCGATGCGCGACGACTTCGTCTCCTTCGCCCTCCATCTCGCCGATCTCGCCCGGCCGCTGGCGCGGGCACATTTCCGCACGCCGCTCGCGGTCGAGACCAAGGCCGATGCGAGCCTGGTCACCCAGGCGGATCGTGGCATCGAGGCGCTGCTGCGGGACGAGATCCGCCGGACCTATCCGGGCCACGGCATCCTCGGCGAGGAAGAGGGCGGGGATCTCGGCGCCGCACGGACCTGGGTGATCGATCCGATCGACGGCACCAAGAGCTTCGTCGCCGGTCTGCCGCTGTTCGGCACCCTGATCGCCCTGGCCGAGCACGGGCGCCCGGTGCTCGGTGTCATCGACATGCCGATCCTGAACGAGCGCTGGCACGGCGTGGGCGGCCGGGCTTGGCTCGACGGCACCCCGATCCGCACCGGCGCGCGGCCCCTGTCCGAGGCGCGCCTGTTCATCAATTCGCCGGACCGGTTCCGGGGAGCGGAGGCGGAGGCGGTCGCGCGCCTGAGCGGGGAGGTGGGCCTGCGCCGCTACGGCGGCGATTGCTACGCCTATGCCTTGCTCGCCTCGGGCCATTGCGACCTCGTGCTCGGGGCCGGGCTCGCGGTCCACGACGTGTTCGCCCTGATGCCGGTGATCGAAGGCGCGGGCGGTCTCATCACCGATTGGCAGGGCCGGCCGATCACCCCCGATTTCGACGGCCGCGTCGTCGCCGCCGCCAACCAAGCCCTGCACGCAGCCGCGCTGGAGCGTCTCGCGGGATAGCCGATGGGACCGCCGCTCGCTGGCTTTCGCTCGCGATGACGGCGTGGGGCCGGTTCCGAGGCGATCAAGCGCAAACGGTATGACTGGGCCCTTGCTCGTCTTTTGAGCGGGGTCGCGCCTCCTTGCTCGACAAATTGTTCCTTTTGCTTGCTCGGAAGCCGTTTTGTGCTCTTTTCCGATGCATATTGAGCGTATTCCGTCGCAAGGCGATGGGCTTTCTCCAGTCGCGGGCGCAGTGCTCCGGCTGCTGGCGCCGCCTTGTGCGTTGCACGATTGCACAGGAGATGCCTCAAAAGCCAAAAATTCCAATTTGGTAGTTGACCCTATGATATGTCCGATGCGAACCTAGTAATGCAAAGAAGATTTGTTCAAAAAATGCGCAAAAGCGCAGAGTTTGATCACTTTGCCAAACGATCGTGCTGGGCCGTTGCGTCACCCGCTAATGGCCCCCGCTTCGATCAAAAACCATAAATCGGGCATGAGCTGCCGGATGGGTTTGCGGGCCGTCCGGTGAGCACGGAGATCGATGGCTTCTGCTTTGCGCGCGGCGTGAAGTGGAATGTCCGGAAGATCAGCGAAGTCTTGGCCACAAGACATCATGGCCATAGCCGGCACAGCAAGGGGACGATGTGATGAGAGGCGGCGGATACGGGATGGAGCGGGAATGGGCCCGCTCGAAGCGTGGGGGATGGCTGGCGGGTGCGCTCCTGAGCGCCGCAGCGCTCACCTCACCCACCGGCGCCCTGGCGCAGCAGCCCTCGCCGGTGGGGCAGTTCAACGATCAGACCCAGCCGCGCACCGATCCGGCCATCGCCGCCAA
This sequence comes from Methylorubrum populi, assembly GCA_020741775.1. Taxonomy (GTDB): domain Bacteria; phylum Pseudomonadota; class Alphaproteobacteria; order Rhizobiales; family Beijerinckiaceae; genus Methylobacterium; species Methylobacterium populi_B. Next base: position 18,061 of record DYYG01000012.1, read on the forward strand.
GCCGGCCGATCCCGTCCGCGTCGGCCCGCTCGCGCCCTGGGCCACCGACATGGCCGCCCGGGGCCTCAGCTTCGA
>DYYG01000013.1 GCA_020741775.1 Methylorubrum populi
CAGGCGATCCAGCAGCTCGACAAGGTGACCCAGCAGAACGCCAGCGCCTCCGAGCAGGTCTCGGCGACCTCGGAGGAGCTGGCGACGCAGGCCGAGCGGCTCCAGGCGACGATCGCCTACTTCCGGATCGAGGGGGCGGATGCGGCCGGGATGGATCAGGCGGTGACGCGTCTGCGGGCGACGGCGGCGCGGATGGCGGCGCCGGTCTCGGGCTCGGTGCGCTCTCCGGCGGTGCGGGCAAAGGCGGGCCGGACGGCGCGCCCGGCGGCGGGCGGCGGCTTTGCCTTCGATCTGGGCGAGGGCGACGCCCGCGACGCCGAGTTCACACGCGTCGCCTGACGCGAGGCCGGCCCCTGACGGGGGCCGGCTCCTTCTTCCTCGACCGGCTCTGCCCCGGACCGGTCCGCCCCGCGCGAGCGTCGGGGGGACCGTCCTCGGGCGGGAGACGGCGGGCCCGATGCGGCAAACAGATGGAACAACCGGCATGTCGAGTGTGTGGCAGTATCTGACCCTCGGCCTCGATCACGAGACCTTCGGAATCGACATCGAGAACGTCCACGAGATCCTCGATTACAGGAAGCCCGCGGCGCTGCCGCAGGCGCCGAACTTCCTCGCGGGGATGATCGACGTGCGCGGCCAGAGCTACCCGGTCGTCGACCTGCGGACCAAGCTCGGCTTGCCGCCCGCCGCGCCGACCTCCGCGACCCGCATCATCCTCCTGAACATCCCGATGCCGAACCGGCCGATGCGGGTCGGCTTCGTCGCCGACCGGGTGTTCGAGGTCACGGAACTCGACCAGGCCGAGATGGAGCAGGCCCCCGATGTCGGGGGGCGCTGGCGCTCGCACTACATCGCCGGCATCGGCCGCAAGGGCGAGACCTTCGTGGTTGTGTTCGACCTCGTGGCGCTGATGTCGGGCGACGACCCGGCCCTGCTCGCCGCGGCCTGACGCGTATCGGGGCAAGCGAGCCGTGCCGCATCTCAGCGATCGTCATTTCCGATCCGTGGTCGATCTGATCCAGAGCCAGGTCGGGATTCAGCTTCCGCCCGGCAAGCGCACCATGCTGGAAGGCCGGCTGCGCAAGCGCATGCGCGCCCTCGACCTCGCCAGCCTGATCGATTACGGCCGCCACCTGTTCGACGAGGGTCATCTCAACGAGGAATACGTCCACCTCGTCGATTGCGTGACCACGAACAAGACGGACTTCTTCCGCGAGCCCGCGCATTTCGACATCCTGCGCAACGAGATCATCCCCCGGCTGGTCGCCCGGCGCGGCCGGCCGTTGCTGAAGGTCTGGAGCGCGGCGGCCTCGACGGGAGCGGAGGCCTACACCCTCGCCATGGTGCTGCAGGACATGATCGGGGCGGGGGCGGGCTTCAGCTACGCGATCCTCGGCACCGATATCTCGACCGAGGTGCTGCGCGTCGCGGGCGACGGGATCTATGCCGACGAGATGCTGGCGGCGGTGCCGCCGGATTTCCGCCGACGCTACGTCATGCGGGCCCGCGACCCGGCGCAGAAGCAAGGCCGGATCGTGCCGGAGCTGCGCGCCCGCACGCGCTTCCAGCATCTCAACCTGATGGATGGCCATTATGCGGTCGATCACGACGTCGACATCATCTTCTGCCGCAATGTCCTGATCTATTTCGACAAGCCGACCCAGAAGGCCGTCCTCGGGCGCCTCGCCACCCATCTGCGCCCGGGCGGCTTCCTCGTGGTCGGCCATTCCGAGTCCATGGCAGGGGCCGGTGTGCCGGGTCTGACACCGGTCTCCTCGACCGTGTTCCGCAGGTAAGGAACCGCTCCGTTGCCTCAGGCCGCCCCGATCCGCGTCCTCATCGTCGACGATTCCGCCTCCGTTCGGCAGACGCTCGCCAGCATCCTCACCGCGGCGCCCGACATCACCGTGATCGGCACCGCCGCCGATCCCTTCATCGCCGCCCGGCGCATCCAGGACGAGGTGCCGGACGTCATCATCCTCGACCTCGAAATGCCGCGGATGGACGGGCTGACCTTCCTGCGCAAGATCATGGCGCAGCGGCCGATCCCGGTGATCATCTGCTCGACCCTGACGGAGGCCGGCTCGCGCATCCTGTTCGAGGTGCTCGAGGCGGGGGCCGTCGATGTGCTGCCCAAGCCGCGGATCGACACGCGCCAGTTCCTGATGGAATCCTCGATCCGGTTCTGCGACGCCGTCCGCGCCGCCGCCCGGGCCCGCCTGCGTCCCGGCCGGGCGTCCGGCCGCACGGTCGAGGCCAAACTCACCGCCGACGCGGTGATGCCACCGCCGCTTCCGGGCCGGAGGACGATGGCCGAAACCAGCCGGGTCGTCTGCATCGGCGCCTCGACCGGCGGCACCGAAGCCCTGCGCGATGTGCTGGAGACGCTGCCGGCGGAATGCCCCGGGATCGTCATCGTGCAGCACATGCCGGAGCGCTTCACCGCCGCCTTCGCCCGGCGGCTGGACGGGATCTGCGCCATCTCCGTGAAGGAGGCGGAGGACGGCGACGCGGTGCGGCCGGGCCAGGCCCTGATCGCGCCGGGCGGGCGGCACCTGCTGCTCCAGCGCAGCGGCGGTCAATACAGCGTCGCCGTCAAGGACGGGCCGCTCGTCTCGCGCCATCGCCCCTCCGTCGATGTGCTGTTCCGCTCCGCCGCCCAGAGCGCGGGAAGCAACGCCCTCGGCATCCTGATGACGGGCATGGGCGACGACGGCGCCGCCGGCCTCCTGGAGATGCGCAAGGCCGGGGCGCTGACCGTGGCCCAGAACGAGGAGAGCTGTGTCGTCTTCGGCATGCCGAAGGAGGCGATCGAACGCGGCGCCGCCGCCCGGATCCTGCCCCTCGACCGGATCGCCCACGAAATCCTGATGTCCGACGCGTCCGGGGCTCCGCGCCGATCCGCCTCGAGCGCCAAGTGAGGCGAGACCGCCCGCAGGCCATCCGGGCCAGAGAACCGGCCGCGTCGCGGTTTGCCAAGGGGATGTCGCTGGCGTGGAAGCGGCACGGGGGCGCGCCTTCATAATTCCCGAAAGCCCATGACGGCTTTCGGAGGCTTTCCATGCTCGATGTGACGCCGACTCCGCTGCAGCGCCTCCTCCGCGAGCGCCGGCCCGGCTACACGCTGCCGGCCGCCTTCTATCTCAGCCCCGAGGTGTTCGCGGCGGATCTGGAGGTCATCTTCGGGCGCCACTGGATCTATGTCGGCGTCGAGCCCGACGTGCCGGAGGCCGGTGACGTCATGGTCGTCGACATCGGCAAGACCTCGGTCGCCATCGTCCGCGACGACGACAATCGAATCCGCGCCTTCCACAATGTCTGCCGCCATCGCGGCGCCCGCCTCGTCCACGAGGAGAAGTCCACGGTCGGCAATCTCGTCTGCCGCTACCATTCCTGGACCTACGACCTCGGCGGCAACCTGATCCATGCCGAGCATATGGGCCCTGACTTCAGACGGGGCTGCCATGGCCTGAAGCCGGTCCATATCCGCTCGCTCGAGGGCCTGCTGTTCATCTGTCTCGCCGACGAGCCCCCGGCCGATTTCGACGAGATGGCGGCGCGCCTCGGCCCGTACATCGCGCCGCACAACGTGCGCGACACCAAGGTCGCCTTCCAGAAGGACATCATCGAGCCCGGCAACTGGAAGCTCACGATGGAGAACAACCGCGAGTGCTACCATTGCGGGGCCAACCATCCCGAGCTGACCGTGCCGCTCTTCGCCTACGGCTTCGGCTTCGCGCCGGAGGAGATGGACGAGCACGACCGGGCCAATGCCGAGCGCTACGGCTGCCTGCTCAAGACCCGCCACGGCGAGTGGGAGGCGGAGGGGCTGCCCTCGAAGGAGATCGACGAACTCGATACGATGGTCACGGGCTTCCGCACCGAGCGCCTGCCGCTCGACGGCGAGGGCGAATCCCACACCCTCGATACCAAGGCCGCCTGCAAGAAGCTCCTGGGCAATTTCACCAATGCCAAGCTCGGCGGCCTCTCGGTCTGGACGCAGCCGAATTCCTGGCACCACTTCCTCGGCGACCACATCGTCACCTTCTCGGTGCTGCCGCTCGATGCCGAGCGCTCGCTGCTGCGCACCAAGTGGCTCGTCCATAAGGACGCGGTCGAGGGCGTCGATTACGACCTCGCCAACCTGACCGGCGTCTGGGAAGCGACCAACGATCAGGACAGCGAGCTGGTCGGCATCTGCCAGCAGGGCGTGGCGAGCCCGGCCTACGAGCCCGGCCCCTACTCGCCGCATACCGAGATGCTCGTGGAGAAGTTCTGCAACTGGTATGTCGGCCGCATGGCCGCGCATCTGGGGCGCTGACCATGGCGACGGCTCCCCTCTCGGCCGAACCGGCCGCCGCGCGGCTGGCGGCCTCCGCGCCCTGGGATGCGGAGGCCGACGACGCCCTGGTCTGCCTCGCCGTCCGCGACGAGACCCACGACGTGAAGACCTTCGTGCTGGCCGCGAAGGAACCGCGCCGCTTCGCCTACGCGCCGGGCCAGTTCCTGACCTTCGCCTTCGAGATCGGCGGCGAGACCATCCACCGCTGCTACACCCTCTCCTCGGCGCCGACCCGGCCGCACGCGCTCGCCATCACGGTCAAGCGCGTGCCCGGTGGCCCGGTCTCGAACTGGCTGCACGACACTCTGAAAGCCGGCGACACCGTTCGGGCGCTGGGGCCGATGGGCGAGTTCTCCTGCTTCACCCATCCGGCCAAGAAGTACCTGCTCCTGTCCGGCGGCAGCGGCATCACGCCGATGATGGCGATGGCGCGCACCTTCCACGATCTCGGCGAGGCCCGCGACGTGGCCTTCGTTCACTCCGCCCGCTCGCCCGCCGACATCGTGTTCCGGGGCGAATTGGAGACGATGGCCCGGCTCGATCCCGCCTTCCGCCTCCACGCGGTCTGCGAAACGGATGCTCCGGGCGAGGTCTGGGCGGGTCCGAAGGGCCGGCTCTCGCTCGAAACCTTGTGCGAGACGGTGCCGGACTTCTTGGAGCGCGAAGTCTTCGTCTGCGGGCCTGCCCCCTACATGGCGGTGGTGCGGGCGATGCTGGCAGAGGCAGGCTTCGACATGGCCCGCCACCATGAGGAGAGCTTCGACTTCGGCGCCCTGCCGGAGGCGGAGAAAGATGCGGTGACGGAGGCGGGTGAGGCGCTCGACGCTGAGGCCGCACCGGCCCTGCGGACCTTCCGGGTGGAATTCGCCAAGACGCGCCGGGTGCTCGAATGCCCGGAGGACAGCACGGTGCTCGACGCCGCCCGCAAGGCGGGCATCCGCCTGCCCTCGTCCTGCGCCAAGGGCCTGTGCGGCACCTGCAAGTCGAAGCTCACTTCCGGCACCGTCGCCATGACCCATGCCGGCGGCATCCGCCAGCGCGAGATCGATGCCGGCATGGCTCTGCTGTGCTGCTCCAAGCCGACGAGCGATCTCGTCATCGAACGCTGAAGGCCCGGCCGCCGCGGCGGCCGGAAACCCTCGCGTCCCAAGCTTTCCCATCGCCTTCGGGAGTCGTCCCGTGATCGCCAATGCCGACGCGCTGCTGAAGCCGCTCACCCTCAAGGGCCTCACCATCCGCAACCGGGTGATGTCGACGAGCCATGCCCCCGGCTACGGGCGGGACGGCAAGCCGCAGGAGCGCTACCAACTCTATCACGCCGAGAAGGCCAAGGGCGGCATCGGCCTCACCATGTTCGGCGGCTCGTCCTCGGTCGCCGTCGACAGCCCCGCCGCGCCCTGGAACCAGATCTCGGTCGCCGACGATTCGGTGATCCCGTTCTTCCGCCAGTTCTCCGACCGGGTGCACGAGCACGGCGGCAAGCTGATGATTCAGCTCACCCATATGGGCCGGCGCACCAAGTGGGACACCGAGCACTGGCTCCCCACCGTCTCGCCCTCGCCCCGGCGCGAGCCCGCCTCCCGCACCATCCCGAAGGAGATGGAGGCGGAGGACATCGCCCGCATCGTCAAGAGCTTCGCCCAGGCCGCCCGGCGCTGCCGCGAGGGCGGGCTCGACGGCTGCGAGGTCTCCGCCGCCCATGGCCACCTGATCGATCAGTTCTGGTCGCCTTCCGTCAACCAGCGCACCGACAAGTATGGCGGCAGCCTGGAGAACCGGATGCGCTTCGGCATCGAGGTGCTGGAGGCGATGCGCGCCGAAGTCGGCGACGATTACGTCATCGGCATCCGCATGTCCGGCGACGAGATGATCGCCGACGGTCTCAGCCACGAGGATTGCCTGACCATCGCCACCGAATACGCCAAGCGTGGGCTGGTGGACTTCCTCAATATCCTCGGCGGTCAGGCGCGCGACCACATCGCCCACGCGATTTCCCTGCCGAACATGTCTTTCCCGGTGGCCCCGTTTTTGTTCCTGCCGAGCGCGATCAAGCGCGAGGTCGACGTGCCGGTGTTCCATGCTCAGCGCGTGACCGATCTCGCCACCGCCGCCCGCGCGGTGGCCGAGGGCCATGTCGACATGGTGGCGATGACCCGCGCCCATATCGCGGACCCGCATCTGGTGAAGAAGCTCTCCGAGGGCCGGGCCGACGACATTCGGCAATGTGTCGGCGCGGGCTATTGCATCGACCGGATCTATGTCGGCGGCGACGCGCTCTGCATCCAGAACGCCGCCACTGGCCGCGAGGCGACGATGCCGCACGAGATCCGCAAGGCGGATGTCCGCCGCCGCGTCGTGGTGATCGGCGCCGGTCCCGGCGGGTTGGAGGCGGCCCGCGTCTGCGCCGAGCGCGGCCATGCGGTGGTGCTGTTCGAGAAGAGCGGTCAGGCCGGCGGCCAGATTGCGCTCGCGGCACGGGCCGGCTGGCGCGAGGCGATGTCGGGCATCACCCGCTGGCTGGTGGCGCAGGTCACGAAGCTCGGGGTCGATCTCCGGCTCAACACCGAGGCCACCGAAGCGGCGGTGCTGGCGGAAAAGCCGGACGTCGTCATCGTCGCGACCGGCGGCGCGCCCTCGCGCGGCCATGCCAAGGGCGCGGAGCAGCACGCGGTGACGACCGCCGAGGTGCTCTCCGGCGCGGTCGAGCCGACCGGCTCGGTGCTGCTCTACGACGAGATGGGACAGCACAACGCCTCCTCCGTCGCCGAGTTGCTGGCCAAGCGCGGCTGCCTCGTCGAGATCGTCACTCACGACCGGATGGTCGCCGAGGAGGTCGGCACCACCAACCAGCCGATCCACCTGCGCGAACTCTACAAGCTCGGCGTGATGATGACGCCGAACATGGAGCTGATCGAGATCTTCCCCGAGGGCAACCGGCTGGTGGCGGCGCTGCGCAACACCATGACCGATGCCGAGGAGGAGCGGGTGATCGACCGCGTCGTGGTCGATCACGGCACGCTGCCGGTGGACGGCCTCTACCGCGCCCTGAAGGACGCCTCGCTGAACCGGGGCCAGACCGATCAGGAGGCGCTGCTGCGCGGCGAGCCGCAGCCCTACGATCTCTCCAAGAGCTACGCCCTCTACCGCATCGGCGACGCGGTGGCGGGCCGCAACATCCACGCGGCGATCTACGACGCCCTGAGGCTGTGCAAGGATCTGTGAGGCCTGACAGGCGGAAGGCCGGCGGCAGCGCGGCGATGGCCCTGTGAGAGCCTGTTCGATCGCGCTGTGCTGGCAAGCAAGCGGCGGTCGAACCGGCTCTGAGACTTCTTCGGTGATGCAGGCATGAGCGGCGCAGGCATGAGCTACGCATTCACAGGCCTCGTCTGGCTGATGGCGGCTTTGGCCCTCGTCCAGGTCTCGCGCCGCGCGCTCCTGTGGCGGGCCGGCGCGGGCGCGCCGGTAGCGTGGCTCGACGGGCTGGCCAAGCTGCCCCGCCGCTACCTCGTCGATGTCCACCATGTCGTGGCGCGCGACGCCTATACCTCGCGGATGCACGCCGTCGTGGCCGGCGGCCTGCTTGCCGCCTCCCTGCTCACGGCCCTGGCGATCCTGCCGCCGCTGGCGGATTTTCGGCCCTACTGGTTCCTCGTCGCCCTCGCCTTCGGCGTGACGGCGGTTGGCTCCCTGCTGGTGGGCGCCCGCCGCTACCCGGAAAAACAGAAGCGCCTCTCCGCCGGGCGCTTCCAGATCCTGCCGTTCCTGCTCGTCGCCTACGCCGTCGGCGGCACGCTGACCGCGCTGCTGCTCGCCTTCGGCGGCGGCGGCAGCCTGCTCGCTCCCGCCGCCCTCGCGCTCGCCGCCGCCGGAGGCCTGGGCTTGGCCTTCGAGGTGCGGCACGGGCCGATGCGCCACGCGGCGGCTGGGGCGCTCCACCTCGTCGCCCATCCTCGGCCCGGCCGGTTCGAGGGCCGCCCCGACACGGCGCTGCAGCCGCTCGATCTCGATGCCCCCCGCCTCGGCTCCGAGATGCCGGCGGACTTCACCTGGAACCGGCTGCTCTCCTACGATGCCTGCGTCAGTTGCGGGCGCTGCGAGACCGCCTGCCCGGCCTTCGCCGCCGGCCAGCCGCTGAACCCGAAGAAACTGATTCAGGATCTCGTCGCGGGCCTCTCCCCGGCCGAGCCGGCCTATGCCGGCGCTCCCTATCCGGGCGGCCGGGCGGCGCAGGGCGAACGCGGGGCGCTGGCCCGGCTGATCGGGCCGGACGCGCGCATCCATCCCGACACGCTCTGGTCCTGCACCACCTGCCGCGCCTGCGTCGAGGAATGCCCGATGATGATCGAGCATGTCGATGCGGTGGTGTCCCTGCGCCGCCATCAGACGCTGGAACTCGGGGCCCTACCGGCGAAGGCGGTCGGCCCGGTGACGGACCTGCGCCAAGCCGGCGATCCCGGCGGCCGCTCCCTCGGCGCCCGCACCGATTTCGCCGCCGGCCTCGACCTGCCGCTGATGGCGGCGCGCGGCGAGGCTCCCGTCCTGCTCTGGCTCGGCGAAGGCGCCTACGACCTGCGCTACGGCCGCAGCCTGCGGGCCCTGGTGCGGCTGCTGCGCGAGGCGCAGGTCGATTTCGCGGTGCTGGGCGCCGAGGAGCGCGATACCGGCGACCTCGCTCGCCGGCTCGGCGACGAGGCGACCTTCCAGGCACTGGCGCGGGAGAACATCGCGACGCTCGCCCAATACCGGTTCGCGCGCATCGTCACTGCCGACCCGCACGCGTTGCACGCCCTGCGCAACGAGTATCCGGCCTTCGGCGGGCATTACACGGTCGTCCACCACACCGCCTTCCTGCTGGAGCTGATCCGGGACGGCAGGTTGAAGCCGGGGCGCTTGGCCGCCCTCTCCGTGACCTACCACGACCCCTGCTACCTCGCCCGCTACAACGGGGAGACCGAGGCGCCCCGCGCCGTGCTCGACGCCATCGGCGTGGCGCGGGTGGAGATGGGCCGCTCCGGCAAGCGCGCGATGTGCTGCGGCGGCGGCGGCGGGGCGCCGGTGAGCGACGTGCCGGGCGAGCGGCGCATCCCCGATCTCCGCATGGCCCAGGCGGCAGAGACCGGCGCGGGCATCGTCGCGGTCGCCTGTCCCTCCTGCACGGCGATGCTGGAGGGCGTCACCGACCGAAAGGCCGAGATCCGCGACGTGGCCGAATTGCTGCTCCAGGCGGTGGAGGCCGGCCGATGACCCGCCCGCGCCGCGATCCCCACGCCGAGCGCGCGGGCGCCCGCCTGGATGGCGGGGGACCTCGCCCGCGCTACGACCGCACCCGGCGCGGCCAGAGCTCCGGTCGGCTGCGCCGCGATCCTCGGGCCGAGCGTGCGGCGCAGCGCATCGGCAGCGGCCAGCGGCAGCGCTACGACCTCAGTCAGAGCGGCCGCCCCGCCGGAGAGATCGTCGCGACGCGCCCCCAGGCAACGGTCATCGCCAGCGCCGCCCCGAAGATCGTCGTGATCGACGAGCCCGCCTTCCTCGTTGCGGTGGTGCCCGACGCCCCCGGTGGCCGTCTCTCGGCCCATGACCGGCAGGTGCTCGGTGCGGCCCGGACCCTGGCCGGACGCGAGGGGGCCGTCGCCCTCGTCACCGATGGGGCCTGCGACGGTCCCGGCGCCGCCGGGGCCGACCGGGTGCTGCGCCTCGACGGCGTTGCGGGCTACGATCCGGAGGCCCGCGCCGCCCGCATCGAAGCCGCGCTCACCGGGCTGGCGCCGCGTCACATCCTCTTCCCTGAATCCATGGAAGGCGGCGATTGCGCCCGCCGCGTCGCGGTGGCGATGGGCGAGGCTTTGTTCACCCATGCCGAGGTGGTGGCCGCCAACGGCCTCGTCCGCCCGGCCAGGGGGCGGCGGGTCGAGCAGCGCGCCGCCCCGCCCCGCCTCGCCACTGTGGCCCCCGATGCGGTCGCCGATTATGCCGGCCCGCCGCGCGAGGCACGGGCCCTGCCCTTCGAGGGCGACGCCTCAGAGCCAACCGCGCGTGCCGTCCTGTCGGCCACCCCTCTCCCCGCCGATCCGGCGACGGTGCCTCTGGCGCTGGCCGAATTCGTCGTCTCCGCCGGCAACGGCATCACCGATCTCGAGACCTTTCGGCAGGTGGTGGCGGCTCTCGGGGCGACGCCCGGCGCCAGCCGCGTGCTGTGCGATGCCGGGCTGATGCCGCGCCAGACCCAGGTCGGCGCCTCGGGCACGGTGCTTGCGGCGACCTGTTATTTTGCCCTCGGCATTTCCGGCGCGCCGCAGCACCTTCAGGGCGTGACCGGCTGCGAGCATGTGGTGGCGGTCAACACCGATCTGCACGCGGCCATGATCGAGCGGGCGGGCCTCGCCGTGGTGCAGGATGCGCAGGCCGTGATGCCGGCCCTGCTCCGGCTGCTCGCCCAGGAAGCGGCGGAGGTGTCATGAGAATCGCGGTTCTTCTCTCCGCCGGACGGCATCCCGTGTCCGGCGCGGCGGTGCTGCCGCGCCTGGAAGCCCAGGCGATCCGCATGGCCGCCGGGCTCGGCGAGGTCGTGGGTCTTCATGCCGGGCCGGACTCGGCGGCCGTCACGGACGCCCTCGGCCAGGGCCTCTCTCGCATCGAGCACATCACCGTTCCCACAGGGGACGATCCGGTGCCGGCACTCGCCGCGCGGCTCGCCGGGACCACCCCGGACCTGATCCTGGCCGGGCGGCGTGGCCAGGGCGGCGACGAAAGCGGCCTTGTGCCCTATGCCCTCGCCCGGGCCCTCTCCCTTCCCCTGATCCCCGACGTGATCGCGGCGGATGCAGAGGCGGACGGGGCGCTGCGCTTCGATCAGAGCCTCGGCCGCGGCGCCCTGCGCCGCCTGCTGGTGCGCGGCCCCGTTCTCGCCACCTGCCACCCGGACGCCCCGCCTCCCCTGGCCTATGCCTATGGCCGGGCTCGGCGCGGATCCATCGAGACCGTCGCCGCGCCCGCCATCGGCGCAGGGCCGATCCCCGCCCTGACCGTGGAGGAGCGCCCCTATCGCCGCCGGCCGAAGCTGGTGAAGGGCGCGCCCACCGGCGGCTCGGCGGCGGAGCGGCTGAAGGCGGCGACCGGCGAAGCGGGCGCGGCCTCGGCCGGCCGTCTGCTGATCGACCCCGATCCCGAGGAGGCCGCCCGCGAGATTCTGGCGCATCTCCGACAGATCGGCGTGCTCGCCCCGCCCGGACAGCGGGCGCCCGCTCCGTCCCTCCCCTCCCAGATGTGAGAAGACCGCTATGCCGCTGAGCCCGGACGATCTGCTGGCCCGCCTGCGCGAGCAGGGCGTCGCCTACAAGCTCTACGAACATCCGCCGGTTCTCACCGTCGAGGCAATGATGGCCGTCTGCGGCGACATCGCCGGGGCGCACACCAAGAACCTGTTCCTGCGCGACGGGAAGAAGACCACCTTCCTGCTCACGCTGCACCACGACGCGCAGGTCGATCTCAAGGCGTTCCGATCGGTGCTCGGGGCGCGGGGCGGACTCTCCTTCGCGAGCCCGGAGACGTTGCGCGAGCAACTCGGCGTCGAGAGCGGCGCCGTCTCGCCGCTGGCCGCCCTCAATGCAGCACCGGGCAGCGTGAAGATCCTGCTTCAGGATAGCCTGCTCGACGCGATCCGGATCAATGTGCATCCGCTCGTGAGCACGCGGACTCTGTCGCTGGTCCCGGCCGATCTCGTGGCCTTGCTGCGGGCGAACGGGCACGAGCCCATGCCGGTGGCGCTGCCGGACAAAGCCGCCGCCTGAGAGGGTGCGCCGGGACAAGCGCGCGGCCTGCTTCCAGGCTGCCGCTCGGTGAGGCAGATCCCGAAGGCGGCCATCCGGAAACAGGCTTGAGCCCTGACCGGATCAGAGAATTCTTATATTCCTAGCGGACCCCAAAATCCGGGGACCGAGCCCGGCCAGACCGGCTCACGCGAAGCGCGCAGCGGCGGGGAAGGCAAGTCCTGCCAGGAACGGCTCGGCCGCCGCCTGCTCGGTGCGAGCAGGCGCGGTGGCGATCTGCAAGGCCACCAAGTCGCCACGGGTCAAGCCGATGTCGGCCAGCGCAGCGTCACTCAGATTCGCGAGAGCCTCTTCGTCCTCGCGGGCGCGAAGACGGGCACGGATACTTTCCAAAAACTTGCCGAACATGGAATAAATCTCGACCATGCGGCCGTCGCTCAAGACGAGGACGGCCCGTGCTCGGTATTCCTATGATGCCTTTGCTGATGGCAGAGGAGCGCGGATCCTAAGGATCAGATCCGCCTTTTGTGCATGCACTGCGCAAAAAATGTCGCAGCGCAGCAATATGCCTATGAGGAGTGCATGCCGCAGCAGGCTACGCCGCAATCCGGCCTCGCTCGGCTCGCGCGTCAGGCCCGAACGTGAAAAACCCCTCTTCCCTGGAGAAGAGGGGTTTCGCTTCTTTGACTGGGGCTGTGTTCGCGCTCAGCAGGCCGCGACGTTGACGGCGAGGCCGCCCAAGGAGGTTTCCTTGTACTTGGCCTGCATGTCGTGGCCGGTCTGGCGCATGGTCTCGATCACCTCGTCCAGGCTGACGCGATGCTCGCCATCGCCGCGCAGGGCCAGGGAGGCCGCCACCACCGCCTTGTTGGCACCGAAGGCGTTGCGCTCGATACAGGGCACCTGCACCAGGCCGGCGATGGGATCGCAGGTCATGCCGAGATGGTGCTCCATCGCGATCTCGGCAGCGTTCTCGATCTGGAAGGCCGAGCCGCCGAGCGCCGCCGTGAGCCCCGCCGCCGCCATCGCCGCCGCCGAACCGACCTCGCCCTGACACCCGACCTCCGCCCCGGAGATCGAAGCCCGGGACTTGATGAGCCCGCCGATGGCGGCGGCCGTGAGCAGGAAGTCGCGCCCGCGCTCGTCGCTCCAGCCGGGGCAGAAGTCGCGGGAATAGCGCAGCACCGACGGCACGATGCCCGCCGCGCCGTTGGTCGGCGCCGTGACCACCCGCCCGCCGGAGGCGTTCTCCTCGTTCACCGCGAGCGCGAACAGGCTGATCCAGTCCATGATCTCGTGGGCCGGGCGGCTGTTGGTGAGCCGCGTCGCCTCAAGAGAGTCGTGCAGGCGCTTGGCGCGCCGCCGCACCCGCAGGCCGCCGGGTAATTCGCCCTCCATGCGCAGGCCGCGCTCGATGCAGGCGAACATCGCATCGCGGATCCCGTCGAGGCCGGCCTCGATCGCCTCGCGCGAACGCAGGCTCAGCTCGTTGGCGAGCTGGATCTGCGGGATGGTGAGGCCCGTGCGGAGGGTGAGATCGAGGAGGTCGCGGGCGCTGCCGAAGGCGAAGGGGGGGGCGGCGGCCGGTGCGGAAACGGAATCGGCCTCCGTGTCGGCGATGACGAAGCCGCCGCCGACCGAGTAGAAGATCCGCTCCTCCAGCATCCCGTCCTCGGCATCGAAGGCGCGGAAGCGCATGCCGTTGGTGTGCAGCGGCAGAATGTCGGTGAAGTTGAACACCAGATCCCGCTCGACATCGAAGACGATGCCGGGGATGCCGAGATCGCCGGTGCGGCGCAGGGCCTCCGCAAGGAGCGTGGTCCTGTCGGGATCGATGCTGGCGGGCTCGTGGCCGAGGAGGCCGAGCAGGATCGCCACGTCGGTGGCGTGGCCGCGCCCGGTCCAGGCGAGCGAACCGTAGATCTCGGCGACGAGGCGGGTGACGGCGCGCTCCCCCTGGCCCCGCTCCAGCACCGCCTCGCGGAACCGGCGCGCGGCGACCATGGGCCCCACCGTGTGGGAACTCGACGGACCGATCCCGATCTTGAACAGATCGAAGGTGCTGATCATCGGACCGGGTGCTCTCTCAAGGGCGCCTTCCCCGAACACGGGCGGGTTCGAGGGGACAACGCGCCACGACGCAAAACTAATGCTCGGCGGGTCCTTCCACGCCGAAGGCGGCCTCATTGAGGAAGCCGTGGACGTAAGTCGAGAAGGAGCGCCAGCACTCGACGCGATAGCGGGATTCCGCCGTCAGCCGGATCAGCACGATCTCGGCCTTGCCGAGCAGGGTGCGGGTGGCGCGGCCCGCCGGGAAGGCGGCCTCGGACAGATCGAGCGGACAGCCGGCATTCAGCGCCACCGCCGCCCTCGGCCCCGAGACGTCGATCCCGACATTGCGGTGCGAGACCTCGACCAGGGCGTGCGGCAGGCCGGCCAGGGCCTGGGCGATCCGCCCCTGCAGGAGGTCGGCATCGGCCTCCGGGCCGCCGATCAGCCATTCGTCGGGCCCGAGCCGGGCCGCCCAGGTCTCCCCCTCCGTGACGACCGTGTTGATCGGTCCATCGAGGGCAAGGCCGGCCACCCTTGGGGCGGCCTGCTGCCCGGGGAGCCTGACCCGCAGGGAGAAGCGCGTCTCGGCGCCGGCGGGCCGCACCGTCACATTCGGTCCGCCGGTCGCGGCGCGGGCGAGGGCGCCGAGCGGCAGGGCGCGGGCCGCGCGGTAACGGGTCTCAAGCATGGACGCGCTCTCCCTGGATGTCGAAGAAGACCGGCTCGCTCACCGTGACGCGGGTAAATCCGGTGGGCGTCGTGACGTAGAGGCTGCGGCCGAGCAGGGCTCGCCCGTCCGCTACCAGCGCCATCGCGATGGAGCGGTGACAATTCGGGCTCCAGTAGCTCGACGTGACGTGGCCGAGCATCCGCATCGGGATCGGCTGGTTGGTGTCGGAGACGATCTGGGCGCCCTCGTCGAGGACGAGCTTGGGATCCTCGGTGACGAGGCCGACGAGCTGCTTGCGGCCGGAGGCGACCACGTCGGGCCGGGCGAGCGAGCGCTTGCCGACGAAATCCGGCTTGGCCTTGGCGATCATGCCGGCCAGGCCGACATCGTCCGGCGTCACCGTGCCGTCGGTCTCCTGACCGACGATGATGTAGCCCTTCTCGGCGCGCAGGACGTGCATGGTCTCGGTGCCGTAGGGCGTGATGCCGTGCGGCTGGCCGGCGGCGACGATCGCCTCCCACACCGCCAGGGCATGATCGGCCGGCACGTTGATCTCGAAGCCGAGCTCTCCGGTGAAGGAGACCCGGAACAGGCGGGTCGGCACGCCGCAGATCCGGCCGGTCCGCATCGCCATGTGCGGGAAGGCTTCGGGCGACAGGTCGATCTCGTCGACGAGCGGGGCGATCACCTCGCGGGCCTTCGGTCCCTGGAGCGCGATCACCGCCCATTGCTCGGTGGTGGAGGTGAGGAACACCTGCAGATCCGGCCATTCGGTCTGAAGGTAATCCTCCATATGGGCCAGCACGCGCGGCGCGCCGCCGGTGGTGGTGGTGACGTGGAAGCACTCGTCCGAGACGCGGGCCACGACGCCGTCATCGAGGATGTAGCCGTCCTCCTTGAGCATCAGCCCGTAGCGGCAGCGGCCGGGGGCGAGCTTGGCCCAGGGGTTCACGTACATCCGGTTCATGAATTCGGCGGCGTCGGGGCCGACGATCTCGATCTTGCCGAGCGTCGAGGCATCGAAGATGCCGACGCCCTCGCGCACCGCCTTGCACTCGCGGGCGACCGCCGCGTGCAGATCCTCGCCCGGCCTCGGGAAGTACCAGGCCCGGCGCCACAGGCCGACATTCTCGAAGGTCGCGCCCTGGGACTCGGCCCAGGCGTGGATCGGCGTGGTGCGGATCGGATCGAACAGGGCGTGCCGCGCCGGCCCGACCAGCGTGCCGAAGCTCACGGGGGTGTAGGGCGGGCGGAAGGTGGTGGTGCCGACCGCCGGCAGTGCCTTGTCGAGCTGCCCGGCGACGATGCCGAGGGCGTTCATGTTCGAGGTCTTGCCCTGGTCGGTGGCCATCCCCGTCGTGGTGTAGCGCTTGACGTGCTCGATCGAGTGGAAGCCCTCGCGGACCGCGAGCTTGATGTCCTTGGCGGTGACGTCGTTCTGGAAATCGACGAAGGCGCGGACCTTGGCCGGATCGGCATCGGTCGGCATGATCCGCACCGGCTGGAAGCCGGTCAGGGTCGGCGTCGCCACGAAGGCGCGCTGCTCCTCCGAGCCCGCCGCCGCCGCGCCGGCGGCGAAGCCGTCGGTGAGACAGGCGGCGAGATCGTAGCGGCCGCGCGCCGCGCCGGCCGAGCGCTCGGCCTGGGCCGAGGTGGCAGGCACGAAGGCATCGATGCCCTCGTCATAGGCGAGCTTGCCGCGCGATTGCGAGAACAGATGGACGGCGGGTGTCCAGCCGCCGGACATGCCGACGCAGTCGCAGTCGAGAACGCGACGGCCGCCGCACCGACCGTCGCTCCCGAGAGGCGCCACGATCAGACCCGTGACGCGCTTGCGGCCCTTCGATCCAATCACCGTATGGCCGGTCAGCACCGTGACCCCGGCGGCGCGCAGACGTGCCAGTTCCGGCCCGCAATCGGCCTCCAGCCGCAGATCGACCAGCGTCACGTCGAGGCCGGCATTCCGCGCGTCGAGGGCGGCGGTGTAGGCCGAGGCGCCGTTGGTGGCGAAGACGATTCGGCGGCCCGGCGCCACGCCGTAGCGGTTGAGGAAAACGCGCACGCTCTCGGCGAGCAGGATGCCCGGCCGGTCGTTGTCGGCGAAGACGAGCGGACGCTCGTGCGAGCCGCCGGCGAGCACGACCTCGCCCGCCCGCACCTGCCACAGGCGCTCGCGCGGCCCCGGCGTGGCGGAACCCGGCAGATGGTCGGTGATGCGCTCGGCCAAAGCCACGTGGTTGTGGTTGTAATAGCCGAAGGCGGTGGTGCGCGGCAGCAGGATCACGTTCTCCCGCCCGTCGAGATCGGCCAGGGTCTCGGCGAGCCACTGGGCCGCCGGGCGTCCGTCGATCTCGGAGGTGGTGTCGTGCAGAAGCGCGCCGCCGGGCTCCGCGCCCTCGTCGGCGAGGATGACCCGCTTGCCGGTGCGCGCCGCCGCGAGCGCCGCCGCGAGGCCGGCGGGGCCGGCGCCGACGATCAGCACGTCGCAATGGGCATGGCGGTTGGCATAGCGGTCGGGATCGGCCTCCACCGGGGCCTTGCCGAGACCGGCGGCGGCGCGGATGAAGGGCTCGTAGACCTTGTCCCAGAACTTCCGGGGCCACATGAAGGTCTTGTAGTAGAAGCCCGCCACGAAGACCGGCGAGAGCAGGTCGTTGACCGCACCGATGTCGTATTCGAGCGAGGGCCAGTGGTTCTGCGAGGCCGTGCGCAGGCCCGGCCGCACCTCGACCACGGAGGCGCGGTTGTTCGGATCGATCCGGCCCGGGCCGCGATCCACCGAGAGCAGCGCGCTCGGCTCGTCCGGGCCGTGGCTGAGGATGCCGCGCGGCCGATGATACTTGAACGAGCGCCCGACGAGATGGATGCCGTTGGCGATCAGCGCCGAGGCGACGGTGTCACCGGCATATCCCTGAACAGGCCGGCCGTTGAACTGGAACACGAGGGGGCGCGAGCGGTCGATGCGCCCGCCACGGGACAATCTGAACGGCTGTGCCATCTCACGCCCTCGTCTCGCTCTCAGGGGAAAGGGCGGGTTGCGCGCCCATCGGATAGGTTTCGAGGAAGCGGTCGCTGACCGTGTCGCGCAGCGCGTTGAACCAGCGCCCGCAGCCATGGGCGTGGCACCAGCGCTCGGCATGGACGCCGCGCGGGTTCTTCCGGACGAACAGGTATTGGCTCCACGCCTCGTCATTGAGGGCGCCCGGCTGCTCCGGCCGGGCGATATGGGCTTGGCCGCCGCAGCGGAATTCGGTCTCGGGCCGGTTGCCGCAATGGGGGCAGGCGATCAGCAGCATGGGTCGGCCTCCGGTTAGTGGGCGACGGCCGCCGCCGCCGCCTCGTCGATGAGGCGGCCGGTGCGGAACCGGTCGAGGGTGAAGGGCGCGTTGATCGTGTGCGGGGCGCCGGTAGCCAGAGTGTGGGCGAAGACGTGGCCCGAGCCGGGGGTCGCCTTGAAGCCGCCGGTGCCCCAGCCGCAATTGACGAACAGGTTCGGCACCGGGGTCTTGCCGATGATCGGCGAGCGGTCGGGCGTCACGTCGACGATGCCGCCCCAGGAGCGCAGCATCCGCATCCGGGTGAATTGCGGGAACAGCTCGCAGATCGCATCCAGCGTGTGGGTGGTGATGTGGAGGCCGCCCTGCTGGCTGTAGGAGGTGTATTGATCGGTGCCCGCGCCGATCACCAGCTCGCCCTTGTCGGATTGCGAGATGTAGGCGTGGACCGCGTTCGACATCACCACGCAGGGAAAGACCGGCTTCACCGGCTCCGACACCAGCGCCTGGAGCGGGTAGCTCTCCAGCGGCATCGCCACGTCGGCCATGGCCATGAGGGTGGAGGTGTGGCCGGCGGCCACCACGCCGATGCGGCCGGCGCCGATGAAGCCGCGCGTCGTCTCGACACCGATCGCCGCGCCGGAGGCGTCGCGGCGGATGCCCTTGACCTCGCAGTTCTGGATGATGTCGACGCCGCGGGCATCGGCGCCGCGGGCATAGCCCCAGGCGACCGCATCGTGGCGGGCGGTGCCGGCGCGGCGCTGCAAGGCGCCGCCGAGCACGGGGTAGCGCAGGGACGTGCCGATATCGAGCGGCGGACAGAACGCCTTGCACTCCTCCTTCGACAGCCACTCGTTGTCGATACCGTTGAGGCGGTTGGCGTAGACGTGGCGCTTGAAGCTCTGCACGTCGTGGAGATTGTGCGCGAGCATCAGCACGCCGCGCTGGGAGAACATGACGTTGTAATTCAGCTCCTGCGCCAAACCTTCCCAGAGCTTGAGCGCGTGCTCGTAGAGCGCCGCGCTCTCGTCGTAGAGATAGTTGGAGCGGATGATGGTCGTGTTGCGGCCGGTATTGCCGCCGCCGATCCAGCCCTTTTCCAGCACGGCGACATTGGTGATGCCGTGCACGCTGGCGAGATAATAGGCCGTCGCGAGGCCGTGGCCGCCGCCGCCGACGATGACGACGTCGTAGCGCGGCTTCGGCTCGGGCGCGCGCCATTGGCGGCCCCAGCCCTGATGGCCCCGCAGGGATTCGGAGAGCAGCGACGTGAGGGAGAAGCGGCGCATCGGTCGACCTCGCGGTGTTGACCGATCATCGGACGCGGGCCGCAGCGGAGCTTGAACGACGGCGACCGCGAGTTTGTGATTTCCGACTTCACTCCTCCGACAAGTCTCCCCTTGCAAAGGCGGAACCGGGCCGAGCGGCGACGCGAACAAGAATTATTCTATTGCTTTCGCCAGAGGATCGGAGATTAATTTCCACATCGCGGGTTTAATCCCGCTCCCGGTCGATGGGATCGGAAGCGGGCCCGGCAAGCCCGCGCGGTAAGGGGGGCGACGACGGCATCCATCCTTCCGGAGGGAGGGAATGGAAGCCGGACGGGGCGGCACCTCTGCCGGAATCGTGCCGACACGGCACGTGAATTGCCAATCCAGCCGCGGCAATGGCCGACAGACGGTGGTCGGATGGACATGACGGTAGCGGGCGCGGAGACGTGCGCGAGCAGCGCGGTGACGGGTAGCGGGACGCTGGACCAGCGGGCCATCTCCGTCGGCTTCATGCTGGTCGATCAATTCTCGATGATCGCCTTCTCCTCGGCGATCGAGCCGCTCCGGCTCGCCAACCGCGCGGTCGGGCGCGATCTCTACCGCTACTCGCTCTGGTCGGAGGACGGGCACAAATGCACCGCCTCGAACGGGATCGAGGTGAAGGTGGCGGGGCGCTTCGGTGAAGCGCAGGACTTCGACATGATGGTCGTGTGCGGCGGCATCGACATCCACCGCCCGGATTACCGCGCCCTTCACACGGCCCTGCGCCGGGGCAGCGCCCGCGGCGCCGCGATCGGCGCCGTCTGCACGGGCACCTACGTGCTGGCCAAGGCCGGCCTGCTCGACGGCTACCGGGCGACGATCCACTGGGAGAACCTGCCGGGCCTCGTCTCGGAGCATGAGGGGCTGGAGATCGGCTCCGACCTGTTCGAGATCGACCGCAACCGCTTCACCTGCGCCGGCGGCACCGCCGCGGCCGACATGATGCTGTCGCTGATCATGCGGGATCACGGCCCGAGCGTGGCCTCGGAAGTGGCCGACCAGCTCATCCACCACCGCATCCGCGAATCCCGCGAGCGCCAGCGGATGGATCTGCGCATGCGCCTCGGGGTAGCGCATCCGAAGCTGCTGCGGGTGGTCGGGCTGATGGAGACCTCTCTCGCCGAGCCCCTCGGCAGCCAGGAACTCGCCGACGCCGTGCATCTCTCCACGCGCCAGTTGGAGCGGCTGTTCCTGAAATATCTCGGCCGTTCACCGGCCAAGCACTATCTGCGCATCCGCCTGGAACACGCCCGTACCCTGATCCGGCAGACGGCGATGCCGCTGCTCTCGGTGGCGTTCGAATGCGGCTTCACCTCGGCCTCGCATTTCTCGAAGGCCTATCTCGACTGCTTCGGCCAGCCGCCGAGCGCGGAGCGCAAGACCGGGCAGGGCAAGCTCATGCCGGGCAGGGTCACGGCGGACAGAGACGCCCAGGATCTGCTGGCCGAGCGCGGCTGACCGCCGTCACGCCCCCGCCCCTACTGCCCCGGCATGGTGAGGACCAGCGGCCCGTTGCGGGTGGCGACGACGGTATGCTCGTACTGGACCGTGAGGGCCTTCGGCTGGCTGTAGAGGGTCCACGGGTCGTCGCCCCCCTCGGCGAAGGTGGCGCCGAGGGACAG
Organism: Methylorubrum populi; assembly: GCA_020741775.1. Taxonomy (GTDB): domain Bacteria; phylum Pseudomonadota; class Alphaproteobacteria; order Rhizobiales; family Beijerinckiaceae; genus Methylobacterium; species Methylobacterium populi_B. Next base: position 21,041 of record DYYG01000013.1, read on the forward strand.
GAAGGGCTCGACGGTGAAGACCAGCCCCTCTTCCATGATCCGGCGCTCGGAGGCGTCCGGCCAGGTCGCGATCTCGGTCGGCTCCTCGTGCAGCGCCCATCCCACCCCGTGGCTGGCGAGGTTGCGCACCAGGGTATAGCCGTTCTTATGGGCGAAGGCGCCCACGGCCCGGCCGATGCCCGCCAGCGGCTTGCCGGCGCCGACCTCGCGCAGGCCCGTCCACATCGCCCGGCGTCCGTCCCGGCAGAGCCGCTCGACCGCGCGCGTCACCGGCGGCACGGCGAACGAGGCTCCGGTATCGGCGAAATAACCGTCTTTCTCCGCGGAGACGTCGATATTGACCAGATCGCCCGGCTGGATCGCCCGGTCCCCCGGGATGCCATGCGCGATCTCCTCGTTGATGCTGATGCAGGTCGCACCGGGAAAGGCGTAGACCAGTTCCGGGGCCGGGCGGGCCCCGGCGGTTTCCAGGAAGGTCCGGCCGATCCGGTCGAGGTCGCGGGTGGTCATGCCGGGCTCAATGGCCTTGCCCATCATCTCCAGCGCGTCGGCAACGATGCGTCCGATCTGCTTGAGCCCGGCAAGATCGTCATCGTTCGACACGGTCATGGTGTTTCCCTCGGGCCGGCCGGAGGCGGGCTTCACCGCACGACCCTGAAGCCTCCGCCCCCCACGATCAAGGCGGGACCGCCGCCGGACCGCCTCCCACCGGAGCGAGACCCCACCGTCACCGCCATCGGATCCGCCTCGACCGGAGGCTCGCCGACGCGCGACGAAGATCTAGAAATAATAGCCGATGCTCATGATGAAGCGGGACTTCCAGCGGTTATCGCCGCCCATGGCGAGACCGTTGGCGAACTGGCCCGCTCCGACATAGGGATCGTTCCGGCCGATGGCGGCCTCGGTATAGATCACGAGGCTAGGGTCGGCGGTCAGGGTCCAGGCCCCGCCCAGCGTGAAACGCTCGCTGGTCTGGAAGCTGGCCTTGTCCTTGTAGAAGGCGCTGTAGCCGACGAACGGCACCACCGTGAACGGCCCCAGCGGATCGGGCACCTTGTAGGTCACTTCCGCCGAGACGAAATTGCCCCGCGCCGCCAGATTGTAGGAGAAGTCGAAGCCGCCGACCGTGACGAGATCGTTGCGGAAGGGATTTCTCGGATCGATGTCCTGCCGGACATAGATCGCCTTGAATCCCCAGGGGCCGAAGGTGCCCAGGGCGTGCAGGCCTTCGAGCTGCTTGGTCCCGGTCTGGCGGGTCTCGAAATTATAGATCTCCGAGTGCCAGAGCGAGGCACCGAAGGCCAGGGAGACGGCCTCGTTCTTGATAACGAAGTATTCGGCCCGGCCGATGACCATGTTCCGCTCCGCGTTCTGCGTCGCGAAGGGAACGTAGGAATCGCCCCTGACGATGTTGGTCGAGTAGCGCGCGCTGTCGAGGCTCAGGCCGAAGGCGTTGGGATTGGCGCCGGGATAGAAGCCGACCTGATAGTTGAACGCGGGCTCGACATGGGAGAACTTGACGCCGAAATTATAAACTTCCTCAAGCCCCATGGTGAATCCCAGGGTTTCGAGGAAGCTCGTCCCGAAATAGGGGGTCAGCCCGAAAGGCGATTGGTTGAGGCCGACGGTGATGCTGTCTTCGGGGGTGAACTTGTAGCCGATATAGGCCCACATCGGGAAATGCACCTCACCGGGAAAGCCTTGATAGCCGTTCCGGGGGCCGTAGATGGAGCTGCCACCGTAGAACCGATACTGCGCCGCGCCGAAGATCGTGTCCGAATCGTAGGTCGCCTTCAGCGCCAGCATGTCGAAGTCGAGATGCTCGGAGGCCTTGGGCCGGCCGCCGAGGCTGACATCGTTGAAGCGCCAATCGTAGCGGGCGCGGATGGCGCCGCCGAAGGTGAACTTCCCCGGCGCGTCCGAGGCCACCACCGGGGAGCGGGGCTCGGGGACCGCGACAGGCTGCTCCCGGTTGACCGGGCTCGGCTCGGCCTCCAGCTCCTGCCGGCCCTGGTCCTGCGCGACGGCCGACGCGGCGCACAGCACGACCCCCGCAGCCCATGCCACATGGGCAGCCGCTCGACCCTTCGTCCCCATTGCCCTGTCCCCCGAGCCGTCCGACCGATCCCCTTCCGCGCTTTCGCCGGCGCGTGCCCCGCCGCCAGCCCCCCTATTTCAGCCAGCCATCGACCGTGGCGCGGTTCTGCTTGATCCACTTGGCGGCCGTCTCCTCGGGCTTGGCGCCCTTTTCCTCGTTCTCCGCCATCACCGCCTCCTCGTCCTTGACGGTGAGCTTGAATTTCTGGAGCACGGAATAGACTTCGGGCATGTCGTCCTTGAGCCCCTTCCGGGTGAAGGTGTTCACGCTCTCGGCCTCGCCGAAGCTTTTCTTGGGATCTTCCAAGTATTTCAGATCGTAGCGGGCGAACATCCAGTGCGGCGTCCAGGCCGTCACCACGATGTCCTTCTTCTGCCGCACCGCATCCTTGAGGGCGCTGGTCATGGTGGCATCGCTGCCATCCACGAGCTTGACCTTGAGGCCATAGGCCTTGATCGCCTCCTCGGAGCTCTTCATCACGCCGGCGCCGGGATCGATGCCGATCACCTTGCCGTCGACCTCCGCGCTCTTCGACGCCAGATCCTCGATCGAGCGGAGGGGGGACGAAGCCGGCACGGCCCAGCCGATCCTCGCTCCCGTGACGTTGGGGCCGATCAGGTCGATGCGGTTCTTCAGCTTGGCGTAGTAGGCTCCCTGCGTGACCGGCAGCCAGCCCGCGACGCTGGCATCCGCGTCGCCGGTCGCCACGGCCTGCCACATGGCCGCCGCGGCGAGCGGGATCGTCTTCACCTGGTAGCCCTTCTCCTCCAAGGCCAGCTTGAGGATGTTGGTCGCCACCACCGCATCGGCCCATTCCACGTAGGCGAGCCGGACCTGCTTGCCCGCCGCCTCGGCCGGCGTCTGGGCCAGGGCGAGACAGAGGATCGCGCCGAGCATCGGTGCACGCATCGCTGTGAGCCTTTCGGACAGAAGGAGGAGAAGCAATCGGCCGGTTCGGCGCGGCGGCGCGCCTCAGGCGATACCGTGGGGGCGGGCCCGTGCGGCGAGGGCCTGTGTCACGCGGTCGAGAATGACGGCGACGATGACGATACCGATGCCGGCCTCGAACCCGGCTCCCGCCTCAAGCCGCTGGATCGACTGCCAGACCGCGCGGCCGAGGCCGCCCGCACCGATCATCGCCGCGATGACGACCATGGAGAGGGCGAGCATCATGGTCTGATTGACGCCGGCCATGATGGTGGGCAGCGCCAGGGGCAGTTGCACCTTGAACAGCTTCTGGACCGCCGAGCCGCCGAAGGCGTCGGACGCCTCCACGAGTTCGCCGGGCACGTTGCGGATGCCGAGCGCGGTCAGCCGGATGACCGGCGGCACGGAGAACACGATCGTGGCGAAGCAGGCGGAGACGGCGCCGAGGCCGAAGAAGGGGAGTGCCGGGATCAGGTAAACGAAACTCGGCAGCGTCTGCATCATGTCGAGCACCGGCGAGAAGGTGCGCCAGGCCCGCCGGCTGAGCGCGAACCAGATGCCCACGGGCACGCCGATCACCAGGGCCGCCGCGGTGGCGAGGCTGACCAGGACCAGGGTCTCGACCGTCGCCTGCCAGAGCCGCAGGTTCCACAGGAACAGGAGGCCCGCCAGGGTCAGCAGCCCGATCTTGCGGCCGCCGACGCGATAGGCGGCGAAGGCCGCGAGGCCGATGCAGATCCAGGGCGGCACCGCGACGAGGGCAGCGGTGAGGGTCTCGATCCAGTCGGAGACGACGCGGCTGACGGCCCGGGTCAGCCAGCTGCCATGCTCGGTGAGCCAATCGAGGCCGTCATCGCTGAGCGTGTCGAGGGGAAATTTGGGGACGTTCCACTCCATCGATGAGCTCCTGACGGCTTGGAGAGGGGCGAGGCGCCCGCGAGAGACGGCTCCTTGGCGCCCGGGCGAGCGGCCAGCGCCCGCACGATGTCGCGGCTGGTGATGGCACCGATCAGGCGCCCATCCGGCCCCGCGACGGCCACCGCCTCCTCGGCCGCGACCGTCGCGAGGATGGCGTCCAGGCGGGTATCCGCCTCGACGACGGCCTGACCGAGATCGAGCAGGCTGGAGAGGGTCTCGCCGGGGCGGGCCGAGGCGAGCCTGTCGGCGAAGATGCGGCCGACCAGCCGCCCGTCCCGGTCGGTGACGAGCCAGAACTTGGCATGGGCCGCCCCGATGGCCGCCCCGATAGCCGTCCGCGCCTCGGCCACCGTCTGGGTGGAGGCCAGGACAAGACCGGAGCGATCCGCGACCTGCTCCGCCTGCAGCACCGCGGCGAGGTCGATATGCTCGACGAACCGCGCGACATACTCGGTCGCGGGCCGGGCGACGATCTCCTCGGGCTGACCGATCTGAACCACCTCGCCGTCCTTCATCAGGACGATGCGGCCACCCAGCGCGATGGCCTCGTCGAGATCGTGCGAGACGAAGACGATCGTCTTCTTGAGCTTGCGCTGGAGGTCGCGCAGCTCCGCCTGCATGTCGCGCCGGATCAGGGGATCGAGGGCGCTGAAGGCCTCGTCCATCAGGAGGATGTCCGCATCCGCCGCCAGGGCGCGGGCGAGGCCGGCCCGCTGCTGCATGCCGCCCGACAACTCGCTCGGATATTTCGCTTCCCAGCCCTTCAGGCCGACCAGGGCGATGGCCTGCATCGACCGCTCGATGCGCTCCCTGGCCGGAACCCGTTTGATCTCAAGCCCGAACCCGACATTGTCGAGGATGGTGCGGTTGGGCAGAAGCGCGAAGTGCTGGAAGACCATGCCGAAGGTCTTCTGGCGGAAGGCGAGCAGGTCCTTGCGGCCGAGCTTGGTCACGTCCACGCCGTCGACCACGATCCGGCCGGCACAGGGTTCGACGAGCCGGTTCATGCAGCGCAGCAGTGTCGACTTGCCGGAGCCGGACAGGCCCATCAGGACGAGAATCTCGCCCTCGGCGATGTCGAACGAGATGTCGCGCAACCCGACGACGGCACCGCAGGCGGCCGCGATATCGCTCTTTCGTTGGCCTTGTTCGATGAGCTTGAGCGCCTCGGCAGAGCCGGAGCCGAATATCTTGCTGATACCTTCAAGATGGATCCGGCCCATAGGGGAAATACCTCTTTTTGCGCCCGATGATTGATCGCTAAGGCTGCTTCACGTGTTTTTATTCATGACAATCAAAAGCTAAAAGCGGCCGCCCATTTGGGCTTGTCGTATTGCGACGCTTTATTGGCATCGGCCGACGCACTGTAATTTTAGCGCCGGATTGACGGCGATCCGCAGGCAGATGCCCTCAATCTGGGCAGGATCGTCTGAAATATATGCACAATATCTTCATTGCGTGAGCACCTGCCACGCGTCGGTACGGTGACCGCGCGACGGCCGCAGGGTCAGTCGAGGCCGCCACCAAGAATTTCGCGCAGAAGTGGTACGGGCATTCGCGCGTCACCGCCACGCATGGCTCCGGCTCTGCGGCCGGATCTCCATCGGCTCGCCCCTCCGATGTGCCGCTTCAGCCATCGAAGCGGCGTGTCAACACGGTCGAACCGGTCGCGTTTCGGCCCTCCGCCCGACGGGCCGGTGACGGCCTCACCTCGCATCCCGAACGCCGAAGCCCGGCCGCCGCACGGGGCCGGCAAGTCCCGTCGGAACCGCGATGCGGCCCCGACGGGACGGGGATCGGCGCGCTCAGTGCGCCGGGATCAGCCTGCCATAGAGAGCAATCAGATCCTCGCCCTGGTCGGCGGCGGTGCGGGGCCGCTGGGCGGGTTGCGGCGGGCTCGCGAGGAAGCGCTCGGGATCGGCGTTCATCGTCTCGAACACCGCGCGCAGGGCATCCGGCGATCCGACATCGACCCGGAAGCCGCTGACGCCCTCCTCGAGATCCTCGCCGATGGCACCGAGATCGCTGGCCACGACCCAGAGTCCCGCGGCCCGTGCCTCGCGCGTCACCAGCCCGAAGCTCTCGGGCCAGAGCGAGGGAGCGAGCAGCACGTCCATGTCGGCATAGAGATCGACGACCTGATCCTGCGGCACCTTGCCGACGATCCGGACCGGCGTGTCCCCCCACATCTCCTCGCCGACATAATCGGTGGCCAGGGCATGATCGACCAGGGTGAGGGCGAGATTCCCGAACCGGCCTCCCCGCAGGATCGCCTCGACCAGGGTGGCCCCCTTGTGGGCGGTGCGTCCGCCGATATGGCCGAGCCGGACCCGACCGGTCGGGCTCGGGCGCCGGGCGACCGGCGAGAGGCGCGGCACGCCGTTCGGGATCGCGACCGTGCCGGGGAAGCCCGCCGCGCGGTAGATGCCGGCGAAGGCTTCCGAGACCGCGGCGAGCGCGGCGGCCGAGTCGAGCATCCGCGCCAGCCCGCGGCGGCGGGCGATGGAGGCGGTGGGGCTGACCGAACGGCTGGTCGCATCGGCGAGAAAGTCGGGCGAGGGCATCTGCACCAGCCCGTCCTCATCGATCAGGAACTGGAAGTCGGAGATCCACCACGCGTCGTGGACGGTGACGACGTAGGGGATGCCCCGCGCCCGCACCGCCTCGACCGTCGTGGCGGTCAATTGCTGGATGCAATGGAAATGAACGAGGTCGGGCTCGAAGCGGTCGAGCAGGGCCTCGAATTCCGGGCGCATGTTCGGGTTGAACGGGCGCCAATCCATGTTCCGCTCGCGGGGCGTGGCGATGCGGAAGACCGGGACCCCGCGATAGGCGTCGATGCGGGTCTGGTAGGGCGGCTCGACATCGATGTCGGAGGCCGCCACCGCGAGGTCGAACCGGTCCGCCGCGTGGTCGAGGATGTGGTCGATGTTGTCGCGCACGACCCGGGTGGCGCCCCCGACCGTCTGAGGCGGGAAATAGACGTTGACCACGAGGATGCGCGGCTTGCCGTTCCGGCGGGCGCCGGAGCGGATGGCCGGTGCCGGAGGCTCCATCCGGCCAGTCTCCAGCGACAGGTCGGCCCAGGCCTCGGCGGAGGCGTTCTGGGCATCGAGTGCCCGGCCGGTCAGGGGCTGCGGCGGAGGCGCCAGCACGCCCTTGAGGACGGCGACCGCCGCATCGAGCCCGTAATCCGTCAGCGCCTTCTCCCGTGCCTGCCGGCCGACCGTCCGGCGCAGTTCGGGATCGGTGATCAGCGCGGAGAGCGCCTTCGTCCAGTCCTGCACCGTCTCGGCAAGCAGGGCGTCCTGCCGGTCGGTCAGGATCTCCCGATAGGTGCGGGTCGCGCTGACAATCGAGGGAATGCCGCACATGGCGGCTTCCAGCCACTTGATCTCGCTCTTGGCGTCCGCGAAGGCGCCGGGGGCGAGAACGGCGAGGTTGATGTCGGCGCCCGACAGAGCCTCCCAATAGGCCGACACATCGTTGGTGAAGCCGAGCTGCCGCACCCGGTGCGCGAACGGCCTGAACCCGTCGCCGAGGCGCAGATAGCCCGCGATCACCAGCCGGATCTGCGGGTGGCGCGCCATCATGGCGAGGAGGCCCGGCGCGGCGAGTTCGTTGAAGTCCTGGTTATGCGCCCGCGTGCCCGATCCGTAGAAGATCGTCAGCGACGTCTCCGAGAAGGGCTGGCGGTCGCGCCTCAGGAAAGGCAGGTTGCGCGCGTCCAGGCCGTTGCGCAGCACATGGCACACGCCCGAGCGGACGAGCAGGCGCATCCGGTCCGCGAGCGCCGGCGTGGAGGCGAGGCCGGTCTCGCAGGCCCGCATGGCGTAGTGGAACAGCGGCACGCCGTATTGCAGGTCGACATATTGCTTCGAGGTGATCTGTCCCTCGAAGCTCTCCAGCGGATCCGGGAACACGGCCGCATCGAACACCATGTCGTCGATCTCGTAGATCGTCGGCAGGCCGAGGGCGCGGGCATAGAGGATCGCGTGCAGGACGCCGGGGAAGGCCGCCACCCGGTAGAAGATCACCGCCGAGGCCCGGTCGAGGGCCGGCCGGCAGGTATCCGCCTCGTCCTGCTTGAAAACCTCGACCGTCCAGCCGCCATGCTCGAGTTGCTGGATCTTCTGCGCGACGCGGTAATGGTCGCATTGCGGAAGGTCGCGGTTGGCGACGATCACGATATGCCCGTTCGCCGGGGCCGGCAGCGGCGCCGGCAGCGGATCGACCGCCTCGATCAGGCCGGTGATCTCGTCGAGGCAGGCGGTGAGGCGCTCGTCCCCCTCGCGCCGCCGGCCGGCGGCGTAGGAGGCCCGCGCCTCCTCGCTCGCCAGGGCGAAAGCCGCCGCGATGGTGCGGTGGGCGGCGGCGCGCCAATGCGGGTTGGCATGCCATTCCTGAGCCGAGCGCCGGACACGGTCGAGGGCCTCGGCCACGCCGTTCGGCTGCGCGAGCAGGCCGTCGATGGCGTGGATGTGGCTCCACGCCACCGCCCCCGGCCTGTCCGCCGCATGGGCGAAGGCCCGCGCCGCATCCTTGGTGCGGCTGAGCATGCGCAACGCGTCGCCGAGCCGATGATAGACCCGGCCGGTTGCGAGGCCGGATTTGATCGCCCGGTCGAAGGCTTCCTTGGCGGCGACCCCCTCTCCCTGGGAGAGATAATACTCGCCGATCCGCTCGAGGAACTGAGGCGCGCAGGCCTGCCGCACCGCCTCGAGCTCCCAGAGGTGGAAGCCCATATTGAGGAAATGCTGGAGCGCGTTCAGCCGCCCCGGCGGAGGCGGTTCGACGCCTTCGGGGAGAAGCGAACGGTAGGTCGCCTCGTCGAAGCTCTCGGGGAAGCGCTCATCCCCGAGGAGACGGCCCAGGGCCGCGGCCTCGGAGCCCGGCTCTCCCCGTCCGATGCCCTTGCCGAGCCAGTGACGGTACAGATCGGCGTCGCCGGAGCCGGCGGGCGCGTTCGGGTTGTTCGCGCGGTAGAAAGCGGGATCGAAGCGCAGGCGCAGGGAGATCGGCGCGAGGCGATCGACCCCCGTTGCCAGGAAGGCCATCAATCCTTCCATCCGCGAGACCGGCGGGCGCGGCAGCCAAGCCTCGTTCAGCAGCGCGAATTCGTGCAGCACGAACTGGTCGAGCCAAGCCCCCGGCAGAACCCGGGCGGCGGCCAGCAGATGCGCGAAGCTCTCGGCGGGAGGTGTGGCGGCGCGCCGGCCCGTCTCGGCCTCGCGGGCCAGCCGGCGTTCGTATTCCAGTTCGAAGGCCGCGAGATCGGCTTGGTAGGCACGGCCCTCCCAGCGCCCGAAGCGCAGGTAATGCTCGGCGAGTTCCCACGGCTCGGCCATGCCGGCCAAGTCTTCATAGAGCGCCCGGTAATGCTCGGGGATGAAGTCCTTGGGCAGACGGCCGCCATCCCCCTCCAGCGAAGCGACCAGCGCGTCGGCGCTCGGAAAGCGGCCCTCGCCCTTTCCGTGCTTGAGGTAATGCTGCCGGAGGACCTTGCGATCGTCACCGAGGACGATGAGATCGGGATAGTACCGGAGGTAGAAGGCCGGATCGAAGCCTCCGGCCTCACCCAGAAGCGCGCCGGCCGCCCGCCGGCCCGGCTGCGGCGGAACCTTCTTGAACCCAACCCGGGTCGAGAGCATTTGCAAGCTGCGCTTGAACAATGTCAGAAACCTCGCGCGCGGATTGAACGAAGATCCTCAAAAGAATCTTCGGCGAACAATTCGTCTCGGCTTGGAACCTCGCACGGGGGCAAGGCACGAATTCGGCTCCTTGCAAGAAAGAGCGCAGACTCTTCCAAAAGCCGGCCTCGGCAGAAACGACGATACAGAAGCGAGCAGCCTTCTCCCCGAGATCCGGTTCCTTGCCCGTCCATCGATGACCTGAGAGACGTCACAGGGGACGGCCGTGAAGATGTCAGATCTCTTCGTCTCTTCGCATGACACCGGCGCCGGCTTGCCAGATCTCTCAATCCCGCCCCCTCGCCGCGCTGCAACAAGCGAAGCAGTAGCCTCCAGGCCGGGAGCGGGCAATCCTCACCCGCCGATCTCGAGTCGGGCCGCCGGGCTCCGATCCGCGCAACCTCGCGCCGCGTCGTAGACGAGCCGGAGGAGTCGGAGCGCCCCTCGCCCTGGCGTTGGAGTGCCGATGATTCCTTCCGTCACCGTCGCTCAGCCTTGCGAGATGGCGGTTTTTGGCCTTTCGAGCGGACGGGCCACACGGTGCCGGGCGGTGCCGGTCCGGAGGGGTGGGCCCCTGGTGTCGGGCAGGCTACGCCTCGCCGGCTTGCCGCTGGCTGAAGAGTCATTTCAGCCCATGCCGCCAGAGCCGGCCCCGAAATCCTCGGCCGGCCGGCGATCAGGCCCCTTTCAGATCATTGCGCTCGGATCGGAAGGCCGGGTAATGGCAGACCATTCCCTTCAGGTTGAGCGGTGAGACGTCGGCGGCATGCATTCCGGTTCCCTCTCGCTGGACACGTTCCTGGCCCGCCGGTCCGCCGACCGGCGCCTTGCCCGTCTCACGCACGACATTCCCCTGCCCGAAGCGGAGGGTGTCGAGTTCGGGCCGGCGAACAATCCGACGGCCCTGCCGGAGCGCCTCCGCGTCGCTTACGTCGATCACGCCCTCGACGCCCAGGCTGACCTACCCGGGGCGGCTCCGATCGATTGCGCCTGGACGGGAACCGGCTCCCTTACGGAGGCGCTCGGGCGCGACGGGCTCGATTTCGCCATCGCCGCCCAGGTCGCGCAATACGTGCCCAACCTGCTCGGCTGGTTCCGCGGCATCCATGCCGCGCTGCGGCCGGGCGGTGTTCTCAACCTCTCCCTGCCCGACCGGCGCTTCATGTTCGATGCCGGCCGCAGCGACAGCACCATCGCCGAGCTGATCGAGGCGGATCTCCTGGGCTATACCCGCCCGAGCCCGCGCCAGATGATCGCCCATACCTATCAGGCGCGGGCGGTCGAACCGGGACAGGTCTGGGCCGGCGAGGATCCGGCACGGGCACCGCGGCTCTGCGGCGATGCCGCCCTGGCCCTCGCCCATCTCCAGGCCCGCGACGCCCTCGCCTCGGGCGCCTACGCCAATTGCCACTGCTGGGTGTTCACGCCCCTCTCGTTCCTCACGGTCGTCGACGAAGCATCGCGGCTCGGCCTGTTCCCGTTCGTGCTGAACCGGATCGCGGCGACGGAGCCGGGCAGCTTCGAGTTCTACGTATCGATGCGCCGCGACGGCGAAGCGGACCCGCAGGCGCTCCAGGGCTTGCAGGGCGGCGCGATCGCCCATCTGCGCGAGATCCTCGAGCGCCAGCACCGGACGGCGAAGCTCCTGGCCACACCGTGAGCGGCGGCCCTCCGGGGCCGTAGCACGGACGCGACGCGCCCCGCGACGAAGCGCGAACCGCTTCGGCGGGGGCGTCAATCAGCCGTGGCGAGGAACCGGGACGCGTGCCCTAAGCGGGCGCCTGGGCGCGTCTCCGCTCATGGCGTCGTGGGCACGGTCCTGGAGATCGGCTCCAGGACCATGCGCGCGCTCAGAAGGCCGTCGGCCTGGTCTTCGAAGCGTGGCTTCAGTCCCGTACCGCGGCAAGGCGGGCGGCAGCCTTGTGCAGGGCCGGCTCGTCCCGGGATCCGCTCAGGGCGTAGGCGGTGCTGCCATTGCGCCAGTAGGCGGTCGTGCCGTCGCTGGAGCGTGCCACGGGCTCACTGCCTTCGGCGGGCGGCGTCCCGTTGCTGCGCTTGGCGAAGAGGGCGAGCTCCCCCATCTCGGCGGATTGGATCGACACCTCGATTCCCGTTCCGTTCCGGCTCGGGAAGATCTGCACGTCCCGGACGGTCCAGCCCTGGGGCAATGGCGGCAGGGCGACCCCCGTGGCGGCCTTGAGATCGGCGGGATCGTAGGCCGACGCCACGGGCTGGGTGGTCGCGCGGGCCCGGATCTGCACCGCCTTGCGCGCCTCCTGCGCCTCCTCGGCGAGGGAGACATCGATCGGCGAGGCGAAGGAGCCCGGCACGCCGAGGGTCCCGGTCTCGGTATGGGCGAGCCATCCCGCCCCGACCAGCACCACGACCGCCGCCGCCCGCCGCAGGCGGGAGCGGACCCGCTGCCAAGCGAAGGCCCGGTCGATCCGCCGCGCATCGGAGCGAAGCCGCTCGGGGCCCGGCCCCGGCAGCGGCAGGAACGCCTCGCGCAAGGCGTCGCGATCGCGCAGGTCGGCCATCACCTGAAGCGCATCCTCCGGATTGCGCGCCAGATGCGCCTCGACCTCGACACGGCGCATCGGGTCGAGCTCGCCATCGACATACGCGATCAGATCGGCTTCCGTGACCGGATCGACCATCACCCCGCTCCGATTGCCCTTCATGCTCACCGCCCCAGCCTCGTCGCTTCCCGGTGTTGCTTTCCTTAACGGTTAGCCCGGTCGATCAATTCCCGCCGACGACCCGCAGATGCGGACGCCCACGGTCGGAGCCGTCGTCGGAGGAGCCGGCGGTGGCTTTGCCCTTGCGGCTTCCTTCCTCGAAGGCGCGCAGGGCGGCTCGGCCGCGACCGAGCCGCGACATCAGGGTGCCGATCGGGATCCCGAGCACGGCCGCCGCGTCGGCATAGGCCATGCCCTCCAGGGTCACGAGGTGGAGCGCGGCGCGCTGCTCTTCCGGCAGGCTCTCGAAGGCCTTCCGGATCTGCATCAGCCGCACCTGCCCCTCCTGGGCGGGCAGAGCCACCTCCTCGGAGAGCTGCACCAGCACGTCGGCGTGACGCGCCTCGACCCGTTTGCGGCGCTGCTCGTCAATGAAGACGTTGTGCAGCACCGTCATCATCCAGGTGCGCAGGTTGGTATCGGGCCGGAGGCTCGCACGCGATTCGAGCGCGCGGACCATGGTATCGTGGACGAGGTCGTCCGCTTTGAGCGAATCCCGCGTCAGCGACCGGGCATAGCGCCTCAGGGGCACCAGCAGGTCGACGATATCGGAGCGTTTCGAGCGCGTTCTATCGAGCACCATAAACCGTCAACGTCTCGTCGGCGGCTTTAATCCGCCCAATCCGCCCGACCGCAAAAAAATCGCGAAAATTTTTCGGGCGATGCTTCGCAGGCCTGTACGGTCGGCCCGGCGCAGGGACGGATGCTGTCCCCGAACGGATACGATTGAATACGGTATTCAGAGATCCGACAAGACAAAACCCCGGCCGGATCTGAGATCCGGCCGGGGTTTTCACGTCGTGACCCTGTCGCTGCGCCAGCCCGGTGGAGCCGGCTGAAGCGGTCTCAGTTCTCCTCGTCGCCCGGCTCGAACACCTCCGGCCGGGTCGAGGCGGCGCTGGCCACCGGCGTCGGCGCCTCGATGGTCGAGGGCACGTTCACGCCGTCGCGCTTGTAGATGTCGTCGCGGAACTGCACCGTGCCGTCCGGGGTCGCCCAGGCGGTGATGTAGGTCCAGTAGACCGGCACCGGCTGGCTCAGGGTCGCGTCGATGCGCTGGCCGCTCTCCACCGCCTGCTCGACATGGGCGCGATCCCAGCCGGGCGTGTCCTTCAGGAGCCACGTGATGTATTCGCGCACGTTCTGCACGCGCACGCAGCCCGAGGAGATGAAGCGGAAATCGTCGCCGAACACGCCACGGCTGTTGGTGTCGTGCATGAACACGCCGTAGGGATTCGGAATGTTGATGCGCACGACGCCCATCGAGTTGAAGTCGGCGCCCGAATCCTGGCGGTAGGTGTAGCGGGTGCCCTCGTCCGAGTTCCAGTTCACGGAGCGCGGCGAGATCTCCTGGCCACCCGAGAGGATGCGGATCTTGTTATCCGTGAGGTAGTTCGGATCCTTCTGCATCTTCGGGATCAGGTCCTTCTTCACGATGGAAGCCGGGACCGTCCAGGTCGGGTTGAAATTGATCTGCGTCGCCTTGGTGTTCATGATCGGCGACTGGCGGTCGATCTTGCCGACGCCCGCGGCGTGGAGCGTCACGACCTGACCGTTCTCCACCGTCTGCACCAGGGCGGCGGGGATGTTGGTGATCACGAAGCGCCGGCCGAGATCGCCCGAGTAGGAGCGCAGGCGGATCACGTTGGTTTCGAGCTGGCGCAGGCGGATATCGGCCGAGACGTTCATCGCCGCCTGGGTCGCCGGGCTCATCTGGCCGGTCTGGGACAGGCCGTGGCGGGCCTGGAAGCGCTTCACGCCGGCCGAGACATAGGAATCGTAGACGCCGGAGCTGCCGGCATTGGCGTCGAGATCCCCCGTCACGATCAGGCGCTGGCGCAGGGCCGCCACCGCCGGGCCGCGGGAGCCGACCCGCAGGCCGGCCGCGCCGGAAACCGGCTGCCAGCCGCCGCGAGAGACGATGGCGCGATACTTCTCGACCATCGCCTCGGTGGCCGCCACCGTCTCGGGCGAGAGGATCGGCGTCGAGGAGCGATGCACCTGCATCGTGGTGGGCGAGGAGTAATCCTGCGCCCACTCGGCCTGGGCGAACCCGGCATCGCGCGCGAGCGCCGAACCGGAGAGAAGCGTCGCGGCCGCCAGGGCGGCGGCGAGGGGACGGGCGAGGGGGCGGGTGGCGCGCGCGGTCTGCAGCATCGATCCGGGGCTCTGGATGGAAGGTGCGGTCGGTGGGCCTGGCCGGAAACCACGGTGCGAAACCAAGTTTCGGCCAAGTCCTCGTGCCGCGGTTGTTGCGGTCTCGTGGTTAAGAAGCCATGCCGTTCCGGGCCATATTGTGGCGCCCGGGTGTGGCGGCGCACGCCTCGCTCGCGCAGAACAGACGTCCTGTGGGCCTCAGGGAGCCGGCAGGTGCGGTGGCATGGCGCCCCCTGGCGCCCCTCAGGCTCCCTATCGAAGCGATGCGAAGGGGCGTAAGGCTCGCCCCGCCATGCCGACCACACGCCGCGACCGGAACGGGGGAACGCCGCGCTTCGCGCGCGCGCTCGCATCCGTGGTCGCCCTCTACGCGCTGGTGCTTCAGGCCCTGCTCGGCGGCATCGCGGCCCTGCCCGTCGCGGATGCACCGGCCTTCCTGTGCGCCCAGATCGGGGCTCAGGTCGGGGGCGAGACCGCCGCCCCGGACCGGCATCCGGCTCCGGATGCCCACCACGCCGGCTGCTGCACCGCCGCGAGCCATGCCCCGGTCGCCGCGCCCCCGCCTCCCTCCGCGAGCGGGCCGGCATGGCCCGAGGCCGCCGCCTCCCATGCGACCTGGCTCGCGCCGCATCGCCGAATCGCCCGTCCGCCCCCCTTCACTTTGGCCCATGCCAGGGCCCCTCCGGCCGCCTGACGCGCCCGCTCCTCCAGCGATTCCCGCTCTCAGACACCGGATATTCCCAGATGCGTTTTCCCGTTTCCCGCGCCCTCTCCCGCGCTGCCCTGCCGCTCGTCCTGATCGGTCCCGCATTCATCGGCACCGCCGCGGCCCATGCCGTGCTGGAGCGCAAGGAGGCCTCGCCCAACGCGGCCTATCGCGGCGTCGTCCAGATCATGCATGGCTGCGACGGCCGGCCGACCACCCGCGTCAGCGTCACCATTCCCGAGGGCGTGACCGGCGCCAAGCCGATGCCGAAGCCCGGCTGGGAGATCGCCACGGTCAAATCCGCCTATGCCCGCAGCTATCCGTCCTTCCATGGGCAGGTCTCGGAGGGCGTGACCCGGATCACCTGGAGCGGCGGCAGCCTGCCCGACGATCAGGTCGACGAGTTCACCTTCTTCGCCCGCGTCTCCGACAGCTTCGCGCCGGGCGCCACGATCTACTTCCCCGTCGAGCAGGATTGCAGCGAGGGTGGTTACCGCTGGAGCGAAATCCCGGCCGAGGGCCAGGACGCGAAGGCGCTGAAGGCTCCGGCCCCGGCGGTGCGGATCGTCGCCGCCAAGGCGGCGGCACAGGCACCCGCCGCCCCCGCCGCCTTGGCCGGGGCGATCGCCATCGAAGGACCCTGGCTGCGGGCGACCCCGGGGGGCGCGACCGTCGCCGGCGGCTACGTCACCCTGCGCAACACCGGCACGGAGCCCGACCGCCTGACCGGCGCCGCGATCCGCCAAGCCGGTCGCGGCGAGATCCACTCGATGACGACGGAGGGCGGGGTGATGAAGATGGCGCCCGTCGAGGGCGGCCTCGCCATCGCGCCGGGGACGAGCGTGGCGCTCAAGCCCGGGGGCCTCCATCTGATGTTCCTCGACCTGAAGGAAGGGTTGAAGGCGGGCGACACCGTGTCAGGCAGCCTGACCTTCGAGCGGGCCGGCACGGTGCCGGTGACCTTCACCGTCGCGCCGATCGGCGCGCAGGCCCCCGCCTCCGAGGCCGGCGGCCACCAGCATCACTGACGGGGCCCTGCCCCGCGCCAAAGGACCGCCGCCGCCTTCGCGGCGGTCCGCCTCCCGCTTCCTGGGCGACCAGCCCGTTTCCTCTTCTCTCCGACCGGAGACACGACCATGCGTCATCGCGCTTTCACGACCGCCGGCCTCCTGCTCAGCCTCGGCCTCGCCGCCCTGGGCCCGGCCGACGCCCATGACTACACCGCCGGCCCGCTCAAGATCGGCCATCCCTGGTCGCGGGCCACGCCCGGCGGCGCCAAGGTCGCGGGGGGCTACCTCACGGTCACGAATACCGGCACGGAGCCCGACCGGCTGACCGGCGGCTCGCTCGAGGCCGCCGGGCGGGGGGAGCTGCACACGATGTCGATGGAGGGCAATGTGATGAAGATGGCGCCCCTCCCCAACGGCCTGGACATCGCCCCCGGCAAGACGGTGACGCTCGCTCCCAGCGGCAACCACCTGATGTTCCTGGAGCTGAAGACACCGCTGAAGCAGGGCGAGCGGGTGAAGGGAACGCTGACCTTCGAGCGGGCCGGCACCGTCCCGGTGGAGTTCGCCGTCGAGAGCCTCGCCGCCAAGGCGCCGGCCGGCGGGGGCGCGAGCCAGGATCGTTCCGGACACGATCACACGGGCCACGACCATGGCCACTGACCCCCGGCCGACGCCCCCCGCCCCGCAGCGGGGGAGCACCCTGATCCTCATCGCCTTCGCCCTGGCCCTGGTCGGCATCATCGGGGCGACGGTCGCCTTCCTGCCGCGGGGAGACAGGCCGGCCAGCCTGTCGGTGGTCGGCGGTCCGTTCCGGCTCGAATCCTCGAAGGGCGGCGTGGTCGATGCGCAGGCGCTGAAGGGCAAGCCCTTCCTCGTCTTCTTCGGCTTCACCCAATGCCCGAATGTCTGCCCGACGACGCTCGCCGATCTCGGCAGCCTGCTCGACGAGTTCGGGGCGCGGGGCGGCGATCTCCAGGCCTATTACATCACCCTGGACCCCGAGCGGGATACGCCGGAGGTGATGCGCGAATACATGGCCTCGTTCACCGACCGGATCACCGGGTTGACCGGAACGCCGCAGGAGATCGAGCGGGTGGCGCGGGACTACCGCGCCTTCGTGAAGAAGGTGCCGCTGCCGGGGGGCGACTACACCCTGGAACACACGCTGATGGTCTACATGATGGACCGCAACGGCGGCTTCGCCGGACCGCTCGACCTCAATGCCGGGCATCCCCTCGCCCTGGAGCAGCTTCGAAAACTGGCTTCCGGCGGCCGGACCACCTGACACGGGAACCGCTTGATCGAAGCGGCTCCCATGTCGGCAAGCCCGCGCGGCGCTTGAGCGAAGCCCAGATCCGCCATCCCGAAGGGATCGAACGGATCCGGTATGACACGGCCTCCGGCCGATCACGAATGCCGATCACGAATGCGTTGACGCCCGCTCAAGCTTGGCCATAGGTGACCGGCATGCGTGGGTGCTTGCCGGGATGGTCCGCTTGCCGCGCGGTCATCGCCGTGGCCGTGCTCTACGCGCTCGCCCTGCAGGCCATCCTCGGCACCGCCTCCCTCGCCGGAAGCGTGGGCCAGGAGGCGAGCCTCGTCCACGTTCTCTGCGCTCCCGAGGCGGGCGAGGCCGACGGCCGTTCCCAATCACATCCGGGACATGGCCATCTGCCCTGCTGCCAGGCGGCGCAGATCCTCGCGAGCCTGGACGCGCCGCAACCCGTCAGCACCGCCATCGCATGGCCGTCGACGCGGGTTCTGCGGGTCGCGTGGCGGCCCGAGATCACGGCGCTGCCCCGTGCCCCGCCGGGCACCCGCCCAAGTGCCCGCGCCCCACCCGTCGTCTGATCGATCGCCCCTTCCCGATCCTTCAGACAACGGACCTTCCTCGTCATGCCTTCCCTTCACCGGGCCGTGCCGCGCGCCGCCCTGTCATCGCTCCTGCTCGCCTCCAGCTCAGGCCTCTTCACGCCGGCCCTCGCCCAGGCGCCCGAGGGCGCGACCACCCTGTCCGAGATCAGCGTCGCCGGCAGCGGCGGCGCACCGAGCCCGGCGGAGCGGGCCGGCTCCCTCACCGTGCCGAGCGTGGCCGCCCAACGGGCAGCGGTGAACGCGACCGTCGGCTCCGTCGCCTTCGTCGATGCCGCCTCCTTCCGGAACCGCTACGCCAACACCGTGCGCGACGTGCTGAAGGACGTCCCCGGCGTGTTCGTGCAGGAGCGCTACGGCCAGGAGATGCGGCTCTCGGTCCGCGGCTCCGGCATCGCCCGCGGCTTCCACGTCCGCGGCATCGAACTCTTGCAGGACGGCATCCCGCTCAACCTCGCCGACGGCAGCGGTGACTTCTACCAGATCGATCCGCTGAGCCTGCGCTCCGTCGAGGTCTACAAGGGCGGCAATGCCCTCACCTTCGGCGCGACCACGCTCGGCGGCGCGGTGAACTTCGTAACGCCGACCGCCTACACCGCCTTCGCGCCGAACATCCTGCGGATCGACGGCGGCAGCTTCAACACGATCCGCGAGCATTTCCAGTTCTCGCGCATCGCCGGCCCGGCCGATTTCCTGATCTCGGGCACGCTGACCAATTCCGACGGGTATCGCGATCACGAGACCCAGCGCACGCGCAACTTCAACGCCAATCTCGGGTACAAGCTGGCACCGGGCGTCGAGACACGCTTCTTCGTCGGCTTCTACGACACCGACCAGAAGCTGCCCGGCACGCTGTCGCTGTTCGACGCGCTCAACAATCCCCGCATCGCCAACCCGACGGCGATCAGCGGCAACCAGTCGCGCAAGGTCACCACGGAGCGCATCGCCAACCGCACCTCATTCGAGCTCGATATCGGCCGGCTCGACATCGATTCCTGGGCGATTCACAAGAACCTCTACCACCCGATCTTCCAGGTGATCGACCAGGACGGCTGGACCTACGGCATCAGCCCGCACTGGGCCGGCAGCTTCGACATCGCCGGCTACCGCAACGATCTGATCTTGGGCCTGAGGGCCTTCGCGGGCGTCAATCAGGCGCTGCAATTCGCGAATGTCTCGGGACTGCGCGGGGCGCAGACGCTCAACGCGCTCCAGAGCGCCTCGAATTACGAGGCTTATGCCGAGAACCGGTTCTGGTTCCTGCCGGACGTGGCGCTGATGACCGGCGCCAAGCTGTTCTCCTCGAACCGCACCTACAGCAACAAGGGCGGGCTGCCGGCGAGCCCCACGGCACGCTTCGGCAATGTCACCTACGACGGCATCAATCCGAAGCTCGGCCTGCTCTGGCAGCCGCTGCCGGACATCCAGGTGTTCGGCGACGTCACCCGCTCGCGCGACGTGCCCGACTTCTCCGACCTCGCCCAGACGAACACGCTGGGCACCACCTTCGTGCCCCTCGAAGCTCAGCGTGCCTGGACCTACGAGACGGGCACCCGCGGCCGCATCGACCGGCTGGCCTGGGACGTGACGCTCTACCGGGCGGAGATCCGCGACGCGCTGATCAACTTCACGGTCAATCCGGGGCTGAACATCCCGGCGGCGACCTTCAACGCGCCGCGCACCCGCCACCAGGGCGTCGAGGCCGCCGTGACCCTCGACCTCGCCCAGGATCTCACCGGCCTCGGCGACCGCCTCAGCCTGACGCAGATCTGGACCCACAACGACTTCCGCTTCGTCGGCGACCCGGTCTTCGGCAACAACCGGATCGCCGGCGTGCCGGTCAACGTCCTGCGCACGGTGCTGGGCTATGCCCATCCGAGCGGGTTCACCCTCGCCCCGTCGGTCGATTGGGTGCCGGAGGGCGCCTTCGCCGACCACGCCAACACCCTGAAGGCACCGGGCTACGCGCTGTTCAACGTCCAGGCGAGCGTCGACTTCGCCAACGGCGCCTCGCTGTTCGTGGATGCCCGCAACCTGACGGATGCGCGCTACATCTCCGACATCGCGGTGGTAACCAATGCCGCGACCGTCCCGGGCGGGCCGCTGGCGTTCTATCCAGGCAACGGGCGCAGCGTGTTCGGGGGCGTGCGGGCCTCGTTCTGACGGCGACGGATCGCTCTCTTCATCGGCCAAGGCTTCGCCTCGTGCGCAGCCTTGGCCTCGCGGCGCTAGCAACAGGACGGAGATCGGCCGCGCGCCGGACGAGATCCTTCAGGCCGCGAAGGCGTTTCTCAATACTGGACCGTCGCGCGCAGCCCTAGCACGCCGGCATTGCGCACGCGGCGGCCCTCGGGATCGCGCGGGTTGGCGATGCCGCCGCCCGGATGCAGGATCAGCTGCACGTCGGGCTGCACGGTGAAGCCCGGCACCACCACCGCCTGATAGGTCGCCTCGATCACCGTCTCCGACCGCCGCCGCGGCATCGGCATGCCGGTCACGACGATGGTGTCGCTATCGGCCCGGCGCGCGTCGTCGGAGAGGCGGGCATGCGCCAGGCTGATGCCGACGGTGTCGTCGTCGCGGCCGTCGAACAGCCCCTTATAGGCGAGGCCGGTATCGACATAGGCGGAGACGAGGCTGGAGCGGGTCGGCGACCAGGCCGCCCGCACGAAAAAGCCGAGGCCCTCATCGTCCTTGCCAGGTTCCCGATAGAGCGTCTGATCGTAGATCGCGTAGATCCCGGCATTGCCGCGCAGGCGGCGGCCGATGCCGGTGGAGTTCGGGTCGGCCAGCGACAGGCCGGTATTGTCGAAGCGCAGGGATTCGAAGCGCCCGAAATGCTGCCAGCCGCCCAGGGTGATGTCGCCGGGCAGCGCCTTCGCCCCCTGCTCGGTGTTGAAAGCGTAGGTCGCCTCGGCCACGATCAGGGCCGGGTCACGGGTGCGGAAATTGGTGCCGGTGCGGTCGAGGCGCTGTGCCTCCGGATCGTCGCCGGGGCGGTTGGCACCGGCCGGATCGCCGTCATAGAGCCCGGCCTGGAGCGAGAACCCATTGCCGGGCACGTATTTGGCGCGGATCGCGGGTGCCGCGAGCGGGTAGGCCGGGCCGCCGCTCGGCAGATCGAGCCCGGTGATCGCCGGCCAGCCGAAGGTCGCGTTCACGAACAGGGTCGCGGTCTGGCTGACGAAGAACTCGGTATCGGCCGCCTGCTGGCCGATCCGCAGCCCGAGCTTGCCGTCGAAGAGCTGCTGGTCGAACCAGAGCACGTAGAGGCGGGAGGATGGCAGCGCCTCGATCACGCTCGTGGTGAGCAGGTTGCCGACATAGTAGCGCGACAGGCCGGTGCCGTGGATGAAATAGGCATTGGCGTGGATCGTCGCTCCCTCCCAGCCGGCCAGCCGCTGCAGGTCGAGATTGAGCCGCAGATTCAGGCGGTCCTCGACGATCGCGTCCTGGCGGATGCCGCCGAACGGGTTGCCGAGGAGATCGGCGATGTAGGTGAGGCTGTACTCGATGCCCTGCTGCTTCAGCAGGGGCCGCAGCCCGAGCGGATCGCCGAAGGGGCCGAGCGAGGGTTCGATCGAGCGCACATAGCCGCCGGAGGCCTGGCTGGTCGATTCCGGCTGGGCCACCGAGACACGCGGGTCGCCGCCCGCCCCCTCGAAGACCGGCCGCCCGGTCGGCTCGGCGGACGCCGGCGGGCAGGCGAGCACCGTCGCGACGAGGACGGCGGACAGAGCGCCTGAGACGGGGCGGGACAAGGAGGCTCCCTGCGGCGAGCGATGCGGCGTGAGCTTACGGCGTCCGAACGGGCCCTGCCAGGGGCCGGCGGCGTCACCTTCCTTGTCCCGCGGCTGCGTTGTCCGGCGGTGACAGGCTTCTCAAGCCGCGCTGGTATCCAGCGCCCGCAGGTTGGCCACCAATTCCGAGAACCCATCCCCCTGGATCAACACGTGGCGGCGGAGCTGGTCGGCCGCCGCGAGGCCGTCCCCCGCCAGGATCGCGGCGACGACCGCCTCGTGCTCGGCGAGCGATTGCCCCAGGCGATGGCGCGCGCGCAGCTGCAGCCGCCGGTAGGGCGAGAGGCGGCGGTGCAGCGCGAGCGCCTGCCCGCAGAGAAAATCGTTGCGGCAGGCGCGGTAGATCACCGTGTGGAAGACGTAGTTCTCGCCGTAATAGGCCTCCGGATCGCCGGTCGCGGCGGCCTGGACGCAGGCGGCGAGGGCCGCCTTCAGCTCGGCCTCCAATTCCGGTGTGAGACGCCGCGCCGCGAGCCGGCCGCAGGCAGCCTCCAGCTCCGCCATGGTCTCGAACATCTCGAGCAGATGCCCCGGCTCCGGGGCGCTCACCACCATGCCCCGGCGCGGCTTGGTCTCGACCAGCCCGGTGGCGGCGAGTTGCAGCAGCGCTTCGCGGATCGGCGTGCGCGAAACCCCGAACCGCTCGGCGAGCTGCGTCTCGTCGAGCCGCGCTCCGACGGCGAGGCGCCCGTCGACGATCTCATCCTCGATCGTCTGCCTGAGGCGCTGGGTCTGGCTCGTTGCAGTTTTCATGGATCGGCAGAGCGTCCAACGTTTTCAGGCTCAGCCATATTCCAGGCCGTTGACAAAATATGCAAGATAGCGCGATCTTGTATATTATGGTGCGCCGCAAGAATATTGTGCGGCACACAAAAAATCAGAGAAACGTCGCGCCACGCGGATCCGAGGGCGTGGTCGCGACGAAAAAAAACTCGGAGGGGAAACGCCATGACGCTGAACCGCCGCCACCTGCTCGCGGCCGGGCTTGCCGCGCCTGCCCTGCTGAAACTCGGCGCCGGCCCGGCCCGGGCCGCGACGACCCTGAAGCTGTCGCATCAATTCCCCGGCGGCACCGTCGACGAGGGCGATTTCCGTGATCGGATGTGCCGGAAATTCGCCGCCGCCCTGAAGGAGCGCTCGAAGGGCGCGCTGGAGGTGCAGGTCTATCCCGGCTCGTCGCTGATGAAGACCAACGCCCAGTTCAGCGCCATGCGCAAAGGGGCGCTCGACCTCTCGCTCTATCCCTCGCCCTACGCTGGCGGCGAAGTGCCGGAGCTGAATATCGGCCTGATGCCGGCCCTCGTCCCGTCCTACGCCCAGGCCGTCGCCTGGAAGGACGCGCCGGTCGGCCGCAAGCTCACCGAGATCCTGGAGGCCAAGGGCATCGTGCTGGTCTCCTGGGTCTGGCAGGCGGGCGGGGTCGCGAGCCGCGAGCGCCCGCTGCTGACCCCCGACGACGCCAAGGGCATGAAGGTGCGCGGCGGTTCGCGCGAGATGGACCTGATGATGAAGCAGGCGGGCGCGGCCACCCTGTCCCTGCCCTCGAACGAATCCTACGCCGCCATGCAGACCGGCGCCTGCGATGCCGTGCTGACCTCCTCCACCAGTCTGATCTCGTTCCGCCTGGAGGAGATCTCCAAGGCCCTGACCTCGGGGCGCGAGCGCTCCTACTGGTTCATGCTGGAGCCGATCATGATGTCGAAGATCGTCTTCTCCGGCCTGCCGAAGGATCAGCAGGACCTGATCATGGCAGTCGGCGCGGAGCTCGAAGGCTTCGGCCAGGAGGGGGCGAAGGCGGACGACCTCAAGGTCGAGCAGGTCTTCGGCAAGGCCGGTGCCAAGGTCGTCCACATGGACGAGCCGACGCTGGGCAAATGGCGCGACATCGCCCGCGACACCGCCTGGAAGGATTTCTCGAACAAGAACGCGAGCTGCGCCGAACTGCTCAAGCTGGCGGAGAAGGTCGCGTGAGCCACGCCTTCGACGCGGCCTCGGCCGCCTCCGAGACACCCAAGGCCGAGGAGCCCCGGATCCCCGGCCCGCTCGGCCTCATCGACCGGGCGACCCGCAGCCTCAACCATCTCATCCTGGTCTGCGGCGGCATCGCCCTCGTCACCGCCTGCCTCGTGCTGAGCTACTCGGTGGTGATCCGCTACGTCCTGCACGAGCCGACCGAGTGGCAGGATGAAACCGCCGTGTTCCTGATCGTCGGCGCGACGTTCCTGTCGGCGGCGGGCGTGCAGGCCAAGCGCGGCCACGTCGCCATCGAGGCGCTGACCGGGCTCCTGCCGGCCGGCGTCAACCGGCTGCGCCTGCTCCTCGTCGATACGGTCAGCCTCGCCTTCGTGGTCTTCTTCGCCTGGAAGAGCTGGAGCCTGTTCCACGAGGCCTGGGTCGATGGCCAGATCTCGCAATCGACCTGGGGGCCGCCGCTCTGGATTCCCTATCTGCTGATGGCGGCGGGCATGAGCCTGCTCGGCCTCCAGCTCATCCTCCAGATCGCGGAAGCCCTGCTTTACGGCCCCCGCGCCGCCGGCTGGGCCAAGCCGAAGATCGGCGTGGGCGCCGACCTCAACCGCGACATGCGCGACCGCCCCGACCTGACGCCCGAGGGCCCGGATCCGATGGGCCGCACCACCGCCACGGGCCAGACGGGACAGAAGGGACACCGCGCATGAGCACCGCCGCGATCGGCTTCCTCTATGCCGGGGCGACCCTGGGGGCGATGCTGTCGGGCATCCCCATCGCCTTCGCCCTCGGCTTCGTGGCCCTGGCCTTCATGTACGCGTTCATGCCCGCCGCCTCGCTCGATACGGTGGCGCAGAACGTCTACGAGGAGATGGCCTCGATCACCCTGCTCTCGATCCCGCTCTTCATCCTGAAGGGCGCGGCGATCGGGCGGTCCAGGGCCGGCCAGGACCTCTACTCGGCGATGCATGCCTGGATGCACCGCATCCCCGGCGGCCTCGGCATCGCCAACGTCTTCGCCTGCGCCCTGTTCGCGGCGATGGCGGGCTCCTCCCCGGCCACCTGCTCGGCCATCGGCTCGGCCGGCATCCCGGAGATGCGGAAGCGCGGCTACTCGCCGGGTTTCGCCGCCGGGATCATCGCCGCCGGCGGCACGCTCGGCATCCTGCTGCCGCCCTCGATCACCATGATCCTCTACGCCGTGGCCGCCGAACAGTCGCTCGGGCGCCTGTTCCTCGCCGGCATCGGCCCGGGCTTCCTGCTGGTCGCCCTGTTCGCCGGCTGGTCGGTGTTCCGGTTCCGCTCGGAATTCGCGGCGGCCAAGCGCGCCTATGAGCGGGACGGCACGCAGCACCCGATCCTCAAGGAGGAAGCCTACAGCATGCGCGAGCGCTTCTCGACGCTGCCGCGGGTGCTGCCCTTCGTGGTTCTGCTCACCGGCGTCATGGTCGCGCTCTACGGCGGCTATGCCACGCCCTCGGAGACGGCGGGCCTCGGCGGCCTGCTGGCGCTCGCCCTGATCGCGGTGATCTACGGTGTCTGGCGCTTCCGCGATCTCGACCCGATCCTGACCGCGACGCTCAGGGAATCGACCATGCTGATGCTGATCATCGGCATGTCGCTGCTCTACGCCTACGTGATGAGCTACCTCCACATCAGCCAAGCGGCGGCCCAGGCCATCGTCGCGATGCAGCTCTCGCCCTGGCTCCTGCTCGCCACCATCCTGGCGCTGGTGATCGCGCTGGGCTTCTTCCTGCCGCCGGTCTCGATCATCCTGATGACGGCGCCGATCATCCTGCCACCGCTCAAGGCGGCCGGGTTCGACCTCGTCTGGTTCGGCGTGGTGATGACGATCACCATGGAGATGGGCCTGATCCACCCGCCGGTGGGCCTGAACATCTTCGTCATCAAGAACATCGCCCCCGACATCCCGCTCAAGGACATCATCTGGGGCACCCTGCCCTTCGTGATCCTGATGGCGGTGGCGATCGTCGCGCTCTGCCTCGTGCCGGGCATCGCCCTCTGGCTGCCCGACCTGCTCCTGCCATCGACGCGCTGACGGCCCAGGATTGCCGCACGCGTTGAACACCGCAGCCCTCCGCGCTCCGCGCGGAGGGTTAATCGTTCGTCGCCTTAAGGGATAAAACCCGTCTTAACCTTCGAGCGCGCACAGTCTCGACTCGACAGCCGCTTCCGGCGCCGGACGGGAGACGATCCGTGACGAAGACTGTCACTGAGACGAAACTCACGGCGGACGAGGCCGCTGTGCCGCCGCTCAGCTCCGGCGTGCGCCGCCACCTCGGCAAGACCCTGCGTCACCACTACGCCGGATGCCTGACCGAACCGGTCGGCGAACGCCTTGAGGCGCTGATTACCCGCCTGACCAAGGCACAGAAATAATCGGGTGCGCCATCACGACGGCCCCGGCCGCTCCGCAGCGGCCGGAGTGACCTGTCCGGAAGGTTGGATCGCAGAGTGTCGGGACGTTCAGTCCAGAACGACGGCGACGAGAGAAAACAGGCCGGCCAGCAACAGGTTGCAGGCGATAAGGACGACGACCGTCATGGATGCGCTTCGCGGCTGAAAGGGATAGGGGGCAGGCAGAGGACCGGCGAGGGCATCGCCGGGACGGAAGCGTCTAGCCGGGAAACTTGACGATTGTGTTCTTCCCGCCCGATTGCGACGCGGGCGGACCCCGGAAAGCCGAAGCCGATGCAGAATGGCCACAAGGGCCTGTCTCGGCCGCCGCGCTTGAACCGGGGCTGAATTCTCTCATGCGCTGGAAACAATCTTCGTGGCCGCAGCCGCGCGCATCTGAGGGATGCTGGACGCGTCGCCGCAATATCGTCAAGATTTCATTAACGCATACAGGCTCGCGACGTCCCGTTTTGAGACAGGACCCGGCCATGATCTCCTTGAGCGATTCCCTGCTGACCGCCGCCAGCCTGCTCGGACTCGGCGCAGCCGCTGTGCCGGGGCGGACCGCAACCGACGCGCCCGCCTTCGGGCCCTTCGCTCCGCAGGAGCTGCTTTTCATCGGAACGGAGAAGAACCTGTCGCCGGATGAGGCGGAGACGGACGATCCCTTCTTTATCGCCATTGCCGACGCCCTGCGCGAAGCGGGCTATCTGGATTCCTGAAAACCCGTTGATTAAGCCTGCCTGACACGCTGCCCTCACGGGCATTCAGGAAGGCCGCTCTCCCATATGTCTGCACATCACGCCGTCTCGCCCGACGTGCTCGCTGCGGTGGGCGGAACGCCGCTGATCCGGCTGCGCCGTGCCTCCGAGGAGACCGGCTGCACGATCCTCGGCAAGGCCGAATTCCTCAATCCCGGATTGTCGGTGAAGGACCGGGCCGCCCTGTCGATCGTGCGGGACGCGGAGACGCGCGGGCTGATCCGGCCGGGCGGCACCATCGTCGAGGGCACGGCCGGTAATACCGGCATCGGTCTGGCGCTGGTCGCCGCCGTGCGCGGCTACCGCACGGTCATCGTCATCCCCGAGACCCAGTCGGCGGAGAAGAAGGAGACGCTGCGTCTGGCCGGCGCCCGCCTCGTCGAGGTCCCCGCGGTCCCCTTCGCCAACCCGAACAACTACGTCCATGCCGCCCGCCGCCTCGCCGAGCGGCTGGCACAGACGGAGGAGGCCGGCGCCTTCTTCGCGGACCAGTTCGACAACACCGCCAACCGCGCCGCCCATATCGAGACGACCGGTCCCGAGATCGTGGCGCAGACCGGCGGCACGGTCGACGGCTTCGTCTGCGCCGCAGGCACCGGCGGCACGCTCGCGGGCGTGGCCGAAGCCCTGCGGGCGCAAAAGCCGGGGGTGAGGATCGCCCTGTCCGATCCGGAAGGGTCGGCGCTTCACGCCTACTACAGCACCGGCACGCTCAAGGCCGAAGGCTCCTCGATCACCGAGGGGATCGGCCAGGGCCGCATCACGAAGAACCTCGAAGGCTTCAAGCCCGATCTCTCCTTCCGGATCCCAGATACGGAGGCGCTCGACATCATCTTCCGCCTGATGCGCGAGGAGGGGCTGTCCCTCGGCGGCTCGTCGGGCATCAACGTGGCCGGCGCGATCCGCCTCGCCCGGGAACTCGGGCCCGGCCACACCATCGTGACGATCCTCTGCGATGGGGCCGCGCGCTACGCCTCGAAGCTGTTCAACCCCGCCTTCCTGACGGAGCGCGGCCTGCCGGTGCCGGGCTGGCTCGGGCAATCCGGCGAGGCCCTGCCCGACTGGCGGGCCTGATGGGCGGGTCGGCCAGTGAAAACCGAGCCGACTGAACGAATATGCGATGTGAAGCGTTGCTGTCGGCGCTCAAGCAACGGTGTTTGAGCGGTTCGGAGACGGCCCCTCGATGCTCACCACCATTCTGCTCATCCTGCTGATCCTGTTGCTGTTCGGCGGCGGCAACTTCTACGGTGGCGGGCGCTTCCGTGGGCCGGGCTTCGGGCTCGGCGGCATCCTGCTCATCGTCCTCATCGTCCTGCTGGTGACGCACCGGATCTGATCCGGGTGCCCCTCACCGCTCGCAGGTGATGGGCACGATCGCGCCGAGATGGGGCGCCGCCGCTTCGCCGAGCGTGGCCGCGACGGCAGGTTCCGTCGCCGCGGCCGGGGCCGGAACGCCGCTCTCCGCCAGGAAGGCGGTCACGGCCTTGGCCGGCACGATGGCGTAGCTCGTCGGCGGCATCACGCCCGCGATCAGGCGGGGGGCGGCGGGGAAACGGCTGATCAGCCCCGCGAGGCGGCCCGACCGGTCGAGCACGGCCGCGCCACCCGCGCCGGGCTGAAGCGGCGCGAACACGCCTCCTTCGCCGGCCGTGCCGGGGGCGACGCTCGCCGCCCCTCGCGCCTGTGCGCCGAGCACGAGCAGCCTGTCGCCGGGAGCTGGGGCCTCCGCGCGCAGGAACGGAACCGATCCCCCCGCCGGAAGGCCTTCCGCTCTCAGCAGCACGAGGCTCCCGGTCGCATCGCGTCGCTCGACCCTGGCCGGCGCGCCGCCGACGCGCGGGGCGGCGCAGGCCTCCAGGGCGGAGGCTACCGTCAGCACCCGTCCATTCCCGAGCTTGAGACCGGTTGCGGCGGCCCGCGCCACGGCCGGCGGCCCCGACAGCGATGGCAGGGCCGGGGAGCTGGCCAGACCGGGGCCGGGTTTCGGCGCCGCGACGACAGCCTCCTTGGGGGCCTCCTTGGGGGCCTCTTCGGGAAACGGCACGAAACTGTTGGCGATGGCGATGACGAAGCGTTCCACCGTCCCCGCCAGCGCCTTGTCGTAGCCGATGGCGAAGCCTCGGACCGCCCCCGCCGGATCGACGGCGTAGCGCAGGTAGGACCGCCCGGTCGCGGTCTCGGCGGTGACGACGAAAAATTCCGGCTTCTTCAGCTTGTAGGTGACCTTGCGGCCGGGATTGGCCGCGACGGCCCGCTCGAACAGGGTGTCGAGGCTGGTCTCCTGCGGCGGAAAGGATTTGGTATCGAGGGTCACGCGCCCATCCGCGCTCTGCCATCGAGTACCGCCGGGGATCGCGGTGCGCTTTTGCAGCAGCGCCTCGGGCACCCCGATCACCGTCCCACTGATCGCATCCGCCTGAACCCGGAAGCGCGCTGCCCGGCGCGCCTCCTCGGCCTCCCGCATCAGCGCCGTGCGCTCCGGCGGCGTGAGCAGGCCGGTGGGGGCCACGCCCTTGCGCGTCTGGTAGGCCTGAATGCCCTCGAAGCTGCGCCGCCCGAAGGCTCCGGTGGTCACGCCGTTATAATCGCCGGTCCAGACCAGGGCGTCCTGCACATTCCGCCGCTCCGCCTCGGGCAGAGCCTCGAAGGCCGCGCGCGCCGCCTCCAAGGCCGGATCGGATGCGGGCTGAGCCGGGGTGACTGGCTTCGGCCGGGCGGGCGGCGCCTGCGGAGCCGGAATCTGGGCGAGCGCCCCGGTGGCGAAGCAGGCCGCGAGCAGGGCCGGCATGCCGGTGCGAAGCGTCGTGATCCGTCTCGTCATTGCCGCCAGTCCGATTCGGTGGGCGAAGCACCCAGCGCGCCGCCGATGATGCCAGCGGGCCCGCGCGTCTCACAAGCCGTGAGGTGCCGAACCCGGGCGCGGAGGCGGGACTCCCTGGACGCTCCGGCTCCGCGCCACAGCTGTCAGCGCGAGGATGTGGACGACATTCAGGAGCGAACGGCGTTGCTGGCTCAGATCGGATTGTACGGCGCGGCGGCGCTCGCCGGAATCGCCTTCGTGGTCCAGCAGGCGGTCAACGCCAACCTGAAGGGGGCCCTCGGCTCCGGCCTGTGGGCCGGCTTCGTCAACTTCACCGTCGGCGGGATGGCCATCGGCCTCCTCGCTCTGGCCCTGCGCGAACCGTTCCCCTCTCTCGACGCGGCGGCCCGGGCGCCGTGGTATGCCTGGATCGGCGGCCTGCTCGGCGCCCTCTACATCGTCGGGGCGATCCTGCTGATCCCGCGCCTCGGCGCCGCCGCGGTCATCGCCCTTCTCGTCGTCGGCCAGATGCTGATGTCGCTCGCGCTCGACCATTTCGGCGGTCTCGGCGTGCCGATCCACGCGTTGAGCGCGCCCCGGATCGGCGGCGC
The DNA here is from genome assembly GCA_020741775.1 of Methylorubrum populi. Classification (GTDB taxonomy): domain Bacteria; phylum Pseudomonadota; class Alphaproteobacteria; order Rhizobiales; family Beijerinckiaceae; genus Methylobacterium; species Methylobacterium populi_B. Next base: position 51,515 of record DYYG01000013.1, read on the forward strand.
CCTCCTCCTCGTCATCGGTGTCGTGCTGATCTGCGCGTCCTGACAGGCGGGCGAAAGCCCCCCTGCCAAGCGTTGCAGCCGGCGCGACAAGTGGTAGCTTGCCGGCCGCGCGCGAAGACGTCGAGACGCGCGCCGGACGAAGGGAAGCGCGCGATGTCCCAGAGCAACCGTCTCGGGCGCCTCTGTGCGGGGATGCTGACTGCCACGCTCTTCGCGATCCCCGCATCGGCGCAAGCCCCCCGCCCCGCCGCGCCGCCGCGATCCGCCACCGCCCCGGTCCAGAAGAGCTTCGTGCGCGAGGCCCTGGCGAGCGCGGGCGTCCGCCTCGAAACCGCGCTGAAGAGCGAGGCGCCTCCCGGCGTAAAAAGTGCCGCGCAATGGCGCCGCGAGGCCGAGGCCGCTGCAGGGAACGATCAGGCGCAGCCCGATGCCACGCTGAACGCCTACGCCGCCGCCGTCGCGGCCGATCCGAACGATATTCGCAACTGGCTCGATTACGCCGAGGCCGCCAGTGCGGCGGGCAACGACCAGGACCGCTCCAATTATGCCGCCCGATTCACCCTGAAGGGCCGCGCCACGGCCGCTGCCTACCAGGGCTACCTGCGCGCGAGGAACCCGGCGGACGAGGCGCGGGCGCTGGCCCGGCTCGGCGCGATTCAGGCGGCTCAATCCGAGTGGCGCCCCGCCCTCGAGGCTTACCGGGCGAGCCTCGCCATCCGGGACGATGCCCAGACCCGCACCGCCTACGAGACGCTGCGCGAGGAACACGGCTTCCGCATCCTCGACTACAAGGTCGATTCGGATGCCGCCGCGCCCCGGGCCTGCTTCACCTTCTCCGAGGGTCTCGTCGCGAAGACGGACTACACCCCCTACATCGCGGTCTCGGGTTCGGCCAACGCCGCCGTAACGGCGGAAGGCAGCCAAGTCTGCGTCGATGGGCTCAAGCATTCCGAGCGCTACGCCTTCGTGGTGCGGCAGGGCCTGCCCTCGGCGGTCGGCGAGACCCTGCTGAAATCGGCCGATTACGAGGTCTATGTCCGCGACCGCTCACCCCAGGTGCGCTTCACCGGGCGCAACTACGTCCTGCCCCGGACCGGGCAGGCGGGCGTGCCGCTGGTCTCGGTGAACGCGGCCAAGCTCGACGTCGAGGTTTTGCGCATCGGCGATCGCGGCCTGCTGCCGGCGCTGCGCTCGGAAGAATTCCTGAGCCAGCTCAGCGGATCGACGGCGAAGACCATCGCCGACCAGAAGGGCCAGCGGGTCTGGAAGGGTAGCCTCGATACGGCGAAGGCCGAAACCAATCGCGAGGCGGTGACCGCCTTCCCCGTGCTCCAGGCGGTCGGCAAGCTGGAGCCGGGCCTCTACCTGATGCTGGCCAAGCCCAGCGGCACCACCGACGCGTCCGAGGACGAGTATGGCGGCTACGAGGCCCAGGCGACGCAATGGTTCGTCGTCTCCGATCTCGGCCTCACCGCCTTCAAGGGCCGCGACGGGGTCCATGTCTTCGCGCGCTCGCTGGCCAGCGCCAAGACCGTGCCGGGGGCCGAGATCCGGCTGATCGCCCGCAACAACGACGTGCTGGCGAGCGCCAAGACCGATGGGCAGGGACACGCCGCCTTTCCCGCCGGCCTCGCCCGCGGCGAAGGCGGCCTCGCGCCGGGCCTCGTGGTGGCGCAATTCGGCGACGATTACGGCTTCCTCGATCTGGCGCTCGGAGCCTTCGATCTGTCCGACCGCGGGGTGAAGGGTCGCCCGGCCGCCAGCGGCGCCGAGGCCTACGTCTTCCCCGAGCGGGGGGTCTATCGCTCCGGGGAGACGGTGCAGCTCACCGCGCTGCTCCGCGACCCGCAGGGGATGGCGGTGAACGGCCTGCCGCTGACCCTGGTGGTGAAGCGGCCCGACGGCGTCGAGTATCGCCGGGCGGCGGTCGCCGACGAGGGGCTCGGCGGGCGCGCCCTGTCCCTGCCGCTGATGCCGGGCGCCATGCACGGCACGTGGCGGGTCTCCGCCTATACCGACCCGAAGGCGCAGCCGGTGGGCGAGGCGAGCTGGCTCGTCGAGGATTACGTGCCCGAGCGCCTGGAGGTGAGCCTCACCTCGAAGACGCCGACGCTGAGCCGCGGCGAGCCCGCCACCATCGACGTCGCCGCGCGCTACCTCTATGGCGCGCCGGGCTCCGGGCTCGACATCTCGGGCTCGGTCGCGGTGCAGGCGGCCGCCCAGCCCGGCATCAAGGGTCTGGATGGGTTCTCCATCGGCCTCGACGACGAGGCGGTGGAGGCGACGACCGCCGAGATCGACGCCAAGGCGACGACGGATGCAAGCGGCCATGCGAGCCTCACCGTGCCGGTGCAGGAGGTGGCCGCCCCGCGTGCCCTGGAGGCGAAGATCACCCTTGCCGTCGGCGAGCCGGGCGGCCGGGCGCTGAGCCGCAGCGTCACCCTGCCGATCCTGCCGGCCCAGCCGGTGCTGGCCATCCGCAAGAATTTCTCCGCCGACCTCGCCGAGAACGCGACCGCGACCTTCGACGTGGTGATGGCCGCCCCCAACGGACAGCGCCTGCCGCAGGACGGGGTGGCCTGGACGCTCTCGAAGGTCGAGCGGACCTATCAGTGGTATCGCGAGAACGGGCGCTGGAGCTTCGAGCCGGTGAAGTCGAGTCGCCGCGTCGCCGACGGGCAGGTGGCGACCACCGCCGAGGCGCCCGCGCGCATCGCCGTGCCGGTGGGCTTCGGCCAATATCGCCTGGAGGCGTCGGTGCCGGGCCGGCCGCAGGCGGCGGCGAGCGTGTCCTTCACCGTGGGCTGGGGCGGGGGTGAGACCGCCGACGTGCCCGATCTCCTCGACCTCACCCTCGACAAGGGCGCCTATGCCGCCGGCGAGCGGCTGCGAGCCCGGCTCCAGCCGAAATTCTCCGGCACGGCGACCCTGGCCATCGTCAGCGACCGGGTGCACGAGGTCCGCGACGTGACCGTCGCGGAAGGCGGCACCACCGTCGACATCCCGGTGAAGGCGGAATGGGGCGCGGGCGCCTACCTCGTCGCCACGGCCTACCGGCCCCTCGACCAGGCCGCCAAGCGCATGCCCGGCCGTTCGCTCGGGCTGGCTTGGTTCTCGGTCGACAAGGAGAAGCGCGGCCTCTCCGTGGCCCTCGACGCGCCCGAGAAGGTCCGGCCCCGCGGCACCCTCACCGTTCCCGTGAAGATCGCGGGCCTCGCCTCAGGGGAAGAGGCGCGGGTGACGCTGGCGGCGGTCGATGTCGGCATCCTCAACCTGACCCGCTACGAGGCCCCCAACCCCTTCGCCTATTTCTTCGGCCAGAAGGCGCTCGGGCCGGAGGTCCGCGACCTCTACGGCTATCTGATCGACGGCATGCAGGGCACGCTGGGCGCGATCCGCTCCGGCGGCGACGGAGGCGCCGCGGAACTCGCCGACGCGCCGCCGACCCAGGCGCCGCTGGCGCTCTATTCCGGTGTCGTCACCGTGGGGCCGGACGGGACCGCGAACATCCCGCTGGAATTGCCGGCCTTCAACGGCACCGCCCGCCTGATGGCGACCGCCTGGACCAAATCCCGCGTGGGCCAAGCGCAGGCCGACGTGATCGTGCGCGATCCGGTGGTGCTCACCGGCACCCTGCCGCGCTTCCTCAATGTCGGCGACCGTTCGCGCTTCTTCGTCGCCCTCGACAATGTCGAAGGCGGAGCCGGCAACTACACCGTCGATCTCGACCTCTCGGGACCGGTGGTGGTGTCGGGTGAGGCGGTGCATTCCACCATGCGGCTCGAGGCCGGCGCCAAGGGGCAGCTCGTGATCCCGATCACCGCCGCCGGCCCCGGCCTCGCCCGGCTCGATGTGAGCCTCACCGGACCTGGCATCCAGGGCAGCGCCGGCCAGAGCTTTTCCCTCGCGATCAATCCCGGCACCGGGGCCCTCGTGCGGCGCAGCCTGCGCCCGCTCGAACCCGGTGCCGGCCTCGACCTCACGCCGGATCTGCTCGCCGACATCCTGCCCGGCACCGGCGCGGTCTCCGTGGCGGCGAACCGCCTGGGAGGAATCGACGTGGCGGCGCTGCTTCAATCGCTCGACCGCTACCCCTATGGCTGCTCCGAGCAGATCGTCAGCCGGGCCCTGCCGCTCCTCTATGTCAACGGGCTCGCGGCCAATGAGAAGCTCGGCCTCGACGGCAAGCTGGACGAGCGGGTGCGCGCCAGCATCGAGCGCGTGCTGTCGCGTCAGGATTCGAGCGGCGCCTTCGGCCTGTGGTCGACGGAGAATGCCGGCGACACCTGGCTCAACGCCTACGTGACCGACTTCCTCAGCCGGGCCCGCGAGCGCGGCTTCGCCGTGCCGCAGACCGCGTTCAACACTGCCCTCGACCGCCTGCGCAACACGGTGGCCAACACCACCAATGTCGAGAACGGGGGCATGGATCTCGCCTATGCCGCCTATGTGCTGGCCCGGAACGGCCGGCCGGTGATGGGCGATCTGCGCTACCTCGCCGACACCAAGCTCACCGAGTTCGCGACACCGCTCGGCCGCGGGCAGCTCGCCGCCGCGCTGGCCCTGCTCGGCGACCGGGGCCGGGCGCAGAAGGCGTTCGACGCGGCGGTGCAATCGCTCCAGGCCGAGCGCGACAAGGGCGCTTACCGCGCCGATTACGGCTCGCGCCTGCGCGACGGCGCCGCCCTGCTGGCCCTGTCCGCCGAGACCGGCTTCTCCCGCGAGACGCTGCAGCCCGTCGCCGCCGTGCTCGGTCAGGAGCGGGCGGACGGCCGCAGCACGAGCACCCAGGAGAACGCCTGGATGGTGCTGGCGGCGCAAAGCCTGTCACAGGAAGCGGGCGGCCTCGCGCTGTCCGTCGATGGGAAATCCGAGACCGGCCCTCTCTCGCGCCTCTACCGGGCCCCCGCCCTGGAGGCGCGGCCGGTGCGGATCGTCAACCAGGGGCGCGACCCGGTGCAGGTCACGGTCGGGGTCACCGGCAACCCGATCGCCCCGGAGCCCGCCGCCGCGCAGGGCTATACGGTCGAGCGCAATGTCTATCGCCTCGACGGCAGCCCGGTCGATCTCGCCAAGCCCCTGCGCCAGAACGACCGCCTCGTGGTGGTGCTGAAGGTGACGGAGGCCAAGGCCAGCGCCGGGCGCCTGCTTCTGGTCGACCGCCTGCCCGCAGGATTGGAGATCGACAACCCGAAGCTGCTCGACGCCGACGCGCTTGCCGGGCTCAGCTTCGCCAAGACGGAGGTGCAGCCGGTCCATACCGAGTTCCGCGACGACCGCTTCGTCGCGGCCTACGACCGCACGCCGGGGCAGTCGGCCTTCTTCTCGGCGGCCTACACCGTCCGGGTCGTCTCGCCCGGCACCTATGTGCATCCGGGTGCGAGCATCGAGGATATGTACCGCCCCGAGCGGTTCGGGCGCACCGCGTTCGGATCGGTCGAGGTGATCCCGGCGAAGTAGCGCGATGACGCGCATCGCCGATTCCCCTCGTCCCTCTACGGCGGAGGGTGCCTGCGGCGCGGGCGGGAGCGGGGGCGTTCCCGGAAAGGGCGCTCCCCTCACCCGACCCGCTCCACGGGTCTCCCTCCCCCGCCGAGGGGGGATGGTTTTTGGGGCTGTCCTCCTCACCCTGGCACTTTTGCTCGCGGGAGCCCTCTGGCGATATGCCGCCACCCTCCCGCCCCTCGACCTGACCCAGGCGTCGCTCCGCTCCACCGTCATTCTCGACCGGAAAGGCCAGTTGCTGCGCCCCTTCGCCACCGCCGATGGGCGCTGGCGGCTGCCGGTGACGGCGAGCGAGGTCGACCCGCGCATGCTGGCCATGCTCAAGGCCTATGAGGACCGCCGCTTCGACACCCATTCCGGCATCGATCCCGCCGCCACCCTGCGCGCGGCCTGGCAATGGCTGAGGCACGGGCACATCGTGTCGGGCGGCTCGACCCTGTCGATGCAGGTCGCCCGCCTCGTCGAGCCCAGGACCGAGCGCTCGCTTCTCGCCAAGCTCCGGCAGATGATCCGCGCCGTCGCGCTGGAACGGAGCCTCGGCAAGGCCGGTGTGCTCGATCTCTACTTGGCCCTCGCCCCCTATGGCGGCCCGGTCGAGGGGATCCGGGCGGCGAGCCTCGCCTATTTCGGCCGTGAGCCCGCCCGCCTGTCCTTCGCCGAGAGCGCACTCCTCGTCGCCCTGCCGCAATCGCCCGAGGCGCGCCGGCCCGACCGCTTCGCCGCCAACGCCAAGCGCGCCCGCGACCGGGTGCTCGACATCGCCGCGGAACGGGGCGTGCTGCCCCCGGACGAGGCGCGGGCCGCCAAGGCCGAACCGGTGCCGGCCACGCGAAAACATTTCCCGATGCTGGCGGCCCACGCTGCCGAGCAGGCCCTCGCCGCCGACCCGGATGCGCGGGTGCAGCACCTCACCCTGGATGCCCGCCTTCAGGCCAGCCTCGAGGCGCTCGCCGCCGAGCGCGCGGCGGCCGCCGGCCCGGCCTTGTCCGCCGCGATTCTCGCCATCGATAACCGCACGGGTGCGGTGCTCGCCCATGTCGGCAGCGCCGGCTATCTCGACGGGGCCCGCGCGGGCGCGGTCGATGCCACCCAGGCCGTGCGCTCGCCGGGCTCGGCGCTCAAACCCTTCATCTACGCGCTCGCCTTCGAGAACGGGCTCGCGCATCCGGAGACCCTCCTCGACGACCGCCCGGCCCGCTTCGCCGCGAGTTACGCGCCGGAAAACTTCGACATGGGCTATCGCGGCACCGTGACGGCGCGGTTCGCGCTCCAGCAATCCCTCAACCTGCCCGCCGTCGATCTGCTGGATGCGGTCGGTGCGGCCCGCTTCGTCGCGCGGCTGCGGGGAGCCGGGGCGACGATCCTGCTGCCGCGCGACACCGCGCCCGGCCTGCCGGTGGCGCTGGGCGGCCTCGGCATCACCCTCACCGATCTCGCCCGCCTCTATGCCGGACTTGCGCGGTCCGGCACCGTGCCGGCCCTGCTGCGGCGACTCGACGGGTCCGTCCCGCCGGAACCGGAGCGCCGCATCGCCGATCCGGTCGCGGCCTGGTACGTCGCCGACATCCTGCGCGGCGCTCCGCCGCCGGAGAATGCCCTGCCGGGGAGGATCAGCTTCAAGACCGGCACCTCCTACGGCTACCGCGATGCCTGGGCGGTGGGGTTCGATGCCCGCGTGACCATCGCCGTCTGGATCGGGCGGCCGGACGGCGCCTCGGTGCCGGGCCTGATCGGCCGCAGCCACGCCGCGCCGATCCTGTTCGACGCCTTCGCCCGGTTCGGCGGCGAGCCGGAGCCACTGCCCCGCCCCCGCGATGCCCTCGTCGTCGCAACCGCCGGCCTGCCCCCGCCCCTGCGCCATATCCGCCGCGACGCGCCCAAGACCTTCGCGGCGACCCTCGGGGTGCCCCTCAAGATCGCCTATCCGCCGGACGGTGCCCGGGTCGATCTCGGCCTTGCCGAGGGAGCGCGGGCCCGCCTCGCCCTCAAGGCGCTGGGCGGCCAGCCGCCGCTGACCTGGATGGTCGACGGGCTGCCCGTGGCGGAGGCGATGCGCCGGCAATCGGAATGGAGCCCGGAGGGGGCCGGCTTCGCGCGGATCTCGGTGATGGATGCGGACGGCGCGAGCGACAGCGTGGTGGTGCGCCTGGAATAGTGCAGGACCGTCCCGCAAGCTGGCGTCCGGCCGTCGGAACCGGACGATGCGCGGCGAAATCCTCGTGCGGCACCGCACGTGACTCTCTCGCCCCCTGCCTTAGCTACCTCCGCGAGAGGCAACGTCCTCCCCCTGCGAGGGGCCCAAGTCCGGGACGGCCCGGCTCATGCTCTTCATGAGGCTGCCGTGGCCTGGATCGTTCTCGTCATCGCCGGTCTTCTCGAGGTCGTCTGGGCCTTCGCGATGAAGCAGTCGGAGGGGTTTTCCCGCCTCTGGCCCACGGTCATCACCTTCGTCACCATGGGATTGAGCTTCGCCTGCCTCGCTTGGTCGATGCGAAGCCTGCCGCTCGGCACCGCCTACACGATCTGGACGGGCATCGGCGCCGTCGGCGCCTTCGTCGTCGGCATCGCCTTCCTCGGCGAAGCGATGAACGCGACCCGCCTCCTGGCGGCCGGCCTCATCGTCGGCGGGCTCGTGCTGATGAAGTTGTCGAGCCCGGCCTGACGGCGGGACCAGTTCGACAGGCGTGAGCCGGTTTTCCCGGATGCAGGGCAGGCGCGGCATCGGGGCCGCTGTTCCGAAAGCGTGGATCGCCTACATCCGGGCCATGTCACGCCCAGTCCCACCTGCCGCCACCCGCATCGTCTGCATCCGCCACGGCGAATCGACCTTCAACGCGCATCACGAGGCGACGGGGCGCGATCCCGGGCATATCGATGCCCGTTTGTCCGAGCGCGGCCATGCCCAGGTCGCCGCCGCCCGGCAGGCCCTGCGCGAGATCCCGTTCGAACTCGTCGTCACCTCGCCGCTGACCCGGGCGCTCCAGACCACCGCCGGGATCTTCTCGGATCACCCGGCCCAGCCCGCCGTGCTCGTGGAAGTGCTCCATCGCGAGTGCCAGGAGAGCAGTTGCGATATCGGCCGCGCCGCCTCGGTGCTCGCCCGCGAATTCCCGTCCTTCCGGGTCGATCACCTGCCCGAGACATGGTGGTACGCCGAGGGGGAAGCCGGGCCCGAAGGCTGGCATGTCGAGCCGCGTACCTTGTTCGACCGGCGCGTTGCGGGCTTTCGCGACTGGCTGCGGGCACGGCCGGAACGCACCATCGCGGTGGTCGGCCACTGCACCTTCTTCTACCACCTGACCGGCCGCTGGCTCGCCAATTGCGAGGCCCTGGACATCGACCTCGCCGAGGAGCCGCGCCCACGCGCCTACGGCTGATACGGGGCTCGCTCGATTAGAGCGGTCCAGGTCAGCGAGCCCGCGCGGGGTCTGAGCGAAGGCCGAATCCGCACCCGAAGGGGTCAAGCGGACTTGGTATGAGCGCCGATCCGCACCGCCTCAAGCCGGTCGCGGGCGCTCAACAGGTCGATGGCGGGTGCCTGTCGGCCGATCTGCAAGGCCGCGTCGAGGAGACCGAGGGCGAGGGTCCACGTTCCTTCGGAGAAGGGAGCCGCTCCCTCCGCCACCTCGGCGGCGCAGCGCGGATCGGTGAAGGCGCGGATCGCCGCCGTGGCGGTACGCGCCACCGCCGAGGCGCAGGCGCCGACGGCCCAGGCGCGCCGGCAAGCGGCGGCATGGGACAGGGCACCGCCCTGTCTCTCGGCAATGCGCAGGACCGCGAGGGCCGTGTCGGCATCCCGCGCCGTCTCACACCGGGCGGCGAGAGCCGGCAGGCCGGCCCCGTCGAGGAGCGGCGGAAGGATGCGGCGCACGCTCTCGAGGGCGAGGAAGGCGGTGCGGGCCGCCTCAATGTCGGGCGCATCCGCCGAGCCGGAGAGCCGCAGCACGAAGACCATCAATCCCTGCCGCTCGGCTTCCGGCATCGCGTCGTTGAGACCGAGTGCGTAGGCCGCGAGAGGGCGCGAAAAGCAGGGCGGGCAATCCTCCGTCGCCCGGATTGCCCGATAGGGCAGCCCCGCCGCGACGATGGCCGCCTCGTTGATGCAGGTGCCTCCATCCGGCCCCGGAAAGGCATGCGAGCCCTTCAGAAGCCGCCAGTTCAGGATCGTGTCGAAGGCATCCAGGGCGCTGCGTTCGGTCAAGATGGGCGTCCTCCCGATCCGGAAAGACAGCCTGCCACGGCTTCGCGGCGCTTGGCGAGAGATTACTTGACGAGGGGTTTCAGCCGCCGAAGCCCGTGGCCATGCCGCAGACCATCGCCAGCCCCAGGACCAGCACGAAGGCGCCGGCCAGGAGTTCGAGGCTGCCGACCGCCAGGAGGCCGGCTTGGCCGCGCCCGCCCGCGAGCCGCAAGGCCAGCGCCTTGGCAAAGACCGCGAGGCTCGCGAGCCCCCCCGTCGTCAGCGCGGTGCCGAGGGCCATGGCGAAGGTCGCGGCGATACCGGCGGCGAGCATGCCCTGCGCGGCGCAGAACACGAGGATCAGCACGGCCCCGGCACAGGGCCGGCTGCCGGCGGCGAGCACCACGCCAGCCCGCTCGCGCCATCCCCCGAGCCGGTCGATGACAGCGGCATCGGTGAGATGGGCATGGCCGCAGCCGGGCCCGCAGGCCGTGGCGGGCGCATCGGCAACGAGGTTCACGAGCCGCCCGGCCTTGCGCCAGGTCACGACGGCGCCGAGCACGGCAACCAGGGCGAAGCTCACGGTCTCGATCAGGGTGCCGGCGCGGGTCATCCCGGCGGCAGTCGCCTTGAGGACGAGGACACCGAAGCCAACGATGGCGATCGCCACGCAAGCCTGGAGCAGGGCCGCCGCCGCGCTCAGGGCGAAGCCGCGGCGCAGGGTCCGCTCGCCGGCAACGATGTAGCCGGCGATCACCGCCTTGCCGTGACCCGGCCCGGCAGCGTGGAACACGCCGTAGGCGAAGCCCATCACCACGAGTGGCATCCAGCCGCCGCCCGCCTTCAGCGCCGTGACCGCGTTCTGAAGCGCGCGTGAGAAATTCGATTGGACCGCGAGCAGCCAGCCTCCGAGCCCCGTCGCTGCAGGGGCTGCCTCGCGAAACCCGATGCCGAAGGGGGAACGCGGCGGCGGCGCGGCGAGGCTGGGGCCAAACATCCAGGCGATCAGAGCCAGGATAGCGGCGGCCGCGAGCACCGCTCCGGCGGTCAGCACCAGCCGAAGCGGCAGCCGGCTCGAGGCCGAACCCGCAAGCCGGGGCGCGGCGCTTACGGACATGCGACGATGGCCCGGTTGGCGAATTGCTCGCCGTAATTCGAGGCGGCGGTGAGCGCCTCGAACATCGCCTCCGTCATCGACTGGCCGGGTTGAGCCGCGGCAGGTTCGGTATTCTTCGCCCGCGTCACCGTGGTGATGCAGCCGGGCGCGGCGCCGGGCAGACGCACCGCATCCGCTCCTTCGGCGAGGCTGAAGGCGACGAAGTAGGTCGGGTCGTAGACTTCGAGCGCCGCGACACCCCGGCCCTGCGCGGCCGGCGCCTTCAGCGGCAACAGGAAGCTCAAGGTGAGACGGTCACCATCCATCACCATGCGGGCATCCCGCGGCTCGGCGAAGGTCTGCTCCTTGCCCGCCACCTTGAGCTTGGTGAAATAAGCGAATTCGGCGAGGTTGCCGGTATTCTCGGTCGCGAGCCCCTGCAGCTCCTCGGACGAGAGCTTGCCGTCGCCATTGGTGTCGAGGCCCTGCGTCACGAAGGACGAATAGGCGGAGTCGAACGTCCAGGTGTGGCGGATGCCGGCGACCCGCCCGGCCTCGTAGGCAAGCTCGGCCTTGGCGGTCACCCAGACATGGGGATGGGCTGCGGCCGGCCCGGCACAGCCGAGGGCGGCGGCCAGGACGAGACATCGAAGGGATGCGGCAAACGGCATGGCGCTCGGGTCGATGCTCGGCTGGCTGTCCGGTTCGGCGACGGGCTCACCCTGCCCGGACGATCAGGCGAAAGCAGGGCGCCGCCCATCCCGACCCCGTCTCTGCGAACGCGCCGGAAACCACCTGTCGGGGCGAGGCGCTATGGCCGCTTGAGCAGCGCCTCGACTTCGGCGGCCTCCGCCTCGGACAAGCCCTCCGCCTTCGTCGGCGCCCGGCGGCGCGACAGGCGCCAGATGCCGAAGGCGCCCAGGCCCACGGCGAGGAGCGGACTCAGCCAGAGCAGCAGGGTGTGCCAGCCGAAGACCGGACGCAGCAGCACGAACTCGCCGTAGCGGGCCACCACGTAATCGACGACCTGCTCATTGCTGTCGCCCTCCTTCAGCCGCTCTCGCACCAGCACCCGCAGATCCTTGGCCAGCGGGGCATCGGAATCGTCGATCGACTGGTTCTGGCAGACGAGGCAGCGCAGGCCCTCCGAGATATGCCGGGCCCGCGTCTCCATGGCAGGGTCCTTGAGCACCTCGTCGGGCTGCACGGCGAGTGCCGGGACGGCGACGAGGCCCAGGGCGAGCGCGACGAGCGCGGAGCGGAGGCGAGACATCATTCGGCCGGCACCGCGGCGGGCGGCAGCTTCGCCCGCGCCTTGACCGGCGCGCCGACGCGCATGCGCCGGTCGGTGAGGGACAGCCCTCCCCCCGCCGCCATGATCAGGGCGCCGATCCAGATCAGCAGCACCAGCGGCTTGTGATAGAGCCGCAGGCCGATCGAGCCATCGGGCATCACCTCGCCGAGGCTGGCGTAGATCTGGCTCACTCCCACGGTCTTGAGGCCGGATTCCGTCACCGTCATCCGGCGGGAGGGATAGAAGCGTTTGCCGGTCTCGACGGTGCCGACCGCGTCACCCTCCTTCGTGCGAAGAGTCAGGAAGGCGGTGGTCTCCTCGTAGTTCTCGCCCTTGCGCGGGCCGACCCGGTCCAGGGTCGCGACATAGGGCCCGGCGGCGACCTGCCCTCCGGGTTTCAGGGTAGCGAGGCCTTCCGTCGCCCAACCCTGGCCGGCAATGCCCAGCACCACCACGCCGACGCCGGCATGGGCGAGCGCCGTGCCCCAGGCCGAGCGCGGCAGGCCGACCGCCCGGCGCCAGGTCGTGCCGAGATCACGGGTCCGGCTCTGGCCGTAGCCGCGGGCGCGCGACCAGATTTCGAGGGCCGAGCCGATGATCAGATAGGCGCCGAAGCCGAGGCCCACCGGCGCCATCACCGGGCCGCCCCAGGTCAGCGCCGCCGCGACGACGCCGACGACGAGGGCCAGGGCGAAGGCCGCCAACAGGCGCTGCGCGGCCGCCGCGATGTCGCCCCGCTTCCAGGCGAGCGCCTGGCCGAAGGGCACGATCACCAGGAGCGGCAGGGCGAGCGGCACGAAGGTCCAGTTGAAGAAGGGCGGACCGACCGAGATCTTCTCCGCCGTCAGCATCTCGAGGAGCAGCGGATAGAGCGTGCCGACGAACACCGTGGCGCAGGCGGCCACGAGGAACAGGTTGTTGAGCACCAGTGCGCCCTCGCGGGAGATCGGCGCGAACAGGCCGCCCTGGCGCAGAGTCGGCGCGCGCCACGCGAACAGGCTCAGCGAGCCGCCGATGAACAGGGCGAGGATTCCGAGGATGAAGACGCCGCGGCTCGGATCGGAGGCGAAGCTGTGGACCGAGGTCAGCAGCCCCGACCGCACGATGAAGGTGCCGACCAGCGAGAGCGAGAAGGTGAGGATGGCGAGCAGGACCGTCCAGACCTTCAGGGCGTCGCGCTTCTCCATCACCACGGTGGAATGCAGCAGCGCCGTGCCGGCGATCCAGGGCATCAGCGAGGCGTTCTCGACCGGGTCCCAGAACCACCAGCCGCCCCAGCCGAGCTCGTAATAGGCCCAGTAGGAGCCCATGGCGATGCCGAGCGTCAGGAAGCTCCAGGCGATCAGCGTCCAGGGCCGCACCGCCCGCGCCCAGACGGCATCGATGCGCCCCTCGATCAGGGCGGCGACGGCGAAGGCGAAGCTGATCGAGAAGCCGACATAGCCGAGATAGAGCAGCGGCGGATGGATCGCGAGGCCGGCATCCTGCAGCAGCGGGTTGAGGTCGTTGCCCTCCAGCGGCGCCGGAGCGACCCGGGCGAACGGGTTCGAGGTCGTGATGATGAACAGCACGAACACAAAGGTGATGCTCGCCTGCACCATCAGCACGTTGGTGCGCAGCACCGGCGGCACGGAGGCCTTGGCACCGGCGACCCAGGCGCCGAACAGGGCGAGGATCAGCACCCAGAGGAGCATCGAGCCCTCATGGTTCCCCCAGACGCCGGAGATCTTGTAGATCAGCGGCTTGGCGGTGTGCGAATTCTCGACGACGTTCTGAACCGAGAAGTCCGAGGCCACGTGCGCATAGGTCAGCGCGCAGAAGGCGAACAGGATGCAGGCGAAGGTGCCGAGCGCCGCCGGCCCCGCCACCTCGCGCAAAGCCGCGTCGCCCGAGCGCGCCGCCCAGGCTGGCATCACCGCCTGAACCAGGGACAAAGCCAGCGCCAGCGCCAGCGCGTAATGGCCGACCTCGACGATCACCGGCACACCTCCTGCGCGACTTCGATCCGGACGTGCATGAGGTTTCTCACCGCTCGCTGCGCTGGCCCAGGGTCGCGTCGGCCGAGGCCGGCTTCACCGCTTCCTTGGGCGTCTCCTTGCCCCCGCCCTCCTGCCAGCGTCCCTGCGCCTTGAGCGCGTCGGCCACCTCGCGGGGCATGTAGTTCTCGTCGTGCTTGGCCAGCACGGTATCGGCCCGGAACACGCCGCCGGCATCGAGACGTCCCTCGGCGACGATCCCCTGGCCCTCGCGGAACAGATCGGGCAGCAGGCCGCGATACTGCACCGGGACGGTCGCGTTGGTGTCGGTCACCGAGAACTCGACATTCTGGTCAGGGCCGCGCTTCACCGAGCCGTCCTTCACGAGGCCGCCCAGCCGGAAGCGCGTTCCCGGCGGGACGCCCTGCGCAGCCACCTCGGCGGGAGAGCGGAAGAACACGATCGAGCCGCTCATCGCCGACAGGATCAGCCCGAGCGCCAGCGCGAGCACGGCGCCACAGGAGGCGATGAGGATCAGGCGGCGGCTCTTGCGGGTCACGACGGTTCCGTCCCGGTTCGTCGGCGTCTTCTCAAGACCTTCAGGAGTGGCATGACAGCCTGAAGGCGGCCCGACGTCTTTATGTCGATCAAGCTTCCGGTTTCGGCTCAGCCGCCGTCCGGGTCAAGGTTGCACGGCCGGGACCGATTGTCAGGGGCCGAACCTCAACCGGTCACGGCTGGCCGGCAGGCGCTAGGCCGAGTTCCCGGCCCAGCGCATCGAGGCGCTCCACCGCCGTCGGATTGGCGGCCAGCGCCATCTTCGCCCGGTCGAGGGCCTGGGCCGCGGCGGCGCGGTCCCCGAGGACGCCGTAGGAGCGCACGAGGCGCATCCACTCGTCGGCGCTGCCGCCCTTGGCGGCGAGGCGACGGTCGAGATTCGCGACCATGCCGCGAATCGCTTCCTCGCGTTCGGCCGCCGGCATCGCCCGGATCGCGGCGGCGCCATCGGGCTCTGCCGCCTCGGCGCGGCCGGGTTCGGCAGGCTTTTCCCGGGCCTCCGGACGCGGTGTCCCGGCCCGCTGCGCGAGACCGAGTTCGTGGGCCTGCGCATCGAGGCGGCCCTGCGCGTCCTTGTCCTGGGCCAACGCCTTGCGCGCCCTGTCCAAGGCCTCGAGCGCCTTGTCGCGCTCGCCGAGCACGGCGTGGGAGCGGATCAGCCGCAGCCATTCGTCGGCGTTGCCACCCTGCTTGGCCAGCCGCCGCTCCAGCCCCTCGACCATGCCGCGGATGGCGTCGATCCGCTCGGAGGGAGGCAGGGCCTGGATGTTGGCCCCCGGCCCAGCCGCGGGTGCCTCGGACTTCGACCCGTCCTCCCCCTTCGGCGCGGCGGTGGTCTCGCCCTTCAGCCGCGCGAGGCTGTCCCGGACCGTGGGGAGCCAGGGCGCATCCGCAGGCGCGGAGGCGACCAGCGCTTCGAGGCGCCGCACGGCGCCGGCCGGATCGCCGGACTGCTCGTCGCCGCGCGCGAGGTAGAATTGCGGCTTGGCCGCCTTCGGATCGGCAGCGACGGCCCGGTCGAGCACCTTTCGCGCCTCCGGCGAGACGGTGCCGTCTGCCGCCGCGATCAAAGCCTCGCCCCAATCGGACAAGGTCTGGGCGTCCTCTCCCTTGAGGCGCACCAGGGCGGCATAGGCCCGGGCCGCGTCGTCGAAGCGGCCGAGCCGCATATAGACCGGGGCGAGGACGCTCCAGCCGCGGGCATCGTCCGGATGGTTGGCGAGCCGCGCCTCGATCTGGCCGATGGCGGTCATCAGATCCTGCGCCCCCGCCCGCGTCGCCTTGCG
The DNA here is from genome assembly GCA_020741775.1 of Methylorubrum populi. GTDB lineage: Bacteria > Pseudomonadota > Alphaproteobacteria > Rhizobiales > Beijerinckiaceae > Methylobacterium > Methylobacterium populi_B. Next base: position 67,410 of record DYYG01000013.1, read on the forward strand.
GTCGGCATCCGTCTGCGAGGGGAGGTTGGGAGAACCGTAGAGGCCGTAGACGACCAGCGCGACGAGGGGGATCGTCGAGAGGGCGAAGGCGGAGGCCGCGCGGCGCTGGCGCAGATGCGGCTCGGCGATCGGCGCCGCATCCGTCGGATCGGCGCGCTCCTCGCGGCTCGCCCGCAGCAGCCGGCGCGCCGCCTCGGTCCGGGCCGCCTCGGCCTCGGCCGGGGCGATCAGGCCGCGCGCGAGGTCGCGCTCGATCTCCGCGAGTTGGTCCTCGTAGAAGCCGGTTTCGGTGGCGAGCCCTGCGGCGGCGCTCGCGCTGTCCTGCCGGCGGCGGCGCGACATCGGCCACAGCAGCGCGAACACGGCCGTACCGGTCATGGCCGCAAGGATGAACCAGATCGCCGTCATCAGACCCAGAAATTAAGCTCGGCTCCGTGTAGAGCCCGAGCGGGTCCCGCACGACATCACCCTCGGGCGACACGTCGTCACGCACGGGCGAAGCATGGCCATAGCACAGGCGAACCGGCACGTAACCTTTCGCCGGGCCGCGTCGTCTCAGCGCTGGCCAGCTCCCGCCGGGGCATCCCCCGGCACCTCGATCACCGCGCGCAGCCCCCCCAAGGCCGCCGCCTCCAGGCGGAAGCGGCCGCGATAGAGCGCGGCGAGATCGGCCACGATCGACAGGCCGAGGCCGGAGCCGGGCTTGGTCTCGTCGAGGCGCCGGCCGCGCTTGAGCACCGCCGCGCGATCCTCCTCGGGCAGGCCCGGCCCGTCATCCTCCACGGCCACCACAAGGTGCGGGTAATCGTGCTCGCCCGTCGGCGCCGCCGAGATCGAGACGCGGCCGGCGGCCCATTTCGAGGCGTTGTCGACGAGATTGCCGATCATCTCCTCGAAATCCTGCTTCTCGCCCCGGAAGCGCAGGCCCGGCGGGACGTGGACCTCGTAGGCGATGTCCTTGTCGCGGTAGATCTTGCCGAAGGTCCGCACCAGCCCGGCCAGCGCCGGCTCGACATCCGTCGAGGTGCCGAGGGTGCCGGCGAGAGCGGCGGCGCGGGCCCGGTCGAGGTGGTAGTTCACCTGATCGCGCATCACCGCCGCCTGTTCACGGATCTTGTCGGCCAGCTCCGGCGGGGCCTCGCTGCTGCCCGCCTCGTTGACGATGATCGAGAGCGGGGTCTTCAGCGCATGGGCGAGGTTGCCGACCTGGGTGCGGGCGCGCTCCAGGATCTCGCGATTCGTCTCAATGAGCAGGTTGATCTCGCCCGCGAGCGGCGCGATGTCGCGCGGATACTCGCCGTCGATCCGGTCGGCCTCGCCCCGGCGGATCGAGCCGAGCGCGGTGCGCAGCTTGCGCAGGGGCGCGAGGCCGAAGCGGATCTGCAGAAGCGCGGTCGCCGCCAGCGAGAAGCCGAGCAGGCCGAAGGTCATGAACAAGGAGAAGCGGAAACGCTCGACATCGTTGACGATCTCATCGGCCGGACCGGCCACCCGCACGGTGTAGCGCCCGTCGGCCCCGACATCGACATCGCGCTCGACGATGCGCAGGGTGCGGTCGTCCTGGCCCTTGCCGTAGCCCTGGCGGATCTGGCCGATGGTGGCGGTACCGGCCTGATCGGGCCCTTTCAGCGGCACGCCGACGAGGGAGCGCGAGGTGCGCAGATCCCTCGGCTTCGCGTCCGGCCGGCCGACCTGCCAGTACCAGCCCGACAGGGGCAGGTCGAAGCGCGGATCACCCAGCGAGAAGGAGCGCGTCTCGGGATCGCTCGGGCTGACGAGATCGGTGGCGAGATTGTTGGCGAAGACGAGCAGCCGGCTGTCGAAGGCCCGCTCGGTGTTCTCGCGATAGAGCGTCGTGAGAATGAAGGCCGCGATGACGAGGATCGCGGTGCTCGATAGGAACGAGGAGACCGCGAGCCGCACCGCGATGGAGCGGCGGCGCAGGGGAAGCCAGGAAAGGCGATCGGTCATGAATCCTGGCTCGCAAGAAACCGGGCGGGCATGCACATCAGGCGTGCCCGCTCTCTACACTTTCATTCGGGAGGAGGCGCAGCCCTTCAAATCGGTGAAGCCGGGACGAGCCGCCTCGCCCGTCTCTTGCCCGCGCAGCACGGCTGGCCACTCACCGAGGCCATCGCGGTCGCCGCACTCAACGCGTCGGAGCGGGATGAGAAACCTCCGGCCTTGTGGGAGTGGCTGAAGCCGATGAAGCGATCTGCGCTGCGCTGACCGATCTCGGCCGCCAACGATGAGCGTCACCCCCGCCCGGTCGGCTGGTTCGGATCGATGAGGTAGCCCAGTCCCCGCACCGTCTGGATCAGATCGACGGCAAGTTTCTTTCTCAGGCGCCCGACGAAGACCTCGATCGTGTTGGAATCCCGGTCGAAATCCTGGTCGTAGAGGTGTTCGGTCAGCTCCGCACGGGAAACGACGCGGCCGGTATGATGCATCAGGTAGGAGAGCAGTCGGTATTCGTGGCTCGTCAGCTTGATCGGCGCGCCGTCGACGAAGACGCGGCCGGAGCGGGTGTCGAGGGTGACGGGGCCGCAGGCGATCTGGCTGCTGGCATGGCCCGCCGCGCGCCGCAGGATCGCCCGCACCCGGGCCATCAGCTCTTCCATGTGAAAGGGCTTGGTGACGTAATCGTCGGCGCCGGCATCGAAGCCATCCACCTTGTCCGACCAGCGGTCGCGGGCTGTCAGGATGATGACGGGGGTCTTCACCCCGGCCCGGCGCCAGTTCTGCAGCACGGTGACGCCATCGGCCTTGGGCAGGCCCATATCGAGGATGATCGCGTCGTAGGGCTCGTTCTCGCCGAGATAGCCGCCCTCCTCCCCGTCGAAGGCTTTGTCGGCGACGTAGCCCGCCTCCTCCAGCGCGGCGACGACCTGTCGGTTGATGTCACGGTCGTCCTCGACGACGAGCAGACGCACGGTCGATTACTCCTCACTCCGAGCCGGCGACGATGCCGCATCGCCGTTCGCCCCCTGCGGGGCCGTCATTTTGGGTCCTGCGGATGTCCGCAGGCGGCACGACATCTGATGATCGGCCTAATTCCATGCCACTTCATTAAAATGGTGTCATGGCCCTAGACTACCATTGACCGCTCACCTGCCCCGATTGGGCATCGACCATGACGTGCAGGAATTGCCCGTCCCGGCGCAGAGCCGTCAACAGATAGACTAGGCCCGCCTCGTGCCGGCACAGGCTGGCGCGCTGGATCTCGGCCCGCGGGACGATCTGGCGCGCCGCGCGAATCGCGGAGAGAGGCGGGACGACGCGCTTCTCGGCCACCGCCTCCCGCAGGTCGGCGGGAGAGAGGCAATCGTCGCCGCGGTTCATCGGCTCCCGCGCGGCCGGAGCCTGCGCGATGGCGCCGGTCTCCTCGGCGAGCGGGCCGACCGCACCCGTCGCGAGAACCGCGGCGGTCGAGACGACGATCAACAGGGCGAAAGCTTGGCGCATCGGGGTCAACTGTCGCGCTAGGGCACTGAATGCGCCCTGAATGTTCGCGCGAGCCGACGCGTTCGGGGCGGCGAAAGCTGTCTTGCGGTCGGGTGCCATGTCCGGGTCGGCGAAGCTGTCGGGATCAAGGCGGAACGGCCGCGACGGTTCCCAGGGAAGAGGATGGCGCCCCGCCCGTCACGCCGCCTTCTGCGGCGGCCCAAAGCAGCGGTCGAGCCACAGCTGGAGCGCGCGGCCGGCGAGATCTCCGCCGTCGATGGGTTCGAGGGCGGCCTCCCGCAGGGTGCGCAGCGAGTGCTCGAAACCGCGGCGGGCGATCTGCAGGCGCCGCGCCGCGGCCCGGTCGCGACGGAACCGCGAGAGATACCGGCCGGCCCCGCCCCGGGCCGATGCGAACAGGCCTGCGGACATTCCACGCTCCTCGTTCCCGATCGTTCACGATCTCGGGCGGTGCTGCAGCTCGCCCATGCGCCGCAGCACCTCCTCGAACTTCTCGCGGGCGCGCTCGTCGCTGCGCTCGACGGCGGAGGCGGTTTCGCTCGCGAGGCGGGCCAGATCCTCCAGCACGCGGGTGCGGCTCTCGAGGGCGGCGGCCACCGCCGCGTTGGTCTGGGACGCGCGCTCCAGGGCCGCGGCGGTGGCTCCGGTCTCGGCGATGCGCGCCTCCAGGATGCGCAGACCGTCTCTGTAGAGATGCAGGCAGGCCAGCCCCAGCAGCACCGCCACGATCCAGCCGGCACCGCCATCGGCGAAGAGCAGGCGCGCGGCCTCGGCGGCGATCTTGTCCACGGTGCGGCTCCCGGATCATGTCCAGCTCGGTCGATCCCTGCGGGAGGACGAAAACCGGCTTCGGCGGATCCCATCGCGCCCGGCGCGCGATGGGCCTTTCCGCTCCCCCATGCGGCACCTTCGGCGGCCTGTTCGCGGGCGCCTTGGCGATCAAGCGACCGTGCGGGACAGCCGCGCCGGATCGCGCCCGGCGATCTTGTCGAGGGCTGGGGCGAGGGTGTTGCGGGCCGTGGCCGCCTCCTCCAGAGGAAGGTAGCGGAACACCTTCTCCGCGAGTCCCTCCCCACCGCCCGCCGCCCGGATCAGCCAAGCGGGCGCTTGGTCGAGGGCCCGCTGCATGTAGTGTGACTCGAAATCTTATCTCCCTTTATCCGCTAAGTCATTGATGTCACGTAATACGGAGACTCATATCTTTATGTCCGCTTTTTGATTTCTATCGTTCCAAACGCCCAAGTGACTCATATCGCAATTTCTTTGTTTGGCCTGCCCCCGGGAAGGTGGTCCTCCCTGAGGTACGGCTCTGAGTCGTGTTGGAGTTGACCCCGTTTGTGGTCCACGACCTACCCAAGTTCTCGGGCTGTGACAGCTTGGTTGGCGAAGGCTCGGGGCGTCAAGCCGCCCAGGGCCGTATGAGGTCGGTCGAAGGAGGGTATGGCACAACAGCCGGCGAGACGGGGCCGGAAGAACCAGTGCTTTCCACCGTGCCAGCGAGCACACTTTGGGTGACTTGGTTCCGGTCCGCGAACTTCCATACGGGCCCGCAGCCAACGGCTGCAGCAGAGGCCGGATAGATGGCGGCAACCGACACCGTGCCTACACACTAAAAGCCACTTGCGTTCCAGGAGGCGTCCACAGATGGAAACGGACCCTGACCCTTCACACTGAAGCAGATGGGGTGGATGGCTCCCGCTCCGACTGACGGCATCTCGGTGCCAAGATGTGGTTGCTGTCGAAGCAGCAGCTACGCAGATGTAGGAGCCATCCCCATGGAGATCACCACCGTCGGCATCGATCTGGCCAAGAGCATCTTCCAGGTTCACGCCGTCGATGCAGCTGGGCAGGTCGTCGTTCGCAAGGCGCTGAGGCGGGCGCAGGTTGTGCCGTTCTTCGCCAAGCTGCCGCCCTGTCTGGTCGGCATGGAGGCGTGCGGAACGTCCCACCACTGGGCCCGGGAACTCATCAGGCTCGGCCATGACGTGCGGCTGATGCCGCCCGCGTACGTGAAGCCGTATGTGAAGCGCGGTAAGACCGATGCGAACGATGCCGCCGCCATCTGCGAGGCGGTGACGCGCCCGAGCATGCAGTTCGTGCCGGTGAAGTCGACCGAGCAGCAGGCGGCGCTGGCGCTGCACCGGACGCGCGACCTGCTGGTCAAGCAACGCACGCAGTTGGTGAACATGATCCGCGGCCTGCTCGCCGAGTTCGGGATCGAGATGGCGCGGGGCCTGCGCCATGCGCTCGAACTGGCGGCCCGGCTCTCGGCCGGAGACGCGGCCGAGGTGCCACCCCTGGCCCAGCGGGTGGTGACCGGGCTGGCCGATCAGATCGGCGCCGTGCAGATCCAGCTCACCCGGCTGGAGAAGGAGTTGTTGGCTTGGCATCGGGACAGCGACCTGTCGCAGCGCCTGGCGACGATTCCGGGTGTCGGCATCGTCTCGGCGACCGCGCTGGCCGCTTCGGTGAGCGAGCCCGAGCGCTTCCGCAACGGTCGACAGTTCGCCGCCTCGTTGGGGCTGACACCGCTGCAGAACTGCAGCGGCGGCAAGGAGCGCCTGGGCCGTATCTCACGCATGGGCGATCGCTACCTGCGCCGCCTGCTCGTGGTCGGCATGACCTCTCTGGTCCGGCGCGCGAAGGCGACGCCGACTTCGGTCGACCCGCGGCTGCCGGCGCTGCTGCAGCGCAAGCCGGTGCGCGTGGTGACTGTTGCGGCGGCCAATCGCACGGCGCGGGTCGCCTGGGCGATCATGACCCGCGGCGGCACCTACCGCGCACCAGCGGCCACGGCCGCCTGACAGCACGGCAAGGAGATTTTCCAGGTTGCGAGGACGATGAGAGTTGATGGCGAACCGGTCAGACCGGGAGCCGGGACACCCCGCCGAACGTCCAGGGCGTCATAGCCCGCAAAGCAGAGTGGGACCCAGCTCGCGGATACCATCAGGGCCAGCGGTCACATGAACGACTGCATCAATAGGCCGGACACAAGACTGCACCCGACCAGCGCGTGAGAACCTCAATTCGCCCCTTGCAATGCGGGAGCCATCCACACAAGACGTTCCACTTCCGACCCTACTCGGTCATAGAAGCAATCCAATGGCGGCCTTAAAAGCAGACGTCGCAGCCGGACGCGTGCTGCGAACGTATGCTCTCGGATTCCTGCTTCCTGCGCTCGTGAGGCCGCCCGTTCAATCCACAGTCTGCATCTGGACGACGCCGCCGAGTTCACCGGGCTTGCCTGAGACCACCACGAGGTAGCGCCGGCTCGCGCCGGCATCCGTGCGGGTGATCTGGCGGATCGGGCCGATCGCGTTGACGATGGCCGCGCCGGCCGGGTTGGTCATGAAGGCGGCGAGCGGCTCCAGGCCGGCGGCCCCCTTCGGATCGGCGGCCAGCGCCAGCACGAACGGCATCTTCGCGGGTAGTCCCGTGACCGCGGCCTGCAGCGTCTGCAACACGCCCTGGTCGAAGAGGGTCACCTGCGTCGCCGGCTTGCCATCGGTGCCCGCGAGCGTCAGCGCGCTGGTCTTGCCGGCGGCGCCCAGCGGCTGGAGGTTCTGCTTTCCGTCCCCCTCCGGCACGGCGTTCGGGACGTAGGCCACGCCCTGCGGTCCCTGCCCGATCGGCACCTCGGCGATCACCGTGTTCGATGCGGTGTCGATCACCGCCGCCTTGTCGGCGTTCTCCAGGCCGACATAGACGCGGCTGCCGTCGCCCGAGGGCCAGAGCCCGTGCGGCAGGGCGCCGGTCGGGATGGTGGCGACCTGGGTGAAGTCGTCGGTGCGGAACACCTTGACCTGGTTCAGGCCGCCGATCGTCACGTAGGCGAACTGGCCGGCCTTGGTCGAGACGATGTTGACGTGGTTGGTGATCGGCCCGGTCTCGATGGTCTTCAGCGGCGCGAAGGGCGGACGCGCCGAAAACACCTGGGTCCGGCCGACATCCTTGAGGGTCAACCACACCTGCTTGCCGTCCGGTGTCGCGGCGAGGTCGGGGCAGAACGGGCTCTCCTGCTTCACGCGCCCGACGATGGTGTGGGTCTTCGTGTCGATCACCACCGTCTCGGGGCTGAAGCTAGAGCAGACATAGCCGTAGGCGCCGTCCGGCGAGAAGATCGTCATGCCGGGCCCGTTCGGCACGGTGATCCGGCGCGTCTCCTTGGCGGTCGCGGCATCGAGTACGGCGATGTAGTCCTCGCCGCGCACGCTCACCCAGACCTCCCGGCCGTCCGGCGTGAAGAAGGCCTCGTGCGGCGCGCGGCCGACATAGGCCGTGTGGCGGACCGTGTTGGTCGCCGTGTCGATGAAGCTCACGGAGTTCGAGCCGATCGAGACCGCGAGCACCGTTCTGTGGTCGGGCGAGAAACCCATGCCGTGGACGAGGAGCTGGCCGCGATAGAGCGGGCTCAGGTTCATCGGCGTCGGGTCGCCGAGCCGGATCACGCCGAGCAGGACGTTGGCGGCGGGATCGACCACCGAGACCGTGTTGGAGAACTGGTCCGAGGTGTAGAACCGGTCCCTGCCGCTGACCGGCACGTCCGGTGCGGAGGCTGCGCCCGGGGCCTGCCCGGCGAGAGCCGAGCCGGAGAGCAGCGCGAGCGCGAGGAGGGTGAGGGCGGTCTTCATCGGCAGATCTCCGAAGGCATCTCGGCGGCAGGGGCCGTGCCATGGTGGTGAAGGTGGGCGGCTGCGGCGGACGTATCCGGCGCGGGAGGGAGATCGGCGAGCGCCCGGCGCATCACCGCGATCTCCTGGCCCTGTTCGACGATGATCCCCTGCGCGAGGCGGCGCAGGATCGGATCCTTGCCGTAGAGCAGCTCCGCCCGGGCCATCGCGATCGCGCCCTCGTGGTGCGGGATCATCATCGCGGCGAAGTCGCGGTCCGGATCGCCCGAGGGCGGGACCATCATGTCGGCATGCATCCGCGTCATCGACTGCGCCATCATCGCGTCGAAGGACGCGGAGACGACGGCCGGCGGCTCGGCAGCGGCCAGCGTCGGGGGCATCATCATCCGGCCGCCGACGAGGCCGCCGGCCATCACGGCGGCCGTGAGCGCAAATCCCAATGCTCCGCGCATGAGCCGTCCTCCCTGTTCGTTGTCGAGGGGAGAGATGCCGGGGAAACGGTTTTATTCCCTGGCCGGGGACGAATTGGCGGCCCTGCCGATGTGATCGATCTTTTCCAAATGTCAGTGGAATAGACGCGCCCGTTCGGCATCTCTCCCAATGCGGTCATGGTCGACCGCTGGAGACCTCACTCATGCGCACCATGCTGATCCGCGCCGCCTTTGCGGCCTTCGCCTTCTCCGCCGTCGCCGCCCAGGCCGCTGCGCCTGCGATGACGGCCGAGACTGCCAAGGGGCCGGCGCTTGTCGATGCCAAGAGCATGACCCTCTACACCTTCGACAAGGACATGGGCGGCAAGTCGATGTGCAACGGCCCCTGCGCCGCCAACTGGCCGGCACTGATGGCCGCCGCCGGCTCGGCTGCTAGTGGCGACTGGACGATGGTGACGCGGGACGACGGCACGATGCAGTGGGCCTACAAGGGCAAGCCGCTCTACACCTTCGCCAAGGATACGAAGCCCGGCGACATCACCGGCGACGGATTCCTCAACGGTGCATGGCACATCGCCAAGCCCTGATCGGTAAAGCCTCGTGGACGAGATCGCCGCCCTCATCGAACCGCAGATCCCAGCGTTGCGGCGCTACGCCGTCGCGCTGTTGCGGGACCGCGAAGCGGCGGACGACCTCGTCCAGGACACCCTGGAGCGTGCGTTGTCCGGCTGGTCCGGACGTCGCCGCGACGGCGACCTGCGAGCCTGGCTGTTCACGATCGAGCGCAACCTGTTCCTCGGCACTGTTCGACGCCGGGGCCGGCGCGGCATCGATGTCGGCGCTGAGGCTTTGGAGCAGGTGCCCGATCCGGGTGCCGACCCCGAGGCCGCTATGGGGGCACGCGACGTGCTCGCCGGGCTCGACGCCCTGCCCGAGGAGCAGCGCTCGGCGCTGCTGCTCGTCGCGGTGGAGGATCTGTCCTATGCCGAAGCCGCGAAAGTGCTCGGAGTGCCGCTCGGCACGGTGATGTCGCGGTTGAGCCGAGCCCGGGAGCGGATGCGAAGTTTTCTGGACACGGGCCGAACCGGCTTGTTGAGGAGGGTGAAATGAGCGGGGATCCGCGCCCGGTCGGCGAGGACGACCTGCACGGCCTGATCGACGGTCGTCTCGAACCGGAGCGGCAGGCGCTGGTCGAGGCATGGCTCAGGGGAAACCCCGCGCGGGCGGCCGAGGTCTCGGCGGATCGCGCCTTGCGTGAGCGCTTGCGTGCCCGCCTCGCGCCGATCGCCGAGGAGGCGATCCCGGCGCGGCTCCGGGTGGCCAATATCCGCTCGCGACATCGCCCGATAACCGGGCGCTGGCTTCCGGTCGCAGCGGCTGCCGTGCTCTGCCTCGCGGTCGGCGGTGCCGCCGGCTGGTTCGGCCATGCCGTGCGGCAGGTACCCACGGTCACGCTCGCGCGAACCGAGCCGGCGACCGACGACGCGGTGGCGGCCTTCCGCACCTACGTGGTTGAGGCGGTGCATCCGGTGGAGGTGCGCGCCGACGAGAAGCCACACCTCGTGACGTGGCTCTCGAAGCGCCTCGGCCGGGCGGTGACCACCCCCGACCTCACGGCCTACGGCTTCCGCCTGATGGGCGGCCGGCTGCTGCCGGCGGGTTCCGAATCCGCCGCTATGCTGATGTACGATGACGATCACGGCACCCGGCTGACGCTCTACAGCCGCGTGGGCGATGCGGATGGCCGCACGGTGTTCCGCTTCGCCCGCGAGGGCGATGTCGCTGCCTTCTCCTGGGTCGATGGCGGCATGTCCTACGTCGTCACAGGTCGCACCGACGAGGCGCGGCTGTTGACCGTCGCGCAGGCGGTTGATGCGCAGATCCGTGGATTGCCGGTTCCGCCGCGGCAACCATGACCCTCGACCAACTCCGCATCTTCGTGGCGGTGGCGGAGCGGCAGCACGTGACGCGGGCCGCCGAGGCGCTCAACCTCGTCCAGTCGGCGGTCAGCACGGCGATCGCCAATATCGAGGGACGGCACGCGACGAAGCTGTTCCACCGGGTCGGCCGCGGGATCGAGTTGACCGAGGCGGGACGCGTGTTCCTCGTCGAGGCCCGCGCCGTGCTCGCCCGGGCCGAGGCCGCCGAACTGGTGCTCGCCGACCTCAGTGGCATGCGACGCGGGACGCTGGCCGTCTACGCCAGCCAGACCATCGCCAGCGACTGGCTGCCGCGCCACCTCGTCGCCTTCCGCCGGGCCTACCCTGAGATCGCCATCCGGTTGGCGGTGGGCAACACCACCGACGCCGCCGACGCGGTGCGCGCGGGGCAGGCCGAACTCGGCTTTGTCGAGGGGGCGCTCGACGACCCGATGCTCGCGAGTACGACCATCGCGCAGGACCAACTGGTCCTCGTGGTCGCCCCTGGCCATGCCTTCGCCGAGGCGACCGACCTCGAACCCGAAAACCTCGCCGGGGTCGATTGGGTGCTGCGCGAGGCTGGATCGGGAACCCGCTCGGCCTTCGAGGCGGCCCTGGGTGCGGCCGGCCTCGCAGCCGCCCGGCTTCGGGTCACGCTCGAACTGCCCTCTAACGAGGCGGTCCGCGCTGCCGTCGAGGCCGGGGGCGGGGCCGCCGTCCTGTCCGAAACCGTGGTCGCCGCATCGCTTCGGGCCGGGACCCTGGTGCGGGCGGCGTTCGACTTACCGAGCCGGCCGTTCCGGGTGCTGCGCCACAAGGAGCGCTACCGCAGCCGGGCCGCCGACGCGCTGCTTCACCTGATCGCGGCAGCGAATGCCGGATGAGCGAGCCCGCGAAACCCGTGCCCCCCGACGATCCCCGGGTGAGGCTCGCCGAGGATCGGACGGTTCTGGCGGCCGAACGCACCTTCGTGGCGTGGCTTCGCACCGGGCTCGCGTTCCTCGGCGTCGGCCTCGCCGCGCAGCGCTTCCTGCGGGAGGTTCTGGCGGTTTGGCCGCTGAAGGTGCTGTCGCTGACCCTGATCGCCTGTGCACTCGCCTCATTCGCCGGCGCCGTGTGGCGTGACCGGGCGATCCGGGCACGGCTCGCCCATTCCGAGATCCCGATGATGCCGCGCCTCCTCACCGTCGGGATTGCGGCCCTGCTCATCGCGATCTCCGGCCTCGCGGCCACCGCCCTGCTCTGGGCGTGAGGGTCAGGCCACCGTCACTCGCACCCGGTGCCAGGCGGCGCTGAGGTAGCCCTTGTAGTTCCAGGTGTCGTCGGGGGCGGCCGGCTGGGTCTGGCCGGCGGAATCCCAGGCCCGCACCGCGAGCTCGTGCTCGCCGGCGGTCAGCTCGCGTTCAATCTCCCAGAACGTCCAGGCGTAGGGCGCGTCGGCGTCGCGCTCGATCCGGGCCTGCGCCCAGCTGCGGCCGCCATCCGTCGAAACGTCGACGCGGGCGACCGCGCGGTCGCTGGCGATGGCGTAGCCGCGGATCGCGTGCCGGCCGGCCTTCAACGCCGCGCCGCGGGCGGGCTCGCAGATCGCGCTGTTCAACGGCATCGCCTCGATGGTGATGCCGTGGGCCGGGTCGGCGGTCTCGGCCGTCACGTTGGGCGGAAACAGCTTGTAGTCGTCGGCCTGCATCGGGTTGTCGGAAGGCCGGTCCTGAACCGAGATGCGGGCGAGCCACTTCGGGCTGCGGATACCGGCAAATCCTGGAACGACCACGCGCAACGGATGGCCGTGCTCGGGGGCGAGAGGCTCGCCGTTCATCGCGAAAGCGAGCAGCGTCTCGGGGGCCAGCGCCTTGGCGAGCGGGATCGAGGCGCCGAAGCGCGTGTCCGTGTCCGCGATCCGGTCGTGGCTCTCGAAGGCGACGTGGCGCTCATCATCCGCATCGATGCCGGCCTCGCGCAGCACGTCGGCGAGCCGCACGCCGGTCCATTCCGCATTACCGATGGCACCGGGCGCCCACGGGTCGCCGGAGACCGGCGCCACGGCCAGCATGTCGGCCCGGCGGTTGCCGGCGCATTGCATCACCGCCGTGACGGTGACGGGCGCGAAGCGTTCTTTGAGATCGGCGAGGGAGAGGTCGAGGGGCGTCGCGACCATTCCGTCGACGGTCAGGCGGTAGCCGTCGGCGTCGAGGTCCGGGATGTCGCCGTGGCTGCGGACGTAGAAGTCGGCTTGATCAGTCAGGAAGGCGGCCCGCAGGCGATCGAGCGGCGGCTCGGCGTTGTAGGGCGCCTTTCCGTGGACGATGAGGCGGTCCTTGCGCTGGAACAGGCCGAGCATGGGGTCTTTGTCCTGCGTTCGTGACGTGTCGACGACGAGAACGCGCCGGGGGCGATAAGGCCCCCGACGCGCGTCACTTCACGGCTTCATCGTCGAGACCACCGCATTCTTCGCGCGATCGATGACGGCAACGCTAAGGTCGCGGTTGAGGACGTAGGCGTGAGTGTTGTCGGCCGAGAACGCGATCGCCTGGCGCGGCTCGTTCAGGCCGGTCACAGTGGCGACGACCTTAAGCGTGTCAGTGTCGATCACCGAGAGCGAGTTGTCCTTGAGGTTGCCCGAATAGACGAAGCGCCCGTCCGGGGTCAGCGCGGCACCGTAGGGGTCCTTGCCCACCGCGACTTCTGACGTGACCCTGCGGGCGGCGACATCCACTACGCCGATGGTGTTGCGGCCGCTGTTGGCGGCAAACAGCGTCTTGCCGTCCTTAGTGATCGAGATGGCCCGCAGCTTGTCGAAGCCGGCGATCTCGCCCACGATCTTGTTCGTGGCGGTATCGACCAACGTGATCTTGTCGCCGAGAAAGTTCGTCACGAACACGGTCTTGCCGTCGGGCGACAGCTTCACGCCCTGGCGCGGCTGCGCGAAGCCGGGGATCACGGCGTCTGCGAGCATGGTCTTGGTGTCGAACACGGTCAGCGTGCTCGCGGCCTCGTTGTTGACGTAGAGCTTTGTCCCGTCAGCCGAGAGCACCGTGCCGAACGCACCGGGGCCCGCGGCAAGAACGCCGGCTTCCTTGCCGGTGCCGGTCTCGTAGACCGTGATCCGGCCGGTGCCGCTGTCGGAGACGTAGAAGCGGGCGCCGTCCGGTGCGAACACGATGTTGCGCGGCGTGACGAAGCCGTCGAGGCGGCGCAGCACCGTGCCCTTGACGACGTCGTAGACGATGACGGCGCTCTCCTCGCTGTTCGACACCGCGGCGACCGTGCCGGCGGCGTTCAGCGCCAGCGCGTTGTTCTTGATTGCGCCGTCGAAGCCGGCGGCGAATCCAGGTTGGTTCTGGGTGAGGAGCAAGGCAGCTCCGGCGAGGAGGGCGCGGAGGCTTGTGCGGACGTCAGTCATGAAGCGTGTCTCTCGGGCATGCGCCCTCGTTCGGCGGCCTGGGGCCGGCCGTGCGGGCGAGTTCAAAATCGGATTGCGTCGTGCGGGACCGGTCAGGCCGTGCATCGCCTCAAGGAGATGCCAGCGAGGGCGGTCTATTCCCCGAGGCCGGCAAAAAAAGAACGGCGGCCTCGGGATTCGGGGGGTCAGGGCATGGGCTTCAACGCCGTGAGGTAGTCGACGATGGTCTGCACGTCGGCCTGATCGACCGGCGCCTTGTAGACGTGGACCATCTTGTTCACGGTCTCGGTCCACTGCGCCTTCGTGAGCTTGGGCTGGGTCAGCACCATCCCGGCTGAGTGGCAGGCGAGGCAATTGTTATTGACCGCCTCGGCTCCCGGCCCGTCCGGAAAGATCCGGTCGGACGTCGGAAATTCGATCGATTGCGAGCTGAAGCGCATCGGCTCGGGAGCAGGCGCCGCGAGCGCCACCAGGGGAGACAGGATGAGCGCGGCGATGAGGGCCGCAGGGCGGATCGTGTTCATGGCTGTTCTCCTCAAGCGGCCTGGAAGGACACGGTCTCGATGCCGTTCTGCATGAAGCCGTTGGCGTTCCAGACCCGGTCCATGCCTTGCGCGACGCCCTTGGTATTGGTGCAGCGGACCCTGACCGTGTGGGTCCCGGCGGTCAGCGCCGGCAGGCTGCCGTCGAAGCGGCGGAAGCTGTAGGGGCCCTCGTCCGCCCCGAGCTGCGCCGCGAACCACGTCGCTCCGCCGTCGCCGGAGACCTCGACCGTCTTCACCCCGCAATCGCCGCCGAAGGCGATGCCGCGGATGGCCACCGGCGTTCCGGCCGCCACCCTGGCGCCGTCCTGCAGATTGGTGACGAACGAGCGCGGCACCATCCTGTTGATCGGCACTGTCTTGAAGCCGGTCTGGCCGGGCTTGATGTTGGCGCCCGGCACATCGGGAATGCGGTAGGCGGTCTTCATCCAGTATTGCTCGTCAGGCTTGTCCAGGACCTCGATGTCGGACAGCATCTTGACCCAGTAGGTCGAGTACCAGCCCGGCACTACGAGCCGGAGCGGGAAGCCGTTGAGCAACGGCAGCTGTTCGCCGTTCATCGCGTAGGCGATCATCACCTCGCCATTGTTGGCGTGGTCGAGATCGAGCGATTTCTTGAAGTCGGGCGCGTCGTCGACCACCGGCTCGTCGAGGCCGCTGAAGCGCACCTGCACGGCACCGGACTTCACGCCGGCCCGTTCGAGCACGTCCTTGAGGCGCACGCCCGTCCATTTGGCGTTGCCCATCGAGCCGTTAGCCCATTGCGCGCCGGGCACTCGCGGCTCGAACAGCCCGCGCGAATTGCCCGAGCACTGATTGACCGCGGCGATCTCGAAGCGCGGCAGGCCGGCGATGGCATCGAGGGAGAGCGAGAGTTCCTTTTCCACGTGGCCGTGGACCTTGAGCCGGAAGGTGCCGGCATCGACCTCGGTCGGGATCGAGGCCCAATGCCAGCGCACGTAGAAGCGGTCGTTGGGGGTGAATACGCCCTCGTCGAACACGGAAAACGGCGTCTCCAGCAGGGGCGGATGAGTACGCTGCAGAATCATCTCGCCCTTACCCGGAAAGGCGGTGGTCAGCGCCCGCTCGTCCGGGCCGCCCGGCAGCGGCAGCTTCACAGAGCCCGCGGCCCAGGCCGGCAGCGCGGCGGCGAGGCTGCCGAGCCCTAGGCCACCCAGGACGAGGCGGCGGTTCATCGGTCTGTCCAGTCCGTGCATGGTCTCTCCCCTTGAAGAATGTCGGCGTCGATGCATTCGAGGGCATCGGGCCTCGTGGCGATTCCTCGCGACAAGGGAGATGCTACGGAAAGCGATTTATTCCCTCCAACGGTCTTTCGCGATGTGAACGATCTCCCGGTGCGATGATTTGAGAATTTTTAATCTCCCGCCTGGTCCGGAATTCTTCGGAGCATCGCGCCGGATGAAAACCTGGATCGGTGGTGGAGCCGATTCCTCACGCGGATCAGACGAGGCCGAGCACATGGATCAGGCCGAGGCTGACGGCGCCGAGCGCGAGGAGCGAGGCGACCACCGCCAGCGTCACCCGCGCCCCGGCCTTGGCGACGCTGCGCACGTCGACCCCGAGGCCGAGCGCCGCCATCGAGACCACAGTCAGCACGTTGGCGGTCTCCGACATCGGCGCGAGCGCGACCTGGGGGATCAACCCGGCCGAGCGAAGTCCGGCGAGCGCGAGGAATGCGAGGATGAACCACGGCACCAGGCGGTGGATCGCGAGGCCGGCGCGGGCCGGGCGGTCGCCGGCGGTGACGCCGGGGGAGGCCTCGTCGGTTTCCTCGCGCAGCCGGCTTGCGCCGAGGGAGAGCACCAGGACGACCGGGCCGAGCATCAGCACCCGGACGAGCTTCACCAGGGTTCCGACCTGGACGCTGAGCGCCGCGACCGGCGCGGTCGCCGCGAGAACCTGGGGCACGGCGTAGACGGTGAGGCCGGCGAGCACCCCGTACTGCATCGGCGACAGGCCGAGCAGCGGCACCAGCAGCGGCAGGCCGAGCACCACCAGCACGCCCAGCACCGCGGTGAAGGCGATGGAGGCGGCGACGTCCTCGCCGTCGGCACCGATCACCGGGGCCGTGGCGGCGATGGCGGAGTTCCCGCAGATCGAGTTGCCGCAGGCGACGAGGATCGCCATGCGCGGGTGCAGCCCGAGCGCGCGGCCGATGCCGTAGCTCGACACGATCGCGGCCACGACGACGCCCGCGATGCCGAAGAGCAGACCCGGACCGGCGGCGAGGATCGTCGTGAGGCTGAGCGAGGCCCCGAGCAGAACGACCGCGATCTCCAGCACGGTCTTGGCCCCGAAGGCGATACCCGGAAAGAACCGCTGCGACGGGGTCCAGGCGGTGCGGATCGCGCTCCCGAGCAGGATCGCCAGCACCAGGGCTTCGAGCCAGGCGCGACCCAACAGATGCGCCTCGACGGCCTCGAAGCCGACCGCTGCGGCGGTGACCGCCACGCAGAGGCCCAGTCCCGGAAGGATGGCTCTTGTGCCGGCCAAGGCGCCCATCGATCGAGGGTGAGAGAAAAGGCTGGGCACGGACATGGATGGCTCCGATGTGATGCCAGAGAATCCCATGTCCCTTTCATTCACTCCAACGGAATGATCAGATGTTTTCCATCAACGAAATAGATTAAAAGATGGCCCCTTCGCAGCTTGCGGAGCCCCATGCTGCGAGGTCGACAGGTGGATTCACACGTCGATCCAGCGGGCCTTGATCGTCGTGTCCGCGGCAAACTCATAGATCCTGACGGAGCCCGTTGCGAGTTCGAGGTCCTCGACCTCCGCCGGGCTGAGGTCTTCGAGCGCCATCACAAGCGCCCGCAGGCAATTACCGTGGGCGACGACCAGCACGTCCCCGCCCATGACCGCCGGTAGGATGGATCGGAGGTAGCATGGCATGATGCGGGCGACGGTATCGCGCAGGCTCTCGCCGTTCGGCGGCGCCTCGGCGTAGGAGCGGCGCCAAGTCTCGATCCGCACCGCCCCCCAGCGCGCATCGGCGGTAGTCTTGTCGAGCCCGCTGAGGTCGCCGTAGTCTCGCTCGTCGAGCGCGGCGAAGCGTTGGGGAATCAATCCGGTTTGCCCGAGCGCATCGAGGATAAGCCGGCCGCTCACGACGGCCCGCGTCAGCGTCGAGGTGAAGGCAACAGAAAAGCGCCAGCGGCGCTCGGCCAAACGCCGGCCGGCTGCCTCCGCTTCCATCCGGCCCTGCTCGGTCAAGGGCGAGTCCAGCAATTCCGTGAACAGGCCGGATCGGTTGGCTACACTCTGGCCATGCCGAACCAGCACGGACGTCTCGTGACCGGGGCTTTGCAATCGTGAATCACGCTGTCTCCCGAGGCAGAGCACTTTCGCGCCGGTTGCATCGCCTCTGATGAAGTCGGCATCCGGCTTTAACGAAATTCGACCCTGAGATGAGTTGGACCGACTGTCCGGAGACGGCGATTCATCCTTGGTCCGCTTTAGAACGTCTTGCGACTGAAAGCAGCCAAGCTGCTTGCCACCCATCTTGGCTGTCTAGCGAGGCGGCCAATGTCAATACAGGCTCACCATCCCGCAAAACGCTGTGTCCGTGGTTTACTGAACATTGAATATCTGTATGGGACCCGCAGGACGGAGCGGCCGGCGACAACAGAGCGTCGGTCGGCGCTCGTCAGGCGCGAAGCGTGCGTCCAAGCTCCAGGACAGCCCGGGTCAGCAGGCCGTCCGCCGGCCGCAGATGATCGTAGATCGTGAAGTGGTTCGCGCGCGGCACCGGGATCAACGCTCCTGCCTGATGTCTAGCCGAGCGATAGGCGTGAAAGGATCGACTGTTCTCGACAAGCGCTGGCAGCTCGGCGGTGCCGTAGGCGAGCACCAGCGGCTTGTCGACCGAAGGCAGACGCAAGGGCGAGAGCGTCGCGATCTCGCCGTCGCTCAGATGCAGTTTCGCGTTCAGGTAGGTGTCTCGCAAGGGTCCGAGTTCGTAGATGCCGGACATCGCCAGACCGGCGCGCACGCTCGGATGTCTGAGACCCACCGCGCAGAGATGGCCGCCGGCCGACCAGCCAGACAGAATGATTGGCCCCGCAATACCGTGTGCCGGGCCTTCGGCGCCGAGCCAGTCGAGGGCCCGATGAACCTCCGCCACGATCTCGGTGAGGGTCGCGTCCGGGGCCAGCGTGTAGCCCGGCATCGCGGCGGCGAAACCGGCGGCGAGGACGCCTTCCATCATGCAGGAGAAGTTCTCGCGCGAGCGGGCCTGCCAGTAGCCGCCGTGAACGTGAACGAGGCAGGGCGCCATGCGGTCGGGAGCGGGAAACAGGTCCCACTTGTTGCGGGGGCGAGGCCCATAGGCGAGATCGATGGTGCCGGCATGCTGCGCGCGGAGGCGGGCGGAGTCCGTCGTCCAACCCTCCACGATCCCCGCACTGCCCGGCACTGCGGTGGAGTTGTTGTAGGCGCCGTCGCGTTCGCCCTGACTTGCTGTCATCCAGTTGTCCGGGGCGGCGGCCAGCGATTGGGCGGACACATTCGTCACGAGACCCGCGGCGGTAAGAGCGCTCGCGGATGTTGCGAGAAGGCGACGGCGGTTTGGATCGGTCATATGTTTTACATAGCGCGAGCCTGCGCTGGAGCCACCCTGAATACGGGACCGCCTCGGCTTCAGAGAGAATTAAATCCGAAGGAGCTGTCTGCCGATCCGCCAATCTGCCGACTGAATACAGAAAATCGATTGAATGTCTGTGTCGTACGGATGCCTTCAGCGGAACGGCAGGACTCGACCCAACCTAGCCGCCCGAACCGACGTCGGCGTTTCTCCGAAGCGGCCGTTCGTTGTTCCTCCTGCGACTTCCGCTCGGGGCGAGGAGCGGCTGCTGGCCATCCAACTGGAGCCGGTCTCTCCGTATCAACTCAACTCGGATTCAGAAGCTGATACCCCGCCGCGAACACGATTGACGGTAGGCGGGCATGATAAGCTGATCACATGACCAGCCTTTCCTTTGCCGTTGCCATCGCGGTTGTTGCGGCTCTCTACTCGGCCGTAGGGCAAGCAGGTGGTACCGGTTACGTCGCTCTCATGGGGCTTGCCGGTTTTGCTCCCGAGACGATCAAGCCCACCGCCCTCGCACTTAATATCCTCGTGTCAGCGCTGGCATGCATCCGCTTTTACCGAGCCGGGTTGCTGACGTGGCGGGTCTGCTATCCCTTCGGGGTCCTTGGTCTGCCGTTCTCGCTTGTCGGTGGTGCGTTGCATCTGCCGTCCGCCACTTACCAGCCCGTCGTCGGTATCCTGCTGGCAGTGGCAGGATTACAGATGCTGCGAGTGCCAAAGGCTCGCGCCGCTCGAACAGGCATGCACGCACCTTTCGTGCTCGCGCTCCTCATAGGAGGCGTGATCGGATTGGTTTCCGGCGTGACCGGCGTCGGGGGTGGAATTTTCCTCGCGCCGGCCATCTTGGCCTTCGGCTGGGCCGATACGCGACAGACTGCTGCGATCTCGGCAACCTTCAACCTCATCAACTCGGCGGCCGCTCTCGGAGGAGTATGGGCGACCATGCCGATGATGCCGGCAACCCTGCCGCTCTGGCTGGCCTGCGTCGGCGGTGGTGGCATATTCGGCTCATGGCTAGGTGAGCGTCACCTGCGGCCACCGACCCTGCGCCTCATCCTGGCCACCCTATTGCTGGCCTCCGCGGTACGCATGCTCGCAGCCTCGCTGTAGCCGTTAAAAACGTGAGTGAATCCTCCTTGCACCGATCCCCTTTCCAAGCTCACGCTTGCGTGATGGCCAGGGACAGGAAGTAGGCGCCGTAGCCCAGCACCATGAGGGCGGCGATGCCGTCGAGAACGTAGGGCTGCACCTTCCGGAAGATGCCAGTCCGGCCGAGGACGAGTCCTAGCCCGACGACGACGGCGACACCGATGCCGACGCCGAGCGTCGCCGTGCCCGCACCCTCACGGAGGGACACGCCAAGCCATACCACGAGGATCTCCAGCCCCTCGGCGACGAGGGCCCAGGTCGCGACGCCGAGACCCGGCGCGTTCAGGGGACGGTTCCAATGTCCCTGCGCGGGGGTGGACGGTTCGTGCGTATCCCTATCCCGAAGGCCGACGACGAACTCGTAGAGGAGGTACAGCCCGAAGCCCAGCAGCAGCACCGCCGAGATCCAGTCGACGACATTCAGTGCCAAGAGGTAGGCCGCCGAGCGGAGGAGGATAGCCAGCGTGCCGACCGCGAGCGCCCCGGCAATGGACCCGGCCAGGATGCTGCGCCAACCGAACCGATAGGCGCCCGTCAGCATCACCGAGGCGGCGATGAAGAGTTCGGTGAACGTCACCTGGAAGGTGATGAGGGCGCCGAGCCATGAGACGGTCATCGGTGGTTCCTTGGGTCGGTGCCTAGCCCGGATCGGACCGAGACGCTCGACATAGCGGCTGAAATCGACGCTTGCAATGTAACGGTCGTTACTTTTATAACGACGGCTATGACGCAAGAGACATGGCTTCTTCTCACCTACAAGGTGCCCGCAGACCCGCCCCGGCGCCGGGTCGCCCTTTGGCGCAAGCTGAAGGGAATGGGCGCGGTCTACCTCCAGAACGGGGTCTGCCTGCTGCCGCGCACGGACGAGCACCGGCGCGCCCTCAAGATCATCGAGAACGAGATCGCCGACATGTCCGGCGAGGCGGTGCTCCTGGAGACCGTCGGGCTCGACAAGGCGCAGGGCGAGAAGGTGGTGACCCGCTTCCGGGCCGATCGCGACGAGGAATACCGCGAGTTCCTCGGGCGCGTGGCCGACTTCGAGGCGGAGATCGCCAAGGAGACCGCCGCCCGGCACTTCACCTATGCCGAGCTGGAGGAGAACGACGAGGACCTCAAGAAGCTCAGGACATGGCTGGAGAAGATCCGCCGGCTCGATTTCTACGCCGCTCCGCAGGGCGGCGACGCGGCGGCCGGCCTCGCCCGGTGCGAGGCCCTCCTCGACACCTACGCCAACCAGGTCTTCGCGGCCCAGGAGGAGAACCGGGGCCTACCCGGCTCGGACGAGGCATAAGGGAGCGGACGGATGCGCGTGATGTCCTACAACATCCTCAACGGCGGCTTCGACGGGTCGGACGACCGGCGCTTTCGCAGTCTCCTCGGGATCGTCGGCGAGGCGGCTCCCGACGTCCTCTTGATCCAGGAGGCCCGGGGCTTCCTGGCATCCGGATGCGAGCGCCTCTTCGCCTTCGAGCGAGCCCTTGGACTGCGGGGTTTCGTCGCCGAGGCGCGGACGACGGGCCAGAACACGGCGGTGTTCGTGCGGCCCGGGATAAAGCCCCTGGCCTTCACCGCCGACGACGCGCACTTCCATCATGCCGCGGCGACCGTACGCCTCTCGGTGCCCGGGCTGGACAAGCCGCTGACCGCCGTCAGCGTCCACCTCTGCCCCAACGGCCCCCAGGTCCGGCTCCGCGAGACGAGCTACCTGTTCGGCCTCGCCCTGCCGGACGACTACGTGATCGTCGGGGGCGACCTCAACTCGGTCTCGCCCGACGATGCCGAGCCCGAGGGCCTGCCGCTCCTGCCGGCCCACCACCGGGTGCGTTACGCCGCCCCCGACGGGACCGCGGACCGGCGCGCCGTCGCCGGCTTGCTCCAGGCGGGGTTCGTCGACGTGGCGACCCGCCTCGCCGGGAGCGTGACCACGACCGTCCCGGCGGCCGGCTTCGAGAATACGGAGTTCATGCCGTTCCGCTCGGACTACCTGTTCGCGAGCGAGGCCATGGCACGGCGGGTCCGGGACTACGCGGTGATGAAGACGCCCGCGACCGGCGCCGCCTCGGACCACTACCCCATCGTCATCGACTTTTCGGGGTGACCCTCATGCTCGCCTTCGAGATCGCCGCCCTGTTCCTGACCCCGGCGTCCGTCCTGTTCGCGGCCGTCGTCGCTCCCCGTCTTCGTTGATCCCCCGGGATTGACCACCGCGAGGCAATCGCGAATAAGCCTCCCACGGTAATGGTGTCTGCCGGGCCTTGAGCCGAACCGCCGATCCCTGATGCGGCTGATGACTCCTACTCTTCGCAATTCTGCGAACGGGAGGAGTCATGCGCGCGTCGTTCCAAAACCTTTTCCACGACCTGGATCTGGCCAACTTCCTGCGGAAACGCCGGTCGCACGCGATCTCGGTGGCACGCTGGTCCGCCATCCTGGTGCCGATGGCCATCGCCGTGGGTACCCTCTGCGCCGCCTTCCTCTGGAGCCTCGACGAGGCCACGCAGGCGCGCTTCGACCATCCCTGGCTGCTGTTCCTCCTGCCCCTCGGGGGCTTCGGTGTCGGCCTGCTCTACCTGCTGTTCGGGAAGAGCGTCGAAGGCGGCAACAACCTCATCGTCGAGGAGATCCACGAACCTGACGGCGGCGTGCCGCTGCGGATGGCGCCGCTCATCTTCCTCGGAACCATCGTCACGCACCTGTTCGGCGGATCGGCCGGCCGCGAGGGCACGGCGGTCCAGATGGGCGGCAGCCTCGCCAGCGCCTTCGGCAGGATGTTCGGGGTCGATGCTGCCGGCGTTCGGGTGCTTCTGATGGCGGGCATCGCCGCCGGCTTCGGCGCGGTCTTCGGCACGCCCATCGCCGGGGCCGTCTTCGCGTTGGAAGTGCTCGCGGTCGGGCGCGTCGAGTACGCGGCACTGGTCCCGTGCCTGTTGGCCGCGGTCGTCGGCGACTGGACCTGCCAGGCCTGGGGCATCCACCACGGCCTCTATCACGTCGGCTTCCTTGCCGGCACCGCCAAGGCCCTGACGGTGGAGCCGGTGCTCCTGGCCAAGGTCGCCCTCGCCGGCGTCGCGTTCGGTCTCGTCGGGCTCGCGTTCGCCGAGGCCAACCACGTCCTCGGGGGATGGCTCAAGCGTCGCGTCCCGTATGGGCCGCTCCGACCCGTGATCGGCGGCCTTGCGGTCATCGGCTTGGTCTACGCCCTCGGCACGCGCGACTACCTCGGTCTCGGCGTCGCCGCCGCCGAACCGGGCGGGTTGGCCATCGCCAGCTTCTTCGGCCCGGACATCCATCCCTGGAGTTGGGCCCTCAAGATCCTCTTCACGGTCGTGACACTGAGCGCCGGGTTCAAGGGGGGTGAGGTCACGCCGCTGTTCTTCATCGGTGCCGCCCTAGGGAACGCCCTGGCCGGGGTGCTGGGAGCGCCCGTCGACCTGTTTGCGGCGCTGGGGTTCGTCGCGGTGTTCGCCGGCGCCGCCAACACGCCACTCGCCTGCACGCTGATGGGCATCGAGCTGTTCGGCGCCACGCACGGAGTCTACCTCGCGGTGGCCTGCTTCCTCGCCTACCTCTGCTCGGGCCACAACGGGATCTACCTGTCCCAGCGCATCGCCGTACCGAAGGCCTCAACGGGTCTCGCCGCCGGCGCGACCCTGCGCGAGGCCCGAACTGGACGCGTGCCGGCCGTTCAGCCCCAGCCTGCCCCCCAGCATTCCGGCCACTGAAGGAGTCGTCATGACCCCGTCGCATCGCATCGTCGCCACCGAGACCGGCATGGTCCGGATATACCTGAGGCCCCGGGACAGGGCCGGGACGAGGCGCGCCGGATGGTTCCCGGGTGGCAAGCCGCTCTATCGGGAGTTGGTCGCCCAGGCCAAGGCGGAGGGGCTCATCAACGCGGTCGCGCACCATGCCCACCACGGCTACAGCAACCACGGCCCCGTCCTCGACGACGGTGCGGAGTCGGCCAATCCCGAACTGACGATGTTCGTCGAGCTGATCGGGAGCCGCGAGACGCTCGAACGGTTCTGCGCGCGGCATGGTGCCCACCTTGCCGGCAAGGTGATCGTCTACAAGCGCCTGGAACACTGGACGGTCGGAACCATCACCGCAGTCCAAGGTCCCGGGATGGCACCGGATGCGGCGACCGCGCCGATCCCCCGGACGTGCGCGATCTAGGAAACGCGACGGTTTCGCCGGAGAGGGACGGGATCATGTTTGCCGACGCTTCTGGGGTTGGTCAGTAGACCCCGATCAGCTTGCACCCGGCCACGACCAGAACGAACCCCAGGGCCTTGAGGATCACATTCGTGGGAAGCCTGATGCCGAG
Organism: Methylorubrum populi; assembly: GCA_020741775.1. GTDB lineage: Bacteria > Pseudomonadota > Alphaproteobacteria > Rhizobiales > Beijerinckiaceae > Methylobacterium > Methylobacterium populi_B. The sequence continues at coordinate 91,889 of DYYG01000013.1, forward strand.
GGTGGTGCCGACGACGGCACCAAGCATCACCGCCGCGATATAAAGGGGCAGGTCCGAGGGAAGCGCCCCGACCGATGCGACGTTGCCGAGCAGGCCGAACGCCGAGATCACGAGAATGAACGCCGCAGCCACCCCGGAAGCGGCCTTCACGTCCGACCAGCCGGCGAACATGAGCAACGGCGAAAGGAAGATGCCCCCGCCCGTTCCCGTGAGGCCGGATAGGAGCCCGATTCCGGCGCCGCACAGGATGGCCACCGGCACCGGGGGGTCGGACCACCGCACGGCGCTCCGGATCGGCGTCGGCCAGAGGAGGCGAACGGCTCCCAGAAGGAGCACGACGCCCACGAGGGGCCGGTAGAACTCCCCCGGGAGCTTGATGGAGCCGCCCAGCAGCGCCAGCGGCATCGCCCCGATCAGGTAGAGCCACAGCGTCCGCCAGCGGAACTGACCGGCCCGGATGAACCTCCACGAGGTGAAGGTCGCCACGATGACGTTGAGCACCAGCGCAGTTGGGCGCATCGAGGTCGATGCTACACCAAACAGGGCCATCATGGCGATGTAAGCGGATGCCCCTGCGTGGCCGACACTGGTGTAGAGCGCCGCCCCTACGAACATGCAGGCGGCCAAGGCCAGTTCTGAACCAATCGAGGAGAGCATTATCCTCCCCTAACGGATCGCCTTTGGCTCTGAAAGTCAGCCTGACAGCTTTCAATCACTTACTGGTACAGTGTCGTGATAGATCGTATCCAAGCGCGACAGCGATGGCCGCTTCCCCGCCTCTGCCGCTCGGAAGCGGACAGGCAGAAATCCACCCAACCCGGACGTGCTTCATCGCCCCGTCAAGCCGCAGCGAAGCAGACCTTCAGCGAGTCTATGAAGGGCCGTGGGCGGTCTCTATGGTTATATCAGCTTCATACATCCGCCGTCAGAAAGTCGACAAGCAGAAAACCCGTGTTTCCACTTCGCCGGGGGTTAGGCCGTGCTTGACGTGATAGCGAATTCTTAGGATCCACTCCGGGCAGGCAGCAGACGCCACGGAGCGCTCGGGTGGGATCGCTGTCCCAGCATCATCACTCCAAAGCTTGGTTCCGCTTCCCTTCCAGCCGATCGCAACGAACAGCCAGCCGTTGAGGACGTCCACTGATGCTGGATGGAAACTGCGAACGACAGCCACCCTGTGTTTCCCATACCTAGGTCGAGTGAGCCAAGCTGCGATCCCATTGGCTTCGATCCCGGCGCAGGCGCCGTCCCTCGGGAAACCTAAAATCGAACGATCGTCATGTACGATTCGTTTGCCTTCGCCAGCGCAATGAAGGCAGCTATCACAATGCTCCATTGCGCGAAGGCAAAGCTTCGGCGCATCATCGCAGAAGTCGCGAAGAGAAGGCTCCGATGACCCGGTTCGAGCTTACATCGACGTTCCTTTCGGAACGTATCCTTAAGGCCTAAGTGCCGCGCTCGAACTCTATTGGGTAGGCGCGCCTACAGGCCCCTACCGATACTTCCCACTTGGAACAACAAAACACCGCGCTCAGACCGCGCCTCATCCTTTCAACGGGATGAATGATCTGCGTGTCCGAAACGACCATTCCGTAATGGTCGAGCCGGGCTCGAAGACTGCCAGCCCCGACGGACTTGCAACCCGGTCAGATCACCAAGCTCCACGCCCTGAGCGTTCTCTGGAATTGGCCTCGCCGCGTGGCGAAGCCACGCCCGAAGGCCGTTCGAAATGCGCCTGGAGGCTACCTGCGATCACATAGGAGGCAATGGAATGAGCTCGCAGACAAATGGTTCTCGGCGGCCACCGCGGGCAAACCGGCCCACGGGTCCACCAAGGCCGTGGACCCGTCGAAGGCCTCAGTGCGCGATCCAACGTGATGAAAGGGACGAAGGCGATGCATCCGAAACGGCTAGACCCAACCGCAACGGCTCGAGCGAGAGGCCCACCATGAGAAAGCAAAGAAGTCGTCCTACGGACCTCCCGGTCCCCAGACGCCAGCCGTCCTGGTTCGAAGGAGCAGTGAAATGAGACCCTTGGTGATCGGGAGTCGATGGCCAAGCCGGCGGGCCCGAGCACGGGACCCACCATGCACAAGCACCGAAGCCGTCCGCCGGACGGTCCGGCCCTTGTCCCTAGCCCTCATGGTTCGAAGGAGAAGCGAAATGAGACCCTTGGTGATCGGGAGTCGATGGCCAAGCCGGTGGGCCCGAGCGCGAGGCCCACCATCGCCCGGGGCAGCCTCGCTGCCAACGGGAGATCTGCAACAGCATACCGCTTAGGAAGGAGTACTACATCATGATGCGCCATCGTCATTCCGCGGCTCCCGCGGAGATCAACCGTCCCGCCGATGTCGACCATTCGTTCACAGCGCCTGCGTTTCCGCAGATCCGCGAAGCGGGGTCGTATAGGGCGAGTATCCCATCGTGAAACCCGGGCTTGAAAAGGACCTGGCACCGGCTTTCGCTTCTTCCGCGACGTGTCGGTGCCGGGCTCGCCTCCTTCCCCGCCCAAACCGCCGCCTCCGCGCTGATCGCATCCGGCGACCGTTCGGACGGGGGAGGAACTTCTGTCCCACTACGCCTTCGGTGGCTTCCTGCCGAAGGCTTTTCGGACGTCGACATGCGCTCCAGCCGCGCCATCGGAGACGAAATGGCTCAACAGAACGATGCCCCCTTCAATCTTCTCCGAGACGACGCCGAGAGGTGCGGACACATCGTACCTGCGACATCGCCGGAGGGTAGGGAGGCTGAGTTGCGCATTCCCGGCGCAAGGCTCGATCGCCCGAATTTTCACGGCAGTCCGGATGTGATCGATCCGTTCGGCGTCATCACCGGAAAGGAGCGCAAGCGCATCGGCCAAAGACATATCGTCGAGGCAGGCGATCGAGGCGGAGCGAGCAACTCTATGACTTGGCCGAAAGGACGAAATCCGTCCGCCGCGCTTATGTTGAGATACGCCCCCGACGCAGGTTCGGCGAGATCGTCGTGGACCTGCAGAAAAGCTCCGCTACGCCTTCGCAGCCATGGAGCGGGGGAGCCGGCCTACTCGTTCCTTCATCGTCTGGCGTCCCGAAACGCCTACGGGGCCCGTGAATTCGCCGACGCCTACAACCTCGATTTTCGAGCGCTCCTTTGGGGAGACCGGACAGAGGTAGGTCGCCTTTCGGCGGTGGCGGATGTCGATGCGGCCTCGCTCCTCGTCGCAACGCCGGCACGTGCAAGGTCCAGAATCTGGATCGTAAGTGGTGAACGATTGACAGCCCAGTATATCGAGCGGGGCCGTGACCGCATCTGCCCGGCCTGCGTAGCCGAAGATCGAATCGCCACGCCTGGAGAGAACGGTTTCGGCATCCGCCGCCGGGTCTGGTGGGATCTGACATTCCTTCACCACTGCCCGATTCATGAGATCCCGTTGCGTGGATTAAGGTCCGAAGCTCCGGGCGTTTTGGAGGGCACTGCGGATACGGACGCGGAGAACGGCTACGGGTGGGAGGCCTATGTTCTTGGACGGCTGGGTTTCACACAGCGGACCGAAGCCCAGCTTCTCGACCAGCTCAGCCTAAGGGCTACCGTCGACTTGGTGGCAACGTGCGGTGCGGTCGAACTGCACGGAGTACCCAGCAAGGCGCGACGTTTGCACATCGAACATGGTGCAAACGCGATGCGTTCCGGCTTTCGGGTCGCACGGAGCAAAAACTCCTTCGTCGATTTTCTTTGGCGTCGCAGAGGTGAGGACGCCGACTGTTTGATGGCAGAGTTCTTCGGACTGTTGCACGTCAGATCCATTCATTCTCGTAGCTTCGAGGAGCCGGACGTTGCAAAGCTCGTTAGACTTTTCGCGGCCGAAGAGAAGCTTCGGCAAACACTTCTTAGACAGGCTGCCGACGCAATGGACCAGACTCCCGCCGAAATGGTAGGGAATAATTCCTTCTGGATTTCAGCCACCAATCTTTATCTAGAATTAAATTCTAATAAAATTCCTATTATTTCGAGACCGGACTATGGATGCATTCCACTTATCCAGGCGCTTCGATCGGAAATAGGATCGATGAGGGTCTTCGAGGCGCTTATCGATGGTCGGTTGCTGCCTAAATGCCAAGTGCGTAGCTTTTCAGGACTATGCTCGATCTTCGTTTCGAAAGCCGATATCGATCGTATCGGGGCTCCGAAGGAAAAAACGAAACCTCCGTTGACGGCTGAAGTGTTTGGCAGACGGTTGAACATGCACGTCAAAAACGTCAGGAAGCTTGTCTTGCACGGTATTGTTAAGAAATCCGATAGACAGGCCGATCGATGTTACATCATTGACGAGAGCGAATTCAAAAAATTCGTTCAGACGTATGTTACCGCCCGTAGAATTGCTTGGGCCCTAAAAACCGACGCCTGTCTGATTAAGCAGATGTTGCACGAAAAATACGGAATAGAAGGCGTGCTTCCGAAGGAGGCCGGGGTGAGCTTATTCCGTCGGTCGGATCTACTCCGTGTCGGGCTGCCTGCGCCCGAGATGCAGATTGCCTCCGGCGACTGAGATCGAGCCTCGCTCGACGCCGTCCGGTGCTCGTCGGAGTATGTCGACGACGCTGCGTTCGTAGAGTCTGATTTCGATTCGGTCGCCGAGAGCGAGTTCGATCGCCGGCCGGCAGCCTCGTTCCGCAAGTCTGGATAGGATGGTTCTAGCACTTGTGCGGAAGGAGCGGGAAAGTTCCGTCGTCGAGACGTAGCGGATTTGGAAGCTCGCGACATCAGCCCGATCAAGCAGTCGCAGGCGTCTGGCATCCTTTATGGTCCGGATGTGTCCGGCGGCGACGATCAGATCGAGACCGTTCCTTCGCATGCCGAGTGTCCTGCCTGCCTCCAGAGGCCCTATCCAGGGGTCGTTCCTGGCCCGTGAGAGTTCCGCGATACCGACCGAACGGATTCGGATGCCTGCAAGGCCTGGGGCCCCGGCGATCCGCGCAGTAGCAACGATCCGCCCATCTAGGATCGCGCGGCAAAGCGCGACGATTCCGACCTTGCGGGCGGCGCGGACGATCGAAACGGAGTCCGGTGGAGGAACCTCCACGACGGGCGCGTTGCCCTGCATACGATCGAGGATCGCATCGACCTCGATCGGATCGAATCTCGGATGTCGGAAGGCCGCGATAGCCAATCGGTCGCGTGGAAGAATGCCCGCGGCGACCAGCTTGCGGACGGAAGCGGGAGTGATGCCGAGCGTGCCTGCCAGGATATCGACATTGATGAAGCGTCCGACGCGCCTGGCGAGCATCTCGACCTGTCGCCGGTCGACGGTCGGTCGGCATCGCTCGTCGACGTCCCTCCTTAATCCGGCTGCTTCCAGGATCGCAACCGTCCTACCCCAGCCGGCATCGAGGCAAGCCTTGGCCCTGCTAGCGGATATACGATCCGGCGTCGGTGGTTCGACGACATGCCGCTCCCAGCCCTGCCAGCTCAGCTGATTCCGCGTCACGACGTTCGCGATGCGGGTTGCTATCCAAGACTGGAGTTCGCCATCCGGCAGAGCGGCGAACCAGCTGTAGAGCTGCCCGAGTTGAACTCGAAGTCGATCCGGCCTGCCCGGGGCGGCCAATAGGGCATCAATCGTCTTCTCGATGCCCTCGTTGCCCGTCCGGATGGCGTGAAAGCCGGCCAGCATCATAGCTGGCCGATCGGCGGGATCCGTCTTGCCGAATCTGGCGTCGCGGCCGGCGGAAACGCAGCAACCGAGCCTCTGCATCAGGGCAATGGCATCACAGAGCGGCAGGGTGTCCAGGATGGCGTGCGGCACCCTCGAGCATCCTCCAAGCCGCCCGACCACGTAGGCGTCGGCGGCGGTGGCATGCGCCTCGACGACGATCCGGGTACTGCGGGCAAGATTGGCGCCGCAACGACAGACCGTCACGCGCCCGCCAGCCAATCGGATGGTGCGATCGCACTGTAGGCAACGGTCGTTCAAGCGCACATTGTGAATAGGACAGACCGAAACGGCTGCGACCGACCACCAGCATCGCAGATGTCGCAGCGGGAACTGGCCGCCGGTCTCGCCTGCGGCGTCATCGGCCCAGCACGCGACACAGTAGCACTGACGTTCATAGAAGACTTGAGCAGGTTCCAGCTTCTCGCCGTTCAGTGAGATGTGGCCATCCCGCATCCGCCGTGGAGAGTATCGATCGATTCCGTCGACCATTCTGCGCCCAAGAATCGGCACCAGGGCACGCGTATCGCCGCGGGCGAGGAGCGTCGTCGAAACGCCCAGGCTGGCGAACGGATTCGACCGCCAGTCGCAGCCGTTCGCCTCGGCCAGTCGGCGAGCGTAGCCGCTTGCCGGCTCGCCGGGGATATGACGAGGACGTATCGGAAAGGTCATGGCTACCCACCTTCTCATTCGATCTCATACCGTCCTGGCCGTTTTCTCGTAGGTGGGCGCCGACGGTTTGCCCGATAGGGAGCCGCGTGTCCGCGACGGCCGCTGCACGCGGCGGCGAGGGGCCTGTTCGTTCTTGGAAGCCTGAGGCTGGAAGGGGTTCGATTTTTCTCCAGAACGCTTCAAGGTTTCGTGCGCATAGGCGAGATATCTGTCGGCCACGTGCATCACGCCATCCTCCAAACCATGCTCGAGCGCGATCAGGATCAGGCGCGTGACGCGGCCGAGGATGCCGCCAGTGGACGCATGAATTCGGCCGGCCCGCTTCGGATCCGAAAGGTTCGACGCCTCCGGAAGGTCCATGCCCTCTTCCAGATCCGCCAGAAAATCGAGGAACTCCTGCCGGTGTTCGATCTCGCTACCCCAGCTGAACGGTTCTACCGGAAACCGCATGCGGCAACGGCGGTCCAGCTGCGGATTGGCGTCCACCGGGCGTGCGGCCTTCTGCATGCCGCTCAGCACCAGCTGCACTCGGGTCTCGACGAGCAGATCCTTGACGAGTTCAGACAGCTCCTCGACCAGTTCGTCGCGGGACGAGACGGTGTGATGGAACTCGTCGATGAACAGAAGGCGGGTTTTCTGTCCGACGAGTTGCATCCTCAGTCGGTCGAGGATCTGATGGCCGTGGAGCGCCCTCGGCACCTCGGCACCCAGAGCCCGAAGGATCTGGGTCGCGAGGGCATTGGTGGACCGGGAGCTCGAGGCGTTGACGAAGACGATCGGCCGCTCGTCGCCGTCGATGCCGTCCGTCAACACGAGCCCGTAGTTGCAGATCTGCGGAATCCGCCCCGTTGTCCGTACGATCCGCTGATATTCACGCCGGATCCATTCGCGTTGAATGGTCGACTTGCCGGTCCCGGAGGCTCCCGTGATCAGCAGGAGCTGGCCCGGTTCTCCACGATCGTAGGCGCGCCGGGACCGCTCGATGGCCTTGATGCCTTCGATCAGATCCACGTGGTTGTCGATGAGAACGTGCCGTGCCCTGGTCAGCATGGCCTCGGCCTCGTCGGTCAGGAGATCCGTGGCGTCGCCGGTATCCTGGCCGACGTCGCCGTCGTCGAGGCCCGAGATCAGATCGATCTCACACTCGAGGACCTCGTCGGCGTCCGAGGTATGGAAGGCTGCGTCAGCTGAATGATGCAATGCGGAAGTTCCTTCTGCGGCGGGTCGGGACATCGACGGCGTTCGCGGACGCTGCCGACGGCATCTCGGGCTTGATGTTCACGGGCGAGACCGGGAACTCTCTGACGGCGCCGACGACTGCGGGAGGATTTTCCGCGTCTTCGACGATCCGAATTTCGGCAGGCTTGCGGAGCGGCGCCGCGCTCGCGATCGGCCGTCGGGGCGGCCGCTGCGCCGAGTGATCGACGACCTTCTCCGGCCGACGCGGCCTCGCACGAATGGGGGATTCGTGCGCTAGATCCGACTCGTCATCATCGCGGTACTCGATGTCGTCGAACGCGATATGTGTCGTTTCGGGATCTATCGCCTCGATGTACGTCGCCTTCATCTCGGCCAGGTTGTCGACTTCCTCGACCAGAAGGCGCGCCTTTCGACTGCTGATCCTCTGCGCGGCGCGTTTGTTGTTCCGTGCCTCCGCAGGAGCGTAGAGACGTCGCTTCGCGGCATCCATGTCGGGCTGGTGGACGCGTTCATGCCTCTTCTTGCGCGATCGCGCTTCGGCTCGGATAACCAGATGATCGTGTACCGGGCGGCCGCGGGCCGCAGGGTCCGACGCGGCGAGTACGATCCATTCGCCGTCGACAAGCAGGTAGGCTCGTCCGACGTCCAATGCGTCGATCCGCATCCTGTACTGGCGTTTGCCCGGTCCTTCTCGGTTCAACAGCTCCTGAAGCGCCTCGGAGCCGAAGCCGTAGAAGAGGTTCATCCATTCAACGCCGGTATGCTGGATCGTAACCTTTTCCTGGACTTTCGAGACAAGCGGAACGAGATGATCGATCGAGGGCGCCATCTCCGGATGACGGATGTTGGAAAGCCTTCGCCACGCGCCGGCGGGACTGTCCTCGATGCCGCTTGCCCACTCTTGCATCCAGACGTCGGCAACGAACTTGCAGACGATCCAGTTGACCTGTTCCATGGTCATCTCGACATGGTCCCCGGCGCGATAATCCGAGAAGCGATCGCCGTTCTTGAACAAGCTGCCGGGCATTCCGGCGAACATGCCTTGCTTCGACGTTAGAAATTGTCGTTCGACGATGCCCTTGAGATCCGGCGCTCCTGCAGGCGTATGCTTGAGACGGATGTTCAGTTGGCCGCACGTGACGACGAGATCGTTTGAGCGATAGTCCGACCCCTGGTCAGTAAATACGACGCTGGGTTTTACGGTGGCCAAATACTCGTTCGTGATGCCGTCCAATTTAGACATCCAAGTCTTCGGCATCATCGTCATCCGGAGAGCCTCCTGGATGGTCGCAAAGCCTTTTTCCAGACCGACGTACCATCCCACGATCGCACGCGTCGCCAGGTCGATGACGACGGTCAGCGTGACCTGTTTGAAGGTCAAACCCGTGGCGGGGTCGCGTACGACCATCGGCAGTTCCGTCGAGTCGATCTGAACTGCCTGGCCGATCCACTCGTAGCGGGGGCCGAGGGCCTTGATGCGATGCCTGTGTTTCGATTTCTTCGCATCGCCGCGATAGATCTCGGTCTCCAGGGACCCCATGCTGCGAATTATTTTATAGAAAGACTGTATATTAGGAATAATTCCTGCGATGTCGTCTTCCGGCACGCCGGCTTTCCGGGCAACGACGCGGATTTCGTCGCGGACATGCGGGAAGATCTTCGACGCCTTCGGCTGTTCGCGCTGCAGGTATTGATTGCGCGCGAACTCGTTCATGACCTTGACTGCAATGGGAGACAACCGGGGAACACGGTTGCCCTGGCGATGGCTCTGGGGGACCAGCGCCGAGCGAAGGCCGCCCGAGAGCTTGTAGCGGCGGTACCACTGGATCAGCGAACCGCCGCACGGCGCCTGCGAGACGCCGCCGGGCTCGATCTGCCTAGCCCAGCGCTTGCACCACCAATCGAGTTCCTTCGCCTTCAATACGATGTGCCGGTTCTTGCGCTTCCGGTCAGGGCGATTTGACGTGACGCGGCGGCCATCGCGCAATTCGATCGCGAATTCCAGAAGGCGGATATATTTGGCCCGGCGGATCGCCTCCGACTGCTGCTGCTCGGTGAAGCCCGAGATGTCTCGGCGCATGTCCTCGATGAGCGTTGCAGGCAGTCCCTTGCAGGGCTCGGGCTCGATCCGCATCCGTCGATCGACCCATAGCATGACCAGTTCGTGCCAGCTGTGCGCCTTGGCCGGACCACCATCGATGGGTCGAAGCGCGATACCGTCCTCCAGTGCAGTCGTCGGCAACCAGCGAAGGTCGTCGATCACCACGATATCTCGGTTGGTCAGCTTGAACGGACCCATAGCTTACCTTCGGTGTTCGCGCTTCGTGCGGTGCATCTTTTAGGAAGATCGACTGTCGCTATCTTCCGAACCGGATCGCTCGACTCGTTCAAACTGCACGCTGGTCGGCAGCTGGATCTCGGATCACGCGGACGGAGCGTACGAGGGCTCGATCGTCAATCGGCTTCTCGAGGTCGAGTGCGACCTCGCGAAGTATGTGAAGACGCAGAACGGCGCCGAGCGTCCGTCCACCGATACCACTGGCTTCCTTGATCTGTGCGATCGTCTTCACCGTTCGAGGAGCATTTCGCAGTACCTCTCGCACGCGGTCGAGGGCTTCGACGTCCTCCCTGGGACCACAATGCTCGAACAACAGCTCGGCATTGCCGAAGACCGGCTGACGGCGGATCTCCACTTCGGTCCAAACCTCGAAGGGGAGGTTCTGACGATGAAATTCGTCAGCGATCAGGCCAAGTTCCTCGGCCAGCACGTCTGCTTTGACCTTGGGTTTGACTTGCACATAGATCGGCCGCGAACAGCCTCGGCGCACGACTGCGAAGTCGGGAATGTGGACGCGCCATTTGCGCGAGCGCAAATCGAACCAGTCCACCTTTCGCGGCTGCGGGCGAACTTCCGTGGTGATACCATCCGAGCGGGTCAGGACGAGAAAATCATGCTCGAGCAAAGACTCGAACTCGATGATGCCCTCGAAGGACGTGCCGTCGGTCCTTGATGCGCCCATCAGGTTTTCGAGGTCGAACCACGGAACGACGCCGCAGAAACTCGCGCGGTTCGTCTTCCTGCTTGCTGCGCGTACTCCGGTTATCCTCTGTAATTCCTTAGGACGAAAAGCGATCATCGTCGTCGTTTCCTTCTGTTGATCGGACGCGAATGGAAGCAGTGCTGCGACTGGTCGCTCGATCGAGCGACCAAACTATCGATCGGGAGTATCGTGCGGGATGCCGGCCGCCTGCGCGCGATCGCCGGCGCAGCGGCAACTCGTGGTGGTGGAAGGCCGGACATCGATCGGCCAGCAGACGGTTCCGACGTTTTGGAGTGCCAGTTGGCATTCCCGTCGAACATCTCCGGGGTCGAGGGTGCGCCCCATCCATCGATCTTGGGTGTAGGAATTTCGTCGTGCATCGTGATCCTCCTGGGATGTTGGCAAGGTCCTGCCGCGGATCCCGTCCCCTGGCGACGCCGGGGACGGGGCATGCGTTCAGCTTAGAAAGCCGTCGTCGGACCACGGCTTGCGCCGCATGCCCGTTGTCCCGATCATCGGATCGGCGACTGATAGTCCTTCGAACTCGGGATCCAACAATCCGAAGTAAGACTCGCAGACTTCGAAGTTGGACTTCATCCGAAGCCGCCCGGCATAGGTTTTTGCCATGGATATCTCCTCAAGAGGGTGTTTTCAAAAGATCGTCTCAGATCTCCGGCAAGTCTAGGGATGCAGCCCGATAATCGCCTGGAGTTTCTAAGCTGCTGTTGATAGAAGCGCTAGGTCGTTGAAACTACATGGCGTTCCAATGGCTTCTGATCTTCGATCGAGAGCGGAGGCGTTAGATGCGGTTTTAGTTCGGCATCTCTTCGCCCGGCCACGTCTCGCAACGTACGTGCGGCGTCGGCTCTACCGTCAGATCTTGAGCGAACGGCCGGTCTGGATCGATCTTCCAAGGATCGACTCTGAGGCTGTCGGTCCGAGGACGATCGTTGTAGAGATACGTTGCGACGAGATTTCTGGCCATCGATCACTCCTCTTCCAAGCTCGAATCGAGCGCGTTGGTATCCAGATCGAAAGGAAGTCCAATCAAGTATTTGCCAAATTTATATTCGACAGATACTTGATCTGCGACCCAATCGGCCAAGGGCGAATATCGAGCGCTGCTCCGGTCCGGATCGAGTCCGGAGCGCGCGAATGAGATTCGGCCAGATCTCGGAGTCCGGCCCGCGATGACGGAGACGGATCCAGAGAATTCGAATGTTCGGGTGATGCTGAAAGTCCGGACAGGGAGCGGCCGGGAATTTCGAGCGTCGGGAGCCTCGACCGATATGCTATGGTCGTCTGGCGGTCCGCCGGTACCAGCCTATTGAGAGCTAGTTCACCGTGCGCCGGTGGCGCGGGAGGTGCGGAAGAGTCGCTGGCCGGCTGAGCGCCGGCCCTGTCCGGACAGGGGTTCGACGGTCGGCCTCAAGCCTGATGCGCAAGCTTCCGCATGACTGGTGGAAGTTCGAACCGGGTCATCGAACGGGTCCTCAAGGCAACTTTTTGGAGGATGCCTTCAGACCCCTGTCCGCTACAAGCGCTTTTTCAGATCTTGCCGTGACATCGTTATCTATCTTTTGCCAACAGCATTCAACAAATGTGGAAAATTGCGCCTATAATTGCAGGCAAGGCCACAGCCGCGCTCAAAGTGACGAAACCTCAAACGAAGGTTGCGCGCATCGTTTCTCGTTCCGGAGGCTGGGACCGCGCCGCGCTTCGGATCGGCGTATCCGGGGCGAGATGCGACCCGAACTCGACTTCAGCCTGGCCTGAACAGACCAGGGCAAGAACGATGTCCACCGGGTCGGAATCGTTGCTTCTCACGCATTCGATGAGGCGTCCAAGAGGAGCCCCGCCGGGACTCTCGGACAATTCTCGTAGGATTCTGATCCGATCGCCTGGGGGGATTTGCGTCGTTCGAGTGGCCCAGATCTGCCGCGCCACGGAACATCGCGGTTCGTCCAGTACGGTCGAACGATCGAGGGTGAGCGCATCCGGAAGCGAAGCGTGGACGCCGAGGTCGATCGCGTTCCGGACTGCGACAAGGAGCCGACGGCGACCTTCGAACCAGACTAAGACTTTGAATGAATCCAGCGACTGACGCGCAGCCGGAACGGGTTCGATGAAGGAAATGCTCGGGTCCAGCGTGGCCTGGATCAGCAGGTCGCGGTGCCAACGCTGGGGGTAGAAAACCGCCGACGTGGTCTTGAACGACCGGAAGCCGGGGCGATCTGGTTTCGTCTCGATCCCCGCGGGTAAGAAGACCGGGGACTTTGGTCGTGGCGACATTGACGCGACTCCACTTCGAGTCCGATCGGAAACGCGGATCCGCACCATGGCGGCTACTCGTCGACCGGGGGTTCCGAGGGTTGCCACGCCTGCATCGATCGTAGAGGTCGTTGTCTTGGACCTCGGTCAGGCGTCGATGTTCGAAGCTTGAAGCTGGAACAATCGGACTATGAAGGCCAAAATGGCCTCTCACAATAGGATTTTTGCAGTTTCCTGAGTTCTGTGAATGTCGGCACCAACTTTGGCAATGAGTATTTTTGCAGCCGTAATATTAATGAGATTGTGCCTCTGCGGGTTTCAAGGACGTGAAGGTTGATACAAAGTGACATTCACAGCGCACCGTTTTTTGCCAGCCAAGCTTTTACGCTCCGAACGAAGGCGTCGCGACGCTTCATTCCGGCGGCAAGACACAGATGATCGAGTTCTGCCGCAACGGCGACGCAGAAGTCCGTCGGTTCGGTTCGTTCGATCGGAAACTCGAAGGGCTTTTCCACCCGCGCCATGAGGTCCAGAAGGCGGACCACTTCTTCGGGAGGCCCGGAAGCTGCCCAGTTGTGGACCGTACGGAGAGCAACGCCATTTTCCCGCGCGAAGCCCACCTGGGTTCGGTCGAGCAGTTTCAATCTGCTTTTGAAGTCGGATCCGTTCATGCGGAGCGTTCAAGGAACCGACGTTCGAGACTGTGACCCGTCGGCAGGATGCCACCGCGAGGCCATTCCTTCCAGTGGCATTGTTGCCTCTTTCGACACAAGGAACGCTTCCGACCGGACGCATAGGTACCCGAGCTTCGACGGCGTCGTCCTAGACTCCGCGTCGGACCGGATTTTTGCGATTTTCAAGGCTTTTCGCGACCCTCCCGATTCGGCTTCTCGCGGAGGCGCAAACCATGTGGAACGACGGTTCGACAATCAGTGTCGGCAACGGTTCGGACGTCGTCGCCATCGACGATCGCACCAGCGAACTTTCGCATGTGGAGGGCGACCGTTGGGTCTCCATGAAGGCGATATCCAGATTGCTAGGCATCAACCATCACGGACAGTTGGCCGAAGCCTGGGACTGGTTGGTTGCGATGACCGAATGCGGACGCACACCCGAGATCATGGGGCAACCCATCCGCATGGCGGTGACAACCATTCGCGGGCGAGACTGGTGGTGCATGCACGAAGACGACATGCGTCGAGTCGCAGGATCCTTCCACGCTTTCGTCGGGACCTTCCAGTCGATCTTGGACCGGAAGTATGCCCGGCGCGATCCCATCGAGCATTCCGAGTGGTTGGGCTACCGTGCGGTCGCCGGAACGTTGCCAATGGAGAACCCCGAGACGCTCCTCAATTCGGTCTGGCAGCATCTGCAACGCGAATATCGCGGCGGACGCGTTCCACGTCTCGGCGACCACGAGATCCGGATGCGGTACTTCGCCGGCGACAAAGGGCGCGCCATTCATATCCACCGGGACGACGTCCGATTTCTGGACCAGAACATTCATGAGGACGGCAGCTGTTTCACGCTGAGGGACGTAGTCGATCACTTCCGAGATCTGGACGAATGGATGGGCCTTCACGCCGAGCGCCTGATGAAGGAGGTCCGAACGGGATTTGGCACGACCGGCCGTCTCGCGCTTCGTGGTATTCCGCTCGCGACCGTCCGGGTTCCGACGGAGAGAGGCTTGATGTTACGCATCCATCGTTCGTCTCTCTCCATCGTGGCGAGGATCATCGACAACGATTGCACCAGCGTGGTGCGAGAGGACTTCGACGATATTCCGGAGTTCGAGGTAGATACCGATGTACGGTCGGCCTTCTCGATGCAGGCAGGGTTCTAAGCGGAATGGCGCCACCGACGTTATCCGTCGCGTCTTTGGGTAAGGCCCCGAGGATGACGGCCTGAACCCCGTTTGATGGCATCCGCACCTCGAGCGGTGCCATTATCACGCTATCGAAACGCGCAAGCGACGGGGCGTCCGGCCCTTCCCTGTATCTGTTCAATCCACGCGGTGTAGCCGGTTGGGCCGTGATTTCCGCCGTTGCCGAACGTCAGTAATGGGCGGCGACCTCTATCAGCTCGGCGCTGCGACCTGGATGGCGACGCACGCCCTGCCCGTTTTTTCCCGCCTTTTGCCCGATGCCGATCCGGTACAGGTAGGTCAGGTCAGGCTTGCCGCATCCAGGTCCGGCACCGGCTCCACTCCATGCTGATACTCGAGGATTGCCTTCGGCTCGGAAGCGGAAGCATTCGTCGAACGGTCCCGTTGCCGATCCGGCTACGTGGCGAGAGGAGCCTCCCCCCGAGTATCCCAGGACGCGCGGCTGGCCTCCTCGCAGATGCGGTCCACCGTCTCCCGGCAGATCGCATTCGTACAGCAGTCAGGCGGCGACCACGCGAAAACGCTTCCCGCCGCTGCTTTCCGTGGTCTCCGCTGAGGCGCTTCGCGTCCGATTGCGACCAGCCGCCTTGGCCTCGTACACGGCAGCGTCCGCCAGGGCGTAGAGATCCTCCGCCCGCGAGACACCGGAGGCCGTCCCGATGCTGACGGTGACCGCTCCTGCCGAGAGGCCGGCCATGCCTACCGTCAGACGCGACACCTGCGTATGCACCTCGTCGGCGACGCGTAGCGCGCCTGCCTCGTCGGTCTTCGGAAGGAGAAGGACGAACTCCTCGCCGCCGATCCGGCAGACGAGGTCGCCGGGCCGGGTCACGCCGGCCTGGAGGCAGATGGCCAAAGCCCTTGAGCACTTCGTCGCCGACGGAGTGGCCGTGCTTGTCGTTGATGCGCTTGAAGTGGTCGGCATCGACCATGAGCAGGGAAAGCGGCTCGCCGGTGCGGCGTGCGTCCGCACAGGCCTGCGCATAGGCATCTTCGATCGGCATATCATAGCTATTGTCAAGCGTTTAAAGATCAAATAATGATTTTTAATTATCAATATCAATTTTATCTAGACTGAGAACTGGATGACTGAATATTTAAGTTTGATCATAGCTTTGGATGATACTCGTGCGTGCATAGGGAATGGTCCGACAACGTCTCGATCACCCGGCATTCGCCGACGCGGCCCTGGCCGCATTCCGAGATCATCCGGTCGAGCTCGCCCCGAAGCGCCATCAGGCGCTCGATTCGCCGGTCGACCTCGGAAAGGTGGCGGCGCGCGATCAGGTCGACGTCGGCGCATGACCGGTCGGGATGCGCGTTCATCGTCAGCAACTCCCGGATGGCGTCGACCTCGAAGCCGAGTTCGCGGGAATGCCGGATGAAGTTCAGCCGCCCGACATCGCCCTCGCCATAGCGGCGCTGAGACCCGGCTGACCGCGGCGGGGCCGGCATCAGCCCGATCTGCTCGTAGTACCGGATCGTCGGCACCTTCACGCCGGTTCGCCGAGAAAGCTCCCCGATTGCGATGCCCATGATTTTCCGCTTGCACCTCTAGCCGCTAGAGGTTGTAGCGTCGCCTCCGACCGATGGGAAGGAGACGTGATGAGCGACCATTGCTGCGGGACGACCGAGGCCGATGCCCGTCGTACCCCTCCCGAGCGCGAGCTCCCCGCGGCTCCCGCCCAAGCTGATGACCACGCCCATGCCGGCGGCTCGTGCTGCTCGGGCGGCGTGCCGGTCTTCGACGGCGTCGACCCGCGCTACAAGACGGTCCTCTGGACGGTCATCGGCATCAACGGCGCGATGTTCGTGACCGAGATGGCGGCCGGGCAGCTCGCCGGTTCGCAGGCGCTCAAGGCCGACGCCCTCGACTTCCTCGCCGACACCGTGACCTACGGCCTGAGCCTCGCGGTGATCGGCGCCTCGCTCGCCGTCCGCTCAAAGGCGGCCCTGTTCAAGGGCGCGTCGCTGTTCCTGATGGCGCTCTGGGTCTTCGGCAGCACCGTCTACGAGACGATGGTCCTCGGCGTGCCCAAGGCGGAGGTGATGGGCGTGATCGGCGTGACGGCGCTGGCCGCGAACCTCGGATCGGTCCTCCTCCTGCGCCGCTACAAGGACGGCGACGCCAACGTGCGCTCGGTCTGGCTGTGCTCGCGCAACGACGCCATCGGCAACGTCGTCGTCATGGTCGCGGCGCTCGGGGTCTGGGGCACCGCCACGGCCTGGCCCGACCTCATCGTGGCGGCGGTCATGGCCGGGATCTTCCTGACCTCCTCCTTCCAGATCCTTCGGCAGGCATGGGCCGAGCACCGCGAGGGCGCCGTCGCGACGCTTCCCGCACCGGCCGAGTAAGCCCCGATCAATCCCCGACGAACGCCGGAAACCGGTACAGGACGACCATGACATCGAACGACGCGCATGCCGGCCACGACCACGGATCACATGACCACGGGACCCACGCGGCCGATGGCCATGCCGGACATTCACACGGCCCGGGCCATTCCCATGCTCCCGCGAGCTTCGGCAAGGCGTTCGCCATCGGCATCACCCTCAATGTCGGCTTCGTCGCCATCGAAGCCACCTACGGCGTGCTCGCCAATTCGGTCGCGCTGCTGGCGGACGCCGGTCACAACCTGTCCGACGTCCTCGGCTTGCTGGTCGCATGGGGCGCCAGCGTCCTGGTGAAGCGTGCCCCGACCTCGCGCTACACATACGGGCTCAAGGGCTCCTCGATCCTAGCCGCCCTGTTCAATGGCGTGTTCCTGCTGGTCGCGGCGGGCGCCATCGCCTGGGAGGCGATCCAGCGGTTCGGCCAGCCCGTGCCGGTCGCCGGGACGACGGTGATGATCGTGGCCACCGTTGGCATCGCCGTGAACGGCGTCACGGCCTGGCTGTTCGTCGCCGGGGCCAAGGGCGACATCAACATCAAGGGCGCATTCCTGCACATGGCCGCCGACGCGGCGGTCTCCGCTGGCGTAGTCCTGGCCGGCCTCGCCATCCTGTTCACCGGGTGGGAGTGGATCGATCCGGTCATCAGCCTCGTCATCGTGGCCATCATCGTCTGGAGCACGTGGGGATTGCTGCGCGACAGCGTCGTCATGGCACTCGCCGCCGTGCCGCCCGGAATCGACCCCGTCGCGGTGGGAGGCCACCTCCGGGCCCTGCCGGGCGTCGCCGCCCTGCACGACCTCCACATCTGGCCGATGAGCACCACCGAGACCGCGCTGACCGCCCACCTCGTCTTGCCGGAAGGCCATCCCGGCGACGACTTCCTGATGCAGACGGCCGCCGACATGAATCGGAAGTTCGGGATCGGGCACACCACCCTGCAGGTCGAGACCAGCGCCAACGCATACTGCGCGCTCGCACCCGACCACGTGGTCTGAGGCGATCATGCAGGCCTGGGCCTACACCTTGATCCCGGCGGCCGCCGCCATCCTCGGCGCCGCCATCGCGACAAACCTCCGGCCGGGTCCCGTCCTGGTCAGCGCGATCCAGCACTTCGCCGCCGGCGTGGTCTTCGCGGCCGCGGCCGGGGAGATCCTGCCCGACCTCAAGCATGCGGGATCGCCTTGGGCCATGCTCGTCGGCGGCGCCCTCGGCGTCGTCGCCATGCTGCTTGTGAAGAGCCTCGGAAAGCGGGCGAGCGGTCCCATCGGCCTGATGGCGGTCACCGGCATCGACATCCTCGTCGACGGCCTCGTGCTCGGCATCGCCTTCGCGGCCGGCGCCAAGGCCGGCATCCTGCTCACCGTCGCGCTGACCATCGAGGTTCTGTTCCTCGGCCTGACGGTCGCGACCCAACTCGGGGCATCCGGGACGTACAAGGGCAGGGTCGTCGGCCTGACCGCGGGGCTGGTCGTCCTGCTGCCGCTGGGAGCCCTCCTCGGAGGCCCCGTCGCGACGCTGTCGACGCCCGTCCAGGCCGCCTTCCTGTCCTTCGGGCTGATCGCGCTCCTCTACCTCGTCACCGAGGAACTCCTCGTCGAGGCGCACGAGACCGAGGATCGGCCCTGGGTCACCGCGATGTTCTTCGCGGGCTTCCTGCTGCTGCTCACGCTCGACCAGGCCGTCGCCTGAGCGGAAGGAATCCCATGCTCCCGCAAATCGAGACTGCCCCGCCGGCCGGCGATGCCGCGCACATCCTTCTCGTCGAGGACGACGACGGCCTGCGCATGCTCGTCACCCGCCTGTTACGTGAGAGCGGTTACCGCGTCACCGGCTGCAGGAACGGCGCGGAGTTCTGGCGGCTGCTGCCGGCCGGCGGCGTCGACCTCGTGCTGCTCGACGTGATGCTGCCCGGCGCCTCCGGCCTCGACCTGCTCCGGGCGCTGCGGGCCAGGAGCACCGTACCGGTGATCATGGTCAGCGCCCGCAACGAGGAAGCCGACCGCGTCCTCGGGCTTGAGCTCGGCGCCGACGACTACGTGGCCAAGCCGTTCGGTCGGCCGGAATTGCTCGCGCGTGTCCGTGCCGTCCTCCGACGCTCCGCCATCGCACCGTCGCCCCTCGCAGCGCCGAAGGCGGAGTGCCTTTCCTTTTCCGGATGGCGGCTCGACCTGCGGAGCCGGTCGCTCCACGATCCGGAGGGGGCCGGCGTCGATCTGTCCGGCGCCGAGTACGACCTGCTCCTCGTCTTCCTCGAACATCCCGGCCGCGTCCTCGGCCGCGAGATGATCCTCGAACTGTCCCGCGGCCGGCTCGGGTCGGCGACGGACCGCAGCGTCGACACCCTCGTCAGCCGACTGCGTCGCAAGCTCGAACCGCCCGAAGGCCTGCCGCCCGTCGTCAAGACCGTGCGCGGCGCCGGCTATATGCTCGCGTCGAAGGTCGAACGCACGTGAGACGCCTCGCCCCCCTGGCGCGCAGCCTGGAAGCGCGCACGGTCGCCGTCCTGCTCCTGGCCATTCTGGTCGTCCATGGCGGGGCGCTGCTGCTCTATCGCCAGTCGGCCGCCGCCGCCGCGGACGACGCCTTCGCGCGGCAGGTCGCCAACCAACTCATCCTGGCGCGCGAGGCGGTTCTGCGCCGGCCCCCGTCCGAACGCGACACGGAGGCGAAGGCACTGTCGTCCCCGCATTTCGAGCTCGGGTGGTCCCCCACCTCGCCGATGCGTCAGGACGAGGCGGCCGACCCCGGCCTGTGGTCGTTGCGGACAAGGATGCTGTCCCTGGAACCCTCGCTCGGACCCGGGCTCGCGCTGGCGATGGGCATCGGCGACGAGGCGGTTCATCAGGAAGATCTTGGCGGCGCCATCCCGTTGGCCGACGGGAGCTTCCTGACCTTCCGCTCCGCCCATGCGCCCGGGATCGCCCGCCTCGGGCCGTGGGCCTACCTGTCGACGGCGATGGCCATCCTCGTCGGCGTCGCCGCTGTCGTCCTGATGCACGGGATCGCAGGGCCGCTTCGCAACCTCACCCGTGCCACGGGCAGGATCGGCCATGGGGTCGTCGTCCCGGTCCCGGAGGCCGGACCCGACGAGACCCGCGAGATCGCGCGGGCCCTCAACGCGATGCAGCACCGCATCCACGGGCTGGTGACGGAGCGGACACAGGCGTTGGCGGCCGTCTCCCACGACCTGCGCACGCCCATCTCCCGGCTTCGCCTGCGCCTCGACGGCGTGGCCGATCCGGCCGAGCGGCAGGCGATGGGCTCGGACCTCGACGACATGCAGGCCATGATCGATTCAACGCTGGCCTACCTTCGTGGCGACGACGATCCCGAGCCCCGACAGGTCGTCAATGTCGCGAGCATCCTGATGAGCATCGCCGACGCATCCTCGGACGCGGGCCGCGACGTCGAATATGCGGGTCCCGGGCGGGCCCTCGCGACGGTGCGCCAGGTCGCCCTGCGGCGCGCACTCGACAACGTCGTCGACAATGCCGTGCGGTACGGGACCCGCGCCCGCATCTCGCTGGCCGTGGAGGCGGAGGCTTTGCTGCTGACGGTCGAGGACGACGGTCCCGGTATCGCGTCCGAAGAGGTCGCCCGCGCCTTCGAGCCGTTCACGCGCCTCGAAATGTCGAGAAACCGCAACACCGGCGGCACCGGCCTTGGGCTGACCATCGCACGCCGGATCGTCGAGGCGGAGGGTGGGACCATCGCCATGGCCAATCGACTGGAAGGCGGCTTGCAGGTCCGGATCTCCCTGCCGCGGGCCGGCCGCTGACACACTTCGTCACGAACCGGGCGTCCGCCTGTCAAACAGCCTCGCTATCTCAGGTCTCGAAGCGGCCCCACCCGGCCGTCGTTTCCTGGAGACAGCATCATGAAGCGTACCATCGCCGCCTTCCTCGCCGCCGGCCTGCTCGCAGGTGTTTCGGCTCCCGCCTTCGCCGCCGAGGACGGCCATGGGAACGCGTCCAATCCCGAGCGCTCCGTGCCGAACACGGGCGGTGTCGCGGGCGGTCCGGCCCATCGCGACGATCCGCGCAAGAGCGAGGCGCGCGAGGTCGGCAAGGACGGCAAGCCGGTCCACTCCGACAAGGACGGGCACGCCCACGGTCATTCCCACGACAAGAAGTGAATTCGAGGCGGGAGGATCTTGGGACAGTGAGGACGCGCCGATGCGGATGCTTCCCCTGCTGGTCGTCTTCGCGATCCTGGCCGCCGGCATCGGATACGCCCTGGCGGCGGACCCCGGGCCGATCCCGCCTGAAAGCGTTCGCGGTGCGCTCGTGCCCCCTCGCGTACCGTGAAAAGCCCGCCTCGACCGACTTGTCGGGGCGGGCACACCGTATGTTCTGAACGATCACGTCAGACGCGGTTCACTTCCCCTGGGTCACCCTCACGGCTTCGGAATTCGGGGAGTGCACCATGAGAACGCGCGTTTTGGCCTTGGCCGCCGCCACGTTGGTCCTGTCGCCGATGGCCGCGTCGGCCCAATACTACGGCGGCGGGTACGGGGAGCGCGGCATGGACGTCCATGTCGACCGCTACCGCCATGGCGACCACGACGACGTTGTCGTCCATCGTGATCGGCCCCGCTACGAGGAGCGGCCGGTCTATTTCGAGCGTCGGCACCACCATCATCACCATCACGACGACTATTGAGGTTCACGCCTCATCACCGCTCTCCCGCATGTACGGGTGGCCCTGAATCGTCCATAAGGCAACGATGAACGCGGGATCCCGGATCAGGGCCTACGAGGCGATGCGCGGCTGGTGGGCGACCGCCATCCGCGTGCTGTCGCTCGTCATGGTCCTGGCGCTCGTCGTTCCCGGCGCCGTCCATTCCGCCGAGGCCCACCGCTCGCCCTTCCATGAGCTGTCCATATCGGCAAACGTCGATGTTTCCGCGTCGGACCATGCCGATGGGTGCCCGGCCTGCCATGCGAACTGCGGCTGCCACCAGGCCCTGAGCGCCGACGAGATGCCCGCGATGCCGGTCCCAGCGCCGGCACGCGCGTCTTACGCGACCGAGACCCCCCCTGTCGGATCGGTTTCGCCCGACCGCCTTCCCAGGCCGCCTCGCGCCTGAGGCGACGTCGCCACGTCCGTGGCGCGTCCTGGCCGGCCCCACGCGGGTCCCGGCCGCCTCACCATTGCGAACACTCAGTACGGGACCGTCCCTAGCCGCACGAGCGGCGATTCGACGTCCCTGGCGGACACAGCCCATTCCCATGCGTGCATTCCTCTCCGTGGCCTTCCTGGCCATCGGCATCGCCATCGGCGGTGCATTCCCCCGCGTGTCCGAGGTCGTGCAGGGCGCCCTCGCGGCCGCCGGCCTGACGAACGCCAAGCCGACGCCGACCAACGCGGCCATGACCAAGCCACCGGCGCCCCAGGCCGACGATGGGCACGGTCACGGTGAGCACGGCCACGCGCATGCGGAGGGCGAGACCAAGCCTGCCGGAGAGCACAAGCATGCCGAGGGCGAGGCCAAGCCCGAGGCCGGCGGCCACAAGCACGCCGAGGGCGAGACCCACGGCGACGAAGAGGACGAGGGCAAGATCAAGATGTCCGCCGAGCAGGCGGCGGACCAGGACATCAAGCTGGCGAAGGTCGAGGGCGGCATCCTCTCGCGGCACCTCCTCGTTCCCGGCACCATCGCCCAGGACGCCGACCGGATCGCCCGCGTGCCCGTCCGGGTGGTCGGGACCGTGTCGGAGATGCGCAAGCGCCTCGGCGAGGAGGTCGCCAAGGGCGAGGTCGTGGCCGTCCTCGACAGCCGCGAGGTCGCCGAGGCCAAGAGCGACTTCCTCACCGCGACGGTCAAGGCGGATTTGGAGAAGACCAACTTCGACCGGCAGCAGGCCCTGTGGGACAAGCGGATCTCGGCGGAGTCCGCCTACCTGAACGCCAAGGCGGCCTATTCCGAGGCGACCCTTCGCGTCGACCTGGCGCGCCAGAAACTCTCGGCCCTGGGCCTTAACGCGGCCGAGGTCGCAACCTCCGCCAAGAGGGACGAGACCACCCCGAACCTGTCGAGCCTGCGCCGCTACGAACTGCGTTCGCCCCTCGCCGGCCGCATCGTCGAGCGCAAGGTCGACGTCGGCACCGCCGTCGGCAAGGAAGGCGATCCGGCCGACGTCTACACCGTCGCGGACCTGTCCTCGGTATGGATCGAACTCGCGGTGCCCACCGTCGAGCTACCGAAGGTCCGTGAGGGTGCCAAGGTGACGATCGTCGGGGGCGACGACCCCTCCCGCAGCGTGGGCAAGGTCGTGTTCGTCAGCCCGATCCTCAACGCGGAGACGCGCTCTGCCCGGGTCATCGTCGCCCTGCCGAACAAGGACATGGCCTGGCGTCCCGGCACCTTCGTCACGACCGAGGTGGAGATCGCCCAGGACAAGGTGAAGGTCAGGCTGCCGAAGTCCGCCATCCAGACCATCGGCACCGAGAAGGTCGCTTTCGTGCGCACCGCGGAAGGGTTCGAGCGTCGCGACGTGACCATCGGCAAGGCGGACGACGACGCGTACGAGATCCTCAAAGGCCTAGCGCCCGGGGACGAGGTCGCCGTGGCCAACTCCTTCCTCCTCAAGGCTGAGCTCGGCAAGTCCGAAGCTAACCACGCGCATTGAGGGGGGCACCGACATGATCTCGAAGATCCTCGACTTCTCCGTCCACCAGCGCTGGCTCGTGGTCCTCCTGTCGCTGCTGGCGGCCGGCTTCGGCGTGTTCTCGCTGACGAAGCTTCCCATCGACGCCGTGCCGGACATCACCAACAACCAGGTGCAGATCAACACCACGGCGCCGTCGCTCTCCCCGGTCGATATCGAGAAGCAGGTGACCTACCCGGTCGAGACCGCGCTCGCCGGCATCAAGGGCCTGGAATACACCCGCTCGCTCTCGCGAAACGGATTCTCCCAGGTCACGGCCGTATTTTCGGAGAAGTTGGACATCTATTTCGCCCGCCAGCAGGTCGCCGAGCGCATCGGCGAGGCGAAGTCGACCCTGCCGCCGGGGGCCGAGCCGCACATGGGTCCGATCTCCACGGGGCTGGGCGAGATCTACATGTGGTCGATCCACTACGCCCAGCCGAAGGATCGCAAGGTCTCCCCGGACGGCAAGGCCGGCTGGCAGTCGGACGGGAGCTACCTGACCCCCGAGGGCCAGCGGCTCGCGACGGAGCTCGAACGCACCGCCTACCTGCGCACGGTCCAGGACTGGATCATCCGGCCCCAGGTGAAGACCGTGCCGGGGGTCGCCGGCGTCGACAGCATCGGCGGCTTCGACAAGCAGTACCACGTCCAGCCCGACCCGATGAAGCTCACCGCCCTCGACCTGTCGTTCGCCGACATCGGCCGGGCGCTGGAGGCCAACAACGCCAACCAGGGCGCCCGCTACCTGGAGGACAACGGCGAGGGCTACGTCGTGCGCGCCGCCGGCCGCCTGGAGACCATGGAGGACATCGGCTCCGTCGTGGTGACCACGCGCGGCGGCGTGCCGGTGCGCATCTCGGACATCGCCGAGGTCCGGATCGGACGCGACCTGCGCACCGGGTCCGGCAGCGAGGACGGGCGTGAGGTCGTCATCGGCACCGCCCTGATGCTGATCGGCGAGAACAGCCGGACGGTCTCGGCCGCCGTCGACGCGAAGATGACGGAGCTCCGGCGCACCCTCCCGCCCGGCGTCGAGGTCCAGACCGTCCTCAACCGCACTGTGCTCGTCGAGGCCACCATCAAGACCGTGGCCAAGAACCTCGCCGAGGGCGCCGCCCTCGTCATCGTCATCCTGTTCCTGCTGCTGGGCAACATCCGGGCGGCCATCGTCACGGCACTGGTCATCCCGGTGGCGATGCTGATGACCATGACCGGCATGGTCCAGGGACGCATCAGCGCGAACCTGATGAGTCTGGGCGCCCTCGACTTCGGCCTCATCGTCGACGGCGCCGTCATCATCACCGAGAACGCCCTGCGCCACCTCGCCGAGCGGCAGACCGAGCTCGGGCGCAAGCTCGACCTGGAGGAGCGCCTCGTGACCGTGCGCGCCTCCGCCGAGGAGATGATCAAGCCCTCCCTCTACGGGCAGGCCATCATCATCCTCGTCTACGTGCCGCTCCTCACCTTTACCGGGGTCGAGGGCAAGATGTTCGAGCCCATGGCGCTCACCGTCATCATCGCGCTCGTCGCGGCCTTCGTCCTGTCGCTGACCTTCGTGCCCGCGATGATCGCCATCGTCATCACCGGCAAGGTCACGGAGAAGGACAATTTCATCATCCGCGGGATCAAGGCGGCGTACCGGCCGGTCCTCGGCGCCGCCTTGCGGGTCCCGATGACCTTCGTCGCGGTCGCGCTCGTGCTCCTCCTCGGTGCCGGGTTCCTGTTCACCAAGCTCGGGCAGGAGTTCATTCCGCAACTCGACGAGAAGAGCATCGCACTGAACGCGCAGCGCATCCCGTCGACCTCGCTGACGCAGTCCCAGGCGATGCAGCTGAAGGTCGAGCAGGCCATCAGTCGCTTCCCCCAGGTCGCCTACGTCTTCTCGAAGACCGGCACTGCGGAGGTCGCCTCCGACCCGATGCCGCCGAGTTCGTCCGACACCTTCGTCATCCTCAAGCCGCAGGAGGAATGGCCAAACCCGAGCCTCTCGAAGGCAGACCTGCAGGAGCAGATCGAGAAGGCTCTTGGGGCGCTCGCCGGCAACGTCTACGAGTTCTCCCAACCGATCCAGCTTCGATTCAACGAGCTTCTGGCCGGCACCCGCGGCGACCTTGCCGTAAAAGTGTTCGGCGAGGAGTTCGAGCCGATGCTCAAGGCCGCCAACCAGGTCGCGACGATCCTACGCGGGACCGAGGGCGCCGACGACGTCAAGGTCGAGCAGACCGCGGGGTTGCCGTTCCTGGAGATCAAGATCAACAAGACCGAGGCCGCGCGCCTCGGCCTGAGCACGTCCGCGATCCAGGACGTCATCGGGGCGGCCATCGGCGGCCGCGAGGCCGGCATGGTGTTCGAGGGCGACCGGCGCTTTCCCATCGTCGTGCGCCTGAACGACAAGGTGCGCGAGGATCGCGAGGCCCTGGAGAATATCCCCGTGCCGCTGCCCCCGGGGGTCAACGGACGGGCCTCCTCCGTCCTCCTAAAGCAGGTCGCCAGCTTCTCCGTCACCGAGGGGCCGAACCAGATCTCGCGGGAGAACGGGCGGCGCCGGGTCGTGGTGACCGCCAACGTGCGCGGTCGCGACATCGGCTCGCTCGTCGCCGAGGCGCAGGCCAAGGTGGCGTCCGGGGTGCAGCTTCCGGCCGGCTACTACGTGACCTGGGGCGGTCAGTTCGAGAATCTGGCCTCCGCCCGGCAGCGCCTGATGGTGGTGGTGCCGGTGTGCTTCTTCCTGATCTTCCTGCTGCTGTTCTCGGCCCTGAACTCGGCAAGGGATGCGCTGCTGGTGTTCAGCGCCGTGCCGCTCGCCCTGACCGGCGGCATCGCGGCGTTGTGGCTGCGGGGGATGCCGTTCTCGGTGCCGGCGGCGGTGGGCTTCATCGCCCTGTCGGGGGTGGCGGTGCTCAATGGCCTGGTGATGCTGACCTACATCAAGCAGCTGATCGCCGAGGGGAAGCCACGCCGCGAGGCGATCCTGGAGGGGGCGATGACCCGCCTGCGTCCGGTGGCTATGACCGCCCTCGTGGCCTCCCTGGGGTTCGTGCCGATGGCGTTGGCGACCGAGACGGGCGCCGAGATCCAGCGGCCCCTGGCGACCGTGGTCATCGGCGGACTCATCTCGGCCACCCTGCTGACGCTGGTCGTCCTGCCGGCGCTCTACGCGCGCTTCGCGGGCGCGGTGACGGCGATCTCGACAGCGGAGGCCGGGCATGAGGCACGCCCCGTCCTGCCCCAGGCTGCCGAATGACTTCGGATCGGAGGGACCGGCCATGGTCGAAGAGGTTTTCGGAGCGCTCCTCTGGTTCGCGAGCCTGACTTCGGCCGTGGCGCCGGAAGCACCGTTGGGGCTTTCCTGGGGACCAGTGACGGACGTTCCGAAGCCCTCGATGGTCGACCGGGAGGCGAACGTCACGGCCCTAATCTACCTTCACGACCGTCCGCTGGCGGCGGGCGCCGATACGGACAGGGTCATCCTGGAAGTCTGCAGGGACGAGGGGTTGCAGCAGGTGATCTGGTTGAGCCGTCCGATGTCCGAAGCGGAGTTGCCCGCTCGTTTCGACGCCATCTACCGGGAGGGCGTAAGGCGCCTCGGCCAGCCGCGGACGGACGACGCCTCCGGGGACGTCCTGTGGTCGTCGGGGCAGGTCTTCCTCACGGTTCGGGCGACCGCGGGAGAACGGCGCCTCGCGATGGTCTCGCGCGGCCCGCGATACGGCCCATGCTCCGTCGCGCACGAGGCGGCCACGGGCCACCCCGCCAGCGCCCATGGAGCCAGGCTGGTCGCCCCGCGAATGCCATGAGCCGTATCGCCACCATGCCGCAACGGAGGCCTCGATGAGCAAGAAGGTCGCCCGGACCATCAGCTACTCCACCGGTCGCAACCCACGGAGACGACGCCGGGTCAGGTCGCACGTCCTGAAGGCCGCAAGCAACACGTCTGTACTCATCCTCGTCGGCCTCCCCGCCGGCATCTACGTCCTGTACTGCCTCTGCAGCCTGGTTTCCGGACCGCACATCCATCCGGTCGCGGCGGACTGGAGGGCGCCTCAGGCCGGTTCGCCGTGGGGCGACAGGGACTCGATGATGCGGCAGTCGGCGACCGAGCCGCATCCGCACTGACCAATCACGTCGCGGAGCTCGTGGGCGAGCCGCGCCAGGTCGGAGAGCTTGCGTTCCACCTCCGTCAGGTGCGCCCGCGCAATCGCATCGACCTCGGCGCAGGACCGATCGCGGTCGTCGGCCATCGCCAGCAGTTCCCTGATCTGATCCAGGGTGAAGCCGAGGTCCCTGCCGCGGCGGATGAAGCCCAGGCGGCGCAGGTGTTCCGGGCCATAGAGACGGTAGTTGCCAGGGGACCGGGCCGGCGCCGGCAAAAGCCTGACCTTCTCGTACCAGCGGACCGTCTCGACCCGGGTGTTCGTCGCCGCGGCGAGGTCGCCGATGGTCATGGAGGATGCGCGCGCCATGGCCTTGACCCTGTAGTTGCTACAGGGTGCATGTAGGTGTCCGACCGCCCGGGAGAAGCCCGGGTCGACGGAGTTGGCATGATCGAGGCGAGACCGACGAGAGGCATTCCCGCAACCGCGTTGCGCTATCGCGTGAAGGGCATGGATTGCCCGAGTTGCGCCACCAAGATCGAGACGGCGGTCACCCGGCTGCCCGGGATCGCGGACGTGCGCGTGAACTACACCGCCCAGGTCCTGGATCTCGTCCTCGACGAGGCCGCCACCACCCGTGCGAGCCTGGAGGAGCGGATCTCCGGGCTCGGCTATGGCCTGGCTTCCCTGCCGACGGCCGCCGACCTCGCCCGCGCGCACGCCGCCGGCACCGAGATCCCCCCCGTCGAGGACGAGAAGGCGGAGCCACCCGTCTGGCGCAGCCGCAAGGGCCTGCTGGCCCTGGCCATCGCCGGGCTGTTCGCCATCGGCTTCCTCGTCGAGACGGCGCCCCCGGGGCTGGCCGGGGAGTATGCCTACTGGCCCGGTGCGCTCCTCGGGCTGGCCTTCTACGGACGCCGGGCCATCGCCGCGGCGCGCAGCGGCTCACCGTTCTCCATCGAGATGCTGATGTCGGTCGCGACCGTGGGGGCGCTCGCCATCCATGCCGCCGAGGAGGCCGCGGTCGTCGTCCTGCTCTTCACAGTGGGCGAGATGCTCGAAGGCTTCGCGGCGGGCCGGTCCCGGGCCGGCATCAAGGCGCTCGTCGGCTTGGTCCCGAAGACCGCCCGTCTGGTGGAGGACGGGGAAGGGGCCGTGCGCGAGGTGCCGGCCGCCTCCCTGGTGATCGGCCAGACCGTGCTGGTCCGGCCCGGCGACCGTGTCCCCGCCGACGGGGAGATCACGGACGGGACGTCGAGCCTCGACGAGTCCCCGATCACGGGGGAGTCCGTACCCCGGCCGAAAAAGGTCGGAGACACCGTCTACGCCGGCAGCGTCAATGCGGACGGGGCCCTGCAGGTGCAGGTGACCCGGATGCCGTCCGACAACACCGTCGCCCGCATCCTGCACATGGTCGAGGAGGCGCAGGCGTCGAAATCGCCGACCGCCCGCTTCATCGACCGCTTCAGCGCGATCTACACGCCGGTCGCCTTCGCCGTCGCGACCCTGGCCGCCCTCGTGCCCCCGCTCCTGTTCGGGACCGACTGGAGCACCTGGATCTACCGCGGCCTGGCGCTGTTACTGATTTCCTGCCCGTGCGCCCTCGTGCTCTCGACGCCGGCGGCCATCGCCTCGGGCCTCGCGGCCGGCGCCCGACGCGGGCTCCTGGTCAAGGGAGGCGCGGCCTTGGAGACCATGGGCCGCGTGCGCACCGTGGCCTTCGACAAGACCGGGACGCTGACCGCGGGCCGGCCCCGCGTGACCGATATCCTTCCGTTCGACCCCACGATCACGGACCGGGTCCTGCTAGGGCTCGCGGCGGCGGTGGAGGCCGGGTCGAGCCATCCCATCGCCCAGGCGCTGATCGAGCGGGCGGGTGCGGACGGCATCCCCTTGCGTCCCGTACGTGACGCCAGGGCGGTCCCGGGCAAGGCTGTCCAGGCCACCGTCTCCGGACACCTCGTGGTGGTGGCCTCCCCGCGCCATGCGGTGACGCTGGCCCCCATCGGAGCCGAGGCCGAGCGGATGGTGGCAAGCCTGGAGGAGGCGGGGAAGACCGCCGTCATCGTCGTCCGGGACGGGGAGGCGCTCGGCGTCATCGCGGTCCGGGACGAGCCCCGCCGGGATGCCGGCGCCGGGATCGCGGCCCTGCGCGAGCTTGGCGTGGAATGCGTGATGCTGACCGGCGACAATCGTCGCACCGGGGAGGCGATTGCGAAGGGTCTCGGACTATCGGTCCGGGCCGATTTGCTGCCCGGCGACAAGCTCTCCGAGATCGGCGCGCTGAAGGCGGCGGGGCCGGTCGCCATGGTCGGCGATGGCATCAACGATGCGCCCGCCCTCGCGTCGGCCAGCATCGGGATCGCCATGGGGGGCGGTACCGACGCGGCCCTGGAGACGGCCGACGCCGCGATCCTGAACGACCGGGTCTCCGACGTGGCGGCCCTCGTGGCGCTCTCCCGGGCGACGCTCGGCAACATTCACCAGAACGTCGCCATCTCCCTCGGCCTGAAGGCAGTGTTCCTCGTCACGACGCTCGCCGGCATCACCGGCCTGTGGCCGGCCATCCTGGCGGATACCGGCGCGACGGTCCTGGTGACCGCCAACGCGCTTCGCCTCCTCCGGGCCTGAGGCGGTGGGTTCGCTCCGGGCCGCGACCATCGTCGCGGCCACCGCGGCAATCGCCGCGGGCGTCGACCTCCTGACCAAGGCCATCGCCGCCGACCGGCTGTCCGGCGGGTCCGTCCACGCCCTGCTTCCGGGTCTCGACCTGAAGCTGGCGTTCAACCACGGGATCAGCTTCAGCTTGCTTCCGGCACACGATCCGGCGTCGCTGGCGGTGCTGCTCGCGTTCCAGAGCGCGCTGACCGGCCTCGTGGCCTGGCTGGCCTTCCGGGCCGGCGGGTCCACCGAGCGCCTCGGACTTGCGCTCGTCACCGGTGGTGCGCTCGGCAATCTCCTGGACCGCTGGTGTCAAGGCGGCGTCACCGACTGGATCGACCTGCACCCCGCCGGCAGCCACTGGTTCACATTCAACCTCGCAGATGCCTGGATCAGCGTCGGCGTCGTCCTTCTGGTCGGGGACGCGATCATGACCGCCCGGAACGGCGTCCGGGGTCGGGCCTGAAAGGGTCCATCTATGGTCAGGCGGCGCTCGGTCACGCCGGGAACCCATGCCCATTGTAAGGCTTCACCCATCGGCGTATGTTCGCGTTGTTGGGAGTTTCATCCGTGACGTTGACCATCGAGTACGGCAAGGATGGCGAAGGCCGGGACACCGCGACGACGCCGTCGAGACGCGGGCTGCTTGCCCGCGGCAAGTCGAGGTTCGAGGCAGCCCGCAACCTCATGGCCATGATCGAGCTGATCGAACGGCGGCACGGCCATGCCGATGCAGCCCCCACGGCCGTCGTCTACGAAAACGTCGCCTAAGCCTCAGCCTTGATCCACTGCATCCGGTTCGCGAACGTCGCGGCCCATCTCGTGCACCATGGCTTCGAGGACCTCGGCGAGGCCGGCGACGCGCACGTTTTCGAGAACCGTGCCCGTCCCGGTGGCCTACCGGAATATTGCTCGATCCATCGTCCCAACCCTCGCGGCCTGGTGACGGAGATGTCCGTTGACGAGGCCTTTTACGAGGCTGGGGTACCGATGCCCAATCCGTCCTTCGACACCGAGTGGTGCGACTGAGCCTTCGGCCCCTAGCCCTGCATCGATCCGCCTCGGTACCGCGCGAAAACCGCCTGACGCCCGTCCGGTCCGAAGAGGACGACGTCGTAGGTGTCCGGGTCCATGCCCTCGACCTCCATGCCAGGTGAGCCCACCGGCATACCGGGTACCGCCAGGCCCGTGCTAATCGGCCGCTCCGCCAGGAGGCGCTTGATCGCCCCGGCCGGGACGTGGCCCTCGACGACGTAGCCTGCGACCTGGGCGGTGTGGCACGAGGCGAGCTCACGAGGCACGCCAAGGCGGACCTTGAGCGGGTTCACCGGCGCGTCGGTGACCGTCACGGTAAACCCGCTTTCGCGGAGGTGGGCGACCCACCTCTCGCAGCATCCGCAGGTGGGGTCCTTGGTCACGGCGACCGTCGGCAGGTCTTGAGCCAGGACATGGCGCCCGAGGGCCACTGACGTCGCAAGGCCCAGGGCCACGGCGCGGCGGGTCGTTTTCGTCGTATTGATCATGTTCGGCCTCCGGTTCTCACTCCGCCGCCAAGGGCATTTTTTGCTGTTCCACGGATTCCGCTAGCGTCCGTGACGTCGGCAGCCCCCACCCCTTCACCAGAGCGTAGACCGCCGGGATCACCACCAGGGTCAGGACGGTCGAGGAGACCATCCCGCCGATCATCGGGACCGCGATCCGCTGCATGACCTCGGAGCCCGAGCCGGTGCTCCACAGGATCGGCAGGAGCCCGGCCATGATGGCGACCACCGTCATCATCTTCGGCCGCACCCGCTCGACCGCCCCGACCATGATGGCCCGGCGCAGGTCTTCGCGGGTGAACGGCCGCCCGTGACGGTCGCATTCGGCACGGACCTCGACCAGCGCATGGTCGAGGTAGACCAGCATGATCACCCCGGTCTCGGCGGCGACGCCTGCCAGCGCGATGAAGCCCACCGCCACGGCCACCGACAGGTTGAACCCGAGCCACCACATCAGCCAGACACCGCCAACGAGGGCGAAGGGCAGCGACAGCATCACGATGAGGGTCTCGGTCAGCCGGCGGAAGTTGAGGTAGAGCAGCAGGAACACGGTCAGCAGGGTCAGCGGCACCACGACCTTGAGCCGGGTGGTCGCGCGGTCGAGGTACTCAACCTGTCCGCTCCACTGGATGGTGGTCCCCGGAGGCATGGTCACCTCGCCCGCGACCGCCGCCCGCGCCTCGGCGACGTAGCCGCCGAGGTCTCGTCCGGTGACGTCGACATAGATGAAGACCGCGAGTTGCCCGTTTTCCGTGCGGATCTGGGTCGGCCCGCGCGCGAGAGTCACCTTGGCGACCTCGCCGAGCGGGACGGTGCCCCCGCCAGCGATCGGCACCTGCACCTCGTTCGCGATGGACCGCGGGTCGGAGCGGTAGGACCGGGGGTAGCGCACGTTCACGGTGTAGCGCTCGCGGCCCTCGACCGTGTTGGTGACGCTGTCGCCGCCGAGCGCCATGACGATGACGTCCTGCACCTCGCCAACCGTCAGGCCGTAGCGTCCCAGCACCTCCCGGTCCGGAGTGATGTCGAGGAAGTAGCCCCCCTGGACGCGCTCGGCATAGGCGCTCGCAGTTCCGGGCACTGCCTTCACGACCGCCTCGACCTTGCGGGCGACCTTCTCCATCTCGGCGAGGTCGGTCCCCAAAACCTTGATGCCGACGGGCGTGCGGATGCCGGTCGCGAGCATGTCGATGCGGGCGCGGATCGGCTGGGTCCAGGCATTCGAGACCCCGGGGAACTGCAGGGCCTTGTCCATCTCGGCCCTCAGGCTCGCCATCGTCACGCCGGGGCGCCAGTCCGCCTTCGGCTTCAGGTTGACGATGGTCTCGAACATCTCGGAGGGCGCGGGGTCGGTCGCCGTGTTGGCCCGTCCGGCCTTTCCGTAGACCGACGCCACTTCCGGAAAGCCCTTGATGATGCGGTCCTGGGTGGCGAGGAGATCGCCGGCCTTGGTCACCGAGATGCCCGGCAGGGTGGTGGGCATGTACATCAGGGTGCCCTCGTCGAGGTCGGGCATGAACTCCGACCCGAGCTGCAGGGCCGGCCAGACCGAGACGCCGAGCACGGCGAGCGCGGTCAGGATGGTCAGGACACGCGCCCGCAGGACGAACGCGATCACGGGCCTGTACAACCAGATGAGCAGGCGGTTCACAGGGTTGCGGTGCTCCGGGACGATGCGGCCGCGCACGAACAGCACCATCAGGGCCGGGACCAGGGTCACGGACAGCACGGCGGCGGCAGCCATGGCGAAGGTCTTGGTGAAGGCCAGCGGCCCGAACAGGCGCCCCTCCTGGCTCTCCAGGGTGAAGATCGGCAGGAAGCTCACCGTGATGATGAGCAGCGAGAAGAACAGCGACGGGCCGACCTCACCCGCCGCCTCGACCAGAACCTCGATCCGGGGTCTGCCAGGGTCGGCCCGCTCCATGTGCTTGTGGGCGTTCTCGATCATCACGATGGCGGCGTCGATCATGGCACCCACCGCAATGGCGATGCCGCCGAGGCTCATGATGTTGGCACCGAGCCCCAGCGCCTTCATACCGGCGAACGCCATCAGGATGCCGACGGGCAGCATCAGGATGGCGACGAGGGCGCTGCGGACGTGGAGGAGGAACACCACGCAGACCAGCGCGACGATGACGCTCTCCTCGATCAGGGTGCCCTTGAGGGTCTCGATGGCCGCCTCGATGAGGTGAGAGCGGTCGTAGACCGGCAGGATCTCCGTGCCCTTCGGCAGGCCGGCGGCGACCTCGGACAGTCGCTTCTTGGCGCTCTCGATGACATCGAGGGCGTTTGCCCCGAAGCGCTGGAGGACGATGCCCCCGGCGACCTCGCCCTCGCCGTTCAGCTCGGTGATGCCCCGGCGCTCGTCCGGGCCGAGCTCGACCCGGGCGACGTCCTTCACCCGCAGCGGCGTGCCGGCCTCGGTCTTCAGGACGATGCTCTCGATGTCGGCGACGCTCTTGAGGTAGCCCCGCCCCCGGACGACGAACTCGAACTCGGAGAGCTCGACGGTGCGTCCGCCGACGTCGGCGTTGCTCGACCGGATCGCCTCCCGCAGCTTCGACAGGGTGATGCCTTGCGCCCGAAGCCGGCTCGGATCGACGACCACGTTGTACTGCTTCACGAAGCCGCCGACGCCCGCGACCTCGGCCACGCCCTCGGCCCGCGACGCCGCGAAGCGCACCACCCAGTCCTGCAGGGACCGGAGCTCGGCCAGCGTCCGTTCCTTGGCGACGACGACGTACTGGTAGACCCAGCCGACCCCGGTGGCGTCAGGACCGAGGGTCGGGGTCACGCCGGCCGGCAGGCGCCGTGCCGCCGTGTTGAGGTATTCGAGAACCCGGCTCCGCGCCCAATACGGGTCGGTGCCGTCCTCGAAGATGACGTAGACGAACGAGACCCCGAAGAACGAGAAGCCGCGCACGACCTTGGACCGGGGTACCGTCAGCATGGCGGTGGTCAGCGGGTAGGTGACTTGGTCCTCGATGACCTGGGGAGCCTGTCCCGGGTACTCGGTGTAGACGATGGTCTGGACGTCGGAGAGGTCCGGGATGGCGTCCAGCGGCAGCGTGCGCAGAGCATAGAGCCCAACCCCGACCGCGAAGACCGTGGCGATCAGCACCAACACCAGGTTCCGGGCCGACCAGCCGATGAGGCGGGCGATCATGGCGCCTTGCCCTCCGCCGCGGCCTGAGGACCCGGCTCGGTCTTCGGGTCCGAAAGGCCCTGCAGGGCCGCCTTCAGGTTGCTCTCGGCGTCGATGAGGAAGTTGGCCGAGGTCACGACCCGGTCGCCCGCCGCGATGCCGTCCCGGACCTCGACGTAGCCGTCGCCCCGGGTGCCGAGCCGGACCGGACGCGGTTCGAACTTGCCGTCGCCCTTGTCCACCAGGACGACCTGCTTGGTGCCCGTGTCGATGACGGCATCGTCCGGCACCGCGACCACCGGTTTAGCGTCCCCGGTGGCGATCTCGACGTCGGCATACATCCCGGGCCGGAGGTCGCCGTTCGGGTTGGGCAACTCGATCCGCAGGCGGGCCGTGCGCGTCCCCATGGCGAGGTGCGGGTAGATCCGGGTGACGGCCCCGGTGAACGCGCGGTCCGGGAAGGTCCGGGCCCGCACGGTGGCGGCCTGGCCTTCCACGATGGAGGCGAGGTCCCGTTCGGTCACGTCGACCAGCACCCAGACCCGTGAATGGTCCACCAGCTTGAACAGGGTGTCACCGGACTTGGCGCGCATCCCGTCCGAGACGTTGCGCTCGACCACGACGCCGTCGCGCGGCGCCGACCACGTGATGGTCGCCGGCACCTTTCGGGTGCGCTCGATCTCGTCGATGACCTCGGGCGGGATGCCGAGGTTCTCCAGGCGACGCCGGGCCCCCTCGTAGCCGATGCCCGTGAGGTACTGCGCGGCGGCCGCGTTCATCTCGGGCGAGAACAGGCGCAGTAGCGGCTGGCCCTTACGGACGTGGTCGCCGGTGGTGACGCCCTCGACCTTCTCGATGAAGGCATCGGTGCGCATGGCGATGACCGAGATGCGGCGCTCGTCCTCCTCGATGGCGCCCGGCGCCCGAACCGGCCTCGACAGCACCCGGGGTTCGGCGACCTCGGTGCGGACGCCGGTGCGCTGGACCTTGCCCGGGGAAAGGGTCACCGCACCGTCGTTGGTGTCCTCGCCCTCGTAGACGGGGAGGTAGTCCATCCCCATCGAGTCCTTCTTCGGCACCGGCGAAGTGTCCGGCAGGCCCATCGGGTTGCGGTAGTAGCGGATGCGCCGGGTGCCCGCGGCAGCCTTCACGCCGCCGGACTTTCCCATGTCGTGCCCGGCCATCCCGTGCCCGGCCATGTCGGCGGGCATGGCTTCGTCCGCATCCGGCTCGTCGAAGCGCACGTCCTCGCCGGCGTGGACCGCGCGGAAATCCCGGCCATCCTCGGTCGCCATCGGCGACAGCGAGTAGACGGGCTTCCCGTCCGGGTCCTGGTAGTAGACCACCGGGCCCGTGGCCTTGGCAGGCGCAGGCGCTGGCGCCGGGGCGGCCGGCACCCAATGGGCGAACGCCGTCCGCCCCCGCGCGACGAGCGCCGACACGGGGCCGCCGTCATGCCCGGCCCAATACCCGGCTCCCCCCGCCGTGAGGGCGGCGAGGGTTCCGGCGATCCACGCCGTGCGGCTCACTTGACGGCCTTGAAGCCCAGCTTGTCCTCGACGGTGCCGGACTCACCCTGGACCTTGGCCCCGAGCGACAGCCGCCAGCCGCCGGCCATCGTGAGCTTCGCCTTGAAGCGGTAGACGCCCGGCTCGGTCGTGGGGAGCTGCTCGATCTTCGAGGTCATCTCGTCCATGCTGTCGGGCGCCATGTCGATGCGCTTGGCGAAGATCACCGCGTCGGGCACGGGCTTGCCGCTGCGCTTGTCGAGGAGGCGCACCGAGAGGACGGCTTCGCCGACCTTGGCCTCCTGCTGCACGAGCTCGAACCGGTAGTCCTTGATGTCCGCCAGGGCGGACGAGGTCAGGGCCGGCACCGACAGCACGGCACCGAGCAGCGCCGCCGACAGCGGGCGCGCGAAGGGGTTGTTGATCACGGGTGTCGTCTCCTGAACGCGATTGCGGGCCGCGCAGGGGCGCGCGGCATCGAGCCGGCGCTCTTCGCCGGCGGCATCGGGTTCAGGATCGGGGGGGCTCGGGTAGCGGCATCCCGTGTACGCTGGCGAAGGACGCGGAGGCGGGCCACACGAGGCTGGCGCGCATCCCGACACGGCCCGGGAGCGCGACGGCGGTCGGCAGGAGCGAGGCGGTGGTGGCGAGGCAGAGCGCCATCAGCGGACAGCCCTTTGAGCAGTCCGGCTTGGCGGCCTTCTCGTGCGGGCAGCAGGGCATGTCGTCCATGGCCATGTCCGCCATGTCCATCTGCCCGGAACCGTCATCGGCCATATCGGGCATCGCATGCCCATGATGGTCGTGGATGGCGGGCGACATCGTGGCGTGCATGCCAGCGGTGGCCGCGGGAGCGGTCACCGGCGTCAGGGCGAGGCTGAGGACCGCAAGGAGCGGAAGCAGCCGCCGAAGGGCGAGCCAGAAGGTCACGTGCCGACGATGCCAGAGTTCGAGTCTGCGCGGAAGGGGCCGCCGGATGCCGGAACGCCCTTGTCCGCCGGAGGTTGCAGGCTTGGATCAGACGGGCTCGGCGGGGAAACCGGCGGCGGCGATGGCCCTGGCGAAGAGGTCTGACGGTCCGCCGTGGCCGGACACGGTGACGAGCTTGGCGCCGAGATCGACCTCGACGCAGGCGTTCGGCTCGACGGCGTGGACGGCGCGGGTCACGGACTTGGCGCAGCCGCCGCAACCCATCTTCTCGACCTTGAAGCGGAACATGACGCACTCCCTCGGGTGGCGTCCCGGACTGATGGGGCTTCCCATGGTGGGAAGGTCAAGGGCGTCACCGAGCACGCGTTGCGCACCGAGCCGGACCCGTGGTTCGGTGACGTCAGGACGGCGCTCATGCCCCGCCGCAGAGATCGGACCCTGATCCCAGCCGCCATGGGCGGCGTCTTACCGGATGCCCCAAAGGGCTACGGCCAACCCGACGTTCGTCAGGGCGAGCGTCATCAGCAGACCGTAGGCCGCATCGGCGCCACCGTACGTGAGCGCAAGCGCGCCGAGGGACGGCGCGAGCGCTTGCGCGACCAGGCCCGGCCGCGCCAGGCGGCCCACCAGGACCGGGTACCGCGCCGGACCGAACAGCGCGAGCGGTACCGTGCCCCGGGCGATGGAATAGATCCCGTTACCGGCGCCGTAGAGCACCAGGGCGACACCGACGGCGGGTATCCCTACCGCCAGGACGGCGAGGCCGGAGACCACCAGGCCCATCGCCACGGTCAGGGTCCAGAGCGGGTGGTGCCTGCCCTTGTTGGCCATCTCCAGGACGCGGGCGCCGACCTGGGCAGGCCCGATCAGGGCGCCGTAGGACACCGCAGCCGCGAGCGCCACGCCGCGGGCCTGCAGCAGCGTGATCAAGTGCACGGAGACCAGCGTCATCACGGTGCCTCCGAGCACCAGCACGCCGGCCATCAGCAGGAAGGCCCTGCGCTCGCGCGCGGTGAGCGGCCCGTCCGCGTCACGGGACGCGTCCCAGTCGCCCGCCGCTCCCGAGGCGTCCGGGATCATGAGGAGCACCAGCGGAAGGGCCACGGCGACGTGCAGCCCGGCGTAGGCGAAGCAGGCCGAACGCCAGCCGAAATGCTCGACGAGGTAGGCCGACAACGGCCAGCACACCGTGCTCGCGAACCCGCCCCAAAGCGTCAGCGTGGTGATAGCGGCGCGAGCCTCGGTGCCGTAGAGCCGGCCGAGGGTGGCGAAGGCGGGATCGTAGAGGCCGCAACCCATACCGAGCCCGATGACGAACCATCCCGCCAGGAACACCGGAAGGTTCGGGGCCAGGCCGATCACGACGAGCCCCGTCGCAAGCATCAGCGCGGCCAGCGCCAGGACGGGACGACCGCCGTGCCGATGGATGGTCAGGCCGACGCGGGGCGAGGCGACGGCGGCAACGAGCAGGCCGACGGACAGGCCACTGACGACCCACGCGAGCGGCCAGCCGGTGTCGGCCGCGATGGGAGCGGCGAGGACCGCCGGCAGGTAGAACGAGGAGCCCCAGGTGAGGATCTGGACGATGCCGAGGGCCGAGATCACCGGCCAGCGCCGCGCCGGGACCATCGGATCGCTACCGGGCCCCGAGCACGGGCAGCCAGAGCGCCAGCGCCGCCAGGGTGACGAACAGGACCGGCGGGGTGATGACCAAGCCGACGCGCATGTACTGGCCCCAGGTGATGCGCTGGCCCTTGGTGTCGAGCACGTGGAGCCATAGCAGGGTCGCCAGGCTGCCGATGGGGGTGAACTTCGGCCCGAGGTCGCATCCGATGACGTTGGCGTAGACCATGAGCTCGCGCATCAGAGAGGATAGGTCGGGGGCCTGCTGGATGGAGAGGGCGCCTACCAGGACGCTCGGCATGTTGTTCATCACCGAGGACAGGATCGCGGCGGCGAACCCCGTGCCGATGGTGGCGACGAACGGTCCGTGGCCCGAGAGCCACACGAGCCCTTGCGCAAGATAGTCCGTCAGGCCGGCGTTCTTCAGGCCGTAGACCACGAGGTACATGCCGAGGCTGAACAGCACGATCTGCCACGGGGCTCCCGCCAGCACCTTGCGGATGGGGATCACCCGGCTCCGGTTCGCGAGACTGAGCAGGATCAGGGCGCCGGCGCAGGTGACGACCGAGACCGGCACGCCGAACGGTGCCGTCACGAAGTAGGCGACCAGCAACAGGGCCAGGAGAGGGAAGGCCGCCTTGAAGACGAGCGGGTCCTTGATCGCGTGGCGCGGCGCTTCCAGCTCGGACACCGGGTACGTGGAGGGCAGGTCGCGCCGGTAGAACAACCAGAGCACGACCAGGGTCGCTGCCAGCGAGACGAGGTCCACCGGCACCATCACGGCCGCGTAGCGGCTGAACGAGATGTCGAAGAAGTTCGCCGAGACGATGTTGACGAGGTTCGAGATCACCAGCGGCAGGCTGGTCGAGTCCGCCACGAACCCGCAGGCCACGATGAAGGCCAACGCCGCCGCCGGTTTGAAGTCGAGGCGCAGCAGGATGGCCAGCACGATGGGGGTCAGCAGCAGGGCCGCCCCGTCGTTGGCGAACACCGCCGCGATGGCGGCGCCGAGCAGGATCACCAGCGGGAACAGCAGGCGCCCCCGTCCGCCGCCCCAGCGGGCGATGTGCAGGGCGGCCCAATGGAAGAAGCCGGCCTCGTCGAGCAGGAGCGAGATGATGATCAGCGCGACGAAGGTGAAGGTGGCGTCCCAGACGATGTGCCAGACCACCGGGACGTCGCCGAGGGTGATGACCCCGGTGGCCAGCGCCACGGCGGCCCCGATCAGGGCGCTCCATCCGATCCCGAAGCCCTTGGGCTGCCAGATGACGAAGACGAGCGTGACCACGAAGATGGCGAGCGCGAGCATCGGGACCGTTTCTTGTTCTTGGAGGCTTGGGACGGTTCAGGCGGTGGCGACGCGACGCCCGTATTCGTCGACGACGCGCTCGCCGTCCTCCTTGACGAACTCGCCCCGCTGGGCCGGCAGGAGGTCGAGGACGGCTTCAGAAGGACGGCAAAGGGCGACGCCCTTCGGGCTCACCACCAGGGGCCGGTTGAGCAGGATCGGGTGCGCCTCGATGGCATCGAGAAGCCGGTCGTCCGTCAGGGCCGTGTCGGCGAGGCCGAGCTCGGCGTAGGGCGTCCCCTTCTCACGCAGCAGGTCGCGCACGGTGATGCCGGCACGCTCGGCGAGTTGACGGATCAGGATCCGGTTCGGTGGCGTCTTCAGATACTCCACCACATGGGGCTCGATGCCGGCGTTGCGGATGAGCGCCAGGGTGTTGCGGGACGTGCCGCAATCCGGGTTGTGGTAGATGACGACGTCCATCACGCGACCTCCGGACGGGGCGAAGTCGCGCCGGCCTGCTGGCCGATCTCGCGAACCTTGGATGTCAGGGCTACGGTGTCGAGGCTCGCCATGGGCAGCGCGAGGAAGGCCGAGATCCGATTCTTCAGGTAGCGCTGGGCGGTGACGAAGGCGGTCTTGCGCTCGATCTCGCTGCCTTCGGCGGCGGCCGGGTCCTCGATGCCCCAGTGGGCGGTCACCGGCTGACCAGGCCAGAACGGGCAGGCCTCGCCGGCGGCGTTGTCACAGACCGTGAAGACGAAATCCATGACCGGTGCGTCGGCGCCGGCGAACTCGTCCCAGGACTTCGAGCGCAGGCCGCCCGTGGGATAATCGCTTTCCCGGAGGGTCTGCAGGGCCATCGGATGCGGCTCGTTCTTTGGCTGGCTGCCGGCCGAGAATGCCTGGAAGCGGCCCTCTCCGAGCTTGTTCAGCATGGCTTCCGCCAGGATCGAGCGGGCCGAGTTTCCGGTGCAGAGGAACAGCACGTTGTAGACGCGGTCAGGCATGGGCGGTGTCTCCGGGTAGGCAAAGGCAGGCGGCCAGGGCCTCGACCGCCGGCGAGCAGACCTCCGGCCGGCCCTGGCAGCAGTCGCGCATCAGGAACTCGATCAGGCCGGACAGGGCCGGGTAAGCGGCGCTGTAGATGATCGACCGGCCTTCCCGCCGGGATTGAATCAGGCCCGAATGGGTGAGTTCCTTGACGTGGAACGACAGGTTGGTGCCCGACACGCCGACCTCGCCGGCCAGCGCGCCGGCCGAGAGGCCGTCCGGCCCAGCGGTGACGAGCGCTCGGACGATGCGGAGCCGATGCTCCTGGCCGAGGGCCGCGAACGCGGCGACGGCTTGCTGTTCGTCGATCATTGGTGCAATATTTCAATCATCATTGAAACGTAGATCAAGGTCGCGTCTTGGACAAGCCCCTTCAGCCGTTCACCGATGGAATGCCGAACCTCGGCAAGGACCATTTCGAGGTGCCGACGAGCGGTTACCTCGACCTTCGCGAGCGCTTCGAGCACGCGCCGCGCTTCCTCATCCTCTACGGCTCACTGCGCGAGCGCTCGTTCAGCCGCGTCCTGGCCTACGAGGCCGCTCGTCTCCTGGAAGCGATGGGCGGCGAGGTCCGGATCTACGACGCGCACGGTCTGCCGCTGCCGGACGACACCACCGCCGACCATCCCAAGGTGCAGGAGCTGCGCGACCTATCGATCTGGTCCGAGGGCCACGTCTGGGTTTCGCCGGAGCGGCACGGTAACATGACCGGCGTGATGAAGAGCCAGATCGATTGGCTGCCGCTGTCGGAGGGCTCGGTGCGGCCGACGCAGGGACGGACCCTGGCGGTGATGCAGGTCTCCGGCGGCTCGCAGAGCTTCAATGCCGTGAACAGCCTCAGGCTGCTCGGGCGCTGGATGCGGATGATCACCATCCCAAACCAGTCGTCCGTACCCATGGCGTACAAGGAGTTCGACGACGCCGGACGGATGAAGCCGGGACCGCTCTACGATCGTGTGGTCGACGTCTGCGAGGAGCTGTTCAAGTTCACCCTCCTGACGCGGGAGAGGGCAGCCTACCTCGTCGATCGCTACTCCGAGCGGAAGGAACGGCAGCCCGAGCGACTGCAGGCCGTGGCCGCCGACATCGGGTTCGTGAAGCGTTGATCGTCGCTGACCTGCCGTCGACGGCGGAGAAGAACGCCATGAGAAAATCTGCGACGCCTCCACCGAACGAATGTTGTTCGGTTCCGCCCCCGACCTCGCCATGAACTTCTGCGA
The DNA here is from genome assembly GCA_020741775.1 of Methylorubrum populi. Classification (GTDB taxonomy): domain Bacteria; phylum Pseudomonadota; class Alphaproteobacteria; order Rhizobiales; family Beijerinckiaceae; genus Methylobacterium; species Methylobacterium populi_B. Next base: position 134,760 of record DYYG01000013.1, read on the forward strand.
GAGTATGGGTGGCGGCGGCATGAGCCGTCGCCACCCCCTCAAGGCCGCCGCGATCGGCGGACGCGCCGGACATCCACTGCCCGACCATGCGATGTACGCCGCGACGGGTCGATCTTCGAAGCCAGTTTCTCGGTGAGATCGGAAGAAGGCCGTCCTTCGGATTGTAGGTGGATTGGGGGCCGCTCTCCGGCCGCGTCTGCACCAGCCTGCATGGCATTTATCCATCGACATGCAGCTCCGTGAGGGCTGCCACCATCTGCATGGCCGGCCGTCGAAGGTCGGTGGGTTCACACTCGCAGGCTTCAGCGACATCACCAGCGGGTGGCGCCGAAACCCCGTCGTGTCGGCGGCCGAAGATCAATCATGCCGATCCAAGTTGCCTGATTCGCTTCCTAGCCGCGGGCGGAAGCCCGTTCGAAACGTCACACATCGGCGAGACCATCCGGCATTTGCGTTTGTTCATGATATGTTCTATTAGACGATATCGCCTATGAAGCAGGCGATCTCCTGAAGCCGACGCCCGCCGAGCGCTCCGACTCCGTCGAGCCAGCCGCGTCGCTGCATCCAAACCAGCCCTCACGCTGACGGCCGGCGCCGCTGCCCGGCCGTGGGAGATCATGCCATGTTGCCGTCCTCGACGACCCCGAACGACCAGCATCCAGACGCCCAGGTGCCCGATGCGCTCGCCCGCGCGTTCTTGAGAACCCTCGCGCAGGAGGAGCGTAGGAAGACGAAGCTCAAAGGCGATCTCGGGTTGGATTGCGATTTTGACCTGGAGAGTGACGATCCGGTCGAGCGCATCCTGGCGCAGACCGAGGGCGAGCGGAAGACCGAGCACGTGCCCATTCCAGCCGATCTCGCCGCGGTGGCCGTGCTCGTCGCGCGTGCCATCGAGGCGGAAGACGGTCTCGTGCGGCGGCTGCGGCGTGAGGCGCCGGTCGTCATCACCACCACTCACCTGCCCGATCTCGTCGAGCCGGTGCGGGACGTCCTCGAGAGATGCGTCTTCCGGCCGGGGGTTCGGGCGATGGACCTGAGCGGCAACCGAGCGGTTGCTCTGGGTGCGAAGCAGGCTGGCCTGCTCATCCGCGACGGCTCGCACAAGGAGCATAGGCCGGATGTCGGCAACCTCATGGTCGCCTCTGCGCTCCATGCGCGGGTTCCCATCGTTGGCGTTGCCCCCGATCCCACGCGCCAGCTGCCGCGCGATCTCCTGCGCGCGGCCGAGCATCGCATCGTACTCCCGGGCCTGGATCAGAGCGGGCTCGACCTCGTCATCGAAGCGGTTACCGGTGGATGCCCGACACGACGGATCGATCCCGATCTGGTCCGCACCGTCGACATCGCCGACCTGCCGATCGCCTTCCGGGGCGCCGCCTCGCCGGATGCCTGCATCGATGCGGTCGCCCGGGTCATGGCCGCCAAGGCCGACTACCTCCAGACGGGCCCGTCACTCGAGGAGCTCGACGGGTATGGGACGGCCAAGGATTGGGGCCTGGCCCTTGCCGTCGACCTGCAGGCCTACCGAGGCGGTCGCCTCGCCTGGGCCGACATCGACAATCGGGGTCTGCTGTTGTCGGGTCCTCCGGGCGTCGGCAAGACCAGCTTCGCCCGCGCCCTGGCGAAATCCGCGCGCGTCCCCTTGGTGGCGACCTCGGTCGCGGAGTGGAACGCTTCGGACTACCTCTCCGGCACCCTGCAGGCGATCCGCAGGGCGTTCGCCCAGGCTCGGGCGCAGGCCCCCTGCATCCTGTTCATCGACGAGCTCGACGGGATCTCGGACCGCGCACAGATCCGGGGCGAACATGTCCAGTACTGGACCCAGGTCGTGAACCTGTTCCTCGAGTTGCTCGCCGGTGTCGAGGAGCGCCCGGGCGTGGTCGTCGTCGCGGCCTCGAACCACCCCGAGATGATTGATCCCGCTGTGAAACGAGCCGGCCGCCTTGATCGGGAGATCGCGATCAAGCGGCCGGACACGATGAGCCTGGCCAGGATCTTCCGGCATCATCTCGGAGTCGACGCGCTGGCCGAGGCTTCATTGCTGCCACTTGCACTGGCCGCGCGCGGCAAGACCGGAGCCGATGTCGAAGCCTTCGTGCGCCGAGCCAGGGGGGCCGCGCGGCGTGCGGGGCGCCAGATCGGTCTCGATGACATCCTGGCCGAGATCCGCCAGGGGCGGCTCGCGATGTCCGAGGCGTCGCGGCGGCGCGCGGCCATCCACGAGGCGGGCCATGCGATCGTGAGCCTGTCCCTCGGCCACAGTGCAATCGTCGACCTCTCGCTTCACGACGGCGGTGGCGAAGCCCAGTTCGAGCCTCCAGTCGATGGTGCTGCGACGCTCCCGAAGCTCGAGGTGGCGCTCGCCATGCTGCTCGCCGGACGCGCGGCCGAGGAGATCACGTTCGGCGACATCTCGATCGGCAGCAGCTTAGGCTCGGGCTCGGACCTCGCCCAGGCGACAGAACTTGCCCGCAACATCGATCTGCAGTTCGGGCTCGGCAAGCTGGGACCGTACTACGTCGACCCGACGGATAGCCCGCTCTACCTCGCCCATGGTCTCGTCGAGACGGTGGCCGAACGGCTGCGTGGGGCTTATGCGCGAGCCCGTGCCGTCCTCGAGACACAAACGCCGGCGCTGCGGGCGATCGCCTTGGAACTTGCCGAGGCGGGCTACCTCTCAGCCAAGGATGTCGACCGGATCATTCTGGCTCATGCGGCACCTGCGCATCCGGTCGAGATGCCTGTACCGGCACTCACGATGGGGGCGGCATGATGTTCGCGCTTCCTCCCGATGAACCCGATCTCGGCGATTTGCAGCCGCTGGTGGAAGCCATCGACAATCTCTGCGAGATCCTGGACGGCGACCGCGAGACAGTCATCGAGGGCTTGGCCGAGATCCTACGGCGTCGCACCCAGTTCGAAGCTTTGAAACAACTCTTGGATTCTCGCTAGGGACCAAGGACCGGGCCAGGACCTCGCGTCTGACCCGGTTCGTTCCTCGTTCTTGGATGCCGGCGCAGGCCCCTGTTCCGGCAGGATCCGATGAGCAACGAGCCACCCATGCCTTGTGAGGTGTCATGTCGCCATCCTCTTGACGCTGGCGCACCGGACCCGGCTGCGGGTCTTGGTGCTGCTGCCGTCGCCGAGGTGAGCAGCTTGCGCTCGCGATGAGTTCTCAGCGACGACCCGAGATCTGTCAGTCTGCCTTCCACAGTTGGTGGCACTGAACGAGGACGACGAGCCGACGGCATAGGTCTCAGGCGCACGCTCGACGGATGACGTCGAGGTCATAAAGCCAAGTAGCTCAAAACGCAATATCATTTCGTTTTTGAACGTGATAACTGAAACGCCATGCCCAGAATGCAAGCGGACGAGATACTGCGCCGACAGCTTTCGGTCTTCGTCGAGCAGCATGGCGGCGCAGCGCAAGCGGCCGATGCGCTCCAGCTTTCGCGCATCTTCGTCTGGAGATTTCTGAAGACAGGCAAGGCGATCCCGCGAAACGTCACGAAGTTGAAGCACGCGTTGGAGGGGGTCGCAGGCAGCCAGACTGCGGGATCGACTGTGGAAACAGCGGGGAAAAGGGAAAAGAAACAGGTTGATCAGTTTCGTTTTTCACGATCTGACGTTGCGAAGATGAGGCTCATGCTTCACTATCTAATCGCGGCTCTGGATGCCTACGAGGCGGGCGACACCGATGTCGCCGGGCGCCCAGGCCGCGCCGGATCGCCATATTGAATCGTCTCCCTGTTACCTGCGAGACAATCGGGATGAGCAGGAGCGACCTCGTGTACAGACTCGCCGAAGCCGGTGCCAAGGGAGACCGCGACGCACTTCAGCGGACGATGGACCTTCTTGCTACCGAAGCAGCGGAACAAGGCCGCCATTCCCAGGCGCGTCGACTCACGGGTCTATTGGCCGGTGACAAGCCGCGACGTGCCTCCTCTGCGGCAGGTCGCGTCGGCTCGCGCGGTCTTCCCGAATCCGTTCGGGACCTTTTGATCGACAGGATGCCTCGTCGCACGCTTGGCGACATGATCCTTCCAGCCGAAATCGTCGCCGATGTCCGCGAGGTCATTCAGGAGCAGGAAGAGACGGCGCTCCTCCGGGCGAACTCGCTAGAGCCGCGCCACGCAATCCTGCTGGTCGGCCCGCCCGGCAACGGCAAGACGACGCTCGCCGAAGCGATAGCGACCGAACTCGGCCTCCCGTTCCTGACCGTCCGCTACGACGGCGTGGTCGACAGCTATCTAGGCGAGACGGCCGCACGCATTCGTCGGATCATCGATCATGCGGCCGCGGCGCCGTGCGTCCTGTTCTTCGACGAGTTCGATGCGATCGGAAAGGAGCGTGGCGACATCCACGAGACCGGCGAGATCAAGCGCGTGGTGAACTCGCTGCTGGTCCAGTTGGATTCCCTGCCCTCCCACTGCGTCGTGGTATGCGCCACGAACCATCCGGAACTGCTGGATCGAGCCGTCTGGCGGCGGTTCCAGCTTCGGATCGAATTGCCGCTGCCCGATCGGGATGCGGTCGTCGAGATGTATCGCCGGCTTGCCAGGACGGTGCGTGGATCCGGGTTCACGCAAGAGAAGTATGTCGATTGCATGCTTGGTCGGAGCATGTCCGAGATTGAGCAGTTCAACCTTGACGTGAAACGTCGTTTGGTGCTGTCGAGAGGCTCGATGACGGCCAGCGAAGTTGCGTTGATCGTGCTGAGTAGGTGGTGCCGCCAACAGGACTCGTTGGTCGAGAACGAGAGAGTAGATGCCAGAAAGGCCGATCGTTCGAATTCGACGCGAGCAAAGGCTCGGAAGGCGCATCCCCGGGAGAAAGCCGCGGATCCCACGCAAGCTGACCTACCAGGAACAAGCTGAGCGGCAGGCGGATACGTTCTCGAGGATTTCCGCCGATTTCGAGAGGATGACGGCCGGTGCCGGCATCTCGGTCGACCCCGCCGCGACATCGCCCGACCGGGCGCTCGTCTTCGAGGTGATCGGTCGCGTCGACGGGTTTGCCCGCGCCGCCCGCGAGGCGGGATTTGAATGGCTTTCGGAAGACCTCGTCGACCCGGAAGCCGCGGGCGACGAGGATGATGCGACCGACGACACGGGAGAGGAAGCCTCGTCCTCGATTCTCTACGTGACGATGCCGTCTCTCGAAGGACTGAGGCGCCTCCTCGGATGGTGGAAGGCCTTTACCGACGGAAAGGAGCCGTCCGACAAGCTCGAGAAGGAATGGTGGAAGCTGTTCGGCTACCTCGCCGACGTACGCGTCTGGTCGGCGAAAGACCGCGTCGATCCTTCCCTCGCTGCGTACGTCGAACGCATGCTCGAGCGGGATCCGCAGGCGCTCGTGCGTGTCGAATTCGATCTCTGGTATCTCGGCACCGAGGTTCGGAGACGTCGTGCGGTCGACGAACTGCGATCGGTCCTCGGCGAGCTGGACGCCTCCGTTCTCGACGAGGTGAGCATACCCGAGATTCATTATCACGGCGTGCTCGCCTCGATGCCCGCCGGCATCGCTCGCGATGCGGCCGGAAGAACTGGACCACTGGCTACCGCGTCCATGGTGATGATCGTGCGGCCGCAATCGCTCTTTTCGATCGCATTGCCGGAGACAGCGTCGACCGAACGGGAAAATCGTGCCGTTCCACCGACGCTCGACGTCCGTCCTCCCATCGCCGTGCTGCTCGACGGTTATCCCGTCCAGTCGCACGAACTTCTGCGGAATCGCATCGACATCGAGGAAGTCGACGTCACAGGCGACGATGCGCCGGTCGAGATGCGTTTCCACGGGACGGCTATGGCGTCCCTCATCCTCCATGGAGATCTTGCGGCGAACGAAGCACCGCTGGAGCGGGTGCTGAAGGTCGTGCCGATACTGGCCGGAGCGCAGGACGCGGACGTCGAAACCACACCGACCGACAAGCTTCCGCTGGCGATGGTTCACCGAGCGGTCGAAGCACTGGCCGCGAGAAGCAACGGTACGCTCGACACCGTCCTGTTCAATCACTCGGTCTGCGACGTCTCCTCGCCCTTCGTGCGGCGGCCGACGCCCTGGGCAAAGCTCCTCGACCATCTCAGCCACCGACATCGGATCCTCTTCATCGTCAGTGCCGGAAACGTGCATGCACCGATCCCGATGGACGCCTACGAGGATTTCGATGAATTCCTGGCGCACGATCCGGACGAACGAGGCATCGCCATCCTCCGGGCCGTCGAGGCGGCAAAGGGACGGCGCGGCATTCTGAGCCCTGCGGAAGCGTTGAACGCCGTGACTGTCGGCGCCCTTCATGCGGATGGTGCCGACGACGGTCCGCCCCGTCAGGTCGATCCGTTCGGATTTGCTGCCAACAACCTCTGCTCGGCCATCGGTCTGGGCTTCGCCCGTGCACTCAAACCCGATCTGGTCATGGATGGAGGGCGTCAGGTCGCGGCTGCGGTCGCTCACCCGGGCGGGTTTGCGATCGAAGGTCGTCAGATCGCGCATCTGGGACAAAGGGCGGCCGCTCCGGACGTCGACGGCGGCACCACCGACTACGTCCGACGCTCCACCGGGACCAGCAACGCCGCGGCCCTCGCCACACGTCACGGCATCCGAATCGCTGAGGCCCTCGAGGATGTCTTTGCATCGTCGGGAGAACGGTGGCAGAATCAGGCGACCCGCGCGGTCATGTTGAAGGCACTGCTCACGCATGGCTGCCGGTGGGGCTCGATCGGCGGCGTGCTGGATCGAGCCTATCCGCCAGCGGATCCGAGGCGGCAGCGTCGACGCGAGACCATCGCGCGCTTCCTTGGATTCGGGCGTCCTGACATCGATAGCGTCATTCAAGGAGATGCGAACCGCATCACACTGTTGGCGGATGATCAGATCAGGAGCGGCGATCTCCACGAGTACCGCATCCCGATCCCGAGCGCGCTCCTCGGCAGCCGTGAGATCCGCCGCATCTCCCTGACTCTGTCTTGGTGCACGCCGATCCATCCGGCGAATTCGACCTATCGGGGTGTACGACTGCAGCTGGTCAACCGCGAAGGCAAGGGGCAGTACTGGAAGGCAGTGGATCCGTTCCTTCAGCCCCATCCGAACTTTGGTGCCAAGGGTACGACGATCCATCGTGTCTTCGAGGGCGCGCGGAGAATCGGCGCGCTTCCCGAAGGCGGCGTCTTCGTCGGCGTCCAGGCATACCGCCTCCACGAGGAGTTCGAGGAGGCGATCGTCCCGTATGCCTTGGCCGTGACCATCGAGGTCGCACAGACGTTGCGGGCCGACATCTACATGGACGTGCGCCAGCGCGTCCGGCCGAGGGTTCGGCAGCGCGAACGCGTTTAAAGCAAGGAACGACTTGGATGGATGACGACGAACGCGTCCTCGCCGAACGCACGCTTCCGGAGATCGTTGCCTATCTTCGCGCGATCGAGGACGATGAAGGTGCCGACCGCCTGGAGCGGCAAGCTCTGCGTCCGCAAGGGCAGAGCCTCGCCGCTGCAATCTTGCCTACGAAATACCTTCGCAGCGGGCTCGTGGTGGGCTTCGTCCCGAACGAGGGCGAGCAAACGCGTGCCATCGTGGACGCAAATACGATCGAGCCTGAGGTCGACCTTAAAGGTCGGCGGGTCAAAGTCACGCTCGATCAGTTCTTCGTTCAGGAGTATCCGGGCATCGGGACGCATCGGATCCTATGCGAATTCGCCGGCCGGAATCAGATCGCCGACGATATCGAGGAGTTGAAATTCACGCTGATGGTCGAGGCCGCCGACCGACAGCCGGCAGCCGTCATCGGCAAGCCGATCTTCATGGGTCTGACGATCGGCGAAGACGGAATGAACTTCCGCGGTCAGACTGTGAACATCTGCAGCCGGACCGATGACCTCATTCTGGATGCGATCAACGGAGACGCCTTCAAGGGTGGGTTAACTCTCGCGGCGACGCTTCAGCCGGCTCTCAAACCATTTGTCGGTCTCGCCACCAATGTGGTGAAGGCGGCCATCAAACGCAGTCTCAACATGCCAGTCTTCAAATTCGACATTGGTCTGGATTTTAATACTCGCAACCTATCGGCACGTCTTCGTCGTGGATCATACGTCATCGTCCAAACTAGCGAAGCGGAGTGGGATTGGTCCCGATTCTCGTTCGCGGCTCAGACGCGGCGTGTGCTTAGAAGAGCGGACGGCCAGTCTCTTGAGGCCAACTATTTCGTTATAGGGATCGACGACTTTGCAGGCGAGGCGGCGAGACCTGCCGCAAGGCCGAGCAGGCGGCCTGCAGCTAAATCTGAACAATAGCCTCGATCGGCGGCGATCTGCCGAGCGTCGAAAACCGAGCTGAGTGGATCGAAGGGAGGCTGAATGTCGATCGCTCCTCAGAGTGAGCAGCTGTGCGCGGGCAAAAACTGAATCTATAAATTAACGTATAAATCTCGCCTAGGATCATTGGTCGCTCTCGCAATCATGCGAGGAACTAGAATTACGGCTCCATTGGAGCAACAAAATTGCGAAAAGAACCAGATTTTTGAGTCATACTACACTGCACGGCGCGGGCAATCACCGCCGAGCCGATGGGCACCGTGAGCGTGCGCCCGCGAACGGCGCCGGAGACGGCGTTGAGGGCGTAGTCCGTCGCGTTGCGCACGAGGCGCTCGACCAGGGCATCGGTGACGAGCAGGCGGAGGGGCCCGCCGATGCGGGTGATCGCCGCTGCGAAGGCGGCGGCGAGAATCGGCGCGACCAGAGCGGTGAGCCCCTGAGCGAGGGCGGACAGGGCATCGCCCCAGGGCAGGACGACGCTGGCGGCCTCGGCGAGGGGCAGGGGGACGGCATAGGCCGGCACGCAGCCTCCAAGGACAAGGAACAGCGGAAGCGGCAGGACTTTGGCGGACATCATGGTGGTGTTCCTCCAGATGGTCGGAAAAGGATGTCAGCGCGGCCGGCGCAGAGCCGCTTGCAGCCACGCGAACCATCCGCGCGCCGCCGCAGGTCGGGACTCGGCGGGAAGCGGGACGGGCTGCGCATCGCCGCGCCGGGCCCGCGGCAGGGCCGCCTCGTAGGGCGTGCGGAACTGGTCGTATTCGCCCTGGCGGCGGGGAATCAGCACGGCCGGGCGGTTCCACATCAGGATCGCCTCGGCGGCACCGGTCCGGTCGCCCGCCCGCAACCGCCGCAAGACGGTGGAGCCCAGGAAGGCCGCCGGGCCGATGTTGAAGCAGAGCGAGACCAGCGCGTCGAAAGCGTGCTGCGGCAGGGGTTCGGGAAGCGCCTCCGCGACGATGCGGACGAAGCGCGCCACATCGCGGACGAAGAGCGCATCGGCCTCCTGTTCACTGAGGCGCAGCCCCGCCTGCGGGATAGGTGGACCTGACGCGGCCGTGTGGCCGACGCCGATCGTCCAGATGCCGGCACTGTCGCGATAGGCTTCGAGCCGCCGCCCCTCCCGGGCGATCAGCACGGCGCGGCCAATGGCACTGAGGTCCATCGCGGAATCTCCGATTGTGAGAGAAGGTGGCGTGCGGCCCCGCGAACGGGGCGCGGGGCCGATCGACGGTCCGCGCGACGGCGGCGCGCCTCAATCGAGATTGTCGAACAGCAGCGAGAACAGGATGTTGGTGGTGGCCGTGGCGCCGCTGCTCGAGACCACCTTGAGGCACCAGCGGTCGGCCGCCTCGAAAACCACGCTGTTGGTGAGATCGGCCGCTTGGTTGGAACCACTGCCGGCAATGGTGCAGGTCAGTGCCGTGTCGCTGAACAGCTTCTGTAGAGTGAAGGTCCAGCTCTGACCCGCGCCGGGTGCGCCCTGTGTCACCACCCGTAATTGCCTGAATCGGCCCCTCCGGCCGGCCGCGGCATAGACCTCGCTCTGGTAGCCGCTGATTAGGGCATTGGTGAAATAGCGCGCCACTCCGGCCGGAACCGAGCCAGGCCCGCTATTGCCGGTGATCACCTGCCCAGTCAGCACCGGCACATCCGCGACGGTAGGGCGGCTTGGGAACGCGATCCGCCCCGTCGCCCGGTCGATGCGCAGGGCCTCGAACCAAGCGCCGCCATCCGGCGAGACCTTCATGTGAAAGTCGTCGTCGCCGGTCAGGCCGATCTCGGCGCGGGCGGAGAAGCCGGTCTGCAGCAGCAGCGAGAGGACGTTGCCGGCTGCCTGCTTGTTGAGGGTGTAGCGCAGGTCGCCGCTGCCGCCCTCCCCCGTGGTCAGCGCGGTCCAGAGCGCCTTGTTGAGCTTGGCCGCGAAGGGGTTGTCCGCGTCGGCGGCCGTGCCGATCCCGAGGCGGGAGAGATCTTGCAGGAGGGTCAGGGTGCTGCGGAACGGCACCCAGGCCGAGCCGGTGAAGAGGTAGAGATCGGCCTCGTCGGCGACGAAAGCGAGCCAGCCGACCCGTGCTGGCAGGGAAACCCAGGCGCCGTCCTGGAAGCGGACGATCCGTCCAGCCCATCCGGTCCAGGCGCCGGAGGGCGTGTTCGACACGATCAGGTAACGGTCGCCCTCGGCCGGGCTGGTGGGCGGCGCGGTGCGGTCCTTGTCGAGAACGGCGAGTTGCACCAGCGCGTCGAGCAGCGCCAGCGCCTCGTTGTGGGTGACGTGCTTCTGTGCCTGCCCGGCCGCGATCAGCGGCAGGGCGAGGCTCGGGGTCGCGTCGGCCATGGGCCGCCTCCGGGCAAGTGAGTGGGGCGAGTGAGGGTGAAAGGTCGGGTGTCAGACCGTGGACACGCTCACCCGCGCGCGGGTGGCGGGGCCGGGGCCGGCCAGCGTGCCGAGCTGCGCCACGGCGAAGGTGATCTCGGTGCGCGGCGTACCGAAATCGGCCGTCTCGTCGGCCGCCGTGTAGAGCAGGCGCGTCGTCGCGGCGGAGAGGGTGCGTAGCACGCGCCCGTCATCGGCAAGGATGTCGAGGCGATAGGCTTCGGCGCTCTCGCCGAGGGGCACGTCCGCCGGCTCCCAGGCATCGGCGTCGCGCCGCGCCCGGCGGGTCCAGCTCAGCCACAATCCCGCGGCCTCGCGCCGGGCCCGCAGATGCACCGGACGCAAGGGGAGGAACGCATCGAGCCCCGCCGCCGCCTCGAAGCCGACGAAGGTCGGGTCGGCCGGATCGCGCTCCGCCGGGCCGACCCGGTAGGTGAAGAGCCGCCCCACCTCGTCGAGACGGTCGATGAGGGGCACGACGGCGCCATCATCGAGGCGGACGATCAGGCTGCCCGCGCCCGCAGCCCGGCCCGCCGCCGCCTCGCTGCCGGCGAGCCCCCGCAGCAGGCCGGAGAGCCGCCACGTCTCGGGCCCGGTCAGGTCGGCCCTGGCCGCGGCGAGGATCTCGAACGCCCCATCGCTCCCTATCAGCGCGAACAGATTGCCCCCGGCAAGCGCCGCCGCCTCGCCGATGCCGCTCAGCCCTTCCGCGTGACGTAAGCTCACGTCGAGCCGGGCATTGCGGTCGAAGCGCCAGAGCGGGCCCGGCGGCAGGGTGCTCAAGGTCCGGCCGAGGCAGGCCGGATGGTCGAGATTGCGATGGGGCAGGAACGGGCCCCCCGCGCCGGCGGAGCGCCAGACCGTGACCGCGCCGGGCCAGGGATCGGCGGCCACCGCGAGATAAGAGAGCGGCACCGGGTTCCCGCGCTCGACCGGAAGGGTGAGAGGCAGGGCGAAGACCGGCCCCGGCAGGGCCGGCGGTATCCGGTTCGGACGCGGCGCCGGCCCGACGGGGGCGGGATCGCGCCTGGGAAAGGGCACGGCCCGCGTCTCGATCCGGCGACCGGCCGGCGAGTCGTCGATGCGGGCGATGCGGTGGAGCACGCCCCGCGTCTCGCCCGGAAGCCTCACGAGGTCGCCGGGCTCCAGATCGATGCGGCGGGGGCTGACGCTGAAGGCGGCGGAGTCGCGGCCGGCCAGGGCCGCATCCAGCACGGTGTCCGCGAGCACCTGCGCGGCCTCGCGCCGGGTGAGGATCGCGGCATCGATGCGCAGCTCCTGCCGCCGCTCCCCGGCCGGCCGCGCGGCCGCGACCGTGGCCTGGCGATATTCAGCACTCTCGCTGTCGCAGAAGCCGATCTCGAGGGAACGGGGCAGCTCGCTCTCCTGCGCCCGCGCCCGGCGCAAGGGGGCCTCGTCGCCCTCGGCCTGCACGAGATCGGCCGTCTCCAGCGTGACCGGCGCGCCGCCGCCGCCGCGCATCCGCAGCACACCGCCGGAGACCGATACGTCGAGGCCGAACAACCGGGCGAGGGGCTCCAGCGCCTCCCGGGGCGAGAGCGGCCGGTCGAGCACGTAGCCATCGAGGAAGCCGTCCGCGTCGATCTCGGCCTTCGCCGCGACGCCGAGATCGGCCAGGATCGCCGCGATCAGGCGGTCGAGCTCCACCCCCTCGACGCGCCCGGTGATCCAGTGGCCCAGCGCCCAGTTGGCCGCGTCCGACCAGACGCCGGTGAAATCGGGAAAGGCCGGGAAGGGCCGCGCGTCCCAGGCCCAGACGAAAATCGTCTCGGGCGCGATCATCCGGCCGCCATAGACGGGCGAAACCGGGTTATGGGCCGGATCGAAGCCCGGCTCGGCAGGGTCGAAGCGCGTGAGGATCGCCTCCAGGCCGCGGGCCTGGATCAGGTCGTCGCGGCTGCCGCCGGAGAAGGGCGGCGCGGCATTCTCCGAGGATTTCGAATCGGGAAAGACATTGGGTCCGTTGGTGCCGCGATCGACGGCGGGAATGCCGATCTCGGTGAGCCAAATCGGCTTTCCCCTCGGCACCCAGGGGGTCGGCCCGGTCTCGACACCGCCCGCCCGCTCGACATGCGGGTTCTCCCACCACGCAACCAGATCCTTGGCCCGGTAGATCCAAGGCTTCCCGCCAGCCCCGTCGGTGATCGGGGTGCGGCGCTGCGCGGCGCGGTCCTCCGGGCTGGCATAGTACCAATCGAAGGCCTCGCCCGCGCCGAGACGCTCCTGGAGATAGGCGCGGTCGTAGAGGCTGGAGGCCTCGCTTGCATCGCGGTGATCGGGCCCGTCGCGCCAATCGGAGATCGGAGGGTAGTAATCGATGCCGACCGCGTCGATGGCCGGATCGGCGAAGAGCGGATCGAGGGGGAAGCGCACGGAGGCGCCGCCCTCCCGGACATGGGCGCCGTACTCGGTCCAGTCGGCGGCATAGACCAGGCCGACGCCGCCCCCGAGGCGGGCCCGCAGTTCGGTGGCCAGCGCCCGCAGGCGAGCGACTGCCGGGTAGGTCCCATCCGGCCCGCGCACCCGCGTCAGGCCGACGAACTCGCTGCCGAGAATGAAGCCGGAGAGCGGCGCACCCGCCGCCGCCCAGGCCACGGCGAGGTCCGTGTAGTGCAGGATCATGGCTCGGTAGCCCTGCGGGCCGTCGAAGAAGGCCGCGACCTGATCGGCCGCCGTCTGCGTCCCGTCCGGGCTGCCGGGCCGGCCGGGAGCGGGATCGCAGGTGATGCGCCCGCGCCAGGGATAGGCCGGCTGCGGGGCGGCGGGGTCCTGCGGGTCCGGCAAGGCATTGCCGGCCGGCACGTCCATCATCACGAAGGGATAGAGGACGACCGAGAGCCCGCGGCGAACCAGATCCGCCACGAGGCGGCCGAGGCCGGCATCGGCGGGCGTGCCGCCATAGGCGGCGGTGTCGCCGACGCGTGACACCGCCCGTGCCGTCGCCCGGGTCAGCCCGGCCACCGCCCAGGGCTCGCCCATCGTCGCCGTGGCAGAGGATTCGACCCGCGGCGTGACCGTGCAATGGCCGGCGCGCAGATCGTCGCCGAACCAGCTCGTCACCACCGAGACCCGGCTCAGGTGCGGACAGAGCGCCTGAAGCGCATCGAGGGAGGCGACGACATCGCTCACCCCCTGAAACTGAAACCGGTTGGCGGACTTCGTCGCACCGAAACCCGCCTCCTCGCTGACGGCGAGGGGGTCGAGGCCGAATTCGGTGGAGCCGGGGATCAGACAGACGGCGCGAATCCGCGCGCCCAGCCCCGCGACGGGGCGGATCACCTCGAAGGCGAATTGCGGGATGCGGTTGCCGAAGGCGCCGAGGGGAAACCGCTCGAACACGACATAGGCGAGTCCGCGATAGGCGGGAGCATTGTCGGCGCCTTCCTTGGCGACGATCAGCGGATCGGCCTCCTGCGTCGTGCTGCCGGTATGGATGCGCAGATTCAGCGTCGTCCAGTCGAGTTCGCTGCCATCTGCCCAGATCCGGCGGACCAGGGCGATCTCGCCGGCACAGAGCCCGATCGCGAGGTTGACGAAGTAGCTATAGGCGGTGCGCACGGTCTTCCGGCCGCCGGCACCGCCCTTGGAACCGGAGGATGCGCGCTCCACGGTGGTGTTGGCGACCTCCAGCGGCCGGGTCGCCCAGATCAGCGTGCCGCCGATCCGCGCTCGACCATAGACCCGCGGCACCGGGGCCCCCTCGCTCGAGGCGAGGCCGCCGAGCTCGGTCAGCCGCGGCCCCTCGACGAAGCGCGGGCTCGATCCGGCACCGAACATGGCATGATCGATGGCCGCCCCGCCCGCCGCGCCGGCCACCCGCCCGATCATGCCGCCGATGGGGCCGCCGAGGGCATTGCCGAGCGCCTCGCCGGCCGTCTGGAGGACGAGCGTGGTCATGCGGGACCTCCTGCGGTGTCACGAGGGATCGGGAAATCGGAAGGCGTGGACGAGATGCCGCCGCCACCAGGGTGTCAGGGCGACCTCCGCCACCACCGCGCCGTCGTGGGCGTGGATCATTGCCACCGGTCCGGTGGCGATGGCGCAGTGCTTGGCCGGCAGATGCGCGCGGAAGGCAAAGAGCAGCACGTCGCCCGCCCGGAAACGGTAAGCCGTCATCGGCCCGGCGACGGGAACGAGGTGGCGGCGCGCGGCCGCGAGCAGCGGATCGTCGCCTCGCGGCGCCGACTCGGCCCACGAGGCGGCATAGGGCGGCGCCTCCTCCGGCTCGGGGCCGAGCACCGCCCGCCAGACCCCGCGCAGAAGCCCGAGGCAGTCGCAGCCCACCCCCTTCACGGAGGCCTGATGCCGATAGGGCGTGCCGGCCCAATTCCGGGCCTCCGCCACGATCCGCTCGGCGAGCGGCGCGGATTCGCGCATGATCCCCTCACCGGAACAGGCTGGAGCCGTCGAGGCGCGCCCCGGCTTCGGGGGTCGCGCGCAGCACGAAATCGTTGCCCGGCATGTGCGGGAATCCCTGAAAGTTGAGGCTGTTGGCGAACCGGTCGCGGCAGGTGGCGAGGCTCTTGTCGCAGCCGGCGGTGAGGCTGAACCCGTCCCCCGCCGCCACCGGCCGGGGCGGCGCCTCCCAGATGTCGAGGACGGCGGCCGCCCCGTCGCGGCGATGGGTCCGCAGGTCGGCCGCGAAGCCGGCATTGGCGCCCCGGTCCCAGACGAGACGCCCAGCGGAGAACCAGCCCTCCGGGAACGGAGCGGCCAGGGTGACGGCGAGGCGGCCGGGTTCCGGCACCGCGTCCACCGTCCCGGTCGTGCGGAAGCGGGGATCTTTCAGGTCGATGCGGCAGCGGCCATCGCCGAGATCCGCGTCGCAGGCAGCGCGGAAGGTCCGGCCCACGGTGACGTCGAGGCGGTGCATCAGCCCGCGCAACTCGGCGACGAAGGCGCCACCCGCCCGGCGGATCTCGCCGATGGTCGCGAGATCGATCAGCAGGCGGGCCTCGGGTTCGGCCCAATCGACCAGCCAGGTCTCGACACCGGCTCCGTCATAGAGACCCGCCGCCACGTCCTCCTCGGTGATCCCGGCGGAGGTCAACGCGCCGGCCACCTCGCCGCCGCCAACGGCGAAGCCCAGCTCCGTGCTGATCTCGGCGGCTTCCAGGCCGGTCCGGGCCGCGTAGGTCACACCGGCGAGGGTGAGGTCGCGGTCGTGATCGGTGAAGCCGAGGACGAGGCCGTCGCGGCGGTGGAGGGCCCAGCAGCGGCAGAGGGTCGTCGCCCCCTGGCCCAGTCGGGCGGCGAGGGCGGATGGGATCGGGCGCATCGGCTTCCCCTCACGGTACGATCTCGATCAGCGGAATCCGCGGCACCTCGCCGGCGGTGAAGGCGGCGAGGTCGATGCTGAGCTCGTCGGTGTCGAAGCGGACCGGCACGTCGAATTCGAAGCCGGCGGTGATCGCCGCCCCCGGCGGCGGCACCGCGCCGGGGGCGAAGGTGAGGCGACCCGTGGCGGGATCGCAGGAGACGGCGCCCGCCGCGAGCTCGACGCCGTTCACGGCCACGCGCACGCTGCCGGCCACCGGCTTGGCGATGGCGCGGCGATAGGCCTGCGGCCCGCCGCCATAGGTCTTCGCCAGGGCGAAGACGCGGGTCGCGCCGTCGCCGGTGCCGATGGCCTGGTCGGTCGGCGCGGGTGCCTGCGAGGGGGGCCCGGAGCGGTAATCGACCCGGTCGCGGTAGCGGAAGCCGTAGAGCCGGCCGCGCCGCTCCTCGAAGAAACTCAGCACCGCGTGCAGGGCGTCGAGGGTGCGGATGCCGAGGCCGGCATCGTAGCGGCGGCGCGAATCCGCCCAACGGCTGTTGCGGTGCTCTTGCCCCGAGGCCAGCGTGACGATCTCCGTCCGCCGCACCGGGCCGCCGCTGCCGCGCAGGGCGACGTCGAGGGGAAAGCGCACCTCGTGGAAGTCGGACGGCATGGCGGATCTCTCAGAGGGCGCGCTGCCCGCGGGCGACCGCGCGGGCGAGGCGGGCGGCGACCTGGGCCTCGGAACGGCGGAAGCCTTCGACATCCGGCGTCGCGATGTTGACGGTGACGGCGACCGGCCGCTCGGCGGCACCCGCCGCCACACCGAGGCGTCCGTCGCTGCCGCGCTTGAGCGGCAAGATCGCCTCGGGACCGGCCTCGCCCATCAGGCCGACGCCGTCATTGCCCGCGAGGGGAAAGTAAGTCGGTGCCGCGACGACCCCGCCGCTGGCGAAGGGCCGCACGCGGCCCCCACCGACCACGCCGCCGAGTCGGAACGGCAGGATCCGGCCGGCGGAGACGACCCCACCCCTAGCAAGCGCCGTCGTCTCGTCGGCATCGGACGCCGCGCTCAGCAGATTGTTGACGAGGCTCCTCACCCCCGCCTTCACCGGCGCCAGAGCCACCTTCGCCGCGACGGTCGAGAGCTTGCCCGCGAGCGAGGCCAGCAGCCCGTCGAGCTGGCGCCCGGAATTGAGGTTGCGATCGAAGGCCGAGGATAGGCTCTGCCCGAAGCGCTGGGCCAGCTTGTCCAGGGTTTCGAGCTGCTTCGCCCGCTCGGCGGTGCTGCGGTCGGAATCGGTCATCATGGTGCCTCGGGATCGGGATGGGCGGCGAGCAGCCGGTCGAGATCGGCCCGGGCCATGGCGTCGGGGCGGGGCCGGATCAGGCCCGCCGCGGCGGCGAGTTCGCGGGGCGTGGCGGCCCAGAAGTCGCGCGGGCGCCAACGCAGGGTCGAGAGACCGAGCGCCAGCACCGCATCCCACGGGAAGGCGGAGACGGGCGTCTCCGGCGCGTCGCTTCCCGCAGCGGTCAAGGGTCCTGAGGCAGCGCCTCGCCGAAGGCGGCCACCAAAGCCTCTTCCAGGGCCTCGGCCACCGCCGGCAGGCCCATGGCGAGGGGCAAGCGAGCCACCGCCGCGTCGTCGAGGTCGTGGCCGCCCCCGCGCAGGGCCGCGCCCAGCAGCGCGATCACGTCGCGGGTAGCGAGCCGGCCCGTCGCAAAGCGTTCGGCGAGCCCGGCGAGGTCGCCCGCGCCCAGGGCATCCTCCAGCTCGGCCAGCGCCCCGAGGGTCAGGCAGAGGGTGTAGCGCTCGGTCCCGAGCGCGAGCGGCACCTCGCCGCGTCTGCGGTTGGCCATGGTCACGCTGCCGCGAAGCCGAGGGGACCGGCGGAATCGAGGGCGATGTCGAAGGTCACCTCGCCCGCATGGTCGCCGCGATATTCCAGACTGGTGATCTGGAAGAGGCCCTCGATGGTGCCGAAGGCGGGAATCACGATCTGGAAGGTGTCGATCACCCCATCGAAGAACATCTGGCGCAGGCGCGCGTCGGAGGTCTCGTCGCGAAACACGCCGGCCCCGGAGATGGCGGCCCGCCGGATCCCGGCGCCGGCCAGCAATTCGCGCCAGCGCCCGGCCGAATCGGCATTGGTGACATCCACGGTCTCGGCGTTGAAGGCGAGCTGGCGGGCGCGCAAACCCGCCACGGCGGTGAAGCCGCCGGCCCCGTTGCTGACGCGGACCAGGAGATCCTTGCCCTTCTGTGCACTCATGCTGCGGCTCCAAGAGGGTGAAGTGGTCAGGCCGCGACCTCGGTCACGGCCTCGAAGGCGAGGGTCGCCCGGGCCTCGCCGGTCTGCTCGTCGCGGGTGCTGGCGATGCGTGTGAGGCGCAGGAACACGAGGGCGTGCCCGGCCAGCGCGAGGTCGGCGTCGTCGAGGAGCACGGCCATGCGCTCGGCGGCATCCAGGGCGGTGCGGGCCGAGCCGGGCTTGGCGAAGACGATGAGCGTCAGGGCGTGGCGGTGGCGGCGGGCGCCCTCGACGGAATCGTCGCCGGCCTCGCCGTCGCCGAAGAGGGCGTAGACCGGCGCCGCGCCCCGCGGCGGCTCGTCGTAGAGCCGCAGGCTCCCGCCCATCAGCGCGGAGAGCCCCGGATCCCGGGCGAGACGGGCGAGGATGCCGGCGCGCAACGCCAGCAAAGGGCTGAGGCTACTCACGGCGCGGCCTCCCCGATCACTTCCTCTACTTCGCAGACGAGATCGCGGCGGCGCCCATCGGGGTCGTCGGCGGCGCGGATCGCGAAGCGGCGGGGGCCATCGGCGAGCCGCATGGCGGGGGTGACGCCGGAGCGGTAGCGCAAGCCCACCCGATAGAGGCCGGACCGGTCCGTCCGTCCGCACCGGCTCGGGACATTGCTCCCCAGGGCCTCGACCGAACCCCAGAGGATCGGGCCGGCAACGTAACGGCGGATCCGGCCGCCGAACCCGTCGGGCTCGTCCACCGGCAATTCGAGCACGAGGCGTCGCCGCCGCGCGCCCAGCGGCCTGTGGGTCATGCCGCATTCTCCTCTCTCGTGACGATCACAGCCGCATCCGGCGGCAGGCGGCGGCGAGCCCCAGGGCAGAGGGCGGCAGGGCCGCGCCCGCGCCGGCCGTATCCCCGCGATTCTCGAAGCCATCGGCGACGGCGAGGCGCAGGGCCTGGAGCAGGGGCTCGGGCACGGGCGGCCCGTCCCCGCCGCAGCCGGCGACGACCTCGATCAGCGCCGTCCGCGTCCCGAGGGGCGGCAAATCCGGCCCGAACAGGAGGCAGGGCGCCTCCCAGACATCCGGGCCGAGCCGGATCGGCCCCGACGCGATGTCGGTGACGGCTCCGCTCTCATCGACCATTGCGGCCCGAGTCACCGCCACCAGCGGGCTGAGCGGCAGCGGAAGCAGTCCGAGGGGCGGCCAGTCCGTCAGCACCACCCGAAATCGGGCCGGGCGCAGCAGACGGCGCGAGGCGGCCTCGACCGCGCCCCGCGCCGCCACGATGAGGCGGCCGATCAGGACGTCCTCGGCGGTCTCGTCGGAGGAGAGCCGCAGATAGGCCCGCATCTCTGTCAGGCTCACCGGCTCGACGCCGGATTCCTCCACGCGTATCGGGATCATGCCATTCCTTCCTGAAAGCGTTTCACGACCGATGCGCGCGCTGAAACCGTCCGCCGCCCATCCGGTCGGCCTCCTCGCCGGGGCGGCCCTGGCGATGCTGCTCGCCGCTCCGGCGCTCGCCATCGTCGGCGGCCAGGAGGGTGCGCAGGTGCCGGGCGCGGCCTCGGCGGTGATGGTGCTGACCTCCGGTGGCGGGGTCTGTTCGGGGGTCGTCGTCGCCCCGGACGCGGTGCTCACCGCCGGCCATTGCGTGGCGGGCGTGGCCGAGAACCGCATCCATTACCGGGACGAAGCCGGTCGGCCGGTGCTGGCGGAGGTGGCCGCCCGCCATCTGCATCCGGCCTATGACGGCGACGCCATCCGCGGGCGGACCCGCTCCATCGATCTCGCCCTGCTGCGCACCCGCGAACCCCTGCCCGCCCGCTTCGTGCCGGCCCCGCTCAGCGCGGCCGTCCCGCGGGCAGGCCAGACCCTCGTCCTCGCCGGCTTCGGCGCGGTGCGGGGCAATGACCGGCGCTCGATCGGCCGCTATCGCGGTGCGACCCTGACCGTGGCCGAGCCCTATAGCCCGAGCCGGATCCTGGTCTGGCTGAAGGCGCCCGGAGCGGGCGGCTGCCAGGGCGATTCCGGCGGGCCGATTCTCGACGGCGCGGCGGTGGTCGCCCTCGCCGCCTGGGTCAAGGATGCCTGCGGAGGCCTGACCCAGGGCATCCTGCTCGGCCCCCAGCGGGACTGGCTCGACCGGACGCTCGCGGGCTGGAACGCAGCGGCGCGCTGGTGACCGGCCGCGCCGGATCGTGAACCGCACGCCTTTCCCGTAGAGGAACCGGAGCTTGGCCGCCGAATTGCCTTCGGATACGGTTCAACCGGTCCGGGATTCGGCCGCAGAATCCCGCGGAGCGCGCCCGGGCCCTGGGAGACATGATGATGGTTGCGAGCCCCCTTCGCGCGTGCCTGCTCGGTGCCCTGCTGGGGCTCGTACCGCTTTCCGCCCAAGCCGTCGTCGAGGGGCATACTTCCCGCGATCCCGGCGGCCTGCGCGCCTCCGTCGTGCGCATCGAGAGCACGCAGGGCGAAATCTGCTCGGGCACCCTGATCGCGCAGGACATCGTGCTGACCGCGGCCCATTGCGTGATGCGCAAGGCCGGCTTCGACGTGATCGTGGTCGATCCGAATTTCCGTCAGCGCCGGCTGCGGGCGGTCGCGGTCTCGATGCATCCCGACTTCGTGCCCGGCACGACCCCGGAGGAGCAGCCGGGCACCGATCTGGCCCTGCTGAAGCTGGAGCGGCCGGTCGGCCCCGGTTTCCGCCCGCTCGATCCCCGAGGCGGCGCGATCACCACGGGGGATTCCGTCGACATCGCTGGATTCGGCGTGCTGGCCGAGAACCGCCGCAACACCGCACGGACGCTGCGCACGGCCCATCTCGTCTCCATCGGCTCGCTGCAGGTCGCCAACCGCGTCACCGTGGTGACCGATGCCCGGCGCCTCGCCGAGACGGCGGGTGCGGGCGCCTGCCTCGGCGATTCCGGCGGCCCGATCCTGCGCGGCGGCCGAATGGTCGGCGTGGTGAGCTGGTCGAGCGGTGCCATGCGCCAGGACCGCCGCGCCCGCACCGCCTGCGGCGGCTTCACCGCCGTGACACCCACCGGCGAGCACGCGGGCTGGATCTCGTCCCGCGCCGCCGAGATGGAGGCCTTGCCGGTGGATGTGGCGGCGACGCAGGCCGGGCGCACCGAATGGATGGCCCGGCCCGGACGCCGCCGCAACTGAGCCGTCCCGGCTCATCCGGACGCCGCCTCTTCCCACGGGTGGAAGCGGCGGCGCACCGGGCGATCAGGCGAACTTCAGGAGCTTGATCGCATCGAAGTCCTGCACACCGCCGCCGACCCGCTTCGTGGTGTAGAACAGCACGTAGGGCTTGGCGGAATAGGGATCGCGCAGGGTCCGCAGGCCGACGCGATCCACCACGAGGTAGCCGCGGCGGAAATCGCCGAAGGCGATCGAGAGCGAGCCGGCGGCAAGGTCCGGCATCGCCTCGGCCTCGGCGACGGGAAAGCCCATCAGGGTGGCGTTCCGGTCCGCCGCGAGCGGCGGCTGCCAGAGATAATTGCCCTCCGCATCCTTGAACTTGCGGATCGCGCTCTGCACCCGCCGGTTCATCACGAAGCTCGCCCCCTGCCGGTAACCGGCCCGCAGGGCGTAGATCAGGTCATAGAGGGTGTCGGCCGGGTTGCTGGCCGGAAACGCCCCGTTCGCTCCCGTGGCGATGACGCCGAGCTTGTTCGGCACCCAATTCGCGTTGGCGACCGTATCGTAGCTGAGGAAGCCCTTCGGCCGGCCGACGCCGTTGCCTGTCACGAAAGCGACGCCCTCCTGTTCGGCGAAGGCCGTCTCGACCTCCTCGGCGAGCCAGGCATCGATGTCGAGCACGGCGTCGTCGAGCAGGGTCTGGGTCGCCGCCGGCATGGCGTAGAGCTCCATCGCCGGGAAGCTCAGCTCGGACAGGTTCGGCGCGTCGGTCTGCGGCCGAGGCGCGGTTTCGGCGACCCAGCCGGCGGCGGGTCCGTTGACGGAGACCGCCCGCTTGTATTGCCCGCCGGACACGACGCGCACCGTGGCGAGGGCCCGGATCGGCGAGATCTCGGCAAGGCGCCGCAGCACCTCGCGCTCGACGGTCGAGGGCACGAGGTAGCCGCCATCCGGCCCCGACCCCGCCGAGAGCGCCTTCTCTTCCAGCCGTTTCAGCCCCGCGCTTTCACCGGCCCGGACATAGAGGTCGAAGGCGGCCTTGTGCTCGGTGGCCGAGGCGTCGCGCGCCGGCTCGACGCCGCCAAGGGGCGGGCGAGCGCGGTCGAGGCTGATCCGGTCGAGGCGGGTCTTGGTATGGTCGAGGGCCGCGTCGATGCGGGCCAGCTTCTCCTCCGTCACCACGTCGGCGGTGAGCCGGTGCTCGATTTCGGCGAGACGGGTATCGTTCGCCTCCTTGAACGCCTCGAAGGTGCGGGCGAACTCGTCGAGCACCGCGTCGGCGCCGAGCATCGCCGCCTTGTTCTCCGGCATACCGGCTGGGGCCTTGGTCTCGAAACGCATGTCGGTCATAGCATCCTCATCGGTTGGGAAGGGATCGGTGGGGAAGGGAGCGTCAGGCCCGTGCCGAGGCCTGCGGCGAAACCGAGAGCCTCAGGCGGGACAGCGCGGAGGAGAGCGACGGCGCCGCGGCGCGGATCACCCGCGCCTCGGGCTGAAGCGGGAAGGTCACCAGCGAGACCTCCCACAGATCGACCGCCAGGAGGCGGCGGCCGCCGCGCTCGGGCGAGGCCCGCACCACGCGGAAGCCGATGGAGAGCCCATCGAGGGCGCCATCCCGCATCAGCGCATCGATCTCACGGGCGCGCTGGACCGCGAGGTTGAGCCGGCCCGCGACGCGCAGGCCGCGCCCATCCTCCCGGAGGGAGAGCCAGGATCCGATCGGCTCGGCCGGATCGTGCTGCCACAGCATCCGCACCCCGCCGGCCCCGCGCCGGGCGAGACTGGCGGCGAAGGCGCCGGGTGCGACGGTGTCGCGGCCGAGATCGGGCACGCCGAACAGGCTGGCGTAGCCGGTGAAGTGGCCATCCATCGAAAGACCTCGGAGGAAGGAGAGGAGCGGCTTCGGTGCGGACCCCGCTGGAGTCAGGCGCCTGACCCCGGAATTTCGGCCGGGTAGCCGATCGCCCCGCGCTTCTCGGCCACGGACAGGAAATCGGCAGCCTGCACCCGGCGCCAGAGCGATTCACGCTCGGTCGCCAGGGCCTCGACTCCGTCGAGATCCGGCTCCAGACGAACGGGGCCAAAGGCCGGCTCCAGCCAGCGGGCGATGGAATCGGCGGTGCGGCGCACCAGCGGGATCACGGTCTGCCGGTAGAAGGCGCGATTGGCCTCGGCATAATTCGCGTGGGTGTTGTCGCCGGGCAGGCCGAGGAGAAGCGGCGGCACGCCGAAGGCGAGGGCGATTTCGCGGGCAGCGGCGGCCTTAGCCTCGACGAAATCCATCTCCTTTGGCGAGAGCGAGAGCGGGCGCCAGTCGAGTCCGCCATCGAGGAGAAGCGGCCGGCCGGCATTGGCGCTGCCCTGGTAGCTTGCCTCCAGCTCCGCTTTGAGCCGTGAGAATTGCGTGTCACTCAAGGAGGCGCCGGTCGACGGCGCGAAGACCAGGGCGCCGGAGGGCCGCGCGGCGTTGTCGAGCAAAGCCTTGTTCCAGGCCCCGGCGGCGTTGTGGATGTCGAGCGGCACCGCCGCCGCCTCCATCGGCGAGAGGCCGTAATGGTCGTCGAGGGGATTGAACAAGGTCAGGTGCAGGATCGGCGGCATGGCGCCGGCCTGTTCGTAGCGGATCACCCGTCCGCCCACGGTGTAATCGTAGGCTGCCGGCCACCCATCCGCCCCGGCGACGACCCGCATCCGATCGGGGCGGAGGCAGAACAATTCGCGCGGCACCCCGTCGATCTCGACGGCCTCGAGATAGGCGTTACCGGACACCATGAGATGTCCGTACAGCCCATCGAGGAAGCGCATCCCGCCCTCACGAGGGTTCGGCCGGGCGAGCAGGGCGAGCAGTGGATGCGCTTCGTCGCTGCCCGCGAGCGTGAGCGGCAGAGAGGCGGCGGCTTCCGCTACCAACCGGATGGCACGGTGGACGATGGCGTTGCGCTGGAAGCCCTCACGGGCCAGGGCGCCGTAATCCCGCGCCGTCCAGGACGCCCGCGCCTCGCCATAGAGCGCGACGGCGGCGCTGGCCTTGGTCGCGGGCACGAAGCCCGCCGCCCGGGCGAGTTGTGTCAGGAAGCCGGGCATGGCGGTTTTCTCCGCTATCGATGTTTCACGTGAAATTAACCATGCAAGCCGTCACAACCGACGGATGCGCGGCTCTCCTGAAGGCGATAGCATCAGGTGCGTGAGCGCCCAGACCAGGGCGTCGAGTCGATCCGGCGAACCTCCACCCGGCAGACCGCCCGGGCCGAAGGCGCACATCTCGTCTTCGAGCGCCGGCAAGGGGCCGACATGGCGCACGCGGCCCTGGGCGTAGAGCAATGAGATCGGCTCGGCTCGCAACACTTTTCCCCGCGTGGCCCGCACCGTCACCACCGGCACGCCGGGATCGGCCTCGGCCAGGACCGAAACGACCATCTCACCGCCCTGGTTGACCTCCGCCACCAGGGCATCCGCGCCGAGGCGGTGGTAGAGGGCCAGAGCCGCCCGCGCCCAGACCGTGGGTGAGGCTCTCTCAAGGGTTGCATCGGCGAGCACATAAGCCGTGCCATCCGCCGCCAGCCCGGCGGCGACGATGCCGCAGGCATCCGCCCCGGCCCGAGAGGAAGCCGGCGGATCGATGGCGACGGCAATGCGCTGCAGGGGCGGCGCGGCGGCGATGCGGGTGCTCTCGATGAGATCGCGCGTCCAGAGGGCATCCGGCCGATCCTCGATCAGCTCGCCGTCGAGTTCCTGGCGCCCGAGCCGCGTCCCGGCATAGCGCCCGACCACCTCTTCGAGAAAAAGCGGTGCGAGGTTGTCCGCGTTGTCGGCGGTGCGCGAGCGCGTCACCACCGCGCGCGGATCGGCCAGCAGCCGCCGGATCAGCGGCACCGGGCGCGGCGTCGTCGTCACCAAGCCACGGGGATGATGTCCGAGGCGGAGGCCGAATTGGATCATGTCGTAGGCGGCTTCCGCCTCGCGCCACTTGGCCACCTCGTCGGACCAGGCCGCGCCGAATTGCGGCCCGCGCAGGGAATCAGGCTCCTCGGCCGAGAAGGCGAGCGCCACCGCACCGTTGCCGAACACGACCCGCCGCCGCGAGGGCTGCCAGACCGGCGCCGCGCCACCGAGGCGTGGCAGGGCGAGAAGGCCGGACGGTCCTTCGATCATCACGTCGCGGACATCGGCGAAGGTCTCACCGATCAGGGCGATGCGCCCGACCGGCGCGTCGGTGAAGACGGGATCGCCGAGGGCGAGGCCGCGGACCCATTCGGCGCCGGTCCGCGTCTTGCCCGAACCGCGTCCGCCGATCACCGCCCAGGTGGTCCAATGTCCCGGCGGCGGAAGCTGGTCCGCCCTCGCCCGATGCAGCCAATCGGCCTCAAGCAGGCGAAGCTGCTCCGGCGAGAGGCGGGTCAGAAAGGCCGTCATCCGGTTCCGCCGCCGCGAATGCAGCATAGCGGCGCGCGATATCCGTGCGCATCGCCACGAGATCGGCAACGGACAGGGCGGGTGAGCCGCTTGCGCCATCCCCCCCTCCTCCCTCGGCGGCCCGGTCGGCCGTCCTCATGTCATCAAGCAGGTTCTTCAGGCCGCCGAGATCGCGCAGCACCTTTCCGGAATCCAACCCGGCAGGCGGCGGCTCCGCATTGAGGGCGGCGTCGAACCGGTCGATCTGCCGCTCGATCTGCGCGAGCAGACGAGACCGCAACCGCTGCGGATGGGGTGTCCGTTTGCGGGATCGCCGGGGTTTCGTGGGTGGAGGAGGGCTCGGCGCGGGCTCACGGCAAGGCTCGGAGCGGCGCGCCATCGCGGTGTCTCCATTCACACTTCTTGAGCGTGCCTTTTACCTACCGGAGGAGCGTCGCGCTGTCAATGCTAAAAATCCTATTTCACCCCAAAATAGGATTGTTTTGAAAACACACTTACGTTCCTCTAAAGCAATTTGAGGTTGCTGCTGTCAATCAATTCGTAGTAATGGAAATTGGCTCGGAGGATATAATGGCGACACTGGAGTTTCATGCGCTGAATATAAGTGCCCATCCTCACCCCAACGGTATATATAGAGAACTTTTCGACCGCGTTGCAGGGCGTAGATTCAAATATTTTGGAGAGAAAATAGCCGCAGTTTCTAAACCGTCACAATCTCGAGATGGCGTATTCTGGGGCTATATATTTACCTGGACAGAAATCGATGCGAATCAAAAAGTCATTGATACGCTCTTGATGCAAGAGCCAGACGAGGAGCAAAAATCAAAAATCAACATACCTGAAAATATCGGATTTCACTGGCAGATTTTTCATTATGCTTTTAGAGAAAAAGATCACATTCTAGTATTCGAGTCGCGCAACAGTGAAGGTAGAACTTTTGCGCCTTCAAATTCTGAAAGATTGTTTCGATCTCTGTTTTCCGAGGAAACTTTAAGAGACATTTCTTTCACTCTAACCAAGCCTAATTATGTTGAGGTTGATTTAATAATTGAAATTAATAGCATTGATAAAATCTATTCAATACAAAACCTCCGGCGCTTGGAAATTCTGATTAGCGTGCCGAACGGCGATGACAGCACAGAAGATGCTGATGAATTGATTGAGCGCCTTGAAAAAGTAAAGGCGAAGCGCCAACTAACTATCTATACCGCTGCAAACTCAGACGAGGGCATTAAGCCTGATGAGCAGATGAAAGCACAAAGTGAAGCCGCATTAAGACATGGATACACGAGAGGAGAAGGTCGAAATGGAGAAGAAAAAATTTCCATTTCGACAAAAAGTTACCCCCAGCGCCAGATTGCAAATCTGGATTCGGAAGCAACTGCGATTGATACGGCAATTAGCGTTGCGCGTCGTTGGACAACGCTCTTTCGTCGCTCTGAGGCCGATTAAGCTGTATTGGGCTGCATATGGCGGCTGGCGAGAATTTTTTCAATCTCTATATCTTTACGCCGCACTCATTTTTACTGTTACTACCTTTCCCATTTGGAGCAAGTTCGATAAAGATGGAAACGCTACCTGGGCAACCATGCCTACAAGCATCCTTCCAAATCTGTTAGGCTTTTCAATGGGCGGAATGGCGATAATGCTCGCGTTCGCTGGGTCTAGGGTGTTTGTATATATTACAGAAGATGGAAAAAAGAATTCATATTTTATAAAAGCCGTTGCATCATTCTACCACTTCATAATGGCGCAGACTGTTGCTATATTGTTGGGAATTATATGCCAGACATATTCATCCCTCTTACTATCTTTCTTTGGCTATCTGTCAATGTCATATGCACTCTTGGCTGCACCAGCGACCGCAGCTCAGATATTTAACACAGCCCGTGTTGCAAATATTGCATCATCTATCCCCGACGAGAAATAAGGCACAAATACACAACATCGCACTAATAATATGACACGCATGTCAAATATTAATTTAGTTCAAACGCTGCGTGGCGTGTAGACGAACGGCAGCTTTCCCTCACGCGCGATCAACCGTGTCGTCGGCGCGCCGATGATGATCATGGTCGCCATGTCGGCCGGCGCCGTGCGGGCCTCGTCCAGGGTCAGCACCCGCAAAGCCTCGTCGGGCCGGGTCACGGCGCGGGCGAAGATGACGGGTGTTGCCAGCGGCAGAATCTCGGCGGCCAGTGCCAGGGCCCGGCCGAGCTGCCAGGGCCGGGCGGAGGAAATCGGGTTGTAGAGGGCGACGCTCAGGCCCGCCCGCAGCACCGCTTCGAGCCGGGCGGTCACCACGTCCCAGGGCTTGAGGTTGTCCGACAGCGAGATCGCGCAGAAATCGCCGCCCAGCGGCGCGCCGAGGCGGGCGGCGGCGGCGAGCATGGCGGTGATGCCGGGCTCGACCCGGATGTCGAGGTCGCGCCATTCGGCCGGCCCCTTCTCCACCGCCTCGAACACGGCCGCGGCCATGGCGAAGACACCGGGATCGCCCCCCGACACCACCGCGACGTGACGGCCGGCGGCGGCGAGTTCGAGGGCGTGGCGGGAGCGGTCGAGCTCGACCCGGTTGTCGCTGGCATGGCGCGTCAGCCCCTCCCGCTCGGGGATTCGGGCAACATAGGGATAATAGCCGATCAGATCCTGCGCCCGGTCGAGGGCGGCGCGGGCCGATTCGGTGAGCAGGCGCGGGTCGCCCGGCCCGAGGCCGATGACCGTGACGCTCCCCTCGGTCCTCGCTTCACTGTTCTCGCTCACGGGCGGCGGCCCTCGCCGGGGACCAGCACCATCGAGAAGTAGGGCGCGGTGTCGTCCTCCTTCTGGCTCAACGGCACCACCCGCTCATCGGCCATGGTGCCGCGCTCGACATAGACGGCACGGTCGAGAAAGCCGGTCTCGGCCAACACGCCGCGCACCTTCGGCAGATGGCGGCCGAGCTTCATGATCACCGCCGCGTCGGTGCCCTTCAGCCGTTCCACCAGCGCGGCGCGCGGCAGGGTCGCCGGCAGGATGGTGAGCACGTCGTCGCCCCAGGTGATCGGGGTGCCGGCCCGGGTCCAGCAGCCGGACATGCCGGTAACGCCGGGAATCACCTCGACGGGGAAGCGGTCCTTCAGCCGCCGCCACAGATGCATGAACGAGCCGTAGAAGAAGGGATCGCCCTCCGACAGGATCGCGACGTCGCGCCCGGCATCGAGATGGTCGGCGAGCCGCCCGGCCGCCTCGTCGTAGAAGCCGGCAAGCGCCGCAACATAATCGGGATGATCGGGATGGAGCTCAGTGGTGTAGGGATAGGCCAGCGGAAATTCGCGGGTGGGATCGCACATCACCGCATCGGCGATGGTGCGGGCATTGCCGCGCTTACCTCGCTTGCAGAAATGCACGAGCACCGGAGCGTGCTCCAGCACCCGCATGGCCTTCACGGTGAGAAAATCGGGATCACCCGGCCCCATGCCGACGCCGAAGAGCG
The DNA here is from genome assembly GCA_020741775.1 of Methylorubrum populi. Taxonomy (GTDB): domain Bacteria; phylum Pseudomonadota; class Alphaproteobacteria; order Rhizobiales; family Beijerinckiaceae; genus Methylobacterium; species Methylobacterium populi_B. Next base: position 164,013 of record DYYG01000013.1, read on the forward strand.
TTCCGGTCTTGGGGGTCACGGGGATGTCCCCGGCGCCGTCGGGGGTCTCGACCGGGGCGTCGATGCGCACGCTCCCCTCCATCACTCGACCTCGTTCGCCAGCGCGTTGATCGCCGCCGCCGTCATGGCGCTGCCGCCGCGGCGGCCATGGACCACGACGAAGGGCACCCGCCCGTCCCGCGCCAGGGCCTCCTTGGATTCCGCCGCGCCGACGAAGCCGACGGGGATGCCGATCACCGCCGCCGGGGGCGCCACGCCCTCGTCGAGCAGTTCGAGCAGGCGGAACAGGGCGGTGGGGGCGTTGCCGACGGCGACCACGCTGCCGGGCAGGTGCTCGCGCCACAATTCCATGGCGGCGGCCGAGCGGGTGGTGCCCATCTCCGCCGCGAGGTCGGGAACGCGGGGGTCGCCCAGGGTGCAAATCACGTCGTTCTTCGCCGGCAGCCGGGCACGGGTGACACCGTCGGCCACCATGCGCACGTCGCACAGGATCGGCGCGCCGGCCTTCAAGGCCGCTTCGCCGGCGGCGGCGAAGCTGTCGGACATCTCGACGTCCTTCGGCAGGTCGGTCATGCCGCAGGCATGGATCATCCGCACCACGACGCGCTCGGCCGCGCCGGACCAGCGGGCGAGGTCGGATTCGGCGCGGATCATCGCGAAGGAGCGCGCGTAGATGGCGCCGCCGTCGCGGATATAGTCGTGGCGGGCACTCATCTCGTGTTGTCCTGAAACATCCGGTTCAAAAACAGCCGATCCGTGGCCGGAAGCCCGGTCGCAGCGGCCTTCCTTATCCGGTCCAGCGCCGCCTCGAAAGCGAGACGCGTTGCCGGCTCAGCCGAAGGCGGACCGGCGAGCACCACGTCGTAGGCGCCCTCGCGGGCCACCAGGGTCAGATCGGCCGGGCCGGGATGGGCGCAGCCCTTGGCGCAGCCCGAGACATGAACCGAGAGGCCGTGCGCCGCGAGCGGCGCCAGCGCCTGGGCCAGCCGGGCGGCATGGTCCGGCACCGGAGTGGTGCCGGAGCGGCAGGCCGGCGCGCCGGGACAGGCGGCGACAGCGCGGCGGGGATCGTCCGGCGCCACGATGAAGCCGGCCGCCGCCAACTCTCCTCGAACGGCATCGAGACGGCCAGGGGGCAGAGGCAGCGCGAAACCGCGCTCCGCACTCAGCCGGACGCCCATCTCACCGGCCAGGGCGGCGACGCGCTCCAACCGGTCGGCGGTGCAGCGGCCGAACGGCGCCTCGACGAGGAGCGCGGATGCGTGGTCGGACAGGGTGACGAGCCCCGGTGCGGCCGGCGCGAGTGCGGGCGCCAGAGGCGCGGCCGCGCAGGGCAGAAAGCCGGCGGCGGCGGCGATCAAGGCGCGCTCGGACGCGTCGCAATCGCGCATCCGCCGCCGTCCGGTCCCGGCGAAAGCGGCCAGCGCAAGGCCGAGGGCGCCCGCCGCCTGCCGCTCCGGCAGCACACCGCAGCGCAGGGGGCCCTCCTCGCCCGCGAGGCCGAAGGCGACGCAGCCCCGCCCCTCGCCGAACAGGAAGACATCGGCCTCGGCCGCGCCGAGGCCGAAACGCCCGCCGCCATCGATCGCCACCAGGGTCTTGGGCGGCAGGCCCGGCACGGCGAGGCCCGCCGCCTCCGCGGCACAAGCGAGGGCCGGCACGTCGATGGCTTCGCCGGGGTCGAGGCCGGCGAGCGGCGGCGTCAGCGTCAGGCGCTGCGGCCCGCCATCGTCGCGGGTGTCGTCCAGGCCGGCTTCCGCCAGGAGGCAGGCGAGCGGGGGGGCACTCGTCGGGCTGACACCGCGGATCTGGAGATTGCCGCGGGCGGTGACATCGATATGGCCGTTGCCGTGGCGTCGTGCGCCGTCGGCCACCGCCCGCATCTGCGCGGGGGAGAGGCCGCCGAGCGGCGGATGGATGCGGGCGAGCAGCCCGTCGCCGGTCGGCATCGGCTTGGCCAAAGAGGGGCACCAGCCACGGCGGGCGCCCTCGGGCAGGGTGCGGCGCGGCGCTGTGACGGGCGTGCTCATTCCGCCGCCAGCAATGCGTCGGCCGGGGCGGCGTTGCGCCGGCTGTGCCAGAGGCCACGGGCGCGCAAGGCCTCGAAGCGTTCGAGGATGGCGCGGGTCGCCTCGGGATTGGCCGCGCGCAGGGCGTCGAACACCTCCGGGTCGGCGATCCAGGCGCCGTAGAGCCGGTCGAGATCGGCGTGGGAGACGGCGTCGGTCGCGGCGGCGAGCACGAACACCGCATCGATCCCTTGCGCGAATTCCTGCGCCCCGCGGTAGCCGTGGCGCAGCTGCGCCGCGATCCAGCGGGGATGGCCGAGCCGGCCGCGAATCAGCCGGGCCACGTCCTCGCGGGCGGTGCGGGCGCGCGGCGCCTCCGGGTTCGAGACATCGAGGCTGTAGAGAGCGGGCGCCCTCCCCTCGGACGAGGCGGCGGCGGAAAAGCCGCCCATGGCATCGGCCGCCGCATCCCCATCCAGGAGGTCGCGCTCGGCCACGTCGAAGGCGTGGACATAGGCATCGGCCGCCGCGACGCGGGCGGCGAAGCCCGCATCCTCGCCCTCCCCGTCGCCATAGGCGTGGGTGGTGGCGGCGAGATAGGCCTGCCCCAGATCGGCGCGGCCGTCCCAGGCGCCGTCGAGCGCCGTCTCGGCGGTGCCGGCGCCGTAGCGGCCGGGAGCCGCGCCGTAGATGCGGGCGGCGGATTCGCCCCGGCGCCGGGCGGCGGCCAGCGGGTTCTCCTCATCCTCCTCCTCCCGCGCCGCGACGGCACGGGCCGCGCGGTCGAGCAGCGCCAGCGTCTCCGGAAACGTGTCGCGGAAGGCGCCAGAGACACGGCAGGTCACATCGATGCGCGGCCGGTCGAGCAGCGCCAGCGGCAAGATCTCGAAGCCGGTGACGCGGGTCGAGGCATGGTCCCAGATCGGGCGGACCCCCATCAGCGCGAGGGCGTGGGCCACATCCTCGCCGCCGGTGCGGAGCGTCGGCGAGGCCCAGAGGTCCATGACGATGCGGGCCGGATACTCGCCCTGATCCTGCAGGTAGCGCCGCACCACCGCATCCGCCGCCCTGGTCCCGAGCATCGTCGCGGCGCGGGTCGGCAGGGAGCGGGGATCGAGGGTCGTCAGGTTGCGGCCGGTCGGCATCACGTCCTGGCGCCCGCGTGAGGGCGAGCCGGCGGGCCCCGGCGCGACGAAGCGTCCATCGAGGGCGGCGACCAGCGCGGCACGCTCGGCCCGCGCGCTCGCCCGCACCGGCTCGGCGGCATCGGCGGGGGCCCGGCCGAACACGTGCAGGCCGTCACGGAACGGCGTCTCGCCGAGGTCGCACAGATGCGCGTCGAGGGCGGTGAGGGCATCGGCCATCGGCGTGCCGGCATCGATGCCCGCGCCTTCCAGAAGGCCGGCCGAGGCCGCCTCGTCGAGGATCGCCTCAGCGATCAGCCCGGCCCGGCGCGGATCGAGCACGCTCGCGGCGGAATATTCCTCCACCAGCTCGCGCAGGGCCGCCGCCTCGGGCGTCAGCCCGGCGGCCTCGACGGTCGGGGTGAGATGGCCCAGCGCGATCCCGCCGAGCCGGCGCTTCAGCGGCGCGGCCTCCCCGGGATCGTCGACGATGAAGGGATAGACCACCGGCAGCGCCCCGACCGCCAGCGCCGGCCAGCAGGCGGGCGACAAGGCCACCGCCTTGCCGGGCAGCCACTCGGTGGTGCCATGGGTGCCGAGATGGATCAGCGCGTCGAAGTCACGGCGCAGGCCGAGATAGAAGGCGAGATAGGCGTGCGTCGGCGGCTCGTCGGGATCGTGGTAGCCGGCCTTGCGGTCGGCCGCCCGGCCCCGGTCGGGCTGGAGGAAGAGGGTGAGGCCCCCTCCCCTGGCCGGATCGGCCCGCGCCATCCGGAACCGGAACGCCCCGTCCCGGCACAGCGGATCGTCCTCCGGCGCCCCCCAACGATCGGTGAGGTCCGCCCGCCGCTCCTCCGGCAGGCGATCGAACCACGCCGCGTATGCGGCGAGCGGCACGGTAAAGCCCGGCTCTCCCTCGGTCAGCGCCGCCATCAGCGCGGACGCCGTCGGCAGGTCGCCCGCACCGAACCCCGCCTCGGCCAGGTCGGCGGCGATGGCCCGGGCGCTCTCCGGGGTATCGAGCCCGACGGCATAGCCGGCCCGGCCGCCGCGGGCGGGGTAATCGGACAGCACCATGGCGAGCCGGCGCTTGTCGCGCGGGGTCCGCCTCAGGCGGATCCAGGCGGCGGCGCGCTCCGTCAGCGCGGCGATGCCGGCGGGATCGGGCACGGCCCGGCGCTCGGCGAAGCCCTCGACCGCCTCAGCCTCCTCCTTGAAGGAGATCGGAAAGCCGGCAAGTCTGCCATCGAATTCGGGCAAAGCCACCTGCATGGCGAGGTCGGCGGCGTTCATGCCGCGTCCGGAGGCAGCCCAGGCGGCGCGCGGGGCGCCCAACGTATAGGCCTGGAGCACCGGGCAATCGGCGGCATCGAGCACGAATCCGGCCTCGTCGCGGGCCGAGAAGGCGGTGGCCGCGAGCACGATGTCGGGCCGGCGCAGGGCCAGGGCCGCCCGCAGCACGGCCACCGCCTCCGGATCCTTCAGGCTCGACACGGCGAGGGTGAGGCAGGCGATGCCGCGCAGGGTCAGGGAGGCGGCGAGCTGCGCCGCCGGGCCGGTCTCGCCGGACAGCACCGCCGAGCGGTAGACCAGAAGCAGCGCCAGCGGCCCCGGCCCGGCGGCCCGCAGCGCGGCCTCGACGGACAGCACGCCGCAGCCGGCGCACCAAGCGAAGCCGCGCGGCAAGGCCTGCGGCGGCGGCGCCTCGCAGGAAGCGCCGGCCTCCGCCGCCAGCCGCCGCAGCAGGTTCTTCAGGTTGTCCGGCCCGCCGGCGCGGAAATAGGCGTCGAGGCGGGCGCAGGTCTCCGGCGGCAGGGTCGAGAAGGCGTCGAGGCGCGGATCCGGCCGGTCGTCGCCGGGCAGGACGGCGAGCTTCACGCCCTGCGCCCGCGCCACCGCCGCCGCCCGCTCGATGCCGTAGCGCCAATAATCGAGGCCGCCGAGGCAGCGGATCACGCAGACCTTGGCTCGGGCGATCACCGCATCGACATAGAGATCGACCGACATCGGGTGGCGCAGTTGCGCCATCTTGGCGAGGCGCAGGGAGGGCAGGCCCGGTTCGCCGGCATGGGCGCGGGCGACGCCCGCCAGATCCGTATCGGTCAGCGACAGGAACACGATCTCGCCCGGGCTCTGGCCGAGATCGACCGCCGCCTCGCCCTCGTCGAGGGAGACCGTATCGAGGCGGATCAGGTGCATGGCGCCCGCCCCCTCACGGTTCCAGCCGCACGCGGGCCGGCTGCGCCCGCTGACGCCGGATGCGCCAGACGAGGCGCAGGAGCAAGACCGCCAAAAGACCGATCGCCAGCCAGGGCAGGCTCGCGACGGTGAACCGCAGGGCCGAGGCGGCGCTGTCGCCGAGAATCGGGCCACTGCGGGCCCAAACCTCACGCACCGGAGCGAAGGCGCCCGCCCGCGCTTGGTCGGTGCGGAAGCTGACCGTGACGATCTCGGTATCGACTCGCTGGTCGAGGCCGCGTCTTTGCGCCTCCGCCTCCTCGATCTGGCTCTGGACCTGCGCGAGTTCGCCCGCGATCTTGATGAGATCCTCGGCCCGGTTGTCGGGCTTCTCGGCCAAGGCGGTCAGGCGGTTGCGGTAATCGTTGAGCTGGACGAGCCGCCGGCCGGTCTCGGCGAGGGCCCGGGTGAGATCCTCGGCGCGGGTTTCCTGGGCGATCAGGGCGACGTCGCCCGGCTCCTCCCCCGGCAGGGGGGTCGTGAGGAAGGCGACATAGGCGGCAACCGAGGCGTGCTTCAGCCGCACCTCGATCTGGGCCCGAGGCTGGCTGGCTCCGCCGCCGTCGCGGATCGAAGACCGCAGCAGGGTGCACTCCGCCGCCTCCTTCAGGCAGCGGTCCCGCGCGGCAGCGAAATGCGGCTCGACCCGGTCCGGCCCGAGGCCAAGGGTGAGATCGTGGCGGTAGGCGAGCTTGGCCTCGCCGTTCTCCCGCGCCGCCGATACGAACGGCGCCGGCGCAGCGAGATCGGCCGCCCGGCCGGATGGCGCGAGGTCGCGCCGGCTCTCCGAGCAGCCGGCGAGCAAGGCGAAGACCGGCAGGAGACCGAGTAGGACGCGGCCCTTGAGCCCGCGCCCGCCCACTCGCCCGGTCCGGCCCCGGCTCATCCCTGCAAAGCCGCCGCGACCGCGTCCCGGTCGAAGCCCTTCAAGCCGATCACGACGAGGCGTCCATCGCGGGGCTCCGAGCCCTTCCACGGGCGATCGTAATGCGAGGCGACGCGGCGGCCCACGCCCTGGACCACGAGGCGCATCGGCTTGCCCTTCACTTCGGCGAAGCCCTTGATGCGCAGCACGCCCTCGGTCTCGGCGGCCTTCTCGACGCGGGCGGCGAGGTCTTCCGGGCTGCCGGCGACGCCGACGGGAATCGCGATGGATTCGAAATCGTCGTGGTCGTGATCCTCCCCCTCGCCATGATGCGACGGACGGGCGTCGAGGTCGTCCTCGGCCGCCGCCGCGATCCCGAGCAGCACACGCGGGTCGAGGCGGCCGTGCTCGGTAGCGACGATCTCGACGGCGCGGGGCAGATGCGCCTCGATCTCGGCGCGGACCTTTTGCAGGCCGGCTTCGTCGAGGAGGTCGGCCTTGTTGACCACCACGAGGTCGGCGCAGAGGATCTGATCCTCGAACACCTCTTCCAGGGGGTTGTCGTGATCGACGGACCTGTCCGCCGCGCGCTGGTTGGCCAGGGCGTCGGGATCCTCGGCGAACAGGCCGGAGGCCACCGCCGGGCCGTCCACCACCGCGACCACGCCGTCCACGGTGACGCGGGAGCGAATCGCCGGCCATTGGAAGGCCTGGACCAGGGGCTTGGGCAAAGCGAGGCCGGAGGTCTCGATCAGGATGTGCTCCGGCGGCTCGGGCCGGTCGAGGAGCTTCGTCAGCGCCGGAACGAAGTCGTCCGCCACGGTGCAGCAGATGCAGCCATTGGGCAGCTCGACCACCGAATCCTCGTTGCAGCCCTCGATGCCGCAGGAGGCGAGGAACGAGCCGTCGAAGCCGATATCGCCGAACTCGTTGACGATGATCGCGAGGCGGCGCCCCCCGGCTTTCTCGATGGTGTGGCGCACCAGCGTGGTCTTGCCGGCTCCGAGGAAGCCGGTGACGATGGTGCAGGGAATTTTTTCGACGAGGCTCATGATCGGGGCGTCCGGTTCGGGGCCGCCTGAGTGTCTCTCACAAAACTCCCGTCGCGCCGTCGTGCCCGCAGGCGAAACGGTCGGTGTGCAGGAGTTTTGTGAGGCACTCTGAGCGGCGGGATGCGGGCGACGACGCCCTTGCGAAACGCCTCCGGCCGCTCGCGCCAGGGCACGACACCGTCGGGGGTTTCGAGGTAGCGGCGCAGGCCCGCCAGGATGGTCCGTGCGGATGTCTCGGGGGCTTCGAGCGCGTCGAAGTCCCCGTAAACGTAAGTCCAGCGGCCGGCTGAGGCGACGGCGACGGTGCAGGGCCGCTTGCAGACCGAGAGGCATTCGGCGCCCTCGATCGCCAGGCCGGGCACCGGCTCGCGCGCGGCCTCCTCCCGCAAAGCGGCCAGGAGCTTGGCCCCCGCCCGCGGTTCCGATGCATCGCCCGCAGCGCGGCAGGTGGTGCAGACCGACAGGATCGCGGTCTCCGGATCAGGCATGGGGTTGGGCTTGTGATCGGGCTTGGGCGCGGGCGCCCGCCTCGCGGCCGAACAGCTCCCAGGCCCAGCCATAGGCCAGCCCGATCAGCGCCCAGAACACGAAACCGATGGCAAGCGAGCGCGCGGCGAACTGCGCCGCCATGGCCGGCGGCACCTGCGAGGCGGCCTCGGCGACCTGCGGTGCGCCCGCGAGATGCGGCGCGACGATCAGGACGAGGCCGCCCAGGATCGTCAGCGGCACCCGCCGCACGGCGATCAGGTAGAGGCCGAGCCCCGTCGCGATCACGGTCATCAGCCACCAGGATTGGCGCAGCATCAGCGGCGCGCCGCCCATGCCGGGCAGTTCCGGCGGCAGGCCGATGGCGGGGGCCAGCGCCACCGCGAGGAAGCCGGCGATGCCGATGGCGAGCCCGCTCCGCGGCGTCGGCTCGCGGCGCAGGGCCAGCATCACCGCGGCGAGCAGAAGCGCGTAACCGACGCCGCCGATCAGCGTGGCGAGGCCGGTGAAGGCGATCCGCTGCAGGCCCGGAGCGGGCTGCCAGTCCTCGGCGGTGCCGTGATCGTGGCCGCCCTCGCCGGGACCATGGGAATGGGCGTGGGCCGGCACGATCAGGGAGGCGAGCCTGATGGCCGGAGAAGCATCGAGAGCCGGGGCGAGGGCATGGGTGCCCTCGCCCTCATAGGTCTCCGCCTGAAGGATCAGCGGGGAGGTCAGGGCGAGCTGCAGGCCCGTCGCGACGACGGACGCGAGGAAGCCGGCGACAAGCGCCGCCGACAGCAACCGAGTGATCATGGACTTGCTGCGTGAGCCGCTGGAGCGCGGATCAGTGGCAGGGGAAGTTCTGCGCGTGGCGGAAGTCGTGGGCCGCGTTGTGCAGCACCGTCGCCGGGGCGAAGCCCGCCACGAAAACGAGGCCGAGGCCGAGGAAGGCGGCCACGAGCAGGGCGCGGGCGCCTTCGGCGGAACGGGTGGTGGTGGCCGAGGTCTGAAGGGTCGCGGTCGTCATCGTATCACGGGCTCCGGCCGCCCCACCGGCGGCGTTCGAGGGCATAGTTTCACGCGGACGGCAGGTCTCCTGGCTCGCGGCTGGTTTCGCGCCTGCCGCCTTCCCGGATCAACCGGTGGCTTGTGGCAGGAACTCGCCGCTCACAGTTGCGGGGGCAGCCACGGAATCGAGGTTTTTCAAAACCTCTCACCGCATTCCCTTTTCACCCCGTTGCCGGGGCACCGTCACCGGCCGCTTGTAACGCGGAGTCGGCGCCCATGCAAAGCGCCATTGCGTGAACGGGCCGGCCCGGTGCAAACGGGCCGGCATGACGGATACGGCGCCCGACCGGATGACGCTGGTGCTCGGCGGGGCGCGCTCGGGCAAGAGCGCGTATGCCGAGCGGCTGATCGAAGCCTGTCCTGCCCCCTGGCTCTACATCGCCACCGCTCAAGCCTGGGACGACGAGATGCGCGCGCGCATCGCCGAGCACCGGGCCCGGCGCTCGGGCGATTGGCGCACCCTCGACGTGCCGGTGGCGCTGCCGGAGGCGGTGGCCGCCGCGACCGGGCCGGTCCTGATCGATTGCCTCACCCTCTGGCTCACCAACCTGCTGCTGGCGGAGGCCGATCTCGACGCGGCCACGGAGGCGCTGGCGCGGGCCTGCGCCGCCGCGCCGGGCCCGTTGGTGCTGGTCGCCAACGAAGTCGGCCTCGGCATCGTGCCGGACAACGCCCTGGCCCGCCGCTTCCGCGACGCCGCCGGGCGCCTGCACCAGCGCCTCGCGCGGGAAGCCGACCGGGTCGTGCTCACGGTGGCCGGCCTGCCGCTGACGGTCAAACCTTCATCCGAGAACCCGGGACATCGCCCATGACCGAGACGACGACCGACGACGACGCCCGCCACCGCGAGAAGATGGCCAAGCGCAAGGCGGTGCAGGACGCCGAGGTGGCCTCGAAACGGATCGAGAAAGGCCTGCTGATCGTCCATACCGGCCCCGGCAAGGGCAAGACGACGGCGGCGCTCGGTCTCGTGCTGCGGATGCTCGGGCGCGGGCACCGGGTCGGCGTGGTGCAGTTCATCAAGGGCGCCTGGGATACCGGCGAGGCGCGGGCGCTGAAGAGCTTCGGCGACCAGATCGCGTGGCACGCCCTTGGCGAGGGCTTCACCTGGGAGACGCAGGACAAGGCCCGCGACATCGCCGCCTGCCGCAAGGCCTGGGACACGGCGAAGGCGCTGATGGCGGATCCGGGCATCCGCCTGCTCGTCCTCGACGAGCTGAACATCGCCCTGCGCTACGATTACCTCGACCTCGACGCGGTTCTCGCCGACCTCGCCGCCCGGCGGCCGGACCTCCACGTCGTCGTGACCGGCCGCAATGCCAAGCCGGCCCTGATCGAGGCCGCCGACCTCGTCACCGAGATGGGCAGCGTGAAGCACCATTTCTCGGCGGGGGTGAAGGCGCAGGAGGGAATCGAGTTCTGAGCTTGCGCGTCGTCCCGTGCTTCCGGGGTCTCAACTCACTCGGCTCGGCGGTCTGAGACCCTGCTGAGGGCGGTGAGGTGCTGTGCCAGCAGCCACGCAGCATGTCGCGCCGCTTCTTCCAGCGGAGGAATGCCCTGGGATCGACCGTTCCGGGTTGCTTCAAGTGAACGCAAACAGGCTCGGAAAGCCCGAGATGTGGACGGCGGCGATGGCAGCCGGGGCGACGTGTGTTCAAACACAGCCAAGCCGGTGCGTTCCGATGTCAATCACAACAGACGCAAGCAACGCGTCGCACCAGACCTCGGAGCTTTCAATCATGACAGATTTCGCTGCTTCCCGGCTGTCCGACGACGATCTCGACACTGTACAGGGTGGCCTGTCCGGCGCGGGCATCGGCGGCATCGCCGGCGGCACTCTCGGTGTTGTCGGTGTCGGAGTGCTCGCGGTCGGCTCGGGGGTCGTGGCTGTGGTCAGCGCCCCCGTGCTGATTTCCGCGGCGGTCGTCGGCGTTGTCGGCGCCGGGGTCGGCGCTGGCGTGGGCAAGGTGGTGGATTTGGTCAGAGGCGCCTGAGAGCCTGTTCTAAGCGCATCCCTTCAGGGAGGTGTTAAGGGCGTTGGCGGCCATGAGGCCGGCGACGCGGACGTTCCGCCTCGAGCGGGACGCGGCCTGAGCCGCGCCCCGGCAGCCGCAAAATCAGTACTCGATGATGTCTTCGAGCGCGTAGTGCTTCACCGTCTTACGGTTGGCGATCAGCTCGTCGATCGTCGGCTCGCCCTTCATGGCGCGGGCGATGGCAAGCTTCGTCGCCTCGTAATTGGTGCGGTAGAGATCCTTGCGGTCGAGGTTCTCGTCCTTGCCGCAGCGCTCGTCGAGCCAGATCGTGATGATCATGCAGAGTTCGTCGAGGCCGTCCTTCGGCAGGATGCCCTCGATCACGCAATCGACGATCGCGTCACCGGTCGCGGCCTGAACCACGCCGCCCAGAAGCTCGGCATATTCGGCGGTGTGGATCGTGACCTTGGTGGTCATGATGGTGGAGGGGCGCACCAGCTGATTGAGGTCGCGTACCACGAACATGCGGGTATGGCCCTGCACCTGGCCCAGCATGCCGGCGAAGGCGTGGCCGACGGGGCCGCGGGTCGAGCCGATCAGCACCTCCGGCATCGCGTCGGTGAATTGCCCCTCGGCGGCGAGCACCGTGGCCTCGCCCGTGCGGAACCAGATCTCGGACATGTCGTTCGTCCCTGCTTGTCGTGTCGAAGAGAAGATCCTGCCCGCGCGGGCGGTCGCGGCGCAGACACCATTCCCGGCCCCGCGCGTCAATCGCCTGCGGACGCAGCCCCGGCCGGACGGCGCCCCTGGTCTGCAAAGAAAAAACCGCCCATGTACGAATCACCTCCGGCATCGGCGGTCGAGAGCGGAAGGACTGATTCGATGAGCGAGCCGGTGAAGGGCCGGGAAGCCGCCTGGAGCTTGTCGGCGACGGCCGAGGGTGACGGCGTGCGGCTGGAACTCGCCCTGCCCGATCTCGGCGGCCGCCCGGTCACCGCGATCCTCAGCCTCGAACGGGCCGAGGCGCGGGCTTTCGCCCGGGCCTTGCTGGCCGCGGCGGGCGACGCGACGGAGCGGACCTTTCAGGGTTCGGCGGAGGCCTGATCAGCGCTGCGTCCGCCGCCCCGGCAGGCGCGGCACCACCGTGCCGCGGGGCTCGACCGGCGCGTCGCAGGCATAGGCGAACTCGGTCTGAAGGTCGCTGAACACGGTCTCGCCGGTGATCTTGCAATCCTCGCGGGCGGTCTCGTCGAGATAGGTGCGCATCGCCGCGCGAAAGCGCGCGGGCCGGGTTTCGGCGGGGGCGCGGTCCATGCCGCCCCTCCCGAGTTCGCAGCCCGCCACCTCGCGCAGGGCATTCGAGACCACCAGCACCCGGCGCCGCTGGCGGTTGTCGTAGATCTCGTAAGGCTCGTTGCAGCCGATGGTCACGACCTGCGGCACCTGGGACACATAGGTCTGCGAGATGTAGCCGAAGCCGGTGCAGCCCGAGATGCCGAGGCTGCCCACCAACATGAGCGGGAGCGCGAGCCGCCGAACCGTCTTCGCCATCTGCCGCCTCATGCGCGTGCGAAACTCTCTCCCGCGAAGGGCAGGAACCGGCGCATTGAAACAGTCCAGCTTGCCCGGTCAAGCCGGGCGTCCGAACTTGTCGCGGCGGTCCGGCCTCCTCCCGCCCCGCGCCCCTACCCCCGCGCGATCATCTCCCGGATCCGCAGGCCGAGCGTCTCCACCACGAACGGCTTGGTCAGCACCGCCATGCCCGGCTCCAAATGGCCGTTGCCCACCGCCGCGTTCTCGGCATAGCCGGTGATGAACAGGATCTTGAGGCCGGGGCGCGAAACACGGGCGGCATCGGCCATCTGGCGGCCGTTCATGCCGCCGGGCAGCCCGACATCGGTGATGAGCAGGTCGATGCGCACGTCCGATTGCAGCACCTGAAGGCCGGAGGCGCTGTCGGCGGCCTCGATCGCGGTGTAGCCGAGGTCTTCCAGCACCTCGGTCACCAGCATCCGCACCGTCGGCTCGTCATCGACCACCAGCACCGTCTCGCCCCGCTCGGCGCGGGGGGCGTCCACCAGGGGGCCGAGTGCGTCCGGCTCCTCCGCCTCGCCGTGATAGCGAGGCAGGTAGAGGCAGACCGTGGTGCCCTCGCCGATCTCGGAATAGATCCGCACCTGCCCGCCCGATTGCTTGGCGAAGCCGTAGATCATCGACAGGCCGAGCCCGGTGCCCTGGCCGGTGGGCTTCGTGGTGAAGAACGGATCGAATGCCTTCTCCTTCACGTCCGGGCTCATGCCGGTGCCGGTATCGGTGACGCAGAGCGAGAGATACTGGCCGGGGGGCACGTCGTGCTGGCGCGCGGCATGGTCGTCGAGCCGCTTGTTGGCGGTCTCGATGGTGATGCGCCCACCCTCCGGCATGGCGTCGCGGGCGTTGATGCAGAGATTCAGCAGCGCGTTCTCGAGCTGCGGCGGATCGACGAGGGTCGGCCACAGGCCAGCCGCTCCGACCACCTCGATGGTGATGGTGGGCCCGACCGTGCGGCGGATCAGCTCCTCCAGGCTCATCACCAGCCGGTTCACGTCGGTGGGCTTGGGGTCGAGGGTCTGCCGGCGGGAGAAGGCGAGCAGGCGATGCGTCAGCGCCGCGGCCCGCTTGGCTGCCCCCTGCGCCGCGCTCATGTAGCGGTCGACATCCTTCAGCCGGCCCTGGCTGATCCGGGTCTGCATCATCTCCAGGCTGCCGGAGATGCCGGCAAGCAGGTTGTTGAAGTCGTGGGCCAGGCCGCCGGTGAGCTGGCCCACCGCCTCCATCTTCTGCGATTGGCGCAGGGCCTCCTCGGCATCGGCGAGGGCCCGGGCCTGCTCCCGGATCGCGGTCACGTCGCGCACCGAAGCGTAGACGAGGCCGCCGCGCGGCACCGCGTTCCAGGAGAACCAGAGATAGCTGCCGCTGCGCGTCCGGTAGCGGTTCTCGAAGCCGAGCTGGACCTCGTTGCGGGCGAGGCCGGCCAGGGTGGCGAGGGTCCGCCCCCGGTCCTCCGGGTGGACGAAATCGACGAAGCTGGTCCCCGTGAGTTCGGCCTCGCTCCAGCCGAGAGTGGCGCTCCAGGCCGGGTTGAGGCTGAGGAAGCGGCCCTCGGGCGTCGCCACCGCCAGGAGGTCGCGGGACACCTGCCAGATCTGATCGCGCTCGGCGGTCCGGGCGGCGACCTGCTCCTCCAGGGTTTCGTTGAGCCGGCGCAGGGCATCCTGGGCGGCGCGCAGATCGACCACGTCGGTGCTGCTGCCGAACCAGCGCACGATCGCCCCGGACGGGTCGCGGATCGGCGCGATCCGGGTTAGGAAGGGCCGGAACACCCCGTCGCGGCCGCGCAGCGGGAAGGTCATCTCGAAACGCTCGCCGGTGGCGAGGCAATGCCGCCAGCGCGCGACGATTCCGGGCCGCATCTCGGGGTCGTGCGCCGCCTCCCAGCCGCAGCCCTCCAGGCTTTCGGCATCGCGGCCGGTATAGTCGTACCAGCGCCGGTTGTACCAATAGATGTGCCCGTCGGCCCCGGCCATCCAGCACAGAGTCGGGATGTTGTCGGCCAGCGTCTCGAACTCGACCGCCTTCTCGCGCATCAGCGCGATCGCCCGGTCGCGTTCCGCCTCGACGGCGCGCCGCTCCTCGACATCGATGAGCACGCCGGGGAAGCGCAGCGGCGTGCCGTCCTCGGCATGCTCGACCCGCCCATTGGCCTCGATCCAGTAATAGCGCCCATCCGCCCGCCGCACCCGGTATTGGTGGGCATAGGCGCCGCCGCGGGCGATGACCTCGGCGATGGCCTCGGCGAGGCCCGCCTTATCGTCGGGATGGACCGTCTCCACCACCTGGGCGAGGCTCAGGCCGTCGCGGCCGAGGGAGGGATCGAGGCCGAAGGCGCGGGCGAAGGCCTCGTCGACGCTGAAGCGGTCGGTCGGCAGGTCCCAGATCCAGGTGCCGATGATCGCGCCCGCGGTGAGGGCGAGTTGGACCCGCTCGGCATTCGCCCGGGCGAGCGCCTCGCTCTCCCGCAGGCGCCGCTCGACCTCGACCCGCTCGGTTACGTCGAGTTCGGCCACCACGCCGCCGACGATGCTGCCCGCATCGTCGCGGATCGGGGCGGCGTTGTTGAGGAACAGCCGCCGGCCGCCCCCGTCGAACCGCTCGATCTCGACGAGTTCGCCCCGCACGGTCTCGCCCTGCAGCAGGGCGCGGGCCATGCCCCATTCCTCGGCGCGCAGGCGTTGGCCGGTCTCAGGCCAGTAGCCGGCCCAGTCGCCGTATTGCTCCCAACTCAGGGTCTCCGGCGGCACGCCCCAGAGCTCGCGGTTGGCGGGGTTGTCACGCAGAATCCGCCCATCCGCGTCGGCGATGATCACGCCCACCGGCAATCTTTCCAGCGTCGCCGCCAGGAACGCCTCGCTGCGGCGCGACGCCTCCTCCGCCTCCCGGCGGGCGGTCGCGTCGCGGTAGAACACCGCGAGTCCTTCCGGGACGGGATAGGCGCGCATGTCGATCCAGGCCGGCCGCCCGCCGGGCCAGGTGTAGCGATGCTCGAGCGCCACCGGGACGCGCTCGGTCATGGCTTTCCGCAGGAGCCGATCGAACTCCGGATCGGTGCCGGGATGAGCGTCCCACTGGATGCGGCCGACCACCTCCTCCCACGGGCGGCCCTCCATCCGCAGAGCCTCGGCGTTGAGGTCGATGATACGGAAATCGTGGTCGAGCAGGGCGAAGGCCTCGCCCATATTCGCGAGCACGCCCTGCGCCCGGTCGCGCTCGGCCCGCAGGGCGGCCTCGGCCTCATGCCGGCTCGCCTCCGCCCGGACCCGCTTCGTGGTCTCGTTGGTGAAGATGAACAGGCCGGCGATCCGGCCCTCCCCATCGAGCACCCGCGAATAGGAGAAGGTCCACCACGTCTCGGCCTCGCCCCGGTCGGTGTCGAGCTTCCAGGGCAGATCCTCGAAGCGGCGGCTCCGGCCAGCGAAGGCGTCGTCGATGATCGGCTTGGCCTGCTCCCAGCCATCGGCCCAGACGCGGTCGAACCGCTCGCCCATCGCCCAGGACAGGCGCGGCCCGAGCAGCGGAAAATAGGTGTCGTTGAAGAAGAAATGCAGATCCGGGCCCCAGGCCAGGATCATGCTCTCCGGCGAGTTCAGCACGAGGCTGAGCGCGGTGCGGAGCGAATCCGGCCAGGTTTCGGGAGGGCCGAGCGGGTGATCCGACCAGTCGCGCTCGGCGATCATGCGGGCGGCCTCGCCGCCCCCGGCCAAGAACGGGAGGGTGTCGGTCATGTCCGAACGGATTTACACAGGTGAGGGCCGCGCGGACAGCGTTGTTTCGGGCGGCCGTTCTCCGCCGCAGCGGCCCTGACCGGTCAGGAAACCGTTCGGGGACCGGGCGGTCCTACGCCGCCCGTCCGCGCCGTCCCTCCACCAGCCACATCGCGAGCAGAGCCGCCGCCAGGGCCGCGAGCGCCCAGAGGCCGATTCCGAGGGGATAGACCTCGACGCCGCGCACGGTGGCGCTGTCGCTCGGGCGGAAACCGATCCAGTCGGCTCCGCCCAGGCGCCCGCCGCGCGTCACCTGCAGGCGCGGCACCTCGATGCCGCCCCCGGCCGCCGCCACCCGGCGCACGGTGCCGCCGGAGCCCTCGGCCACGGTCTTCAGGCGCTCGGTATCGCTGAACACGTCGGCGAGTTCGCGCGGATTGGCGGGACCGATGCTGACGAAGGCGACGAGGTTGCCGGAGCGGATGGTGTGGAGGCCGAGCTGCTCCGCCTCGAAGGTCGCGGTGAACAGGCCGGCTTCCGCCTTTGCCAGTTCGAGCTGGCGCTCCTTGCCGGTCGGGCCAGTGATGGTGACCGGCCCGGCCTCCTCGGCCATGGTCTGGCGCTCAATGCGCACCTCGCGGCCGCGGCCGGTGGTCTGAGCCCGCAAAGCCTCCTCTTCCAGCGCCGGCTCCTTCATCAGCCAATGGGCGAGGCGCCGCAGCAGGTCGAGATAGGGGCCGCCCTGCTGGTAGCCGCGCGCCCAGAGCCAGGCTTGGTCCGACAGCATCAGCGCGACGCGGCCCTTGTCCTCGCGGGACAGAGCCAGCAGCGGCAGGCCGTTGGCACCGGACAGGATCGGCTGAACCCCGGCCCGCGTCTGGGCCGAGACGATGCGCAGCCAGTCGCCCCAGGCCGGCGGGTTGGCCTCTGAGCCCGGCAGGGCGCGGGTGACGGGATGGCGATGACCGGTCTCGGTGAGCGCGGCCTTGAACGGCTGCTCCACGACCTTCGCCGATGGGTCGCCCGGCAGGATCGAGGCGAGCCGGGTGCGGGCGAGGCTGGCGGGCCCGGCGAATTCCGGCCCGGCGGCGATCAACAGCGCGCCGCCCTCGCGGACGTAGCGGACGATGTTGTCGAAATAGGCGGAGGGCAGCACGCTCTGGTTGGCGTAGCGGTCGAAGATGATCAGGTCGAAATCCTTGATCTTCTGGACGAACAGCTCACGGGTCGGAAAGGCGATCAGCGAGAGTTCGGAGATCGGCGTGCCGTCCTGCTTCTCCGGCGGCCTGAGAATGGTGAAGTGGACGAGATCGACGGAGGCATCCGATTTCAGCAGGTTGCGCCACGTGCGCTCGCCCTGGTGCGGCTCGCCGGAGACCAGCAGCACCCTGAGCTTCTCGCGGATGCCCTCGATGGGAAGCACGGCGCGGTTGTTGACCGTGGTCAGCTCGCCCGGCAGGGGCTCGACCTCGATCTCGACCACGTTCGGGCCGCCATGCTCGATATGCGTGGTGAGCGAGAACGGCACGCCGGTCGCGATGCTCTGCCGATCGATCTCCTCGCCGTCCCGGCGCACGGTGACGGTGGCCGTGCCGGTGCCGCCGCGCTCCATCACCTCGGCGCGGAGGGTGACGTCCTTGCCGACGATGCCGAAGCGGGGGGCCTCCAGCATCTTGATCTGACGGTCGCGCTCATCCGGGCGGCCGGTGACGAGGACGTGGAGCGGCGCCTTCAGCCCGAGGGCCTCCAGCGAGGCGGGGATATCGTGCACCACGCCGTCGGTGAGCATCACCACGCCGGCGATCCGCTCCGGCGGCACATCCGCCAGCGCCTGGGTCAGGGCGGTGAACAGCTTGGTGCCGTCATCGCCCTCGGCGCCCTGCGCGTCGCCGACCTCGATGAAACGGGGCTCGATATTCGCGAGGGCGCCGAAGCGGCGCTCCAGCTCGGCCTTGACCGCATCGGTCATGGCCGGGCGCTCGCCGAGGGTCTGCGAGCCGGAGCGGTCGACGACGATGGCCGCCACGTCCTTCACCGGGTCGCGGTCCTCGCGCACCAGCGAGGGGTTGGCGAGCGCCGCGACGACGAGGCCGAGCGCCACTGCCCGCAGGAGGGCCGTGCGCCCGCGGGCGAGCACCGCCACCACCGCGAGGATCGCGGCCAGCACGCCGAAGGCGGCCAGGACCGGCCAGGGGACGAGGGGGGTGAAGCTGAGGCTCAGCATGGGCTAAGGCCTTGAGAAGAAGCCGTGGAAGGCCCGAAAGGAATCACTGCCCCAGCCGCTCCAGCAGGGCCGGCACGTGGACCTGATCGGCCTTGTAGTTTCCGGTCAGCGTGTAGATCACGATGTTGACGCCGCCGCGGAACGCCATCTCGCGCTGCCGCTGGTCGCCGCTGACGGGATAGAGCGGCTCGCCGTTCCGGCCGAGGGCCCAGGCGGCGGCGAGGTCGTTGCCGGTGATGATGATCGGGGTGACGCCGTCGCCCGCGCGGGCCGGGCGGCGCTCGCCGCCATCGGTGGCCGGCGGGATCGTCTCGACCCAGGTCTGGCCGGTGCCGAAGCGGCCGGGGAAGGAATCCACGAGGTAGAACGCCTTGGTGAGCACGTGGTCCGGCGGCACCGGCTCCAGTTCCGGCACTTCGAGGGTCGCCAGCATCTTGCGCAGGTAAGCCGTCTCCGGGGTCGGCGGGCCGTTCGCCCGCGCGGTCTGCGCGTCGCGGGTATCGAAGATCACCGTGCCGCCGTTGCGCATGAAGGCGTCGATCTTGCGGACCGCCGCCTCGCTCGGCTGCGGACGCCCGGCCACGATCGGCCAGTAGATCAGCGGGTAGAAGGCGAGTTCGTCCTTGGCCGGGTCGAGGCCGACCGGCTCGCCCGGCTCCAGGGCGGTGCGGGCGGCAAGCATCTGGCTCAGGCCCGACAAGCCGGCCCGGCTCGTGGCATCGGTCGCCGCATCGCCGGTGACGATGAAGGCGAGCCGGGTGTTGAGCGCCGATTCGATGCCGTTCGGCCGGTTGGCGGCCGGCTCCTGCGCCCGGGCCGGCGGCGGGGCGAGCAAGAGCGCGGCCCCCATGAGGACCGGCAGGAGCAGGGCGGCCGGCGCCGCCCGCCCGCGCGCGGCACGGCCGGAGGGGCGGAGGAAGCCGCCGAGCCAGAGGCCGGCCAGGGTGTCGAGGGCGAGCAGGGCCAAAGCGAGGCTGAACAGGAGGGCGCGCAGATCCAAGGTCTCGGCTCCGGCGAGCGAACCCATCCGGGCGCCGGCCAGCGCCGACAGGTCGAGCGGCTCCAGCCGGTCGCCGGGGGCGAGGGCGTTGACGGCGATGCCCCCTTCCGCCGCGCCGTAGAAGCCCGGCGGGTGATCGGGGCCGGCGCGGTCGGCGAAATCCGCCGGGACGGCGGTGGCGCTGGCGGGCGGGGAGCCGAGGGCGCCGAACCCGTCGAGGGTGAGCCGGGGCGCGAGCAGCGCCGCCTTCGCCGGGCGTCCCTCCCCCTGTGACAGCTTGGCGGAGGGCCCGGCGAGCCCGACCACCCGGCGCAGCATGTCCACGAACAGGCCCGAGAGCGGCAGATTCGACCACGTGGTGTCGGCGGTGACGTGGAACAGCACGACGAGCCCTTGGCCCCGTTTCTCGGCGGTGACGATGGGCGTCCCATCCTGCAGCGCCGCCCAGGTCTTGCCCGGCAGGTCGCCGTCGGGCTCGGCCAGGATCTGGCGGCGCACGCCGATATCGGCGGGCGGGTTCAGCCCGGCGAAGGGGCTTTCCGGGCCGAACGCCGCCAGGGTCCGCGGCCGGTCCCAGGACAGGGTGCCGCCGAGCGAGCGCCCGCCGCGGCGCAGGCGCACCGGCACCAGCGGGTCGTTGCCGGCGGCGAGGCGCGGACCGGCGAAGCGCAGCAGCAGCCCGCCCTCGTCCACGAACTGCTCGACCCGGGCCAGGGTGCGCTCGTCGAGGGCGCCGACATCGGCCAGCGCCAGCACCGAGACCTGATTGTCGAGCATCTGGCCGATGGACTCGGCAGTCCCCTGGCCGCCGCGGGGCTGCTGCACGTCGGCGAAGGGGGTCAGCGCCTTGGCGAGATAGTAGGTCGGCGCCAGCAGGGGCTGGGCCTGATCGAGGGTGCCGCCGAAGACGAGGCCGACCCGGCGGCGCTTGCCACGCTCGTCCATCAGCACCACGGCCCCGGCCGAATGCTCACCCTCGATTTCGAGGCGGGCGATGGCGTTGCGCAGCTCCACCGGCAGATCGAAGGTCACGGTCGTCTCGCGCGCATCCGGTTGAAGCGTGAAGCGGCTCTCGGCGAGCGGCAGGCCCTTCTGGTCGAGTGCCCGCACCAGCCCGGTATCCCGGCCGTTCGCCTCGGCCCGCAGCACCTGCGCCGCGAGCTTCTCGCCGGGCTGCACCGGCGAGCCTTCGAGGGCGAGGGCCGGCGAACGTTCGGCCTTCAGCACGGTGACGGCGCTGCCGTGGCGGGCCGCCAGCGCGCCGAGCGACTTCGGGACATCGGCCTCGCCCGCGCCGCGCACGCCGTCGCTGATCCAGACGATGGAAGCGCCGGGCATCCGTTCCAGGAAGGTGGCGATGGAGGCCAGATGCGCGGCCCGGTCGCCGAGATGCGGACGCGGCTTGATCGCCCGCAGGCGCTCCAGGGCCGCCGCCGGGGGACGGGCCTCGAACGGTGCCGGTGCGTCCGCGCTGGCGACCAGGGCCACCGGGCGCCCGTCGCGGGCGGCGGCCTCGATCTCGTCGGTGGCCGCGCGCAGGCGGTCGCGCCAATCGACGGCCGAGACGACGCCGTTGTCGAGGATGACGAGGAGCGGATTACGCCCCGATGCCGCGCCGATGCCGCCGGGATTCCAGACCGGCCCCGCCACCGCGAGGATCAGGCAGGCGGCGGCGAGGATCCGCAGGATCAGCAGCCAGGGCGGCGTGCGGGCCGGGGTCTCGCGCTTCGGCAGCAGGTCGGCGACGAGGGCCAGCGGCGGGAAGTGGATGCGCTGCGGGCGCGGCGGCGTGACCCGCAGCAGAACCCACAGGGCCGGCAGCGCCACCAGGGCGGCGAGCGCGAGGGGAGCGGCGAAGGTGAGCGGAACTCCGAACACGACGATTCGCCTTTCAGCCGAGCCCGCGCGCGGCGGCGACGAGGGTGAGCACGCGCAGGGCCGCCTCGCTCGCTGGCCGGTCGGTGCGGTGGAGCGTCAGCGTCCAGCCCCGCTGCCGGGCGATTTCGGAGAGGCCGTCGCGATGGGCGGCGATGCGCTGGCGATAGGCCTCGCCCCAGGCGCTCGCCTCGCCGATGTCGAGGCTCACGCCCGCTTCCGGATCGTGCAGGACCGCCTGCCCCGTGAAGGGGAAGGTCTCCTCCACCGGATCGGCCACCAGCACGAGATGGCCATGGGTGCCGCGCCCCGAGATCGCCTGCACGGCGTCGCGCACCGCGTCGAGCGGTGTGAGGAAGTCGCTCACCAGCACCACCTCGTCGAAGCGGCCGGGGCTCGCGGCGGGCGGCAGCCCCTGGGCGAGGCCGGCTTGATCGTTGATGAGGGCCTGGGCGAGGGTTTCGACGATGCCGCGCGACGCGCTGGCGCGGGTGAGGCCGAGCAGGCCGACCCGCTCGCCGCCCTCGACGAAGGTGTCGGCCAGGGCCAGCCCCAGCACCAGGGCCCGCTCGACCTTGGAGGTCTGGGCCAGTTCCGAGGCGAAGCCCATGGAGGCGGAGCGGTCGATCCAGATCCAGATGTTGTGGGCGGCCTCCCACTCGCGCTCGCGCACGTAGAGCCGGTCGTCGCGGGCGGAGCGGCGCCAATCGATCCGCGCCGCCGCCTCGCCGGTGACGAAGGGGCGGAACTGCCAGAAGCTCTCTCCAGGCCCCGCCCGGCGACGCCCGTGCAGGCCGTGCGCCAGGGTGCCGGAGACGCGCCGCGACTCGAGCACGAGGCGGGGCATCACGTCGGCCAGCGCCAGGGCGCCGCCGGTTTCGGGCCGGCCGGGGCGGCGCTGGTCTGCCTCGACGAGCCGGGTGGGAGCCATGCGATCCGGGCTCAGAGCTTGGCGGCGAGCTGGCCGATCAGGCCGGTCACCGTCTCACCATCGGCGCGGGCGGCGAAGGTGACCGCCATGCGGTGCTTCAGCACCGGCTCGGCCAGGGCCTTCACGTCGGCGACGGAGGGGGCGACCCGGCCCTCGATCAGCGCGCGGGCGCGCACGGCGAGGGTCAGCGCCTGGCTCGCGCGGGGGCCGGGCCCCCAGAGCAGCTTTTTCGCGATGGTGGGATCGCCGCCCTCGGGACGGGCCGAGCGGACGAGATCGAGGATCGCGTCGACCACCGCCTCGCCCACGGGCAGGCGCCGCACGAGGCGCTGGGCGGCGAGCAATTGCTCGGTGGTCATCACCGTCTGCGCCCGCGCATCCTCGACGCCGGTGGTCTCGATCAGGATGCGGCGCTCGGCGGCCCGGTCGGGATAGCCGACATCGATCTGCAGCAGGAAGCGGTCGAGCTGCGCCTCGGGCAGCGGATAGGTGCCCTCCTGCTCGATCGGGTTCTGCGTCGCCAGCACGTGGAAGGGGCGCGGCAGGTCGTGGCGCTCGCCGGCCACGGAGACGAAATGCTCCTGCATCGCCTGGAGCAGGGCCGATTGCGTGCGCGGACTCGCGCGGTTGATCTCGTCGGCCATCAGCAATTGCGTGAAGACCGGCCCCTTCACGAAGCGGAAGGAGCGGCGGCGCTCGGCATCCTCGTCGAGGATCTCGGTGCCGAGGATGTCGGAGGGCATCAGGTCCGGCGTGAACTGCACCCGGCGGGCATCCAGGCCGAGCACCGTGCCGAGGGTCTCGACGAGCTTGGTCTTGGCCAGGCCCGGCAGGCCGACGAGCAGGCCGTGGCCGCCGGCCAGGATCGTCACCAGCGCCAGATCGACGATGCGCTCCTGGCCGAAGATGACCCCATGGATCGCGTCCCGCGCCTGTCCGATCGCGTTCAGACAGGTCTCGGCGGTGGCGACGATGCCATCGTCGAGGCTCGTCGTGCTGGCCGGTCCGGCGCCCTGTGCCATGAAGTGGAACCCATGATTGCCGGGCGCGGATGCCCAGGGAAGGTGCAAGTCTGGCGCCGAACGCCGGCCGAACGCAAGCGCGGCGCTGCCGCGCGACAGATCGGCACTATATGGACCGGCCGGAGAAGCCGGGCAGGATCCCCGCGACATCGTGCATCGCGGGCCGGCACGGCTGCGCGCCCGCCGCTGGGCTCGGACAGGGGATATCGGATGACGGACGAGGAGAGCGCAGCGTTTCCCGAGGGCTGGGAGGCCTTCACCGATCCGGGCTTCATCGCCCATGTCGGGCCGGTCTATCATCGCACCGTGGCGGGCGTGAAACAGTTCGCCTTCCGCACCGAGGAGAAGCATGGCAACCTCGTCGGCATCGTCCATGGCGGCATGCTGCTGACCTTCGCCGACCGGGCGCTCAGCATCGTCGTCCGCGATGCCTGCGACGGTGCCAAGGCGGTGACCATCGAGATGTCGAGCCAGTTCGTCGGCGCCGCGCAGATCGGCGACCTGATCGAGACGGTGCCGGAAATCGTGCGCAGGACCTCCTCGCTGGTCTTCGTCCGCGGTACGCTCACCAGCGGCGGCCGACCGCTCGCGGCGGTGACCGGAATCTGGAAGGTGCTGAAGGACAAGCCGGGCGACAGATCATGACGCAGAGCGCCCCCGACGATCCCGCCCTGGCCCGCCTCAGCGCCGCCCTCGGCGCGGTGAACAAGGAGAGCGGCACACGCGGCCTGCCGCCGGTGGAGCAGTGGGATCCGGCGCATTGCGGCGAGATCGACATTCGCATCGCCGCCGATGGCACGTGGTTCCACAACGGCTCGGCCATCCGCAGGCCCAAGCTCGTCAAGCTGTTCGCCTCGATCCTGCGCCGGGAGCCCGACGGCTCGACCGTGCTCGTCACCCCCGTCGAGAAGGTGCGGATCCAGGTGGACGACGCGGCCTTCGCGGCGGTCGAGATGGCGGTGGAGGGGGAAGGGCCGCAGCGCCGCATCGCCTTCCGCACCCATGTGGACGACCTCGTGCCCGCCGATGCCGAGCATCCGCTGCGCTTCACGGACGGGCCCGAGGGATTGAAGCCCTACCTGCATGTCCGCCGCGACCTCTGGGCCCTGGTGAGCCGGCCCCTGACCTACGACCTCGTCGCGCTGGGCGAGGAGCACGAGGTCGATGGGGAGAGCTGGTTCGGACTTTGGGCCGGCGGCCATTTCCATCGCATCGCCCCCGCCGGGGAGGCCGCATGACGCTGCCGGTGGCGGCAGCCGGCTGCATCCCCGCCGACCCGTTCGGACTCGACGATGTCCTGGACCGGGCGGAACGCCGCCTGAGCCGCGTCGCCCCGGGGCCGGGCGTGCCGTTGTCCAACCCGCGCGGCGATCACGACCTCGATCCGGACGGATTCGCGGTGGCCCCGGCCACGCCGCACCGGCCCGCCGCCGTGCTCGTGCCGGTGATCGACCGGGCCGAGGGCGTGACGCTGCTGCTGACCAAGCGGGCGGCCCATCTGCGCGACCATTCCGGCCAAGTGGCCTTTCCCGGTGGCAAGGTCGATCCCGAGGACACCTCGCCGATCGACACCGCCCTGCGGGAGGCGCGGGAGGAGATCGGCCTGGAGGCCGGCGCGGTGCGCCCGCTGGGCTATCTCGATCCCTATCTCTCCGGCACCGGCTTCCTCGTGATTCCGGTGGTCGGCCTCGTCACCCGGGAGGCGCGCCTGCATCCGAACCCGGCGGAGGTGGCGGCCTGCTTCGAGGTGCCGCTCCCCTTCCTGATGGACCCGGCGCGGCATGTCGTCCGTTCAGCGGCCTGGAAGGGCCGGACGCGTTATTTCTACGCCATCCCCTTCGAGGAACACCTGATCTGGGGCGTCACCGCTGGGATCGTGCATAACCTCTACGAACGTCTCTACGCCTGACGACGAGCCGCCCGCCCACCGCAGATCGCGTCCCCCATGCTCCGCCTCGTCCTTCAGGAAATCCTCCTGTTCTCCCTGCCTTTCCTGGCTTTCGCGGGATGGCTGCTGTTCGCCCGCCGCTCGCCGCTGGACCATGCGGAGTGGAAGCCGCAATGGACGCGGCTGGCCCTGGCCGGGCTGTTCATCGTGGTCGCCTCCCTGGTCATGACCGGGCTGACGGCCGAGCGCACGGCGGATGGCTACGTGCCGCCGCGCTACGAGAACGGGCGACTGGTGCCCGGCCATTTTCAATGATGCCCGACCCGCTTCCCCCCTCCCTCGACCCGCACGGCCCGACCCGGCTCCTGGCGCGCGACGGCGTGCGGGCTTGCCTCGCCGCCCTTCGGGCCGAGGGTGAGGAGACCCGCCTCGTCGGCGGCTGCGTGCGCGATGCGCTGCTCGGCCAGATCGTCAGCGACATCGACCTGACGACGACGCTGCGACCCGAGGCCGTGATGGACCGCGCCCGCGCCGCCGGGATCAAGGCGGTGCCGACCGGAATCGAGCACGGCACCGTCACCCTCATCGTGGATGGCGCCCCTCACGAGGTGACGACCCTGCGCGAGGACGTGGAGACCGATGGGCGCCACGCGGTGGTCCGCTTCGGCCGCGACTTCGTCCGCGACGCCGAGCGGCGCGACTTCACCATCAACGCCCTCTCCCTCGACGGCCAGGGTGGCCTGCACGACACGACCGGCGGCGTCTCCGACCTCGCCGCCGGCCGGGTGCGCTTCATCGGCGACGCCGCGACCCGCATCCGCGAGGACGCCCTGCGGCTGCTGCGCTTCTTCCGCTTCCATGCCCGCTACGGGCGGGGTGCGCCGGATGCCGAGGGGCTCGCCGCCGCCATCGCCGCCCGCGACGGGCTCGACCGGCTCTCGCGGGAGCGGGTGCGCACGGAATTCCTGAAGCTGCTCCTGGCGCCCCGCGCCGTCGCGGCGGTCGTGATCCTGAGCGAGACGGGGCTGCTGCTGCGGATCCTCGGCGGCGTCGGCGAACTCGGGCGGTTCGGCCGGAGCGTGGCGGCCGAACCGCCTCTCGATGCGATCGCCCGCTTCGCGGCTCTGGCCGTGCGCACAGCCGAGGATGCCGACCGGCTTCAGGCGAGCCTGCGCCTGTCGCGGGCCGAGCAGGCTCAGCTCGCGGGTTACGCCGCGGCGCTCACCGCCCTGCACGACCGGCCGGGGATCGAGGCGGGTACGATGCCCGCTCTCGTCGCTCTTCACGGTGCCGAGCGGCTGCGCGAGGTCCTGGTCGCCGTGGCCGGAGAGCCGCGCCCGCAGGTCACGGCGGAGGCCCTGGCGGTGCTCGATCGGATGGCCGCCTCCGGCACGCGGCCGGTGCTGCCGCTCGCCGGCGCCGACCTCGTCGCCCGGGGCGTGCCGCCGGGGCGCGCGGTGGGCGTCGGCCTGCGGGCCGCGCATGCCCTCTGGCTCGCCAGCGGTTGCCCCGACGACGCAGCCGCCCGCGAGCGGTTGATCCTCCGGGCACTCGAAGCGGCTGGCAATGAGACGGGATCCGCTTGATCGAAGCGAATCCCGTCTCAGCAAGCCCGCACGGCGCCCGAGCGAAGCCTAGATCCGCCATTTCGAAGGGATCGAACGGATCTGGTACGGCACATAAAAAAGGCGCCGGTTTCCCGACGCCTTTTGAAAAACCCGAACCCGCGAAAGCCTCAGAGGCTCAGCGTGTGCTTGGCTTCCTGCATCTGAACGATCTGGGCGTTCAGAGCCTCGCGCTTGGCGAGGTCCTGGGTGGCATCGCGGGCCAACTCGGCCGCCTCGATCTCCTTGTCGATCATAGCGGGAGTGATTTCCTCGATCGGCGCCGCGCGCTCGGCCAGGACCGTCACGGCGTTCGGGCCGATATCGGCGAAACCGCCCTGGACATAGATGCGCTTGCCGTTGCCGGCCCGCTCGGTGACGGTGATGACGCCGACCTTGAGGGTGGTGAGCACGGGCGCGTGGCCCGGCAGAACGGTCATCTCGCCCTCGGTGCCGGGAAGCTGCACCGCCTCGACCTCGCCGGAATACAGCGTCCGCTCGGGGCCGACGAAATCGAAATGGAAGGTGGCCATCTTCTGAAGGTCCCGAGTTGGTGTCTACGGACACCGGTGCTCCCTGTCGGGGACCGACGGCGTCCGGCTTCGCTCACATGCCGTGCGGGCCCCGACTCCGTCATCGGAGCCCACGAGGAGGGAAGCGGCTCCGGTCCGGCGCCGCTTCCTCGCGCTTCCTTAGGCGGCGAGCTTCTTGGCCTTCTCCTGGGCCTCTTCGATGGAGCCGACCATGTAGAAGGCGGCCTCCGGCAGGTCGTCGTACTTGCCCTCGACCAGGCCCTTGAAGCCCTTGATGGTGTCTTCCAGCGCCACGAGCTTGCCCGGCGAACCGGTGAACACCTCGGCGACGTGGAACGGCTGGCTGAGGAAGCGCTCGATCTTGCGGGCGCGGGCCACGGTCAGCTTGTCCTCTTCCGACAGCTCGTCCATGCCCAGGATCGCGATGATGTCCTGGAGCGACTTGTAGCGCTGCAGGGTCTGCTGGACGCGGCGGGCGACGTCGTAATGCTCCTCACCGAGGATGGCCGGCGAGAGCATGCGCGAGGTGGAGTCGAGCGGGTCCACGGCCGGGTAGATGCCCTTCTCGGCGATGGAGCGGGACAGCACGGTCGTGGCGTCGAGATGGGCGAAGGAGGCGGCCGGAGCCGGATCGGTCAGATCGTCCGCCGGCACGTAGATCGCCTGCACCGAGGTGATCGAGCCCTTGGTCGTGGTGGTGATGCGCTCCTGCAGGGCGCCCATGTCGGTGGCGAGCGTCGGCTGATAGCCCACCGCCGAGGGGATGCGGCCGAGAAGCGCCGACACCTCGGAGCCCGCCTGGGTGAAGCGGAAGATGTTGTCGACGAAGAAGAGCACGTCCTGGCCCTCGTCGCGGAACTGCTCGGCGATGGTCAGGCCGGTCAGGGCCACGCGGGAGCGGGCGCCGGGCGACTCGTTCATCTGGCCGTAGACCAGCGCGCACTTGGAGCCCTCGGCCGAGCCGTTGTTCTCCTTGGGGTTCTTGTTGACGTTGGACTCGATCATCTCGTGGTAGAGATCGTTGCCCTCGCGGGTGCGCTCACCGACGCCGGCGAACACCGAGTAGCCCGAGTGAGCCTTGGCGATGTTGTTGATCAGCTCCATGATCAGCACGGTCTTGCCGACGCCGGCGCCGCCGAACAGGCCGATCTTACCGCCCTTGGCGTAGGGGGCGAGCAGGTCCACCACCTTGATGCCGGTGACGAGGATCTGCGCCTCGGTCGACTGCTCGTCGTAGGACGGGGCCGGCTGGTGGATGGCGCGGAAGGTGTCGGCCTCGATCGGGCCGGCCTCGTCGATCGGCTCGCCGATGACGTTCATGATGCGGCCCAGGGTGTTGTGGCCGACCGGCACCTTGATCGGCGCTCCGGTATCCGTGACCTCCTGGCCGCGGACGAGGCCCTCGGACGTGTCCATGGCGATGCAGCGGACGGTGTTCTCGCCGAGCTGCTGGGCCACTTCGAGGACGAGGCGGTTGCCCTGGTTCTTGGTCTCGAGCGCGTTCAGGATCTCCGGCAGGAAGCCGTCGAACTGCACGTCGACCACGGGGCCGATGACCTGGGTGATCCGGCCCTTGGCGGCGGTGGGGGAAGCGGTGTTCGCCATTGCGATGATTCCTCTATGCGGCGGTCAGAGCGCTTCCGCGCCCGAAATGATCTCGATGAGTTCCTTGGTGATCATGGCCTGACGCGTGCGGTTGTAGACCAGCGTCTGCTTCTTGATCATCTCGCCCGCGTTGCGGGTCGCGGAATCCATGGCGCTCATGCGCGCGCCCTGCTCGGAGGCGGCGTTTTCCAGGAGCGCCCGGAAGACCTGAACGGTGAGGTTCTTCGGCAGCAGCGTCTCGAGGATGGTCTCCTCGCTCGGCTCGAACTCCATCGCCGCGTCCGATCCGGCGGCAGTCGCGGCCTCGGCCTGCGGCAGCTCGGCCGGGATCAGCTTCTGCGCCGTCGGGATCTGCGAGATCACCGAGCGGAACTCCGAGTAGAACAGCGTCGCGACGTCGAACTCGCCGGCCTCGAAGCGGGCCAGGATGTCGTCGGCGATCTCGGCGGCGAAGGGGTAGTCGACCGGCTTGTTGCCGCGGATGTCGCGCGAGGCGATGATCTGTTCGCGGAACTGGCGGCGCAGGATGTCGAGGCCCTTCTTGCCGACCGTCATGATCTTGACGGTCTTGCCCTCGGCCAACAGCCGATTGGCATGCTCGCGGGCGAGACGCGCGATCGAGGAGTTGAAGGCGCCGGCCAGACCACGGTCGCCGGTGCAGACCACGAGCAGATGCACTTGGTCCTTGCCGGTGCCGGAGAGCAGGCGCGGAGCGCCGACGCCGCCGATCAGGTTGCCGGCGAGATTGCCGAGCACCCGAGCCATCTTTTCGGCGTAGGGACGCCCGTTCTCGGCGGCATTCTGGGCGCGCCGCAGCTTGGCGGCGGCGACCATCTGCATCGCCTTGGTGATCTTCTGCGTCGCCTTCACCGAGGTGATGCGGTTGCGCAGGTCCTTCAAGCTGGCCATCGGGGGCGTCCGGGTCCGTTCAAGAGAGCCTCTCCTCCCCCCTTGCGGGGAGGAGCCGGAGGTGGGGGTGGTTCAGAAGGCACCGCAGAGCTGCATCCGGCACCACCCGCACCCGAACCCCTCCCCGCCAGGGGGAGGGGACGGTGCCTTTAGTCGAACGACTTGGCGGTGCTCTCGACGACGGCCTTCAGCTTGTTGGCGCTCTCGTCGGAGAGATCCTTCGAGGTGGCGATCGTGTTGAGCAGGTCCTGGTGCTTGGAGCGCAGGGTGCCGAGGAGCTGGTCCTCGAAGGCGCGCACCTTGTTGACCGGGAGCTTGTCGAGGTAGCCGTTCACGCCGGCATAGATCACCGCGACCTGCTCCTCCATCTTCAGCGGCGAGAATTGCGGCTGCTTCAGGAGTTCGGTGAGGCGCGAGCCACGGTTCAGCAGGCGCTGGGTCGAGGCGTCGAGATCGGAACCGAACTGGGCGAAGGCCGCCATCTCGCGGTACTGGGCCAGCTCGCCCTTGATCTTGCCGGCGACCTTTTTCATCGCCTTGGTCTGGGCCGAGGAGCCAACGCGCGACACCGAGAGGCCGACATTCACCGCCGGGCGGACGCCCTGGTAGAACAGGTCGGTCTCAAGGAAGATCTGGCCGTCGGTGATCGAGATCACGTTGGTCGGGATGTAGGCCGAGACGTCGTTGGCCTGGGTCTCGATGACCGGCAGCGCGGTGAGCGAGCCCTTGCCGGCGGCGTCGCCCATCTTGGCGGCGCGCTCGAGCAGGCGGCTGTGGAGGTAGAACACGTCGCCCGGGTAAGCCTCGCGGCCCGGCGGGCGGCGTAGCAGCAGCGACATCTGACGGTAGGCGACGGCCTGCTTGGACAGGTCGTCATACACGATCACGGCGTGCATGCCGTTGTCGCGGAAGTACTCGCCCATGGCGCAGCCGGCGAACGGCGCGATGAACTGCATCGGCGCGGCGTCGGAGGCGGTGGCGGCGATGACGATGGAGTATTCGAGGGCGCCCTGGTCCTCCAGCACCTTCACGAACTGGGCGACGGTGGAGCGCTTCTGGCCGATGGCGACGTAGACGCAGTAGAGCTTGGCGTTCTCGTCGGTGCCCGAATGGGCCGGCTTCTGGTTGAGGATGGTGTCGAGGGCGATCGCGGTCTTGCCGGTCTGGCGGTCACCGATGATCAGCTCGCGCTGGCCGCGGCCGACCGGGATCAGGGCGTCGATGGCCTTGAGGCCGGTCGACATCGGCTCATGCACCGACTTGCGCGGAATGATGCCCGGCGCCTTCACGTCGACGCGGCGACGCTCGGTCGACTGGATCGGGCCCTTGCCGTCGATCGGGTTGCCGAGGCCGTCGACCACGCGGCCGAGCAGGCCCTTGCCGACCGGCACGTCCACGATGGCGCCGGTGCGCTTGACGGTCTGGCCTTCCTTGATCTCGCGGTCGGAGCCGAAGATCACGACGCCGACATTGTCCTGCTCGAGGTTGAGGGCCATGCCGCGCACGCCCGACTCGAACTCGACCATCTCACCGGCCTGGACGTTGTCGAGGCCGTAGACGCGGGCGATGCCGTCGCCGACCGCGAGCACCTGCCCGACTTCCGTCACCTCGGCCTCCTGGCCGAAATTCTTGATCTGCTCTTTCAGGATCGCGGAGATCTCGGCGGCGCGGATGTCCATCGTCGGGCCTCTTAAAGGTCGGGTGCGTGTCTGTTCGGGTGTCGGGTCAGTTCGCGAAGGGCTCTCGAGGCCCCTCAGCGCGCTTCCCGCATGGCGAGACGGATGCTGTTGAGCTTGGTGCGGAGCGAGGCGTCGATCATGCGCGAGCCCAGCTTCACGACGATCCCGCCGATCAGGCTCGGATCGATGTGCAGGTCGATATCGACCTCGGCGCGGGCGACATCGCGCAGCGACGCCTTGATCTCCTCGATCACCGCGTCGGACGGACGCTCGGCGAGGCGGACCTCGGCGCGGACGATCCCCTTGGCCTCGCGCACCTTCTCACGATAGGCGCGGATCATGTCCGGCAGGGCGAACAGGCGGCGATTGGCGGCCGACAGCTTGATGAAGTTGGCGGCGAGCCCGGAAATTCCGGCCCGGCCGAGCAGGGCGCCGACGGCGGCCGTCTGCTCCTCGGCCGAGAAGGCCGGGCTCTTCACGAGCCGGCGCAGATCGCCGCTCTCCTGATACAATGCGTCGAATGCGTCGAGGTTCTTCGCGACGTCATCGACCTGACCCTCATCGCGGGCCAGCTCGTACAGGGCCAACGCGTAGCGGCCCGCCACGCCTGCCAACAGGGGACCCTCGGAACCGTTCTGCGCCACCCGTCGCTCTCTCTTGTCCTTGCCCGCCGGTCCTTCGCGCCCACGCTCACCTTACGTCGAAGGCGGCGGAGGGAGGCCCTTGGGGATTGGAAATGCACCGGGCACGAAAGGCCTTGAGCGGTCTTCCCGCGGCGCGGCTGTCGCCTAGCATGCGTTCCAGGGGTGCGCAAGGCGAGGTTCGGGCAATGGTTGAGCTTGCATCGACCTTACGTCGCCCGCGACGGAGCCGGTTCAGCTCT
This sequence comes from Methylorubrum populi, assembly GCA_020741775.1. Lineage (GTDB taxonomy): Bacteria > Pseudomonadota > Alphaproteobacteria > Rhizobiales > Beijerinckiaceae > Methylobacterium > Methylobacterium populi_B. Next base: position 196,266 of record DYYG01000013.1, read on the forward strand.
TTTCAGGCACCGGCTGCCCGATCCGCACCAGGGTTCCGTCCGGATCGGAGAGGGCGAATTCGAGGGTGCCCCACGCCGTCTCCTCGGGGCCGTCGCCACCGATGATCTCCGCCCGGAGGCTGGCGGCCAGCGCCGCAACCTCCCGAGTGTAGAGATAGAGACCGAAGGGGTTCCGGTCCGGCGGGAGCCATCCGGGTTCGGACTTGCGCAGGTGCAGCCGGGCGCCGTCGGGGCGTGACAGGATGCGGTACGTCTGCTGCCACGCCTCCTGACCGGGCGCACGATGGAAACCGAGCCGGGCATAGAAGGCCTCAGACCGGTCGAGATCGTTGCAGGGCAGGATCGCGACGAGGCAATCGATCCGATCCATCCCGGCTAGATCCAGCCCTGCAATTCCCGCCGCACGACGTTCTCGATCACCCGCATGCCGAGGTCGGAATCGTTGAGGCAGGGGATGAAGGCGTATTTCTCGCCGCCATTCTCCTCGAAATAGTGGCGGTTCTCGCCGTCGAGCTCCTCCAGCGTCTCCAGGCAGTCGGCGCTGAAGCCCGGCGCCACGATCGCCATGCGCTTCACGCCGGACTTGGCGAGCGCCTGCACGGTCTCGTCGGTATAGGGCTTGAGCCATTCCTCGTTGCCGAAGCGCGATTGGAAGGTCACCCGCATCTGTTCGGGGGTGTAGCCCATCGCCTCGCGGATCAGCCGGCCGGTCTTCAGGCACTGGCAATGGTAGGGATCGCCCTTGAGCAGGTAGCTCTTGGGCACGCCGTGGAACGAGGTGAGGATCACCTCCGGCTCGAAATCGAGCTTGGCCAGACCCTCGCGGATCGATTGGGCCATCGCCTCGATATAGACCGGGTCGTCATGGTAGGGCGGCGAGACCCGCACGGTCGGCTGCCAGCGCATCTGCATCAGCGCCTTGAAGGCCTGGTCGCAGGCGGTGGCGGAGGTGGCCGCCGCGTATTGCGGGTAGAGCGGCACCAGCAGGATGCGGTCGCAGCCCTGGTCGAGCAGGGCCTGGATGCGCAGGGACACCTCCGGCTTGCCGTAACGCATCGCCCAATCGACCACGACGGCATCGCCCATCGCCGCCTGCAGCTTCTCGCACTGGCCGCGGGTGATGGTCTTGAGCGGGCCCTCGTCGCGCTCGTTGTTCCAGATGCTGGCATAGTCGCGGCCCTTCGGCCCCGGCCGCTTGGTCAGGATGATCAGGTTGAGCAGCGGCCACCAGATCAGGCGCGGCACCTCGATGACCCGGCGGTCGGAGAGGAACTCCTTGAGGTAGCGGCGCATCGGCCAGTAGCTGGTGCCCTCGGGGGTGCCGAGATTCATCAGCAGCACGCCGACGCGCCCGGTCCTCACGGCGGGATGGTCCGGCGGCAGCGGGTTCGGCGCGGGGCGCACGGGCTGGCGCATCAGGGTCTCGGGCAGGGTCTCGGGTGGGACGCGTTCGTTCATCGGATTTCCGGTCACGGGCTCTCGCCTTCCGTCGACGCGGCAAGCGATCCAGTTGTGCGGGCCGGCCGTTCGATCTAGAGCAGGCGGCTTTTCAAGGCCAAGGCTCCCTGTCGGAGTCCGGCCCGAAGATTGGCGAACCCATCGCCCGAAATCGCTCCGGAGGCCAGCGCGACATGCCGTCCCCCCGCTACTTCCTGAAGCACTTCGTGCCGTTTACGGGCTATCCGTATACGGGGGCGCCCGCCGCCTGCAACCTGTGCGGCTGCCGCGACGCGGTCACCGTCGCCGAGACCGACCGGCGCCTGAAGACCCTGCGCTCGATCGCCTGCACGCAATGCGGCCTGATCCGCACCGATCCGATGCCGACGCCGGACGAGTTGGCCGAATATTACTCGACCGCCTACCGGGCCGATTACCAGCTCGCCTTCGCCGGCGGCCCGCCGCGCCACCACCTCAACCGCTCCGCCCGCGAGGCCATCTTCCGCGCCGATCTGCTGGCGCCGAAGCTGAAGGCCGGCGCGACCCTGCTCGATTTCGGCTCGGGCTCGGGCGAGTTCCTGGCGGAAGCCAAGCGGCGCGGCTGCGCGGTGATCGGCGTCGAGCCGGGGCGTGACTACGCGACGTATGCCCGGACGCAGCACGGCGTCGAGGTGCTCGACGAGGCGGAGGATCCGAACCGCTTCCCCGCCGGCCATTTCGACGTGATCTCCACGCACCACGTGCTGGAGCATCTGCGCAACCCGGCCGAGACGATGGAGCGCCTCGCCCGCTGGCTGAAGCCGGACGGCATCCTCTACGCGGCGGTGCCGAACATGGCCGCCACCGGCAAGCCGCCGCATGAGCGTTTCCACTTCGCCCATGTCCACGGCTATGTGCGCGAGACCTTCGACCTGCTCGCCCGCCGCGCCGGCCTCGTGCCGCATACCGAGTACTGGCGGGAGGACACTACGGTGGTCTACCGCAAGACCGACGCCCCGGCGGTGCCGCTGAAGAATCCCGGCCTCGCCGACCGGCTCGCCGTCGATCTGAAGCCGGTCTCGGCGGGGCTCTATCTCGCCTCCGGCGCCTGGATCTGGCCGGCCCTGCGGCGCAACGCCAAGGCGGTGCGGGACGGCCTCGCCAAGCGCTGAACCGGGCCGATGCGTCCGTCCCGACGCGAAACCGTCGCCGCTCTCGGCGCCGGCCTTCTCGTCGCCGGGGCCGGCCCGGCTCTGGCCGCGCGGCCGAGCTTTACCCTGCTCCTCGTCAATGACATCTACGAGATGGACGAGGTGGAGGGACGCGGCGGCTTCGCCCGGCTCAACGCGGTGGTGAAGGCGGAGCGGGCCCGCGGCGTGCCGCTGCTCTACGCCCATGCCGGCGATTGCCTCTCGCCCTCGCTGATGTCGGGCTTCGACAAGGGCGCCCATATCGTCGCGCTTCTGAATCTGGCGCCCCCCGATCTGTTCGTGCCGGGCAATCACGAATTCGATTTCGGGCCGGCGGTCTTCGCCGAACGGCAGGCGGAGGCGCGCTTCCCGTTCTACGCGGCGAACCTGCGCGGAGCGGACGGGCAGCGGCTGCCGGGCGTCCAGGATTCCGCCCTGATCGAACTCGGCGGTGTGCGGCTCGGCCTCGTCGGCATCGCCCTGCAGGCGACGCCGGAGAAATCGCAATCGGGCGATCTGCGCTTCGGCCCCGAGATCGAGACGCTGGCCCGCGCGGCCGAGGCCCTGCGGGCGCGCGGGGCGGAGATGATCGTCGGCATCGCCCACACGGCCAGGGCGGAGGACGAGGCGATCGTGCGGCGGCGCCTCGTCGACATCCTGCTCTCGGGCCATGACCACGATCTCGTCCTGCGTGACGACGGCCGGACGGTGCTGGCCGAATCGGGCCACGACGCCCAGTTCGTCACCGCCATCGACGTCTTCGTCACACGCAAGGGCGACGGGCCGCTGCGCTGGCGCGCCGCCTTCCGCATCCACGACACCAGCGAGGTCGAGCCCGATCCCGAGACGCAGGCCCTGGTACGCCGGCTCCAGGGCGACCTGTCGAAGGAACTCGACGTCGTGATCGGCACGACGCAGGCGCCTCTCGACAGCCGGGTCGCCACGGTGCGGGCGCGGGAATCGGCCTTCGGCAGCCTCGTCGCCGACGCGGTGCGGGTGAGCACCGGCGCCGAAATCGGCCTGATGAACGGGGGCGGCATCCGCGGCGACCGGCTCAGGCCGGCCGGCAGCACCCTGACCCGGCGCGACATCCTCTCCGAACTGCCCTTCGGCAACACGGTCGTGCTCGTGGCGATCGACGGGGCGACGGTGCGCGAGGCTCTGGAGAACGGGTTCCGGGATCTCGGTCGCCCGTCCGGCCGGTTCCTGCACATCTCCGGCCTCACGGTAGTCCTCGATCCGGGGGCGGAGCCGGGACGGCGCGTGGTGTCGGTGCGCGTCGGCAATGCGCCCCTCGACGAGACCCGCCTCTACCGCGTTGCGGCCAACGATTTCATGCTGCGCGGCGGCAACGATTACGGGATGCTGGCCAGGGGCCGCGTGCTGATCGGCGGCACCGACGGGACGCTCATGGCCAACGCGGTGATGGCCTATATCCGCGCCCGCTCGCCGCTGCCGGCCGAGACCGGGCCGCGCATCAGGGAGGTTCGATAGGACCACGCATGACCGGACCCGTCGCAGCCGCCCTCGCCGCCTTCCGCGCCAGCGACTCTCCCTGGCTCGCCCTGCCCTTCTTCGCGCAGGGCGCGGCGGATCGGGTTGCGCAGACGATCGATGCCCGCGTCGCGGAGGGCGCGCAGGTTCTGCCGGCGCCCTCCGCGATCTTCCGGGCGCTGAGCCTGACGCCGTTGCCGGCGGTGAAGGCGGTGATCCTCGGCCAGGACCCCTACCCGACACCGGGCGATGCCAACGGGCTCGCCTTCTCCTATGTCGGGTCCCGCCGCCTGCCGGCCTCGCTCAAGGTGATCCTGGCCGAACTCGCCCCCGACGGGGCCAAGCCCGATCTCTCGACCGGTGACCTCACACCCTGGGCGGAGCGCGGCGTGCTGCTCCTTAACACTGCGCTCACCACGGAGGCGGGCAAATCCGGTGCGCATCTGCGGCTCGGCTGGTCGCAGCTCACCGACGAGGCGGTGGCAGCCGTCTCCGCCAAGGACGCGCCGTCGGTGTTCCTGCTGTGGGGCGCGCAGGCCCGCGCCCGCGAGGCGCTGATCGACGGGACGCGCCACGGCATCATCGCCTCGGGCCACCCCTCGCCCCTCAATCGCGCCCGGGATTTTCCAGGTTCGCGGCCGTTCGACCGGGCGAATGCGTGGCTGGAGGAGCATGGCCGCGCGCCGATCGACTGGCGATTGGGCCAGAGCTGAGACGGAATCAGCCTGACGATGCGACGACCGATGCCCGGCCCCTAGCAGAAGCAGGCGCTGCTGCCCGAACCGAGCCGAGCGTAATGATCGCGCCTGTGTCGGCTTCGTTCATGGATGGCGGGCCGAGACGCCCTCCGTCGATCACACGACGACACCGTCCAAAAAGAAACCGCCCCCGGCCGGGTGGCGCGGGGGCGGTCCTGATGGGCCGGAATGAGGCCGAGGTTACGCGGCGATCCGGGTCGCGGCGGCGACGGTGTTCTCATTCGCCAGGGAGAAGGCGGCAGCCGGCGCCGCCGGACGACCGCTGCCCTGGAGGCTGGTGAGCTCACCGGCGGAGGCATGCACATCCTCGGTGCCGAACCGGTCGGCCAGCAGCACGACCAGGGTCACGTTGGCGATGGCGGCGGCGAGAACGGCGAGGGCGATCATGGTGGGCAAACCCGTTGTTGCGTTGCGATAAAGTCTATATCGCACCGCACGCTGAGTTCTGGTATACCAGATGCCAGAGACCTGACATTCCGCCGATGCATGGCCCCGCCGGGACACCGATGCGGCCCGCTCAGGGCTTCTTGTCGCCCTTCGTGTCCCCTTTGGCATCACCCGCCGCCGGAGTCGCGCTGCCGCCGACACGCTCGACCTTGGCGGCCTCGCGCAGCTTGACGATGGTGTCCTGCTGCGCCTTGCGGGTCAGGTACTGGTCGATCTGCTCCTTCATCTCGTCGAAGGTCGGCACCGGCTTGGTCCGCTTCTCCTCGACGCGCAGCACGTGCCAGCCGAACTGGGTCTTCACGGGATCGGACACCTGACCCGGCGCCAGCTTGAAGGCGGCATCGGCGAAGGGCTTCACCATCCGCTCCTGGGTGAACCAGCCGAGATCGCCGCCCTCGGTCTTGGAGCCCGGATCCTTCGACAGCTCGGCGGCGACCTTGGCGAAATCCTCGCCGCCCTTGATACGGGCGGCGATCTTCTTCGCCTCGTCCTCGCTTTCCACGAGGATGTGGCGGGCATGCACCTCCTCCTCGGGCTTCATCGACTTGACGGTCTGGTCGTAGAGCGCCTTGGCGGCCTCGGGCGTCACCGCCTTCTTGGCCTCGCGCTCGAGGTATTCGTCGAGCAGGAGCTTGTCGCGGAAATAGGCGAGCTTGCGCTTGAAATCGGGGCTATCGCCGACCTTGGCGGCCTCGGCCGCCTGGGCGCCGACCTTGAGGTCGATCATGTAATCGACCAGCAGGTTCTGCTTGGCCGCCTCATCGACACCGGGAAGCGACAGGGCCGGATCCTCCGCCGCCAGGGCGAGGTCGGCGGCGGTGACCGGCTGGCCGTTGACCTTGGCCACCACCGTCTCCGGCGAGGCTGCCGCCGGCGCCGGCGTCGCGGCCTTCGGTGCGGGTGCCTGGGCCAGGGCGGCGCCCGGCCCGAAAGCGGAACCCGCGAGGATCAGCGCGAGGGCGCTCGTGCGCCGGAGGGAGAACGGGATCGGCATCGGAAGCGTCGTTCCTTGGGCGTCGTCCCCGCCGGGCCGGCCGTGTGACGTCCGGATTCTGTCCCTGCGGGGTTCGTCGGGTTTGCGGCGGGTGCCGCGACGAAGCGCGACACAGGTGGAATCTCTTCAGGACAAAGGCAAGCGCGGCCTTGAACCCCACGCGATCTCGTGAGCGGCGACCGGCACTACCGGATGCGCCTGCGGATATTTACCTCTATAAGCCCGCCCAACGCAGGCCGGCGGCGCCTCAAAAATGCCGCCCGCGACGACCTCACGACCGCAGGTTCACGATGCTCGGTGCCCTCGCCAAGAAGATTTTCGGCTCGTCCAACGACCGCCGCGTCAAGGGTTTTCGCCCCCGCGTCGCCGCGATCAACGCGCTCGAACCGGAGCTCGCCGCCCTGTCCGACGAGCAGCTGCGGGCGCGCACCCAGACCTTCCGCGATCAGCTCGCCGCCGGCACCCGCCTCGACGACCTGCTGGTGCCTGCCTTCGCCACCGTGCGCGAGGCGGCCAAGCGCGTGCTCGGCCAGCGCCATTTCGACGTGCAGCTGATCGGCGGCATGGTGCTGCACGAGAGCGGCATCTCCGAGATGAAGACCGGCGAGGGCAAGACCCTGGTGGCGACGCTGCCGGTCTATCTCAATGCGCTCGAGGGCAAGGGCGTCCACGTCGTGACGGTCAACGATTACCTCGCCTCCCGCGACGCGGAGTGGATGGGCCGGGTCTACCGCTTCCTGGGCATGAGCGTCGGCACCATCGTGCACGGGCTCGACGACGGGCAGCGCAAGGAAGCCTATGCCTGCGACATCACCTACGGCACCAACAACGAGTTCGGCTTCGATTACCTTCGTGACAACATGAAGTACGAGCTGTCGCAGATGGCGCAGCGGGGGCACCACTTCGCCATCGTCGACGAGGTCGATTCGATCCTCATCGACGAGGCGCGCACCCCGCTCATCATCTCCGGCCCCGTCGACGACCGCTCGGAACTCTACGTCGCGGTCGATGCGATCATGCCGCAGCTGGTGCCGGAGCATTACGACCTCGACGAGAAGCAGCGCACGGTGTCGCTGACCGAGGCCGGCAACGAGTTCATCGAGGACGCCTTGCGCGAGGCGGGCATCCTCAAGGAGGGCGACCTCTACGACGCGCACAATGTCACGCTCGTCCACCACGTGAACCAGGCGCTGCGCGCCCACACCCTGTTCACCCTGGACAAGGACTACATCGTCAAGAACGACGAGGTGGTCATCATCGACGAGTTCACCGGCCGCATGATGCAGGGCCGGCGCTACTCGGAGGGCCTGCACCAGGCGCTGGAGGCCAAGGAGCGGGTGACGATCCAGCCCGAGAATCAGACGCTGGCCTCGATCACCTTCCAGAACTATTTCCGCCTCTACAAGAAACTCGCCGGCATGACCGGCACTGCCTCGACCGAGGCCGACGAGTTCGCCGAGATCTACAAGCTCGACGTGGTCGATATCCCGACCAACAAGGAGATCGAGCGCATCGACGAGGACGACGAGGTCTACCGCACCGTCGAGGAGAAATACGAAGCGATCATCAAGGAGATCGACAAGGCGCATGCGCGCCATCAGCCGGTGCTGGTCGGCACCGGCTCGATCGAGAAGTCGGAGCTGATCGCCGAACTCCTGACGAAGCACGGCTACACCCCGCTCGACTATTCCGACACCAACGCGCTCACCGACGTCTACAAGGCCGCCCGCGAGAACCGGGTGACCAAGCGCTTCGCCGTGCTCAATGCCCGCTTCCACGAGCAGGAGGCCTATATCGTCGCCGAGGCCGGCGTGCCGGGCGCCATCACCATCGCCACCAACATGGCCGGCCGCGGCACCGACATCAAACTCGGCGGCAACCTCGAAATGCGCATCGAGAAGGAACTCGGCTCCCTCGCCGAGGGCCCCGAGCGCGATGCGGCGATCGAGGCGCTGAAGACCGAGATCGCCGAGAACCGCGCCAAGGTTCTGGCCTCGGGCGAGAAGGCCGACCCGGAGGCCGGCCGCAAGAAGGATCTGCCGGGCGGGCTCTACATCATCGGCACCGAGCGCCACGAGTCGCGGCGCATCGACAACCAGCTGCGCGGCCGCTCCGGCCGCCAGGGCGATCCCGGCCGCTCGAAATTCTACCTGTCCCTCAAGGACGACCTGATGCGGATCTTCGGGTCGGACCGCATGGACGGAATGCTGCAGCGCCTCGGCCTGGAGCAGGGCGAAGCGATCATCCATCCCTGGATCAACAAGGCGATCGAGAAGGCGCAGCAGAAGGTCGAAGCGCGCAACTTCGACATGCGCAAGAACGTGCTCAAGTACGACAACGTGATGAACGACCAGCGCAAGGTCGTGTTCGAGCAGCGCCGCGACCTGATGGGCCAGGACAGCGTGCGCGAAACGGTCGATGAGATGCGCCACGGCGTGATCGACGACCTCGTCGCCACCCATATCCCCCAGAACGCCTATGCCGAGCAGTGGGACGCGGAGGGCCTGAAGCAGCGCGCCCTCGACGTGCTCAACCTCGACCTTCCGGTGGAGGAATGGGTCAAGGAAGAGGGCATCGCCGACGAGGAGATCCGCGAGCGCCTGCGCAAGGCCTCGGACGAATCCTACGCCGCCCGCATCGAGCGCAACGGCCCGGAGGTGATGGCCTATGTCGAGAAGCAGGTGGTGCTGCAGGTGCTCGACCATCTCTGGCGTGAGCACCTCGTCACCCTCGACCACCTGCGGCAGGTGATCGGCTGGCGCGGCTTCGCCCAGCGCGACCCGCTCAACGAGTACAAGTCGGAGGCGTTCGACCTGTTCAACGGTCTCGTCGCGGCCCTGCGCGAGCAGGTCACCGCCCAGCTCGCCCATGTCGAGATCATGCACCAGCAGCCGGACGACTTCGCCGGCGGTGAATTCGAGCAGGCCGGCTTCTCCGAGCCGCAGCTTCCGCCGATGTTCCCCGAGCACCGCGATCCGACCACCGGCGAGAACGAGTTCGCGCTCGCTGGCAGCTCCGGCGGGGCCGGCCCGGCCTACGGCTTCGCCGCCCGCGACCTCTCGGCGGACGCGGCGGTGCTGGAGCGCAACCCCGACGATGCCGCGACCTGGGGCAAGGTCGGCCGCAACGAGCCCTGCCCCTGTGGCTCGGGCAAGAAGTACAAGCACTGCCACGGCCGCTTCGCCACCGAGGCGTGAGGCTCCGGTGACCGGTGCCGTCGTCTATGCCCTGGAGCCGGATCTCGCCGCGGACGCCTTCCAGGGCGTCCTCGTCGCCTCCGGCCTCGCCCCGCGCCGGCCGGCCGACGATCTCGAACGGCTCGGGCGGATGCTGGCGGCCTCCGACCTGATCGTCACCGCCCGGCTCGACGGGCGGCTCGTCGGCGTGGCGCGCACGCTGACCGACTTCGCCTTCTGCGCCTATCTCTCCGACCTCGCGGTGACCCGCGACCTCCAAAGCCAGGGCATCGGCCGCCGGCTGATCGCGGAGACGCGGGCGGCGGCCGGCCCCGAAGTCAGCTTGCTGCTGACCGCCGCGCCCGGCATCGAGGGCTATTACGACGCCATCGGCATGACGCGCGTGCCGCAGGCCTTCCGCTTCGACAGGAAGCGTTGAGGGATCATCGACCGCTCACCCATACATCCGGGGTTCGACGGGACGATCCCTTCGCGATCCCAAGTTTCGGGATGGCGGATCAAGGCCCGTCGGCGGCCAAAGCCTCCAGCACGGCGTGAGCCGCCGCGATGCGGGCGGGGACCGGCAAATTCCGATTGGCCAGCATCACGAGGCCGATGCGCTTCTCCGGTACGAAGGCGACATAGGCGCCGAAGCCGTTGGTGGAGCCGGTCTTGTTGAACAGCCGTGGCCCATCCGGCGCCTCGGGCGGATCGAGCCGGTCCGCCGGCTGCGGCTCCAGGGTCATCGGCGCGGCATTGCCGGCTTGGAGGCGCTCCAGCGGAACCGGATAGGGATATTGCTCCCAGCCGAGTCCCTGCACCATCGGGCCGACCCGCAGATAGCCGACATGGGTGCCCGCCACGGCCCGCCGCATCGCCGGATCGAGACGGCCGGGATCGAGCTGGGCCTCGACGAAGCGGATCATGTCGGCGGCGCTGGATTTGACGCCGTAGGCCTCGCCGTCGAGCACGCCCGGACTGACCCGGATCGGCCGGTCATCCTTGCCGTATCCCCAGGCGTAGCGCTCCGCCTCGGTTTCGGGCACGCGGAGGAAGCTGTGCCGCAGGCCGAGCCCCGGAAAGATCCGTCTCTCCATCAGCGTCCTGAAATCGGCGCCCATGGCCGCCGCGGCGGCGGATCCGAACAGGCCGAGGCTCGGATTGGAGTAGAGCCGCTGCGTGCCGGGGGGCGCCGAGGGTTGCCAGCGCCGGAGATAGGCGGTCATCGCCGCCGTGTCGGTGACACCTTCGGGGACTTGCAGCGGCAGCCCGCCCGCGCTGTAGGTGCCGAGATCGCGCAAGGTGACCCGGTCGAGGGCGCTGCCGCGCAAGGATGGCAGGAACCGGCTCGGCGCATCGTCGAGAGAGAGCCGGCCGATGACCTGAGCGTAGGAGACGAGAGTCGCGGTGAAGGTCTTGCTGATGGAGCCGATCTCGAACAGCGTGTCCGGTGTGACCGGACGCTGACCCTCCTTCGCGGCGAGCCCGAAGGTGAAGACGCCGGAGCGTCCGTCGCGGGTCACGGCGACGGCGAGGCCGGGTACGTCGTATTCCTTCAGCAGCGGACGATAGACCCGCTCCACCACCGCCGCGATGCCGGCCGAAGGGTCTCCCTCGCCCGCACGGGCCTCCATCGGGACCAGAGCCGCCAGGGCGAGGGCGAGTCCGCCGAGCTGACGCATTGCGGAAATGGCGCGTTTCCTTCTTGCTGCAGGCGAGCGAGGCGAGCGGGCGGCCATGACAGGTGAGGAAAGTGCCGAAAGCGCGGCAGGACCGGAGGCCTCGGCCCCGCTGGTGCGGAGCCTGCGTTTCGCGCTCGACTCCCCACGGGCGGGACGGCTCCAGGCCGCCCTGACGCTCGCATGCGCGCCCCTCGACTGGCTCGACGCCCATCGCGGCGGCTTCCTCCACGCGGATGAGGAGGCGTTGCTCACCGACCGCCTCCATGCCCGCCGCCGCCACGGCCTGCTGATCGGGCGCTACGCGGCCAAGCGCGCCATCGCCGCCTTGCACCCCGATCTCGATCCGCGGGCGGTGGCGATCCGGCCCGGCGTGCTGGAGCAGCCGGTCGTCTCCGGCGAGGGAATCGACTCTCTCGGCATCAGCCTGTCCCATGCCGGCCCGGTCGCCGTGGCGGTGGCCTTCCCCGAGGCCTGTCCGATGGGGATCGATCTGGAGCGGATCCGGGAGACCCATATCGAGCTGCTCACGAGTCAGACGACGCCCGCCGAGCGCGAGCGCCTCGCCGCCCGCCTCGCGGCGCCGGAGGCGGAACGCCTGACCCGGCTCTGGTGCTTGAAGGAGGCCCTGTCCAAGGCCCTGCGCTGCGGTCTGACGGTGCCGCTCGACTTTCTCGCGCTGGGCAGCGTCGAGCGGGACGCAGCGGGGCTCTCCGTCACCTTCGCGCATTTCGCGCAATATCGTGGCCTGAGCCTCGCAGGTGGGACTCTCGCCGCCGCCCTGGTGCTGCCGCGCCCGCCGGCGGTGACGGTCTCGGTCGAGGCGGCGGCCTGGGAGGCATGGCGTTCGGCTCTGGCCGAGGCCGCTGCGAAAGGACGGGACGACGAATGACGAATCTATCGACCCCGACATGGCGCCCGCCGCAGCAGATCCGCGCCAAGGTGATCGGGCTGGCTTGGCGCGGCGACGCCGTGCTGGCCGTCGAGGTTCTGGACGATCGCGGCCGGGTGAAGGGAGTCCGGCCGCCGGGCGGAAGCATCGAGTTCGGAGAAACCCGCGAGCAGGCCCTGGAGCGGGAGTTCGGCGAGGAGTTGGGCTGCGGCGTGACGATCACCGGCCCCTGGGCGGTGTCCGAGAACATCTACCGGCACGAAGGCGCGCTGGGCCACGAGATCCTGTTCGCCGCCCCCGTCCGCCTGCACGATGCGGTCCTCTACGACCGCGACGCCATTGCCTTCGCGGAGGACAGCGGCACCCCCTGCACGGCGCGCTGGTTCCGGCCGGAGGCCCTGCCGGAGGGGGTGGCCCTCTATCCGGACGGTCTCGCGGCCGCGCTCACCGTCCGGACCCAGTAGTCGCTCAGCCCTGCCGGCCCGGAAGGCTGTGGCTGAGGAAGAAATCGACCATCGCCCGCGAGGCATCCGGTCCGCCCGGATCGGTGTAGCTGCCCTCCGGGCTGCCACCGGACCAAGCATGGCCCGCCCCCTGGATCGACCAAGCCTCGACCTGCACCCGGCCGGCCTCGTCGGCATAGCGCGTGCGCGTATAGGCATGGCCGGAACCTGCACCTTCCGTCCTGCCGCTGTCCCGCTGCGGCGTCAGCTCGGCGATGCCGGCCTGGGCGAGCACGGCCTCGGCATTGCGCGGGTGGACGGTGCCGTCGCCCTCGCCGTGGAAGACGATGGTCGGCACGCGCAGGCCCTGCGCCACCGAGCCCGCCCCGAAGCCGGATGCACCGCCGGGCGGCGGCGCTCCCGGCGCGCCGACGCGCATGGCCGAGAGAGCCGAGGGCAGATCGCGGGCGCAGCCGGCCGCGAGGCCCGAATGCACGCCGACTGCCGCGAACAGATCCGGATAGGCCCGGGCGATGTTGGCCGCCGCCGCCCCGCCCGCCGAGAGGCCGGCGATGTAAATGCGGCTCCGGTCGATCGGATGCTCGGCGCAGAGGGCGCGGACCAGCCCGGCGACGATCCCGGCCTCGCCCATCTCCCGGCCCTGATCGCCGGGCTCGAACCAGTTCCAGCATTTCTGAGCGTTGGCCTGGCGCGATTGACGCGGATAGGCGACGTAGATCCCCTCCTCCTCGGCGAGCCGGTTCATGCGGGTGCCCGCCGCGAAATCGTCCGGCGATTGCGTGCAGCCATGCAGCATCACCACCAGCGGGCGGCTCCCGCCCCGGGGGCTCGGGATGAACAGCTTATAGTCCCGCGCGCCGGCCGCGTTGGAGAAGCTGCGCTCGACGAACTGGCCGTCCTCGGGCGCCTCACCGGGAGCCGGGGCGTGCAGGCCGCCCCCCACCAGCCCCTTCAGCGACGGCGCGAGGGTGCGCAGGCCCTGCATCATCTGGTCGATGTTCTCGCGCAGCCGCTCGGGGATCAGCGCCGCATGGCCCGCCTCGTTCCCCGCTTCGAGCCGTGGGATCGCGAAATCCGCAGCCGCTGGCTCGCTCCGTGACGTCGCCTCCGGGGTCAGGCCCGAGGCGGCGAGACTGCGCTGGATCAGGGCGGTCGCCTCGGTGAGCCGTCCGGCCTGGGTCAGGCGCGTCGCCTCGGCCATGTTCGCGAGGAGGGTGGTGGAGTGATCGGTCATGCAAAGTCTCGCTTTCCGGGGTCGGCGACGGGCCGCACGAGCGCAGCGGGTCACGAGGAAGGGGTCGGTTGGGGTTCAGAACAGACGGCCGGCCAGCACCCGCTTCACCGCAGGGCTCGCCTGGAAGCCGCCGAGCACCTCGATCGAGGCGATCGTCGCGCTGGCGAGGTCGGCCGATACGTCGTCGGCGATCACCGCGAGGCCGAGGACACGGATCTCGAGCCGGATGCCGGCCGCCAACGCCGCCTCCAGCTCCACGCGTCCGTAACGGCGCAGGCCGAACTCGATCGGTTTGCGGGCCACCGACTGGCGGGTGATGTCGGCATGCCGCTCGATCTGGTTGCGGATGGCCGTGCGGATGAAGTCGCTGCGGTTGGCATAGACGCCTTCCGAAACGAGCAGGTCGACATGGCCGAGATCGACGAAGCCGAGATTGACCGTGATCTTCTCACTGTCACCGGGCTTGGCCGCCAGCTTGGCTCCGAGCGTCATCGCTAGCGGAGCCTCGTGCCGGCTCTCCTGCATCACATCCATCATTGCGCCCATCCCCGCGCCATCCACAGGGATGGTATGGGAACGCGCATATTGCACCGCAAGATGAAACTTTTTGCATCGCAGCAAAGAGAGTCAGGTGGCGCGATGCGTCCGGCGCGCCGGAGGGAATTCCGGCGATGGGAAGATCACCCCGGTCCGAGAACAAAGATCCTGTTCGAACAGGAACTTGGGAATGCCCCGTGCCGTGTCATGGCTCCAGATAGTCGCGCCAGAGGGCGTTTGTTCCCAGACTCTCGACAAAGCTGACATGCCGCAGGCGCTCGTCCTCCGTCAGCCGGCTGCGCATCGCGCGCGGGGCGATCGGACCCGAATCGGCCACCGCTTCCACCGCCACGCTTCCGGCCGGCTCGGCGATGCTGAGGCCCAGGCTGGTCTGCTTGCCGCCGAGGAGTTCGACATAGACCTCGGCCAGGATCTGCGCGTCGAGAAGCGCGCCGTGCTTGACCCGGCGGGTGGTGTCGACGCCGTAGCGATTGCACAGGGCGTCGAGATTGTTGGCCGCGCCCGGATGCTTGCGGCGGGCGAGCAGCAGGGTGTCGACCACATCCTCCAGCACGATGAGCGGCGGGGCGGCCGGCCCGAGCTTGGCGAACTCCATGTTGAGGAAGCCGACATCGAACGGGGCGTTGTGGATCACCAGCCGCGCATCGCCGCAGAAGGCGACGAAGGCGTCCACCACGTCGGCGAAGACCGGCTTGTCGGCGAGCATCGCGTCCGAGATGCCATGGACCGCGAAGGCTCCCTCGGAAACCGCCCGCTGCGGGTTGATGAGCTGGTGGTAATAGGCACCGGTCTGGACGTGGTTGATCAGCTCGACGCAGCCGATTTCGATCAGCCGGTCGCCGTTCTTGGCATCCGTGCCGGTGGTCTCGGTATCGAGGACGATCTCGCGCAGCATGTCGTGTTCCGGTCCCAAGCGAGGGAACAGCCTCGTACCGGACAGCGAAGGATGGGTTAACCCACGACGATGCTATCGGCGCGCATCCGGGTTCCGATGCGCCAGTTCTTCGACGATCCGCGCCACCTCCGCCTCCGCCTGCTCGAAGCCGCGGCTCGTGTCGATCAGGAAATCCGCCCGCCTGCGCTTCTCGGCATCCGGCATCTGCTTGGCGCGGATCGCGGCGAAGGCTGCCTCATCCATGCCGGGGCGGGCGAGGACCCGGGCGCGCTGCACCTCGGGCGGGGCGGTGACGACGAGGACGGCGTCGCAGCGCGCCTCCGCTCCGGTCTCGAACAGGAGCGGGATGTCGAGCACGACCAGCGGTGCCCCGGCATGGCGCGCGAGGAAAGCGCGGCTCTCGGCCTGAACCAGGGGATGGACGATGGCCTCCAGCCGGGCGAGCTTGCCGGCATCGCCGAGCACCCTCGCCCGCAGGGCCGGGCGGTCGACCGCGCCGTCGGAGGTCAGCGTGCCGGGAAAGGCCGCGCCGATGGCCCGCGCCGCCGCGCCCTGCGGTCCGTAGAGGGCGTGGACCGCCGCATCGGAATCGTGGACCGGCACCCCGCGCGCGGAAAACATCGCGGCGGTGGCGGACTTGCCCATGCCGATGGAGCCGGTGAGGCCCAGCACCATGGGACGCCGGGGCTTGTCCTCCGGCGCGCTCATGTCCGGAGAAGATCCGCGACGATTGCGTCCCGCAGCGCCGGCGTCACGGCGGGGCGCAGGCCGAACCAAGCCGAGAAGCCCGGCACCGCCTGGTGCAGCAGCATGCCGAGCCCGTCCACCGCCGCGAGCCCCCGCGCCCGTGCCGCGGCGAGCAGCGGCGTCTCCAGGGGCACGTAGACGATGTCGGCCACCGCCGCGTGGTCGGGAAGCGGGGTCAGATCGAGATCGAGCGGCGGGTGCCCGGCCATGCCGAGGGAGGTGGTGTTGACGAGAAGCCCGGTCTCGGTGAGCGCCTCCGGTACAGCCTCCCAGGGCAGGGCCGCGACATGGTCGGGATCGAGCGCCGCGAGCGTCCGCGCCCGCTCCGGGCTGCGGTTGGCGACGCGCACGCTCAAACCGCGCTCCACCAGCCCGACGACGATGGCCCGGGCCGCGCCGCCCGCGCCGAGGACCAGCGCGTGCCGGCCGGTGCGCTCCGGCCAGCCCTCCCCGAGGCTCTGGTCGAGATGAGCGATGAATCCCGGCGCATCGGTGTTGTCGCCGAGAACCCGGTCACCCTCGACGATCAGGGTGTTCACCGCCCCGATTTTTCGGGCCCGCGCGGTCAGTGCATGCGCCAACCGGAAGGCCGTCTCCTTGTGCGGGATCGTGACGTTACCACCGGCAAAGCCGGAGCCGGGCAGCCCGTGAAAGAAGGCCTCGAACTCCTCGGGCGCCACGTCGATACGCTCGTAGGTGCCGTCGAGGCCGTGCGCGGCGAGCCAGTGGCCGTGGATCAGCGGCGAACGGGAATGGGCGATCGGATGGCCGACGACGAAAGCCTTGGTGGTCATGAAACCCTGCCGCTGAGCGCGCCTGGAAAAGGGAAAAGCCTCACGCCACGCAGCCTTTCGGCAGGGTGCAGGCGGTCTCCCCCTCGATCTCGATCTGGATCGTCGCGTGGGCGATGCCGAAACGCTGCCGCAGCTCGTCCGCCGTCTCCTTGAGGAAGAGCCGGTCCGGGGCGGCCCCGGCCAGGACGAGATGGGCGGTGAGCGCGGATTCGGTGGTGCTCATCGGCCAGATGTGCAGGTCGTGCAAGCCGCTGACGCCGGGGCGGGCGGCGAGGCAGGCCCGCACCGCCTCCGGATCGATGCCGGGCGGCACCGCCGCGAGCGACATCGCCACGCTGTCGCGCAGCAGGCCCCAGGTCGCCACGATGATGAGCGCGGCGATGACGAGGCTGACCAGGGGGTCGATCCAGTCGAAGCCGGTGCCGAGGATGACGAGGCCGGCGAGCACCACGCCGGCCGAGACCGCCGCGTCGGCGACCATGTGCAGGTAGGCGCCACGGATGTTGATGTCGCCCTTCGATCCGGAGGCGAACAGCCAGGCGGTGAAGCCGTTGATGAGGATGCCGATGCCGGCCACCACCATCACCGTCGTGCCGGCGACCGGCTCCGGATGGAACAGGCGCTGCAGGGCCTCGACGATGATGCCGCCGGTCGCCACCAGGAGCACCACCGCGTTGAACAGGGCGGCCAGGATCGAGGAGCCGCGCAGGCCGTAGGTGAAGCGCGCCGAGGGCGCCCGCTTCACCAGGACGGCGGCGATCCAGGCGGCGGCGAGCCCGAGCACGTCGGAGAGGTTGTGGCCGGCATCGGCCACCAGGGCCATGGAGTTGGACAGCCAGCCATAGATCGCCTCGACGACGACGAAGCCGAGATTGAGCGAGATACCGAGGGCGAAGGCTCTGCCGAAATCCTTCGGCGCATGGACGTGTCCGTGAGATCCGTGCCCGGATCCGCCGTGATCGTGTCCGCCATGCCCATGCCCGGCGTGAGCGTCGTCATGCTCCTCGTCATGGGGATGGGCATGGTCGTGCCGGTGGTCGTGCATTGTCCCTCGCCGTCTTCGGTGCCGCTCAAAGCCTGTTCGGGAGAGCGGATGGCGTCATCGCTCAAGTGCCGCGCAGACTTGCTGATACGGTCTGCGCTTCCATCAAGCGGAAACCGTATCAGAACGCCAGCAGACCCATGCCCCGCAGCCGCGCGAGCAGCGGCGTGAGCGGCAGGCCGAGGATCGTCGCGTGGTCGCCCTCGATCCGCTCGAACAGGTGGATGCCGAGTCCCTCGAGCTGGTAGGCGCCGACCGAGGTGGTGACCGCCTTGCCCGCGAGCCGCAGATAGGCGTCGATGGCCGCCCCATCGAGGGGACGCATGGTCATCCGCGCGGTCTCGACGAAATCCTCGCGGGCTCCGTCCCGCAGGACCGCCACCGCCGCATGCAGCGCGTGGGTCCGGCCCTGGAGCCCGGCGAGATGGGTTCGTGCCCCGGCCAGATCCGCCGGCTTGTGGAACACGCGGCCGTCGCAGGCGAGCACTTGGTCGGCGCCGATGACGACGCGGCCGGGATGGCGGGCGGCGACCTCCTCCGCCTTGGCGAGGGCGAGCCGCCGCGCCAACTCCGGTGGGGTCAGGCCGGCGCTCTCCGCTTCGAGGGCGCGCTCGTCGATGCGGGCCGGCGCGGTCTCCACCGGCAGGCCGGCGCTGGCCAGGAGGTCGCGCCGCGTGGCGCTGGCCGAGGCGAGGAGCAGCGGCTCGGCGGGGAGCCAGGGAGAGGGCGGGGCAGCGGTCACCGGGCGGGTCTCCTCAGCGCAGGCCGCGCCAATCGAGCCAGTCGAACAGGAAGTCGATATCCTGCGGCGCCACGGAGAAGAACCCGTCTTCCGAGCGCGCCGAGCCGATCACGTAGCCGCCGGCATGGCCGAGCGCGTGGTCGAGGGAGCTTTGCAGGAAACCGAGGTCGAGCCCGTTGTCGCGCAGGCTGATCACGCTCGTCCCCACCGGCGCGAACAGGGAGCCGTGCAGCCCCGAGCCGTATTCCCCGAGGATCGTGGCGGCGGAGCGGAACAGGGCGACCTGTTCGGGCACGCTCATCCGCTCGGGCCGGACCTGCTCGAAGCCCCGGGCCAGGGCCGCCGCCTCGAAGGCGGCCCGCTCGGCCAGGGTCCGGCGGTTCTTCGTGTCGGCATTGTCCGAGCGGGAGATCAGGATCTTTCGGAAGCCTCGGGGTTCGGCGCGCCGGCCCGGGCGCCAGCGCGGGCGGGGAAAGGCCCGCTCCAGCAGGAAACGCCGCGCCTCGCGCATCAGCGGCGAGGCGCGGCTGACGAAGCGCAGGGCCGTCGGCACCAGGAGCCGGCGACAGGCGACGACCTCCCGCTCCCGCTCGTAGACGACGAGGCGGTCCTCGCCGATGCCGAGAAGGCCGAGCCAGACCCGCGCGAAGGCCGGGGTGTCGGCGGGCAGGAGGTAGCGCAGGCGCGCGAGATCGTGGCCGGCCCGGTGGAGCAGGAACAGCTTGGGCAGGAAATCCACCAGCCAGTGGCCGTACATCTGGTGGCCCATGCCGGTGAGCAGCACGACCGGATCCTCGACCATCACCCGCCGCAAGCCCGCGAGCCGGGCGGCGATGGCGCGGTGATGCGCCTCGGCGACCACGGGGAAGACGTTGAGTTGGGCGCCGGACTGGAACACGCCATCGAGGATGACGACGCCCTCCTCCGCCACCTCCGCCCGTGGCACCTCGTAGAGGCTCGCCCCGAGCACGGTGGTCTCGGCGTGATAGGCCCGCAGCAGATCGGGCGTGACCGCGCCGATCAGGAGGTCGGGCGGCGGCATCCAGTCCCGATAGGACAGGCTGAGATCGGTGCAGCGCCCGCGCCCGGCCTGGACGGTCTCGCGGAGGTCTGCCGCCGCGTCATCCCCCTCCCCCATGCTCCCGCCCTCAGGTCGCGATGAATTTCAGGCGGTGCTCGCGGTAGAGGTCGAGGATCGCGGCGGCCGTCTCCTCGATGGAGCGGCGGGTCACGTCGATGGTCGGCCAGCGATACTTGGCGCAGAGCCGGCGGGAGGCGGCGACCTCGTCGGCCACCGATTCCCGGTCGACATAGGAGGAATTGTCGTCGGCCTTCAGGCTGAGCAGGCGGTTCTGACGGATCTGCACGATCCGCTCGGGGCTGGCGATCAGCCCGACGATCAGGGCCTTCTTCGCCCGCTCGAAGCTCGGCGGCAGCGGCATCGAGGGCACGAGGGGCAGGTTGGCGGTCTTCAGGCCGCGATTGGCGAGATAGATCGAGGTCGGCGTCTTCGAGGTGCGGCTGACGCCGACCAGCACCACATCGGCCTCGTCGAGATCCGCCGGCAGGTTGCCGTCGTCATGGGCCAGGGTGAAGTTCATCGCGTCGATGCGCTTGAAATACTCGGCGTTGAGCATGTGCTGGGCGCCGGGCCGCTCGGTCGAGGTGGCGCCAAGATAGGAGCGCAGCAGGGCATGGACCGGCTGCAGCACGTTGAGTGTCGGCGAGCCGGTCTCGCGGCAGGCCTCCTCCAGGCGCTCGACCAGCTCGTGGCCGACGAGGGTGTAGAGCACGAGGCCCGGCGCCGCCCGGATCTCGGAGATGACCCGTTCGAGCTGCGTGCCCGAGCGCACCAGGGGATAGACGTGCTCGATGGCCGAGATGCCCTCGTACTGCACCGCCGCGGCGCGCCCGACATTGATCAGGGTCTCGCCGGTCGAGTCCGAGACGAGGTGGAGATGAAAATAGCTGCGGCTCATCGTCGGCCCGTCTCTGCCGTGACGCATCGGTCGAGGCGGCCTCGCCGCCCCGACCGGATGATTAGAGCATTTTACGGCGCGAGGGCGATGCCGAATTGAATGGCTGCGCAGGCGGCCTGCTGGGCAGGCCTGTTCCGGCCGATCGGACGATGCTTCTGCCGAGCTGCCGCGAGAGCGACGCGCAGCAGGCAAGGACGCCGAGCCCGCCCCAGTGCTCTCATGGGATCGGCCGTTCCGGGGCGCTCCGAGGCTTGAGCCGCGCTCGGCACCGCAGCATGGCGCGCGTGAGATTCGCTAGAAAATTCAGGGTCTTGAGGAGATTCAGGCGGATCTTGCCCCTCCCTCTATCCCCAGAGGGCGTCCGAGGAGTCGATCACTGGGGAAAAATCGGCCCGGCGGCACGAGGGGGACGGGACGGTCCTAAAACCATCGACTCCTCCCTCAACACGCAGATTGCGCGCTCAGGCGGAATCCGCCCCAATGGGAGAATCCGGGACCATGGCGGCCATCAGGGCGCGGAGCCCCATGCAAGCCCCTGGTGAGCTTGGCCTATCGCAGACATTAGATCCAATCCGTTAAGAGCCGATTAACGCCGCGGCTGTGGGGAGGGCCTGTGGACGCGCTTGCGGCACCGCCATCCAACGTCCAAGAGAAAAAACAGAGATTCTAGAATCTCTCTTTCTTTGAAGAGGGCCGGGGTGGGGATGGCGAGGTCGCGACCTCTCCGGCCGAGCGCCTCGGGCAAGCGACAGGACACGGACATCCATGGCCGAAGCGAGGACAGCGGACAGGCCGGTGCTGCGGGTGCTGTCGGGGGAAGCGATCTCCCCTCCCCCCGCCTGGATGATGCGCCAAGCCGGACGCTACCTGCCGGAATACCGGGCGACCCGGGCGGAAGCCGGCTCCTTCCTCGACCTCTGCTACAATCCGGCCTTCGCCACCGAGGTGACGCTGCAGCCGATCCGCCGCTTCGGCTTCGAGGCGTCGATCCTTTTCTCCGATATCCTCGTGGTGCCCCACGCGCTGGGCCAGGACGTGCGCTTCGTCGAGGGCGAGGGGCCGCGCCTCGACGCCCTCGAAGGTCGGGCCCAGTTCGACCGTCTGCGGCAGGCGGATGACCCGGCGATCTTCACGCATCTCGCGCCGGTCTTCGAGGCGGTGGAGCGCATCCGGGGCGCCCTGCCCCGGGAGACCACCCTGCTCGGCTTCTGCGGCGCCCCCTGGACCGTGGCGAGCTACATGATCGGCGGACGCGGCACGCCGGACCTCGCCCCGGCTCGGGCTCTCGCGGCCTCCGATCCGGCGCTCCTCGACGCGCTGCTCGACCGGCTGGTGACGGTGCAGACCGAGTATCTCATCCGGCAGTTCCGCGCCGGCGCCGACGCGGTGCAGATCTTCGAGTCCCATGCCGGCGTCTTGCCGGACTCCAGCGACGGCGATGCGCTGAAGCGGTTTTCCCTCGGCCCGATCGCCCGGATGGTCGCCGGCATCCGGGCCGAGGTGCCGGACGCGAAAATCATCGTCTTCGCCCGCGGCTCGGGGCTCGACGGCCATGCCCGCGTCATCCCCGAGACCGGAGCCGATGCGGTCGGCGTCGATTGGGGGGTCGATCTCGCGGCCCTGCGGGCCCGTGTGCCGGCCACGACAGTCACCCAGGGCAACCTGCACCCTGAAACGCTGATCGAGGGCGGGCGGGCCCTGGACGCGGCCGTGG
Source organism: Methylorubrum populi (assembly GCA_020741775.1). GTDB lineage: Bacteria > Pseudomonadota > Alphaproteobacteria > Rhizobiales > Beijerinckiaceae > Methylobacterium > Methylobacterium populi_B. Next base: position 218,481 of record DYYG01000013.1, read on the forward strand.
ATGCCATCCTGGAGGCCACCGAGGGCGTCCCGCACATCTTCAACCTCGGCCACGGCATCACGCCGCAGACGCCGATCGCCCATGTCGAGCAGATGCTCGCCCGGCTCAGGGCCGGTCGCTGATCTCGTCCCCGCGTTGCGTATCGAGGAGTGCCTCACCCGGTGCTTGAGACTCTCTACCCCTGGATCAAGGCCTTCCACGTCATCGCGGTGATCGCCTGGATGGCGGCGATGCTCTATCTGCCGCGCCTGTTCGTCTATCACGCCGCCCTGCCGGCGGGCTCGCGGGTGCAATCCGAGACCTTCAAGGTCATGGAACGGCGCCTGCTCAAAGCGATCATGACGCCGGCCATGATCGTGACCTGGATCCTCGGCCTCTGGCTCGCGTGGCAGAGCGGTTTCTATGCCGCGCCCTGGCTCCAGGCGAAATTCGCCCTGGTGCTGGCGATGAGCGGCATGCACGGCTTCCTCGCCCGCACGGTCAAGGACTTCGCCGCCGACCGCAACACCCGCGGCCACCGCTTCTACCGGGTGATCAACGAGGTGCCGACGCTGCTGATGATCGGCATCGTCATCCTCGCGATCGTGAAGCCCTGGAGCTGATTCTCTTGGCAGGGCCCGGCACTGCCGGGCGGCCTCGCGTGTTGGAAGGGCCAAGCGCGGCCGTTGCCCGCGATGGAGTGTGTCCGATGCGTCTTCCCTGTCTCATCCTCGCGCTGGGCTTCTTGGCGGCTTCGCCCGCGACGGCGGCGAGCTTTTCCTGCGCCAAGGCCGAGACGCCGGACGAGAAGACGATCTGCGACACCCGCGCCCTCAACGACCTCGATGTCGAGATGGCGGTACGCTTCGATATCCTCAAAGACCTGCTGCCGATGGGCAACCGCACCAAGATGCAGGAGGATCAGGAGGCCTGGCTCAAGGACCGCCGCGCCTGCGGCACCGATGTCGCCTGCCTGACCGCCGCTTATGAGGGCCGGCTGAAGATTCTTCGTGGTGTCCTATCGGAATTCGCCAAGCAGGGCGGGCGGTAGACCCTCTCCCCCGTTCACACCCTCATCCTGAGGGGCCGCGAAGCGGCCTCGAAGGATCGTCCAGGGATCGCGCGGGATCTGGAGGATCCTTCTAGGCGGACGCTGCGCGCTCGCACCTCAGGATGAGGCGGTGGATGGGAGGCTCTGTCTCAGAGACGCGCGAGCAGCCGCTCCGCTAACGGGTTCTCCGCCGCGAAGGCGTAGTCGATCCGCCGCACGGTGACCGCCCGCGCCCCGGCCTGGACCAGGGCATCGGAGAGATCGAACACCGCATCCGCCGGACAGCGGAGCACGATCTCGCCGTCCGGCCCGCGCGGGGCGCCGTAGGGCAACTCGGCCTCGTGCAGGCCGGCAAGGGTGGCGAGATCGATCTCACCGGATTCCGGCAGGCCCGCCCGCACTTCCCGCGTGGTGCGGGCGCGCTCCTCGGCGGCGATGCGGCCGAGCACCGTGCGCAGGGCCGTCCGCGCCGTCTCGCCCCAGGGCGCCTTGAGCGAGGCGACCAGATTGGCTTCCGAGCGCAGCATCACCCCGTCGTCTAAGACCTTCAGGGCATTGGCCGCCAGCGTCGTGCCGGTGGTGGTGATGTCGACGATGATTTCCGCCGAGCCCGCCGCCGGTGCACCCTCGGTGGCGCCCAGGCTCTCGACGATGCGGTAATCGGCGATGCCGGCCTCGGCGAAGAAGCGGCGGGTCAGGTTCACGTATTTGGTGGCGATGCGCATCCGCTTGCCCTGGCGCAGGCGCATCTCGCTGGCGACCTCGTCGAGGTCGCTCATGGCGCGCACGTCGATCCAGGCCTGGGGCACCGCCACCACCACGCTGGCATGGCCGAAGCCCAACGGCGTCAGCAATTCGACGCTTCCCGCCGGATCGGGCAGCATCTCGCGGATCAGATCCTCGCCGGTGACGCCGAGATGGGCGGCGCCGCTGGCGAGCTGGCCGGCGATCTCGGAGGCCGAGAGATAGCGCACCTCGACGCCGGGCAGGCCGGCCAGAGTGCCGCGATATTCGCGGGCGCCGGCCTTCTGCACGAGCTTCAGGCCCGCGCGGGAGAAGAAGGCGCTCGCATTCTCCTGAAGCCGACCCTTGGAGGGGACGGCGAGAACCAGGGGCAGATCGCTCACGCCACATCTCCTTCTGCGCAGCGCGACAGCCAGAATGCGCAGCCCACCGCCGGCAGCGGCACCGGGCTGCCGAGCTGTTGCAGCAGGCCGTCGTAACGGCCGCCGCCGACGAGGGTCGGGCCGCCTTGCGGGCCGGTCACCTCGAAGATGAAGCCGGTATAGTAATCGAGATTGCGGGCGAACCCGCCGCTGAAGCGGAAGCGCTCGACCGGAAGGCCCCGCGCCGCCATGAAGCCGGTGCGCTCCTCGAACAGGGCCAGCGCCTCGTCGAGACCGGCATGGGTCAGACCGGCTTCCCGGGCCAGCGTCCGCACCGCCGCGGCGGCATCATCGGGATTGCCGGAGACGGCGCAGTAGCGCTCGATCAGCGCGCGGTTGGCGCTGTTGAGCCCGGCTCCGCCCTGCGCCTGGGCCGAGGCCTTGGCGAGGAAGCGCTCGGCGATGGCGCCGGCGCTGCGGCCGCCGACCTGCGAGATTCCGGCGATGGAGAGCACGTCCTCGACGAAGGCGCGCACGGCCCCCGCATCCTGGCCCTGGATCGCCGCGAGCAGGCCGGCATGGCGGTCTTCGGTCTGCGCTGCGTTCACCACCTCGTCCAGGGAGCGCCCGGCGGCGATGGCCCGCAGGGTGCGGCGCTTGGCGACCGGCGGAACCTGGAGCGCATCGAGGAAGGCATGGGTCAGGCCCATATCGCCGAGGCGCACCGCGCCATCGGAGCGGCCGAGCAGATCGAGCCCCTCGAGGGCGAGCCCCAGCACCTCGGCATCGGCGGCCGGCGTGTCGGCGCGGCCGATCGATTCGATGCCGCCTTGCAGGAATTCGTCGGGCTCTCCCGCCGCGAGGCGGAAAACCGGGCCGAGATAGCTGTAATCGGCGCTCTCGCCCGGCCGCGTCGCTTGGTGCAGGCGGCAGACGGGAATCGTGAATTCCGGTCGCAGGCACAGCTCGGCCCCGGCCGCGTCCTGGGTCACGAAGATGCGGCGGCGGATGTCCTCGCCCGACAATTCGAGGAACGGCTCGACGGGTTGCAGCACCGGGGGCGATGCCGGTCCGTATCCGCACGACGCGAAATGCGCGGACAATGTCGCGTGGCGCGCCGCTTCCGCCCCGCTCGGGCCGCCTGCCTCCGGTCTCGTCATCGTCTGGGATCCAGCTTGATTTCGGTCCCCATAGCAATCGCGTTCCCGGTTGGCGACCGTGCAGAGGAATTTCCGAGCGGATCGAACTGCGTCAGCGACGCGAAACCGTCCTCGCGCGGCGAAGCCGAAGCGATCCGGCCGCGCACCCCGTCCGGAACAGGGGCGTGCCTCAACCGACGACCGGCGGCTTCCAGCGCCGCAGAGCCGTCCCGGCGTCGTAAGGCAGAGGTGAGGGGGAGGTGATGAATTCGACCAGCGCCCCGAACGGCGCGCGGGCATAGCAGAAGCGGTTGCCGGACCCACTCTCCTTGGCCGGCAGGTCGTGCGGCGTTCCCAGGATCGTTCCGCCGTCCGATCATCGTCCTGCCGTTCGATATTGCACTGCAGCAATGAGCGGACCGGCGGCCGGTTCCTCGGGCCGTGTCCCGGCTACCAGACCAGCCGCTCGATCACCGCATCCGGCCGCACCGGCTGGCGGCCGAGCCAGTCCGCGATATCGCCGAGGCTGTGGTGCTCCGCCGTGACGCCGAGTTCCTCCGCGTGAATGCCGCGGGCCACTAGGATCGAGGGGATGCCGTAGGCGGAGGCTCCGGCGATGTCGGTGCGGATCGCGTCGCCGACGGCCACGGTGCGGGCTCTGTCCGGTGGGGGCAGGCGGTCGAGTTCGCCGGCCATGGCGAGCGCAGTTTCGTAGACCGGCCGATAGGGTTTGCCGGCATAGACGACCGCGCCGCCAATCTCCTCGTAGGCCTGGGCGATCAGGCCGGCGCAGGGGATCAGCTTCTTGTCGCGCTCGACCACGAGGTCGGGATTGGCGCAGATCATCGGCACGGCGCGGGCGCGGAAATCGGCCAGCGTCGCGCGGTAATCCTCGGCCGTCTCGGTATGGTCGTCGAACAGGCCGGTGCAGACCACGCGCTGCGCCTCCTCCGCCGGCACCAGGGTGAGGTCGAGCCCGTCGAAGACCGGCGCGTCGCGCTCCGGCCCGAGGTGATACACCCGATCACCGGGATGCTCGGCGATCAGCCGCCGGGTCAGGTCGCCGGAAGTGAGGATCGCGTCGTAGGCCTCCCGCGGAACGCCGTAGCCGTCGAGGATCTGTTGCACCCCCTGCCACGGCCGGGGGGCGTTCGACACGAGGATGACCCGGCGCGGGCGGGGACCGGGCAGGGCGCGGAAGCGGATCAGCGCCTCGCCCGCCGCCTCGTGGCCGCGCGTCCCGTCATGCAGCACGCCCCAGACGTCGCACAGGATCAGGTCGTAGCGCTCTGCGACCTCCTCGAAGTGCTGCAAGGTCGGGACGGAGGAATGGGTCATCGAGCAGGATCCGGTCGAAAGGGCGGGCGCTGGCCGGCTCTATACCCGTCTTCGCGTCGCGCTGAAGGCCGTGTTCCTTCTCCGGGACGGAAGAGAGCCAAAGCCGATCAGCCCAGAAACCGCCCCACCAGCAATCGTGCGAGATCGCGCGGCGGGTCGGGGGTGAGCACCGCGAGCTTGCCCGAGGTCGAGAGCGAGGCGAGCCCGTGCAGGGCGGCCCAGAGGGTGGCGACCGCCCGGCGGCGCTCATCGGGATCGGTGACGAGCGGCGCGAGTACCGTGTCGACGAGCCCGACCGGCTCGGCCAGGGCCGCCGCGTACCAATCCGGAAACGGCTGGTCCGGCGCGGCGAGATGCTCGAACAGCAGGCTCCAGACCTTCGGATCGGCGGCGACGAAGACGAGATAGGCGTCGGCGAGGGCCAGGGCGTTGTCCCGTGCGGTTCGGTCCGGTGCGATCGCCGCCCGCATCGCCGCGTGCAGACGGGCCAGGGTGCGGGCATTGACCCGCAGCACCACCTGATCGAGATCGCCGACCGCGTTATAGATCGAGTTCGGCGCGTAGCCGATGGCGGCGGCGAGCCGCCGCATGCCCAGCGCGCGGAATCCCTCGTTGCGCACGAGGCTCTCCGCCGCGCCCGCGACGAGCGCGAGGAAGCCCTCGCGGTCATGCTCGCCCCTTGGGCCGCTGCCCCGTGACCGGCCTGCCAAGTCCGTTCCACTCCCGGATCGCCGTGCGTGCCCGCACGCGACGTGGCGGTAAATTGCACAGCGTGCAAAATCAAGCTTGCCGACGCGTGCTGCAGAGATATTTTGAACGTCGTGCAAACCTCCGATTTGACGCCTCGCCGATGCGCAGGCAGTCATGCCCGGAGCCGGGAGAGACCACGATGTTCCGCACGCTGATGACCACGCGGCGCTTCGCGCCGCTGTTCTGGTGCCAGTTTTTCTCCGCCTTCAACGACAACTTCCTGAAGAACGCGCTCGCCCTGCTGATCCTGTTCCAGGTGAGCGCCGGCAGCGGGGAGAGCGGCGGCGTTCTGGTGACGCTGGCGAGCGCCGTCTTCGTCGGCCCCTTCTTCATCCTGTCCGGCCTCGGCGGACAGCTGGCCGACCGCTACGACAAGGCCCTGCTCGCCCGGCGCCTGAAATTCGCGGAGATCTTCGCCGCCCTGCTCTCGGTGCTGGGCTTCTGGCTGCATTCGGTGCCGCTGCTGTTCGCCGCGCTCGGCCTCTTCGGAATCATCGCGGCGCTGTTCGGTCCGATCAAGTACGGCATCCTGCCCGATCATCTGAAGCGCGAGGAACTGACCGCCGGCAACGCCCTGGTGGAAGCCGCGACCTTCCTGGCGATCCTGCTCGGCACCATCACCGCCGGCCTCGCCATGGCCATGGGCGGCCATGCCCTCGGGCTCGGTGCCGGGCTGATGGGCATGGCCGTCCTGTGCTGGCTCTCCGCCCGCATGATCCCCGCCACCGGCGAGGGGGCGCCCGACCTGAAGGTCGATGCGAACGTCGCCCGCTCCACCGTGGCCCTGCTGCGCGACCTCTGGTCCGACACGCGGCTGTGGCGCGGCTCGGTGATCGTGAGCTGGTTCTGGCTCGTCGGCGTGGTGATCCTCTCGCTCCTGCCGGTGCTGGTGCGCCAGACGCTGAACGGTACCGAGATCGTCGCCACCACCCTGCTCGCGATCTTCTCCGTCGGCATCGCGGTCGGCTCCGGCCTCGCCTCCTGGCTCGCCAGCGGGCGGATCGTGCTGCTGCCGACCCCCATCGGCGCGGTGCTGATGGGCCTGTTCGGCCTCGATCTCGCCTGGACGGTGTCGCACCTGCCGCCGCCCTCGGGCGAGCCGATCGGCGCCTGGGACTTCATCACCAGCGGTTCGGGCCTGCGCATCGTCCTCGATTTCGCCGGGCTCGCCGTCGCGGGCGGCCTCTACGTGGTGCCCTCCTTCGCGGCGGTGCAGGCCTGGACCGAGAAGGCCAAGCGCGCCCGCGTCATCGGCGCGGTCAACGTGCTCACCGCCGCCTTCATGGTCGGCGGCACCCTGGCGCTGGCCGTGCTCCAGGGGCTCGGCCTCTCGATGGCGCAGCTCCTCGGGCTGGTCGCCGTGCTCAACCTGATCGTCGGCGCGGTCATCCTGAAGACCCTGGCGACCAACCCCTTACGCGACGCCCTGTCGATCCTGTTCCGCGCCGTCTACCGCCTGGAGGTGAAGGGCCTGGAGAATGTCGAGAAGGCGGGGCCGAACGCCATCGTCGCCCTCAACCACGTCTCCTTCCTCGATGCGCCGCTGGCCCTGTCGCTGCTCGACAAGGATCCAGTCTTCGCCATCGACCACGGCATCGCCCAGCGCTGGTGGGTGAAGCCTTTCTTGAGCGTCGCCAAGGCGATGCCGCTCGATCCGACCCGGCCGCTCGCCACCCGCACCCTGATCAACGCGGTCAAGAGCGGCGAGACGCTGATCATCTTCCCCGAAGGCCGGCTCACGGTCACGGGCAGCCTGATGAAGGTCTATGACGGGGCGGGGCTGATCGCCGACAAGTCCGGCGCCATGGTCGTGCCGGTGAAGATCGACGGGCCGGAGCGCACCGTGTTCTCCCGCCTCAAGCGCGATCAGGTGCGCCGGGCGTGGTGGCCGAAGGTGACCGTGACGATCCTGCCGCCGGTCCGGCTTCACGTCGATCCCGCGCTGAAAGGCAAGAACCGCCGCCGGGCGGCCGGCGCGGCGCTCTACGACATCATGTCCGATCTCGTGTTCGAGACCGCCGAGATCGAGCGCGGCGTCTTTTCCGCGCTGATCGAGGCGGGCGAGCGCCATGGCTGGCGGCGCACGGCGCTGGAGGACCCGGTTTCCGGTGCGATGAGCTATGCCCGCCTGGTGATGGGCGCCAACATCCTGGGCCGCAAGCTTCAGGCGTTGCTGCCCGAGGCAGGTAAGCCGGTCGGGCTGATGCTGCCCAACGCCAACGGCGCGGCGGTGACGTTCTTCGCGCTCGCCAGCGCCGGACGGGTGCCGGCGATGATCAACTTCTCCGCCGGCCCCACTGCCGTGCTCTCGGCCTGCAAGGCGGCGCAGGTGGACACCATCCTCACCTCTCGCGCCTTCATCGAGAAGGGCCGCCTGACCAGCCTGATCGAGGGCATCGCGACGACGGTGCGGCTGATCTATCTGGAGGATGTGCGGGCGGGCGTCACCACGGGCGACAAGATCCGCGGTTTCCTGAGCCCCCGCCGCCCGCTGGTCGCCCGGCAGGGCAGCGACCCGGCCGCGATCCTGTTCACCTCCGGCAGCGAGGGCACGCCCAAGGGCGTGGTGCTCGCCAACCGGTCGATGCTCGCCAACACCGCCCAGGTCGCCGCCCGCATCGATTTCGGCCCCCGCGACAAGGTGTTCAACGTCCTGCCGATCTTCCACGCCTTCGGGTTGACGGCGGGGCTGGTGCTGCCGCTGACCTCCGGCGTGCCGGTCTATCTCTACCCCTCGCCGCTGCATTACCGGATCGTGCCGGAGCTGATCTACGGCTCCAACGCCACGGTCCTGTTCGGCACCGACACCTTCCTCACGGGCTATGCCCGGATGGCCCATTCCTACGACCTGCGCTCCCTGCGCTACGTCGTGGCCGGCGCGGAAGCGGTGAAGCAAACGACCCGGAAGACCTGGGCGGAGAAATTCGGCCTGCGCATCCTGGAGGGTTACGGCGTCACCGAATGCGGGCCGGTGCTCGCCCTCAACACGCCGATGTTCAACCGCTTCGGCACGGTCGGCCGGCTGCTGCCGGGCATCGAAGCCCGCCTCGAACCGGTGCCCGGCATCGAGGAGGGCGGGCGCCTCGTGGTGCGCGGGCCCAACATCATGCTCGGCTACCTGCGGGCGGAGAAGCCCGGCGTGCTGGAGGCGCCGCAGGACGGCTGGCACGATACCGGCGACATCGTCGCCATCGATGCCGACGGCTTCGTGACGATCAAGGGCCGGGCCAAGCGCTTCGCCAAGATCGCGGGCGAGATGGTGTCCCTGGCCAGTGTCGAGGCGCTGGCCGCCGATCTGTGGCCCGAAACCCCGAGCGCGGTCGCCGCCGTGCCCGATGCCCGCAAGGGCGAACGCCTGATCCTGTTCACCGAGGCCAAGGACGCGACGCGGGCCGCCTACCAGAGCTTCGCCAAGGGCCGGGGCGCGGCCGATGTCGCCATCCCCGCCGAGGTGGTCGTGCTGGAGAAGCTGCCGATGCTCGGCACCGGCAAGGTCGATCAGGTGAGCGTGATCAAGCTCGCCAAGGAGCGGGCGGCGACGGCGGAGGCGGCGTGAGGGTCGGCGTCGTCCGGATGATTCCATTGAGGCTGGTTCCCGTATCCAGTCTGAGAGCCTGTTTGAGTGTTCTCATCTGGTGTCCATGACGCTCCTCATGCTGAGGAACTGCGCCAGCAGCCTCGAAGCACCCCGCGACACTTCCTCTGGGGGGAGAGCGGCTCCCTGGGATCGACCGTTCCGGGGTGCTTCGAGACTCGCTGCGCGAGCGCCTCAGCATGAGGACAGCGGAATTTGCCCAGCAAGTGAGCTCAAACAGGCTCCGAGAGACCGTCAGGCAGGCTCCACATCGGTCCGTGAAAACTCGTTGCCGACATAGAGCAGTCGGCAGCCCCGTTCCTTGGCGAGAGCATAGGCAAAGCAATCGCCGAAGTTCAGCCCTGCAGGATGGGCACCCTCGCCCCACTTCTCATAGGCCTGACCGACGTTCCATGCGGCGGCAGCGGTCACACTGACAATCTCGAAGCCGAGCCCCGCAATCAGTTGCTCCATCTCGCTCTTGCGGTTTCGCCGCAAGGCGACGATCAGCGCTTCGGCCATCGTGCCAGATGAAATGAGGATTTCATCCTCGGCTTCTAGAACGTCGATACAGCGATCCGCTTCCGGTTCACTGAGAAGGATTGCCATGAGGGCCGATGTGTCGACCACGATCATTTCGGCAGTCCATCCTCGCCGTACAGGAAATCCTGACTGCGATCCGCCGCCGGTCCCGCCGAGGGCTTTCCTGCCACCGACTCTCTGACCGCTTTCAACAAGGCCCGGCGCGCCTGCCGATCCGGAACGGTCTTGATGGGAGCGAGGCGAACGGCAGCATGGCCGTGCCGTGTCAGAATGATTTCTTCTCCGGCTTCGGCGCGTCGTACCAGATCGGTCAACTGACCCTTGGCGTCCGTCACAGAGACGCGCATCGTCCTATCCCGCTTCGCCATGCCGTGCGATCGAAATTGGTCCATGCGATGGACCATGGCAAGAGCATGCATACGGGTTTGTCGGACTGCATCCCTTCCGGCAGCCGCCCAGAAAGTCGAACTTAAACCATTCTTGCCCCTATCCTCGGCCACACCTACCGCTGGTTCCGGTCATTGCCGATGCCCCTCTCCCGCCGCCGCTTCCTCGCCTCCTCGCTCGGTCTCGCTGTGGCGAGCCCGGCCGTTGCTCAGAGCTACGGGCAGTTCTTCAAGGTCGAGAACGACGAGGGCCGGCCCGTGGCCAACATGCGGTTGCCGGGGGAAATCACCGGACAGATCCAGGAACTGCGCGGCGTGACCTATGTCGGGCCGCGGGAGGCCGAGGTCACGCTCTACGAGTTCTTCGACTATAACTGCCCCTATTGCCGCAAGGCCGCCGCCGACATGACGGCGCTGGCCGGAAGCGATCCGGCCCTGCGGATCGGCCTCGTCCATAACCCGATCCTCTCGCCGATGTCGGCGCAGGCGGCCAAGGTGTCGCTGGCGGTGCAGCGCAAGCTCGGCTCCACCGCCGCCTTCACCTTCTACGGCCAGCTTCTCGCCACCAAGGGCCAGATCGACGGGAACAAGGCCCTCGACCTCGGTGCCAAGCTCGGTGTCCCGCGCTCCGAACTCGAAGAGATCGCCGACAGCGACGCGGTGCGCGAGGCGATGCGCGCCCATATGCACATCGCGGCCAATCTCGGGCTGACGGCGACGCCCTCCTACGTCCTCGGCAATACCGGCGTTCTGGGTCATCCCGGCGTGAAATCGCTGGCCAAGATGATCGCCGCGATGCGGCGCTGCGATCAGATCGCCTGCGGATAGGGCGCTCTCCGACGCGACGATGGCCGGCCTGCCCGACAGGACGATCCGGCGGCGCGACCTATCCGGGCCGCTCGGCGACCTGGATTGCTGCGGCTCCGCCCTGCAATGCCGGAAGCAGGAACCGAAGCCATCATCGCCCAAGGCGGTATAAAACTCAGGCCGGTGCGCTACCGCATCCCGTGTCCCTGACAGGCGGCGTATTCGATGGATGTCGAGGCATCGGCGCGACCGATGCTCCGATCTTGAAAACAGCTCTCGGCTGGATTGAGGATCCAATCATCATGAATACGAAAAGCGATCGGTTCGAACAGACGACCGGAGAACATCCCGAGCGCGATGCCGTCGTCGTCTCCGCGCATGAGGAGACTCCCGAAGAAGCCATGCTCACGGAAGCCGAAATGGATGGTGTGGCCGGCGGCTTCGAGTTCTTTCCGATCCCGAAGATCAAGGTGCGCAGGACCTGACCGCCTTGCCCGAGGGCCTCACGACCGGATTGTCGTGAGAGACATCGAAGCCTTGGGTTGCCCTCCTCACGCACCGCCGATGAGGATGCCGGTCGCGAGGACGAGGGAGCCGCCGAGCACGATCTGGACGGCGGCCCGCAGGAAGGGCGTGTCCATGTAGCGGTTCTGGATCCAGACGATGGCCCAGAGCTCGACGAAGACCACGGCGAAGGCGATGCCGGTGGCGAGCCAGAAATTCGGGATCAGGTAAGGCAGGGCGTGGCCGAGGCCCCCGAGGGCGGTCATCACGCCGGAGGCGAGGCCGCGCTTGAGCGGCGAGCCGCGCCCGGAAATCTTGCCGTCGTCATGGGCGGCCTCGGTGAAGCCCATGGAGATGCCGGCGCCGAGGGAGGCCGAGAGGCCGACGAGGAAGGTGGTCCACGGGTTCTGCGTGGCGAAGGCGGTCGCGAAGATCGGGGCCAGCGTCGAGACCGATCCGTCCATCAGACCGGCGAGCCCCGGCTGCACCCAGGTCAGGACGAACTGGCGATGGGCCAGCGCATCCTCATCGTCGCGGGCGGAGGCATCGAGATGCTCCTCCGTCAACACCTCGGTCCGGCGCTCATGCGCGCTTTCCGCCGCCGCGAGATCGCCGAGGAGGGCGCGGGTGTCGGCATCGCTGATGCGCCGGGCGGCGGCGATGTAGAAGTCGCGCGCCTGCCGCTCCATCGCGGCGGCCTCCTCCCGGACCCGGTCGAGCCCGAGATTCTGCATCAGCCAGACCGGCTTGCGGCTGTAATAGCCGGCAATGTGCTCCCGCCGGATCGGAATGATGAAATCGCCGAAGCGACGCTTGTAGCGCTCGATCAGGCGGTGGCGGTGATCGTCCTCAGCGGCGGCCATCTCCTCGAACAGGGCCGCCGAATGGGGCGAGTCGGCGCGCAGCCGCGCCGCATAGGCACGGTAGATCTGGCCATCCTCCTCCTCCGACCCGATCGCCAGCGCCAGGATTTCCTGCTCGCTGAGATCGTCGAAATGCCGCCGGCCAGCGAGGTTGAGAAGAGAGAGCCGGTTCATCGTCGAAGGTCGTTCTTTAGAATGAGGACAAAGCGGATGCCGCCATCCACCCGAATGCCTCCTTCTACCTCATCCCGACTGAATTCAGCCCTCCTGTTCCTGAAGGAGCCGGTATTCGCGCCCGTGACGGCAATAGCCCTCGACGATGTGGCTCATCAGGGCCCGCTTGCTCTGATCGAGGGTGCCGAGGATGCGGGCCGGACGCCCGCCCCAGAGATGGCCGCCCTCCAGGAGCTGGCCCGGATCGGTGGTCGAGCCCCCGGCCAGCATCACGTCGTCGGCCACCACCGTGCCCGGCGCCAGCACCGAGCCGATGCCGATCAGGCTGCGGGCGCCGATCCGGCAATCGGCCATGCGCACATTGTGCCCAATGGTCGTGTCGCGCCCGATCACCACGCCTTCGCCCCGGCTGCGGATCACGGTGTTGTCCTGAATGTTGGTGTCGGCGCCGACCACGATCGGGCCGACCTCGGCCGCGAGTTCGCAGGAGAACAGCACCGTCGCCCCGGCTCCGAGGGCGATGCGCCCGGAGAGCCGCGCCGTGCGGGCGACGAAGACGCTCTCCTCCACTTCCGGCGGCACCGCCTCGGCCCGGCTGCCCGTGCTCTCCGCCGCCGCCTCGCGCAGGCGCTCGGCCCGCTCGGCGAGCTCCTGCTGCGTGATCGGGCGCAGACGCTTGGCCGGGTTGCCGCCATAGGCGAAACCGGCCTCAAGGGTCGAGCGGGGGAAGATGGTGGCGCCGGCCTCGATCAGGACGCCGTCGCCGACGACTGCGCCATCGAGGATGATGGCATCGTCCTCGATCACCACGTCCGACCCCACGGTGCAGGCATGAACCACCGCGTTGCGGCCGACGGTGACCCGGTCGCCGATCAGCGTCGGCAAGGATTCGGTGGCGATGTGGACGGTGGAGCGGGCTCCGAGCCAGAAGCGGTCGCCGGCGGTGATCGGCTGGCCATCGGCGCGGATCACGCTGTCGTCGCCGAGCCAGGCCTGGGCGCCGAGGGTGGCGGCACCGATCACCGTGCTGGCGCGGCCGCACCAGACGGGGCGGCTGGCGAAGACGGGCAGGATGCCATCGTGGGGCAGGATCAGGTCGGGCGTCACGTGCGGCTCGCTCTGCAAATGGGCGCCGGTGGCGCAGTCCTTGGCTTGAGCCATATAGGCGCATGGACAAACGAGGTAACGGGGCTTCGCGAAAACGCGTGGCCGGATCCGTTCGCGGTGGGCGCTCCGGAGCGGTAGAGAGACGGTCATGACGGTCAGTATCCAGTCCGAGCCCTTCGACACCGCCGCCGAGATCGCCCGCATCGAGGCCGAACTCGCCGGCCGGGCCGGGGCCGTCGTGACCTTCTCCGGCCTGTGCCGGGACGAAGCGGGGCGGCTGACCGCGTTGGAGCTGGAGCATTATCCCGGCATGGCCGAGGCCGAGATCGGCCGGGTGGTCGAGGAGGCCCGCGCGCGCTGGCCGGTCCAGGCGGTGCGGGTGATCCACCGTCACGGTCTGGTGCGGCCGGGCGAGGGGATCGTGCTCGTCGTCACCGCCTCGCCCCACCGTAAGGCCGCCTTCGCCGCCGCCGATTTCCTGATGGATTACCTCAAGACCCGCGCTCCCTTCTGGAAGCGCGAGCACCTCGCCGATGGCGGCACCGGCGGCTGGGTCGAGGCGACGGAGGCCGATGCCGCCGCCGCCGAAGCCTGGACGTGACGTCCCCTCACTCCGAACGGATTTCCTTCATGACGACGTCCCCCCACAATCCGGCCGGGGCGCGCAGCCTCGCGGCGGCGGGCATCGCGGTCGTGGCCTTCGCGGCTGGGCTGTGGCTCGCCTGGACCGCCTCGGCGACGCTGCTGCTGATCTTCTCCGGAATCCTGTTCGCCGTCTTCCTCGACGGGCTGACCCGCGGTCTCGGCTACGTGCTGCCGATCGCCCGCGGCTTCCGGCTCGCCCTCGCCTGCCTCGTGCTCGCCGGGCTCGCCTTCGGGCTCTCGGCCTTCGGCGGCGCCACGGTGGCGAGCCAGGCCCGCGACCTCGGCACCACCGTGCGCCAGCAATCGGAGACCGTGCGCGACTGGCTGAAGGAGCGCGGCATCGAGATCGACCTGTCGCAGGGCGCGCCGACCGGGCCGGGAAACCAGCGGGACCATGGCGACGAGGCCGGCCGGTCCGAGGGCAAGGAGAGCGGGGGCCAGAAGCAGGGCGGGCTTGCCGGCCTCGCCTCTGGGGCGCTGAAGAGCCCCGGCTCGCTGCTCTCGGATGCCGGCAGCGTGCTCGGCCCGGCGGCGAGCGTGGTGCTCGGCTTGTTCAACGCCCTCGGCAATCTGCTGGTGATCGTCTTCCTCGGCGTCGCCATCGCCGCCGATCCGGGCAGCTACCGCGACGGTGCCCTGCGCCTCGTGCCCCGGCGCCATCGGGACAAGGGCGCCCGCGTGCTCGACGGATCGGGCGAGACCCTGCGCCACTGGCTGTTCGGCCAGCTCGTGACCATGGCGGCGATCTTCGTGCTGACCTGGGCCGGGCTCAGCTTCCTCGGCATCGGCGGCGCGCTGATCCTCGGGCTCCAGGCGGGCCTGCTCGCCTTCGTGCCGACCATCGGGCCGCTGATCGCCGGCGTGGTGATCGTGCTGAGCAGCCTCGCCTCCGGCTTCAACGGATTGCTCGGGGCGGTCGGGGTCTATCTCGCGGTGCAGGCGGCGGAGAGCTACGGCCTCACGCCCTTCATCCAGCGCCAAGCCCTCGACCTGCCGGCGGCGACGATCTTCGCCGGCCAGCTCCTGCTCGGCGTGCTGTTCGGCCTCTGGGGCGTGGCCCTGGCCCTGCCGCTGGTGGCCGTGATCAAGGTGCTGTTGGAGGAACTCTACATCGAGGACGCGGCCTGACCGGGCTCCCGTCCCCTCCTCCCCGCAAGCGGGGAGGAGGGCTCTGCTACGTGGCTTGCGACGCCCTTTTGCGAAGCCCTTACGGGGCCATGTCGAGAACCGGCTTGACGGTGCCGGTCTCGGCCGGGGCGGAAGCCGGTGCCGGGGTGCCGATCTGCGGCGGCGGGGTGAGCTGCAGCTGCTCGCTGGTATAGGCGAGCTCCTGCGAGACCCGCTGCGGATCGTCGTTCAGCTTGGTGCCGTAGCTCGGGACGATCTGACGGATCTTCGCCTGCCACTCGGGGGACGCGACCTTCCCGGCGAAGACCTTCTGCATCACCTCCAGCATGATCGGCGGGGCGGTCGAGGCGCCCGGCGAGGCGCCGAGCAGGGCGGCGATGCTGCCGTCCTTGGAGGCCACGACCTCGGTGCCGAGCTTGAGCACGCCGCCCTTCTCGGGATCGCGCTTGATGATCTGGACGCGCTGACCGGCCTGGATCAGCCGCCACTCGTCCTTCTTCGCGTTCGGGAAATACTCGCGCAGGGCCTGGTAGCGGTCCTCATCGGACAGCATCACCTGCCCGGCGAGATACTCGATCAGCGGATACTGATCGACGCCAACACGGACCATCGGCCAGACATTGCTGGTCGTCGTGGAGGAGAGCAGGTCGAAATACGAGCCTTCCTTCAGGAACTTGGTCGAGAAGGTCGCGAACGGTCCGAACAGGATCACGCGCTTGCCGTCGATCACCCGGGTGTCGAGATGCGGCACCGACATCGGCGGCGAGCCGACCGAGGCCTTGCCGTAAGCCTTGGCGAGGTGGCGCAACGCCACGTCCTGGTTCTCGGTGACGAGGAACGAGCCGCCCACGGGGAAGCCGGCATAGTCTTCGCCTTCCGGAATGCCGGATTTCTGCAGCAGGTGCAGGGCGCCGCCGCCCGCGCCGATGAACACGAACTTGGCATCGACCGACTGGCGGCTGCCGTCCTTCAGGTTCTTGGAGGTGATGCGCCAGCTGCCGTCCTTGTTGCGCTCGATGGTCTCGACCTCGGTCGAGAGGCGCAGGGAGAAGTTCTTCCCCGCCTTCAGGGAGGCGACGTATTGGCGGGTGACCTCGCCCCACTCGCAATCGGTCCCGAGCGGCGACCACGTGGCGGCGACCTTCTGCTTCGGATCGCGGCCCTCCATCATCAGGGGGACCCACTTCTTCAGCTGCTCGGGATCGGTCGAGTATTCCATCCCGGCGAAGAGGGGGCTGGCCTTGAGCGCCTCGTGGCGCTTGCGCAGGTATTCGATGTTCTCGTCACCCCAGACGAAGCTCATATGGGGCGTGGAGTTGATGAAGGAGTGGGGGTTCTTCAGAACGCCCTGCCGGACCTGCCAAGCCAGGAACTGGCGCGTGACCTGGAAGGCTTCGTTGATCTCGACGGCCTTCTTGATCTGGATGTTGCCCTTGGAATCTTCCGGCGTGTAGTTCAGCTCCGCCAGGGCCGAATGGCCGGTGCCGGCATTGTTCCAGCCATTCGAGCTTTCCAGCGCCACGCCGTCGAGCCGCTCGATCATCTCCAGCGACCAATCGGGCTCGAGTTCGCGCAGCCAGACGCCGAGGGTGGCGCTCATGATGCCGCCGCCGATCAGCAGGACGTCGACCTTCCGCGGCTCGCCCGCGGCCAGCAGCGGCGAGCCCGGGAGCGCCGTGGCCGCGAGACCCGCCAGCGCGCCGCCGACGACCTGCCGGCGATTCAGCGAAGGAGTTCTATACTGCATCGAAACCGAATCCCCTTGCATTTTGTCGCTAGTTTTCACTTTATTTTTTGCGACAGTCAAAAAATATTCGAAGATCTGGGTCCGCTACAACAGATGCCGGCGGGAAACAACCCGTCAGTTACATGCCAGCCATGCTATGAAAACTTGAATATCTGCAGAGGGTTGTGTGCCCGGGGCCGGCGCGGGCAGACGTGCCGGCCGCCATTTTCGCAGCGGCCGGACGCGGATGCGGCCTCGGTCTTGGCACGGTGACGTGCCTTATTCCTCGGTGTTGCGCCATTCCCGCTCGAAGGGCAGGCGCCAGGCCTGCGGGGCCACGAGCTGGTGGATCGATTTCGGCCCCCAGGAGCCCGGCGCGTAGAGCCGTACCGGCGGGGGCGCCTCCAGCAGCGGGGTCGAGACCTCCCAGAGCCGCTCGATCCCCTCGGCGGTGGTGAACAGGGTGTGGTCGCCGCGCATGGCGTCGAGGATCAGCCGCTCATAGGCCTCCAGCACCTCGCCCAGCAGGCCGGTATCCTTCATGTTGAACTGGAGGGAGAGCTTGTCGAGCCGCATCCCCGGCCCCGGCCGCTTGCCGTAGAAGGAGAGCGACATCTTCGCGGCATCGGCGAGATCGAAGGTGAGGTGGTCGGGCCCCTGCGCGCCGACGCCCGAATTGATCGGGAACATGCTCTTGGGCGGCTCGCGGAAGGCGATCGAGATGATGCGCTGCCCCTCCGCCATCCGCTTGCCGGTGCGCAGGAAGAACGGCACCCCGGCCCAGCGCCAATTGTCGATGCGGCACTTGAGGGCGATGAAGGTTTCCGTATCCGATTGCGGATCGACGCCGGGCTCGTCGCGGTAGCCGGCATATTGCCCGCGCACGACCTCCCGCGGATCGAGCGGAAGCATACTGCGGAAAACCTTGTTCTTCTCCTCGCTGATCGGCCCCGGCTCCAGCGAGGTCGGCGGCTCCATCGCCATGAAGCCGAGGATCTGGAACAGGTGGGTCACCACCATGTCGCGATAGGCGCCGGTCGCCTCGTAGAAGCCGGCGCGGTTGCCGAGCCCCAGGGTCTCCGGCACGTCGATCTGGACATGGTCGATGAAGGTGCGGTTCCAGATCGGCTCGAACAGGCCGTTGGCGAAGCGGAAGGCGAGGATGTTCTGGGCCGGCTCCTTGCCGAGGAAGTGGTCGATGCGGAAGATCTGCTCCTCGGCGAAGACCTCGTGCAGCCGCGCGTTGAGGGAGACGGCGCTCTCGAGATCGGTGCCGAACGGCTTCTCCATGATGATGCGGGAATCCTTCGCCAGATCCGCCTCGGCGAGCAGGCGCACCACGCTGAGCGCGGCGGCCGGCGGTACGCTGAGGTAATGCAGGCACCGGCCTTCCTCCCCGAGCCCCGCTCTGGCCCGGGCCACCGCCGCCGCCAGGGCCTCGGCGCCGGCCGAGAGCGGCACGTAATCGAGCCGCTCGGCGAAGGAGGCCCATTCCGCCTCGCCGGCATGGCGGGTGAAGAATTGGTCGATGGCGGTGTGGGCGAAGCTCCGGAACGCCTCGACGCCGAGATCGTCGAGGGAGACGCCGACGATGCGCAGATCGGGTATGAAGCCGGCGCCGAACAGGTGGAACAGGCCCGGCAGGAGCTTGCGCTGGGCGAGATCGCCCGTGGCCCCGAAAAGGACGACGACCTGCGGCGTCTTCGGACCGACGCCCGCCCCCAGCCGCGCCGCGCGCGATCCTGTCAGCGATCCTGCCACCGATCCTGCCAAGGGAAACCTCCCGTCGGCGCGCGGGCTGCGCGCAGGGCGTGAGGTAGGGCCCGCGCGACTCGTGCCAAGCTTGTGCGGCCGGCCGGACCCGCGCCCCGACCGGCGCGCGGGTGACGCATCGCGGAGGGCGCCGCTCCGCCCCATCTCCGGGCGATGCCGCCCGTTCCCGACGCCTTCGATGCCACCGCCGCCCGTCTGCGGGCCTGCCGCCTCTGCCGCGACGCGCCCCGGTTCGGCGCCGCCCTCCCCCACGAGCCGCGCCCGGTGGTCCAGGGCAGCGCCGAGGCGCGCCTGCTGATCGCCAGCCAAGCGCCGGGCAACCGGGCGCATCGCAGCGGCATTCCGTTCAGCGATCCCTCCGGCATCCGCCTGCGCGCCTGGCTCGGGCTGAGCGAGGCGGCCTTCTACGATCCGTCGCGGGTCGCGATCCTGCCGATGGGCGCCTGCTTTCCCGGCCTCGACGCCAAGGGCGGCGACCGGCCGCCGCGGCGGGAATGCGCGCCGACCTGGCGGGCGGAGCTGCTCGCCGGGCTGCCCCGCCTCGATCTCGTGCTGGTGATCGGGCAATACGCGCAAGCGTGGCATCTCGGACCGAGCCGGGGCGGCCTCACGGAGACGGTGGCCCGCTGGCGCGAGATCCTCGCCGCCTCCACCCGGCCACGGGTGCTGCCTCTGCCCCATCCCTCCTGGCGCAACAATGGCTGGCTGCGGACGAACCCCTGGTTCGAGGCGGAGCTTCTGCCGGTGCTGCGGGCCGAGGTGGCGACCGCGATGGAGGTCCGGCGTTGACACCCGCTCGCCTTGGGAGGATCGCTGCCGCTGCCCGTGCCACCAGCGAGAGCCTCATGCCGGAGAGTACCGATCCCCGCGACCGTCTGATCGTCGCCCTCGACCTTCCCGATGTGGCGCAAGCGGAGCGGCTCGTCGCGCGCATCGGCGACGCGGCGACCTTCTATAAGATCGGCTACCGCCTCGCCTATGCCGGCGGGCTCGACTTCGCCGCGCGGCTGGCGGCGGAGGGCAAGAAGACCTTCCTCGATCTCAAGCTGCACGACATCGGCAACACCGTGGAGGAGGGCGTGCGCTCGGCCTCGGCGCTCGGGGCGACGTTCCTCACGGTCCACGCCTATCCGCAGACCATGCGGGCGGCCGTTCGCGGGCGGGGGACCGGCCTGAAGATCCTCGCGGTGACGGTGTTGACCTCCTACGACGACGCGGATGCCGCCGAGGCGGGCTATGCCCTGCCGGTGGCCGACCTCGTCGCGCGCCGCGCCGAACAGGCCGCCGAGATCGGCATCGACGGGATTGTCTGCTCCGCGGCCGAGGCGCGGGCGGTGCGCACCCGCATCGGCGCCGATCGCCTGATCGTGACGCCCGGCATCCGGCCCGCCGGCACGGAGGCCGGCGACCAGAAGCGGGTGATGACGCCGGGCGAGGCCCGGGCGGCGGGCATCGACCATGTGGTGGTCGGCCGCCCGATCACGGGAGCCGACGATCCCCGCGCCGTCGCGCAGAGGATCGTCACCGAGATGGAGGGAGCGTAAGAGATGGCCAAGGGCTACTGGATCGTGCGGGTCGATGTGAGCGACGCGGAGGCCTACAAGGCCTATGCCGCCGCCAACGGCGCCGCCTTCGCCCGCTTCGGCGGCCGCTTTCTCGTGCGCGGCGGGGCCTTTGAGGCGGTGGCGGGCCAAGCGCGAGCGCGCAACGTGATCGTGGAATTCCCGAGCTACGAGGAGGCGCTCGCCTGCTGGCACTCGGATCTCTACCAATCCGCCCGCGCCCTGCAGAAGGGCGGCGCGGAGGCCGACATCCTGGTGATCGAGGGTTATGACGGGCCGCAGCCGACGCTCTCGGAGCCGGCCCCGACGCCGGGCACCGCCTCGGAGTAAGCTTTACCGGTCGGCTTCCTGGGGCGGCTGCCGCAGCGCCCCGAGCAGGAAGGCGATCATCACCGGCAGCGGCGGCTCGATGCGCTCGGGATTGCGGTTCATCAGAACCGGATGGCAGTAGCGGGTGATCGCGGCGTGGATGCAGGACGCCGTGCTCTTCGGGTCGGCGACCGCGAAGGCGCCCTCGCGCATCCCGTCGGCCACCACCCGCGCGAGCACCGCGCCGATGCGGTCGACATGGGCTTGGCAGACCGCCCAGCTCTCGCTCATCGCCGCCTCGACCATTTCGTGGACGCGCGGATGCGCCTCGAAGCGGCGGCGGCTATCATCGTGCAGGGCGGTGATGATCCGGGACAACCGCTCCGGTGCGCCGAGCTTCGGCGCGTCGGCGATCGCGGCGATCATCGCCTCGATCTCACCCGTCAGTCGCTCGACCACCGCCTCGTTGATCGCCTTCTTCGATTCGAAGAAGCGATAAACATTGGCCGGGCTCATCTTCAGCCGACGGGCGATGTCGGCGACCGTGGTCTTCTGGTAGCCGATTTCGCGAAAGGAACGCACCGCCTCCTCAAGGATCCGGTCCCGGGTGGTGGGTGCGGCCTCGTCTGGGAGCGGGATAAGGTGGGCCGTGGCGGCTGGCATCGTCGCTTATACCTAGGCTTCGACACCGGCCGCGTCAAAAATCTTGTGATCGGCCGTCATTCTCAAAGCGGAGGAGACCCTGGCGGGTTCCACAGGCAAAATCCGCTGGCTGGCGAGGCCGGTCACGGGGTGATGATCGCGGACGGTCGATGCCGGGAACCCCGCCCTGTGTCAGGCCGAAGCGAGCCAACCTTCGGCGCAGGGCGAACGCGCCGACCGGTCGCGAAGGCTCACACCGGAACGCCCGCCGCCCTGTCACCATCAGAATTCTTGCGGAATTCTTGCGAAGCCGCCAGCGGCGGCGTCAGGAGCCGAATTGCGAGCCGAGCTGTTCGAGATACTCGGCCAGATCGAGGCCGCCGACGCGG
The DNA here is from genome assembly GCA_020741775.1 of Methylorubrum populi. GTDB lineage: Bacteria > Pseudomonadota > Alphaproteobacteria > Rhizobiales > Beijerinckiaceae > Methylobacterium > Methylobacterium populi_B. The sequence continues at coordinate 239,976 of DYYG01000013.1, forward strand.
CGGCCGTACTCGAAGCGCATGCCGCGCCGGATGTCGACACGGCTCGAACGGGTATTGAGCGTGAACGGCTTCACGCAGATCCAGGCTCCGTCGTTGCGGTGCTCGAAGAAGTCGAGGATGTCGTGGCTGGCCATGATCCGTCTCGCGGGAAATGCGGGACGTCAACGGGAGCGGCGGCGAAGAGTTCAATCCTCTCCGGCGCCTTTCTCCCGGCAAAGCTTGGTTTGCCGGGAGCCATAACTTCTTATGGCTAAGCTTAATCTGATTTCGGTGATGGAAAGGCCGTGTCGCCCCGCCCCGGACGGGGTCAGCGTCGGCCGGTCGAGCCGAAGCCGCCCTGACCGCGTCCGGAAACGCCGCCCTCCGGCGACGCTGCGCCCTCGTGGATCTCGAAATCCGGCCGCATCACCCGGGTGAAGACGAGCTGCGCGATGCGCTCCCCCGGTTCGATGCGGATCGCGGCGCCGCCGGCCGCCGGGTTGCGGTTCCAGGCGGAGATCAGGAGTGGCCCCTCGTAATCGGCGTCGATCACTCCGGTGCCGTTGCCGAGCACCAGCCCTTCGCGGTGTCCCATCCCGGAGCGGGGGAAGACCAGCCCGCACCAGTCGGGATCGCCGATCCGCACCGAGACGCCGGCCGGGATCAGCGCGGGCGGCGCCTGCGGTTCGAGCAGGAGCGGAGCGTCGAGGCAGGCATGCAGGTCGAGCCCGGCGGACGCCGCGCTGCCCCAGCGGGGAAAGCCCCAGCCGGCGAGCCGTGGATCGAGGAGGTGGAGGCCGACCTTCACAGGGATGCTCCCGACTGTCATGGGCTGGTGAGAGAATGGGCTGGTGCGAGAAACGGGCAGCTTTCTCCGAAGCGGCGGTGCGGAGCAATCGGGGCGGGCGAATGGCGCGCTGGATCGCGGGGCTGGACGGGTGCCGCGGCGCCTGGGCGGGGGTGCTGATCGATCTCGACGATCCGGCGCGCTGGCGCTGCGCCCGCTTCGCGCGGGTGGCGGACCTGCTCGACGGGCCGGAGGCGCCGGTGATCGCCGGGATCGACGTGCCGATCGGCCTGCCCGACCGGGTTCTCGGCGGCGGCCGCTCCGCCGACCGGGCGGCGCGGGCCTTTCTTGGGCCCGGGCGCTCGAGCGTGTTTCCGGTGCCGCCCCGGCCGGCGGTTCAGGCGGCGAGCTACGACGAGGCCAAGGCCCTGTCGCGGGCCCATTCCGAGCCGCCCTTCGCCCCCTCGATCCAGTGCTGGAACATCCTGCGCTACGTCCGCGAGGTCGATGGCCTGCTGCGCGAGCGCCCGAGCCTGCGCCCGCGCCTGCACGAGGTGCATCCCGAGGTCGCCTTCTTCCGCCTCAACGGCGACCGGCCCCTCGCCGCCGGCAAGAAGGGGCCGGCCCGGGCTGCCGGCCTCGCCGAGCGCCGGGCCCTGCTCGCCATCGCCGGCCTGCCGGAGGCGCTGATCCTGTCCGAGCCGCCGCCGAAGGTCGCCGCCGACGATCATCTCGACGCCATGGCCGCCCTCGTCGTCGCCCGCGATCTCGCCCTCGGCCGGGCCGAGCCGCTTCCCAAGGCGATCGAGCGCGACAGCTATGGCCTGCCCATCGTGATCTGGGCGCCCGCGCCCCCCAGGGCGTGAGCGGGTGCCGCTGCCTGAGGAGCCATGCCGTGACCGTTCGCCCGGATGCCGATCTGCCGACGCGCGACATCGCCCGCGCCCTGGTGTTCGATCCCGCCAACCGCCTGTTGCTGATCGAGTACGAGGCCGTGCGCCCGATCGATCCCGAGACGCCCGACGCTCTCGGGTTCTGGTTCATGCCCGGCGGCGGCCTGGAAGCGGGCGAAACCCACGAGGAGGCCTGCCGGCGCGAATTGTCGGAGGAGATCGGTGTCGCGGATGTGGTTCTCGGACCCTGCGTCGCCGTCTGCGACGGGCCGTTTCACCTGTTCCGCACACCGCGTTACGCCCGCGAGCGCTATTTCGTGGTGCGGCTCCCGAGCGATGTCGTCGATACCAGCCGCCTCGCCGAGACGGAGGACAATCCCGTGCGCGGGACGCGCTGGTGGCCCCTCGACGAACTCGCCGCTTCGGCCGAGCGGATCGAGCCCGCGGGGTTGGCCGCGCTGGCGCAACGAATCGCATCCGGGGACGTTCCGCCCGAGCCCGTCCGCCTGAACTGGCACCATGCCTGACGAAGTTGGCTGGACAGGCGCCGCGCCGTGTGGCCCGAACACGGCCTGGCGCGTGACGGCACGGTCTCCCGTCCGCACGCGGACCACGCGATGTGCGCCAGCGCATCCGCCGGGTGGATGGATCCGGCAGGCTTATGCGTTTGGAGTCACGTATTGCGGGCTCAGCAGCGAAGAAGGAGAAACCCCTCAATGTTTCCTCAGGTTCTGACGGATGGCTACCGCAGCTTCCTCGGTGAGCGCTTGCCGAACGAGCGGCGCAAATACGAGTCGCTCGGCAAGGATGGCCAGAATCCCGAGGTGCTGCTGATCGGCTGCTGCGACAGCCGCGTCGCGCCGGAGGTGATCTTCGATACCGGCCCGGGCCAGATCTTCACGATCCGCAACGTGGCCAACATCGTCCCGCCCGCCGAGCACGACAGCGCCTATCACGGCACCTCCTCGGCGATCGAGTTCGCGGTGCAGGCCTTGAAGGTGAAGCACATCGTCGTGCTGGGTCACGCCACCTGCGGCGGCATCAAGGCGGCCGGGTTCGGTGCCGACCCGCTCTCCTCCGGCAACTTCATCGGCCGCTGGGTTTCGCTGGTGAAGCCGGCGACCGAGACGCTGGCTCAGGCCGGCGACGGCAAGGACAAGGAGGGTTACCTCACCCGCCTCGAATACGCGATGATCGGGCAGAGCCTCAAAAACCTGATGACCTTCGACTTCGTGCGCGAGGCCGTCGAGGCGGGCAAGCTCCAGCTGCACGGCGCGCATTTCGGCATCGAGACCGGCGAGCTGCGCATCCGCGACCCGAAGTCCGGCGAGTTCGAATCCGTGGTCTCCCGCGACGGGCAGACGCTCGCCGCCTCGGCGCTGATCGGCTGCACCGCGGCCTGAGCGTTCTCGCTCACCTCTTCGATTCATCAGAAGCGCCCCCGAAGATATCTTCGGGGGCGCTTTGCTATGTTCGAGCGCCGGTTTGAGCCGTCTCATCCGGTCTTCATCAGGACGGCGGGATGAGCCCAGCAGTCGCGTCGGGTTTTGTCGTTCCCTACATCCCGAGCGCGGCGAGCCGATCCAAAGCCGCGACCCCCATGGACGGCGCGGCGGCGCGACCGCCACGGCTTCGCCTCGCCGGACCGACGATCTGCAGACGAAAACGGCGGGCCTTTCGGCCCGCCGCTTCCTTCCGTCGGATAGGGTGTTTTCGCTGTGCTTAGCGGGCGCCGGGCAGGCGCTGTGCCTCGGCGTAATGGTGCTGCAGCACCGGCAGGGCCTGCTGGGCGTAGTTGCGCAGGGCCGGGTTCGGGCCGGACTGAGCATAGGACTGGGTCATGCCGATCGACATCTGGTGCGCCATGACCTGCTGACGGCCGTAGAGGCGGTCGAAGCGGGCGCCGGGCGGGGTGGCGTTCAGCTCGGCCAGCATCTGCTGCTGCTGCGGGTTCGGCTGCACCACGGTGGTGCCGGCCGTGGTGTCGACGTCGAAGGCACGGCTGCCCGCCGCTGCGCCGCGGGCCGCGCCGGCACCGGCGCCCTCGATCGCGCCGACCGGGCCGCCCTGCAGCGTACCGCCGACTACGCCGGTCGCGACACCCGTGGCCGCGCCGACCGCGCCGCCGGCAATGGCGAGCGGAGCCTCAACCAGACCACCGACGAGGCCACCGGGACCGGCATTGCGGGCGGCGACGTAGTTGCGCTCGCCGCCGACCAGAGCGACGTTGGCGGCCTGATGGTCACGCAGCGCCTCGCGGGCATAGGCCCGCACCGCCGGGTTGCGGCTCTTCTGAAGCGCGATCTGGCTGGACTGGATTTCGAAGGCATTCGCCTGCATGGCGTCCAGACGGAAATCGCCTCCGACCTGGGCGAGGGCGGGAGTGGCCATGATGGCGACAAAAGCGGACGCAGCAGCGTATTGCTTCAACATAGGAAACCTCGGATATCGGATTGCCGACATGAAAACCGGCCTCGGCGCGCGGTTCGACCGGCCAAGGCCATGAAGATCTCTTCGACGCGACAACGGCGACCTTTCTGTCTGGTTCCAAAAATTTGACTAAGCTTTTTCTTAATCAGCATGTTCAGGGCAAACTGGTCCTTGTTCAGGCTCTGCGGGCCGCCGCCGCCCTGCTGGTGGTGATGCACCATGCCCAGAACGAGGCCGCGATCCTGGCCGGGCGAACGGGGACTGTCTTCCTCCCGAGCACTGCCCTGCCCTGGCCGGCGGGCGTCGATGTCTTCTTCGTCATCTCCGGCTTCATCATCGTCCATGCCGCGGCTCCGCTCTCGGCGCGACCAGGGGCGCGGGGGCGCTTCGCCGCCCATCGCATCGCCCGGCTCGTGCCGCTCTACTGGCTGGTGACCGGGCTCTACCTCGCCCTCGGTCTCGCGGCCCCGGCCCTGCTCAGCGGTGAGGGCGGCCCACCGGACGGAATGCGGATCCTCGCCTCGTTCCTGTTCTGGCCGATGGCGCGGGCCGACGGGGCGGTGCTGCCGCTCTACAGTCTCGGTTGGACCCTGAACTACGAGATGGCGTTCTACGCCCTGTTCGCCCTCGGTCTCGGCTTCTCACGCCGGGGGGCGGTGGCATGGCTCATCGGAGCCCTGACGCTCATCGTTCTCGCCGGCCGGCTGATGCCCGGCCTGCCTGTCCCCCTCGCCTTCTGGTCCGATCCGATCGTGCTCGAATTCGCTTTCGGCGCCAGCCTCGCCGCGATCCGGGCGGAGGGCGCGCGCCTCGCGCCCGGAATCCGGCTCGCCCTCGCCGCGTTTGGTCTGGCGGGGCTCGCCCTGGCGCCGCCCGAGCCGGCGCTGCGCTTTCTGTCCTGGGGGTTGCCGGCGGCCTGCCTGGTCGCGGCGGCGGTGCTCGGCCGGGACCGGCCGGAGGGCGTCCGCAGCGGCTGGGCTGCCCCTGTCTTCACCCTCGCGGAGCGTCTGGGCGATGCGTCCTATGCCCTCTATCTGCTGCATCCTTTCGTGCTGCGGGCCGGCCGCGAGATCCTGCTGCGCACGGGCCTCGCCCCGCTCCTCGGGCCCTGGCCGAGCCTCGTCCTGATGATCGCGCTGACCCTCCCCGCCGCCCTCCTCGCCCACCGTTGGGTGGAACGGCCGCTGACCCGCCTCGTCCGCGCCCGGCTCGATCCCGCCCCGCCCGCCGAGGCGGCGAGACCGGCCGTGACCCGCGGAGGATGAGGCCGCGGCAGGCAGCAGGGTGATCGCTTCCCAGCGATCGCCCTGGGATGGCGGGGCCGGGCCGGTTTCCCGTTCGGTCGTTTCGATCTAGCTTTCCGCCGCCCACCTTCCGCATGCCCGAGGCCGGCCATGAAGACCCTGCTCGTCCCGGTCACCCTGCACGATGCCCTGCCCTCGGTCTTCGAGACGGCGCTGCTGGTGGCGCGCCGCTTCGGCAGCCTGATCGAGGGCGTGGCCCTGCGCCCGGCCCTGGCCGAATACGTGCCCGTCGACATGGTCGGTGGCATGACGTGGCTGCGGGACGAGGAGGCCGATCAGGCCGAGGCTCAGGATGCGGGCCAGCGCTTCGTGGCGGCGATGGAGGCTGCGGGTCTGCCCCGGCGTGAGCCCGGTGCCTCCTGCAGCCCGGACGCGGCGGCCCAGGCCGGCCCGCGCTACCGCTGGCAGCCGGACGTGCCCCCCGGCGACGCCTTCCTCGGCCAGTATGCGCGGCTGTTCTCGGCCACGGTGGTCGGCCGGCCCGGCACCGACGAGGGATCGCCGCGCATGACCACCTTCGAGACCGCCCTGTTCGAGAGCGGACGCCCGATCATCCTGGCGCCCCCGGCGGCGCCGGCCTGCCTCGGCGAGGCGATCCTGATCGCCTGGAACGGCTCGACCGAGACGGCCCGGGCCATCGCCTTCGCCATGCCGTTCCTGCGCCGCGCCCGGCGCGTCCTGGTGCTCAGCGCCGAGGGCGGCATGGTGCCGGGGCCGAGCGCCGAGGACGTGGCCCGCTCGCTCGCCATCGAGGGAATCGAGGCCTCCCACAAAGCCCTGCCCGCCGGCCGCCGCACGCCGGGCGAACTCTATCTCGACACCGCCGAATCGTTCGGCTGCGACCTGATGATCAAGGGTGCCTATACCCAGAGCCGCCTGCGCCAGATGATCTTCGGCGGGCCGACCAGCCACATCCTGTCGCACGCGACGATGCCGGTGCTGATGGCGCACTGAGCCGGCGGCCGCGCCCTCCGGCACATCGGTGCCGATGTTTCGCGTTGCCCCTGAACGGGTTCGGTGGAGACAACCGCCGGGCGCGCGCCGTCGCGGGCGCAGGACCGGCCTCCCCGGGCGCGTCGTGCTGCATTCAATTGTGCGCATCAGGAGTTGCCAGCGGCCCGCTCGGTCGCTAAAGTCCTGAAAAGCTTGGACTTTTCAATCATTCTAATCTGCGATTGCCCAAAAATGGCCGGGTTAGGCTGGCTTTGAGCAGCGGGAGTGATCGGGAGGCTTCGGGCTCCGGTGGCCATGACGGCCGCGATCCGACAGGCACGACAGGTTTGCGATAGCCCGCATGATCGTCTGCTCTTGTAACGTCCTTTCCGACGGGCAGGTCCGCGCGTGCCTGCAACCGGGGCCGGGTTGTCCTCGCACCCCGGCTCAAGTCTATGGGTGCCTTGGATGCAGCGCGAAATGCGGGCGCTGCGCCCGCACGATCCGCTCGATCCTGCGGAAGGCGCTGGATGAGGCGGCCGCCCATGCCGGCCATCAGGCACCCGCCCATGCCTGCAGCTCATCCTGCGAAGCCTCTTGCAGTTTGGGATCATTCCAAACTACAAGGCCCTCCGAGGGCGTCGCAGCCTGAGACGACCGATCGTTCGTCCCGACGCCTCTGAGGATTGGGGAATGAAGGGCGACGCCAAGGTCATCGAGTATCTCAACCGCGGCCTGCGCAGCGAGCTGACCGCCGTGAGCCAGTACTGGCTGCATTTCCGCCTGCTGAACGATTGGGGCTACGTCGACCTCGCCAAGTTCTGGCGCAAGGAATCGATCGAGGAGATGAACCACGCCGACCGGTTCATCGACCGGATCCTGTTCCTCGACGGTTTCCCGAACCTGCAGGAGCTCGACCCGCTGCGGATCGGCCAGAACGTGCAGGAGATCATCGAGTGCGACCTGGCCGCCGAAAACGAGGCGCGCGCGCTCTATCTCGAAGCCGCTCAGTACTGCGATTCGATCAACGACCGCGTGTCGAAGATCCTGTTCGAGGAACTGGCTTCCGATGAGGAAGGCCATATCGACTTCCTCGAGACCCAGCTCGACCTGATCGGCCAGATCGGCCTGCCGCTCTACGCCCAGCGCCATATCGGTGGCCTGGAGCAGATCGCCCCCGAGAAGGACTGATCGAAAGCGGCCCCCCTCGCGCAAGAGGGGGGCGCTGCTCGTTTCGGGGCGGATCGGTTCAGGCCGGCGGGCGGCCCACCAGCACCGGCTGGGCCTTCGCCCGCTCGGGGAAGAGCGCCTTGAGATCCCGCAGCTTCGGCGCGTCGTTGGCGACGATGTAGCCGTTGTTCGGGTGCAGGGTCATGTAATCCTGGTGGTAGCCTTCCGCCGGGTAGAAGGCGCCGGATTCGATCCGTGTGGCGATGGGTTTGTCGAAGGCCTTCGCCCGGTCGAGCTGAGCGATATAGGCCCTGGCCACCGTCGCTTGGCCCTCGTCGGCGGGGAACAGCGCCGAGCGGTATTGCGGGCCGGTATCCGGGCCCTGCCGGTCCACCTCGGTCGGATCGAGCGCCACCGAGAAGAAAATCTGCAAAAGCTCGTCGTAGCGGATCACCGACGGGTCGTAGGTGACCTGCACCGCTTCCGCATGTCCGGTGCGGCCGGTGCCGACCTGCTCGTAACGGGCGCTGTCTCGGTCGCCGCCGGCATAGCCCGAAACCGCCTGGGTCACGCCCTTCACGTGCTGGAACACGCCCTGCACGCCCCAGAAGCAGCCGCCGGCGAAGGTCGCCGTGCGCAGGCCGGCGCCTTCCCTGGCGGTCATCGCCGCCTCGGGCAGGCGCTGCCCCGCCTCCTCGGCGGAAGCCGGAACCAGGGGGAGCGCGGCGCAGGCGAGCAGGGCAAGGGCTGCCACGCCGCCGAGCCACGGCCCCGTGCGGGGATGGAAGCGATCACGGGTCATGCTCTCGATCTCCTCAAGTCGGGTTCGTCGGAGACGTCAGGCCGGTCCGGCGGCGGGCTCGAAGCGCAGGGATACGCCGTTCATGCAGTAGCGCAGGCCGGTGGGCTTCGGCCCATCCTCGAAGACATGGCCGAGATGGCCGCCGCAGCGGCGGCAATGCACCTCCGTGCGCCGCATGCCGTAGGCTGTATCGACCTGCGTGCCGACCGCGTCGGGCAGGGGTTCGAAGAAGCTTGGCCAGCCGGTGCCGCTCTCGAACTTGGTCCGTGAGGAGAACAGCGGCAGGTCGCAGCCGGCGCAGACGAAGCGGCCCGCACGCTTCTCACCGTTGAGCGGGCTGGTATGGGCCCGCTCGGTGCCGTGCTCGCGCAGCACCGTGTAGGCGGCCGGGGAGAGCAGGCGGCGCCACTCCTCCTCGGACTTCTCCACCTCGAAGCCGGCGAAGGCGGGGTTCACGAGGCGGGAGGCCGCGAACAGCCCCAGGAATGAGGCTCCGGCACGCAGGGTCTGTCGGCGGTTCATGCACGGTCTCCGATCGGAGGCGCGGCCGGCCGAATCCGGCGGCGCGATCATCAATCGTGCGCAATCGATAACACGAAACCGGTGGGGCTGCCGCGAAGACCAACCGCCGCATGGGCGAGCCCTCGGCCAAAAGAAACCCCGCAGCCCACAAAGGGGCGCGGGGTGAAGGGTTTGGTCGATCATCGCCTCGAAGGGACGTCCGAGGCGGCTCTCTCGTTAAGCGGGGTTCGCCCGGCCCGCACTGACATCCGTTAGGGACATCTCGATCCCCGGTGTGAACCTGCCTCCTGCCTCACACCCGGAAGCGGGCGGCGTGGCTGCCGACCTCGTCGAGGATCGTCGCGCCGGCTTCGGCCCGCGCCAGGGCCTCGCCGAGCTGGCGCGGGCCGACACCGCCGGGCACGGCGAGCAGCAGGCTCACCCCTTCCGCCGATTCGCTGCGGGCGACCACCTCGCCGTAGAGGTCGTGCAGGGCACGCTCGCTCTCCGGGGCAAAGAGCGGGGCGCGCACGGCGTAGAGCACCCAGTCGCGCTGCGCCGCCGCCGGGTCGTCGAGGGGGTTGGCGACCACGAAGACCGGCGTGCCCGCCGGGTGGGCCGGGCGCTCGATGAAGGGCAGGCGGGCGATCACCTTCGGCCGGCCCTCGCCGACCAGGCTCTCCCACCAGGGCCGGGGCGCGCCGGACCCGTCCTTGCCGGTCGCGTCCTTGCCGAGCCGGAAGATGCCCAGATCGCCCCGCGAGCCGGCCACCGCCTCGATCACCGCCGCGCAGTTCGGATGCGGCCGGTAGGGCACGGTGAAACCGAAATGGAAGCGGGCGGAATCGCGCATCCCGGCATCGCCCGCCGAAATATCGGCATGGACCGAGAACGGCGCCTGGACCCAGGTGAAGGTCGCGATGATGACCCGCCAGATGCCCTCCACCGTGTCGAGGGGGAGGAGCCCCCGGTGCCGCTCGGCGATGCGCCGCATCATCGAGGCCTCGCGGCCGGGCCGGAAGGCCGAGCCCGAGCCCTGCGTGCGCTTGACCGCGATCAGCCGGTCGATGATCGCCCCGCGCTGGATCAGCAGCGCGTGCATCTCGGCGTCGATCCGGTCGATCTCGGCGCGCAGTTCGGCAAGGTTGTCCAGGGAGGGCGCGGGTCGCGTGGTGAAGCGCATGGGGCCAGGGGTCCTGGGGCCGGAGTCCGGGCGGGAGATCGAAGCGGTGTGGACGCCGTGTGTACGATTCGGCGCGGCGAAGGGCCAGGGTCTAGGCATGTGCGCCGTCGAACACCGCTAACCCATGCACCCGTGCCGCGCGTTGACGGGTTTGGGCGCGCACATTACCTCCGTTCGTCAGCCGGCCAAGACATGCGCTCGACAACATCTTCTCCGGAAGACAGGCGTTCGAGAGCGTATCGTTCCACGAGCCCGCCCGCGACGCCGGTGGGAATGTCGGCGGCGGGCCGCTCGGGGGATCGGTTTCAAGGGCGGCACCCGGGACGCACGATGGATTCCACCCTGACCCAGAAGGCCGAGCAGAGCACGGAGAGCGGCCAGCAGGAGGCGACGCGCCGGACGGAGACCTCGCCGGCATCCGATCCGCGCAGCCCCGTGATGCTGTTTTCCGCCGACGAACCCCTCGCCATGGATTCCGGCGCCCGGCTCGGACCCTTCCAGATCGCCTACCAGACCGCCGGCACCCTCAACGCCCGGCGCTCCAACGCGGTGCTGATCTGCCATGCGCTCACCGGCGATCAGCATTTCGCCCACCGCCATCCGGTGACGGGCAAGCCCGGCTGGTGGGAAACCTTGGTGGGACCGGGCAAGCCTGTCGATACCGACCGCTACTTCGTCGTCTGCTCCAACGTGATCGGGAGCTGTATGGGCTCCACCGGGCCCGCCTCCCTCAACCCCGAGACCGGACGGCCCTACGGGCTCGATTTCCCGCTGGTGACGATCCGCGACATGGTCCGGGCCCAGGCGATGCTGCTCGACAAGCTCGGCATTCCCGACCTGTTCCTCTGCATCGGCGGCTCGATGGGCGGGATGCAGGTGCTGCAATGGGCCTCGCTCTTCCCGGAGCGGGTCTTCTCCGCCATGCCCATCGCCACGGGCGCGCGGCACTCGGCCCAGAACATCGCCTTCCATGAGGTCGGGCGTCAGGCGATCATGGCCGATCCCGCCTGGGAAGAGGGGCGCTATCTCGAAGCGGGCACCCGGCCGGCCAAGGGCCTCGGCGTCGCGCGGATGGGCGCGCACATCACCTACCTGTCCGAGCCGGCCCTGCACCGGAAGTTCGGCCGCCGCCTCCAGAACCGGGCGGCGCCGACCTTCTCCTTCAATGCCGACTTCCAGATCGAGAGCTACCTGCGCCACCAGGGGCTCAGCTTCGTCGAGCGCTTCGACGCCAATGCCTATCTCTATCTCACCCGGGCGATGGACTATTTCGACCTCGCCGAGGACCATGGCGGCGTGCTGGCCAACGCCTTCCGCGGTTCGAAGACCCGCTTCTGCGTGATGTCCTTCACCTCGGACTGGCTGTTTCCCACCGCCGATTCCCGCGCCATCGTCCACGCGCTCAACGCGGTCGCCGCCCCGGTCGCCTTCGTCGAGGTGGAGAGCGACAAGGGGCACGACGCCTTCCTGCTCGACGAGCCGGCGATGTTCTCCGCCGCCCGCGGCTTCATCGATGCGGCGGCACGGGCAAGAGGACTTTGACGCGGGCTTGTGACGAGGGCTGTGACCGAATGACCGACAGCTTCACCGACGCGGCCTACGGTGCGCCCTGGGACGCCGCCGAGGCCCTGCCCCGGGGCGACGGCACGGCGCGCATCGACCATATCGTCGTGCTCGGCCTCGTGCCGCCGGGCGCCCGCGTGCTCGATATCGGCTGCGGCGATGGCTCGCTGCTGGCGCTGCTGCGCGACCGGCGCGGCGTCGATGGACGCGGCATCGAACTCTCCCGCGAGGGCGTGAATGCCTGCCTCGCGAGGGGCCTGCCGGTGATTCAGGGCGATGCCGATACAGACCTCGCCAATTATCCCGACGACGCCTTCGACGTGGTGGTGTTGTCCCAGACCATCCAGGCAACCCGCAACCCGCGCATCGTGCTGGAGCACCTGCTGCGGATCGGCCGGCAGGTCATCATCTCGTTCCCGAATTTCGGTCATTGGCGGGTACGGGCCGAACTCGCCTTCCGCGGCCGGATGCCGGTCACCGAGATCATGCCGGAGACATGGTACGAGACGCCGAACATCCATCACTGCACCATCCGCGACTTCGTCGGCCTGTGCCGGGACGTCGGCGCCCGCATCGAGAAGGCCACGGCCCTCGATGCGCGGGGACGGCCGATGCGCTTCTCCATGCCGTGGTGGTTCTGGAACCTGATCGGCGCGCAGGGGGTGTTTCTGTTGAGGCGCGGCGGGCGGGGATAAAACGTCGCTGACGGCGGCGTCCCCTTCCCCTCCCTCATCTCCTGAGGTGGCGGCGCGAAAGCGTCGCCCTCGAAGAATCCTCCGGCGCCTCAGGATGAGGACGAGGATGGGATCAGCGGGCTATTCCTGCCCCTCGTCGGGTCGGTCCGGTCGAATTCCGGCTTTCACAGCGTCCCGGACGAATCCGCTGCGGGCGTCGATCCGCCCATCGCCACGGCGACGGGATGGCCGTGGCGGGCGAGATCGGCCCGGCCCTCGGCCAGCAGCGCGTCGGAGGCGGTCTCGATCCGGGTCTGCACCTCGGTGAGGAAGGCGGCGCGGGTCAGCCCCGGCGGGATCACCGGCAGGAACTCGATCACCGTCGTGCCCGGCATGCGGCGGAAGCCCCGGCGGCGCCAATAGAGGCCGGTGTTCAGCGCCACCGGCAGGCAGGGCACGTTCAGGGCGGTGTAGAGGTGGGAGGCGCCCTGCTTGTAGGCCGGGGGCGCCCCGGCCGGGCGGCGGGTGCCCTCCGGGAAGATGATGAGCTGGCGCCCATCGCCGATGGCGCGCGCCGCCGCCTTGTTCATCGCCGCCATCGCCCTGGCTCCCTTGGAGCGGTCGATCGGCACCATGCCGCCCCGGCCGAAATACCAGCCGACGACGGGCACCCACATCAGCTCGCGCTTCAGCACATAGGCGAAATCGTCGAACGGGATCGTCAGCGCCAGGGTTTCGAGGGCCGATTGGTGTTTGGCCGCGACCAGCAGCGGGCCCTTCGGGATGTTCTCCAGGCCGCGGAACTCGACGCGGGTGCCGCCGACGACCCGCAGCAGCCACAGCACCGTGCGCCCCCAGAACTGCGCCACCCGGATCACGCCCTTGCGCGACACGAAGGCGGGAAGCCCCAGGACCGCGATCAGCGCCGTCGCGACGTAGAAGCACAGGTTGAAGGCGAGCGAACGGAAGAGAAGCATTGGGGGTCCGCGTGAAAGGCGTGGGCTCCTTTATCGCGGGCGCCGGCGATTGCCCACCTTTCCGCTCAGCGCCCCTCGGCCAGGGTGCCCCGCTGGCGCGGATCGGAGGCGCCGGCAAGCAGCCCGTCCTCCGCCATCACCGAATTGGCCGAGCCCGACGTCGCGCCGACCTTCACATTGTGGCCCTTGGCCCGCAGCAGAGCGAGGGTATCGGGCGAGATCCCCTCCTCCGCCATCAGCACGTCGGGCTGCCATTGGTGGTGGATGCGTGGCGCGGCGACGGCCTGGGCGAGGTTCATCCGGAAATCGAGCACGTTGACGATGACTTGGAGCGTCGTCGTGATGATGCGGCTGCCGCCGGGGCTGCCGGTGACGAGGAACAGCCTGCCGTCCCGGAACACGAAGGTCGGCGTCATGGAGGAGAGCGGGCGGGCGCCGGGCGCCACGGCATTGGCCTCGCCGCCGACGAGACCGTAGGCGTTGCGCGCGCCGGTCTTGGCGGAAAAATCGTCCATCTCGTTGTTGAGCAGCACGCCGGTGCCCTCGGCGACCAGCCCGATCCCGTAGGAGAAATTGAGGGTGTAGGTGTTGGAGACCGCGTTCCCCTCCGCGTCCACCACCGAGAAATGCGTGGTCTGGTCGGATTCGTAGGGCAGCGGATCGCCGGCCTTCACCTCGGCGGCGGATTTCGCCCGTTCGGGGTCGATCTTGTCGCGAAGGGTGGCGGCGTAGGATTTGGCGGTCAGGCCCGCCACCGGAACCTTGGTGCGGGACGGGTCGCCGAGCCAGGTGGCGCGGTCGGCATAGGCCGGCTTCATCGCCTCGGCCAAGGTGTGGAGCGCCCGGGCGCTGCCCGCGCCCATGCCGGCGAGGTCGTAGCCCTCCAGGATGTTGAGGATCTCGATGAGATGCACGCCGCCCGAACTCGGCGGCGGCATCGAGACGATCTCGTAGCCGCGATAGGTGCCGCGCACGGGCGTGCGGATCTCCGGTCGGTAGGCGGCGAGATCCTCCGCCGTCATGATCCCGCCCGCGCCCTGCACCGCCGCCGCGATCTTTTGGGCGATCGGTCCCCGGTAGAAGGCGTCCGGCCCCTGCTCGGCGATGGTTCTCAGGGTATCGGCGAGGTCGCGCTGGCGAAGCGTCGCGCCGCGCGGCAGCACGTGGTCGCCGTCGAAGAACACCGCCCGGCTCGACGGCCATTGTCCGAGCAGGCCGGAGGCGCGCGGCAGGGAATCCGCGAGGCCGGACTCGATAGGGATACCCTCACGGGCGAGCCGTTCGGCCGGGGCGATCAGGTCGGCGAGGGTGAGCTTGCCGGAGCCGTAGCGGCGATGCGCCTCGGCGAGGCCGCGCACCGTGCCCGGCACGCCGACCGCCTTCCCGGTCCGGGTCGAGGCGGCGCGGTCCGGCTCCCCCTGCGGGTTCAGGAACATATCGGCGGTGGCCGCCGCCGGGGCGGTCTCGCGGTAATCGATCGCAACCGTCTCGCGGGAGGCGGCGCGGTGGACCATCATGAAGCCGCCGCCGCCGAGATTGCCGGCCCGTGGCAGGGTGACGGCGAGGGCGAAGCCGACCGCCACCGCCGCATCGACGGCGTTCCCGCCCTTCCCCAGGATCTCGACGCCGACGCGGGTGGCGAGCGCATCCTGCGAGGACACCATGCCGCCCGTGGCCAATACCGGCAGAAGCCGGGCCTCGTCCGACTGGATCGGCGCCGGCTCCGGCGCCGGCGGAACCGCCGGGGCGGTCTGCGCGCCGGCCGGTTGCGACCAGGCGGCCGACAGGGCGAGGAGAAGCCCGAAGGCGCGGACGGGGAAAGAATTGAGGCGCATGCCCTGGAATCTATCCCGAACCGGCAGCCCATCCAGATCGGCAGCGCCTCACGAAACGAAGCCGACGTCGGCTCAAGCATCGTCCGCGGAAGTGGTTGCCGGTTCCGCGAGAGGAAATGCTTCAGCGCCCGGTCAAGGCGGGGCCGCCCGCCGTGCCGCCGGTTCCGGGCGGGCCGCTGGTCGGCGTGCCGCCGATCACGGCGCCCGGCGTGCCGCCGACGACCGCCGGCTTGTTCGGCGTGCCGGCGGTGCCGGGACCGGGAACGGGCTGCGAACCCGTGGCCGACGCCTTCGGACTCGGCGGAGAGGGAATCGCCCTGCCCTCCCCGTCCGCCGCCTGGGCGCTCAGGGCCGCGACGGTCATGGCCGGGAGGCTGAGTGCCAGCGCGAATGTAGTGAGCCGCATGAAGGGTCCTGTGCGCGGAAGCCGGTGTCCCTCAACCGTTCGGCCCCCGAAAGGTTCGCGGGGCTCGGGGCTCGAAGCGTCAGTCCCGCGGCCCCCCGGCCCGCTTGCCGAGCCGATAATGGGGGGCCGCAGCGTCCGCAGAGGGGGCGAGCCGGCGGGTCAGCCCGTTGATCCTGCGCTCCGCCTCGGTCGGCTGATGATAGCGCAGCGAGTCCTGATGCGCATGGAAGTGATGGTCCCAGTGGCGGGTGCTGGGATGCCACTCCACGGTCTCGATCGCACGGCCCGCGATACGGCCCGGCTGCGCCTGCGCGGCGGCGAAGGTCGTCAGGCCGCCGAGGGTGCCGAGAATGAGGCCGGCTGCGAGGCTGGGGAAGGTCCTCATCGCGAATGCTCTCCTTCACGCACGAGGATCGCGCGTTTGTGTCATAAAACGTTCACAAAACGGCCGCTCATCCCCGGCGCCTCGGCCGAAGTGAAATAAAAGGCGTTGATCTGACAGGGATTTTTCTCAAGCCCACCGCGTGACGCGTCGGGATGCATGTCCCGTCCGGGCGGTCGGCGTCCCAGCCCCCGGGCCGGGCGCTCCGACGCGGGGCCGGGATCACTCCACGTCGTCGTAGGAGAGCGACCAGCCCGAGCCGGTGAACCACGAGCGCGCCGGGTCGGGGCGCTGCCGCCACCGCAGGGAGCGTACGAACTCGACGCCGCCGCGCTCGAACGCGTCCTTGAGCGCCTCGCGCTCCGCCTCACTCCCGGTCAGGTCGCCGGCTCCGCCCTCGGCGCAGACGAAGAAGGCCGCGCCCAGCCACGTCACGGAGAAGGCGCTCTCACCCTGGCGCCGGACGCACAGGCCCGCTCCCCGCAGGGCGTGGCGGCCGCCGCCTGTGCCCCGCTGCGGCGCGGGGATCCCGAGGGGAAAGACGAGTCGTCCGCCGATCCCGAGGCGGTCGAGCCAGGCCGGGGCCGGCCGCTCGACGGAGAAGTTCACGTAGATGCAGTCGGCTTCGTCTCGCGGCCACCGCGCCCCGTCCCCCGCGATCACGGTGACGTTGGGCAGATGGGACAGGTTGGCCCTCGCCCGGTCCGCGAGGCTGCCGTCGCATTCGACGGCCGTAACCTGCCCCGTCGCGCCGACGAGATGGGCGATCAGGGCCGTATAATAACCGGTGCCGGCGCCGAGATGCACGATCCGGCTGCCCGGCGCGCAGCCGGCCCGGTGCAGCCAGAGCGCGTGCAGGGCGGGACTGCCGTTGTTGACCCCGCGCCCCGGCGCGAGGGCGAACAGCGCATCCTGATAGGCGAGAACCGGATCGGCCTTCGGCAGCGGGACGTAGCCGCCCGGACGCGCGATCTGCCAGGGCGGGGGACCGAGAAACGCCTCCCGCGGCACCGTCGCGAGGGCGTCCTCCAAAGCGGGATCGTCGCCGATGCCGGCAAGCGCCAGCATCTGGACGGCATAGGCCCGTCGAACGATGGCGAGCCCTCGGTCATCGAAGATCGAATCAGGCGCCATCCGTCCCGTCGAAGCTCCGGCGGCGCCATCGTAGGCCGCGCCCCGCCGATCCGCCAAGGGCGGGTCGCGGGACGCTGCGCCGGGTCAGGTCGCGGTGCCGCCGACCTGGCCGATCTTCCATTGGAACGGCGGCTGCGTGCCGTTGACGGCGTAATCGCCGACGACGCGGTCCTTGAAGATGCGCGGGTTGTGCGAGGAGATCGTCCGGGCATTGCGCCAGTGCCGGTCGAGGGCATGCCGGCGGCTCGTGGCCGAGGCGCCCAGCGCATCGAACAGGATCGTGCCCGCGTCGAGGACGAGGCCGGTCAGCACGCTCTGGGCTTGCGCCAGCTCGATCTCCGCCGCGACGTTGATCGCCTGTGCCTCCGCCTCGGGGAGACCGGCGACCCGCGCCTCGTAGGCGCGCTGCACGGCCTGGGCCGCCTGAAGGTTGATCGCCCCCGCCGCGTAGGCGAGGCTATGCACCCGCCCCACCACCTGGAGCACCTGCGGGTCGGCGCTGGAGCGGGCTCCGGCGGCGTGGGAATAGGTGCGGTTGCGCTCGCGCACCGCCCGCGCCACCTCGCCCGCCGCCGCCCGGGCGATCCCGGTGAGGGTGGCCAGATGCACCGCCTGGAAGAAGGCGGGACCGTAGGGAAAGCGCACCTCGGTCGGCAGGGGCTCGCCCACGGCGGAAGCGTCGTCGAACAGGGCGGTGCCGCTCGCGGTCAGACGCTGGCCGAAGCCGTCCCAATCGTCGATCACCTCGACGCCGGGCCCCCGAGCCGGCACCACCACGGAGGTTTCCTCCCCCGCCTCGCCGCTGCCGACGACATCGATCCAATCGGCGAAGAGCGAGCCCGTGGTGTAGTATTTCTGGCCGGTCAGGCCCCAGCCCTCGCCGCTGCGATGGATCCGGGTCGCGAAGCTGCCGACCGTGGCCGGCCCGGTCTCGGTCCAGGCGCCGCCGAACAGATCACCCGCCGCGAGACGGGCGATCCAGTGGGTCCGGCGCGGACTTGCCGGGCTGCCGACGGTGTCCTCGGCGAAGCCGACATGGTTGCGCAGGGCCTGCGGCAGGTTGGAATCGGCCTCCGCCAGTTCGGCCAGCAGCCCGAACAGGTCGGGCAGGCTCGCGCCGAAGCCGCCTTCCGCTTCCGGCACCCGCAGGGCGCCGAAGCGTGCCTCCTTGAGCCAGCCGATGGCTTCATAGGGCAGCTCCCGCTCCCGCTCGCGGGCCACGGCGCCCTCGCGGATGCGGGCGAAGACCGGGCGGAAGCGGGCGGCGAGGGCGTCGTAGCGCGGGCTCGGGGGCGTGCCCCAGGCGGCCGATGCGGCGGTGTCGGACTGGCTCATCGCGGATCTCGTCGAGTCGAAAGAGGAAAGGGTCAGTGCCGCGTCTCGTCCCCGGCGCCGCCGAGGTAGAGCGCGCCGAGTTGCCCGCTCGCGGCCAGCTCCGCGCTGGAGCCGGAGGCGACCACGCGCCCGCTTTCCAGCACGACGGCGCGATGGGCGTAGTCCAGCACGAGGTTGGCGCTCTGCTCAGCCACGAGCACGCTCACGCCCTCCTCGCGGTTCAAGCGGGCGACGATCTCGAAGATCTCGGCGACGATGATCGGCGCCAGCCCCATGGAGGGCTCGTCGAGGAGCAGCAGGGTCGGACGGGTCATCAGGGCGCGCCCGATCGCCACCATCTGCTGCTCACCGCCGGAGGTCAGCCCGGCCTTGGCGCCCCGCCGCTGCTTGAGGCGGGGAAACCACGCGTAGATCCGCTCCAGATCCTCGGCGAGCTGGCGCCGGCTCGGACGGCGGAGATAGCCGCCGGTCAGCAGATTCTCCTCGACCGTGAGCTGGCCGAAGACGTGGCGGCCCTCCAGCACCTGGACGATGCCGCGGGCCACCAGATCCGCCGGGTCGAGGCGCTGTGTCGCTTCGCCCCGCCAACGGATGGCGCCGCGCCGCAGAGTGCCGCGCTGGGCACCGAGCAGGTTGGAGATGGCGCGCAACGTCGTGGTCTTGCCGGCCCCGTTGGGGCCGATCAGCGCGACGATCTCCCCCTGTGCGACGGAGAGGGAGACGTCGCGCAGGGCCAGGATCGAGGCGCCGTAGACCGCCTCGACGGACTCGACATCGAGAAAGGGATGTTCGCTCGCCATGGAATCCTCCGCGCTCACGCGAAAACGGGGCTGAGCCGGGGCGCGGGCGCCTCGCTCCGCAGCAACGGAATCACCTCCCGTCCGAAGGCCGGAAGCTCGTCGGTGAAATGCAGGAAGGCGGTCAGGATCAGGTCGACGCCGATCGCCTCGTACTCCCGAATGCGGGCCGTGATCACCTCCGGCGGCCCGAACAGCTTGGTCTTGAAGCCGTCATTGGGCTGGACCAGGTTGGCGTAGTCCGAATCCGCCCACATGCCGACCTTCTCGGCCGTCGCGGCGCCCGCGTTCCGGGCTTGGTCGCCGAAGGCCTTGACCACCTTCGGATCGGCACCGGCGATGATGGCGGCCAATTGCTCGTAGGCTTGCTCGACCGTCGGGCGCTGGATGACGAAGCCATTCAGGCCGAACTTGACCGTGCGCCCCTCGGCCGCGGCCAGCGCGCGGACCTCGTCGATCTGCGC
The DNA here is from genome assembly GCA_020741775.1 of Methylorubrum populi. Lineage (GTDB taxonomy): Bacteria > Pseudomonadota > Alphaproteobacteria > Rhizobiales > Beijerinckiaceae > Methylobacterium > Methylobacterium populi_B. The sequence goes on from DYYG01000013.1 coordinate 259,525, forward strand.
CTTCACGCCTTCGACGGAATTGCCGTTGAGGAAATACCAATCGGAATGCCTGGCGGCCATTCGCCGGGCAGCCTTGGAGTTTCCGCCCTGGAAGATCTCGGGATGCGGTGCCGAGACCGGCCTCGGCCGCAACCACCCTTCGTTGATCCGGTAGAAATCGCCCTTGAAGGTCAGGCTCTCCTGCGTCCAGAGCCCTTTCAACACTTGGATGAATTCTTCCGAACGGCGATAGCGCTCATCGTGGTCGAGCCACGGTTCGCCGAAGGCCCGGAACTCGTCGCGGAACCAGCCGCTCAGCACGTTGATGGCGAAGCGGCCGCCCGAATAGACGTCGATGGTCGCGCCCATCTTGGCGACCATGGCCGGGTGCCAGAGGCCGGTATGAATCGCGCTGATCAGCTTCAGCGTCTTGGTGTGAGCCGCGAGCACGGCCGTGCAGGTCACCGCTTCTTGCTGAAGCTCCCAGCCGTGGCTCGCGATGAAGCGCGCCGGGGCCAGGCCGTATTCGAAGCCGAGTTCTTCGGCCTGTTGAGCAAGCCGCGCGTTGTAGTCGAGGCTCCAATCGGTGCGCTGCTCGATGTTGCTGATCACGAAGCCGCCGCTGCCGAGCGGCATCCAGTATCCGAAACGAATGGCCATCGATGCGATCCGATCTGCGGGCGCCGCGGCGGCGAGACCGCCGCGGCGTGCTGGCTTCCAATTGCTGGTGGTTCGTACCCTGGCGCGCAGGACCGCAGCCCGGTCCCGCGCCTGTCAGCGCGCGCCCGCCTCGGCGGTGTCGTCCGAGCGGGGGGTGATGCCCTTCTCCTTGGCATAGGCCGCCGCGCGCTCGTAGATCACCGGCAGCAGCAGCTCACGGTCCGACTTCACCCAGCCGTTGCTGACGATGGCCCATTTGGCGCCGTCCCATTGCAGCACCTTGCCGGCGCCGCCGCCCTCGTGATCCTTGGCGGAGAGGCGCAGCGGCTGGACGAGGCCATCGGCGCCGATCTGCTTCAGCCGGGCTTCGTCGAGCACGAGATGCTCCAGGCCCCACTGCGTCTCCTCGCCGTTGAGGGGCCGTTTGCCGAAGCGCGCCTGCGCCGTACGGATCGCCTCGACGGCGATGATCGTCTCGATCAAGCCGGAATTGTAGTAGACGGAGCCGAAGCTCTTCAGGTCCTTGAGGTCGCTCTTGCCCTGATCGACGATGGCGGCCTTGATCTTCTTGGTGATCTCGAAGTCCTGGCCGGCCGGGAACGGGGTGATGGCGAGATAACCCTTGCCGACGCTGCCGGCCGGGCGCACGTCCTCCTCCGAGCCGGACCAGATGCCGCCGATGATGCGATCGACCGGGAAGCCGGTCTTGGCCGCGGTCTTGATCGCCACCGGGGTCATCACGCCCCAGCCGCGCAGGAACACCCAGTCGGGCTTGATCTGGCGGATGCGCGCCCATTGCGCCGACTGGTCGTTGCCCGGATGCGGCACCGCGATCTGGATGTTTTCGAAGCCGTAGGTCTTGGCGAGCAGATCGAGCGGGACTTGCGTCTCCTTGCCGTAGGGAGAATCGTGATAGACCGTCGCGATCTTGACGCCCTTGAGCTTGTCCTTACCGCCGACTTGTTCGGCGATGTAGTTCACCACCGAGGATGCCTCGCTCCAGAAGCTGAACAGCACCGTGAAGCTGTAGGGGAAGACGCGGCCGTCGATGGCCTCGGTGCGGCCGTAGCCGGTGGTCAGCAGCGGGATCTTGTCGGCGACCGACTTCTCGGTGAGCGCCTTCGAGACCGGATCGCCGTGCGGCAGGAAGACCGGCACCGGCGAACCCTCACGGCCGCCCTTCTGCCGCTCGTAGCACTCGACGCCCTTCTCGACCGCCCATTCGGTCTCGCACTCGTCCCAGAACAGCTTGACGCCGTTGATGCCGCCCTCGACCTCGTTGAGGTAGCGCAGGTAATCGATGATCCCGGCCCAGGACGGGATGCCGGACGAGGCGTAGGCGCCGACGCGGAAGGTCGCGAGGGGGAAGTACTGTTTCGGGGCCTGGGCACCGGTCTCATCCGCCGCCGAGGCCGAGGGCGAGAGGGCGGGGAGGCCGGCAAGGCTCGTCGCAAGGGCGACGGCGCGCAGGGCGCGGGACAGGCGTGTCATCGGTCGGTTCTCCGAAAAGGACTTTGAGAAGGGGATCAGCGGGCGGTGCGGCGCAGGCGGCCGAGCAGAGCGGCCAGCCCGTTGGGCTCCTTGATCAGGAAGCCGATGATGAGCGCGCCGAAGATGATGCGCTGGAGGTTCGAGACCTGCCCGCCGTCGAGGCTGCCGCCGAGGATGGCGTTCGACAGATGCGTCAGCAGGATCGGCGTCAGCACGATGAAGGCCGCGCCGATGAAGCTGCCGGACAGGCTGCCCAGACCGCCGATGATGATGATGAACAGCGCCTGGAACGAGCGGTCGAGATCGAAGCTGCGGGCATCGACGGTGCCGAGATAGGCGAAGGCCCAGAGCGCCCCGGCGATACCGCTCACCGCCGCCCCGGCGAAGAAGGCGGAGAGCTTGGCTTGCGCCACCGGCACGCCGATCACCGCGGCGGCGGTCTCGCCGTCGCGCACCGCCCGCCAGTTCCGGCCGGTCTGGCTGCCGACGAGGCGCCATGCCAGCGCGGCAACGACGGTGACGCTGGTCAGCGTCAGGGCATAGCGGCCCGCCGGGTTCGACAGATCGTGGCCGAGAACGACGAGGCGCGGCGCCGAGATCGCGCTGGAGGTGGCGTAGTTCGAGAACCAGCCGACCTGATTGAAGATCCACTCGATCAGGAACTGCGCCGCGAGCGTCGGCGCGATCAGGTAGAAGCCCTTGATGCGCAAGGACGGCAGGCCGACGACGAGCCCGACCGCTCCGGCGATGAGGCCGCCGCCCGCGAGGCTCACCGGCAGCGGCAAATCGGGCAGGCGCAGCAGCAGGTTGTAGGTGGCATAGGCCCCCACCGCCATGAAGGCGCCGGTGCCGAGGGACGCCTGACCCGCATAGCCCATGGTCAGGTTCAGGCCGAGCCCGGCCAGCGCCATGATCAGGAACGGGATCAGGATCGCGTTGTACCAGTAATCGGTGGCGGTGAGCGGGATCGCGACGAAGGCGACGGCGAGGAGCAGGGCGAGACCGGCGGTTCGAACCGGAACCGCGGGCAGGGCCGGACGGCGGCCGGCTCCGAGACCGGACAGGGTGGCGAGGGCGGGGGGCATGGCGTCACACTCTCTCGATGGCGCGTTCGCCGAACAGGCCGGCTGGCCGCACCAGCAGGAAGACGACCGCGAGCCCGTAGGCGAACCAGGTGGAAACGGAGCCGCCGAGCAGCGGCCCGAGATAGATCTCGGCGAGCGCGTCGCCGGCGCCGACGATGAGGCCGCCGACGATGGCGCCGGTGATCGAGGTGAAGCCGCCGATGATCAGCACCGGGAGCGCCTTCAGCACCACGAAGGTGAGGGAGAACTGCACCCCCTGGCGCGCGCCCCAGAGCAGACCCGCCACCAGGGCGACGAAGCCGGCCACCGCCCAGACCGCCGCCCACAGGACCGGCAGCCGGATACCGATGGAGAGCGCCGCCTGCGGATCGTCGGCGACCGCCCGCAGCGACACGCCGATCCGGGTGCGCTCGAAGAACAGCGCCAGGGCGATCACCAGGGCGCCGGCGGCGAGGGCTGCCACGAGATCGAAGGAACTGAGCTGGATCGGGCCGATCTCGACCGGCAGATCGCTGATGCCGAGATCGAGTTCGTGGACGCTCGCGCCCATCAGGAACTGCGAAGCCCCCTCGATCACGTAGGACAGGCCGAGCGTGGCCATGAACAGCGTGATCTGCGACCGGTTGACCAGCGGCCGCAGCACCACCCGTTCGACGGCGACCGCCAGCGTCACCATGACGGCCAGGGTGATCAGTCCGGCGAGCCAGAACGGCACGTCCCGCTCGGTCAGCGTCACGAAGGTGAGCGCGGCGCAGAGCACCATCGCCCCTTGGGCGAAGTTGAACACGCCCGACGCCTTGTAGATCAGCACGAAGCCGATCGCGACGAGAGCGTACATCACGCCGGCGAGCAGACCGCCCGCGAGCGTCTCCAGAAAGAAGCTCATGGGGTGCCCCTCAATGCGGCTTGCCGAGATAGGCCGCGATCACGGCCGGGTCGTTGCGGACGGCGTCGGGGGGGCCGTCACCGACCTTGCGGCCATAATCGAGCACCACGACGTGGTCGGACAGGCTCATCACCACGCCGATATCGTGCTCGATCAGCACGATGGTGGTGCCGCGCTCGTCGCGGGCCGCTGCGATGAAGCGGGCCATCGCCCGCTTCTCCTCGCCGTTCATGCCGGCCATCGGCTCGTCGAGGAGCAGGAGCGTGGGCCGGGCCACCAGCGCGCGGGCGAGATCGACCCGCTTCTGGATTCCGTAGGGAAGCGTGGCGACGATACGGTCGCGGTAGGGGTTCAGTTCGAGGAAACCGAGCGTCTCCTCCGCCGCCGCGCGGAAGCGGCGCGTCTCGGCGGCGTCGCGGGGGAGCCCCAGCGCGTGCTCGACCAGCGTGGTGCGGCTGTGTCGCGCGAGGCCGGAGAGTACGTTGTCGAAGACGCTGAGGCCGGAGAACAGGGCCGCGTGCTGGAAGGTGCGCCCGATCCCCCGCCGCGCCGCCGCGCCGGGGCGGATCGAGCGCAGGCGCTCGCCGTCGAAGGCGACATGGCCTTCATCGGCCCGGTAGACGCCGTTGAGGATGTTGAGCAGGGACGACTTGCCCGCCCCGTTCGGGCCGATGAGCGCGCAGATCTCGCCGCGCTCGACCGAAAAGCTGAGGGCATGGATCGCCTTCAGCCCCTTGAACGAGAGGGAGACGTCGGAGAGTTCGAGGATCGGGTCCGCCATCCTGAGCCTCACTCCGCCGCTTCCAGGCGGGAGGCTTGCCGCGCCTTCACCGCCTCGATGTCACGGTAGCCATGGGCCGGATGGGTCTCCGGCAGGAGCGGCCCGCGCCCGAACAGCTTTTCGCGCAGCGTTCCGGGGCGGTATGCCTTCGGGTAGACGCCGCGCCGCTGGAGTTCGGGCACCAGCAGGTTGACCGTGTCCTCGAAGGTTTCCGGCGTCACCGCGTAGGCGAGGTTGAAGCCGTCGACATCGGTCTCCTCGACCCATTCCTGGAGGATGTCGGCCACCGTCGCGGCCGAGCCGACGAAGACCGGACCGATGCCGCCGATGCCGCCCCAGCGGGCCAGTTCCGCGATCGCCCACGGCTTCTCGGCGGAGGAGAAGCTCTCGACCATCGAGACGATGGCGTTGGTCTCGACCTTCTTCACCAGATCGGTCGGCGCATATTGGCCGAAATCGATCCCGCTCCAGCCCGACATGAACACCAGCGCACCGTCGTAAGACGTATAGGACTGGTATTCCTCGAATTTCTTCTGCGCCGCTTCGTCGGTCTCGGCGACGATGACCGTGGTGAGATTGTAGATCAGCACGTCGCGGGCCGAGCGGCCGGCGGCGACGGCCTTCGCCCGCACATCGGCGACATAGGCCTTGAGCATGGATTTCAGGGGCGCGCCGACGAAGACGCACTCGGCATGGCCGGCCGCGAAGGCCTTGCCCGGTCCGGACGCGCCGGCCTGATAGAGCACCGGCGTGCGCTGGGGCGAGGGTTCGCAGAGATGATAGCCCGGTACGGTGAAGTGCCGGCCGCGATGATCGATCTCGTGCACCTTGGACGGATCGGTGAAGATCCGCCGCTCACGGTCTCGCAGGACCGCGCCCTCTTCCCAGCTGCCCTCGAACAGCTTGTAGAGCACCTCGACATATTCGGCGGCGACCTCGTAGCGGTTGTCGTGGCGCTGAAGCCCCAACTGGCCGACATTCTTCGCCCCACTCTCGAGATACGAGGTGACGATGTTCCAGCCGACGCGGCCCTTGGTGTGATGGTCGGCGGTCGAGAGGCGGCGGGCGAAGGTGTAGGGGTGCTCGAAGGAGGTCGAGGCGGTGATGCCGATGCCGAGATGCTCGGTGGCCAGCGCGATCGGGGCGGCGAGCTGGAGCGGGTCGTTGACCGGGATCTGCGCCGCCTGATGCAGCGCGTGCCAATTCGATCCCTTGTAGACGTCGTAGTACCCCACGACGTCGGCGATGAAGATCCCGTCGAAGATGCCCCGCTCCAGCGTGCGGGCGAGATCCTGCCAGTATTCGAGATCCTTGTACTGCCACGAACGGTCTCGCGGGTGGGCCCAGAGCCCCGGCGACTGGTGGCCGACGCAGTTCATATCGAAGGCGTTGAAGCGGATCTGGCGCGTCATGAGACTTCGTCTGTTGAGGGGATCGGCGGGCGGGGCGGGGTGAGCGGATGGGCTCAGCCCGGAGCGAGGCCGAAGATCGAGCCGAGCGGCACGATCAGCGTGGCGCCGACATAGAAGCCGTCCTTCGACCGGTTGGCGGTGTAGGGATTCCAGTAGGAATTGCCGTTCACGAGGTATTGGACGACCGGCTCGAAGAAGATGCCCTTGCCGAGCGCCAAGTGGGCATTGGCTTCGAAGATCAGCTTGTCGCGGGAATAGGCGCCGCCCGGGCCGCCGGAGATGAAGTTGGCGTCACCGAGGAACTGCGCGTAATCGGCGGAGATGCGCTGCCAGTTGACCTTGATGCCGTAGCGGTCGAGCGGCCGGCTCTGGTCGGGCGCCTGCAGGGTGAGGCCGGCGAAGGCGTTCCAGCGGATCGGCACCGTGGTGTCCGGGGCGTAGGCGAGGCTGGTATAGGCCTGGATCGAGGTCGGGTTGAGGTTGGCGGCGTCGGCCCCGCCATCGGCCCGCCAGATCACCTGAGAGCCGGTCAGGATCACGCCCGAGGTGCCCGCGTGCAGCCGCACCGGATCGCCCGGATTGAGCCCCTTCGACGTGCCGTAGATCGTCCTGAGGTTATCCTCGTGGTCGGCGGTGTTGTAGAAGCCGGTCAGGGCGATGCGGCTCGGGTAGAGGTCGGTCGCGAAGGTGGTGGAATGGCCGATCTCGGCCAGCGACAGCACGCCGTTCAGCGGCTCGTGGCCCCAGTCCCAGCCCGAGGAGAAGTTCGCCCCCGCCGTCACGGCGAAGGCGCCGGCCTGGATGTAGTCCTCGGGGGTGATCTTGTAGGCGACGTTGGCGCCCCATACCCCGTAGAGCGGCGAGGAGACCGAGCCGTTGATCTGCAGGATGTCTTGGAAGCAGCTCACGCTCGATTGGCAGGGGGGCAGGGCGTAGTAGCGGTTGGGATGGGTGCGCCCGACCTCGATGGCAAGGCGGTCGTCGAGCAGGCGCTGCTCGTAGGTGAGGACCGAGAGCCGGGCGATGTCCCGGTTATAGGTCGGCTGGTAGCCGATGGTGGTGTCGCCGATATCGGCGCCCATGTTGCGGTTGTTCCAGCGCAGGCCGAAGAAGGTCTCGGTGAGGTGGAAGTAGCCGCCACGGATGCCGGCGAGCGTATTGAGATCCGCGTCGAGGCTGAGGACGTAATAGGCGGAATTGGAGAGCTGGCCGGGGCGCAGGCCCGCGCTCGGATTGGCGAAGAAGAAGTTGTAGACGTTGACGTCGAAGCTCAGTCCGGCGGCGGCGAGCGAGGCGGCATAGGGCGCGAGCGGCCCGTGCCATTTCACGACGCCGTCGGGGGCGACGCCGATGGCCTCCGGGTCGGTCGCGGGGCCGGCTTCCCCGGTGAAGCGTTCCACCGCGCTCGGCGATTGCGCCAGGGCGGGCGCCGCAGCGAGCGGCAGGGTGCAGGCAAGTCCGGTGGTCAGGAGCAGGCGGCGCAGGGCAGGCGGCAGGGGCAGGACGTTCGGCATCAGGCTCGTTTTCAGGCAGACGCGCACAGGTCATCGGGCTGGAGCGAAACCGGCGGTGAAGCGGTTCGAGGGAGCGCCAGCCTGCATCGCGCAGGGATTTGCCAGGGGAGGCCGGCGAAGGCGGACGAGGATCTGTCCGCCCAGCAGGCCGCTGTTCCGATGAAGGACGAGCGAAGGCTTGGGGCCGTCCCTCGTTCTTTATTGGATGCCGATGATTATTCAGAAACGTGACCTGTCCGGTCAATGAAATTGGTTGCTGTTTTTCGCCGGTGCTATGGGACAACATTGTCCCTCACGAGCATCAGGAAGGACAATGATATAGATGCGATGGTAGGATTGTTCGATGGTTCGATCTGCAACCTGACGAATTCATCGGTCGGCAGGATGTTTGAGGGCAAGTCGTGCGGCGTATCGATGCCTATGCCATCAGCGGGGAGAAAATTGCCGAAATGAAAGAAAATGTTCGGTGTCGATGCAGATGAAAAACGGATATTCTATGAAATTGATTTTATAAAATACAAATTTCTATCGACCCGAGATTGGGATGTCGAAGATATTCGGTGGGATTTGCCTCGAAGTCTGGAAACCGTCGGTCTGATATCGGGGTGGCCATTCCCCCGGTCCCCTCGGCTCGGCCGCCGTCTTTGCGCGGCTTGAGAGGGCCGCAGCATGAGGATTGTGGGAGTGGCCAGCAGGTGAACTCAAACAGGCTCTGATCCGGGATCCGCAGACGTGGTTGCCGGTTCCGCGAGAGAACAGGCGGCCCGATCAAGCCGGGAGAGCCGTTTTTAGGGTCCAGGGATCATGAAAATGCCCGAGCCGGGGCGCCGCTGAGGCGCTTCGCCGACGCTCGTGATGAGCGAGGGCGGCCATTCCGAGGCGAGCGACCGCACAGCGGATCAGAGGCTATCGGGTCATCGAGAACGGTGTCGCAGACATGGTTTTATCCCGCTCACGACCTGATCCGAGGTCGTGAGCGGGATAAAGGCGCTGATCACGTCAAGCAGGCTCTCAGCTTCTCTTAGAAGAAGATGGTCGTGTTGAGGTAGCCGTAGAACGTATTGCCCGTATCCGGCGCGTTGGGGGCGTTGCGCAGGAAGTCGCCCTTGATCAGGTAAGCCGCTCCGGTGTCGAGCAGCATGGTGTCGGGCACGAGCCAGTAGCGCAGGCGGGCCTCGATCTGCTGGCCGGCGAAGGTGCCGGAGCGGCCGGTCCGGTCGCGCACGCCGGTGAAGGCCGCGGAATCGGTCGCGCTGTCCAGCCAGAACGGCCGGTAGGCGATGAACATGTCCCAGGTGCGCGAGGGTGTGACCTCGAACCGGACGGCGGGGGAGATCAGGTTGGCGCGCTGGATCGGCCCGTAGAGACCCGTGGGGCCGTACTCGAAGCGCCGGGCGCCGAACAGCGTATCGAAGCGGTTATAGGTGTTGGGGTTGGAGCCGTCGCCGCTCGCCTGATCGTATTGCAGCGCGAGCCGCGGCAGCCAGGCCGTGTCGAAGGTGTAGCCGACCTCGCCGTGGACGAAGAAGGCCGAGACATCGAGGTCGCGCGTATCGGTGATGGCCGCCGTGTCGCGGGCCAGACCCGTCTGGTAGATGCCTTCGAAATCCCAGTCGAACTGGCCGGGTTTGGGTACGCGGGCCAGCCGGGCGCCGGGCGTGAACAGGCGCCGGTTGCGGGACTGGAACCCCGGCGCATCCTGCTCGTAGAGCCCGTAGCCGTAGACCTCGAAGGTCCCGCCGAAGACGTTGGCGAAGGTGTAGGAGCCGCCGAACAGCTGCAGGTCGAGGCTTTCCCGGTCCCAGACGATCTCGTTGTCGAGCAGGCCCGGCACGTCACCCGGCAGGCGGGTATGCGGCATGAACCAGAGCAGGGTCATGCGGTCCTTGTTGGCGCCCTGCCAATCGAAGGACACGCCGGTATAGGCGTTGATGGTGTTGCGGAACTGCTGGCGCGAGATCAGACGGCGGGAACCGACATTCTTGGTCTGACGGCCGGCGGTGATGCTGCTCTTGGAGCCTTCCCCGGTGAAGGCGGAGAGATCCGCGTCGAGGTAGAGCTGCCCGATCTCGAGGGCGTTGATTTCGGTGGCGGCCGCCGTGGAATTGCGGCGTTGGAAATAGCCGCGGCTGTCGAACAGCTCTCCACCGAAGCGGACGGGGCCGGCATCGTACTCGACGAACAGGGTTCCCAGGAACGAGGCCAGGATGTCGTCGCGCGCGTTGGGCGGCACCGGGCGGAACTGGTTGTTGATACCCTCGATCCGGGGCCGGAACGTACCGTTGATCTTGAAATTGTCCGGTCTGCCCAGCGCCTCGTAGAGGGAGAAGGCGGGCGCTCCCTTTGGCGCTCCCTGGAAATAGGGCCAAGTCGGCCCCTTCGCGGGGAGGAGCGCTGCCGGCGGGGGCGGTGCAGCCTCGGATTGCGGGCGGAGATGGGGTTTGGCCCGGTCCGTCCTCGTCCTGACCCTCGTCTTGGCCCGTCCGTTTCTGGCCCTGCCGTTCTCCAGCGCCTGAGCATGGCCTTGTCCGCCCACGGCCTGCGCCTCGACCTGAGACTGGGGCCGAAGCTGCGCATGGGCGGCGGCGGGACACAGAGCGGCGATCAGCGCCACGGACAGGAGCGACTGCTTCAAGACAACCTCTGTTTCATGCTGTAAAAGGCGCCAAGATCATGAATGATCTTGTCTTTAGCCTTCTATGGTGCGTGTCTTCTGCCATGATTACTTGAATCACGGCGCTCACGGACTAAACCGACGAGCCTGATCGTCTCTTGTTATCGATGAACAAGGCGTCGAACCGCGCGACGCGAGACCTCGCAGTGTGACTTCGTGAGGGAACGCAGGCTCAGCACGCGCCGGGCTTGCGCTCATCGATATCCCGATAGGATCTGATTACACCAACGTTAGATTTGGTCAAATACATAATTCAAATATGATCCGGGTATGCGCAATTTTTTTCATGATCCTTCGATGTTCGTGGGCCTGATAGGGTGGTTTCGGGCTATTTATGTCACTTCGCATAATATTGGCCGCAGCGCGGGATTAAAATGATCTTGGGGCGGAGGCCCTGCCAAGGCCGTGCCGGGCGCGACATGCGCAAGGCCGGGGACGGCCCCGCTGCGCCGGTCGCCCGAACAGGCGCGATGCGAAGGCCTGGGTCGGAGGGCAGGTTCGGTGGCGCGGGAGCGGCCGGCATTCGCCGCAAACGACGCCGGGGCGCGATCAAACGAAACGGCGTCGGACCCTCCTCGGGACCAGCGCCGCGCTGTCGTGATGCGGCGGGCGCGCTTCCCGCTCGGCCGGTCATGCAAGGCGAGCACGCTTCGCAGCGCCCGGCCGCGCGTGAAGACCGGTGCCGAACAAGTTGCAGGGTGAGCGATGAATCGCTGAGAAAGCTGAAGCGACAGCGATTTAGGTGGAGCGGGCGATCGGGATCGAACCGACGACATTCAGCTTGGGAAGCTGACGTTCTACCACTGAACTACGCCCGCATCCGGCCGCTCGGGAGTGCCGACGCACTCTGAGCCGGAAGGGTGCTTTCGTGAGCACGCTCCGAAGCACGTCATTTTCATAAGCGATGACGGGCGCCTGTCCAACCCCAAAATGCGCGCCGCCTCAGAGCGCGTGAGGAAACGCCCGAGGCCGCGCCCTTTCCTCTCTGCTCGCGATGGCGCAGCGGGGGTTTTGCGAGAGATACCGAGAGCCGCGCGCGATCATGTTGCCATCGAGCATGGCTCCAAGCCCTTGTTTTGATGTGCCTTGTTGCGCCGAACCGGTGCCTGCTTCGGCGGAGCGCATTCTAGGGCGCTGGTCTCGGGCCGACGGTGCGGCCGGCGATCAGCCAGTAGACGAAGCCGGAAGCGGCTCCGGTGACGAGGAGGAGCGCGGTGAGCCGGGCCTCCGCTCCCGTCGCCGCCGCAGGCGAAGCAGGGCCGCCACGGGCGAGCCAGGGCAGGAGCGCGGTGAGGGTGCCGGTTCCGCCGCCATACCAGACGAAGGAGCGCAGCCCGAGGGCCTCGCCGAGCAGCGCGGTCAGCACCGGTGGCAGGATCAGCAGCACGGCGAGCGCCTGGGCAAAGGCGAGGGCCGCCATCACCGCGATGTCCGGTGGCAGGCCCTCGGCGAGATCCGCGAGGCCGGAGAACAGTCCGACAAGTCCGAGCCGTCCGAAGGCGTCGCGGAAGTCCGGATCGAGGAGCACGCCGGCGCCGAGGGTCAGGGCGCCGGCGGGGATCGCCAGGAGGAGGGCGAAAGCGGCCAGGAAGAGGCGTGTCAGCCACGGCATCGGCAAACCCGGTCCCGATCTCCCGCGCGGTCCGCGGAGGCGGCGCGACGGCGTTGCGGCCGGCCTCGGCCATCGGGAGAAGGGGAGGTCCGGTCTGCCCCGCTATAGCGCATCGGCCCGGATCTGGATCCGGGCCGGTCGCTTCGAGCCGGCCGGTGGGCTCAGCAGTCGAGGGTCGTGTCCCGCTCCCACTGGGTCAGGTGGCGGCAGTAATCGTCCCATTCCTGCCGCTTGAGCTTGAGGTAGCTCGGCACGAAGGAGCCCAGCGCCTCGTTGAGGACGGTGCTCGACTCCAGGGCGCGCAGCGCGTCGAGCAGGTTGAGCGGCAGCTTCTTGACGCCCTCGACCTTGTGCCCGTCGGTATACATGTTGATGTCGAGGCGCTGGCCCGGATCGCGCTGCTGGCGGATGCCGTCGAGGCCGGCCGCCAGGATGCCCGCCTGGAGCAGGTAGGGGTTGGCGGCCCCGTCGGCGAGGCGGAACTCGAACCGTCCGCCATCGGGGATGCGGATCATGTGGGTGCGGTTGTTGCCGGTATAGGTCACGGTGTTGGGCGCCCAGGTCGCGCCGGAGGTCGTGCGCGGGGCATTGATGCGCTTGTAGGAATTCACGCACGGGTTGGTCAGCGCCGCGAGAGCGTCGGCCGAGTGGATCAGGCCGCCGATGAAGTGATAGCCCTTGCGCGACAGGCCGATCTCGTCCGAGCTGTCGGCGAACACGTTCTGCCCGCCGCTCCAGAGCGAGACATGGGCGTGGCAGCCGGAGCCGGTCAGGTCCATGAAGGGCTTGGGCATGAAGGTCGCGCGGAAGCCGTGCTTCTCGGCGATCGAGCGGGCCATGTACTTGAAGAAGGCGTGCCGGTCGGCGGTGACGAGGGCGTCGTCGTAATCCCAGTTCATCTCGAACTGGCCGTTCGCGTCCTCGTGGTCGTTCTGGTAGGGCTTCCAGCCCAAGCTCAGCATCGCGTCACAGATCTCGCTGATGACGTCGTAGCGGCGCATCAGGGCGGATTGGTCGTAGCAGGGCTTGGTCTGCTTGTCGGCGGTGTCGGCGGGCTCCGAGCCGCAGGGCGTGATCAGGAAGAACTCGCACTCGACGCCGCTCTTCATCTGCAGCCCCTCGCGGGCTGCTTCCTTGATGAGGCGCTTGAGGATGTTGCGCGGGCCCTGCTCCACCGCCTTGCCATCCATCACGAGGTCGGCGGGCAGCCAGCCCACCTCGGGTTTCCAGGGCAGCTGGATCAGGCCGGACGGGTCGGGCACGGCCAGCAGGTCGGCATCCGCCGGGCTCATGTCGAGCCAGGTCGCGAAGCCGGCGAAGCCGGCGCCGTTGCGGCAGGTGCTGCCGATGGCGGCGGCCGGCACGAGCTTGGCGCGCTGGGTGCCGAACAGATCAGTATAGGAAACGAGGAAATACTTGATACCGCGTTCTTTGGCGGCAGTTTCAAGTTCGTGCGTCATCGCAGGCACCCTCCCGGAAGCGGTGGATCGCTGAAGAAAGAGAAAGGGCCGCCCTTCGAATCTTCAGGAGCGGCCCTCGCACGTCACATGCCGGTCTTGCCGGGGATCCAGGTGGTGCCGGCCAGTGGCACCTGCGCCATGGCGGCGGCCTCGATGGTCAGCGCCACCAGATCCTCGGGCTCGAGGTTGTGCAGGTGGCTCTTGCCGCAGGCGCGGGCGATGGTCTGGGCCTCCAGGGTCATCACCGCGAGGTAATTGGCGAGCCGCCGCCCGGCGAGTTCCGGATCGAGGCGCTTGGCGAGCTCCGGATCCTGGGTGGTGATGCCGGCGGGGTCGCGCCCCTCGTGCCAGTCGTCATAGGCGCCCGCCGTGGTACCCAGCGCCCGGTATTCCTCCTCCCAGCGGGGGTCGTTGTCGCCCAGCGCGATCAGCGCGGCGGTGCCGATGGCCACCGCGTCGGCTCCGAGCGCCAGCACCTTGGCCACGTCGGCGCCCGAGCGGATACCGCCGGAGACGATGAGCTGGACCTTCCGGTGCATGCCGAGATCCTGCAGCGCCTGCACGGCGGGGCGGATCGCGGCCAGGGTCGGAATGCCGACATGCTCGATGAACACGTCCTGGGTCGCGGCGGTGCCGCCCTGCATGCCGTCGAGCACCACCACGTCGGCGCCCGATTTCACCGCGAGTGCGGTGTCGTAATAGGGCCGCGAGGCACCGACCTTGACGTAGATCGGCTTCTCCCAATCGGTGATCTCGCGCAATTCCTCGATCTTGATCGCGAGGTCGTCCGGCCCGGTCCAGTCCGGGTGGCGGCAGGCGGAGCGCTGGTCGATGCCCGGGGGCAGGCAGCGCATCCCGGCGACGCGTTCGGTGATCTTCTGGCCGAGCAGCATGCCGCCGCCGCCGGGCTTGGCGCCCTGGCCGATCACCACCTCGATGGCGTCGGCCTTGCGCAGGTCGTCCGGGTTCATGCCGTAGCGCGACGGCAGGTATTGGTAGACCAGGGTCTTGGAGTGGCCGCGCTCCTCCGGCGTCATGCCGCCGTCGCCCGTCGTGGTCGAGGTGCCGGCGATCGACGCACCGCGCCCGAGCGCCTCCTTGGCGTTGGCCGAGAGCGAGCCGAAGCTCATGCCGGCGATGGTGACCGGCGTCTTCAGGTGGATCGGCTTCTTGGCGAAGCGGCTGCCCAGCACCACCTCGGTGCCGCAGCGCTCACGGTAGCCTTCGAGCGGGTAGCGGCTGATCGAGGCGCCGAGGAACAGCAGGTCGTCGAAATGCGGCAGGGCGCGCTTCGCCCCGGCGCCGCGAATGTCGTAGATGCCGGTCGCCGCCGCGCGGCGGATCTCGGACATCACCTCGGGCGTGAAGGTCGCCGAGGTGCGCGGCTTGGTGCGCGGCGTCTCGCGCGGATCCTTGGACGGATCCTTGGGATGCTCGGCCATCAGTAGGCTCCGGCGTTGTCGACGTGGAAGTGGTAGAGGGAGCGGGCCGAGCCGTAGCGGCGGAACTCGCTCGGATCGACCTCGCCGGCCAGACCGGCGGCGGCGAGCTTCTCGGCGATGTCCTTCCGGTGCTCGTCGCGCATCTCTTTCTCGATGCAGTCGGCGCCGAGGCTCGTGACCGAGCCGCGAACGTAGAGCTTGGCCTCGTAGAGCGAGTCGCCCAGCGCCTCGCCCGCGTCACCGAGCACGGTCAGCGTGCCGGCCTGGGCCATGAAGGCCGACATGTGGCCGACCGAGCCCTTCACGACGATGTCGATGCCCTTCATCGAGATGCCGCAGCGGGCACCGGCATTGCCGTCGACGATGAGAAGGCCGCCATGGGCGGTGGCGCCGGCCGATTGGCTGGCATCGCCCCGCACGTGAACCAGGCCGGAGATCATGTTCTCGGCCACGCCCACGCCCGCATTGCCGTTGACCAGCACGGTCGCGAGCTTGTTCATGCCGGCGCAGTAATAGCCGACATTGCCCTCGATCTCGACGCTGACCGGCGCGTCGAGACCCGCGGCGATGGCGTGAGCCCCATCCGGGCCGGTGATGGTCCAGTGGGTCTCGTTGGTGTCGGGCCGCAGGGCGTGCAGGGCCCGGTTGAGTTCGCGCAGGGACGCGGTTCTCAGGTCGAAGGTCGGCATCAGTGGCGCTCCCCGGAAGCGTGGTCGGCCGTGCTGCGTTCCCACGCGTAGACTCGGGCCGGCTCCGGCTCGAACACGCGGGCTTGGTCGATGCCGGGCAGGCCGACCAGGGCCCGGTATTCGGAGCCGAAGGCGACGTAATCGTCGGTCTCGGCCATCACGGCCGGCTTGCAGGCGATGGGATCGCGCACCACGGCGAAGCCGTTCTCGGTGCCGACCACGAAGGTGAAGAACCCGTCGAGATCGCTCAGGCTCGATTCGAGCGCCTCCTTCAGGGACGCGCCCTCGCGCATGCGCCAGCTGAGATAGCCGGCGGCGACCTCCGTATCGTTCTGCGTGGCGAAGTTCAGGCCCTCGCGGCGCAGGCGGCGGCGCAGGTCGTTGTGGTTCGAGAGCGAGCCGTTATGGACGAGGCACTCGTCGGTCCCGGTCGAGAACGGGTGGGCGCCGTTGGTCGTCACCGCGCTCTCGGTGGCCATGCGGGTATGGCCGATGCCGTGGGTGCCGGCCATGGTCTCGAGGGCGAACCGCTCGGCGACCGAAGCCGGCAGGCCGACCTCCTTGTAGATTTCCATGCGCCGGCCCGCGCTGACCACGTCGATGCCGGGGGCGTTGGTCTTCAGCCAGGAGCGGATCTCCTCCTCGCGGGTTCCCGGAACGGCGAGGACGATATGCGTGTCCCGCTCCGTCGCCGAGACGTTGAGGTCCAGCGCCTGCTCCAGCTTCGACACCGCCGCGCGCAGGGCCTCCGGACCGGGGCCGCGCAGGGTCAGCTTCACATCCGAGGCGGCCGAGACACCGTCAGAACCGTAGACCGCGAAGCCCGCGCTGTCGGGGCCGCGATCGGTCATCGTCTCGAGCATCTTCGACAGCAGCGCGCCGAGCTGCGGCTCGAGCTTTGGATTCTTCAGAAACAGTCCAACTATGCCGCACATCGGTGTCGCCCCGTCTGTTCGATCACTGGCGAAAGTGATCGCACGACACCGCGATTGCGTCAATTAACAAGCACGAAAATTTCCTCTCATGAAACAGTTGCCGTCGGCAATCGGTTCCGGCCAGTGCATCGCCGCGGTCAGATCGCTGCGATCTGCCGTCTCCGCCGCCGCTCCGCCCGAGACAGCTCGTCGGCGCTGGCGAAGCCGGTGGCCGAGGCGATCTCGGCCCGGCTGAGGGCACTCTCCCGGGCGAGCTGATGCGCCCGGTCGAGGCGCAGCGCCAAGTAGTGACGGTGCAGCCCGCAGCCGAGCCCGTCCCGGAACAGGCGCTCCAGCTGCCGCGCCGAGACGCGGGCGAGATCCGCCAGGGCCTCGCGGGAGAGGGGTGATTCGAGGTTGGCTTCCATCGCCGCCAGCACCCGCAGCAGGCGCGGATCGCGCACGCCGAAACGCTGGCGCAGATCCATGCGCTGCGGGCTCAAACCCTCGCGGATCTGGTTATGCAGGAACCAATCGCTCACCCCCGCCGCGAGGCCAGCGCCATGGTCGCGGCCGATCAGGTCGAGCATCAGGTCGAGGGCGGCGATGCCGCCGGAGCAGGTGATGCGGTCGCCCTGGATCTCGAACAGGGAGCGGACCACGTCGATCTCGGGGTAACGCTCCTCGAAGGCCGGGACGTGCTCCCAATGCAGGGTGCAGCGGCGGCCGGCGAGCAGTCCGGCCCGGGCCAGGAGATAGGGGCCACCGGAGATCCCGCCCAAGGTCACGCCGCGCCGGGCGAGGCCCCGCAGCCACGCGAAGAGCGGCGGGTCGTCGAAGGCCGCCGGATTGCCACCGGCGCAGACGAAGACGCGGTCGGCCGCGATCCCGTCCGCGCCGACCGCGACGTCGGTCAGGATGCCCAGCCCGTTCGAGGCCTGTACCCGCCCGCCCCCCGGCGCCGCGTGCCACCAGCGATAGAGCTCGCAGCCCGACAGCGTGTTGGCCGCCCGCAGGGGCTCGACCGCCGCCGTGTAGGCCATCAGCGGGAAATCCGGCACCAGAACGAAGCCCACCGTGAGGGTGGGAGGGTCCTGGACCCGGGGAGGCTTGCGCCCCGGCCGGACCCGATCGGTCGGGGTGGCGTCCTCGTGCATTTCTGCGCGATCTGCCGGAAATCTGTCGTGAAATGCAAGCCTGTCGCGCCGAGACCTCGGATATGGCTGGGGTCACACCGACAGAAGCTTTGGCGAAGAGCGGATTCACCTCATGCGCTATTCACTCTTCAGCGTTCTCGGACAGGCCCTGCGCGGCCAGCGGGATTGGACCCCGCAATGGCGCGACGCCGCCCCGCGCGAGGCCTACGACGTGGTGATCGTCGGCGGCGGCGGGCACGGGCTCGCCACCGCCTATTACCTCGCCAAGGAACACGGGATCACCAACGTCGCCGTGCTGGAGAAGAGCCATGTCGGCTCCGGCAATGTCGGGCGCAACACCACCATCGTGCGCTCGAACTACGGCCTGCCCGGCAACATCCCGTTCTACGAGCGCTCGATGAAGCTCTGGGAGGGGCTGGAACAGGACATCAACTACAACGCCATGGTCAGCCAGCGCGGCGTCTTGAACCTCTATCATTCGGACGCGCAGCGCGACGCCTATGCCCGGCGCGGCAACGCCATGCGGCTCGCCGGCATCGACGCCGAACTCCTGGACCGCGAGGGCGTGCGCCGGCTGGTGCCGTTCATCGATTTCGACAATGCCCGTTTCCCCGTGAAGGGCGGGCTGCTGCAGCGCCGCGGCGGCACCGTGCGCCACGACGCCGTGGCCTGGGGCTATGCCCGCGCCGCCAGCGACCGCGGCGTCGATATCGTTCAGAACTGCGCCGTCACCGGCATCCGCCGCGAGAACGGCCGCGTCACCGGAGTCGAGACCAGCCGCGGCTTCATCCGCGCCAACAAGGTGGCGATCTCGGTGGCGGGCTCGTCCTCGCTGCTGGCCGGCATGGTGGACATGCGCCTGCCGATCGAGAGCCACGTGCTCCAGGCCTTCGTCAGCGAGGGCGTGAAGCCGCTGATCGACGGCGTCATGACCTTCGGCGCCGGCCATTTCTACGTCAGCCAGTCGGACAAGGGCGGCCTCGTCTTCGGCGGCGACATCGACGGCTACAATTCCTACGCCCAGCGCGGCAACCTGCACACCATCGAGGATGTGATGGAGGGCGGCATGGCCCTCTGGCCGGGGCTCGGCCGCCTGCGGCTCCTGCGCCACTGGGGCGGCATCATGGACATGTCGATGGACGGCTCGCCCATCATCGACCGCACCGATATCGGCGGCCTCTATCTCAATGCGGGCTGGTGCTACGGCGGCTTCAAGGCGACGCCGGCGGCGGGCTTCTGCTTCGCGCATCTGATCGCCCGCGACGAGCCGCACAGCGACGCCGCCGCCTACCGGCTCGACCGCTTCGCCACCGGCCACATCATCGACGAGAAGGGCATGGGCGCGCAGCCCAACCTGCATTGAGGGACCGACCACGGTCTCCCCTCCATCACCTCCCATCCACCGCCCTCATCCTGAGGTGCCGGAGCGTAGCGGAGACCTCGAAGGAGGCCTCCCGTACCCACCGCGATCCCTGGACCCCTCCTTCGAGGCCGCTTCGCAGCACCTCAGGATGAGGGCGAGAGCGGGATCGGTCCGAACGAGACGAACCAGGACGGACGACACGCCATGCGCATCCGATGCCCTTACTGCGGCGAGCGCGACAACGGGGAGTTCAGCTACCTCGGCGACGCCGCACCTCAGCGCCCCGACGGCCTCGACGCCTCGGCGGAGGCGATGCACGATTACGTCTACCTGCGCGACAACCCGGCAGGGACGATCCGCGAACTCTGGTACCACGCCTCCGGCTGCCGCTCCTGGCTGGTGGTGACCCGCGACACCCGTACCCACGCGATTGAATCGGTCGAGCCGGCCCGCGACGTCGCGCGGGCCCGCCGTTCGGGAGAGGCCGCATGACCACGCTCGCCCTTCAGAGCGCGGAGCCGCTCGGCTCCACCGCGCATGACCAGCCCTTCCGCACCGCGTCCGGCGGCCTCATCGACCGGAACCGCCCGCGCGACTTCACCTTCGACGGCAAGCGCCTCACCGGCTTCCACGGCGATACCCTCGCCTCGGCGCTGCTGGCCAACGGCGTGCGCCTCGTCGGCCGCTCGTTCAAGTATCACCGGCCGCGCGGTATCCTGACGGCGGGCTCCGAGGAGCCGAACGCCCTGGTCGAGCTGCGCTCCGGCGCCCGGCGCGAGCCGAATACCCGCGCCACCATGGCCGAACTCTACGAGGGGCTGGAAGCCGCGAGCCAGAACCGCTGGCCGTCGCTGGCCGTCGACGCGCTCTCAGTGAACGCGCTGCTCGCCCCGGTCTTCGCGGCGGGCTTCTACTACAAGACCTTCATGTGGCCGGCTTCCCTGTGGGAGAAGCTGTACGAGCCGATGATCCGGCGCGCGGCCGGTCTCGGCCGGGCCGCCGACGCCCCCGATCCCGACATCTACGACCGCGCCCACGCTCATTGCGACGTGCTCGTCATCGGCGGCGGCCCGGCGGGCCTATCGGCGGCGCTCGCCGCCGGCCGCTCCGGCGCTCGGGTGATCCTGGTCGACGAGGACTTCGTCACGGGCGGCCGCCTGCTGGCCGAGCGGCGTGAGGTCGGCGGCGGGAGCGGGGCCGAATGGGCCGCCCGCGCCGTCGCCGAGCTGCAGAGCCTGCCCGAGGTCCGCATCCTCTCCCGCACCACCCTGTTCGGTGTCTACGATCACGGCTCCTACGGCGCGGTGGAGCGGGTCTCCGACCATGTCGCGGTGCCGGCGGACCACGCTCCGCGCCAGCGTCTGTGGCGGATCGTGGCCAAGCATGCCGTGCTCGCCGCCGGCGCCATCGAGCGCCCGCACGTCTTCGGTGGCAACGACCGCCCCGGTGTGATGCTGGCGGGCGCGGTGCGGACCTATCTCAACCGCTACGGCGTGCTGCCGGGCCGGCGGATCGCGGTCTTCACCTCGAGCGATGACGGCTGGCGCACGGTGGCCGATGTGCTGGCCGCGGGCGGCACGGTCCCGGCGGTGATCGATACGCGCACCTCGGTTCCGCCGCAGCTGCGGCGGATGGCGGAGGCGGCGGGCGCCAGGGTCGTCGTCGGCGGATATGTCGCCGGCACCAAGGGGCATCTCGGCCTCACCGCGATTCAGGTCGTGGATGGCTACGACAGCACCGAGACCATCGCCTGCGACGGCCTCGCCATGGCCAATGGCTGGAACCCGGTCGTCCACCTCGATTCGCACCTGTCGCGCAAGCCGGTCTGGAACGAGGCGATCCACGCCTTCGTGCCGGGCACCCTGCCCTCCGGCATGACGGCCGTCGGCGCCGCCGCCGGTCTGTTCACCCTCTCCGGCTGTCTGGAGAGCGGGGCGCGGGCCGGTGCCGAAGCGGCGACCGAATGCGGCTTCTCGGCCGCGGCCGAGCCCGCCCCCGCGACCGATCCCGAGAGCGAGGGGCACACCCCGCTGTGGCGGGTTCCTAGACCTAAGGGTAAAGCCTTCGCCGACTTCCAGAACGATGTGGCGGCCTCCGACGTCGAACTCGCCCACCGCGAGGGTTTCCGCGCCGTGGAGCTGTTGAAGCGCTACACCACGCTCGGCATGGCGACCGACCAGGGCAAGACCTCGAATCTCGCCGGCCTGTCGATCATGGCCGAGTTGACGGGCAAGGACATCCCGAGCGTCGGCACCACGGTGTTCCGCCCGCCCTTCACCCCCGTCGCCATCGGCGCCTTCGCCGGCCATCACCGGGGCAAGGACTTCCGGGCCACCCGCCACGTCCCCTCCCATGCCTGGGCCGAGGAGAATGGCGGCGTCTTCGTCGAGACCGGCCTGTGGCTGCGCCCGGCCTACTTCCCGAAGGCCGGTGAGACCGACTGGCTGGAGACGGTGGTGCGGGAGGTCGAGACCGTGCGCGCCCGCGTCGGCATCTGCGACGTCACCACGCTCGGCAAGATCGACATTCAGGGCCCCGACGCCCTCGCCTTCATCGAGCGGGTCTGCGCCAACCCGTTCGCGACGCTCCCCATCGGCAAGGCGCGTTACGCCGTGCTCCTGCGCGAGGACGGGTTCGTGCTCGACGACGGCACGGTCGCGCGGCTGGCTGAGACGCATTACGTCATGACCGCCTCGACGGCGAACGCCGCCAAGGTGATGCAGCACCTCGAATTCTGTCGGCAATGGCTCTGGCCGGAACTCGACGTGCAGCTCGCCTCGGTGAGCGAGCAATGGGCGCAGTACGCCGTGGCCGGTCCCCGTGCCCGCGACACCCTGCGCCGGGTGATCGATCCCGGCTTCGACATCTCCAACGAGGCCTTCCCGTTCCTCGCCAGCGCCGAGGTCACGGTCGGCGGCGGCATCCCGGCGCGGCTGTTCCGCATCTCGTTCTCGGGCGAACTCGCCTACGAGCTGGCGGTGCCGGCCGCCTTCGGCGACGCCGCGTGGCGGGCTCTGATGCAGGCGGGCCTGCCCTACGGCATCACCGCCTACGGCTCGGAGGCGCTCTCGGTGATGCGCATCGAGAAGGGCCACGCGGCCGGTGCCGAGATCAACGGCCAGACCACCGCCCGCGACCTCGGTCTCGGCGGCATGCTGGCCAAGAAGAAGGATTATGTCGGCCGCCTGATGAAGGAGCGCCCCGCCCTGACCGACCCGGACCGGCCGGTGCTGGTGGGCTTCCGTCCGGTCGAGCCCGGTGCGCGGCTGCGGGCCGGGGCCCATTTCCTCGCCCTCGGTGCCGAACCGAGCCTGGAGGCGGACGAGGGCGTGATGACCTCGGTGGCCTATTCGCCGAGCCTGAAATCCTGGATCGGCATCGGGCTGTTGCGGCGCGGGCCGGAGCGCCACGGCGAGAGGGTGCGGGCCTACGATCCAGTGCGCGACGCCGATATCGAGGTCGAGATCTGCTCGCCCGTGTTCGTGGATCCCAAGGAGGAGAAGCTGCGTGTCTGAGCTGGCAACGACCCCCGTGCCCTCATCCCTCTGGCAGCCTCGCGGGGCCTGGGAGGGCGCCGCGACGCGCGGGCGGCACGGCGCCTCGGCGGGCGCAGCGGGCATCCGCCTGACCCTGAGGGAGGGGCAAGGCCTCGCCACGATCATCGCCGCCGATGGCCGGGAGGCCGACCTCCAGGCCATCCTGGCGGAGCGTTTCGGTCTCTCCCTGCCGGAAGCCGGCGCCACCACCTTCGACGGCGAGCGCGGTCTGGTCTGGTCGGCGCCCGGCCAGTGGCTCGCGGTCTCGCCGGAGCGGCACGGCCTGCGCGAATGGCCGGCGGCGCTTCGGGACGTGGCGGCCGTCACCGATCAGAGCGACGGGCGCGCCCTGGTGCGGGTTTCTGGGCGGAGTGCCCGCGCCCTGCTCGCCAAGGGCGTGTCGATCGATCTGCATCCCCGCGCCTTCGGGCCGGGGCGGGCGGCGGTCACCAGCATTGCCCATATCGGCGTGCAGCTCTGGCAGCGCGACGCGGGACCGACCTACGACATCGCCGTCGCCCGCAGCTTCGCCGGCAGTTTCTGGCGGTGGCTCGAGCACGCGGCGGCCGAGTTCGGCTACGAGGTCGTGTGAGGCACCCTGGCGCCTGTCCGACAGGATGGGCCGTGGCCGCCTCATCGCGCCTCATGCCGAGGTGACGAGCGACTTGCGACCTCGAAGCTCTCCGGAACGGCCGATCCCACGACCCTGGTTGGCCAGGACAAGCGTCGCGGCATGCTTCGAGGTTGCCGGAAGCCCCTTTCGGAGCGAGGCCCTACCCGACCCCCGTCGGCCCATCGATCACCCGCCGCACCCGGCGGGCCAGTTCCATGCGCTTGTAGGGCTTGTTGATGATCTCGAACTCGGTGCCGCCGGCATCCGTGCGCTCCAGCGAGGCCTCGGCATAGCCGGTGGTGAGCAGCACCTTGATCTTGGGCTGGCGCTCCCGCGCGGCGCGGGCCAGCATCACGCCGTTCATGCCGCCGGGCATGATCAGGTCGGTGAACAGGACATCGATCCGGGCTTCGCTGTCCAGAATCTCGATGGCCGTTCTGGGGCTATCGACCACCATGACCTTATAGCCGAAATCCTCCAGGATGGTGCCCGCGACCGCCGCCACGTCGGGGCGGTCGTCGACGACGAGCACCGTCTCCGTCCCGTGCCGGTCGGCGGCGCGGATCGTGGGTTTCGCTTCCTCCTCGGCCTTCTGGTCGGAGGCGGGGAACAGCAGCCGCACCGTCGTCCCGTGGCCGACCTCGGAATAGATCTTCACCGAGCCGCCGGACTGCTTGGCGAAGCCGTAGACCATGGCGAGCCCGAGCCCGGTCCCCTTGCCCTCGCCCTTGGTGGTGAAGAACGGCTCCATCACCCGAGCGAGGATCTCTTGCGGCATGCCGATGCCGGTATCGGTGACCGAGACCACCACGTAGGCGCCGGGCGGCACGGTCTTGTAGAGGGCGGTGTCCTCGTCCTCGATCAGCAGGTTCTCGGATTTGACCGTGACCGTGCCCCCGTTCGGCATCGCGTCGCGGGCATTGATGAGCACGTTCAGAAGGGCGACTTCGGCCTGGGTCGGATCGATGCGGGTGGTCCACAGATCCGCCGCCAGCGCGGTCTTCAGGACGATGCTCTCGCCGAGGGTGCGGTCGGCGATCTCGCTCATGTTCTCGACGAGACCGTTGAGATTGAGGATCCGCCCCTCCAGACGCTGCTTGCGCGAGAAAGCGAGGAGTTGGTGGGTGAGCTTGGCGGCCCGCTCGGTCGCTGCCCGCACCGCCTCGCCGGCCCGCCGCATCCGCGCCATGTCGAGGGTCGGATGGTCGAGCAGGGCGAGCATCACCTCATTATGACCCGACATGACCTGCAGCAGGTTGTTGAAGTCGTGGGCGATGCCGCCGGTCAGCTGACCCAGGCTCTCCATCTTCTGAGCTTGGTGGAGCGACTCCTCCGCATCGCGGCGGCGCGACACGTCGAGCTGCGAGCCGAAGAAATAGACGAGGTCGCCCGAGCGGTTGAAGACCGGGCTGACGAACAGCGCGTTCCAGAACGAGGAGCCGTCCTTGCGGTAGTTCAGGATTTCGGAGGCGAATTCGCGGTGTTCCCTGACCGCGTCGCGTACCTCCGCCACGGTCTCGCGATCTGTCTCCGGCCCTTGCAGAAAGCGACAATTGCGCCCGATCAGCTCGTCGGCAGTGTAGCCGGTCATGCGGATGAAGGCGCGGTTGGCGAAGATGATCGGGTTATCCGGCTGGTGCGGATCCGTGACGATCATCGGCATGCGCGTCGTCTCGACGGCCGCGAAGAAGATGTCGTGGTGCTGGTCGATCACGCCGGAGGGCCCGCTGCCCGTCACCGGAATGCGCGGGCCGGGAGCCTTCGGCTTCTCGGGCGAGGAGGGCATCGGTTTTTTCCAGCGGGAGCGACCCACTGGGCCGGATTACGCCTACCCAACCCATGTTACAGAAGCCCGTTCCATAAGAAATGACGGCTTGAACGGGGCGTGAACGACATAAGGCCGCAGCGGCGGGTTCGATGCGCGAACCCGCCGAGACGGCTCTGACCAGATCCGTTTGATGTCTCCGGGATGGCGGATCTGAGCTTCGCTCAGGCGCCGCGCGGGCTTGCCGAGACGGGAACCGCTTGATCAAGCGGTTCCCGTATCAGACGTGGATTGCCCGCTTATCGACGGCGAGCGCCGCTTCCTTGATCGCCTCCGTCAGCGTCGGATGGGCGTGGCAGGTGCGGGCGATGTCCTCGGCGGAGGCCGCGAATTCCATCGCCACCGCCACCTCGGCGATGAGGTTGCCGGCATCGGCGCCGACGATGTGCACGCCGAGCACGCGATCGCTCTCGGCATCGGCCAGGATCTTCACGAAGCCGTCGGTGGTGCCGTTGGCCTTGGCGCGGCCGTTCGCCGTGAAGGGGAACTTGCCGACATTGTAGGTGATGCCGTCCTTCTTCAGCTCTTCTTCGGTCTTGCCGACGGAGGCGACCTCCGGGAAGGTGTAGACCACGTTCGGGATCACCCCGTAATTCACGTGGCCCGACTGGCCGGCCAGGGTCTCGGCCACCGCGACGCCCTCGTCCTCCGCCTTGTGGGCCAGCATCGGCCCGGCGATCACGTCGCCGATGGCGTAGATGCCGGTGACGTTGGTGGCGTAGTGCCCGTCCGTCTCGATACGGCCCTTGTCGTCGGTCGCCACGCCGACCGTCTCCAGCCCGAGCCCTTCCGTGTAGGGCACGCGGCCGATGGCGACGAGCACCACGTCGGCCTCCAGCGTCTCGGCCTCGCCGCCCTTGGCCGGCTCGACGGTGACGGTCGCGCCGGTCTCGGTCTTCGCGACGCCGGTCACCTTGGTCGACAGCTTGAAGACCATGCCCTGCTTGGCGAGGATGCGCTGGAACTGCTTGCCGACCTCGCCATCCATCCCCGGCAACACCCGGTCGAGATACTCGATCACGGTCACCTCGGCGCCGAGACGGCGCCAGACCGAGCCGAGTTCGAGCCCGATCACACCGGCGCCGATGACGACGAGCTTCTTCGGCACGGCGCTCAGTTCGAGGGCGCCGGTGGAGGAGACCACCGTCTTCTCGTCGATCTCGACGCCAGGGAGCCGCGTCACGTCGGAGCCGGTGGCGATGACGATGTTCTTGGTCTCCAGCATCTGGTTGCCGCCGTCATCCGAGATCACCTCGACGCGGCCCGCCCCGGCGATGCGGCCGCGCCCGTGATAGGCATCGACCTTGTTCTTCTTGAGCAGGAACTCGACGCCCTTGGTGTTGCCGTCGACGCCGCCCTGCTTGAACGCCTGCATCTTCGTCAGATCGAGTTTCGGCGTGCCGACATCGATGCCCAGATCCGCGAAATGCTTGTTGGCTTCCTCGAAGGCCTCGGAGGCGTGCAGCAGCGCCTTCGAGGGGATGCAGCCGACATTGAGGCAGGTGCCGCCATGGGTCGCCCGCTTCTCGACCACGGCGGTCTTGAGCCCGAGCTGAGCCGCCCGGATGGCGCAGACATAGCCGCCGGGGCCGGTGCCGATGACGACGAGATCGTAGGACATGCGTTCAGAGCTCGCGGATCGTGGCAGGCCGCGCCGGGCCCGCAGGAAGTCCGGCACGCGGGGTCAGATCCCCGCGCGCCGCGATGGGACGGGGAGAGACCGGATCAAAGATCCAGCACGAGGCGCGCCGGATCCTCCAGCGCCTCCTTGACGCGAACGAGGAAGGTCACGGCCTCCTTCCCGTCGACGATGCGGTGATCGTAGGAGAGCGCGAGATACATCATCGGCCGCGCCTCGATCTTGCCGCCCCGCACGACCGGGCGCTCCTCGATCCGGTGCATGCCGAGGATGCCGGATTGCGGCGCGTTGAGGATCGGCGTCGACATCAGCGAGCCGTAGATGCCGCCATTGGTGATGGTGAAGGTGCCGCCCTGCATCTCCTCGATGGAGAGCTTGCCCTCACGCGCCTTCTTGCCGAAGCCGGCGATCTTCTTCTCGATGCCGGCGATCGACAGGTCGTCGGCATCCTTCACCACCGGCACGACGAGGCCCTTATCGGTGCCGACGGCGATGCCGATGTGGTAGTAGTTCTTGTAGACGAGATCCTGCCCGTCGATCTCGGCATTGACCGCCGGCACGTCCTTGAGGGCACCGATCACCGCCTTGGTGAAGAAGCCCATGAAGCCGAGCTTGGTGCCGTGCTTCTTCTCGAAGATGTCCTTGTATTGCGAGCGGAGCGCCATCACCGCCGACATGTCCACGTCGTTGAACGTGGTCAGCATCGCCGCATTGTCCTGGGCGCTCTTGAGGCGCTTGGCGATGGTCTGACGGAGCTTCGTCATCCGCACCCGCTCTTCGCGGGCGGCGTCGTCCGGCGCGGAGGGGGCGCGCGGCGGGGCCTTGGCCTCCTGCTTCTCAGGCGCCTTCTCGCCGCCCTTGGCGATGGCGGCGAGCATGTCGCCCTTGGTCACGCG
Source organism: Methylorubrum populi (assembly GCA_020741775.1). Classification (GTDB taxonomy): domain Bacteria; phylum Pseudomonadota; class Alphaproteobacteria; order Rhizobiales; family Beijerinckiaceae; genus Methylobacterium; species Methylobacterium populi_B. Next base: position 287,153 of record DYYG01000013.1, read on the forward strand.
GCCATCCTTGCCGCTGCCGTTGAGGCCCGACGGGTCGACGCCGGATTCGCGGGCGAGCTTGGCCACCGCCGGGCCGCTCTCGTCGGCGGCGCGACCGCCGGCCGGCGGGGCGTCGCCGTGGCTGCCGTAGGACGCCGAGGATTCCTGGGCCGGTGGCTCCGACTTGGAGGGCGAGTTGGCGGGCTTGGTCTCGCCCTTCTCCTCGCGGCTCTGCGCCTTGGTCTCGGCCGGCTTCGCTTCCGCCTTGGCCGCCGCCTTTCCGTCTCCTTTGTCGCCCTCGACGATCGAGCCCAGCACCGCGCCGGGTTCCACCGTCTCGCCGTCCTTCACGAGGATCTCGCCGAGCTGGCCCGCCGCCGGAGCGTTGACCTCGAGCGTCACCTTGTCGGTTTCGAGTTCCACCAGGGGCTCGTCGGCGGCGACGGTGTCGCCGGGCTGCTTGAACCAGCGGCCGATCGTGGCTTCGCTGACGGATTCGCCCAGCGTCGGGACGAGGATATCGGTCGCCATGGTCTTGTCTTCACCGAGGTTGCGGGGCGCGTGCGGGCGCGGCACCCGGTTGGTGGATCATTGCGAGAGGGCGGGCGGGATCAGACCGCCAGCGCCTCGTTGAGGAACGCTTGAAGCTGGGCGAGGTGCTTCGACATCAGGCCGACCGCCGTCGAGGCCGAGGCCGGACGGCCGACATAGCGCGCCCGCTTCGAGGCGGAGCCGGCCTGGCCCAGCACCCAATCGAGATAGGGCTCGACGAAGGACCACGAGCCCATGTTCTTGGGCTCCTCCTGGCACCACACCACCTCCGCGTTGCGGAAGCGGGTCATCTCGTTGGCCAAAGCCTTGAGCGGGAACGGATAGAGCTGCTCGACGCGCATCAGGTAGACGTCGTTGACGCCGCGCTTCTCCCGCTCCTCGTAGAGGTCGTAATAGACCTTGCCCGAGCAGAGCACGACGCGACGGATCTTGTCGTCGCGCACGAGCTTCACGCCGCTCTCGTCCTGCTCCGCGTCGTCCCACAGGATGCGGTGGAAGGTGGAGCCTTCGGCGATGTCGTCGAGCTTCGAGACCGCCCGCTTGTGGCGCAGCAGCGATTTCGGCGTCATCAGGATCAGCGGCTTGCGGAAGTCGCGCTTCAGCTGGCGGCGCAGGATGTGGAAGTAGTTCGAGGGCGTCGAGCAGTTGGCGACCTGCATGTTGTCCTCGGCGCACATCTGGAGATAGCGCTCCAGACGGGCGGAGGAATGCTCCGGCCCCTGGCCCTCGTAGCCGTGCGGCAGCAGCATCACGAGGCCGGACATGCGCAGCCATTTGCGCTCGCCCGATGAGATGAACTGGTCGATGACGACCTGCGCGCCGTTGGCGAAGTCGCCGAACTGCGCCTCCCACAGCACCAGGGAGTTGGGTTCGGCCAGCGAGTAGCCGTACTCGAAGCCGAGCACCGCCTCCTCGGAGAGCATCGAGTTGATGACCTCCAAGCTCGCCTGCCCCTCGCGCACCGAGTTGAGCGGCGTGTAGCGCTGCTCGTTCTCCTGATCGATCACCACCGCGTGGCGCTGGGAGAAGGTGCCGCGCTCCACGTCCTGGCCCGACAGGCGGACGCGGTGGCCCTCGATCAGCAGCGAGCCGAAGGCCAGGGCCTCGGCGGTCGCCCAATCGATACCGATTCCGGTCTCGACCGCCTTGGCGCGGTTGTCGAAGAAACGCTGGATCGTCCGGTGCAGGTGGAAGCCCGGCGGGGGCGTGGTGATACGCGTGGCGATGTCGCGCAGGGTCTCGGCCGGCACGCCGGTGCGGCCGCGGCGGGGATCGTCCACATCCTCGCGCACCGCCTTGAAGCCGGACCAGCGCCCGTCGAGCCAATCGGCCTTGTTGGCCTTGTAATTGCCGGCGACGTCGAGCTCGCTCTCCAGCATCGCGCGGAACTCGGCCTTGCGGGCGTCGAGCTGCTCCTGGGTCAGGTCGCCCTGCGCGACGAGCTTCTTGCCGTAGGTCTCCAGCGCGGTCGGATGCTTGCGGATCCGCTGGTACATCTTCGGCTGGGTGAAGGCCGGCTCGTCGCCCTCGTTATGGCCGAAGCGGCGGTAGCACAGCATGTCGATCACGACCGGCTTGCCGAATTTCTGGCGATACTCGGTCGCGACCTTGGCGGCGAAGGTCACCGCCTCGGGATCGTCGCCGTTGCAGTGGAAGATCGGCGCTTCGACCATCTTCGCCACGTCGGACGGATAGGGCGACGAGCGCGAGAAGCGCGGATCGGTGGTGAAGCCGATCTGGTTGTTGATGATGAAGTGGATCGAGCCGCCGGTGCGGTGACCCTTCAGGCCGGACAGGCCGAAGCATTCCGCCACCACGCCCTGGCCGGCGAAGGCCGCGTCGCCGTGGATCAGGAGCGGCAGCACCTTGCGGCGCTCGACATTCGGCTTGGCCTTCTGGTCCTGCTTGGCGCGCACCTTCCCCAGCACCACCGGATCGACGATCTCGAGATGGGACGGGTTGGCGGTGAGCGAGAGGTGGACGTTGTTGTCGTCGAAGGTGCGGTCGGAGGAAGCGCCGAGATGGTACTTCACGTCGCCCGAGCCCTCGACCTCGGCAGGCGAGGCCGAGCCGCCCTTGAACTCGTGGAACACCGCCCGGAAGGGCTTGGCCATCACGTTGGTGAGCACGTTCAGCCGGCCGCGATGGGCCATGCCGAGCACGATCTCCTCAACGCCGAGCGCGCCGCCGCGCTTGATGATCTGCTCCAGGGCCGGGACCATCGACTCGCCGCCGTCGAGGCCGAAGCGCTTGGTGCCGGTGTATTTCAGGTCGAGGAATTTTTCGAAACCTTCGGCCTCGATCAATTTGTTCAGGATGGCCCTGCGGCCTTCAGGAGTAAAAGAAATCTCCTTGTCCTTGCCCTCGATGCGCTCCTGGATCCACGCCTTCTCCTCGGGATCGGAGATGTGCATGAACTCGACGCCGAGTGTCTGGCAGTAGGTGCGCTCCAGAATGCCGACGATCTCGCGGATCGTCGAGAATTCCATGCCGAGCACGTTGTCGAGGAAGATCGGGCGGTCCCAGTCGCTCTCCTGGAAGCCGTAATGCTGCGGGTGCAGCTCCTCGTGGTCGCCGCGCGGCGCCAGTCCGATCGGGTCGAGCTTGGCGTGGAGGTGGCCGCGCATGCGGTAGGCGCGGATCAGCATGATCGCGCGCACGGAATCCTTGGTGGCCTGCTCGACCGAGACGCCGGTGGCCGCGACGATGGCCGCGCCCTTGGCCGAGTCGCCGGGCTTGCCGGGCTGGGCCTTGGCCTGGATCTTCTCGCCGACCGCCTTTTCCAGCGCGCCCCAATTGCCGTCGAGGGCGGAGACGATCTCGCCGTTGAGCGGCACCGGCCAGTTCGGCTTGGCCCAGGAGGCCCCCTCGGCGTTCTTCTTCACCAGGGCGGTGTCTTCGCCCAGTTCCCTGAAGAAGGTCTGCCACTCGGGATCGACCGAGTTCGGGTCGCGGGCATAGGCCGCCTGCAATTCCTCGATCCAGGCGGCGTTGGCGCCGTAGAGGAAGGAGGTTTGGAGAAGGGCTTCGTTCGCGTCCTGGCGTGCCATCGCTGCCTGTCCTACCGCTCGGGCGGTGCTGTCCTCAGCCTGCCGCCACGTCGAGTCCGATCCGGCGCGCCCCATGGGAGCAGGGCGCTAACGCCCTGCTTCGCGCCTCCGGACACAGCCGGGACGCGGAGGCGCCCCGGCTGTTGCTTGCATATGGGTCGCCCGAGCTTGCGTGCAGTGCAACACAGCCGCGCGGAACCCTGTTACAGACTGGCTCAACCCTTCAGCACCTCGACCAGCGTGCGGCCGAGACGGGCCGGCGACGGCGAGACGCGGATGCCGGCGGCTTCCATCGCCGCGATCTTGTCCTCGGCGCCACCCTTGCCACCGGAGATGATCGCGCCGGCATGGCCCATGCGGCGGCCCGGAGGCGCCGTGCGGCCGGCGATGAAGCCGACCATCGGCTTCTTGCGGCCGCGCTTGGCCTCGTCGGCCAGGAACTGCGCCGCCTCTTCCTCGGCCGAGCCGCCGATCTCGCCGATCATCACGATCGACTGGGTCTTCTCGTCGGCCAGGAACAGTTCGAGCATGGAGATGAACTCGGTGCCCTTCACCGGATCGCCGCCGATGCCGACCGCCGTGGTCTGACCCAGGCCCTCCACCGTGGTCTGGAACACCGCCTCGTAGGTCAGCGTGCCGGAGCGCGAGACGATGCCGACCGAGCCCGGCTTGAAGATGTTGGCCGGCATGATGCCGATCTTGGACTCGCCCGCCGTGACGACGCCGGGGCAGTTCGGCCCGATCAGGCGCGACTTCGAGCCTTCCAGCGCACGCTTGACCCGCACCATGTCGAGCACCGGGATGCCCTCCGTGATGCAGACGATCAGCGGGATCTCCGCCTGGATCGCCTCGCAGATCGCGTCCGCCGCGCCGGGCGGCGGCACGTAGACGACGGAGGCGTCGGCGCCGGTCGCCTCGCGGGCCTCGGCCACGGTGTCGAACACCGGCAGGCCGAGATGGGTCGAGCCGCCCTTACCGGGCGAGGTGCCGCCGACCATCTTGGTGCCGTAGGCGATGGCCTGCTCGGAATGGAAGGTGCCGTTCTTGCCGGTGAAGCCCTGGCAGATGACTTTTGTGGATGCGTCGATCAGGATGGACATCGGTCAGCTCAGCCCTTCTTCACCGCGGCGACGATCTTCTGCGCGGCGTCGTCGAGGTCGTCCGCGGGGATCACGTTGAGGCCGGAGGTGCGGATGATCTCCTTGCCCTCCTCGACATTGGTGCCTTCGAGACGCACCACCAGCGGCACTTCGAGGCCGACCGCCTTCACCGCCGCGATCACGCCGCGAGCGATGACGTCGCACTTCATGATCCCGCCGAAGATGTTGACGAGGATGCCCTTCACCTGCGGGTCGGCGGTGATGATCTTGAAGGCCGCCGTGACCTTTTCCTCGGAGGCGCCGCCGCCGACATCGAGGAAGTTCGCCGGCTCCTCGCCGTAGAGCTTGATGATGTCGAGGGTGGCCATGGCGAGCCCCGCGCCGTTGACCATGCAGCCGATGGTGCCGTCGAGCGCGATATAGGCGAGGTCGTATTTCGAGGCCTCGATCTCCTTGGCGTCCTCCTCGGTCTCGTCGCGGAGCGCCACGATGTCGGGGTGGCGGTAGAGGGCGTTGGAATCGAAGGAAATCTTGGCGTCCAGGCACTTGAGATGACCGTCGCCGGTGAGCACCAGCGGGTTGATCTCCAGCATGCTCATGTCCTTGGCTGTGAAGGCCGCGTAGAGCTTTTCCGTCAGCGCGCCGGCTTCCTTGGCCTGGGGGCCGGTGAGGCCCAGCGCCTTGGCGACCGCGCGGCCGTGATGGGGCATGATGCCGGTGGCCGGATCGACCGAGAAGGTGACGATCTTCTCAGGGGTGTCGTGGGCGACCTGCTCGATATCCATGCCGCCCTCGGTCGAGACCACGAAGGCAACCCGTCCGGTCTCGCGGTCGACCAGCATCGACAGGTAGAATTCGGAGGCGATGGCGGCGCCTTCCTCGATATAGAGGCGGTTGACCTGCTTGCCGGCCTCGCCGGTCTGCACCGTCACCAGCGTGGCGCCGAGCATCTCCTGGGCGAACTGCACCACCTCGTCCTTGGACTTGGTGACGCGCACACCGCCCTTGGCGCCCCCGGGCGCGCCCTTGAAGGTGCCCTTGCCGCGCCCGCCCGCATGGATCTGCGACTTCACCACCCAGACCGGGCCGCCGAGTTCGTCGGCCGCCGCCGCCGCCTCGTCCGGCTTGAAGATCGCGACGCCGCGGGACACCGGCAGGCCGAACTCGCGCAAAACCGCCTTGGCTTGATATTCGTGGATGTTCATCGAGACCTCGTCGGACGGGCAAGGAAGAGGGGCCGCGCGGGCAGCCCTGGCCGCCCGCGATCAGCCTGCGGTAGCGTTACGCGAGCTTGTCGTTGATGCCCTGGCAGGCCGCGATCAGGCCCTTCACGGCGCCGACCGACTTCTCGAACATCGCCTTCTCGGCCTCGTCGAAGGTCACTTCGAGCACGCGCTCGACGCCGTTCTCGCCGATCACCACCGGCACGCCGACATAGAGGCCGTTTACGCCGTACTGGCCGTCGAGATAGGCCGCGCAGGGCAGGACCCGCTTCTTGTCCTTGAGGTAGCTCTCGGCCATGGCGATGGCGGAGGCCGCCGGGGCGTAGAAGGCCGAGCCGGTCTTGAGCAGGTTGACGATCTCGCCGCCGCCCTTGCGGGTGCGCTCGACCATGGCGTCGAGCTTCTCCTGGGTGGTCCAGCCGAGCTTGACTAGATCGGTCAGCGGCACGCCGGCCACCGTCGAGTAGCGGGTCAGCGGCACCATGTCGTCGCCGTGGCCGCCGAGCACGAAGGCGGTCACGTCCTCGACCGAGACGCCGAATTCCTCGGCCAGGAAGTGGCGGAAGCGGGCGGAGTCGAGCACGCCGGCCATGCCGACCACCTTGTTGGTGGGAAGGCCAGAAAACTTCTGCAGCGCCCACACCATCGCGTCGAGCGGGTTGGTGATGCAGATCACGAAGGCATCGGGAGCGTGCTCCTTGATGCCGGCGCCGACGGCTTCCATCACCTTCAGGTTGATGCCGATCAAATCGTCGCGGCTCATGCCGGGCTTGCGCGGCACGCCGGCGGTGACGATCACCACATCGGCTCCGGCAATCGCCGCGTAATCGCTGGCGCCGGCATATTTGGCGTCGAAGCCATCGACCGGAGCGGATTCGGCGATGTCGAGCGCCTTGCCCTGCGGCACGCCGTCGACAATGTCGAACAGCACCACGTCACCGAGCTCCTTCAGGCCCACGAGATGGGCCAGCGTGCCGCCGATCTGCCCGGCTCCGATGAGCGCGATCTTGCTGCGTGCCATGGACGTTCTAGCCTCCGGTCGGGATTCGTGACGGTTCGGAAGAGATGCCGGTGATGTCGCGGATGGTGCGATGCGGCCGAACCTTCGCCGAGCAGTTTGGGTGGCCGGTGTTTGGCGGAAAAGCCACAGGGCTTCAACCCGACCAAGGTCAGGACGAACTCGGGCCGAGACGGGCCGAAGGGCGGGCGAGAGGTGGTGTCCGTCCCGAAAAGATGCGTTTTATCAGTATGTTGTCGGCGGCACTGGTGGAAGAGAACAGCCGGCAAGGGGTCTGTGACAGAAATTTTGATCTGTCATTGAGGAATAATTTGACTGCGCCGCAACGCAATGCCGGAGGCGTATTCGGTATTCAGAAAGTCCCCGTCCTCAGGGAGCGCTGGATCGACTGAATCACCGCGTTCAGCCGGGCATCGAGCAGGTCGCGGGGCACGTCCGCATCGTGCTGGATCGCGACCGGATGGGTGAAGCGGTAGCTCGCGTCGAAGATGACGGCGATGGCCCGTTCACGGTCGCGGGCGGCGAAGACCCCGGTGCCGATGCCCTCTTCCACCACCCGCTCGACGAGGCTGCGCAGGCGGACCCGGTGGCGCCGGGCGATCGGGCGCGAGGCCACCGTGGCGTCGAGATGCACGGCGAACAGGTTCGGCTCTCGGATGAGCATCTCGCTCTGGGCGGTGGCCAGCGCGCTGATGAAGCGCTCGATCTTGTCGTCGGCGGGATCGGGCGCGTCGGCGATGCCGGCCAATTCGGTTTCCAGATCGCGCAGCCAGCGCCCGGCCACCGCATCGAGCAGGGCGTCCTTGGAGGGAAAGTAGCGGTAGACGTTGGCATGGGTCATGCCGGCTTCCGCTGCGACCGCCACCACCGTCACCCGCTTGGGGCCGAGGCGGGTCAGGTGCTCCGAGGCGATGGCGAGAAGGCGCGCATCCGTCGAAACGGGGGTCGGCCGCGCCCGGGCCGCCGGCCCGCTCAGCCGTGGCGGACGCGTGCCCGGGGGGCGCGAATCGGAACCTGGATCGTTGGCCTCCCTCTCGCTCTCGGTCAGGGTGATGGGCAGGGAGACGGATCCGAACGGCAGCATGGTTTTCCTGGCACGAAACGACATGCGTGGGGGCACTCGGCCGGGCGAGCCCGGTCGAGAGCGGTGCCGTCCCACGCGCTCGCGTACGAGCCTCCCTGTCCGCGCCGCGCTTGGCAACCCCCACTGCCTCGTATTTGCCCGGCATCCTGCCCGGAATACACGCAGAACGGGTTGAAGGGGCCGGATTAGGGCTTTCGACTTCCGTCCGGGGGCTGTACCCGGCGCTTCGCCGCTTTCGTAAAACCGTCTATGACCGCCCGATGACCGTTCCCGAGCCGCCGGCGCCATCGCCCGGCGAACCGATCGAAGCACGTCTGCGCCGTGGCCTGGGGGCCCGGTCGATCGTGCTCGTCGGTCTGATGGGGGCGGGCAAGAGCACGGTCGGGCGCCGCCTCGCCAGCCGCCTCGGGCTGATGTTCAAGGATGCCGACATCGAGATCGAGGCGGCCGCCAAGCTGACCATCGCCGACATCTTCACGATCTACGGCGAGGCGAGCTTCCGCGAGGGCGAGGAGCGGGTGATCGCCCGGCTCCTGCGCGAGGGCCCGATGGTGCTGGCCACCGGCGGCGGCGCCTTCATGCGCCAGGCGACGCGGGACCGCATCGCGGAAGGCGGCATTTCGGTCTGGCTCAAGGCCGACCTCGACGTGCTGATGCGCCGCGTGCGCAAGCGCAACACCCGCCCCCTTCTCCAGACCGAGGATCCGGAGGCGACCATGCGCGCTCTGATGGAGCTGCGCCATCCGGTCTATGCCGGCGCCGACGTTACCGTCCTCTCCCGCGACGTCTCCCACGACCGCGTGGTGGAGGAGGTGATGGACGCCCTCGACATCCACATGAATCCGTCCCGTGCGGATCTGCCTCGACCTTCGAAATCATCCATGATGCCTCAACCCCTGCGCGTGAACGTTCCCCTCTCCGGCGGCCGCGACTACGACATCCGGATCGGCCGAGGCCTCATCGATGCGGTAGGGGAGGAGGCGCGGGATCTCGGCGCGAAGGCGGCGGGCATCGTCACCGACGAGACCGTGGCCGGCCTCTACGGCGAGCGGGTGCGGCAGAGCCTGGAGGCGGCCGGCCTGCGCTGCGGCCTGATCGCCGTGCCGCCCGGTGAATCCTCGAAGAGCTATGCCGAATTCGCCCGGGTCAGCGACGGGCTGCTGGCCCAGAGGATCGAGCGGAACGACCTCGTCGTCGCCCTCGGCGGCGGTGTCGTTGGCGACCTCGCCGGCTTTGCCGCGGCCTCGCTGCGGCGCGGCGTCCGCTTCGTCCAGGTGCCGACGACGTTGCTCGCGCAGGTTGATTCCTCGGTCGGCGGCAAGACCGGGATCAACTCGCCGCTCGGCAAGAACCTGATCGGTGCCTTCCACCAGCCGCGCCTCGTCCTCGCCGACACCGCCACCCTCGACACGCTCTCCGAGCGCGAGATGCGGGCCGGCTATGCGGAGGTGGCGAAATACGGCCTGATCGGCGATGCCGACTTCTTCGAATGGTGCGAGGCGAACTGGGCCGGCATCTTCTCCGGCGGACCGGAGCGGGACGAGGCCGTGGCCGCCTGCTGCCGGGCCAAGGCCGGGGTCGTCACCCGCGACGAGCGCGAGGACGGCGAACGGGCCCTGCTCAATCTCGGCCACACCTTCGGCCACGCCCTGGAGCGCCTGACCGGTTACGATGCCGCCCGCCTCGTCCATGGCGAGGGCGTCGCCATCGGACTGGCCCTGGCCTTCCGCTTCTCGGCTCGGCTGGGCCTGTGCCCCGGCCAGGATGCGGGGCGCGTGGCCAACCACCTCGCGCTCGCCGGCCTGCCGACCCGGCTCAGCCAGGTGCCGGGCGGCTGCGGCGATCCGGACGCGCTCCTCGACGCCATGGCCCAGGACAAGAAGGTGCGCGACGGCCAGCTCACCTTCATCCTCGCCCACGGCATCGGCCAGAGCTTCATCGCCCCGGGGATCGACGCCGCGGAGGTGCGGTCCTTCCTGGAGGAGGAACTGCGGGGATAGCGCGGCGTCAGAACCGCCCCGCCAGCGTCAGCCGCACGGCCAGCGGCTCGACGGGGTGGAAATGGATATCCGAGAACCCGCCCGCAGGTTCGTTCGCCAGCCGCGACTCGTAGAAGTAGTCGATCTGGCTCGCTTTGACGTTGAACAGGTTGATACCCTCCAGCTGCAGGCTCACGCCGTTGCCGAACGTGTAGCCGACGCGGCCATTCACCAGCGTGGTGACCTTCGAGCGCACCGAATTGTCCTCGATCAAAGGGCGCGGCCCGAAATAGCGCAGCCGCAGCGAGCCGAACCAGCCGAGCGGCTCACCGAAGGTGAGGCCGGCCGCCGCGATGGCGGTGGGAGCGGCCGGAATGCGGCTGCCGGCCGGGTCGCGGTCGGCGAAGCGGGCATTCGTGATCGTCAGATCCCCGTCGAGGGTGAGCCAGGGCGTCACCGCGTAGCGGTTCGTCCACTCGACGCCGAAGCGGCGGCTCGGGCGGCTCGGCTCGGTGGTGCCGGCATCGCCGACGAAGAGGTTCTCCGAGTCGAAATCGAGCTGGAACAGACTGACCGTCGTCTCCAGGCCGGCAATGCTGCGATTGCGGATGCCGACCTCCGAGCCGGTCGAGCGCACCAGCAGCGGCACCCTGTCGAGGGGGAACAGCGGGTTGCCGGGATCGACGGTGATGGTCGCGCCGCGGGCGTCGTTCGAGTGGAAGCCCTGGCCGTAATTCACGAAGACTTCGGTGTCGTGCCAGGGGCCGAGCACCAGCCCGAGCTTCGGACTGACGATCCCGTCGCGGACATGGCCCGAATTGAGCGGATTGTCCGAGACGACCCGCGCGTCGTAGCCGTCGGCCCTCACCCCGACGCTGGTGCGCAGCCAATCGGTCCAGCGCACCCGGTTCTCGACGTACAGGGCGGCACTCGCCTCCTGCACCCGGTCGTCGCGCACCACCCCGATCGTGCGACGCTGGCTGGTGTTGAACAGCCCGACCCGGATGTCGTCGTTGCGGGCCTGGAATCCGATCTCGTTCTCCATGTCCAAGCCGAGCAGTTCGCCCTTGAACACGCGGGCGATTTCGCCGCCGCTCACCGTGCGGGCATCGCGCTGGCGGAACTGGTCGCCGTCGACCGGATCGTTGAGGAAGTAGGTGAAGTCGTTCCAGAGATTCATCCCGTACCGGATGACGTAGGCGTTGGCCCGGGTGAGGCCGCCCGCATCGCTGGCGCTCCAGCGGCCCGAGAGCGACAGGCGCGTGGTGTCACCGCCATCGGTCGGGTTGAGGCTGCCGAAGCGACCGGTGAGTCCCTCCGCGACCGCGCGCTGCGGGATCTGGTTGGTCGCGGTCCAGCGGTTGGCGTAGGCCATGCCGGTGACGGAGAAGCCGTCGAGCATTGTGCCCTGGCTGTAGCGGACGACGCCATTGAGCTTGCGGATGTCGTCGGGCACCGCCCAGGGCCCGTCATAGACCTGTGCCTCGCCCGCCACGAGCAGGTGGCCCTGTCCGAGGGGCAGCGTGGCGATGGAGAGGGCGCGCCGGTAGCCGAACGAGCCGAGCGAGACCAGGGCGAGGTTTGTCTCCGTGGTATCGAGATAGTCGATCCGCACCGAGCCGGCGGAGGCGAAGTCACCGTCGCGGGCGAAGTACGGGCCTTTGTGGAATTCCACCGCCCCGACCAGTTCGGGGATCAGGAAGTTGATGTCGGCATAGCCCTGGCCGTGGGCGTGGGTGCGCATGTTGACCGGCATCCCATCGACGAACAGCGCGATGTCGGTGCCGTGGTCGAGATTGAACCCGCGCAGGAAGAACTGATTGGCCTTCCCCTCCCCCGAATGCTGGGTGACGATGAGGCCGGGCACCGCCTCCAGCACCTCGCCCGGCCGCGTCACCGGCCGGTTGTTGAGCGCCGCGCCCGAGACGATTCCGGCGCTCGCGGCATCGACGGTCGGCAGCGATCCGCCGATGCCGGTGACGCCGCCGACGAAGCCGGCGCTCGCCGCCGGGCCGCCGGCCAGGGGCTGACCGGCAGTGCGGGCGGCCGCGACCTCGATCTCGTCGAGGCGGGTTTCACCGGGCGGCGGATTCGGCGGGGTTTGGGCGAAGGCGGGCGGCGCGAAGAGGACGCCGGCGAGCAGCAGGCGGGTCGGAACAGGACGGAACACGAAATACGGGCCTCGCGACACGGTGGCACGTCACCGCGACAGGCCGCCCGCTCGCAAGACACGCGCTCGGTTCGGACATCCGCCGGTGCACCCCGCCCGACGCGTTTCGCGTGTGACCACGGCTGACGGCAGGTCTCCTGGCTCGCGGGTCGTCGCCTTCTCACCGTCTTCCCGGGCGAGGCGGCCCAGTGACGTCGGTGGCGAAAAGGCTCGCCGCTCACAGTTGCGGGGGCAGCCGCGGCATCGGACGATGCGTCCTCACCGCGTTCCCTTTTGATCCCTTGCGGGAACCGTCGGGATGATCTTGGCCGTTCGACCGTGCGAGGTCAACGCGGATGGCCCCGTCGACATCGCGCGCTTTACCCAGCGTGCCTCGCGCAGGGCCCCGGAAACGGGTGCAGTCGCGTTCTCGCCCGAATGCGATTATATGAGAGCCGTTCCAGCTTTCTAAGGTCTTGAGCCATGGCGACGGCGTCGTTCGACTCCGCCCCGGGCGCGCCGCGCGCCCTAACCTCCATCGAGAAGACGCCCGAGGTCACGGCGCTCTCGACCCTGCCCGGCCGCAAGGCCTCGCTCGTCGGGCAGACCCGCGAGGGGCTGAAGCAGGCGCTGATCGGCATCGGCGTGCCGGAGCGCGAGGCGCGGATGCGGACGAGCCAGATCTGGCACTGGCTCTACGTGCGCGGCGCGCATGAATTTTCCGAGATGACCAATGTCGGCAAGGGGCTGAAGGCGCAGCTGGCGCAACACTTCACCCTCGACCGGCCGGAAGTGGTGACCGAGCAGGTCTCCCGCGACGGCACCCGCAAATGGCTGCTGCGCATGGCCCCGACCGGCGCGCACGACCACAATCGCGGCGCCGAGATCGAGTGCGTCTACATCCCCGGCGATGATCGCGGCACGCTCTGCGTCTCGTCCCAAGTCGGCTGCACGCTGACCTGCTCGTTCTGCCACACCGGCACGCAGCGCCTCGTGCGCAACCTCTCCACCGCCGAGATCGTCTCTCAGCTCATCGTCGCCCGCGATGCGCTCGGCGACTTCACCGGCCAGATGCCGGGCAAGGATGGCGGCGAGGCCGGCCGGCTCGTCACCAACATCGTGTTCATGGGCATGGGCGAGCCGCTCTACAATCTCGACGCGGTGATCGACGCCATCGCGGTGATGTCGGACCCGGAGGGCCTCGCCCTCTCCCGGCGGCGCATCACCGTCTCGACCTCCGGCGTGGTGCCGCAGATCGAGCGCCTGGGGCTCGAAGCCAACGCGATGCTGGCGATCTCGCTGCACGCCGTGCGCGACGAGCTGCGCGACGAACTGGTGCCCCTGAACCGCAAATACCCGATCGCCCAGCTGCTCGATGCCTGCCGGAACTATCCGGGACTGAGCAATGCCCGGCGCATCACCTTCGAATACGTGATGCTCAAGGGCGTGAACGATTCGGATGCCGATGCCCGCGCCCTGGTGCGGCTGCTCAAGGGCATCCCGGCCAAGATCAACCTGATCCCGTTCAATCCCTGGCCCGGCTCGAAATACGAGTGCTCGGATTGGGAGCGGATCGAGCGGTTCTCGGAATTCGTGTTCAACGCCGGCTACGCCTCGCCGGTGCGCACCCCGCGCGGACGCGACATCCTGGCGGCCTGTGGCCAGCTCAAGAGCGAGACCGAGAAACTGCGCGCCCGTGCCCGGATGATGCTCGAATCGGGCATGGGCGCGGAAGCCGTCTACGCCGATCAGGTCGATTGAGCGGCAACGCGCCCCGTCCTTTCACAAGCGAAGCCGACGCCATCCCGGATCGCGGCGCAAGCCGGACGAGGCATTCCAGGGATCCCGCCCATCCGGCGGTGATATCCTGAAGCGCAAACCCCTTGCCACGAGCCCTCTACGCACATAAAGATATCTTTATGTCTAGCGAGAGCGGCCCGCAGAACAGCGTCGATTCGGTCCCGGTGCCCTTCGCCGAGGCGCTCGCCGTGCTGCGGGCGGCGGCGGAGGAGACGCGGCTGCGCATCCTCGCGCTCCTCGCCGAAGGGGAATTGTCGGTCTCCGACCTCACCGACATCCTCGGTCAGTCGCAGCCGCGCATCTCGCGCCACCTCAAGCTTCTGGTCGAATCAGGCCTGATCGAGCGTCACCGCGAAGGCGCCTGGGCCTTCTTCCGCCTGCGCGAGGCAGCCATCGGCTTCGTCGAGCCGCTGATCGCCGCCCTGGAGCGTTCGACGCCGCCGCTCTCGGAGGATCGGGCCCGGCTCGATTCGGTCCGAACCCAGCGGGCTGAAGCGGCGCAGTCCTTCTTCGCCCGGCTCGCCCCGAAATGGGACGGGCTGCGCTCCCTGCATGTGCCCGAAGCGACCGTCGAGGCGGCGGTGCTCGACGTGCTGGGCGATCGGCCGATCGGCCATGTGGTCGATCTGGGCACCGGCACCGGCAAGATGCTCGGCCTGCTCGCGCCGCGCGCGACCCGCGCCACCGGGCTCGATTCGAGCCATGCCATGCTGTCGGTCGCCCGCGCCAACCTCGAACGGCTCGGTCTGTCGCGGGTCGATCTGCGCCAGGGCGACATTCACGCGCCGCCCTTCGGGCGCGGCGGCTTCGACCTCGTGGTGCTGCACCAAGTGCTGCACTATCTCGACGACCCGGCCCGGGCGCTGCGCGAGGCGACCCGTCTCGTCGCCCCCGGCGGGCGGCTCCTGGTCGTCGATTTTGCGCCGCACAATCTCGAGCAATTGCGCGAGAGCCAAGCCCATCGCCGTCTCGGCTTCGCGGCCGAACAGGTCTCCGGCTGGCTGGTCCAGGCCGGCCTGAGCGATGTCGAAAGCCGCGACCTCGCCCCCGAGGACGGCACCGAACTGCCTCTCACCGTCACGCTCTGGCTGGCGCACGACGCCTCCGCCGGACTCGCGGCGGCCGATTCCGAACGCGCCGTGGCCTGAGCCCACGGTCCTCACGACGAAGCGACCTTCAGGAGAAGGGACGAGACGATGCCCAGCACCTCCCGACACCGCGCCAGCCGCGACGGCTACCACCCGATCCGCGTCTCGATCGAGTTCTTCCCGCCGAAGACCGACGAGATGGAGAAGATCCTCTGGGCCTCGATCGAGCGCCTCGCGCCGCTCCAGCCGAGCTTCGTCTCGGTGACCTACGGGGCCGGCGGCTCGACCCGCGAGCGCACCCACAACACGGTCGCCCGGATGGTCCGTGAGACCAACCTGAAGCCGGCCGCGCACCTCACCTGCGTGGACGCCACCCGCGCGGAGATCGACGCGGTGGTGCAGTCCTACTGGGACGCGGGCGTGCGCCACATCGTGGCTTTGCGCGGCGATCCGGCCGAGGGCGTGGGCCAAGCCTATCGGCCGCATCCGGAGGGCTACGCCACGACCGCCGAGTTGGTCGCGGGGATCAAGCGCATCGGTGACTTCAAGGTCTCGGTCTCGGCCTATCCCGAGAAGCACCCCGAGGCGGCCTCGCTCGACGCCGACATCGACGCCCTGAAGGCCAAGGTCGATGCCGGCGCCGATCAGGCGATCACCCAGTTCTTCTTCGAGAACGAGGTCTATCTGCGCTACCTGGAGAAGGTGCGGGCCGCAGGGATCACGATCCCGATCATCCCGGGCATCCTGACGGTGCAGAACTTCAAGCAGGCCGCGAACTTCGCCCGGCGCACCGGCGCCTCGGTGCCCTACTGGCTCGCCGCCCGGTTTGAGGGTCTCGATGACGACGTCGAGACCCGCCGGCTGGTCGCCGCCGCGGTGGCGGCCGAACAGGTGCTCGACCTCGTGGACGAGGGCGTCAAGGACTTCCACTTCTACTCGATGAACCGCTCCGATCTCGTCTACGCGATCTGCCATCTGCTCGGTCTGCGTTCCCAAGCGCCGGCCAAGCCGGCGGCGAAGGCGGCCTGACCCTTCGCTTCCACACTCCTGACCCTCCTCCCGAGGTGCCCGCGTCAGCGGGCCTCGAAGGAGGGCTCCAGGGATCCCTGCGCTCTCTGGAGGTCTCCTCCGAGGCCTCCGCTTCGCTCCGGCACCTCAGGATGGGGTGGGTTGATGCGACCGACGCTTTCGGCCATCGCCGTTCCGGAAAATCCCAGGATCGTCTGACATGACCGCCTTCCCCCCCGTCGACGGCACCGAGATCGAGCGCGCGCTGCGCCAGCGCGCCTCGGAAAAGATCCTCGTCCTCGACGGGGCGATGGGTACGGTGATCCAACGGCTGAAGTTCACCGAGGAGGATTTCCGGGGCGACCGGTTCAAGGATCACGGCCACGATCAGAAGGGCAACAACGACCTGCTGATCCTGACCCAGCCCGATGCGATCCGGCAGATCCACCTCGACTACTTCCTGGCCGGCGCCGACGTCTGCGAGACCAACACCTTCTCGGGCACAACCATCGCCCAGGCCGATTACGGCATGGAGTCGATCATCCACGAGCTGAACGCCGAGGGCGCGCGGCTCGCACGGGAGGCGGCGAAGCTCGCCGAGCAGAAGGACGGCCGCCGCCGCTTCGTGGCCGGCGCCATCGGGCCGACGAACCGCACCCTGTCGATCTCGCCCGACGTGAACAACCCGGGCTTCCGGGCCGTGACCTTCGATCAGGTCAAGCAGGCCTATGTCGAGCAGGTGCGCGGCCTGATCGACGGCGGCGCCGAGCTGATCCTGATCGAGACGATCTTCGACACGCTCAACGCCAAGGCCGCGGTGGCGGCGGCGTGGCAGGTTTTTGAGGAGACCGGGATCCGCCTGCCGATCCAGATCTCCGGCACGATCACGGATCTCTCGGGCCGCACCCTGTCGGGCCAGACTCCGGCCGCCTTCTGGCACTCCCTGCGCCATGCCGAGCCGCTGACCTTCGGCCTCAACTGTGCGCTCGGCGCCCGCGAGATGCGCGGCCACATCGCCGAGCTGTCGCGGATCTGCGACACGCTGGTCTGCGCCTACCCGAATGCCGGCCTGCCGAACGAGTTCGGCCTGTACGACGAGAGCCCGGAGGCGATGGGCAAGCTGGTCGGCGAGTTCGCCGAATCCGGCCTGGTCAACATGGTCGGCGGCTGCTGCGGCACCACACCGGACCATATCCGCGCCATCGCGGAAGCCGTCGCCGGCAAGGCGCCGCGGCCGATCCCCGAGATCCCCCGCCTGATGCGGCTGTCGGGCCTCGAACCCTTCGTGCTCACGCCGGAAATCCCCTTCGTGAACGTCGGCGAGCGCACGAACGTCACCGGCTCGGCCAAGTTTCGCAAGCTCATCACCAACGGCGACTACGCGGCGGCGCTCGACGTCGCCCGCGATCAGGTGGCGGCCGGCGCCCAGGTGATCGACGTCAACATGGACGAGGGCCTGCTCGACTCCCAGAAGGCGATGGTCGAGTTCCTGAACCTCGTCGCCGCCGAGCCCGACATCGCCCGGGTGCCCGTGATGGTCGATTCCTCGAAATTCGAGGTGATCGAGGCCGGTCTCAAATGCCTCCAGGGCAAGCCGATCGTGAACTCGATCTCCATGAAGGAGGGCGAGGAGAAGTTCATCGAGACCGCGAAGGTCTGCCGCTCCTACGGCGCGGCGGTGGTGGTGATGGCCTTCGACGAACAGGGGCAGGCCGATTCCTACGAGCGCAAGGTCGAGATCTGCACCAAGGCCTACAAGATCCTGACCGAGCAGGTCGGCTTTCCGCCGGAAGACATCATCTTCGACCCGAACATCTTTGCCGTGGCCACGGGTATCGAAGAGCACAACCCCTACGGTGTGGCCTTCATCGAGGCGACACGCACCATCCGCGAGACCCTGCCCCACGCCCACATCTCCGGCGGCGTCTCGAACCTGTCGTTTGCCTTCCGCGGCAACGAGCCGGTGCGCGAGGCGATGCACGCTGTGTTCCTGTTCCACTGCATCAAGGCCGGCATGGACATGGGCATCGTCAATGCCGGCCAGCTCGCGGTCTATGACGAGATCCCGGCGGAGCTGCGCGAGCTGTGCGAGGACGTCGTCCTCAACCGGCGCGAGGATGCCACCGAGCGCCTGCTGGAGGCCGCCGAGCGGTTCAAGACCGGCGCCTCGGCCCAGGCCAAGACCGCCGACCTCTCCTGGCGCGAGGCCCCGGTCGCGAAGCGCATCGAGCATGCGCTGGTCAACGGCATCACCGAGTACATCGTCGCCGACACGGAAGAGGCGCGACAGAACGCGGAGCGCCCGCTCCACGTCATCGAGGGCCCGCTGATGGCCGGCATGAACGTGGTCGGCGACCTGTTCGGGTCGGGCAAGATGTTCCTGCCGCAGGTGGTGAAATCCGCCCGCGTGATGAAGCAGGCCGTGGCCTATCTCGAACCCTTCATGGAGGAGGAGAAGCGGGCCAACGGGGGCACCGGACAGCGCCAGGCCGCCGGCAAGGTGCTGATGGCCACCGTGAAGGGCGACGTCCACGACATCGGCAAGAACATCGTCGGCGTGGTTCTGGCCTGCAACAACTACGAGATCATCGATCTCGGCGTGATGGTGCCGGCCGCCAAGATCCTCGAGACCGCGAAAAAAGAGAACGTCGACATCATCGGCCTCTCCGGCCTCATCACGCCCTCCCTCGACGAGATGGTCCACGTCGCCTCCGAGATGGAGCGCGAGGGGATGGAGATGCCGCTGCTGATCGGCGGGGCCACCACCAGCCGCGTCCATACGGCGGTGAAGATCCATCCGGCCTACGAGAAGGGTCAGGCGGTCTATGTGACGGATGCGAGCCGCGCCGTCGGCGTGGTGTCGAGCCTGATCTCGAAGGAGACCCGGGGGACCACCATCGAGAAGGTGCGGGCGGAATACGCCAAGGTCGCCGACGCGCATCGCCGCTCGGAGGCCGACAAGCAGCGGCTGCCGCTGGCCAAGGCGCGCGCCAACGCCTTCAAGATCGACTGGTCGGCCTACAAGCCGGTCCGCCCCAGCTTCACCGGCACCCGCGTTTACGGCTCCTACGAGGTGGCGGATCTCGTCCCCTACATCGACTGGACGCCGTTCCTGCAGACCTACGAGTTCAAGGGCCGCTTCCCCGCGATCCTCGACGATCCGGAGCAGGGCCCGGCCGCCCGCGCCCTGTTCGAGGATGCGCAGGCGATGCTCAAGCAGATCGTGGAGGAGCGCTGGTTCAACCCGAAGGCGGTGATCGGCTTCTGGCCGGCCAACAGCGTCGGCGACGATATCCGGCTCTATACCGGCGAGAGCCGGCAGGAGACGCTCGCCACCTTCCATGGCTTGCGCCAGCAGCTGTCGAAGCGCGACGGGCGCGCCAACACCTCGATCTCCGACTTCGTGGCGCCGGCCGAGACGGGCCTCGCCGATTACGTCGGGGCCTTCGTGGTGACGGCGGGCCTGGAGGAGGTGCGCATCGCCGAGCGTTTCGAGCGCGCCAACGACGATTACCGCTCGATCCTGGTGAAGGCTCTGGCCGACCGCATCGCCGAGGCCTTCGCCGAGCGGATGCATGAGCGCGTCCGCAAGGAGTTCTGGGGTTACGCCGCGAACGAGAGCTTCACCCCCGACGAGCTGGTCCACGAGAAGTACGACGGCATCCGTCCGGCGCCGGGCTATCCGGCCCAGCCCGACCATACCGAGAAGGTCACGCTGTTCGATCTGCTCAAGGCGGAAAGCCGCATCGGCGTGAAGCTCACCGAGTCCTACGCCATGTGGCCGGGCTCCTCGGTCTCGGGCCTCTACCTCGCCCATCCGGAGGCGCATTACTTCGGCGTCGCCAAGGTCGAGCGCGATCAGGTCGAGGATTATGCCCTGCGCAAGGGCATGGATATCGCTGCGGTCGAGCGCTGGCTCGGGCCGATCCTCAACTACGACCCCGCCCGCTACCTCAAGGCGGCGGCCGAATAGGCAGGCCCGCGCAGCCCCCACGTCATCGGCGGCCCTACCAATCAGGGTGTCGGCGATGGCGTGGGGCGCGGCGTGCTCAAAGTCACACCCGTCGCCGGAACGCCCCGGCTCCCCCACTTTCCCCTTGCCGAACGGCGGCGGGGCGCGGCACGCCAGACCTCTTACCCGCGGGGACGCCCCGCCTTCGACAGGAAGTCCCGATGCGCCCCACGCTCCTCATCGCCGCCGCGGTCCTGGCCCTTGGCCTCGGCGCCTGCAACAGCACGGATTCCGGCGGCCCCGGCCTGTCCTCGGCCTTCGATGCCAGCAACTACCGCAGCTCCAGCGACACCAACGGCACCCAGACTCGCCGGGACGTGAACCGCGCCTATACGCAGCCCTCGCTGCCTTCGATCGCCAATCGCGGCTTCTGATCCTCAGCGTCCCCGCCGCAACCGCCGCAGGCTCTGGACCGCTGCCCAGAGCCGCGGCGAACGCTTGATCCGATGCTTGAGCCGGATCGCGGCGCCCGAGGCCAGGACGAGCAGGTGGCTGGCCGGGCTCACCGGCACCACCTGCTCGACGAGTTCGATGGTCTCGTCGCAGGTCTTGGCCTTGTAGCCCGCCTCGCCGACGCCGAGATCGAGCGCCCGGCGGCCCCGCGCCGCCTGCTGGCCGACAAGTCGGTGCAGCAGGATCTCACCGGGGCTGAACCGGCCGAGTTCGGGGTCGGTGTCGAACGAGGTCCACATCCCGCAGAACCGCGCCGCATCGACCGCGCCGCCGAAGGTCGCCAGGATGCGCCCGCTCTCCGTCGCCACCAGGGCATGGACCTCGATGGCCGGAGCCGTGCCCTCCGCGCCCGGCGCGGTCGCGGCGGCGATGAAGCGGCGGATGCCGGCCGCCGCGTAGGGGTCGGCGATGCCGAGGCCTGTGAAACGCGCCGCCTTCTGCGCGTAGAAGGCGGCCTGGATCTCGGCCGCCGCCTCCGGCGTCCCGGCGATGCGGTGCTCGACCGGGCCCAGGGCCTCCACGAGCTTGCGCTCCTTCGCCCTGAGCTTCTTGCGGGTATCGCCGCTGAACACCCGGCGCAGGGTCGCCTCCGCATCGGGGCCGAGCAGCATGCCGTAGGCATCGCTCGGGGCCGGCAGGCCGCGGGCGCTCAGGGGGTTCGGCACCCCGTCCCAGAAGCGCGGCTGGTTGCGGAAGGCGAAGGCATCGATGCCCGCCGCACGGCCCGCCCGCACCAGCGCCTCGGTCAGATCCTCCGGCCGCAAAGCCGCCGCCTCGCGGGAGGCGAAGAGCGGCATGTGGAAATTGGCGTGCCGGTCGCCGACCACCCGGGCGATTCGGAGAGGTCCCCGGCGTCCCACGGTGAGCGGGAGCAGCAGGCGGGGGCGGCCGCCCTCGTCCCGCAGCACCAGGATCCGCGTCGCCTCGCCGGCATCGATCCCGGCTTCGAGATAGGCCGCCACCCAGTCGAAGCGCTGATAGGGCGTCATCAGAACCGCCGGATCGGCTTCGAGCGCCCGCCACAGCCCCTCGGCCGCCGCGAGATCGGTGAAGACCTCCGCTTCCATGACGCCGCGGGCACGGCTCCGCGCGCGCAGCGGCCGACCCAGATCCTCGGCGAGAGCCGCCATGCCCGTCATCCCCCCGGCACGGAGGCCCGGCTCCCCTTCGGCCGGGCCCGAACAAAAACAAGAACGCGAAAACACCTGCCGGCGACCCTCGCCGCCCCATCCTCAAGTTCCGGTTGATGGGGCCGGGCGACCTGCGGGGATGGGTAACGAAAGCTTTTCGCGTCGTCCGCTAGCCTCGAGGCTGCCGCAACGCCGCCGGCGCTCCCGAGAAAGCGTGTCGCGCCCGATGCTCTCGTCCCGCACCCGTCACCGCCTGTTCCGTGCCGGCTTCCGTGCCGTGGCCGCGACCGGGGCCGACCGCTGGCTCGCTCCCGCAGCCCGTGGGCGCGGTCTGATTCTCACCTTCCACCATGTTCGGCCGGAGCCGGCCCCGGCCTTCGCGCCCAACGCCCTCCTGTCGATCACCCCCGATTTCCTCGACCGGACGCTGCGCCGGCTCGCCGCCCGGGGCTTCGAGCTGATCGGTCTCGACCGTGTGCCCGAGCGGCTCGCCGCCCCGGCGAACGGGCGTCCCTTCGCGGTGCTCACCTTCGATGACGGCTATCGCGACAATGTCGAACAGGCCCGCCCGGTGCTCGCCCGGCACGGTGCCCCCTGGACTCTGTTCGTCACCACCGACTTCGCCGACGGGCGCGGGCGGCTGTGGTGGATCGAGCTGGAGCGGGCCATCGCCCGGCTCGACGCGGTGCGGCTCTCCTCCGGGCCCGTGCTGCCGGCGCGGACGCCAGCGCAGAAGAGTGCGGCCTTCGAGACGGTCTACCGGATCTTGCGCGCGGGCCCGGAGGAGATCCTGCTGGAGGAGATCGCCCGCCTCTGCCGCGAGGCCGGCTTCGCGGCCGGCGGCCTCGCCTCCGCCCTCTGCCTGGGCTGGGACGCCCTGCGTGATCTCGCCCGTGATCCGGGCGTCACCATCGGTGCCCACACCCTGTCGCACCCGATGCTTGCCAAGCACGGGGCCGCCTTCGCGGAGCGGGAGATTGCGGAGAGCCGCGCGCGGATCGAGGCGGAACTGGGCCGCCCGGTGCGCCATCTGTCCTATCCGGTCGGCGACCCGACCTCGGCGGGCATCCGCGAATTCGGAATGGCCCGTCACCTCGGCTTCACGACCGCCGTGACGACCCGGCCGGGTCATCTCTTCGTCGAGCACGCGGAGCATTGCCACGCCCTGCCGCGGGTCTCGGTGAACGGGCTGCACCAGACCGACGCGGCGCTGGCGAGCCTGCTCTCCGGCGTGCCGTTCCTGGCCTGGAACCGGGGACGCCGGCTCAACGTGGCGTGAGAAGGCGCCCGGTCAGCGACGGCGGCGGCGCGGGCGCGACGTGCCGGAATCGGTCTCGGACGATCCGCTCTCGGCGCCGCCGACATCGAAGCTGGCACTGGCCCGGCCGTGGCGGCGGCCGTAGCGCCCCCGCCGTCCCCTGCGCGTCGGCTCGACATCGGGCTCCTCGACGGAGGGAATCCCGGGGATCGTCGCGGTCGTCGCGACCGAGGTCGTGCTGGCGGTGGTGTCGCCCGTGCTCACATAGCCGCCGCCGCTCGCGATGTTCCGGGCCGGCGGGCCGAACATGGCGAGGCATTGATTGTAGGCGAGGTCGTTCTTGAGCCGCTCGCACTCCGCCATCGAGCGCGGCGTTCCCTGAGCCAGGGCCGGAACGGCAAGCGTCAGGAGGCAGGCGGAGAGGAGAACCTGCGGCCGGAACGGGGACAGACGACGGCGCATGGGCGACGGGCGACCTTCGGAAGCGAACCTTGAGCGTAGAGCGTCCAACCTTGTCGCGGGGGAGTGCGGCGAAAAAAGGGGCTCATGGTGTCCGAAGCCCTAATCGTCCGGACGGTCCATCCATCGGATCAAGGGCATCAGCGGGAAGATCCAGGCGATGCCGAGGATCGAGTAGATCACCGTCTGAACCGCGGGATGCGTTTCCGAGATGCGGCTGTCGGCGAGCGCCATGGCCAGCGGCGCATAGACGATCACGAAGGCCAGGATACCGAAGGTTCCGAGCAGGGTGCGCGTGCGGCGGCGCATGGGGCCGGGCTCTCTCGTAGCGGGAAGGCGCGCCCGTTCCGGGCCGTGAAGGGTCGTACCGGTCCCTCTCCTCCCCCGCAACGCCGGGCGGCTGCGTCACATCACGTTCGACGCATTCCTTCGACGATGACGGATGTGGGCTTCGCCCGAATGCCGCGTGGCCTCATACGTCGCGTTGCGTGCCGGCGGTCGCATCCCGTAAGCCCAACCCGGCCGTTCCCGGCCCGACCTGCCATCCGAGATCCCGGCATCCGAGACCATGAGACTGTCCAAAGCTCCGCCCGATGACCGCTTCGACGCCGTGCCGGCGGCCTCCAGCCGCCCCGGCCGGGGCGCGGTGCGCGCGTGGCTCTACCTGCTGGCCGTGCTCGTGGTGGCGATGGTCGCGGTCGGCGGCGCCACCCGGCTCACCGGTTCGGGGCTGTCGATCACCGAATGGCGACCGGTCACCGGCGCGATCCCGCCCCTGAGCGCCGCCGATTGGGCGGCCGAGTTCGATAAGTATCGCGACACGCCGCAATTCCGGATTATCAACCAGGGCATCGCCCTCGACGACTTCAAGACGCTCTACTGGTGGGAATGGGGCCACCGCCTGCTCGGGCGGATCGTCGGCCTCGTGTTCTTCCTGCCCTTCGCATGGTTCTGGTGGCGCGGCCTGCTCGGGCGCCGGCTGCTGCTCGGGCTCCTCGGCCTCGGCCTGCTCGGTGGACTCCAGGGGGCGATCGGCTGGATCATGGTCGCCTCGGGCCTCCAGCCGGGCATGACGGCGGTGGCGCCGCTCAAGCTCGCCCTGCACCTCACCACCGCGAGCCTGATCCTCGCCGGCCTCGTCTGGCTTGCCGCCGGAACGCGGGCGCGGGCGCTCGCCCCCGCACCCGGTTCCGTGCGGATCGTCGCCGGCCTGCTACCGGCTCTGGTGCTGGTGCAGATCTGGCTCGGCGGGCTGGTGGCCGGCTCCAAGGCAGGGCTGCTCTACAACACGTGGCCGGACATGGACGGCATGATCGTGCCGCCCGCCCGCCTGCTGTTCGACAAGGTGCCCCTGATCGAGAACTTCGTCGACAACCTCGCCCTGGTGCAGCTCAACCATCGCCTGTTCGCCTATCTCGTCGTGTTGGTGGCCCTCGCTCACGCCATTCAGGCCGCCCTTCGCCTTCCGGGCAGCGGCGCCGCCGGGCGGGCGAAGGGTGTTGCCGCCCTCGCCCTGGCGCAGATGGGCCTCGGCATCGCGACGCTGCTGCTGCAGGTGCCGCTCTGGGCGGGGCTCGCGCATCAGGTCTTCGCCATGGCGGTGCTCGTCATGGCGACGGTCCATGCCCGCCTCAGCTTCGGGGTGCGGGCCGCATCGGCCCCGGCCGGCGGCGACGTGCCGATCGGGCTGGAGGCGCTGGCAGGGCGCGGGGCCTGAGATCGCCGCTTCCATCGTCATGTGGCGCGAAACCTGCTCCCGGGCTTCCGGGGGCAGGGTCACGAAACCGTCGCCATCCATCCCGATCCTGAGCCAGCCATCGGCGGCGAACGGCGCCGCAGCATAGAAAACGGCTTATCTTGCGGCGCAAAAGATGGAGGACAGTTGCCGGCGGCGAATTTTTTAGTGGAGGACGGGCGCATTGGTAGTTCAGCAATGGAACGACCCGTATCTGTTTAGAATTAGATACCTCGCCAACACAGGAGCAGAGGATGTTTCTGGCTGAGGACGGACGCCCGCTCGCGAT
This sequence comes from Methylorubrum populi, assembly GCA_020741775.1. Classification (GTDB taxonomy): domain Bacteria; phylum Pseudomonadota; class Alphaproteobacteria; order Rhizobiales; family Beijerinckiaceae; genus Methylobacterium; species Methylobacterium populi_B. Next base: position 312,519 of record DYYG01000013.1, read on the forward strand.
GACATGGAACTACACGCCCAGCGAGCTGCGGGCGGATGGTGCGGTCCATATCGCCGGTGTCGTTCTCGGCTGCCTCGGGGCGGTTTGCTTGGTCGTCACGGCGGCCTTGACCCATCTCGGCTGGATCGAGCGCGCCTCTCTGCTGATCTACGCCACCGCGATGGTGGCGATGCTCGGTGCATCCGCCGCCTACAACATGTGGCCGGTCAGTCCGCGCAAATGGATCCTGCGCCGGTTCGACCACGCCTTCATCTACCTGATGATCGCCGGCACCTACACGCCGGTGGTGGCGTTGGTGGGCTCCGGCCCCGTCGCCTGGAGCCTGCTCGCCCTGATCTGGACGGTGGCTTTGGCCGGCATCGCCATCAAGATCCTGATGCCGGGCCGCTGGGACCGGGTCTCGATCGTGCTCTACCTGATGCTGGGCTGGAGCGGCGTGCTCGCCTACGAATCGGTGATCTCGGGGCTCAGCCCCTCCGCCCTGTGGCTGCTCGCGACCGGCGGCATGCTCTACTCGATCGGCGTGGTGTTCCACGTCTGGCGCAGCCTGCCGTTTCAGAACGCGATCTGGCACGCCTTCGTCCTGGCCGCGACCGCCTGCCATTACGGGACGATCATGGCGAGCGTGCTGAACGTGGGGACGTGACCGCTTCGGCGACACGCCGACGCATCTGCGCGGACCTTACGGTCGGAAAACACGAGCCCTGACCGGTGTTTCGAGGCTGCCGCGCGGTCCTTCAGGAGAGGCGGCCAGAACGGAGGCTCGCGAACACCCGGAGCCTGTCCAGGCGGGACGCGCTCAGGCCGGTTCGGACACGCTGTTGCCTTCGCCGAGGCAGTCGGAGGCGCGCTCCACCGCGCTGATCGCGTCGAGCAGGTGCTGCACGCTGCGCTCCACCTCGCCGCGAGGCCGGTCCATATGCGCCGCCCGCGCCACCAGCCCTTCGAGCTGATCCAGCACGTCCAGGAGGTCGCTTGCCACGGCAGCCACGTCGCAGCCGGCGCGAGCCGGCGTCGCGGGTTGGGGTCGGCGGAAAGGGATGATCGTGCTCATCGCCATCGTGTGTCGCCAAAAGCGGCGGGCGTGGCCACCCTTTCAGCGGGCGTCATCCACACCCAAGCCGCCGCTGCCGCTCGCCAAAGGGGGTCCGGTGCCGCAATTGGTGAGTTTTTCGTCGAAACAGTGGCTCGCATCCGCGGCAAACGGTCAAGCTCTCGCCAGCCGACGGCCGGTTTCCTCCGAATCAGGAAGGGTCTTCTCCGAATCGGCCGCGGTCCGACCCTGCATTGACAAGGGCGGCGGCGAAGCAGAGGTTGGAATTGTTCCGAGGGGGGCCCCATGCCGGGGCTGAGAGTGGGCAAGCGCCCTGACCCTTGAACCTGATCCGGCTCGTACCGGCGGAGGGACGGGAACCTGCGGCCGCTGCTCAAGGCAGCAACGGCCTTCCGCACCATCGTCGGGACCACGGGTCGCCTCCAACGCCAGGAGCGACAGCGATGAACGCACCCGTCCGTCCCAAAGATCTCCCCAGCGGCAATCCCGCAAGCGTCACCACCGGCCCGGTCCAAGGGTCGCGCAAAGTCTATGCCGAGGCCCCCGGCCGCCCCGATATCCGGGTGCCGTTCCGGGAGATCGCCCTCTCCGATCCGAAGGAGGCGCCGGTGCGGGTCTATGACCCGTCGGGCCCCTATACCGAGACGGAGGCGGCCATCGACCTCGAGAAAGGCTTGGCCCCGGTCCGTGAGCCCTGGATCGTCACGCGCGGCTACGCGGCGGTGACGCCGCGCGAGGTGAAGCCCGAGGATAACGGTTTCGCCGCCGCCGATAAGCTCGTCGCCCCGTGCCCGGCCGAGCGCACGATCCGCCGGGCCGAGCCCGGCCAGAAGGTGACGCAATATGAGTTTGCCCGCGCCGGGATCATCACCGAGGAGATGATCTACGTCGCCCACCGCGAGAATGCCTGCCGCGAGCAGATGCTGGAGCGCGCCGCCGAAGCCCTGAGCGACGGGGAAAGCTTCGGCGCCGCGATCCCGCCCTTCATCACGCCGGAATTCGTCCGCGAGGAAGTGGCCCGGGGCCGCGCCATCATCCCGGCCAACATCAACCATCTCGAACTCGAGCCGATGGCGATCGGCCGCAACTTCCTCGTGAAGATCAACGCCAACATCGGCAATTCCGCCGTCACCTCCTCGGCGGCGGAGGAAGTGGAGAAGCTGGTCTGGTCGATCCGCTGGGGCGCGGACACGGTGATGGACCTCTCCACCGGCCGTAACATTCACAACATCCGCTCGTGGATCGTGCGCAACTCCCCCGTGCCGATCGGCACCGTGCCGATCTATCAGGCGCTGGAGAAGGTCGGCGGCGATCCGCTCAAGCTCGATTGGGAGGTGTTCAAGGATACCCTGATCGAGCAGGCCGAGCAGGGCATCGACTACTTCACGATCCATGCCGGCGTGCGGCTGGCCCATGTGCCGCTCACCGCCCGCCGCACCACCGGCATCGTCTCCCGCGGCGGCTCGATCATGGCGCGCTGGTGTCTCGCCGGTCACCGCGAATCGTTCCTCTACGAGCGGTTCGACGAGATCTGCGACATCATGCGGGCCTATGACGTGTCGTTCTCCCTGGGCGACGGCCTGCGCCCCGGCTCCATCGCCGATGCCAACGATGCGGCCCAGTTCGCCGAACTGGAGACCCTCGGCGAGCTCACCCAGATCGCCTGGGACAAGGGCTGCCAGGTGATGATCGAGGGCCCCGGCCACGTGCCGATGCACAAGATCAAGGTGAACATGGAGAAGCAGCTGCGGGAATGCGGCGAGGCGCCGTTCTATACCCTCGGCCCGCTCACCACCGATATCGCCCCGGGCTACGATCACATCACCTCGGGCATCGGCGCGGCGATGATCGGCTGGTTCGGCACGGCGATGCTCTGCTACGTCACGCCGAAGGAGCATCTGGGGCTCCCCAACCGCGACGACGTGAAGACCGGCGTCATCACCTACAAGATCGCCGCCCACGCCGCCGACCTCGCCAAGGGCCACCCGGCCGCGCAGCTGCGCGACGATGCCCTCAGCCGCGCCCGGTTCGACTTCCGTTGGGAGGACCAGTTCAACCTCTCCCTCGATCCCGACACGGCGCGGAGCTTCCACGACGAGACCCTGCCGAAGGATGCGCACAAGGTCGCGCATTTCTGCTCGATGTGCGGGCCGAAATTCTGCTCGATGAAGATCACGCAGGATCTGCGCGCCGACGTGCTCGCCATGGAGGAGGCCGGCATCGTGCTCGGTCAGGCCAAGCCCCTGTCCGAGGAGGAGCGCCGGGCCGGCATGGCGGCGAAGTCGCAGGAATTCCTGGAGGAGGGCGGCAAGCTCTACGTCGACGCCGCCGAGTAGGAATCCGCGCAGCAAACTCGGCCCGCCGCACCGCTCAAGGCCGGTGCGGCGGGCCTTTCCGTGTGATTTTCCGGAAAAATCTTCAGATGATCTTTACGGGTCGCTGAGGCTCGGAGCCGTTCCCGGGGGACAAGGCCGGGGCGTTAAGGATTCGGTAGCGACGCGGGCAATCTTCTAGGGGCCGGTCCTGAGCCGGGCTTCCCGGTGCAGGACGTCCGGAGGAATGCAGCCATGGATCCAATCAGGCCTGCGGCCTCGATCTCACCGGTCTCGACGTCGCCGATCCTGCCCCTGCGCCCCGTCACCGACGGGACGAGGAGCGACACGCAGACATCCCGCACGCTCGACCCCGCTGTCTCCCTCGACGTCAAGCCCGAGGCCGCGGAGGCGAAGCTGCCGGATTCGGAGCGGCGCGCCTATGTGCGCGATGCGGACAGCCAAAGTCTGGTCTTCCGCGTCACCGATTCCCAGACCGGGGAGGTGGTGATGCAGATTCCCGACGAAATCGTCCTCAAGGCCCGCGTCTATGCCCGCGAAGCCTATGTCCCGACGGGAGAGCGGGTCGCCAAGACCGCCTGAACAGGACCATCCGGCTGACCGCATGTCTGCCGGACTGGGACCACCTTCTCGTGAAACGCCGCCTTCGATGTCGCTCGACCATCCCTCGCGAGGGCGTCGAGAAGATCTCCTCGAAAGGAGATCCGGCAAGACGCCTCGATCAACCCTGAACGCCCGGCCCGGGATCGCCCTGCAGGCCGGCGGCGATATGGTTGTTGAGCGTCACCAGCGATTCGATCTTCTGCGCGGTCGGCTCGATCATCGTCTCCAGAATGGTCTGGAACACGTAGGCCGAGATCTGCGCCATGCCGTTGCGCACCTCGATCGGGAGCGGGCTGCCGGGCTCGGTCGCGGCGGAGGCGAGAATCGTCCAGACGCGCTGGTTGAACACCAGGGCCTCGTTGAGGGCGGGGCCCGGTGCCACCTCGGTCCCCAGCGACTGCAAGCGGCCGGCGGCCTTCAGCAAAACGGCTGCCTCGGCCTCTCGCGGAGAGAGAGCCACGCGTGCCACTTTCGCGTAGGCATTGGCCCCATAGTGCATCGTCCGCGTCCTTCCCGCACCGTCTGCGACTCACAGCACGGGACCGTGGCATGCGCTTTGTTAAAAGCCGGTATGCGAAACCTCCGCCGCATTGGCGCCCCGAAAGGGGAGGAGTGCTTCGCCGTGGTCAGCCTGCGCCGCACCGGGTCCGGAACCCGCTTCACATGACGAACTTTTTTCTCGGCCTCGTCGCCGGCTGCATCATCGCCGGCGTTGCCACCATCACCGCGGCCCGACATCCGGCGGTGCAGCTGCGGCTCGGTCTCGTGCCGCCGGCTCAGGCCGCCATCGCGCCCCCTCCCCGCCCCGAGACGCCCCGTTGTCCGGCGCCGCCGCCGGCCGCGGCTGCGGTCGGGAGGCCGGACATGCTGTTCTCGCGCAGCCGCCTCTGGTCGATCGCGCCCTGACGCGGCCCCTGCGGCCGCTTCCCGCTCCTCAGACGCTGCTGCCGATCAGTAGCATCACCATCGTCGTCGCGACGGTGCAGCCGAGGAAGCCGCACAGGGCGGCGGCGAAAGAGGGGCCGGTCCGCATCTCGGAGGTCAGGGAGCGGCGGTTGGTCTCGGTAGCGATCATGACGAAACCTCGTGCGAAGGATTGATTCCGTTAAGGTGAGCGTGCGCCGCACGGCGACGCTTGGCGGTGCGGGACCGCACCCGCACCGCCGGCAGGCCGGCACGGGCAGTTCGACAGGTCATTGGAAGGAAAGTGCGCGCTGCGCCGCGATCAGTCGCAGCGGTTCACGCGCTTGGCGACGCGCAGCTCCCGAAGCTCGCTGCGCAGATCGATCGCCACGATATCCGCCCCGCAATCCTCGAAGGCATCCTGGGCCTCGTGGTAGCGGTCTCCGATCTCGTCCAGCGTGTCGCAGACCCGGTCATGGTTGCCGAGCCGGGCCTCCTGGCGCGCCTGATAGCGCAGGGCGCTCGCCTCCTGAATCTTGCGGCGGGCGTCGAGGCAGCCCGGCGCGGCCAGCGCCGAGGAGGCGAGAGTGATACCGATGAGAGAGGCCGCGAGGCCGGCGAGAACGGTGTGACGCATGGGGTAATTCATGGGCAGACCGGCGCTGATGCAATTGAAAACGTGAAGGGTGCGGAGCGCGCAACACCCAGCGATCCCAATGCCTTGGCACCATTCTCGCTGTCGTGTCGCCGTCCGTCTCGGTCTTTTGAACGGTGACGCTAAGCCGATGGTTCCGAGCCCGTCGCACGGGGCCGGCGTCGTTTCGTGCCGGAATTTTGGGCGGTCGGGGTCTCGGCGCCCGCATCGGCTTCCCGCTCGGGCGTCGGCCGGTCCGGTGTCCCGGCCTGCGGACGGCCCGCTCCCGTTCCCCGCCCCCGCCGGGAGACGAGGATCGCATCGAGGGTGACCGGGCTGAGGCCCTGGGCATCGACGCCGACATCGTATTGACGGGGGATCGGCTTCAGCCGGCCATGGGAATGGCCGTGCAGGTTGATCGCGCCCCGGCCGAGACCGTTCCAGGTGCGGAAGGCGTAGTGGCACAGCACCAGCCGCCGGCCCTCGACATCGGTTTCGGCGTAATGCGCCACGGAGGCCCAGCCGGGCGCCGCCATGGTGGCGGGTCCATCGTTGTTGCCGACGATCAGGTGCTTGTGCCCGTTGAGCGCCGCGAGCAGGGCGGCGACGCGCTCCGGCGGCGGCCCGAGGGCGAAATCGCCGAGATGCCAGACCGTGTCGTCGGGGCCGACGGCACCGTTCCAGGCCTCGATCAGCGCCGCGTCGTGGGCGGCCAGATCGGAAAAGGGTCGCCGGTCGATCCGCAGGATGCGCGGATCGCCGAAATGCGTGTCGCTCGTGAAAAAGATCGTCATCCGCCGCGCTGTCCGCTGAGAACGGATCAACGCGGCGGAACGGGAAACGGCACGGCTCAGCGTCCGGGGCTGAAGCGCAGGGGCACCGTGACCGCGAGGCTCGACTGGGTCACGCCGGCGGGGGCGGGCGGCAGGCTGCCGCGCACTGCGGCGAGGGCCGCCGCGTCGATGGCGCCGACGCCGCTGCTGCCGACGAGGCTGGCTCCGCTCACAGCGCCGGAGCGGCTCACGGTGAAGCGCACCGTCGCCACGCCGCCGGAGGTGCCGGCGGCCGCGTCGCGGTTCATGCGGCCCTTGATGGCGGAGGCGAGTGCCCCGCGCCAGGCGGCCATGGCATTCGGATCGCTGGCCGAAGCGGCCGAGCCCGAACTGCTCTGGCGCGAGGTGGCGGCGGAGCTGCGCTGGGCGTTGCCCGCCTGCGCCTGCTGGGCCCGGCGGGCGGCGTCCCGCTCGGCCTTCGCCTTGGCCGCCTTGATCCGGGCCTCCTTCTGCGCATCTTCGCGCTTCTTCTCCAGAAGCTCCTTCCGGCGCGCCTCGCGCTCGGCCTCACGCTTCTTCTCCAGCGCGGCCTTGCGGCGCTCCTCGATCTTGGGATCGGGCTTGGGCGGCTCGGGGGCCTTCGCAACCACCGGCGGGGGCGGTGCCAGCGCCTCGGCCTCCGGCGCCTCGGAGGTCACGAGCTGTTCCTCCGGCGGGGTCGGCGGCGTATCGGGCGTCGGCGGGGTCACGGCCTCCGGCGGCGGGGGCGGCTGCACCTCCTCCGGCATCACCTGGGTCATCTCGGTCGGCGGAGGCGGCTGCACCTCGTCCGGCGCCACCTGCGTCATCTCGGTCGGCGGCGGAGGCTGCACCTCCTGCGGCGTCTCGACCGGCTGAACGGTTTCCGGCTCACCCTCGGGCTTGGCTTCCTCGGGGACCGCATCCGAATGCTGCGTCTCGGCCGGCGCCTGGGTCTCCGCCTCCATCATCTGCGGCGCGAGATCGATCGAGATCTCCTGCTCGCCGGGGGCGCTGGGGGGCGTCAGGCGCAGATAGGTGATGCCGAGGAGACCGGCGGCGTGCAGGGCCAGGGCGAGCGCGAACGCGGCCGCGAGGCGGCCACCCCCGCCCTCTCCCTCCGGCAGGCCCACCGGCCCGGCATAGGCCGGCGCCGGGGCGGGCATGGAAGGCGGGGGCGGAGCGGACCTTCCGGCGGGCATGGGAGCGGCCATGGGCTTAACGGGCCGTCCCTGCGGCGGGCGCGCCGCCGGGCGATTGGGCGATCAGCGAGACCTTGGTGAAGCCGGCCTGGCCGACGAGGCCCATCACCTCCATGATCTTGCCGTAGGGCACCTCCCGGTCGCCGCGCACCAGCACGACCTGCTCCGGGTTCTCGGCCTTGAGCTGCTTCAGCCGCGGCAGGATCGTCTCCGGGGTGAAGCCATCCTTGGCGATGAACGGGTTGCCGTCCTTGTCGATGGAGACTTCGAGCGGCTTCTGCGACTGCGCGACCTTGGCGGCGGTCGTCTTCGGCAGCTGCACCGGCACGCCGGTCGTCATCAGCGGCGCGGCCACCATGAAGATGATCAGCAGCACCAGCATCACGTCGACCATCGGCGTGACGTTGATCTCGGACATCGGCGTGGCGTCGAGGCCGTCCTCGTCGTCGCTCGCCGAACGAACGGTTCCCATGGCCATGGCTTCGCCCTCCCGGGCGTCGGCGGCCTCCCGCCAGGCTGTGAGGCGGGCGCCGCAAGGTTTCGGGGTTCGCGTAAGAGGAGAAGGTTACTCGGCGGCCGCCGCGCGGGCGTGGGGACCGCGGTCGCGGGCGAGGCGATTGCCGAGCACCGCGATGCAGGACACGAAGCCCGATTGGATGCGGCTCACGTCACCGGACAGCTTGTTGTAGGCCATGACCGCCGGGATCGCGACGACGAGGCCGATGGCGGTGGCGAACAGCGCCTCGGCGATGCCGGGAGCCACCACCGCGAGGCTGGTATCCTGGCTCTTCGCGATGGACGAGAACGAGTTCATGATGCCCCAGACCGTGCCGAACAGGCCGACGAAGGGGGCGGTGGAGCCGGAGGTGGCGAGCAGCGGCAGCCCGCCCTGGAGGCGCTTCACCTCAAGGCCGAGAGCACCCTTCATGGCCCGCTCGATCCGCTCGCGGCGCTCGGCCCGGCTCTCGCTCGGATCCTGGTCGCGCCACGCATCGAGCCCGGCCCTGACGACGTGGCCGGCGATGCCCTTCTGCTGCGAGTCGATGGTGCCTTCCGAGCGCACCATCGCCTCGAAGGCCTTGGCCTGACGCTTGGCGGCGGAGAGGCGCACGAGCTTCTCGAACACGACGGTCCAGCAGGCGAGCGAGGCCACCACGAGGAGAACCATCACGCTTTTGACGATCGGATCGGCCTGAAGGAACAGGCCGATGAACGACATGTCGTGGGCTGCCGCGACGGCCTCAGCGGGCACGGATGTCGGATCCATGTGTTACTCCTCGTGGCTCATGGTCTGTCCGCCGCCCCGTGTACCGCCCGGCAAAGCCGGACCGGCAACGGAACGGCTCTGGCCGTTTCAGCGATCGAAGGCGGCCGAGGTCTTGGTGGCAGGCTCGATCCGCTCCAGGCAGGTCTCACGGGTGGCGTCGCCGCCCTCGCAGGTCAGCACGTCGTTGAGCAGGAGGCGGCCGATCTTCGGGCAGGCGAGGCCGGCGAAGTCGAAGAGCCGCACCACGGTCTTCTTCTCTTGAACCGGGCCCAGCTCGACGGCGAGGCGTTTCTGGGCGACGCCCTCGGTATCGAAGGCGAAGAGATCGACCTTCAGGGATTTCAGCGCGGGCCCGCGGCTGTTGTCGACGAGCATGTAGGTGCGGCACGCTTCACCCGCCGGTTCGAGCCGGTTCAGCTCGATCTTCAGGGGCAAGGCTTCGGTCTTGGAGGAATCGGCTTTGGTGGAGGATGCGCCCTCCTGCGCCAGTGCGGGCGTGGCGATCAGCGCCGCGGCCAGCGCGATGCCCGGGACGAGACGCCCTCCGAGCCCGTTGCGTTCCGGCATTCCACGCCCCATTCCCCAGGCTCCCTGAATCACGACGGTTCCGTCTCCCTCAAAGCGTGCCGCCCCGCTCGGGGACGGTCGATGCGGTCCGGCATCCGATCGCGGTCAACCCGCTCAGCACCGGCCGGCAGACAGCATCCGCCATCGCCGGATCATCCTGCCGCGATCCCCGGCCGCAGATCGATGTGCGGATAAGGCAAAGGTCGCACCCGGCGCTCCCCACAGCACCGTGCATGTTTCAGGGCGTGCCTAGCCGACAACAGGGGTGCCAATCAAGGTTTGTTAAGAATTTCAGAGCAATTCCAAACTATTCGCGCTGGCCTGCGCGGCATGTCCGGGACTTCCACTTTGTCCCGTCTGATATTGCCGTTTTATCCCGACGATCGCCGTTGGCCGCCTTCCGATCGGGGTGCCGGAAGGCGGACCTTGATCGACCGAAAGAGAATTTCCATATCGGGCTCAAGAGCGCTGCCGTGAGGCGGGCTCGTGACCGCGAGGTGCCGCAACGGGTTTCATCCCCCCAGGGCCTTGCCGGAGGTTTGAGTGACGATGACGCGGCCTTCCCCGTTCGGGTACCCGTTTCTGCTCGGCTTCGACGAGATCGAGCAGGCCCTCGACCGCGTGTCGAAGGCCGCCAGTGATGGCTACCCGCCCTACAATATCGAACGTGTCGCCCGCAGCGAGAACGAGCCCGACCGGCTTCGTATTACGCTGGCGGTCGCCGGTTTTACGCAGGACCAGCTCGACGTCTCCCTCGAGGAGAGCCAATTGGTGGTGCGGGGCCGGCAGATCGACGACAAATCCCGCCAGTTCCTGCATCGTGGCATCGCCGCCCGGCAGTTCCAGCGGGCCTTCCTCCTGGCGGACGGGATGGAGGTCCTGGGCGCGGAATTGTCGAACGGGCTCCTGTCGATCGATCTCGTGCGCCCGGAGCCGGAACGCATCGTGCGCAAGATCGCGATCGCCGCCAAGGATCCGTGACAAGGATCCCTGACCGGCATCCCTGAGCGGGCCGCGGCCGAATCCGCGGCAATGCACCACGGGCCGCTCCCCATCGTTCCCTCGACCCCCATCCCCATCCGGGTTTGTCGCCGCCGATCTGCGGGACCATATCCGGCTCAACGCTCTGCCTCGGAAGGAGGGCATTCCATGACCACCACCGTGACTGACATCGCCACCACCGACCTGACCGTCGAGACGCCCGCCATCGAGCCGGCCGAGCTCGCCGCCCTGGGTGAGGGCCACATCGCCTATGTCCGGCCGATCCGCTCCGATGAGGTGCGCAGCCTGTTTCCGCAGGCCCCGGAGATGAGCCCGGGCCTCGACCTGTTCGCCCTGCTCTCGGCCAGCGGTTCGCCGATCCTGCTCACCGATTCCCGCGAGGTCGCCGTGGCCAATGCCATGGCCCACCAGCTCTTCCCGGTGAGCCTGCACTAAACGGTCCCGGCGGGCCGGGGCGGAGGCTTCAGGCCATCGCCTCGACCGTCCTGACCAGGAGGGCGATGTCCTCCGGGCGGGACAGGCGGTGATCGCCGTCCTTGATCAGCGTCAGCGTCGATCCTTGCGCCGGGAGGCGCTCCAGAATGCGCAGGGCATGGCCGAAAGGCACGTCCGGATCGGCCATGCCCTGAAGGATGTGAACCGGGCAGCCCGGCTCCAGCGGCGCGTCCAGCAGCAGGTGGCGCCGGCCATCCTCGATCAGCGCCATGCGGATCGGATCGGGCTCCGGGGCGTAGGGCGTCGAGCGGTACCAGACGCCGTCGCGCTCCAGGGTCTCGCGGATCTCCGGCGGGAACGAGGCCCACATCAGCGCCTCGGTGAAATCGAGGGCGGGGGCGATCAGCACCATTCCGCCGAGGCTTGAGGATCGCCGCGCCCGCTCCCGGGCGACGAGGCAGGCGATCCAGCCGCCCATGGAGGAGCCGACGAGGATCGGCCTTTCATCCGCGAAATGCTCGATCACGCTCATCGCGTCGGCGAACCAATCCGAGATCGTGCCGTCCTCGAAGCGTCCCTCGGACTCGCCATGCCCGGAATAGTCGAACCGGACCATGCGCCGGCCCTGGCTTGCCGCCCAGGCATCGAGGGCGGCGGCCTTGGTGGCTCGCATGTCCGAGCGAAAGCCGCCGAGCCAGACCACGGGCGGTCCCTCTCCCTCTCGGACCCGCACCGCGAGGCGACGGGGGGAAGAGCCGCCGAGCGTGTGGAAGGTAACGGGCGGTTCGCCCGGCGACGTTTCCGAAAGAGCCACCTGCGTCGAAATCCTGTGATTCTGAAACAAGTCGGCGACGCTTCGTTTACCGAACCGTAAAGCCGCAGGACGATCCTTACCCCATGACCATGTTTCGAGCGACCGTCCCGCCGCGGGTGCCGCGATGACCGGAGGCAGCCCGTCCGGCGGCCCCGTGCGCTCGTCCGAGGCCTCGCCGCTGGCGGGCGTCACGGTGCTTCAAATCATCCCGGCCCTGGAGGCAGGGGGCGCCGAGCGCACCACCGTCGACGTGGCCGCCGCCTTGGCCGAGGCCGGGGCGCGGCCCCTGGTGGCGACCGAGGGCGGGCGCCTCGTCGGCGAATTGCAGGCCAAGGGCGGCATCTGGGTGCCGTTCCCGGCCAACACCAAGAACCCGCTGGCCATGGCCCTCAATGTCGAGCGTCTCGCGCGGCTCTGCCGCCGGGAGGGTGTGCAGATCCTGCATGCCCGCTCCCGCGCCCCGGCCTGGGTGGCGCTGGGCGCGGCGCGGCGCCTGAAGATCCCGTTCGTGACGACCTATCACGGCAGCTATTCGGGCCGGACCGGCGTCAAGATCCTCTACAATTCGGTGATGGCGCGGGGCGACGTCGTCATCGCCAATTCGCATTACACCGCCGATCTCATCCGCCGAGCTCATCCCGATCAGGCGGGGGACCGGATCACCGTGATCCATCGCGGCACGGACCTCTCGGTCTTCACGCCCTCGGCGGTGGCGCCGGCCCGGGTCGAGAGCCTGCGACGGGCCTGGAACGTCGCGCCGCACGAGCGGGTGGTGCTGCTCGCCGCCCGGCTGACCGCCTGGAAGGGGCAGCGCGTGCTGATCGAGGCGGCGGCCCGCCTGCGCGATCTCGGCGTCCCGGACCTCGCCGTGGTGCTCGCGGGCGATCCGCAGGGGCGCACGAACTACGAGCGGGAACTCGACGCCCTGATCGAGGCGCAGAACCTGAAGGGAATCGTGCGCCGGGTCGGCCATTGCACCGACATGCCGGCGGCCTTCCGCGCGGCCGCGGCCGTGGCTGTGCCTTCGGTGGAGCCCGAGGCGTTCGGGCGCTCGGCGGTCGAGGCGCAGGCGCTCGGCATCCCCGTGGTCGTGTCCGATCTCGGAGCGGTGCCGGAAACCGTTCTGGCGCCGCCCGATGTCGATCCCGCCCAGCGCACCGGCTGGCGCGTGCCGCCCGGTGACGCCGCAGCCCTGGCCGAGGCGCTGAAGGAGGCGCTGTCGCTCGGGGCCAGCGCCCGCGATGCCCTGGCCCGCCGGGCTCAGCAGCATGTCGAGGCGCATTTCTCGCTCGACCGCATGATCGCCGGGACCTTAAGTGTCTATGCCGATCTGCTGAATCGGAGCGGCGCGTGACAGAGATGAACCTCTGGCCATTCCACGAGTTGACTCGGCAAGAAGATTTGCCAAGTTAGTGCGTCCGGCCGAGCCGGATCAATCGGTGGCCGGGGCTCGCCAGACAGGGCGGCTCTTCAGGCTGCCGTTTTGTCGTTGATACAGGAGAACTGAGCCATTCGCAGACCAATGAGAGCCATGCCGGCCCCGCAGAAGGACGGGCCGCGCGCAAACCGGGACATCCGCGGCGTCCGCGAAGTCCAGCTCATCGACCAAGAGGGTCAGAACCGGGGTGTCGTGCCCTTCTTCGACGCTTTGGCGATGGCTGAGGAAGCGGGCCTCGACCTCGTCGAGATCGCGCCGAACTCTGTGCCTCCCGTCTGCAAGTTCCTCGATTACGGGCGCTTCCGCTTCAACGAACAGAAGAAGCAGAACGAGGCCCGCAAGCGGCAGAAGACGGTCGAGGTGAAGGAGATCAAGCTCCGCCCCGGCATCGACAAGCACGACTACGACGTGAAGATGAAGGCCGTGCAGCGGTTCTTCGAGGAAGGCGACAAGGTCAAGGTCACCCTCCGCTTCCGTGGCCGTGAGATCGCCCACCAGGATATCGGCCTCCGGCTTCTGGAACGCGTGAAGCAGGAGACCCAGGAGATCGCCAAGGTCGAGAGCGAGCCGATGCTCGAAGGCCGCCAGATGATCATGATCCTGGCGCCGCGCTGAACCGTTTCGATTGTCCCGCACGCTGCGCGGAAAAGGCTCGTCTGCAAATGCGCTGCTCCCATGGGAGCGGCGCATTTTTCATTGGTGACGCGGATGGCCTCGCACGGGCAAGCGAGAGGCCATCCGCCGATCTCGTACCAAATCCGTGTGATCCCTTCGGGATGGCGGATTTGGGCTTCGCTCAGACGCCGCGCCGGCTCTCTGATCCTGCCTCCGGTCCGAGCGACCGGAGACAGGATCAGGATCCCTATTTCAGCATCGAGATCTGCACGTCGCCGACGCGCCGGTTCACCGCCACCGTCACGTCGTCGCCGTGGCGATGCAGGCGGATATCGGCGCGGGAGGCGCCGAGCTTGAGGTTGAACAGCTCCACCCCATCGAGGAAGTGCGGCAGGACCGGGTTGCGGAAGCGGATCCGGTTGCGGGCATGGTCGAGTTCGAGGCCGAGGCAGGCCGCCAGGAAGGCGAAGGGGGCCGCCGCCGCCCAGGCCTGCGGTGAGCAGGCCACGGGGTAGCTCACCGGCCCGCGCTGGCGGCGGCGCATGAAGCCGCAGAACAGCTCCGGCAGGCGTTTCTGGTCGTAGTAGAGGGTGGTGTCGAACATCCCCTGGAACACCCGCGCCGCCTCGTCCTTGAGGCCGTAACGGGCGAGCCCGAGGGCGCAGATCGCGTTGTCGTGCGGCCAGACCGAGCCGTTGTGGTAGGACATCGGATTGTAGCGCGCCTCGCCCTTGGCGATGGTGCGGATGCCCCAGCCGTTGAACCCGTCATTGGACAGGAGTTGGGCCGCGACGCGGGGCGCCCGCTCCGGCAAGGCGATGTCGGTGAACAGGGCGTGCCCGGTATTGGAGGAGCGCACGGCGCATTGCCGCTTCTGGCCGTCGAGGGCCAGGGCGTAGGTGCCGATCTCCTCGCACCAGAACGCCTTGTCGAAGTTTTCGCGCAGGGTGTTGGCCTGCGCCGTCAGGCGGACGGACAGGTCGTCCTCGCCCAACAGGCTGGCGAGCCGAGCCGCGCCGCGCTTGGCGGCATAGACGTAGCCCTGCACCTCGCACAGCGCGATCGGCCCCTTGGCCATGGCCCCGTCGGCGTGGAAGATCGAGTCGTAGCTGTCCTTCCAGCCCTGGTTGGCCAAGCCCTGCTCGGTCTCGCGGGCATATTCCACGAAGCCGTCGCCGTCGCGGTCGCCGTAGGTGTCGATCCAGTCGAGCGAGAGCTTCAACTGCGGCCAGATCGCCCGGATCGTGTCGAGATCGCCGGTGACCTCGTAATATTGCGAGGCCAGCATCACGAAGAGCGGCGTGCCGTCGATGGTGCCGTAATAGTGGCGGAACGGCACCTCGCCGAGCATCGCCATCTCGCCGCGGCGGGTCTCGTGGAGCACCTTGCCGGGCTGGGCATCCGCCGCCGGATCGACCTCCTTGGCTTGCGTGGCGGCAAGGAAGCGCAGCACGCCCTTTCCGAAATTCGGGTCGATCCAGAGCGCCATCATCGCCGTGATGATGCCGTCGCGCCCGAACACCGTGGAGTACCAGGGGATGCCGGCGAAGGGGTAGACGCCTTCCTGCGTCCGGGTCGCCAGCATGTAGAGATCGGCGGTGGCCCGGCAGAGCCCCTCGTTGAACTGATCGTTCGAGGAGATGATCGTGGTGATGCCGGCGGTGAGCTGGCGCAGGTCGCGCCGGTTGTCACGGTAGGCGCGGGCGAAGATGCGTCCTTCGCTCAAACCGCGCTCGGGCTGGTCGGCGAGGCTGCCCGCCGCCCGCGAGAGCGCGGCGGCCGCCGCCTCGCCGGCTTTCTCCGGCCCCGGTGCGCTGGTGAAGGCCCGGTGCGACTGGCAGACCACGCGGATGAACAGGGAGGTGTGGGCGCCCGGCTTCAGGTCGACCACGAACTCCGCCTTGCCCGGTTCGAGCCGGTGCGGCTTCGGACCGAAATGCACCGAGGTGGTGCGCACGATCTCGTCGAGACCGGCGTAGCGGAACTGCACCTCGGTGTCGCTGCGCCGCTCCACCGTGCGCTTGCCGCGATTCGTGCGGTCGGAGCCGCGCACCTCGAACAGGTCGCGGTAATCGGCATCGAAGGAGATGCCGATGCGCAGGTGGCGGCGGCGGGTATCGTAGTTGCGCAGGCCGATCCGGTCGTAGCAGGTGCCCTTGAACAGGAACTTGGTGCGCTCGATGGCGATCAGCTCGCGGGGGATCGTGGTCTCGTCATCGGCGTCGAGCCGGATGTCGGGGGTGGTGAGATCGACGCTCAGCGCCCCGTTATCGTCCTGCATGGCCGAGGACAGCATCATCGGCCGCTGATCCTCGACCGTCAGCGCGAGGCGCGAGAGGTAGCGCGTATCCTGGAAATAGAGGCCCTCCGGCCCCGGATACCAGCCGATATCGCCGTAGCTGTCGAGCACGGCGAAGGCCTCGCCGTATTTGAGGGCGCGCAGGGGGCGCTCCACCAGCGAGGCCTGCGCCTCGATGTGGTATTGCGGCAGGTGCTCGTCGGCATCCTGAAGGCCGAGTTTCGGCGCCGTCCGCTCCTCGGTGGTGCCGGCGTGGATATGGGCTGCGTCGTGCTGTGCCGCCATGCGAAGCGCCTTCTGCCGTTGATCCGATGGGAGCCTGTTTTTCCAAGGCTCGCAAATCGAGGGCCGCCGGCCGCATCGAGGCGGCCGGCGGCCCTGGTCGGGATCGTTCAGTTAAGGCGTCCGGCCGGCCCCGGCGAGGGGCCGGCGGCGACTTTCCGCGATGGCCTCAGGCCGGCATCGCCGCGACGTGGATCGGGTTGTGGGCGGTGCCGTTCAGCTCACCGTACTGGGGCGAGAAGGCGCCGGCCGACGGCATCGCGATCACGTTTCCCTGGCCGGCCAGCAGCTGCTCGTAGGCCGAGACGTATTTGCGGACCATCACCTCCGCCGTGAAGCGGCCCTCGAAATGGCCGCGCACGCCGGCGCGGGGCAGATCGCGCACCTTGCGGCAGGCCTCGACCGCCTCGTCCATCGAGTTGACGATGTAGCCGCTGACGCCGTCCTTGATCACTTCCGGCACGGAGCCGTTACCGAAGGCGATCACCGGGGTGCCGGCCGACATCGCCTCGATCATCACCAGGCCGAAGGGCTCCGGCCAATCGATCGGGAAGGCGAGCGCCAGGGCGTTGCCGAGGAAGTCCTTCTTCTGCTCCTCGTTGATCTCGCCGATATACTCGACCAGCGGATGATGAATCATCGGCTCGATGGTCTCGTCCCAGTATTCCTGGTCCGCCTTGTCGACCTTGGCGGCGATCTTCAGCGGGGTGCCGGAGCGGATCGCCATCTCGATCGCCCGGTCGGGGCGCTTCTCGGGCGAGATCCGGCCGAGGAAGGCGAGATAGCCGCCCTTGGCCTCCGGGTAATACGGGCAGTTCTCCTTGGGCAGGCCGTGATGGATCGTGGCCAGCCAGTTGGAGTTCTCCGGCATCGGCTCGCGCTGGTTGTCCGAGATCGAGACCAGCGGCATGCCGGTGAAGGTGTTGTAGACCGGCATGAAGTCCGGCACGTCCAGGCGACCATGCATGGTCGTCAGGCACTTGTGATACAGGTCTTCGAACATCGGATACTGCAAGAGATCGATGTGGAAGTGAATCACATCGAATTCATGCGCCCGGCGATGCACGTGGTGCAGCATCGCGAGGTGGCCCGCGGTGTGATCACGGTAGCCGAGAAGGCGCAGGCCCTCCGGGTGGCAGGCCGCCAGCTTGGCCGACGTCTGGGAATCGCCGCTGGCGAACAAGGTCACGTCATGACCCTGGCGGACGAGTTCTTCCGTAATCCATGACACGACACGCTCGGTGCCGCCGTAGAACTTCGGCGGCACGGCTTCCGCGAGCGGGGCAACCTGGGCAATGCGCACGAAGACGTCTCCTGTGAACCGGAATAGGGATGTTGGAGAGACTCATTACCGACGCGGCCTGAGCGGGACATGAACGAAACAGACGGCCAAGGTTTCTGGTTCCGCCGGCTCCTGGGGCGAATGTCAGTCTTTGCAAGCCCGCCGAATGTCGGGTTTCCACACCTGTCAGCATCCCTGCGGAACGGCGCGGGGCAGGCCGGTCGCGGGGCAGCGGACGCTCCTTCGGACAGTCGATTGAAACCCTGCAAAGTTTCTGTCATAAGCCGCCCGCGTTGAACCGCCCGGCCGATCGGGCTGCCGTGGCGGTTCCCGTTGCTCCAGCAGCATTCAAGCGCGAGGCACCGGCCGCCGGCCGGATCGCTGTCGCGTTCAGGAGAGCCAAATGCCCAAGCTGAAGACCAAATCGGGCGCCAAGAAGCGCTTCAAGATCACCGGCACCGGCAAGGTG
Source organism: Methylorubrum populi (assembly GCA_020741775.1). Lineage (GTDB taxonomy): Bacteria > Pseudomonadota > Alphaproteobacteria > Rhizobiales > Beijerinckiaceae > Methylobacterium > Methylobacterium populi_B. The sequence goes on from DYYG01000013.1 coordinate 330,509, forward strand.
CTGTACGCCCAGGCCGGCAAGCGCCACGGGATGATCAAGCGGACCAACAAGCAGATCCGCAACCTGCGCGGCACGACGACCCTGTTCGAGGGCGATGCTGCCAACGTGAAGAAGTACTTCCTGCCGAACCAGCGGTAAGTTCTTCAACTCCCCTCGCGATCTGTTTTGTTTTAAAGCTCCAGGAGATCTCCCATGGCCCGCGTCAAGCGCGGCGTGACCAGTCACGCGAAGCACAAGAAGGTTCTGAAGGCCGCCAAGGGCTATTATGGCCGGCGCAAGAATACGATCCGCATCGCCAAGCAGGCGGTGGAGAAGGGTCTGCAATACGCCTACCGCGACCGCAAGAACAAGAAGCGCACCTTCCGCGCTCTCTGGATCCAGCGGCTCAACGCGGCGGTGCGCGAGCATGGCCTGACCTATTCCCGCTTCATCGATGCCCTGGCCAAGTCCGGCATCCAGGTGGACCGCAAGGCGCTCTCCGAGCTCGCCATCCACGAGCCGGCCGCCTTCGCCGCCGTCGTCGAGAAGGCGAAGTCGGCCCTGCCGAAGGCCGCCTGATCGCTCCGCTCCGGCGGAACGCTCGAAGCTTCAAGAAGGCGCGGCGCAATCAAGGGCGCCGCGCCTTCTTCGTTTTTGGACCTGCCGCGGCCTTGGGAGGCTTGCGGGATTACGGGCGACGCGCAAAAGCAGCCCGCGCGGCGTGCGGCGCCGAGTGCAAGGACGGAATGATGGATCTCGACGCTCTCGAACGCGACCTTCTCGGGCAGATCGAGCAGGCGGGGGACGAGGCCGGCCTTGAGGCCCTGCGCGTCTCGGCGCTCGGCAAGAAGGGCAGCGTCTCCGAACTGCTCAAGACGCTCGGCACGATGACGCCGGACGAGCGGCGCGAGCGCGGCCCCCTCATCAACGGCCTGCGCGACCGGGTTCAGGGCGCGATCCTCGCCAAGCGCGAGGCGCTGGCGCAGGCAGCCCTCGATGCGCGGCTTGCCGCCGAGCGGATCGACGTGACGCTGCCCCTGCGCGAGGCGCCGGAGACCCGCGGCCGCATCCACCCGATCAGCCAGGTGATCGAGGAGATCACCGCGATCTTCGCCGATCTCGGCTTCTCGGTGGCGGAAGGGCCGGACATCGAGACCGACGAGCTGAACTTCACCGCGCTCAACTTTCCCGAGGGCCACCCGGCGCGGGAGATGCACGACACGTTCTTCCTCGCTCCCGACCATCTCGGCCGGCGCAAGCTCCTGCGCACCCACACCTCCCCGGTGCAGGTGCGGACCATGCGCGCCAAGCAGCCGCCGATCCGGGTGATCATGCCCGGCCGGACCTACCGGCACGATTCCGACCAGACCCACACCCCGATGTTCCACCAGGTCGAAGGCCTCGTCATCGACCGCTCGGCCAACATCGCCAACCTCAAATGGGTGCTGGAATCGTTCTGCCGCGCCTTCTTCGAGGTCGAGGGCGTGACGATGCGCTTCCGCCCCTCGTTCTTCCCCTTCACCGAGCCCTCGGCGGAAGTGGACATCCAGTGCTCGCGCAAGGGCGGGGAGCTGCGCTTCGGCGAGGGCACCGACTGGCTGGAGATCCTCGGCTGCGGCATGGTGCATCCGAACGTGCTGCGCAGCGGCGGCCTCGACCCGGATCAGGTCCAGGGCTTCGCCTTCGGCATGGGCATCGACCGCCTCGCCATGCTCAAATACGGCATGCCGGACCTGCGCCCCTTCTTCGAGGCCGATGTGCGCTGGCTGGAGCATTACGGCTTCCGGCCGATCGATGTGCCGAGCCTCGTCGGCGGGCTGACCGCCTGAGGTCCGCCACCCCGGTTTTCGATCCCGGCCGGGTCCGCGTCGGCGGCGGCCGTGAGGATGTTTTGACATGAAATTCACCCTCTCCTGGCTGAAAGACCACCTCGACACCGAGGCCTCGCTCGACGCGATCGCCGAGACGCTCACGCGGATCGGCCTCGAGGTCGAGGGGATCGAGGACAAGGCCGCGGCCCTGCGCCCCTACGTCATCGCCAAGGTGATCTCGGCCGAGCAGCACCCGAATGCCGACCGTCTGCGGGTCTGCTCGGTCGATGCCGGCGACGGCCAGCCGCTTCAGGTCGTCTGCGGCGCGCCGAACGCGCGGACCGGCATGCTCTCGGTCTTCGCGCCCCCCGGCACCTATGTGCCGGGCAAGAACATCACCCTGTCGGTCGGCACGATTCGCGGCGTCGAGAGCCGCGGCATGCTCTGCTCCGGCGCGGAGCTGGGCCTCAGCGAGGACCATGACGGCATCCTCGACCTGCCCGCCGACGCGCCGGTCGGCACGCCCTACGCCCTCTGGGCCGGGCTCGATGATCCGGTGATCGAGATCAACCTGACGCCGAACCGCTCGGATTGCGCCTCGATCCACGGCATCGCCCGGGATCTCGCCGTCACCGGCATCGGCACCCTCAAGCGCGAGCCGCTGCCGCCGGTGCGGGGCGAGGGCGCCGGCCCGGCCCCGGTCACGCTGCGCTTCGATGCGCATGACAGGGATCTGTGCCCGCTCTTCGCCCTCCGCCTCGTGCGCGGCGTGAAGAACGGCCCCTCGCCGGAATGGATGCAGAAGCGCCTGCGGGCGATCGGCCTGCGCCCGATCAACGCGCTCGTCGACATCACCAACTACATGACCTTCGATCGCGGCCGGCCGCTGCACGTGTTCGACGCGAACAAGGTCGTCGGCGCCCTGACCGTCCGCCGGGCGGAAGACGGCGAGAGCCTCGTGGCGCTGGACGGCAAGACCTACCGCCTCGATTCCGATGCGGTGGTGATCGCCGACGGTAACGGTGTCGAGTCGATCGGCGGCATCATCGGCGGGCAAGCCTCGGGCTGCGACGAGACCACCACGGACGTGCTGATCGAGTCGGCGCTCTGGGATCCGCGCAACATCGCCCGCACCGGCCGGCGCCTCGGCATCATCACCGATGCCCGCTACCGCTTCGAGCGCGGCGTCGATCCGGCCTACGCCCTGCCGGGGCTCGACCTCGCCACCCGCCTCGTGGTCGACCTGTGCGGCGGCACGCCGAGCGAGGCCACCATCGCCGGCGAGGTGCCGGAGTTGTCGCACATCATCGACTTCCCCTGGACCGAGGTGCGGCGCTTGGCCGGCATCGAGCTGTCGCGGGTCGAGATGAAGGTGACGCTCGAATCGCTCGGCTTCCACATCTCCGGCTCCGGAGACCGGGTGAAGGTGCTGCCGCCGTCCTGGCGTCCGGACGTGGAGGGCAAGGCCGATCTCGTCGAAGAGATCGTGCGCATCGCCGGCCTCGACCGGATCGAGCCGAAGCCCCTGGCCCGGGCCGAAGCCGTCCCGGTCGAGCCGATGCTGACGGTGCTGCAGCGGCGCGGCCGGCTCGCCCGGCGGGCGCTGGCCAGCCGCGGCATGCTGGAGGCGGTGACCTATTCCTTCATCGCCAAGGAGGATGCGGCCCTGTTCGGTGGTGGCAAGGCGGATCTCGCCCTCGCCAACCCCATCGCCGCCGACCTCTCCGACATGCGCCCGAGCCTCGTGCCGGGCCTGCTGCGGGCGGCCCAGCGCAACGCCGATCGCGGCTTCCCGGATACCGCCCTGTTCGAGGTCGGCCAGTGCTTCGCCAGCGATGAGCCGGAGGGGCAATCCCTGCGCGCCACCGGCCTGCGCCGTGGCACCGCCCGCCATGCCGGCGCGGGACGTCACTGGAGCGGGACGGCGGAGGCCGTCGATGCCTTCGAGGCCAAGGCCGACGCGCTGGCGCTGCTGGCGGCGCTCGGCGTGCCGACCGGCGGGCTGCAGATCGTGGCCGGCGGGCCCGATTGGCTGCATCCCGGCCGCTCGGGAACGCTGCAATTCGGGCCGAAGAACATCGTCGGCTGTTTCGGCGAGCTGCATCCGCGGCTTCTGAAGGCGATGGACCTGAAGGGCACCCTGGTGGCCTTCGAGATCACCCTCGACAGCCTGCCGCTGCCCCGCCACAAGCCGACCAAGGCCAAGCCGGCGCTCGCGCTCTCCGACCTTCAGGCGATCTCCCGCGACTTCGCCTTCGTCGTCCCCCGCGACGTGGCCGCCGCCGATATCCTGAAGGCGGCGCAGGGCGCCGAGCGCAAGCTGATCACCGGCGTGGAGGTGTTCGATCTCTACGAGGGTGCCGGCATCCCGGACGGGGCGAAGTCGGTCGCCGTCGCGGTGCGGCTGCAGCCGGCGGAGCGGACGCTCACCGATGCGGAGATCGAGGCGGTGAGCGCCAAGATCGTCGCCGAGGTGTCGAAGAAGACCGGGGCGACGCTCCGGTCCTGATCGAACCCGACCCAGGGAGGGGCGGCCATGGATGCGGATCTCGTCGCGGTTCTCCGGCAAGAGAACCATCTTCCGGCCGAGGCGCTGAAGCGGGCTGCCTCGACTCCCGAGGCGGTCGCCGAGCCGGTGCTCGCCCTGCTGGAGCGGGCGGCACAGGATGCCGAGGCGATCGAGGACGAGGAGGTCAACCTGCTGTTCTGGGGCCTGCACGCCCTGGCCGCGGCACGCGACACCCGCGTCTTCCCGCCCCTGATGCGGCTGCTGCATCAGGACGGGGAGGTGGTGGAGGGGCTTCTCGGCGATGGCGTCACCGAGACCCTGTCACCGGTGATCGCCTCGACCTTCGACGGCGAGACCGGCACGCTGGCCCGGCTGATCCTCGACAGCACCGCCGACGACTTCGTGCGCGGTGCGGCCTTCAGCGCCCTCGGCTTCCTTACGCGGCAGGGCCGGATTTCCCGGCAAGAGGCGGAGACCCTGCTCGTGCGCTTCGACGACGCGCGCGCGGCGGTGGAGGAAGGGCCGGCCTGGTCCGCCTGGGAGGAGACGATCGCCTATCTCGGGCTGGCCGGCCTCGCTCCCCGGGTTGAGGCGGCCCGGCGGGACGGCCGCATCACCGACGAGTTCAGCGACCTGCCTTGGTTCCGCAAGGCGCTCAGGCAGGCTTCCGCCGAGCCGCCGGACCTCAGCGCCTTCGACACCCGCCACTACGGCTATCTCGACGATCCGGTGGCGGCTCTGGACTGGACGGCGGAATCCTACGGCCAGCCGGTCAAGAACCCGTTCAAGGATGTCGGCCGCAACGATCCCTGCCCCTGCGGCTCGGGCAAGAAGTACAAGAAGTGCTGCCTCAACGCGGCGGAGGCGAAGCCTGCGCCGGTGCGTCTCCCGAATCTGTCCTGACGCCTGAGCCGTTCAGGGGGTTGTCCGGATCCCAGGCATAGGCCAGCGTCTCGAAGCGCATCGAGCGGGCATCGACCATCAGCAGCCGCCCGACCAGCGGCTCGCCGAAGCCGGCCAGCGCCCGGATCACCTCCATCGCCATTAGCGAGCCCATCACGCCGGCCAGTGCCCCGAGCACGCCGGCTTCGGCGCAGGGGGCAACGCTGCCCGGCGGAGGCGGATTCGGGAACAGGCAGCGATAGGTCGGGTTCGGCTCTCCGCCGGGCCCCGTCTCGTGGGCGCGGATGGTGGTGAGCGACCCGTCGAAGGCCCCGAGCGCCGCCGTCACCAGCGGCTTGCGGGCGACGAAGCAGGCATCCGAGACGGCGTAGCGCGTCGAGAAATTGTCGGAGCCGTCGGCGACGAGGTCGTAGCCTTCGAGCAGGGCCGGCGCGGTCTCGGGTGTCAGCCGGAAGGGATGCGTCTCGACGCGCACATGCGGGTTGAGCCGGGCGACGGCCTCCGCCGCGCTCTCGACCTTCGGGCGGCCGACATCCGGCGTACCGTGAATCACCTGCCGCTGCAGGTTCGAGAGCGAAACCGTATCGTCGTCGACGATGCCGATGGTGCCGATGCCGGCGGCGGCGAGATACTGGATCAGGGGCGCGCCGAGCCCGCCCGCGCCGATCACGAGGACCCGCCCCGCCTTCAGCCGCGCCTGCCCGGGGCCGCCGACCTCCCGCAGGACGAGGTGGCGGGCATAGCGTTCGATTTCGTCGGACGAGAGGGCCATGCCGGCCATGTAAGCGCAGCGGGCGGCGAGCGGAAGCGGCGTTGCGCTCGGGGGAGGGGATGGCCTAGGGCTGAAGGCCTATCGCAGATGCGCTCTTCCCGCCCTCCGCCTCATCCTGAGGTGCCGGAGCGCAGCGCAGGCCTCGAAGGACCCTCCAGGGAACCGCGCGGATTCTGGAGGATCCTTCGAGGCCCGCTGTCGCGGGCACCTCAGGATGAGGTGGCGGGAGAAGAAGAGGCGAGCCACCATCGGTGCCGCCCTTGTCCGATCTCACACCCCTCGCCCTTGCCCAGGCCCTGATCCGCTGCCCCTCCGTCACCCCGGAGGAGGGAGGGGCTCTGTCCTTCCTGGCGGAGGTGCTCGCCCGCGCCGGCTTTCGCGTCGAGCGCCCGGTCTTCTCGCAGGACGGCACGCCGGACATCGAGAATCTCTACGCCCGGATCGGCGGCGGCGGCCCGATGCTGCTGCTCGCCGGCCATACCGACGTGGTGCCGCCGGGCGAGGCCGGGGCCTGGACGCATGGCCCGTTCTCCGGCGAGGTGGCCGACGGCTTCCTCTACGGCCGGGGCGCGGTGGACATGAAGGGCGGCATCGCCTGCATGCTCGCGGCGACCCTGGCCTTCCTCGACCGGAAGGGCCCCGATTTCGGCGGCTCCATCGCCTTCCTCATCACCGGGGACGAGGAAGGGCCGGCGATCAACGGCACCGTCAAGCTGCTCGATTGGGCCAAGCGGCGTGGCGAGCGCTTCGACCATTGCCTGCTCGGCGAGCCGACCAACCCGGATGCCCTCGGCGACATGATCAAGATCGGCCGGCGCGGCTCGCTCACCGGCCGCCTGACCGTCCACGGGCGCCAGGGCCATGTCGCCTATCCGCACCGGGCCGAGAACCCGATCCCCGGCCTGCTGCGCCTCGCCTCGGCGCTGATCGCCGAACCGCTCGATGGCGGCACCGCGCATTTCGACGCCTCGAATCTCGAATTCACGACGATCGATGTCGGCAACCCCGCCACCAACGTGATCCCGGCCTCGGCCAAGGCCGTGTTCAACGTGCGCTTCAACGACGACTGGACCGCCGAAACCCTCGGTACGGAAATCCGGAGGCGCCTGGAGGCGGCGGCCGGCAACGCGGTGCGCTTCAGCCTCGACCTCCAGCCCTCGAACTCACCAGCCTTCCTGACCCGGCCCGATGCCTTCGTCGATCTGGTGGCGGACGCGATCGAGGCCGAGACCGGCCGGCGGCCGGTGCTCTCCACCACGGGCGGCACCTCGGATGCGCGCTTCATCAAGGATGCCTGCCCGGTGATCGAGTTCGGCCTCGTCGGGCAGACCATGCACGAGACCGACGAGCGGGTGGCGGTCGCCGATCTGGAGCGGCTGACCGCGATCTATGGCCGGGTGCTGGAGACGTACTTTCCCATCTGATGACCGCCTTGTCGGCCCGATGCGCCGCGATGGCTTCCCGGCATGCCGCGACCGACAGCGCTGCTTGCGGAGGGCCCGCTCGGTTCAAGCCGCTCTGAGCCCTCGGCAGAACCACGCTTTTCGTCCCCGGCCCCGGCACAAGATGCGATACCCGTTGCTGCGAAACCGACGGCTTTTCGAGCCGAGACGATCACCGACCGCGATGTAGATCTGTCGAAGGCGTTGGACATGCGGATCGTCGAGACGCAACTGAATACTTCTCTTGACTAGAGCTGCCGTTACGGCGCGATCTGCCACATCGGCAGGGATCAATCCCGTGCCCAGCATGACCCGGCCGACTTCCACGAGAAGAGCATCGTTCTCGGGTCCCGTTCCACCGGCCAAACGCTCAAGGTCGAAGAGCGTACGGATTCCGAACGGCCACAATTTAACAATCTTGTCGCGACCCACAGAGCAGCAAAGTTGCGCTTGCGCCACCCAATCCATGATCTGATAAACGCCAAAAGGCGTCTCGACAAAAAGCATCAAAGGGTTTGCCGCAGCCAGATTTTGCGTCGAGTGAATATGGTGATCATCGAGCCGCGCGCGAATGTCGCTATCAATTCCATCTATTATTTCGATCGGTGTGATTTTGAATGCTTTGAATATATCATTTTCCTCTTGTTTGAAATTTTTCAACTGATCTCGCTGCACAATGAACCTGAGTGCAACATCAGGCATGATACCGGCAACGAAGCAGAGAGTGAGAACCGTGACCGCACCAGCGGAAGCGGCGTTCGAACCGGCGACATTCGACGCACCGCCGGCGATTGCATTCACGGAGGTTTGAAGGACCGCACCGCCGACTTCGAACAGCGCAACAGCAAGGATAAGGCCGAGCACTTGTGCCGTGAGAATTTTGATCGCCTCCGAAACGATGGTCCCGGGACTCAGATCGAAATTTTTGATGGCTCGGTGGAGATTGCGCAGGGCCATGATGTAGCTACCTGCGAAGGCCGCGCAGATACTGAGAATGTAGAGCATGCCCGAACTACGCGTCTCAGGATATAAAATATCAGGCCAGAGCGAAGCATTGAATGCGCCTTTGCCAGATGCTATGAGCAAGACATACAGTGCCATAGAGGCGCTATAGAACATCGACACGCCAACCACGGCACTGAACGATACGCATCCGATCAGCCACGAGAGTGTTGAGTAATCCTCACGTTTCCTGCTGTTGCCCGCCGCGCTCATCACCCGGCGCGCCACCTCACTCCCTGCAACCTCTGGATCATTGCTTCTCCTGCCGCCAACGAAGTACTTGTACTTCACGAACTCGAACGACGGGATAAGATGCAAAGCATTTTTTGCATCGACATCAAATACATCAGCAAGATCGGTAATAATTTCTTGCCTCTGTCGTTTGACCGATTCGCGAATTGCGACAAAAATAACCGGGGACAACGCAGACAAGACTGTTAAAATATATATCAAGAACTTGATTTGAGAATCCATCGCCGCCTCCAACAATATTTGCGCAGAGAAATCAAGCGATGCCAAGTTAGGCAGATCTTCCAAATTATACAAATCTCAGGTTGTTAAATTGGAGGGATTACCCCGCCTGTCCGTAGTCCACCCCCACAAAGGTCAGCCCGCAGGCCGGCGCCAACGGGCCGCAGCGGTGCTTGGCCCTGGTGGCCAGGATCTCGGCCACATCGTCGGCGGTGAGGCGCTTGCAGCCGGCGAGCATCAGCGTGCCGGCCATCGCGCGGACCTGATGGTGCAGGAAGGAGCGGGCCGAGGTCGCGATCACGATCTCCTCGAACAGGCCCATCGGCTGGCGGGTGACATCGAGCTGCTCCAGGGTCCGCACCGGGCTCTTGGCCTGGCATTCCGCGGCGCGGAAGGCGGAGAAGTCGTGGCGGCCGAGCAGCCGTTGGGCGGCAGCCTGCATCAGATCGGCGTCGAGCGGCCAGGGCACCTGCCAGACATGGGCGCGGGTGAGCGCGGCGGGGCTGCGCCGGTTGAGGATGCGGTAGCGGTAATGCCGCCGGATCGCCGAGTGGCGCGCGTCGAAATCCGGCCCCACCACTTCGGCGGACAGGACCGAGACCGGCTGCGGCCGCAGATGGGCGTTGAGCGCGTCGCGCACGGTATCGGTGCGCCATGCCTTGGTCAGATCGAGATGCGCGACCTGATGGATGGCGTGGACGCCGGCATCGGTCCGCCCGGCGCAGGTGAGCCGCGCCGCCTCACCGGAGAAGCGGGTCACGGCGGTTTCGATGGCGGCCTGCACGGTCGGGTCGTCGGCCTGCCGCTGCCAGCCGCAGAACGGCGCGCCGTCATATTCGATGACGAGCTTGTAGCGGGGCATCAGGCTATCGCACTCACCCGAGCCGCTCCCCCCCGGTCAGCCGCGCCCCGCGCAGAAACTCCTCGCCGCTCGCGACCCCACCCTTGCCGGCCCGGCGCAGTTCGAGGAGCCGCACCGCTCCGGTGCCGCAGGCGACGGTGCAGTCCGAGTCGAGCAACGTGCCCGGCACGCCGGAGCCCTCGGCGGCAAGCGCCCGCAGCACCTTGACCCGCTCCGGCCCCTTGTCGGTCCCCTTGTTGCTCCCCTTGCCGAGATCGGCCTCGAAATAGGCACCAGGGAACGGCGACAGCCCATTGATATGGCGCGCGACCTCCGCCGCCGGCCGCGACCAGTCGATCCGGGCCTCCGCGTTGGTGATCTTGTGGGCGTAGACCACGCCCTCCTCCGCTTGGGGGCTGAAGGTCAGGCCATCCCGCTCCAGCGCCTGAATCGCCCGCCCCATCAGGTCGGCCCCGAGGGGCATCAGGGCGTCGTGCAATTCGCCCGCGATCATGCCCTCCCGGATCGGCAGGCGCTCCTCCAGGGCGACGGGGCCGGTATCGAGCCCGGCTTCCATGCGCATCACGCCGACGCCGCTCTCGGCATCGCCCGCCATCACCGCCCGCTGGATCGGGGCGGCGCCGCGCCAGCGCGGCAGCAGGGAGCCGTGCAGGTTGAGGCAGCCGAAGCGCGGCAGGTCGAGGATCGTCTGGGGCAGCAGCATGCCGTAGGCGACGACGACGGCGACATCGGCGTCATGCCCGGAAAAGGTCTCGGCCGCCTCCGGCGTCTTCAACGTCGAGGGCGTCAGCACCGGCAGGCCCAATGCCTCGGCACGGACATGGACCGGGGAGGGCCGCAGGGCCATGCCGCGCCCGGCCTTGGCCGGCGCGCGGGTATAGACGGCGGCGAGGGTGTGGCCGTCGGCGTGGAGCCGGGCCAGGGTGGGCACCGCGAAATCCGGCGTCCCCATGAAGACGATGCGCATCGGGTCTCGTCAGGCGGCGTCGCGCTTGGCGGCCTTGGTGAACTTCTTCATCACCCGGTCGCGCTTGAGCTTCGACAGATGATCGATGAACAGCACACCGTTGAGATGGTCGATCTCGTGCTGGAGACAGGTGGCGAGCAGCCCGTCGGCTTCCTTTTCCACCGTCTCCCCGTCGAGGGTCATGTAGCGCACCCGCACCCGGTCCGGCCGCTCGACCTCGCCGTAGAATTCGGGGATCGACAGGCAGCCCTCGTCATAGACGCGCTTCTCCTCGGAGGCCCAGACGATCTCGGGATTGAGATAGACGACGGGGTTCTTCGCGTTCTCGTCCTTCGAGACGTCGATGGTGACGACGCGCTTGGCAACCCCGATCTGGATCGCGGCGAGACCGACGCCGGGAGCATCGTACATCGTCTCGATCATGTCGCGGGCCAGCGTCCGGATCTCGTCGGTCACCGCCTCCACCGGCTCGGAGATGAGGCGCAGCTGCGCGTCGGGCAGGATCACAAGGGGACGGACGGTCATGGCTTCCGAGCCGGACTAGAGCGCTTTCCGACGAATCGGATACCGATTCGCCGTGGAAAATGCGGCAAAATCAAAGACTTGGATTGGCATCCGACGGCAGCGCGGTCGGGCGCCGCTCCAGGCGGACGCGTGAGGGAGAGCGCGAAAACGCGTTTCACCCCTTGCAGATAGGCGCCGCCGAGAGGGCGGTCAAATAGGGCGCGGGCGTCCAGCCGGTGCGGAAGGGCCGGCCATCGCTTGCGTGGCGCGAAATGCCGGCGCTCACAGCCGCAACCGCTTGAAGACCGGCTCGGGAATGGCTCCGATCACCGCCATGACGAGGCGCCAGACCGGCCGCACATAGACGATGTCGCGCCCGCCTCCCTCGGCGGCGGCGTAGATCGCCCGCCCGACCTCGGAGGGCGCGGCGGTGAGCAGCGGCGGCAGCCGCAGATCGCGGGTCATCCGGGTGCGGACGAAGCCGGGCTTCACCGTCACGACGCGGATCCCGCGACCGGCCAGGCGGTTGCGCAGGCCGGACAGGAAGGCGCTGAACCCGGCCTTGCCGGCGCCGTAGACGTAGTTCGAGCCTCGCCCCCGGTCGCCCGCCACCGAGCTGATCCCGACGATGGCCCCGCTGCCCCGGGCGGCGAAGCGCTCGGCGAGCAGACCGAGCAGCAGGGCCGGGCCGAGGAAGTTCGTCCGCATCACCTGCTCGGCATGGGTCATGTCGCCCTCCGCCCGCGTCTGGTCGCCGAGTTCGCCGACCGCGCAGACCACGGTGTCGGGCAGCACCGGCAGGGCGTCGAGGACCTGAGCGAAGCCGTCCGTCTCCAGGATGTCGAGGCGCAGCAGCGTCACCTCGGCGCGAAACCGCGCGGCGAGGTCGTCGGCATTGCGCTGCGCCCGGGCCGGGTCGCGCGCTGCCAGCAGGATGCGCCAGCCGGCCTCGGCGTAGCGGGCGGCCACGGCGTGACCGATATCGGAGGTGGCTCCGACGAGGAGCAGGGTTCCGGCCATTACAATCCCAGACGCGTGGAGAGGCGTGAGGCGAGCATTTCCTCGGCGCCGAGGCACCGCCGCATCTCCCGGAAGGCGGGCAGATCCGGATAGCCGGCCTCGAAGGTGTCGCGGCTCTGGCGGGCGTCCTTGGCGAGGTAGAGGCGCCCGCCGGCCGCGACCACGAGGCGGTCCAGCGCCTCGAGGAGGGCGAAGGTCGCGCGGTTCGCCGGCAGGTCGAGGGCGAGGGTGTAGCCTTCCATCGGGAAGGACAGCCCGCCGCCGCCGGGGCCGAGCCGCTTGAGTACCGCCAGCGGCGAGGCGCTGCCGAGGCGGGCGATCCGGTCGAGCATCTCCGAGAGCACGGCATGGGCGCCGCGCGGGGGCAGCACGCATTGATGCTGGACGAAGCCGCGCCGGCCGTAGAGCCGGTTCCAGGCCTGGAGTCCGTCGAGGGGGAAGAAATAGGCCTGCCACGGCACCAGGGCGGGTGTTTCGGCCATCGCCGCCCCGCGCCGGAAGTAGAGGGCGTTGAAGGCGGTGACGGAGAGGCGGTTCAGGGTCCAGCCCGGCCAGCCCGGCGGCACCGCGAGCCGGCCGCGCGCCGGTGCCGGGAACGGGTCGCGACCGGCGGCGCGGCAGGCCTCCCGGCCGGCATGTTCGCCCCGGTAGACGAGGCCGCGCCCCAGGGAGGGCCCTCGCGCGAGGCAGTCGATCCAGGCGACGGAATAGGTCGCCTCGCCGTCCTGCTCCAGCGCCCGGAGCATCGCCGCGAGGTCGGCCGCTACCCGGGTCCGCTGAACGATCCAGCCGCTTTCGACCGGCCGCAGGCGGAGGGTCGCGTCGAGGATCGTCCCGGTCAGCCCCATCCCGCCCAGGGTCATGGCGAAGAGGTCGGGGTCGCGCTCTCGCGAGCAGGAGCGCGGGACGCCATCGGGCGTCAGCAGGGTCAGCGCCTCGACATGGGCGCCGAAGCCACCCTCGCGATGGTGGTTCTTGCCGTGGACATCGGCGGCGATCATCCCGCCGAGGGTGACGAACTGCGTGCCGGGCACCACCGGCGGGAAGAAGCCCTGGGGCAGGACGGTCCGGAGGATCTCGGCGAGGGTGATTCCGGCCTCCGCCCACAGCCGGCCGCTGGCGGGGTCGAAGCCGCGCATTCGGTCGAGCGCCCCGGTCAGAACGGTGATGCGCTGGCCGATCGCGGCATCGCCATAGGCGCGCCCGCCGCCGCGAGCGATGAGGCCCCGCCGGCCGTGGAGGAGCGCGGGCAGGGTCGCGGGCGCATCCGCCGCCAGGATCTCGCTCGCCGCCTGCGGGTAGCGACCCCAGCCGGAGATCGGCCGCAGGTTTCGCGCCTCCGAACCGGCGACGGCGTGGCGCGGGGACATCGGGCGGAACCCTAAGCCGGAACCGGAGCGGCGGACGGGGCTCCCCCCGTGGCAGACCGCTCCCGCCGCAGGATGCGCCAGATCAGGGCGAGCAGGATCAGGAGGATCGGGCCGGCCAACGAGATCGTGCTCCGGGGCAGCGCGCCCGTCGCCGCGATCCCGTCCTGGAACAGGTCCGCCACCATGCCGTAAACGCCGCTCGCCCATCCGAGGCCGAGCAGGGCGGCCTGCTCGCCGCGGCTGGCCCAGGCGAGGAGATCGGGAAGCAGGAGCGCGAGCCCCACTCCGTACAGGGCCAGGTCGTAATCGTAGGCGTAGGGGCTCACGAACAGGCTCGCCAGGGTGGCGAGGCCGACGACTTGCCGGGGCGGCCTGTGCCGCACGGCCAGCACGACGATGCCGAGGGCGGCGACGGCCATCGCCGTCTGGGCCGCCAGCGCCAGCGCCGCCGGAAGGTCGAGGCTGCGCAGCCAGGCAAAGACGGAAATCATGCGCGACAGGGGATAGAGGCCCGCGGCGAGATAGGTCTTCGCCTCGGCCACTCCCTGCAGGAATGCCAGCCACAGCGCAGGGCCCAGCAGGACGGTCGCGCTGGCGATCGCGAGGAAGGCTGTCGCGACCGCCACGACCGCACAGCGCCAGCGCCGCATCGCGAGCGTGCAGACGGCGAGGCCGACCGCCAGATGCGGCTTGATCACCATCAGGCCGAGCGGCACGCCGGCGCTGGCCCGCCCACCCAGCAGGCCGAGACCGGTCAGCCCGATCAGGGCGCCGGTCAGGAAGCCGTTCTGACCCGTGGCCGCTTCGATGAAGAGGACCGGGAACAGCGCGAGCAGGATCACCGGGAAGAGCGGGCCGGCGATCCGGCGCAGCACCAGCAGATAGGCGGCGAAGGTCGTGCCGGTGAAGGCGAGATAGGCGAGGCTGATCGGCAGGAGCGCGAGCACCGCCACGACGAGGTCGAAGGGCGGCGGATAGGTCCAGGGCAAGAAGGCTTCGTCGCCGACGAGGCTGCGCTGGGCCCGCAGCAGCGCCGGGAGATGGTAGGCATCGGCGATGTCGCCGCGCCACACCATCCGCCCGGCGATGTGGAAGGCGTCGAAATCCGTCAGGTCGAGGGCGGGCAGGAATCCGGCATAGCGGGCCGCCCTGCTGAGGATGATCAGGGCGAGGGTGGCGAGAAGCGTCCGCGTCGCCAACGGTGTCGCCAGCGCCTCGAGCAGCGTCGGCACGCGGCGTGGCTCATGTCCCGGCGGAAAGATGGTCATGGGTGAAAGGCGACGCCGCCGAGAAAAGAAAGCCCGTCGACACAGCGCGCTGGTCGCAGGCCGACCCTGTCACGGCGCGGCTTAAGAACCGGTTAGGCAGTAGGAAGCGGCCTGTCAGGCTGGGGCAATGCGCCTTCAGAACGCCGTGCGGCTGCGGATCGCCGCCGTCAGCGTGCCCTCGTCGAGATAATCGAGTTCGCCGCCGACCGGCACGCCATGGGCGAGCCGTGTGATGGTGAGCCCGAGATGGTGGATCGACTCGGTGATGTAATGGGCCGTGGTCTGGCCATCGACGGTGGCGTTCAGCGCCAGGATGATCTCCTTCACCCCCGGCTCGCTCGCCCGCTCCACCAAACGCGCGAGGGTGAGGTGCTCCGGCCGCACCCCGTCCAGCGCCGAGAGCACGCCACCGAGCACGTGGTAGCGCGCCTTGACCGCGCCCGAGCGTTCCAGTGCCCAGAGGTCGGAGACATCCTCCACCACGACGAGGGTGGTCGGATCGCGGCTCTCGTCCCGGCAGATGGTGCAAGGGTCGCTGGTATCGACGTTGCCGCAGGATTGGCAGACCACGATGCGCTCGGCGGCGATCCGCATCGCATCGGCCAGGGGTGCGAGCAGGGTCTCCCGCTTCTTGATGAGTTGGAGCGCGGCCCGGCGGGCGGAGCGGGGCCCGAGGCCCGGCATGCGCCCGAGAAGCTGGATCAGGCGCTCGATCTCGGGGCCGGCGACGGCTTGGGGCATGCGGGCTGGGTCGGCTGCAGGAAAGAAAGGGAAGCGGGCGTCGGGCGCCTGCCCCTCACATAAGCCTTCCGCCGGCATTTTGCCCGTTCAGGACAGCGACAGCCCCGCCGATTCCATGACGCGTCGGGGGCCAAATTTAATTTGAGCCCATACCAAGGATTAGTTGACGGCTAAGCCCGGCATCGATCCATTGAGCGGATGGGAGCGGAGAACCAGCGCGCGGCGGCCCTGAACGACCGCGCGGACGCTTCCTCGACATTGCGGAGAAGCCCGCCGGGCGGCGGGCGACGGCGCGATCAGGGGCCGTAAGGGAGGAAACCCCGTGAAGACCATCGGTGAATCCAATACGGCCCATGGGCCGGAGGCGATCGGCCTGACCGAGCTTGCCGCGATCCACTGGAATCTCGAAGCGCCCCGGCTCTACGAGGAGGCCCTGCGTCGCGACGAGGCACAGCTCGCCCGCGGCGGCGCGCTGGTGGCGACCACCGGCAGCCATACCGGCCGCTCCCCCAAGGACAAATACGTCGTCCGCGACGCCAGCACCGAGAACGAGATCTGGTGGGACAATAACGGCTCGATCACCCGCGAGCAGTTCGCGACCTTGCTCGATGATTTCCGCGCCCATGCCCGCGGCAAGGAGCTGTTCGCCCAGGATCTCTACGGCGGCGCCGACCCGGCCCACCGGGTGCGGGCACGGGTTTATACCGAGCTGGCGTGGCACTCCCTGTTCATCCGCAACCTGCTGATCCGCCCCGAGCGCGACGCGCTGGCCGCCTATGTGCCGGAACTGACGATCATCGACCTGCCGAGCTTCCAGGCCGATCCGGCCCGGCATGGCTGCCGCTCCAAGACCGTGATCGCCATCGATTTTTCACAGAAGATCGTACTGATCGGCGGCTCGGCCTATGCCGGTGAGATGAAGAAATCGGTCTTCACCTATCTCAACTACGTGCTGCCGGGGGCCGGCGTGATGCCGATGCATTGCTCAGCCAACGCGGCGCTCGACGAGACCGGTGATTCGGCCCTGTTCTTCGGCCTGTCGGGCACCGGCAAGACGACCCTGTCGAACGATTCCTCGCGAAAACTGATCGGCGACGACGAGCACGGCTGGAGCCGGGACGGCATCTTCAACTTCGAGGGCGGCTGCTACGCCAAGACCATCCGGCTGTCGCGCAATGCCGAGCCGGAGATCTACGCCACCACCGAGCGGTTCGGCACCGTGATGGAGAACGTCGTCATCGATCCGGTCACCCGCGCGCCGGATTTCGACGATGCCTCGCTCACGGAAAACACCCGCTGCGCCTACCCGCTCGATTTCATCGCCAATGCGAGCGCCACCGGCCGGGCCGGGCATCCGAAGAACATCGTGATGCTGACCTGCGACGCCTTCGGCGTGATGCCGCCGATCGCCAAGCTCACGGGCGCCGAGGCGATGTATCACTTCCTCTCGGGCTACACCGCCAAGGTGGCGGGCACCGAGCGCGGCCTGACCGCGCCGGAGGCGACCTTCTCGACCTGCTTCGGCGCGCCGTTCATGCCGCGCCACCCGAGCGTCTACGGCAATTTGCTGCGTGAATTGATGGCCGAGCACGGCGTCGATTGCTGGCTGGTCAATACCGGATGGACCGGGGGCGGGGTCGGCACCGGCCGGCGCATGCCGATCCGCGTCACCCGCCGGCTGCTCACGGCGGCACTCGACGGCTCGCTCGCACAGGTCGAGTTCCGGCGCGACCCGTATTTCGGCTTCTCGGTGCCCGTCGAGGTGCCCGGCGTCGAGACGCAGGTCCTCTCTCCGATCGAGACCTGGACCAACAAGACCGCCTTCGCCGAGACCGCCACGCGCTTGGTCACGATGTTCCGCGAGAACTTCAAGCGGTTCGAGAGCCATGTCGATGCCGATGTGCGCGCCGCCGAGCCGGTGGCGTCGCCGATCGCCGCGTGACGCCCAGGCATCCCCTCCCCGCTTGCGGAGAAGGGATGATTCGGCGGGGCGGTGCCGTCTTCGGCGTCAGCGAAGCGGTTCAGCTCACGATGGGGCCGGATGAGGCAGGCGCCTCATCCGGCCCCATTCGCCAACGGACTTCCGGCGCCGCCCGCTATTGGTAGGCCTGCTTCAGGTCGAGGGTGCAGCGCAGGCCAACCTCGGCATAGCCGTCTTCGAGCCAAGTCTTGGCGGCAGCCCGGCCCTTGTCACGGAGGCGCTCGATGATCCGCCACCGGGCGTCGATGCGGGAGGAGGCCGCGTAATCGTCGAGCAGGTCGGTCCCGTCGATGCGGTGCAGGAAGACCCGCTCCAGGCCGGGCACCGCCTGTCCACCCTCGTCGATCAGGCCATGGACGAAGTCGATGGCGCGCAATTCCCGCATCAGGTTGGCGTTGAAGGTGATCTCGTTGAGCCGGTTCTGGATGTCGCGGGCCGAGCGGGGCGTCTCCCGGCGCTCCACCGGATTGATCTGCACCAGCAGGATGTCGCGGGTGCTCGCCCCGTGCAGCGGGTAGAGGGCCGGATTGCCGAGATACCCGCCGTCCCAATAGGGCACGCCGTCGATCTCGACCGCCTGGAACACCGTCGGCAGGCAGGCCGAGGCCATCAGGTGATCGACCGTCAGGTGTTCACGCTCGAACACGGCGAGCTTGCCGGTCCAGACATTGGTCGCCGAGACGAATACGTTGGCGGTGTCGGCGCCGCGCAGGCGCTCGAAATCGACCGTGCGTTCCAGCGCTCCGCGTAACGGATTGATGTTGAGCGGGTTGCTGGCATAGGGGCCGGGATTGAGCGCCTTCAGCCACGCTTCGACGAAGGGATTGCCCTTCCAGATGTGGAAGAAGCCGTCGATCCAGCTCTGCTGCACCGGCTTCAGGTCGGCGTCCAGGCTCGCCTCGCGCCAGAACGTCGCCAAGGCCTCCCGGGCCCCATCGGGGCCGCCCGCGAGCCAGCCATCCACGAGGACGACGGCGTTCATCGCCCCCGCGCTCGCCCCGGTCACCGCCTCGAAGGCGACGCGCCCGTCCTCGATCAGGGCGTCGAGCACGCCCCAGGTGAAGGCGCCGTGCGAGCCGCCGCCCTGAAGCGCCAGGGAAACCGCCTTCTCGGCGCGCGGCCCGGCCAAGCCCCGGAAACCCTCGCCCACATGGGTCGAATCGGCGATGGGAGCCGGCACCGCCGTCGCCGGGTTGTGAGCGTCGTCGGGGGCGGCGTCGGGCCTCACGGCATCGGCGTCCTGCTCCGAGATGATCCTGTCCATCGTGCCTCGCGCGGTTGTTGCGGCGCATCCTCAGATGGTGCAATGCGGTGGTTTAGCCCGTGCGGTTCTTTGCCCCGCGGGCCGGCGATGCAGGACAGGATAGTGCGTGGAGCGGGGCCGGCATCCTTGCATCCTCACGCCACACGCTCGACATCCTGATCCGGATGAGACATGGAAGCGCCTCACGATGGAGGCATTCCGCGTCCTTACTAGGCCCGCGCACGGGCGCGGCGGCAGGTCGCGGATCGCGCCGGATTCGGATAGGATCGTCCCCGCGCCTGCGGGACGACCCGGCCGGCACGCGCGGATGACAGGTTGACCCGCGAAGGCACGATGGAAGTCATGGAAGCTCCCGACGCCCTGGCAAACCCGCTCGATTCCCAGAGCCCCAGCATGACAGGGCCGGAGATCGCCGGGCCGGCACCACGCCACCGCACCGTCGGCGTGAAGGTTGGTGAGGGTGACGGCGCGATCACCGTCGGCGGCGGTGCTCCGATCGTCGTGCAGTCGATGACCAACACCGACACCGCCGACATCGACGCCACGGTCGCGCAGGTGGCCCAGCTCGCCCGGGTCGGCTCGGAGCTGGTGCGCATCACGGTCGATCGCGACGAGGCGGCGGCGGCGGTGCCGAAGATCCGCGAGCGGCTCGACCGCATCGGCGTGCATGTGCCGCTGGTGGGCGATTTCCATTATATCGGCCACAAGCTTCTCTCCGACCATCCGGCCTGCGCCGAGGCGCTGGCCAAGTACCGGATCAATCCGGGCAATGTCGGCTTCAAGGAGAAGAAGGACGTCCAGTTCTCGACCATCGTCGAGCAGGCGATCAAGTACGGCAAGACGGTCCGCATCGGCGCGAACTGGGGCTCCCTCGACGGCGAGCTGCTGACGCACCTGATGGACGAGAACGCCAAGTCGCCGAAGCCCATCGATGCCCGCGCGGTGATGCGCGAGGCCATGGTGCAATCGGCGCTGACCTCCGCCGATCGCGCCGTCGCCCTCGGCCTGCCGAAGGACCGGATCATCCTGTCCGCGAAGGTTTCGGCGGTGCAGGATCTGATCGCGGTCTATCGCGAGGTGGCGCGGCGCTCGGATTACGCGATCCATCTCGGCCTGACCGAAGCCGGCATGGGCTCGAAGGGCATCGTTGCCGCCTCCGCCGCCATCGGCGTGCTGCTGCAGGAAGGCATCGGCGACACCATCCGCTACTCGCTGACGCCGGAGCCCGGCGGCGACCGCACCGTGGAGGTCAAGGCGGCGCAGGAACTCCTGCAGACCATGGGCTTCCGCACCTTCGTCCCGCTCGTGGCGGCCTGCCCGGGCTGTGGCCGGACGACCTCCACCACCTTCCAGGAACTGGCCCGCGACATCCAGAACTGGATCACCACCTCCATGCCGGAGTGGAAGAAGACCTATCCGGGGGTCGAGGGCCTGAACGTTGCGGTGATGGGCTGCATCGTCAACGGACCGGGCGAATCGAAGCATGCCGATATCGGCATCTCCCTGCCCGGCACCGGCGAGAGCCCGAGCGCCCCGGTCTTCATCGACGGCAAGAAGGCGATGACCCTGCGCGGCGCGACGCTGGCCAAGGATTTCGAGACCATCGTGATCGACTACATCGAGCGCCGCTTCGGCCAGGGCAAGCGCGACGCCGCCGAGTGAGCCTGCCTGCGGGGTGGCCGCTCCCGACGCCCGCGTGGCGGCGGGGGACGGCCACCTTTCTCTTTCAGGAACTGGCCCGACCCTGCGAGCCTGCCGCCCGCCTGGATCGCCGTGGGGTTCGGATCGCGTCCGAAAGGTTGCCTCCGGATTGTCTGAAAGGACGGCGCGCTGGCCGTTTTGAAGGTGCCGCGCGTCTTGCCGCGCATCGATCCGCATCTTCGACGCATTCCCTTCATGCGGCTCCGGCACATCTGGCCGGACGACGCGCGAGCCCAGGCACGCCTGCCCTATGACCCAGCCTGAAAGCCCAGTTCCCGCCGGATCGGGTTCCGCCGGTTCCAGCTTGCCGGACGACCGGACCGCCGCCCCCGCGACCGGCCCGGCGCCCGGCGAGGGAGGCCCGGTCACGGCCTCGGCGGGGGCGCACGACGCGACCCAGGAAGAGGCGCACGGCCACGCCAAGACCGGCTTCTGGGCGCTGGCGATCGGTTCGGTCGGCGTCGTCTACGGCGATATCGGCACCAGCCCGCTCTACGCCTTCCGCGAGGCGCTGGCTCCTGCGCGCACCGACGGAATCCTGCTGCCGGAGGAGGTGATCGGCACCGCCTCGCTGATCATCTGGGCGCTGCTGCTGATCGTGACGATCAAGTACGTCGCGATCCTGCTGCGGATGGACAACAATGGCGAGGGCGGCATCCTCTCGCTGATGGCCCAGGCCCGCCACGCGCTGGGCGGCTCGAAGATCGTGTTCATGCTGGGGCTCCTGGGAGCCTCGCTGTTCTACGGCGATTCCGTCATCACGCCCGCGATCTCGGTGCTCTCGGCGGTGGAGGGCCTGAAGCTCGTCACCCCCGCCTTCGACGATTACGTGCTGCCGATCACGGTGGCGATCATCGTCGGGCTATTCGCGGTCCAGAGCCACGGCACCGCCCGGGTCGCGACCTTCTTCGGCCCGGCCATGGTGGTGTGGTTCCTGTCGATGGCGGCGGCGGCTTTGCCCCACATCGCCGGCAATCCGGGCGTGCTCGCCGCCTTCAATCCCTGGTACGCGGTGCATTACCTGCTCGGCCACGGCACCGGCGCGCTGGTCGCCTTGGGAGCCGTGTTCCTGGCGGTGACCGGAGCCGAGGCCCTGTTCGCCGATCTCGGCCATTTCGGGCGACGCCCGATCCAGGTGGCGTGGCTCGGCCTCGTCGCGCCGAGCCTCGTCCTCAACTATCTCGGCCAGACCGCCCTCGTGCTGGCCAAGCCGGAGACGACCGACCCGTTCTACCAGCTCGTGCCGGAATGGGGCCTGATCCCCATGGTGCTGCTGGCCACCCTCGCCACCGTCACGGCGAGTCAGGCGGTGATCACCGGTGCCTTCTCCCTGTCGCGGCAGGCGATCCAGCTCGGCATGCTGCCGCGCATGGAGATCCGCCACACCTCGGAGGCGCATTCGGGCCAGATCTATCTGCCGCAGATCAACACCCTGCTCGGCCTCGGCGTCGTGGTGCTGGCGGTGACCTTCCGCTCATCCTCGGCGCTCGCCTCCGCCTACGGCATCGCCGTGACCGGTACGATGCTGCTCACCGCCAGCATGGCCTATGTGGTGCTGTGGAAGGTCGTGCGCCTCGCCCCGCTCGTCGCGGCGGCGGTGCTGATGCCCTTCATCGTGCTCGAATTCCTGTTCCTGCTCTCGAACCTGCTGAAGATCCACGAGGGCGGTTACGTGCCGCTGATGCTGGCCGGCGGCCTGATGCTGATGATGTGGACCTGGGTGCGCGGCGTCACCATCCTGTTCAACAAGACCCGCAAGACCGACGTGCCGCTGATCGAGCTCGTCGGCATGCTGGAGAAGAGCACTTCCTACCAGCGGGTGAAGGGCACTGCGGTCTTCCTCACCAGCGATCCGGAGATCGCCCCCGCCGCGCTCCTGCACAACATGAAGCACAACAAGGTGATCCACGAGAAGAACGTGGTGCTCACCGTCGAGACCATGGACCGGCCTCGTGTCCCCCTGGCCGAGCGGGTGCGCATCGCGCCGGTGGGCTTCGGCTTCTACCGGGTGGTGATGCGCTTCGGCTTCATGGAGACGCCCAACATCCCGCGCACCCTGGCGCTGCTCAAGCGCGAGGGCTTCAAGTTCGACATCATGTCGACCTCGTTCTTCCTGTCGCGCCGCTCGATTCGCCCGGCCGCCCATTCCGGTATGCCGCTCTGGCAGGACCGGATCTTCATCACCCTGGCCAAGAACGCCAACGACGCGACGGACTTCTTCCAGATCCCGACCGGCCGCGTCGTCGAGGTCGGCACCCAGGTGACGGTCTAAGGCGCTCTCTACCGAAGGGGTGCCGGTTCGGCGGAAGAGCGCGCGTTAAGACAAGGGCTTGGAACCCTCGACACGTCCCAAGGGCCGGAGACGGCCTTCGGGACCGACGCTCGCCGATCACGTGAGATCGGGTGCCTTCCGAAGAACTGCGAGGCCGCCTTGTCGTCCCGTGCTGAACACGAGAGGCGATGATCGTGCCGGGGCGATTGAGCCAAACAGGCTTCGAGCGATCCGGTCTTGAGCCGCCCCTGCGCGGTCGCGGCGGCTGCTGTTCCCGGTTCGGCCAGCGGACATTCGCACGGTGGGGGCCGAGCCAGGCTCCCGCAAAGGCGGTGCCTGCCCTTCACATTCAACGAAAGATTGTGCGCGATTCTGTTGCCTGATGGCTACAGGGCGTTGATTTGCGCGCGACCGACTTGCGGCACCAAAGAGTGAGTCGTACCCCTGGACTCACGAAAAGCAAGTAACACCAACACTTTAGCATAATTCCAAACAACCGGCCTGCCCTGTTCCGCCTCGTCTGCGGAGGCTGTCGGCTGCGTTGGAGACATGGGGTCGAAGTGATGAGGCCGGTTCACTCTCTCGTCGGCGTCCGCAGCCTGCGGACGATGGTCCTGGCGGGTGCCTCGCTGATGGCTCTGACGGCCGGCGCCACCGCGCAGCAGGCCTCGACCCGTCTGGAGGAACTGTCCGTCGAGGGCAGCGGCCGGGGCGCGGCGGCGACCGGTGGCCAGACCGCACAGCGCGGTGCGGATGGGCGCGCGGCGCCCGAGGATCCCCGCGGACCGGTCGCGGGCTATGTCGCCACCCGCTCGGTAACCGCGACCAAGACCAATACGCCGCTGATCGAGACCCCGCAGGCGATCACCGTGATCGGCCGTGAGCAGATCGACGCGCAGGGCGCGCAGACGCTGACCCAGGCGACGCAATACACCGCCGGCATCTATTCCGGTGTCTATGGCGCCGATGAGCGGGTGGATTTCTTCACCCTGCGCGGTTTCGTGGCGAGCGACTACGGCATCTACAAGGACGGCCTGCAGCTCCTGAATTACGGCTTCGGCACGCTCAAGACCGAGACCTTCGGTTTGGAGCGGATCGAGGTGCTGCGCGGCCCCGCCGCCGTGCTGTTCGGCGCCGGCAATCCCGGCGGCATCGTCAACCAGATCACCAAGCGCCCGACGCTGACGCCGTTCGGCTATGTCGAGATTGCTGGCGGCTCGTTCGGACAGGTCTATGGCGCCTTCGACGTTGGCGGCCCGGCCGACGATTCGGGCCACCTGTTCTATCGCCTCACCGGCATCGGCCGGCAGGGCGGCACCCAGGTCGATGGGGCGGATTCGGATCGCGCCTACATCGCACCCGCCTTCACGTGGCGGCCGGATGCGGGCACCTCGTTCACGGTGCTGACGAGCTACCAGCGCGACGCGAGCGCGGTTACCGCGAACTTCCTGCCCTATTCCGGCACCGTGCGGCCGAACCTGAGCGGCCTGCGCATCGACCGCTCCCTCAACGTGGGTGATCCGCGCATCAACAGCTTCCAGCGCGAGCAGGTTTTCGCCGGCTACGAGTTCGAGCACGCGATCAACGACGTGTGGACCATCCGCCAGAACTTCCGCTACTCGTTCAGTGACGCCACCCAGAATTCGTATATCGGCCAGATCGGTTACGCCGATGCGGCGCAGACCCAGCTCGCCCGCTACCAGTTCCAGTACAGCGACAAGGTCAGCCTGTTCCAGGTCGACAACCAGGCCGAAGCCCGTTTCTTTGACGGCTACTTCCGCCACGACCTGCTGCTCGGCATCGACTACAAGAACTACTCGCTCTACGACAACCAGGCTTCGCTCTTTCCCGGGCCCAATCTCAGCATCCTCAACCCGGTCTACGGGCAGATCGTCGGCCGGCCCCTGCCCTATCAGGTCGACGTCAACAGCTTCCAGCAGCTCGGCTTCTACGCCCAGGACCAGATCAAGCTCACCGACCGCCTGAGCCTGATCGGCGGCCTGCGCTACGACATTGCCGAGAGCGACGTGCTGAAGAAGCTCGCGCCGAGTACGAGCACGTCCCGAACGGACACGGCGCTCACCGGCCGCATCGCGCTGCTCTATAATTTCGATCCGGGCATTGCCCCTTATGTCGCCTACTCGACCTCGTTCCAGCCGCAGATCGGCCCGGACGCG
Source organism: Methylorubrum populi (assembly GCA_020741775.1). GTDB lineage: Bacteria > Pseudomonadota > Alphaproteobacteria > Rhizobiales > Beijerinckiaceae > Methylobacterium > Methylobacterium populi_B. The sequence goes on from DYYG01000013.1 coordinate 355,525, forward strand.
ATCACCGGGGCAGCCCTCGTGCCGGATCGGGGCGAGCAGATCGAGGTCGGCGTCAAGATCGAGCCGGTCGGCGAGCGCTTCTCGCTCAACATCGCCGCCTTCGACCTCGTGCGGGACAACCCACCCTTCCCGGTCCTGATCGGCTTCGGCAACACCCAGCTCGGCACCGTGCGCTCGCGCGGCATCGAAGGGCAGCTCGTCGCCTCCCTCGCCGAGGGCCTGAACGTCGTCGCGGCGGTGACCCACTACGACCTCGAATACACCAAGGTCCGCGATACCGCCCTGGCCGACCTTGTCGGCAAGACGCCGACCAACGTCCCGGAGACCTTCGCCTCGGTCTTTGCCGATTACACGATCCCGTTCGGCGATTGGCGCGGCTTCGGCTTCGGCGGTGGCGTGCGCTATGTCGGGCGCTCCTACGCCGACCAGCTCAACAATCTGAAGGTGCCCGATTACGTCCTGTTCGACGCGACCGTGCATTACAACTGGGACCGCTGGCGCATGGCGATCACCGCCGCCAATCTCGGCGACCGCCGCTTCGTCACCTCCTGCCAATCGGCTAATTCTTGCTTCTACGGCGAGGCCCGCCGGGTGCTGGCGAGCGTGAGCTACCGGTGGTGAGACGCCGCAGGGCCCCGTCAGGGCCTTGCACGCGCTTGGAGGGAGCGGGCGACCGGACTATTTCGGTGTTCCTAAGCGGATCATGAGAGTCCGCTCCTGAGGAACGCCGAAACGCCATGACCGTCCGCCCCCTCATCGCCGCCCTCCTGATCGGCGGCCTCGCCTGGCCGGTTTCGGCGCAGGAAACCGCCCCGCCGCCGGCGCAGGAGGCTCCGAAGGACGCCGCGCCGCCCCGGCCGATCCGCAACGCGCCGAACCCGCGGGCGCTGGAATTCGCCGCCTACATCTTCTCGGCGGTCAATGTCTGCGGCTACCAGCTCGGCACGCCTCAATTCGAGGCGCTGCTGGCCAAGCAGAACACGACCCTGGCGGATGTGAGCCCGCGCGGGCCGTTCGGCGGCCGGGTCATGGGCATCTTCTCGCTGATGTCCAACCAGATGAACCTCAACCGCGAGCAATCCTGCCTCGCGGTGGCCGGCGAGTACGGGCCGGAGGGCAGCGTCGCCAAGAACGTGCTGCTGCCGCCGGGTTCGGGCGAGGCGCCCGCCGCGCCGGACGCGCCTGGAAGCAAGCCGGCTCAGCCATAGGTTCTCCTGCACCGCAGCAGGAGAGCCGTTTTCCATGGGTGAGGCGCCAAAGGCCGGTCACGGCCGCTATCCCTACAGCGCCCTCCCGCAACGGCCGCTCTACGATTGGCCGGGCGGGCGGCGCCTCGCGGTCTATGTGGCGCTCAACCTCGAGACCTTCGCCTTCGGGGAGGGCCTCGGGGCCGAGCTCGCGCCGGGCGGTCCGCAGCCGGACGTGCTGAATTATTCCTGGCGCGACTGGGGCAACCGGGTCGGTGCCTTCCGCCTGCTCGACCTGTTCGCCGAGCTCGGGATGCCGGCGGCGATCCTCGCCAACAGCCGCCTCTACGCCGATTGCCCCGGCTTGATGGAGACGGTGCGCGCCCAGGGCCGAACCCTCGGGCACGAGATCGTCGCGCATGGGCGCAGCAATGCCGAGCGTCAGGGCGATTGCGACGAGGCCGCCGAACGCGCCTTGATCGCCGAGGCGACCGCCGTGATGACCGCTGAGGAGGGCGCCGCCCCGCAAGGCTGGCTCGGTCCCTGGATCTCGCAATCGCACCACACGCCCGATCTGCTGGCCGAGGCCGGCTACGATTACCTGCTCGACTGGGCGCATGACGACCAGCCGATCCGCTTCGCCACCCGGAACGGGCGGGGCATTCTCTCCGTGCCCTATCCGCAGGAGCTCAACGACATTCCCGCGATCATCGCCCGCAAACGGTCGGGCCGGGACTTCGCGGAGATGATCCTCGATGCCTTCGAGGAGATGGGCCGCGCCTCGCGCCAGGCGCCTCTGGTGATGGGCATTGCCTTGCACCCCTACATCGTCGGCCAGCCGCACCGGCTCGCCCCGCTGCGCCGGGCCCTCTCACGCATCGCCGAGGCGCGCGACAGCGTCTGGATCACCACGCCCGGCGCCATCGCCCGTCATGTCGCGGCCCTGCCGGGCGCCTGAGACTTCTCATCCGCCGAGCCGGAAAGCGGCCGCTGACGCTTGAGGTTGGACAGGAAACGCGGCTCCCCCCTTGCGCGAAATGCTGTAGAGGGACGACCGGACCCTTTGTCGTCCGTCCTGACTCGTTGGCCCTGGCCCATGTCCGCATCCGAATCCACCCTTCGCCCCCAGCCCCGCCCCGGCGTGCTCGCCATCGAGGCCTATGTGCCCGGCAAGAGCGCCGCGCCGGGTGTGGCGAAGATCCATAAGCTCTCCTCCAACGAGACGCCGCTCGGCCCGAGCCCCCGTGCCGTCGAGGCCCTTCAGGCGGAGGCCGCCACCCTCGCGCTGTATCCGGACGGCAGCGCGACGCGCCTGCGCACGGCGATCGCCACCCGCTACGGCCTGGATCCGGCCCGCATCGTCTGCGGCGCGGGCTCGGACGAGTTGCTCACCCTGCTGGCGCTGGCCTTCGTCGGCCCCGGCGACGAGGGCATCTTCTGCGCGCACGGCTTCCTCGTGTACCGCATCGCCATCCTCACGGCGGGCGGCACGCCGGTGGTGGCGCCGGAGACGAACCTTACGGCGGATGTCGATGCGATCCTCGCCGCGGTGACGCCGCGCACCCGGATCGTCTATCTCGCCAATCCCAACAACCCGACCGGCACCTACCTGCCGTTCGAGGAGGTGCGCCGCCTCCATGCCGGCCTCCCCGGCAACGTGCTTTTGGTGCTCGACGGGGCCTACGCCGAATACGTGCGCGCCAACGATTACACCGCCGGGCTCGAACTGGCGCTCGAAGCGCCGAATGTCGTGATGACCCGCACCTTCTCGAAGATCCACGGGCTCGCGGCGCAGCGCATCGGCTGGATGGTCGGGCCCGAGGCGGTGGTGGATGCGCTCAACCGCATCCGCGGGCCGTTCAACGTCTCGGCCGGCGCCATCGCCGCCGGGGCGGCGGCGATTGCCGATGAGGCCCATGTCGCGGCAGCGGTGGCCCATAACGACCAGTGGCTCGCTTGGCTCACCCGCGAGGTCGAGGCGCTGGGGCTGAGCGTAACGCCGAGCGTCGGCAACTTCCTGCTCGTCCACTTCTCGGATGCTCCCGGCCGCACGGCGGCGGAGGCGGATGCGCATCTGACCCAAGCCGGGGTGATCGTGCGCCGCGTCAGCTCCTACGGCCTGCCCCATGCCCTCCGGGTGACGGTCGGCGGCGAAGAGGCCAACCGCGCCTTCGTCGGCGCGCTGGCCGGCTTCCTCAGCGGAGACAGAACGTGAGCGAGGCCCTTCCCCGCCTCGCCATCCTCGGCCTCGGCCTGATCGGCTCCTCGATCGCCCGCGGGGCGCGGGCCTATGGGCTCGCCCGCGAGATCGTGGCGATCGATCGTGACCCTCAGGTGGTCGAGCGGGTGAAGGCCCTGGAGCTGGCCGAGCTGGCGAGCACCGAGGCGGCGGCGGTGGCGGGGGCCGACCTCGTGATCCTCTGCGTTCCGGTCGGCGCCATCGGTGATGTGGCGGCGCAGATCGCGCCGCATCTCAAGCCCGGCGCCGTCGTCTCCGATGTCGGCTCCGTCAAGGCTGCGGTGGTGGCGTCGGTGACGCCGCACCTGTCGGACGACAACCCGTTCGTACCGGCCCATCCGGTGGCCGGCACCGAGTATTCCGGTCCGGATTCCGGCTTCGCCACCCTGTTCGGTAATCGCTGGTGCATCCTCACCCCGGCGGAGGGCACGGACGAGGCGGCTGTGGAGCGGGTGCGGGGTCTCTGGCAGGGCTTGGGTGCCATCGTCGAGACGATGACGCCCGAGCATCACGACCTCGTGCTTGCCATCACCAGCCATGTGCCGCACCTGATCGCCTACAACATCGTCGGCACGGCCGCCGATCTCGAGGAGGTCACGCAGTCGGAGGTCATCAAGTTCTCCGCCGGCGGCTTTCGCGACTTCACCCGCATCGCCGCCTCCGATCCGACCATGTGGCGCGACATCTTCCTGACCAACCGCGACGCGGTGCTGGAGATGCTCGGGCGCTTCAACGAAGATCTCTCCGCCCTGTCGCGGGCGATCCGCTGGGGCGATGGCGAGGCGCTGCACGAGCTGTTCACCCGCACCCGAGCAATCCGCCGGGGCATCGTCGCCATGGGGCAGGAAACGGCAGCGCCGGATTTCGGTCGGGCGCGGGTCGAGGCACCGAGCACCGAGACAAGCCATCGCCTCGTGGAAGTGAAGCCCAGCGAGCCGTCCCAGACGTTCTCGAAAGAAAGCCTGCCGAAATATCGGATATTCTCCGAAGGGAAATTGCTCTTCCAGGCTTCCTACAAGCCCAGTGATGCATGGGCAGAGAAGCTATGGGTGCAGAAATTCAACATCCCCTCCGCCGATAAATTCACCGAAACCGAACGCTGAGAGGAAAGACGCCGCGATGCGGACATTCGCCATCGTCGCCGTCATCGAAGGTGCGGCCCCCGACCTGACCGAGTGGCTCGCCTTCCACCGGGCCGTCGGCGTGCGCCATGTCGTGATTTACGACAACGGCCTCGACCCGGCGGCGGCGGCGCTCCTGAGGCTTCATGCCGATCTCGGCGTCATCACCCTGCCCTGCCCGACGCGCCTCGACTGCACGCCGAAATTCGCGGCCTACAACCACTTCCTCGCCTCGCGGGCGCGGCTGTTCCGCTTCGCCGCCTTCCTCGAAGCCGACGAGTTCCTGATGCCGGCCCCCGGTCGCGCCCTCGATGCTTGGCTTGCCCGTATCCCGGCTCATGCCGGCGCGGTGGTGATCAACCGGCGCACCTTCGACACCGCGGAGCCGCAGGCCCCGGCCACCGATCTGCTGCTGCGCCGGTTTCCCCGTGGGGCGACGGCGGAGAACGCGGATAACCGCCTGGTCACGTCGATCTACCGGCAGGGCGCCATTGCTTCGATCCGTGACGCCCATTGGGCGGAGCTGGTGCAGGGCGAGCGGCTGATGAGCGATTTCAGCCCGGCCGAGGTGGACCCGGAGCGTCCCGGTGCCGTTCTCGGCGTGCGCCAGGGGGAGATCCGCCTCAACCACTATCCCCTGCCCTCCCCCGGCCGCCTCGCCGAATCCGAGCCCTGCCCCCGCACGGCGGGCTGGACCGGGCCGACCCTCGACGAAATGCGCCACCTCCTGGCCTATGCCGACGCACTCGCGCCGGCCGAGGCGGCGCGGCTGCGGAGCCGCTATACCGGGGTGCCGGAACTCGGGCGGCCGGTCTCGCCGCAGGAGCATCGGCGCTGGCGCCTGCGCCACCTGCACCGGCCGCGTGTCGAGGCGGCGGGGCGCTTCCTCCAGCGCAGGATCTTCGGAGCGGCCCGGCCCTGGTAGGGCGAGGGCCTTCGTCTCAGTACAGGGCCGGCAGCACCACGTTCGGGACGGCGAACGGGCCGAGCATCAGCCGGCCATCGGTGAGGCGGAGCGTCGGCAGGGGCTTGAGGCCGTTGGGGCCCGCATCCTCGGCCGCCTGCGCCTCTCCGGCATTGCCCTCGCGCTTGCGCAGGCCGCCCAGGAACTGGCCGACGATGTTGCCGATCAAGGCGCCCTTATCGGCGCCGAAGCGCTGACCCATCACCTGCCCGATCAGGGCCTCCAGCCCCGCCTCACGGATGTCGAAGCGTCCCTCCGGGCGATGCGCATCGTCGAGGCCGACGATGCCCTTGGCCTGGAGGCGCCGTTCGCCCTTGGCGACGGAAAGGCGTGTCACGTCGAGATGCCCTTCGGCACGACGCCACGTCTCCAACTCCCGCGCCACGGTTCCGGTGCGCAGGACGGTGGCCTGTTCCAGGGTGGTGTCGAGATCGATATCCGCCGGCGCGGTGTCGCCGCTCAAGGCGTCGAGCCGGGGCACGGCGGCCTTGGCGAGGCGCAGGCTGACATCGACCGCACCCTCGCTCTCGAAGCGGCCCGGCGTGGGGCGGGCATGGAGTTCGAGGTGCTGCGCGGCGAAGTCGATCGGGCCGGGATCGGCGCCGAGCACCCGGCCCTTCGGTCCGTCCACCACCACGGAGGCGCGGCTGAAGCCGTTCGAGGCGGCGTGGAAGCTGGCTTCCAGGGCCGTCCAGGTGACGTCCCCGGTCAGATCGCCCTGCTCGACATGGAAGGGGCCGGTGGCTTCGAGGACGGCGTGACGGGGGTCGTAGACCTGCACCACGGCGATGACCGGCCCGAGGCTGAAGGTGCTGTCGGAGCGGACGAAGCGCAGGGAAGCGCAGCGCAGTTCGAGGCGGAAGGGAAAGCCGGTGATCGAGCGGTCGGCGCAGGTCCATTGGCGGCCGGCCTGCGCCTCGCGGGCGAGCCAGCCATCCATCTCGCTCTCCGCCTTACCGCGGATGAAGAACCAAGCCCCCGTCCAGGCGACGGCGATGGCGGCGAGCAGGATGTAGGGAAGAAACAGGCCGATCCGTCTGCGCGGCCGGGCTGCGGGTCCGCCGGGGATCGGTTCGCGTGTCTGCGCCATCGGCCTCGTTCCTGCGCGGCCCGGCGGGACCGGCCGGGCGGCCCCGTGTTTGAAGACCGGGGCGGCGCAAGGCAAGGGCTCTCGGCAAGGGCTCTCGGCAAGGGCTCTCGGCAAGGCCTCTTCCCCTCCCCGGCTGTCACGGGCCGGAGAGGGTGGGCGCGGCAAGGTTAAGCGTTGGCCTGCTCCGGCTCGAGGGCGAGATCGGCCACCACGGCGCGGCGCTCCGCCTCGCTCTCGGCCAAGCGGTGAACATGCATCTCGGTCGCGCCCTTCTGGCGGGCGCGGGCAAGCCAGTTCCGGTGCAGGCGCTCGCGCGGCCCCCGGCCGGCCGCCGTGATCGAGACTGCCTCGGCAATGCCGGCCTCGTCCCGCCGCACCGCGATCACCACCGCCTCGTCCACCTCATCGAGTTCCAGCGCGGCGAGATCGTGGACGCCGACGACGTAGCGGCGGCCCGAACGTCCACGCCAAGCGCTCAGGGACGGGGCGGCGGCGCCGCGCAGGCCCGCCATGGTTCGGAGACGTTCCTCGCGCACGTCCGCTCTCCGGGATCGATCGTCCTTCAGGTCACGGAGCGCGACCGACCAGGACAGGGCTCGTTTGTTCGCCATTTGTTCTAATCTACCGCACTGATCCAATCGCCGTCAAGGCGCAGATTCGGAACACAAAAGGGTGTGAAAGGAAGGTGGGAAGCACGGCGCGAATTCGCAAGAAATGGGGCCAGCCACCTGCCTGCGGCGCTTTGTTCAGCGGACCGGATCATCGTCTTGCCGCACAGCATTCGTAAACCACGACCGTGCCAGGGTGACCGGGCGCGGAGCCTGCCGTAAAAGCGAGGCCGTGCGCCGGGTTCCGGGGGGATCCGGGTCATGGTGCGGCGGGGAGCAGCCTTGGGGCGTTCGATGGCTTTGGGAACGAACAGGCCGGTGGTTCGCATCGCGCGGCTCGCGCTCGTCGCGGGTTTGGCGCTGAATCTCGGGGCCTGTTTCCGCCCGCTCTATGGGCCGACCGCGTCCGGTGAGTCGATGCAGGGGCTGCTCGCCTCCGTTCAGGTCGACGACGTGAACATGGCCCAGGATCAGGAGCGGCTGGGGCATTACCTGCGCAGCGAATTGATCTTCGATCTCGACGGGTCCGGCCAGGCGGCGGTGCCCAAGCGCTACCGGCTGAAGATGCAGGGCAGCGAGCAGGTCCAGACCCCGATCGTCTCCTCGACCACGGCGCGGGCAGAGGCCGGCACCATCGTTGGCACCGTGAAATTCTCGCTGGAGAGCATGGACGGGCGTCGCATCCTCACCGAGGGCGTCGCCACGTCCACGGCGACCTATGACCGCTCGATCCAGCGCTTCGCCTCCCTGCGCGCTGCCCGCGACGCGGAGATCCGACTCGCCAAGGTTCTGGCCGACCAGATCAAGACGCGGCTCGCCTCCGTTCTCGCCGTCAAGCCGAACCCCTGACGGTCGCGGCATGACGGCGGTCAAGGCCGGCGACGTCGAGGGCCTGATCCGACGCGGGCCCGATGCGCGCATCGCGGTCGTGCTGGTCTATGGGCCTGATACCGGCCTCGTCGCGGACCGGGCGACGCGGCTGGTCCGAGGCATGGTCAGCGACCCCGACGACCCCTTCGCCCTGATCCGGATCGATGGCGATGCCCTCGCCTCCGATCCGGGCCGGCTCGTGGACGAGGCCGGCACCGTCGGCCTGTTCGGCGGCAGCCGCACGATCTGGGTCCGCTCCGGCAGCCGCAACTACGCCCCCGCCGTCGATGCTGTTCTGAAGGCTCCGACCGAGGGGGCCCGTATCGTGGTGGAAGCCGGCGATCTCGGCCGCTCTGCTCCGCTGCGGACCCTATGCGAGGGCTCTCCGCGGGCGCTCGCCCTCCCCTGCTACCCGGATGACGAGCGGACCTTGGCCGATCTCATCGAGCGGACGCTTCAGGACGATGGCTTGCGCATCGACCGCGATGCCCGCGATCTGCTGACGGGTAGCCTCGGCAGCGACCGCCGCGCCAGCCTCTCGGAGATCGGCAAGCTCGCTCTCTATGCTCGGGGCCAGGGAACGGTCGGCGTGGAGGATGTGGAGGCCATCGTCAGCGATGTCGGCGCCAGCGTCCTCAATGCGCTGATCGACGCCGCCTTCGCCGGCCGCGCGAGCGAGGCCGAGCGCGAGTATCGCCGCTTTCGCCATGAGGGGATGGATCCCTCCGCCATGCTGGGTGCCGGCCTGCGCCACGCCCTCACCCTGCTCGCCCTGCGTCTGGACAACCCGCGCGGCAGCGCCAGCCAGCTGGTCGCCAATTGGCGCGGCCTGCATTTCCGACGCAAGGCTCTGGCCGAAACGCAGCTCGCCCGGTGGTCGGCCCCGGGGCTGCAACAGGCTGTCACTTGGCTTCAGGAGGCGGTGCTCGCCTGCCGCTGCTCCGAGCCCGACCTCGCCCATGCGCAGGCGCTCGGTGTCTTCCTGCGGATCGCCGTCGAGGCCTCCCGGCGACGGAATTAGCGCACCGTCGCACTCGATGCCCGAGAAGGCGATACGGTGACGCTCGATCCTAGGAGATCACCGTATCGGCGCGATAGGGCCGGCTATGACCCGGCCGCTCGGATGACGCGCGGCGTCACGCCCCGCCGAGCTTGCGGCAGAGCGCGTCGCGCTCTTCGACACTGGCATAGCGGATGCGGATCTCGCCCTCCCCGCTCGCCTTGGCTTTCACCGCGACGCTGTAGCCGAGGGCCCGGCCGAGCACGTCTTCCAGAGACCGCAGGGTGGTGTCGGAATCGGGCGAGCGACGTGGACGGCCGGGACGGGGGGCGTCGTCCACCGGTGCTTCCGCCGCGGCGAGGGCCTCGACCTCGCGGACCGACAGGCCTTCGGCGACGATGCGGCGCGCGACTGTCTCGGGATCGCGCACGGAGAGGAGCGCCCGGCCATGCCCAGCGGTGATCTCGCCGGCAATCACCCGATCCTGGATCTGCGGCGGCAGCTGCAGCAGGCGCAGGGTATTGGCGAGATGGCTGCGGCTTTTGCCGAGCAGGTCGGCTAGCTCGGCCTGCGTGTACTGAAACTCGCCCATCAACCGTTCGTAGCCGGCCGCCTCTTCGATGGCGTTGAGATCGGTGCGCTGGACGTTCTCCAAGATGGCGTATTCGAGGGAGGTGCGGTCGTCGATCTCGACGATCACCACCGGCACCTCGTTGAGCCCGGCCCGCTGCGCGGCGCGCCAGCGTCGCTCGCCGGCTACGATCTCGAACGTGCCCGGCACGCCGGATAGGGCGCGGACGACGATCGGCTGAATCACGCCCCGCTGGCGGATCGAGGCCGCCAGCTCGTCGAGTTCCGGTTCGGAGAAGCGGCGGCGCGGGTTGCGCGGATTCGGCCGCAGGAACTCCACCGCCACCTTGCGCTGCGGCTGGTCGGCAGAGCGGGAGGCCGCCTCCGAGCCGGTGTCGGGGAAATCGCCGATCAGCGCCGCCAAGCCACGTCCGAGCCGCGGCCGCGCCGTATCATCCGCCATCGCCACGATTGAAACTCCGTACTCTTGAAAGGGTTAGCGTGCCTCGCGACACTCGACGCCGTCCGGGGGCCTGCCTGCCGCCTGACCGGAGCGGGAGCGCCAAGGGCACTCACGCGGCTGCGGCGGGAGGCGGGGCTCGGCCTTCGCGCTGGATCACCTCCGAGGCGAGGCGCAGATAGGCTTGCGAGCCGGCGCATTTCAGATCGTAGAGAAGCACCGGCTTGCCGTGGGAAGGCGCCTCCGACACCCGCACGTTGCGGGGAATCATGGTCTCGTAGACCTTGTCGCCGAGGAAGCCGCGCACATCGGCGACCACCTGGGTCGAGAGGTTGTTGCGCGGGTCGTACATGGTCAGCACGACGCCCTGGATCTGAAGCTTGGGGTTCAGCGCCCCGCGCACCTGCTCGACGGTGCGCAGCAACTGGCTCAAGCCTTCGAGGGCGAAGAACTCGCATTGCAGCGGCACCATTACCGCATCGGCCGCAGCCAGGGCGTTGATGGTCAGCAGGTTGAGAGAGGGCGGGCAGTCGATCAGCACGTAGCTGATCGGCTCCATGCCCTCCGGCGTGGTGAGCTCTCTCAGGATGTTGCGCAGACGGTGGGCCCGATCCGGCGCGCTCGCCAGCTCCAGTTCGAGGCCGAGCAGGTCCATGGTCGAGGGCGCGACGGAGAGCCGGGGCACGGCGGTCGGCGTGATCGCCTCGGTCAGCGGCGCCTCGCCAGCCATCACATGGTAGGTCGAGACGGTGCGACGGCGGCGGTCGATGCCGAGGCCGGTGGAGGCGTTGCCCTGTGGATCGAGGTCGATCACCAGCACCTGCTCGCCGATGGCCGCGAGGGCGGTGCCGAGATTGATCGCCGTGGTGGTCTTGCCGACGCCGCCCTTCTGATTGGCCAGCGCGAGCACGCGGAGCGGTTTTGCCGGGGCTGTTGAGGCCATGGGAGAATGGGTCATGGGTCCACGCGGGAAAGCGACGTGACGCGCACGATCCGTGCCTGCGAGTCGGTGCGGCTCGGAATCAGGTCGCGGGTGAATGTCCACTCTCTCTCGGCCTCGGTCAATTCCGCGGCTGCATCACGTCCCTTCGGAAACAGCCCGACCGTGCCCTTTGTCAACAACGGCTCGGCCCAGGAGAGGAGTTGCGTCAGCGAAGCAAGGGCGCGGGCGCAGACGATGTCGGCTCCGACCTGCTCAGCCATGACGGCTTCGATGCGCCCGTTGAGAATGGTGACCGGCGCAGAGGTGAGGCGGCCCGTCTCGGTGAGGAAAGCGCATTTGCGAGCATTGCTCTCGACCAAGGTGACATGGAAACCCGGCCGATCACGCCCCGCAATGGCAAGGATGAAGCCGGGGATTCCGGCGCCGGAGCCGAGATCGACCCATGTCTTGGCGTCGGGTGCCAAGGCGAGCAGTTGCAGTGCATCGGCGATGTGCCGGTTCCAGACCTCTGAGAGAGTGGCCGGGCCGACGAGATTTTTGACCGACTGCCAGCGGGTCAGCTGGCTGACATAAAGGTCAAGTGATTCGGCTGTTTCACGTGAAACATTGTGCTCACTCAGAACGCGGGCACGCTGGTTATTGCTCATCGGCTTACCTTAGCCTCAAGCCGTCACGGAGGTACGGCTGCGGCGAGCATGAGCGGCGAGCAGCGTCAGGGCAGCCGGGGTGACGCCCTCGATCCGCGCCGCCTGACCGAGCGTCCCCGGCCTCACGCCATCGAGCTTCGCCCGCATCTCATTGGAAAGCCCGGCAATGGACCAGTAATCGAGAGAGGGCGGCAGGCGGACAGCTTCGTCACGGCGGAAGGCGGCGATATCGGCCTGTTGCCGGTCAAGATAGACCGCATAGGTCGCGTCGGTGCGCAGGCGCTCGGCCACCCGAGGGGAAGCTGAGGCCAGTTCCGGCCAGATTGCGGAAAGCCGCTCCCATCCGATTTCCGGATAAGACAGGAGCTGGAAGGCGCTGCGCCGCAGACCATCACGGTTAAGGGCGAGACCGTGAGCAGCCGCCTCGTTCGGAGTCAGACTCAAGCTGTCGAGCCGCGCCCTCGACTCGGCCAGAGCGGTCTGCGACGTGGCGAAATGCGTGGCACGCGCCGCTCCGACGCAGCCCAGGGTAGCACCGCGCGGCGTGAGCCGTTCGTCGGCATTGTCTACGCGCAGGCTCAGACGGTACTCGGAGCGCGAGGTGAACATCCGGTAGGGCTCGCTCACCCCATGGGTGACGAGATCGTCGATCATCACGCCGAGATAGGATTCGGCACGGTCGAACACCGCCAGTTCGGAGCCACCCGCGAGCCGCGCCGCATTTAGGCCGGCGACCAACCCCTGCCCTGCTGCCTCCTCGTAGCCGGTCGTCCCATTGATTTGTCCGGCCAGAAACAGGCCCGGCAGCCGCTTCGTCTGCAGGGTCGCGTCGAGTTCACGTGGGTCAACGTAATCGTACTCGATGGCGTAGCCCGGCCGCAGGATGCGCGTGCGTTCCAGGCCTGGAATCGAGGCAATGATGCCGGCCTGAACCTCCTCCGGCAGGGCCGTGGAGATGCCGTTCGGGTAGACGGTCGGATCGTCGAGCCCTTCGGGTTCGAGGAAGATCTGATGGCCTTCCCGGTCGCCGAACCGCACCACCTTGTCCTCGATCGAGGGGCAGTAGCGCGGCCCGCGGCTGCTGATGCCGCCGGAATACATCGGCGAACGGTGGAGGTTGGCGCGGATCAGGTCATGGGTCGCCTGCGTCGTGCGGGTGATGCCGCAGGCGATCTGCGGTGTGGTGATCCGTTCGGTCAGGGTCGAGAACGGCACCGGGTCCTCGTCGGCGTGCTGCATCTCGAGGGACGCCCAATCGATGGTGCGCCCATCGAGACGGGCCGGCGTGCCGGTTTTCAGGCGGCCGAGGCGGAAGCCGTGCCGGTCCAGGGTCTGAGCCAGCCCGACCGCCGGGCCCTCCCCGACCCGCCCGGCGGGGATCTGCCGCTCGCCGATATGGATCAATCCGCGCAGGAAGGTGCCGGTGGTGATGACCACGGCGGCGGCGGTGAGTGTGCGCCCATCGGTCAGGATTGCGCCCGCGACGCGCCCCTCGGCGACGACCAGATCCTCCGCTTCGCCTTCGATGACGGTGAGCCCGGGCGTTTCCGCGACGGCCCGCTGCATGGCGGCCGCGTAGAGCGCCCGGTCGGCCTGGGTGCGAGGCCCCCGCACCGCCGGCCCCTTGCGGCGGTTGAGCAGGCGAAACTGGATGCCGGCGGCATCGGCGACACGGCCCATCAACCCGTCGAGGGCATCGACCTCGCGGACGAGATGGCCCTTGCCGAGGCCGCCGATGGCCGGGTTGCAGGACATGGCGCCGATGGTCGCGGCACGATGCGTGACGAGCGCCGTGCGGGCACCAACCCGCGCCGCCGCCGCAGCGGCTTCGACGCCGGCATGGCCGCCGCCAACGACGATGACGTCGTAGCTCGAAGATGAGAAGGACATGGATGTGCTTATGCGCCTGTCGGCGAAGAGGTCAACGCGATCTTGAGGGCCGAAACCGTCGGTCGGCGGAAGGGGCGAGACGGCTTATTTGCCGATGCAGAAGCCCGCGAAAAGCCGATCCAGCATCTCCTCGACGCCGACATGGCCACCGACTTCGCCGAGGGCGCGGACCGCCAGTCGGAGATCCTCGGCCAGGAGTTCCGGCGGAAAGCCGGAAGGGGCCGTGATCAGGCGTTCGAGATGCTGCGCCGCCCGAGTCAGCGCCTCCCGGTGCCGCTCGCGGGTGATGAGAGCATCACCATGGCCGAGGCTGGCTTCGGCGGCAGCCTGGATGGCGTCGAGAAGCGCATCGAGCCCTGCCCCGGTGACGGCGGAAATGGCGAGGCCTTGTGGTTCGACGCCGGCCGCGAGGTCAGCCTTGGTCTGAACGACGAGCGTCGGTGCGCCGCTCACCGCCTGACGGTCGGGCCGATCGCCCATCGGAACGAGGTGGAGGATCAGGTCGGCACTCTCCATCCGGCGCCGGGTCCTGTTCACGCCCTCGGCCTCGATCCTGTCCTCCGTCTCGCGCAGGCCCGCGGTATCGACCAGCACCACCGGCAGCCCGCCGAGATCGCAGCGCACCTCGATGGCGTCGCGGGTGGTGCCGGGAATTTCGGAGACGATGGCGGCGTCGCGTCCGCTCAGGGCGTTCAGCAAGGTCGATTTGCCGGCATTGGGTGCGCCGGCCAGGACCACGCAGAAGCCCTCGCGCAAACGCTCGCCGCGCTGTCCGTCGGCGAGGGCGGCGCGGATGGCGTCGTGCAGGTTCCGCGCTTTCTGGTTGAGGATGGCGTCGAGGCCGTCGTCGTCGACATCTCCCTCATCGGAGAAGTCGAGGGCTGCTTCGGCCTGAGCCAACAGCTCGATGCCGGTCTCCCGCCATGCCGCGACCTGTCGGCCAAGGGCGCCGTCGAGCTGGCGCAGGGCCTGAACCCGCTGTGCCTCGGTCTCGGCATCGATGAGGTCGGCGATGCCTTCGGCTTCGGTGAGGTCGATGCGCCCATTGAGGAAGGCGCGGCGGCTGAAAGCCCCGGCCTCCGCCGGCCGGCATCCCGGCACGCGGCTCAAGGCTCGCAGGATGGCCGTCCGCACCGCGACGCCGCCATGCAGGTGCAGCTCGGCCATATCCTCCCCGGTGGCCGTGCCCGGGCCCGGCAGCCAGACAATGACAGCTTGATCGAGGACGGCCTGTGTCGCGGGATCGCGCAAAGGCCGGAGGGACAGCCGACGCGGCTCCGGCCTTCCTCCTGCCAGGGCATCGAGGGCGGTTCCCGCAGCGGGCCCGCTGATCCGCACCAGCGCCACCGCCGCACGGCCGAGGCCGCTCGCCGGGGCGAAGATGGTGTCGTCGCGGGTGGGGAGAGGGCTCGCCATGATGCGGAATGTGATGGTGAAGGGACGGCGCCCCTACACCACGAGGTTCACGATCCGGCCTGGAACGACGATCACCTTGCGCGGAGCACGGCCTTCGAGAGCCCGCTGTACCGCATCCAGGGCCAAAGTCGCCGCTTCCACCGCCTTGGCATCGGCATCGCGCGGGACGGTGACATCGGCGCGCTTCTTGCCGTTGATCTGAACGGGGAGGGTGATCTCGTCTTCCACCAGCAGGGCGCGGTCGATCTCCGGCCAGGATGCCTCGGCGACCAAGCCCTCACCGCCCAGCACGCGCCAGCACTCCTCGGCGAGATGCGGCATCATCGGTGCAATGAGCTGCACCAGGATGCGCGCCGCTTCCCCGGCCCCGCCCTGCGAAGCGCCGCCGCGCAGGGCCTCGTCGACGGCATTGGCCAGGGTGTAGATATGGGCAACGCAGCGGTTGAAGCGCAGGCGCTCGACATCCTCCTCCACCGCAGCCAGAGCCTTGTGCGCGGCCTTGCGCAGAGAGGCGTCGACGGCACCGCCCTCCCCCTTGGCCGCAGCCGCAGCGTTCACCAGCCGCCAGACCCTCTGTACGAAGCGGGCAGCCCCCTGCACGCCCTCCTCGGTCCAGATCACATCGCGCTCGGGCGGCGAATCGGACAGCATGAACCAGCGAGCGGTATCGGCTCCGTAGCTGGCAATGATGTCGTCGGGATCGACGACGTTCTTCTTCGATTTCGACATCTTCTCGGTTTGGCCAATCTCGATGGCCTCCCCGGTTTTCACGTGAAATGCGCGGCGCTCGCCGCCCTGGGTCTCGAAGCGGATTTCAGCCGGCGATACCCAGGCCCCGGCCGGATCCTTGTAGGTCTCATGGACGACCATGCCCTGGGTGAACAGGCCGGCGAAAGGCTCGGACACGCCGGCCCAGCCGGTCTCCCGCATCGCCCGCATGAAGAAGCGCGAATAGAGCAGGTGCAGGATCGCGTGCTCGACACCGCCGATATACTGGTCCACCGCCAGCCAATGATCGACGGTCTTGCGGTCGGTCGGGGCCTCGGTCAGCCACGGCGCGGTGAAGCGGGCATAGTACCAGGACGAATCGACGAAGGTGTCCATGGTGTCGGTTTCGCGCCGAGCCGCCTCGCCGCAGCGCGGGCACGGCACTTGCCGCCATGCATGGTCCCGCTCCAGCGGATTGCCGGGCTGATCGAACGAGACCTCGTCGGGCAGCTTCACCGGCAGATCCTCGACCGGCACGGGAACCGGGCCGCAGGCCTCGCAGTGAATGATCGGGATCGGGCAGCCCCAGTAGCGTTGGCGCGAGACGCCCCAGTCGCGCAGGCGGAACTGCACCTTGCGGCGGGCGACCGGAGCACCGTTCAGCGCCTCGCCCTCCAGCCGGTCGGCGACGGTGGCGAAAGCCTCGTCGGTCGTCATACCATCGAGGAAGCGGGAATGGATCATCCGGCCGTCACCGTCATAGGCGGTGTCGGTGATGATGAAGCTGGCCGGATCCTGTCCCTCCGGGCAGACCACGGGCGTGTTGCCGAGCACGTACTTGTTAGAGAAGTCGAGGTCGCGCTGGTCATGGGCCGGGCAGCCGAACACGGCGCCGGTGCCGTATTCCATCAGCACGAAATTCGCGACATAGACCGGCAACTCCCAGGCCGGATCGAGCGGATGGCGCACGGTGAGGCCGGTGTCGAAACCGAGCTTCTCCGCCGTATCGATCGCCTCCTGCGCCGTGCCGATGCGGCGGCATTCCTCCGCAAAGGTCTGCAGGGCCGCCGCGTTCGGGCCCGATTCGGCGAGCGCCTTGGCCAGGGGGTGATCGACCGAGATCGCCAGGAACTTGGCGCCGAACAGGGTGTCGGGCCGAGTGGTGTAGACCGTCAGCTCCTCCGTTCCGGCGAAGGGCTCGGCCAGGGCGAACCGAACCTCAAGGCCTTCCGAGCGCCCGATCCAGTTGCGCTGCATCAGCCGGACCTTTTCCGGCCAGCGCTCCAGGCCGTCGAGGGCGTCGTGCAGATCCTGGGCGAAATCGGTGATCCTGAAGAACCACTGGGTCAGTTCACGCTGCTCGACGAGCGCACCTGAGCGCCAGCCGCGCCCGTCGATGACCTGCTCGTTGGCGAGCACGGTGTGATCGACCGGGTCCCAGTTCACCTTGGCGGTCCGCCGGGTGACGAGGCCCTTCGCCAGGAAGTCGAGGAACATCCGCTGCTGGTGCTTGTAGTAATCGGGATCGCAGGTCGCGATCTCGCGGCTCCAGTCGAGCGACAGGCCCATGCTCTGCAACTGCCCGCGCATGGTGGCGATGTTGGCGTAGGTCCAGTCCCGCGGGTTGACCTTGCGCTCCATGGCCGCGTTCTCAGCCGGCAGGCCGAAGGCATCCCAACCCATGGGGTGGAGCACGTTGTGGCCCTTGGCGCGCTTGTAGCGGGCGACCACGTCACCCATCGCGTAATTGCGCACGTGGCCGATATGGATGCGCCCCGACGGATAGGGGAACATCTCCAGCACGTAGTATTTCGGGCGCGGATCGTCGTTCTTCGTCTCGAACAGCTTCGCTTGATCCCAAGCCTGCTGCCAGCGCGGCTCGGTATCCTTGGCGTTGTAGCGCTCGGGGATCGTCGGGGAGGGGGCGGAGTCGGTCATCTCGGGCGCCGGGATCAGCGAAGAAGGGGTGAGGCCGCGCGAAGCGTCGCGTGCCGGAACCCGGCACCTAGCATATCCGCACGGCGAAGGGTCAACGATCAGAGCGGCTCAGCCCTGCCAAGGCCGGGTTGGCGCTCTGTAGAGGCTGTTCGCGCGGATCGGATGTTTCGGTGCCCTGTTCCCACCCGCGCGATGGCGTCGAACATCGGAACCTGTTTTCCGTTCACATGCTGAGGCCGGCATGTCGACAGCATCTAGGACTATCGCGGATGGCCGGCCTTGAAGTCCTGTCCGCGCCGCCGCTAGGAGGAGCCATGACCGACGAAAGCCATATCCTCGATGCCGCGTCGCTGGTGGCCAAGCCGCCTGTGGGCGAGGCCGATGTCGCCGCCGGCCTCGCGGAGGTGCGCGCCGGCATCCGCCGGGCGGCGGAGGACAGCGAGCGTGATCCGGCCAGCGTCCATCTCGTTGCCGTGTCGAAGACCGTGCCGGCCGAAGGCATCCTGCCGGCCCTCGAAGCCGGGCAGCGGATCTTCGGCGAGAACTACGTCCAGGAATCCAAGGGCAAGTGGCCGGCGCTGAAGGAGCGCTTTCCGGATGTCGAACTGCATCTCGTCGGACCTTTGCAGTCGAACAAGGCCCGCGAGGCCGTCGAATTGTTCGACGTGATCCATTCCCTCGATCGGCTGTCGCTGGCTGCCGCCCTCGCCAAGGAGATCGAGCGGACCGGCCGCGCGCCCAAGCTGCTGATCCAGGTCAATACCGGGGATGAGGCGCAGAAGGCCGGCGTGGCGCCGGATCAGGTCGATGTCCTGCTCTCCGAATGCCGCGAGACCCACGGCCTCGCCATCCACGGCCTGATGTGCATCCCGCCGGCGGAGGACCCGCCCTCCCCGCATTTCGCCCTGCTCGCGCGCATCGCCGAGCGCCACGGCTTGCCGATCCTGTCGATGGGCATGAGTGCCGATTATCCGGCCGCGATCCAGATGGGCGCGACTCACGTCCGCGTCGGCACAGCGATCTTCGGGCAGCGGGCACGGCGCTGACACCACCTTGCGCCGCAGCCGAGGCGAGCCGCCTCGAAAGATTCGAGCAGCACAGTGAAAATGTGCCGGCTATCGAGTTTGCACGGGTCAGCTTCCAACAGTCGGTCGATGCGCGCGGAGTGTGCGGGTAACTGTCTCACATAGCTCAACAATTAGCTGGATAACAAATTACTAGCGGGCGATGCGCATCCGGGTTTGAGGGCCTAAGCGCCTGAGGAGGCGCAGCAGATCGGCGGGCTTGAGTGCGACGCAGCCTTCCGTCGGCTGGTAGCCGGGGCGAGCGATGTGGAGGAAGATCGCTGAGCCGCGTCCCGGACGGATCGGGCCCCTGTTGTAGTCGAGATCGATCACGAGATCGTAGAGGCCATCGTTGCGCCAGAGGATTTCGGCGCTTGCCGTATCGCTGGGGAGCCGGATCGGCCGGTTGTAGCGGCGATCCTGCGGCGCATCGCACCAGCCGTCCTGCGGGCGGGTGGCGCGTAGCGGCAGCGCGCTTACAGGGCGGACGGGGAAGCGGTCGGGGCGGTAAAAGCCGCCACGCAGGCGAAACACGCCCCGGGGCGAGGCGCCGTCACCCTCGCGCTTGCAGGTGGTGATCCCCGAACGCCCCAGCGCACAGGGGATGACCGTGTGGCCTGCGAGCAGGGTGCCTCGGGTCGGGTCGCCCGGCAGCGGACGCACCCGCAGAACGTGCAGCATCCCCTTCGCTGCCCGGTCGCCGCCGGGCTTCGCTCGGCCAAGCTTCCGTGAGCTAAGACGCCGCATTGCCGGTTTATCCTGTGCCCTGCTTCGGTCGCCACTGCCTTACAGCGGCGTTTTCAACGAGAAATAAAGAAAATTCTGCATAAAACCGTGAGGCGGATTTCCGTGAGCAGAAAATCGACTAGCTTTATGGTTCGGTGGGGCCACGGTGGCCGTCCGTGGCCAAGCCGGCGGATGATATGCTATTCGAGCCGGCTGCCGTGATGAAGTTGCCTTGGCCGCGGGTCCGAGCTTCGTATGGGGTCGGAGGCGGCTGAAAAGCCTGTCGAGAGCCGTTGCGTCGATGTCCAACCCTTATTGCCTCCTCGTCTGCGACGACGACGACGCCCTGCGCGAGGCATTGACGGAACAGATCGACGCCTATGACGAGTTCTCCGTCGTCGGCGAGCCGACCGCATCGGGGGCGATCGCCCGCGTCGGTCAGGAGCCGGTCGACCTGATCGTGATGGATGTCGGCCTGCCGGACATGGACGGGCGCGAGGCCGTGCGCACCTTGCGCCGGAACGGCTATCGCGGCCCGATCATCATGCTCACCGCCCAGGAATCCGACGACGACATGGTCGAGGGGCTGGAGGCGGGCGCCAACGATTACGTGGTAAAGCCGTTCAAGTTCGCTGTTCTGCTCGCCCGCATCCGCGTGCAGCTGCGCCAGCACGAGGCCAGCGAGGATGCGGTGTTCCGCATCGGCCCCTACACCTTCCGCCCCGGCGCCAAGCTGTTGGTGGGGGAGCGTGGCTCCAAGCTGAAGCTGACCGAGAAGGAAACGGCGATCCTGCGCTATCTCTACCGGGCAGGCCGCGAAGTGGTGGGGCGCGATACGCTGCTCGCCGAGGTGTGGGGCTACAACGCCCATGTCACCACGCATACCCTGGAAACCCATATCTACCGGCTGCGCCAGAAGATCGAGCCGAACCCGGCGATGGCCGCCATCCTCGTCACCGAAGGCGGCGGCTACAAGCTGCTGCCCTGATCCCCGAAGGCGAGGGGCGGCCGAGGGGCGGCACGGATATCCACCGCCTCCCACAAGCCATTGCCCCACGGAACGCGTATCGCCGGGTCTCCGCATCGGTTAATCTGCCCGTATCGGCAGAATGGCGTGATCGGGGAGCGGGGCAGGCGTTGGGGCTCGATGACGACATCGCCATCCTCGCCGCGGCGCCCGTCTTCGAGTTGTTCGAGCGGGATGCGCTGCGCCTTCTGAGCTTTGCCGGCGAACGGCGCAGCCTCGGTGAGGGCGAAGTGCTGTTCTCCCGTGGCGACCCATCCGATGGCGGCTACGTGGTGATGGCGGGCACGCTCGCGCTGATCCCGCGCCGGGCCGGGGAGGAGCCGGTCAAGGTCTCGCGCTCGGGCCTGATCGGGCGCAATGCCTTGTTCCGTCAGGTCGAGCGCCCCGCCGAGGCGAGGGCGACCGAACCGTCCGAGGTGATGCGCGTGACGCCCTCGGTGATGAGCCGAGTCCTGCGTGAGTTTCCCGATGTCGCCGAGGCGATCCATGGCGGCATGGCCGAGGAACTGCTCGATCTCGTGCGGGGATTGTCGGGCGTGCAGGAGCGGCTCACCCGGCTGTCCCCACGCAAACGGTGACAGGGCCGGGCGGCTTTTGTAAGCACGGGCCTCTTCGCGCTCATTCGTCCGGAAAGCTCCGATGTCCCAAGCTGCGTCCCACGCCGATCTCGAAAAGACCATCGAAGCCGCCTGGGAGGAGCGCGCCGGCATCTCGACCGCCACCACCGGCGCCGTCCGCGAGGCGGTGGACGAGGCGCTGAGCCTGCTCGATTCCGGCCGTGCCCGCGTCGCCGAGAAGGTGGGTGAGTCCTGGCAGGTCAACCAGTGGCTCAAGAAGGCGGTGCTGCTCTCCTTCCGCCTCAACGACATGGTGCCGATCGAGGGCGGCCCCGGCTCCTCCCCGTGGTGGGACAAGGTGCCGTCGAAGTTCGCCGGCTGGGGTGAGACGGAGTTCCGGGCCGCCGGCTTCCGCGCCGTGCCGGGCTGCTTCGTGCGCCGCGGCTCCTACATCGCCCCGGGCGCGGTGCTGATGCCGAGCTTCATCAATCTCGGCGCCCATGTGGGCGAGGGCACCATGGTCGATACCTGGGTGACCATCGGCTCCTGCGCTCAGGTGGGCAAGAACTGCCACATCTCCGGTGGTGCCGGCATCGCGGGCGTGCTCGAGCCGCTCCAGGCCAACCCGGTCATCATCGAGGACAATTGCTTCATCGGCGCCCGCGCCGAGGTCGCCGAGGGCGTGATCGTCGGCGAGGGCTCGGTTCTGTCGATGGGCGTCTATATCGGCGCCTCGACCCGCATCATCGACCGCACCACCGGCGAGACCTTCTACGGCCGGGTGCCGCCCTACTCGGTGGTCGTCTCCGGCACCACCCCCGGCAAGCCCCTCCCCGACGGCACCCCCGGCCCGGGCCTCTACTGCGCCGTCATCGTCAAGCGCGTCGATGCGGGCACCCGCGCCAAGACCGGCATCAACGAGCTGCTGCGGACCTGATGCCGAACGCCGCCGCGCCCCTCGCGACCCGGACCCTCGACCTTACCGTCGCGGGCCATCCGGTCTCGACCCCCTGCGCGGAGCTGGGGGAGGGCGCGCCGGCCCTGCTGCTGCCCGCCCTCTCCTCGATTTCCGCCCGCGAGGAGATGCTGCCGCTGGCCCGCGCGCTCGGCGGCGCCTATCGCTGCCTCGTGCCTGATTGGCCCGGCTTCGGCGCGCAGCCCCGGGCGCGGCTACCGCTGAACCCGGCGAGCCTGAACGCCTTCCTCGACGCCCTCCTCCGGGCCGCGCCGGGCCCCTACGCCCTCGGCGTCGCCGCCGGCCATGCCGCGCCCTACCTCGCGGCGGCGGCCCGCCGTCATCCGGGGGCCTTCGAGCGGCTGGTGCTGGTGGCGCCGACCTGGCGGGGCCCGCTGCCGACGGCCATGGGGGCGGAGCGCGCCGCCTGGTTCGGGCGGATCCGCCGGACGGTCGAGCTGCCGCTTCTCGGCGAGGCGCTCTACCGGATCAACATCAGCCCGCCGATCATCGGCCGGATGATGCGGGCCCATGTCTATGCCGACCCTGCGCATGTCACGCCTGCCGTGATCGCCGCCAAGCACCGGATCACCCGCCAGCGGCGCGGACGGTTCGGCACCGCCGCCTTCGTCACCGGCGGGCTCGATCCGGTTCCCTCACGGGAGGCGTTCCTGGGCCTGTTCGGTAAGGGCCTGCCGCCCGTGCATGTGCTGCGCCCGGACAAGGCGCCCCGCCGCTCCGGCGGCGAGATGGACGCCCTGATCGCGACCGGCCACGTGACCGCCGATTCGGTGCCCGGCGCCTTGAGCGCCCACGAGGAATTTCCGCAGGAGGTTGCCGCGGCCATTCGCGCGGGCTGATTTCCGCGCGGTGCCCGAACCACCGGTCGGGAGGCGGGAAGGGGGCTTCGCGGCGGTGACAGGACTGTGACGCGCCTGTCGCACGTTTCTTCTAAGACGAGCCCGGAGCGTCGGCTCCGGTGGCGAATTCCGGCGCGCCGGCCGATGCTGCGGTCCCCCGAGACACGGCGCCCGAAGGCTTTCCTCCGATGTTCCGTTCGACCCGCGCGCCGGTTCGCCTCGCCGCCCTGTTGGCCTTCCTCGCAGCCGCCTCGCCGCTTCAGGCACAGCCCGCCCAATCCGCCGGTCCCGAGACATCGGCCCCCGCCCTCGAGAAGGACAAGCTCGGCCGGTCGAATCCCAAGGGCTATCTGAGCGAGGAGGCGACGCCGGATCTTGTGAGCATCCTGCCACCTCCCCCGGCCGGGCACTCGGCGGCGGAGGCTGCGGATCGGGCGATCTACAACGCCACCCGCGCCTTTCAGGGCAGCCCACGCTGGACGCTCGCGACCAACGATGTCGCCGATGGCGGCGCTGCGCTTCTCGAAGATTACGCCTGTGTGCTCGGGCAGCGCATCGACCATGCCCGCGTGCCTGACCTGATGCGGCTCCTCGACCGGAGCCGTATCGACATCGCCCGGGCCACACGGGTAGCGAAGCGGCGCTACCGCCGCCTGCGTCCCTTCGTCGGCAACGAGGCGCCGATCTGCGTCGCCCGGACACCCGAACTCGCCGACAGCTTCAGCTATCCCTCCGGCCATGCCGGGCAGGGCTGGGCCTATGGGCTGATCATGGCGAACCTGATGCCGGAGAAGGCCACGCAGTTTCTCGTGCGCAGCCGGCTCTACGGCGAGAGCCGGGTGGTCTGCGGCGTCCATTGGCTCAGCGACGTGGAGGCAGCCCGCACCGGCGCCTCGGCCCTGGTGGCGGTGCTGCTCGCCGATGCCGGCTTCCGCGCCGATCTGGAGAAGGCCCGGGCCGATCTGGGGCGTGTCCTCGGCGGGGAGGGGGCAAAGCCCGATCCGGCCCTCTGCGCCCGCGAGGAGGCCGCCGCCCGCCAGCCGCTGCTCTGAGCATCGGCTGGTTCGATCCGGGTCGGGAGCGGCAAGGGCCGATGCGGTGCCTCAGCGCTTCCAGACGCCGAGGCGTTCGCTCCGGGCATGATCCTCGGCCGCGACCAGGTCGGGGCTGGCCTCGGACGAGGCGCGGCCGCCGCCGTTGAACAGCACCACCTCCGAGAGATCGCGCCCCTCCACGGTGCAGATATGGGCGCTGCTGCCGGGTGCCGGCTGGCAGGTCACCGAGCGCCCGCGCAGGTACTTGCTCAATTCGTCGGCCTGGCCGCCCCGGACCCACTCGACCCCGAACAGGCGCACGACCTTTCCGCCCACCCGCAGGGTGGCGGTGTCGATCACCTCCGGCACGCCGACGATGGCATTGGCATTCTTGCGGACCGGCTCCGGCTCGGCTGGCCGCTGCTCCGCCTCCGTCCCGCTGCCCGGCATCTCCGAGGGCGGCGCGTCCGGGGCCGGCTCTTCCGCCGGGGCACGGCCGGGGGAGGGGGGTGTTTCCGGCTGCGCCGGGCGGGTTTCGGCGGTCTGCCGGGGGGAGGTGCCGGATTCCTCCGCCTCGCGTCCGCCCAGGGTGAGAGCCACGACGAGGCCGGCGCCAGCGACGGCGCCCAGGGCCATCAGGGCGGCCGGCCGGCGACTTCCGGCGGCGAGGGCATCCTCCGCGAGGTCGCGCAGGCGCGTCGCACGCTGCAGCGGCTGAAGCTCGCCCGATAGACGCTGCCACCCCTCTCCGAGACGGGCGCGTGCTCCGGCAAAGTGGTCCGCGACACCGATGGCCGCTTCACCGCGGGCCGGGGCCGTTCCGTCCAGCGCGGGCCGGGGGCGGGGCTTCAGGCGCGCGGCGAGGCGGCTGCGCCAGCCCTCGACCGTCTCGCTCGCGGCGCTGGCCAGGGCGCGGCTGCGCTCGGCGGAGCTGTTGGCCAGCGAACGCGCCAGGGCCGATTGCGTCTCCACGAAGCGGGCACCGGCGGCCCTCACGTCGGCGATGGTGTCGCGGGCGGGTTCCGGGTCCGGCTCCTGGGGAGGGGGAAGGAACAGGGGCGCGTGCTGGGCGCGGAGTTCCGCGATCAGCTCGTGCAGGGCGAGGGGCACGCCCGCGCTTCCCTCTTCGCGCGAACGTACCGTGCCGGCTCGGTCGACGATCCGATATCCGGGCACGCCGTCCGCAGGCTCGACGAACCCCTCCGCGATCAGCGCCAGGGTCTGCCGGGCGACGGGCCGTACCCTCTGCCGGTCGAGTTCGGCCAGGATCAGCGCGCGGATGCGACGGTCGTCCTCGGAGACCGGCACCTCCGGCGGCGCGGCAGCCTCCTCCTTCGTCCGGCCTGCGGCCTTTGCCGATCCTTTCACGCGCGTGCTGCCCTACTTCTTTCCCGGCCACAGGCGCCCTGTGAGGGGGCGCCCGGCTGCCCTTCTACAGCATGGACCGCCCGGCGTATCCGGTCGATGCGGCCTGTCTTCCCTGTCTTGCGCCTGTCACCCCGCTCAGGCGCCCCGGCTCAGGACGCGGCTCGTTTCGGAGACGATCACCGGGCGGCCGCTCGCGAAGCTGACCGTCAGGATGAGTTCGGCCACGCCCCGCGAGCGCGCGCCGCGTGCGGGGCTGATGGCGGTGAAATCGTGGATCGTGCGCACGACGCAGGTGGCGCTGGGCCCGTCGCAGGCGACCTGCGGCGCCCCTTGCGCCTCGTAACGCCGCTCGGGCCAGCGCTGCGCGAAACGCTGCTTCTCGGCCATCAGGCCGCCGACCGACAGGGGCCGCCCGTAGAAGACGACGCGCTTGTCGTAGAAGCGCGGTGCTGCGGCCAGCATCGCTCCGTTGGGAGCCGACACGCTGGCGAGATAATCGAGGCTCAGGCGCTGGGCCGCCACCGCCCAATCGGAAAAGCGCGGATCGGGCTCGGCCCGGGCGACCGGCGCGGTGGCAGGCAGGGCAGGGCGGTAGGAGCGCGCAGTCCTCGCGGAACTCAGCTCGCGGGCCCGTTCGCGCCGCTCGGCCCGGCGGGTGCGGCGCGACTCGGCAGCGTGGGACCGGTCATGGCGTCGAGCCTGCCGCCGGGCGGGGGCCACCGCCATGGACCGGCGCGAGCCGGAGGCCGCTTCGGTCTCGGCGCGCTCGGCGGGTTTCGCCGCCGGCTTCGCCCGCTCGCTGCCGGCGCTCGGCTTGTCGGATTTGGCCGGCGGATCGATCCAGTTCGATCCCTGCTGGGCCAGGGCGACACCGGTTGCACAGGCCGAGGAGAGGAGAAGGGTCAGAAGCAGGACGGGGCGCATGACGAGACCGATCGGGCGAGCAGGCCTGAAGGTGCTTCGCGGAACGCCCGGCCGCCTTCGGCTCTCACCGTAGGCTTGGGGCGGCCGCGGGCATTCCGCGGTGAAGGGCAGCCGGTTCAGAGGAACGCGCGACGATACCGCTACGGTTCCGCAAAGGCCGGTGGCCGTGTGGGATTTGCCTACACCGAGACCGGGGGCCTTGCGACCGCTCCCCGGCCCGAAGCGGGCGTTACCCCCGCTGTCCAAACCCGGTGCCGTCTCGATCTCAAACTTACGCTTGCTCGCAAACTTTTATGTGCCCTTGCATGGACCCTTGCCATCCCGCCGGAAGAGCCCACTTGAGCGTGGCTGCCCTGCCCATCCTGCCTTTCCGCGGCAGGCGGATGCTTCCCCGGGAAGTGTCGGGTGAGGGTGCCGAGATGGGTCCGGGCCCCTCTGGCGGTCGAGGCGTCGGCCGTGATGTCGGATCCTTATCCGCTTGCGCGGACGCGGCGCGAGAGCGTGCGAGGATTGCCTCTTGCCGGCGATGCCGATTCTTCTGCCCCGTCCGATGCTGTGCGGAGCGGTCGCTTGAGTGCTGCCCCCTCCACCGGCCGCCGCGCCCTCCTCCTCGTCAACGGCAAGGCCCGCAGCGGCGGTGCATCCCTGGACGCGATCCGCGCGATCTTGCGCCAGGGCGGTCTCGATCTGGTCGAGCCCAAGAACAGCACGGATTGCAAGGAGGTGATCGGCCGCCATGCCGGCGCGGTCGATCTGGTGATCCTCGGCGGCGGCGACGGCACCATGAACGCGGCGGCTCCCGCCCTCGTCGAGACCAAGCTGCCCTTCGGTATCCTGCCGCTCGGCACCGCCAACGATCTTGCCCGCTCTCTGGGGCTCCCGCTCGAACCGGAGGCGGCGGCGCGGGTGATCCCCACCGCACCGGAGAAGGCGATCGACCTCGGCTGGGTCAACGGACACTATTACTTCAACGTGGCGAGCATCGGCTTCTCGGCGGATCTGGCGAGCGAGCTGACGGCGGATGCCAAGAAGACCTGGGGCACGGTCGGCTACGCCATCGCGGCCTTCCGGCTGCTGCGCCGGGCCCGGCCCTTCACGGTGACGATCGAGCATGACGGGCGCACCGAGAAGGTGACGACCATCCAGGCCTCCGTCGGCAACGGACGCCATTACGGCGGCGGCATGACGGTACAGGAGGATGCCACTGTCGATGACGGCCGGCTCGATTTTTACAGCTTGGAGGTCGCCCATTGGTGGCGCCTCATCGCCCTGCTGCCGGCCCTGCGGCGGGGCACCCACGGCAAGGCCGCGGATGTCCGCGCCTTCGAAACCACGGAGCTGGTGCTGACGACCCGCAAGCCGCGGGCGGTCAACACCGACGGTGAGCTGACCACCTGGACGCCGGCCCATTTCAAGGTGGTGCCGAAAGCCGTGCGGGTGCTGGCGCCGGATAGCGCCCCGTCCGGATCGGGCACTCGCTTCCCCTTGCCATTCTGACCGTCGCCGTTCCGAGCGGCGGCCCCTCCCTTCCTCGAACCGACGGACGACCCGTGGACAGCCTGCTGCAACTTGCCACCGACCCGACCGCCTGGGCGGCTCTGGCGACCCTGGTCGTGATGGAGGTGGTCCTCGGGATCGACAACCTGATCTTCATCTCGATCATCACCAACAAGCTTCCGGCGGAGCAGCAGAGCCGGGCCCGACGCATCGGCATCGGGCTGGCGCTGATCCTGCGGCTCGCCTTGCTCGGCACGGTCGCTTGGATCGTCCACCTCACCGAGCCGGTCTTCGAGCTGTTCGGGAAGGGCTTCTCCTGGCGCGACCTCATCCTGATCGCGGGCGGCCTGTTCCTGCTGTGGAAGGCGACCAAGGAGATCCATCACAGCGTCGATCCGAATCCGGAGGAGAAACCGGGCAATCAGGTGGCGGTCACCTTCGCCTCGGCCATCGGCCAGATCCTGATCCTCGACCTCGTCTTCTCGATCGATTCGATCATCACGGCGGTCGGTATGACCGAGCATGTGCCGATCATGGTGATTGCGGTGATCGCCGCCGTCACGGTGATGCTGATCGCCGCCGATCCGCTCTCGCGCTTCATCGCCGCCAACCCCACAGTGGTGATGCTGGCGCTGGGCTTCCTCATCATGATCGGCATGACGCTGCTCGCGGAAGGCTTCGGGGCGCATGTGCCGAAGGGCTACATCTACACCGCCATGGCCTTCTCGGCCGGTGTCGAAGGGCTCAACATGCTGGCCCGGCGGCGCCGAAAGGCGAAGTCGCCGGTCGGTGGCTGAGGCGTGGCAGTTTTCCCGTGAAAACTCGGGACGCTGCATCGAGCCCGCGCAGCGCCCCAGCGAAGCGCCCATCCGGCACCTCGAAACGATCAAGTCGAGGTGCGGTGCATCCGACTGAGGTGGTCAACGAACGGTAAGGCATGGCGGCCGAAGTCCGGCTGCCCTGGCCCCTCGGGTAAGGGTCCATTCACATCGCTCCGTGCGTTTAGGCAGTGTGACCTGATCCCAAGCGACCGTGCTCATGCGCCTCCTCCTCGCAACGGTCCTGCTCGCGGCTGCGTGCGGCTCCTCCCTTGCCACGACACCCTCGCCGTTCCGCACGGCCCTCGCGATGGCCGGCGGCTGCGGTGCGCACCGCGTCCTCGCGGAGGAACGGCTCGGCCGGCTCGGCACCGTCGCGGCGACCGCCGTGCCGCAGGGCGAGGCCGACCTGTTCGGCAAGCCGGCGGGGCAATGGACAGAGGACGAGATCCGGGATGCCCTCTCCGCCTTCGCGGCCTGCGAAATCCTCTTAGGGCCTGAGGGCACCGGACGGAGCGAGCGCCTCGCCCGCGATCTGCGCAGCCTGAAGGCGGCCCTGCGCCGGGCCATCGTCGTCGGGCATGCCAGCGCCCCCATCGAGACGGGCGAGGAGCGGGCGCCGCACGGCGCCGGCCGCGAGGGCACCCCGACCGGAGCCGCTCGGCTACGGCAGGGTCCGGCCTTCACGCCTGCCCTGCGGAGCGCACCCATCGCGCCGGCAGGCCCACGACCTGTCGCGGCATCCGTGGGCATCCCGCAGGCGGAAGCGCCACGCGCGCCCACCGCGACGCCGACCGCATCCGCCGATCTGCCGGAGAACGTCCCGTCCGACCGAACCCGGCACGCGCGGCCACCGACGGCCGATCCGGCTGCGCCGTCCCGTCCCGTGCCGGTCGCCGCGCACCGTCCGCCGACCGAGCAGAGGGCGTGTTTGGTCAACCTCGGCACCTTCGAGCTGATCGAGGCCGAGATGCGTCTCCCCGA
Source organism: Methylorubrum populi (assembly GCA_020741775.1). Lineage (GTDB taxonomy): Bacteria > Pseudomonadota > Alphaproteobacteria > Rhizobiales > Beijerinckiaceae > Methylobacterium > Methylobacterium populi_B. Next base: position 384,990 of record DYYG01000013.1, read on the forward strand.
GGTCGAGAGCCTGCTCGGTTGTCGCGGCAGCATCGACGCCTCCGCGACGATCCCCGGGATCGGGACCTTCGAGACCTATCTCTGGTCCGATCGCAGCGGCGGCGGGACCATCACGCTGGTCTTTCAGAACCAGCGCCTGCGCTCGAAGGCGCAGCGCGGCCTCGGCGCGGAAGCCGGACGCGGCGGCTGAGCCGGGGCCGCTTCGATCCGCTGGTTGCCCGATGTCCCGCCTCGGACAGGCTTCCATCCCATCCGATCGACCCCGCGGAATGGCCGTCACGCGCCGCGTAGATTTGGCTGGCCCCGGCATCGAAGAAGCGGGGATCGTCTCAGCCTTCGTCCCCATCCCGCCGAAGCAGGGGGCAGATGCCCTCGCACTTCGAAAAGCCCGGCAGGCCGTACCGCAGGCAGCAGACCCGGCGGCGCGGTGCCTCGAAGCCCGCGAGCGCGTCGGCGCGCATCAGGGTCAGCGCCGCGCAGGCGTCGCGCGGCCAGCGCAGGGCCTGGAGAGCTTCGTCCGCTTCGCCGGCTCGCTCCGGGTTCTCCCGCGCGATCGTCTTGAGCGTCCAGAACAGGTGGCCCCCGGCATTCTCCCATAGCAGCCGGTGCGAGAGTCCCGTCTCGGCCCGCAGAGCCTGAATCAGGGGCGTGACACCCTCGGCGAGCAGCCGGTCGACCTGGGCCGGAAGAGGGGAGGGGAGCGCCCCTTCCGGTGCAAGATGGAGCGTTGCCGGCAGGCCGGTTTCCGGCGTGAAGCGGATCGCGTCGACGGTCAGGGCCGCACCGAGCCGCGCGCCCGCCGCCAGTGTCGGTGCGATCAGCGCAGCGAACAGGTAGGCGCTCCAAAGCGAGGCAACCGCCTTCCGCTCGGCCCCCGGATAGGCATCCGCGAAGAGGGCAATGCCATCGGCGACGGCGCCGCTGCCCGCGAGGTCCGACAGCGCGCGGGCCCGCGGATCGGGGGCGTAGCGAAGCTGGCCGGAGAAGGATGCAAACGCACCGGTGAGGGCGTCGTCGAGCCGATCTTGGGCAATAAGGGACAAGGCGAGGCTCGCCTCATCAGCGAGAAATCAGGTTCGCGGAGCGCCGCCTGGATTGGTCACGGTAGCAGGCATCCGCGTCGCCGCCGAAATAGCGGTGCTCGAGCCCCCTGATCACGTTGACGTGACGTCGCAGGCTCCTCGACCCCCGGGGTGTCACTGGTCGTCGCGCCGCGTCGCCCTGGCGTTGCGGCGATGACCGAACACCTCGCGAGGCACGCGGGTGCCCGCCCACCAGATGCGGCTGTCGCGCTCGATCGGTTGGCGCGCCTCTCATAGGGGCGCGCCGTGGCGGAGGCGGTTCAACGAAGCAGGTTGGTCTTCGCCAGATCGAGGATCGCGTCACCCCGCCCATTCATCACCGCCTGCAGCGCGTAAAGGCTGAAGCCCTTCACCTGCTCCGCCTGGAGTTTCGGCGGCATGGCCAGTTCCTGGCGGTTCGTCACCACGTCGAGGAGGGCGGGGCCGGGATGGGCCAGCACGTCCGTAATCGCGCCGTTCAGGTCGCCCGGATCCTCGACCCGGTGGGCATGGATACCGATGGCGCGGGCCATTGCAGCGAAATCCGGGTTCTCCAGGGTGACGCCGGTCTCGAGATAGCCCGCGGCTTTCATCTCCAGCTCGACGAAGCCGAGGGTACCGTTGTTGTAGATGACGACCTTCACCGGCAGCTTTTCTTGGCGGAGGGTGAGGATGTCGCCCATCAGCATGGTGAAGCCGCCATCACCCGAGAGCGAGATCACCTGCCGTCCCGGGCTCGCGGCCTGGATGCCGATGGCGTGCGGCAGGGCGTTGGCCATCGAGCCGTGGGCCCAGGAGCCGATCAGGCGCCGCCCGGCGGTCATGGTGAGGTAGCGTGCCGCCCAGACCGTGGGCGTGCCGACATCGGCGGTGAACACCGCATTGTCGCTGGCCGCCTCGCTGAGAAGGCGGGTGAGGTATTGCGGGTGGATCGGCCGGCGCCCGGCCTTGCCGGTGGCGAGATCGTCGAGGTCTTCCCGCGCCTTGGCGTAGTGCTTGAGGCTGGCTTCCAAATGGCGGGCGCTGTCGTTGCCGCTCAGCCCTGGCAGCAGCGCCTCGATGGTCGCGCCGACATCGCCGACCAGGCCGAGTTCGAGGCGGCAGCGCTTGCCCAGATTTTCCGGTCGGAGATCGATCTGCGCGATCTTGGCGTGCTCCGGGTAGAATTGCCGATAGGGGAAGTCGGTGCCGAGCATCAGCAGGGTTTCGCAGGCTTCCATGGCCTCGTAGCCCGAGGAGAAGCCGATGAGGCCGGTCATGCCGACATCGTAGGGGTTGTCGTGCTCGACATGCTCCTTGCCGCCGAGCGCGTGGACAATCGGGCTCTTGAGCCGTTCGGCCAGCTGCATCAGCGGCGCATGGGCTCCGGCGCAGCCGCGCCCGCACAGCAGCGTGATCTTCTTGGACCCGTTGAGGAGGCCGGCGAGGCGGTCGAGCTCGTCGGCCGGCGGCACGGCCACGGGCGCGCGGGGATGGAGCGTGGCGGCGGCGGCGATGGCGCGCTTGGGCGCCTCCTTGAGGGCGACGGTGCCGGGGATGACCACCACGGCGACGCCGCGCCGGCCGATGGCCGTGCGGATCGCGGCCTCCAGCACGTTCGGCAGCTGCTCGGGATCGGAGACCAGCTCGCAGAAATGGCTGCAATCGCGAAACAGCTCTTCCGGCCGAGTCGCCTGGAAGTAGTTCAGGCCGATCTCGCTCGACGGGATATGGGCGGCGATGGCGAGCACCGGCGTGCGGGTGCGGTGCGCGTCGTACAGGCCGTTGATGAGGTGGAGGTTGCCGGGCCCGCAGGAGCCGGCGCAGACCGCGAGTTCGCCGGTGACCTGGGACTCGCCGGCGGCGGCGAAGGCGGCGACCTCCTCGTGGCGGACATGGACCCAATCGATCACGCCGCGGCTGCGGATCGCCTCGGTGATTCCGTTCAGGCTGTCGCCGACGAGGCCGTAGACGCGGCGCACGCCCGCCTGCTGGAGCGTCTCGACGATCAGATCCGATACGTTGCGGGTTGCCATGCGCCGTCTCCAAGCGGGTCGCCCTGACGGGCGTGACGGCGGGCAAACGTCAAACGAGAGCGAAGGTTCGAGATGCGCTCGATTTTGTAATTACTGCATAATTTCTCGCTTCCGGCCCGGCGACACCGGCATCATCGTCCATCCGGGGGGCGGGGTTGGGGCTCACCGCGAACGGATAGGCCCGTCGTGAGCGGTGCGTGGCGCAGCGTCTTGGACTGACCGGAACCGAGTTCCCGTCCGCACGCGCCGTCATTCCTTCTCGCGCTCGAAGGTCACGATGCTGCGGGTCTCGCCGCGGTCGGCCCAGTTCGGCATCACCCGCCAGGGGGTGAGAACCCGCAGGCGCTCGCCTTCCAGGGTGAACGTCCGAGTCTGCTCCGTGCCGATCCATTTCGGATCCCAGGCCACGTCGAGTTTGGCGATCCACTTGTTCCCGTCGAGGCGGTACCGTCCGGTATAGGAGACGAGGGTCTTGAACAGGGCGGCCCGCTGCGCGTCATCCTCGGCCGGCTTCCGTCCTTCGCCGGTCAGCACGAAGAAGACGCGCTTGTCCGGCGTGAAATAGGCGTAGCCGGTCGGATGCGTGCCCATCACCGGCAGCATCTCGCCGTTCGCGCGCACCTCCACCTCGTAGGAGACCAGCTTCCAGAGGCCGCGCAAGCGCGCGTCGTCCTCCGCCCGGACTGTTTCCGGGATCAGGCTGGCCGAGAGCGTGGCGAGCGCCGCCAGCGCGAATCCTGTCCGCATATCCGCCTCCCTGCCGAAGACCGTTCTCTCCAGGGCCGCTTGATTCAGGCGCGGCCGATCCGGTCGATCAAATGACACAATGCGAGCTGTCCCCGTGCCGGGCAAGCCTCTCGCGCCGGAGGCGTGCGGTCGGACCGGCGCCGAGAGCGCAGACCGAGTGTGGCGTCGAGGCCCCACCGAGCCGGCAAAAGCGTGGAAGCCGGATGAATCCGAGGGCTGTGACCGAAGCGGCATGATATTGGGGGCAGGTTGAAACGGACGGACCGACCGCCGATGACCTCACCCCTTGCCCGGATCTTCGTCGGCGTCCTCGCCGCCTCGGCCATCACGGCTGTGCAGGCCGCCGATCTCGGCGGCGCCCGGGCTCCCGTGCCGCTGCCCTACGCCGCCCCCGTCCAGCCCTACAGCATCGTCTCCGAAGTCCGCATCGGCGGCTCAGTGCAGGATCCGGGCAGTGCCGAGGGCAAGGCCGCCGGTTTCAGCACCGCGAACGTCAACGGCGAAATCCTGTTCGCCAAGCCGGTCGTCAGCGCCGATCCGTTCTGGCAGGCCTTCGTGCCGCGTCCCACCGTGGGCGGCAGCTACAACACCGGCGGCCGCACCAGCTACGCCTATATCGGTGGCACCTGGACCGTCGATCTCTTCCCCGAGACCCTCGACCGCCGCGTGTTCATCGAGGGCTTCTTCGGCGGCGCCGCCCATAACGGCTATACCGGTCCGAAGGAGTTCACGCCCTACGGCTTCAACACCCTCGGCTGCTCGCCGCTCTTCCGCGAGGCCGCCGCGCTCGGCTTCCGCATCAGCGAGCATTGGAGCGTGATGGCGACGGTCGAGCACATGTCGAATGCCGGCCTTTGCGCCAACAATCGCGGCCTGACCAATTACGGCGGCAAGATCGGCTACACCTTCTGATCCGCCGAGGGCGGGCCGTCGCCCTCTCCGGTTCGCCGCAACCGAGTTGCCGAAAGCATCTTGCCGAAAGCATCTTGCCAAGACCCGCCGCGCGCGAAACATCGCCCGGCGGGTTTTGTTTGCCCGCGGGAGGCAAGGCCGTGGTCAAGCTCAACCGCATCTACACACGCACCGGCGACCGGGGCACCACCGGCCTCGCCAACGGCGAGCGCCGTTCCAAGGCGGATCTGCGGGTCGAGGCCTACGGCACCGTCGATGAGACCAATGCCTGCATCGGCCTCGCCCGCCTGCAGGCCGAGCCGGCTCTCGACGCCATGCTGGCCCGCATCCAGAACGATCTGTTCGATCTCGGCGCCGATCTCGCCACCCCGCCGAGCGACAAACCCCTCGGCTACGAGCCCCTGCGGGTGGTCGCCGCGCAGGTGCAGCGGCTGGAGGCGGAGATCGACGCGCTCAACGAGCATATCCCGCCGCTGACCTCGTTCGTTCTGCCCGGCGGCTCGCCGACGGCGGCCGCGCTCCATCTTGCCCGCACCGTGTGCCGCCGCGCCGAGCGGCTGGTGGTGTCGCTGTCGGGGATCGAGAGCGAGGCGATCTCGGGAGAGGCCCTGCAATATCTCAACCGGCTGTCCGACTTCCTGTTCGTGGCCTCCCGCGCGGCCAACCGGAACGGAGCCGACGACGTGCTGTGGGTTCCCGGTCAGAATCGTTGAATCCGCGCGGGTCACGCCCCCGATAAGGCGCGTTGACAAGCGGGAAATCGCCTCGTTACGGTCCCGCCGCCCCGACAATCAATCGAGTGGCGTCGAGCGAGTCCTGAGATCGTCCGTAAGTGGCGCCTGGACTGCGCGGGCGCGGAGGAAAGCGACTGCCATGAAGGTTCTGGTGCCCGTCAAGCGGGTCGTCGACTACAACGTGAAGATCCGCGTCAAGGCCGATGGGTCGGGCGTGGAACTGGCCAACGTCAAGATGTCGATGAACCCCTTCGACGAGATCGCCGTCGAGGAGGCGATCCGCCTGAAGGAAAAGGGCAAGGTCACCGAGATCATCGCCGTCTCGATCGGCCCGCAGCAGGCCCAGGAGACGCTGCGCACCGCGCTCGCCATGGGCGCCGACCGGGCGATCCTGGTCAAGACCGATGTGAATTGCGAGCCGCTCGCCGTCGCCAAGCTGCTCAAGGCGGTGGTCGAGAAGGAAGGTCCGAACCTCGTCATCCTCGGCAAGCAGGCCATCGACGACGATTCCAACCAGACCGGCCAGATGCTCGCCGCCCTGCTCGGCTGGCCGCAGGGCACCTTCGCCTTCCGGCTCGAATTCGGCGAGGGCGCCGTCGACGTGACCCGCGAGGTCGATGGCGGCCTCCAGACCGTCTCGCTCAAGCTGCCGGCGATCGTCACGACCGATCTGCGCCTGAACGAGCCGCGCTACGCCAGCCTGCCCAACATCATGAAGGCGAAGAAGAAGCCGCTCGAGGAGCTTTCCCCCGAGGGGCTGGGGATCGACGTCACCCCGAAGCTGACCGTGCTCAAGGTCGCCGAACCGCCGGGCCGTTCGGCCGGCGTGAAGGTCGGCTCCGCGGCCGAGCTGGTGCAGAAGCTCAAGGTCGAAGCCGGCGTGCTCTGATCCCGCCCGGCGCCGCTCCCGGTCCCGGTCGAGCGGCGCCCCTTCCCCCTCTTTCGAAAGTTTCGCCGATGACTACGCTCCTCTACGTCGAGCACGCCAACGGGCAGATCAAGGACGGCACGCTGAAGGCGCTCACCGCCGCCAAGCAGCTGGGCCAGCCGATCCATGCCCTGGTGCTCGGCTCCGGTTCCAAGGCGGCCGCGGATGCGGCGGCCAAGCTCGACGGCGTCGAGAAGGTGCTCAACAGCGAGGAGAGCGTGTATGACCACGACCTCGCCGAGCCGACCGCTGCGCTGATCGCGGCCATCGCCGAGCCCTACGATTCCATCGTCGCCGCCGCCACGACCACGGGCAAGAACACCCTGCCGCGCGTGGCCGCGCTCCTCGACGTCGCGCAGATCTCCGACATCATCAAGGTCGTCTCGCCCGATACCTTCGAGCGGCCGATCTATGCCGGCAACGCGATCCAGACCGTGCAGGCCGGCGCCGGTAAGCGGGTCATCACCGTGCGCACCGCCGCCTTCAAGGCCGCGGAAGAGGGCGGTGCCGCCGCTTCCGTCGAAGCGGTTTCGGCCGCGGCGCCCGATGCCCTCGGCGCCGCCTACAAGAGCGAGGAGATCGCCAAGTCCGATCGGCCGGAACTGGCCTCGGCCAAGTTCATCGTCTCCGGCGGCCGTTCGCTCGGCTCGGCGGAGAAGTTCAAGGAGCTGATCGAGCCCCTCGCCGACGCCCTGGGCGCCGCCGTCGGCGCCTCGCGCGCGGCGGTCGATGCGGGCTACGCCCCCAATGACTGGCAGGTCGGCCAGACCGGCAAGGTGGTCGCCCCCGACCTCTACGTGGCCATCGGCATCTCCGGCGCGATCCAGCATCTGGCCGGCATGAAGGATTCGAAGGTCATCGTCGCCGTCAACAAGGACGAGGACGCTCCGATCTTCCAGGTGGCGGATTACGGCTTGGTCGGCGACCTGTTCCAGGTCGTGCCGGAGCTTCAGGCCGAGATCGCCAAGGCCAAGGACCGGTAAAGGAGTCTCGAGCTATACCGGTCCCGGCCCCGGTCGGAACCGGCGCCGTCGGCGGAAGCGCCCGTCACCTCCAAGCCGTGCCTCACAGTGCGGAGGGGGCGAGTCGCCGATGAGGACCAGTCCGCGACGAACTGTGAAACCGATCCGGCAAACCTGCGGCTAGGGGTCGGTTTGACGCATTTGTTGCAGTGCCGCATTCTAGGGATGCGGTTTGAGGACGATGCCGCAGCAGGCAGGACGCGATACGGGTATGGGCATCGAGATCAAGACGGTCGGCATCATCGGTGCCGGCCAGATGGGGAACGGCATCGCGCATGTCTGCGCGGCGTCGGGCCTCGACGTCCGGCTGAATGACCGCGATCCCGACCGGATCGAGGCAGGCCTCGCGCTGATCGACGCCAATCTCGCGCGTCAAGTTCAGAAGGGCACCCTGAGCGAGGAGCATCGCCGCAGCGCCTTGGACCGTATCGCGGTCGCTCGTAGCTTCGACGATCTCGGCCCCTGCGACCTCGTCATCGAGGCGGCCACCGAGGACGAGGCGACCAAGCGCAAGATCTTCCAGGCGCTCTGCCCGTCGCTGAAGCCGGATGCCCTCGTCGCTACCAATACCTCGTCGATCTCGATCACCCGGCTGGCGGCCTCGACCGACCGGCCGGATCGCTTCATCGGCATCCACTTCATGAACCCGGTGCCGCTGATGCAGCTCGTCGAGCTGATTCGCGGCATCGCCACCGAGGATCCGACCTACGAATCGGCCAAGGCCTTCATCGCCAAGCTCGGCAAGACCTCGACCATGTCGGAGGATTTTCCGGCCTTCATCGTCAACCGCATCCTGCTGCCGATGATCAACGAGGCGATCTACACGCTCTACGAGGGCGTGGGCTCGGTCGAATCGATCGATACGGCGATGCGGCTCGGTGCCAACCATCCGATGGGCCCGCTGCAGCTGGCCGATTTCATCGGCCTCGATACCTGCCTCTCGGTGATGCAGGTCCTCTACGAGGGGCTGGCGGATTCGAAGTACCGGCCCTGCCCGCTCCTGGTGAAATATGTCGAGGCCGGCTGGCTCGGCCGCAAATCCAAGCGCGGTTTCTACGATTACCGCGGTGAGACGCCGATCCCGACGCGCTGAAACGATCCGCAGGATCCCGTCACGAAAAAGCCTCCCGAGAGCGGATCTCGGGAGGCTTTTCGCTTCAATGAAGCGGTGGCCGTTACTGGGCCGACTTCTGCGCCGGCTGCGGATAGGCCGGGTTCTCGGCGGGGACGTTGGAGCTGTTGGAGGACGGAGCCTTGTTGACCGAGCCCGTCGTGATCTCGCGGGCCGATTCCTGGCTCTTGCCAGCGTAATCGGAGGTGGTCTCCGCCCGGTTCCAGCTCAGGAGGCCGACCGTGGCGACGGCCAGGAGCACGAGGCTCGCCACCAGCACGTAGAGGACCGGCTTACCCTTGGTCCCCTGGCGGGCCTCGGTTTGATTCTCGATCTGCGCCATGGATTCCCTCTGATTGCCTCTCGGCCACCCATGGGGCGGGCGGCGCGGTTTCGCATCGGATATGCGTCGCCAACGCCGGTCCGGGTTCGAGAGTTCCTGAGGAAGCTGTGCCGTCAGCGGCCGGTCACGAGCAGGATCTTGCCGCTGTGGCTGCTGGTCTCCATCAGCTCATGGGCCTGGCGGGCCTCGTCCAGGGGGAAGGTGGCGTGCACGATCGGGCGGATCTTGCCCGCTTCGACGAGCGGCCAGACGTCCCGCTTCAGCCCTTCGGCGATGGCGGCCTTGGCCTCCTTGGCCTGGGCCCGCAGGGTCGCGCCGGTGATGGTCAGGCGCTTGAGCATGATCGGGGTGAGCGTGAGGCTCTCCGCCTTGTAGCCCTGCATGAACGCGATCTGGACGAGGCGGCCCTCCACCGCCAGGGAGGCGATATTCTTCTGCAGGTAGGCGGCGCCCACCATGTCGAGGATCACGTCGACGCCCTTGCCGTCGGTGAGCCGCTTCACCTCCTCGGCGAAATCCGCCTCGCGGTAATTGATGGCGGCATCCGCCCCCAGCTCCTCGCAGAACCGGCACTTCTCGGCCGAGCCGGCGGTGGTGAGAACGCGGGCGCCGTGCTGCTTGGCGATCTGGATCGCCGTGGTGCCGATGCCGCTCGACCCGCCATGGACCAGGAAGGTCTCGCCCTTCTGCAGGCGCCCGCGCTGGATCACCGTGGAATAGACCGTGAAGACGGTCTCGGGCAGCCCGGCCGCCTCCACCAGCGAGAGCGATTCCGGCTTCCTGAGCACCTGCCCGATTTCGGCCACCGCGAACTCGGCATAGCCGCCGCTGATGACGAGGGCGCAGACCTCGTCGCCGATGGAGAATCCGGTCACGCCCTCGCCAAGAGCGGCGATACGACCGGCGATCTCCAGGCCCGGAATCTCGGTCGCGCCCTTGGGCGGCGGGTAGCTACCCTGGCGCTGCATGATGTCGGGCCGGTTCACCCCCGCCGCGACCACCTCGACCAGAACCTGACCCGCGCCCGGCTTCGGAAGCGGCACGGTCTCGACCGCGATCACCTCCGGGCCGCCCGCGCCCTGAAAGCGGATCTGGCGCATGGTCTCGGGCAGGGTGTGGGACATCGGCGGCACCTCAGGATTGGTTCGGCGGACGGTCGCGCGCGGGGCGCCCCCATCGTCGCTCAGGTCGTGGCTCAGGTCGTGGCTCACATGGCGCATGGGGCGGGGCGCGTCGAGCCGTCCCGCGCTCCGTGGATCGGAACGCGCGATCAGCGCGTGCCGTACATCCGGTCGCCGGCATCGCCGAGGCCGGGGACGATGTAGCCGTGGTCGTTGAGCTGGCTGTCGATGGCCGCCGTCCAGACCGGCACGTCGGGATGCGCCGCCTGGAAGCGGGCGATGCCCTCCGGCGCCGCGAGCAGGCAGACGAAGCGGAGATCCTTCGCGCCCCGGCTCTTCAGGCGCTCCACCGCCGCGACCGCCGAATTGGCGGTGGCGAGCATCGGATCGAGCACCAGCACCGTGCGGTCGGCCAGATCCGACGGGCTCTTGAAATAGTACTCCACCGCCTGCAGTGTGTCGGGATCGCGGTAGAGCCCGATATGGGCGACGCGGGCCGAGGGCATCAGCGAGAGCATGCCGTCGAGGAAGCCGACACCGGCTCGCAGGATCGGGGCGAGCACCAGCTTCTTGCCGGCGATCCGGCGCCCTTCCATCGGCTGAAGCGGCGTCTCGATGGTGACCGGTTCCAGTGGCAGATCGCGGGTCACCTCGTAGGCGAGCAGCATGCCGATCTCGTTGAGGAGTTCGCGGAACCCCTTCGTCGAGCGGTCTCGGTCGCGCATCATCGTCAGCTTGTGCTGGACGAGGGGGTGATCGACCACCGTCACCCGCGCCGCCCCGCCGCTTTCCGCCTGCATCGATCCGTTCCTCTTCGGCCCAGCCTGCAGGATGCCACGGAGGGCGGAGGAAGCCGAGACATGCGCGGCGTTTTCCCGGCCCAAGGCCCGCGTCTCGGCGCGACAGGTCCGAGCGGCGGCCCATGATACGAAAAAAGCCGCCGGCCCGAGGCCATCGGACCGGCGGCTCAACAATGTCGCCCGCACGAACCGGGATTGGCTCCCGGTCGTCGCGGCGGAACGCGGTCTTACGTATTCATCGAGTCGAAGAAGTCGCCGTTGCTCTTGGTCTGGCGCAGCTTGTCCATGAGGAACTCGATCGCGTCGGTGACGCCCATCGGGTTGAGGATGCGGCGCAGCACATAGGTCTTCTTGAGCGAGTCCGGCGGCACCAGCAGCTCCTCCTTGCGGGTTCCGGAGCGGGTGATGTCGATGGCCGGGAAGATGCGCTTGTCGGAGACCTTGCGGTCCAGAATGATCTCGGAGTTGCCGGTGCCCTTGAACTCCTCGAAGATCACCTCGTCCATGCGCGATCCGGTATCGATCAGCGCGGTGGCGATGATGGTCAGCGAGCCGCCCTCCTCGATGTTGCGGGCGGCGCCGAAGAAGCGCTTGGGCCGCTGCAGGGCGTTGGCGTCGACACCGCCGGTCAGCACCTTGCCGGAGGACGGCACCACGGTGTTGTAGGCGCGGCCGAGGCGGGTGATCGAGTCCAGCAGGATCACCACGTCGCGCCCGTGCTCGACCAGGCGCTTGGCCTTCTCGATCACCATCTCGGCGACCTGCACGTGGCGGGTGGCCGGCTCGTCGAAGGTGGAGGCGATCACCTCGCCCTTCACCGAGCGCTGCATGTCGGTGACCTCTTCCGGCCGCTCGTCGATGAGCAGCACGATGAGGTAGCATTCGGGGTGATTGAGGGTGATCGACTGCGCGATGTTCTGCATCAGCACCGTCTTACCGGTGCGCGGCGGCGCGACGATCAGCGCGCGCTGGCCCTTCCCGATCGGCGAGACGATGTCGATGATGCGGGGCGAGAAGTCCTTCTTGGTCGGGTTGTCCAGCTCGAGCTTGAACCGCTTCGTCGGGAAGAGCGGCGTCAGATTGTCGAAATGGACCTTGTGCTTGATCTTCTCCGGGTTCTCGAAGTTGATCGTGTTGACCTTGATCAGGGCGAAGTAGCGCTCGCCGTCCTTGGGGCCGCGGATCGGGCCCTCGACGGTGTCGCCGGTGCGCAGGCCGAAGCGGCGGATCTGCGTCGGCGAGATGTAGATGTCGTCGGGGCCGGGCAGATAGTTCGAGTCGTTCGAGCGCAGGAAGCCGAACCCGTCCTGCAGCACCTCGACGGTGCCGGCACCGATGATCTCGGTCTCGTTGGCCGCGAGCTGCTTCAGGATCGCGAACATCAGCTCTTGCTTGCGCATGGTCGAGGCGTTCTCGACCTCGACCTCTTCCGCGAAGGCGATGAGCTCGGTGGGCGACTTGGACTTGAGGTCCTGCAGCCGCACTTCGCGCCGGGTGGCGAGATCGGCCGGCGCGGCAGCGCCTTCGGCCGGGACTTCGACGGGGTCGAGAGCGTCGTTCTGTGACGTCATGTGGGAGGATGCAACCAACGAAGGGCGGGAAGAGATCGGCCGGTTCGGGAGCAGGGCCGGGCACCGGAGAAGTGCCCCAGGTCGGGAGCCGCCGCGGGCGCGCGGCCCGGCCCACGCATCGGGTCCGCTGGGCCTCAAGTGACCTAGGGATGCGACACGGCTGCAATGGGAGAGCATGGGTCAATAGCGCGTTTCGCCACCCGGCTCAAGACCCTTCGTCGATATCGGCGCCGCTGTCCGATCCGGCCCTCAGCGGCGGCGCAGGCGGATATAGAGGGCGCCGGCCCCGCCATGATGGCGGGCCGCCTCCTCGAAGCCGAGGACGAGGCCGCGCAGTTCGGGCCCGCGCAGCCAGTGCGGCACGCTGCGGCGGAGGACGCCACGCTCGGAGAAGCCGCGATCCTGGCCGCCGAAGCCTTCCCCGCCCTTGCCGGTCACGACGAGCACGCGGGCATGGCCCGCCGCGCGGGAGCGCAGCAGGAATCCGACCAGGGCGGCATGTGCCTCCGCCTGATAGAGGCCGTGGAGATCGATGCGCGCCTCGATCGTCAGCGTGCCCCGCTCCAGGCCGCGCCGCTCCCGCCGTTCGAGCCCCGGCGCGGTCGGTGGGGCGGGGGGAGGGGGCGTCGCCTGTACCCGGGCGATCTGAGGGGCGAGGTCGCCGAGCTTGAGCGGCTTGGCTACGGCCGGGCGCGGAGTGGCGGCCTGGGCGGGCGGCGCCGGGGGAGGGGAGGCGACGGGGAGGCGGGAAGGCGACGGACGTTTCACCGCCGTCTTCGGCACCGGCCTCACCGTTGCCGGTGCCGGCGCGGCCGGGTTCGGCCGGGGCGGCGCGGAGGGGCGCTCGGCCTCGACGGAGAGCGCCTTCTGGAGCGCCTTCTTCGGCTTGGCGCGCCCTCGCAGCGGCGTGATCAGCTTGGCGATCTCGCCCCAGAGATGGGCTTCCTCGCGGGAGAGCAGGCGCGCGCGGCGCGGCGGGCGCGGGCTCACGGCCGAGCCTCCCCGGTCGCGGGAGCGGCCGCCTTTCCGGCGGGATCGGCTTTCGGGAGCAGCACAACGAAGCCCATCCGGTCGTGCAGGTCGCCGGCCGCGCGCCCCGCCGCCGCCCCGGTGCCGACATAGAGGTCGCCCCGGGCCGGGCCGACGATGGCTGAGCCGGTATCGGCGGCGACCACGAGATGGCCGCGTCCCGGCTGGCCCGGCAGCTTGCCCTCCAGCCAGAACGGCAGGCCGTAGCGCCAGAGATTGCCGTCCACCGCCATGCTGCGGCCGGCGCTCAAGGGGGCGCCCGCGGCGCCGGGCGGGCCGAGGGCGGGGTCCGTCACCGGCTCGGTCCGGAAAAAGATGTAGGAGGCGTTCATCCGCATCAGCCGCCGGGCATGGTCGGGATGGGCGCGCAGCCAAGAGGTCCAGCGTTCCAGGCTCAGGCCGTTGAGCGGCAGATGCCCCTCCGCCACCAGGAGCTTGCCGATCGAGGTGTAGGGCTGGCCGTTCTTGCCGTCATAGAGCACGCGCATCGACCGCCCGTCCGGCAGCCGCACCCGGCCCGAACCCTGGACCTGCAGCACGAACAGATCGACGGCATCGCGCAGCCAGAGCAGCGGCCGGGTCCGCTCACCAAGGGCGCCATCCTCGATGGCCGCCCGGTCGGGATAGGGCACGAGGCCGGTCTCGGTGCGCCGGCCCGCCCGGTAGATCGGATCGAGTCCCGGCGCCGTCTCGCCGGGAGCGAGGCTGACGAGGTCGTCGGGCCGGGCCAGGACGGGGGCGGTGTAGCCGGGGCCGGGCTCGAGCGAGCCGGTGAGTTCCGGCTCGAAATAGCCGGTGAGGAAGCCGAGCCGCCGCTCCGGTTCCGCCCCCGAGGCGGGGCGCACGATGCGGTAGGCCGAGAACCGCGCCTCGAAGAAGGGTCTGGCCTCGGCCGGCTTCACCGTGGCCGACGCCGCGCAGGCGGCCGCAAGGTCGGCGGGGGTGCCGATCACGTTCGTGGCCTGGGGCGGGTTGGGGCCGGAGCCGGCACAGGTCCGGCGGAAGGCGTCGAGGGCGGCGCCGGCATCGTCCTCGCGCCAACCGGGCAGGGCGTTGAAGGCGACCGGCTCCAGCACGGCGCCGGGCACGGCGGGAGGCCCCTCCGCCGCGTTCGGAGAGCGGACGGGAACGGAAACGGCCGCAACGGTGAGGACCGCTGCGGCCGGAAGGGAAACGCGCCGACGTGGCATGGCGAGAGACGATCAACCGCCCGCGTCGGTCGCGACGAGCTGCCAGTTCGGATCGCGGGAGCCCAGGGTGCGGGCGAAGGTCCACACGTCGGGCACCTCGACGCCGGTCTCGGCATTGCCGTCGATCACTTTGCCGTCCGCGTCGCGGGTGGCGGTGATCAGGTTCGAGAGGAAGCGCACGGTGATCTGGGCGGCGCGGTTCTTGACCTCGATGGCGACGATCTCGGCCTTGTCGATGGAGATGAAGGTGGTCTCCACCGTCTCGCGGCGCTTCTCGCGCTCGGAGATCACCCGATCGAAACCATCATAGACCTCCCGCGACAGGAGGGGCCGCAGGGTCTTGCGATCCCCTTGGGCGAAGGCGGTGACGATGACCTCGTAGGCGCCCTTGGCCCCCTCCAGGAAGGTGCGTGGATCGAAGCTCGGCTCGACCTGCACCACCTGCTCCAGGCCGCGGGCGACCGCCGAGCCCGGCTCGGCGATGCCGCGCCAGTCGCGGGTCACGGTCTGCACCGCCGCTGCCGCCTGGGCCCGGTCGGCGCCGGGCAGGCGCACCACGTTGTCGCCCTCGGTCCGGCCGGCCGGCGGCTCGGTGCGGTTGCGCTCCACCGGCCGGAAGGGCGAGCGCTCGGCGCCGGTCTTCTGGCCGAGCACCGAGCGCAGCCGCCAGATCACGAAGACGGCCAGCGCCAGGAAAATCAGGGTCGTTACGTCGAAGGAATCCTGCATCACCGATCCGAATCGTGACCGTCGCACACGTGAACCCGGCGTTCCGAGGCCGCCCGGAGGGTGGCCGCCCCGTGAAGTTCCGCCCGCCGCGCCCCGGGGAGATGGTTTCGGGAAGGCCCTCCGCCCGGCGGCGAAAGGGTTCGCGAAAAAGGCTCTTAGCCGAGGGCGGCGCGGGGATCGAGCCGGGAAAGGATGTGTTCAAAGGCGCTTGAGGTTAAGGTGTCTCCGACCGTTCGAAGTCTGCGACCTTACCGTGATATGGGCGGAGCTGCGAGCGATTCCAGGCAAGCCGTCGAGAGGAGCGCCCGCGTCGCATTCGCGCGCGCCGCGTCGCGCTCCCGTTGCGCCCTCGAAGGGGCGCCCCTGGAACGGCCGCAGGATGGATTGATCCGGCTCGGCTTGTTCGCCGGGTGCGGGCATGATAGCGCCCAGCCCGCGCCCGAGAGGCGATCCTGCGCGGGAAACGCTGCGGGCTTAAAGACGACGCGAGCAAGGAGAGACGCCATGGCCGATACCGCGGCACCGAACGGCAACGGCGCACAGACCGAGGATCTCGCGCCCGCGATCAACGCGCTGGCGCAGTATGCCAAGGACTTCTCCTTCGAGAACCCGAATGCGCCGCGCTCCCTGCAGCCGCAGGATGGCGGTCCTCAGATCAACATTCAGGTCAACGTCAACGCTCAGCAGATCGCCGAGGCCGATTTCGAGGTCGAGCTGACGCTGGAAGGCGATGCCAAGATCCAGAACGACGTGCTGTTCGCCTTCGAGCTGAAATATGCCGGCATCTTCCGCATGCGCAACATCCCGCAGGACCAGATCCATCCGGCGGTGATGATCGAGTGCCCGCGCCTGCTCTTCCCCTTCGCCCGCCAGATCGTGGCCGAGGCCGTGCGCAACGGCGGCTTCCCGCCGCTCTACATCGACCCGATCGATTTCGTCGGCCTCTACCGCCAGAAGATGATGGAAGCGCAGGCCGCCGGCCAGGGCGCGCCGCTCGCTTCCTGAGGCGGTTGCCGGCTTCTTTCAGGTCGGCCAGGCATGAAGCGAGGGCTCCGCGAAAGCGGGGCCCTTTTTCGTGTCGCTCGTATCCGATCCTCGGCGAAAGCGTGGCTGGACCCGTGATCTGAAATGCCGCCTCCGGCGTTGAGCGGGGCGGGCGATCGTTGCGGTGACGGCGACGGTACGCTAGGGGCCCGCCCCCGGTTCAGCTCACCAGGACAGCATGGCGCCCACCACCCACCTTGCCCTGATCAACGTTTTCATCGGTGACATTCAGGGCGGTCTTGGGCCGTTCCTCGGCACGTGGCTCGCGCAGATGCGGCAATGGAGCCCCTCCGAGGTCGGGCTCGTGACGACTCTGGTCGGGGCGGGCACCCTGCTCCTGAGCGGTCCCTTCGGCGCGCTGGTCGACCGGTTCGGCCATCCGCGCCTGCTCATCGCCGGCTCCTGCGCCGCGATCCTCGCCGGCACGCTGCTGCTGATGCCGGCCCATTCCTTCCTGCCGGTGCTGGCGGCGCAGTTCCTTGCCGCCGCCGGCGGCACGCTGCTGCTGCTCGCCGTGACGGCGCTGACCCTCGGCGTCGTCGGCAAGCAGGCCTTTCCGCGCCAGCAGGGACGCAACCAGGCCTTCAACCATGTCGGCATCCTGATCGCCGCCGGGCTGATCGCGGTCGGCACCGCCCGTGTCGGGCCGGAGGTCGCCTTCTGGGTGCTCGGCGGCATGGCGGCGGCGGCCATCGTCGCCACCCTGGCGATGCCGGCCGGATCCTGGAACCGGCGCCGGGCGGTCGGCTGGAAGGAGGAGGACGAGGAGGAGCCGGCGCGCTCGTCCTACGCCCAGCTCTTCACCAACAAGCGGCTCCTAGTGCTGGCCGTGGCGCTGGCCCTGTTCCAGCTTGGCAATGGCGGCATGCTGACCCTGCTCGGCCAGAAGCTCGTGCGCACCGCCGACGACCCCACCGCCTGGACCGCCCGCTACGTCATGGTGGCCCAGCTCGTGATGGTGCCCGTGGCGCTCGCCGCCGGCTCCCTCGCCGACCGGCGCGGCCGGCGCCAGCTCCTCATCGCCGCCTGCCTCGTCCTGCCGGTGCGGGCGCTGCTCTCCGCCTTCATCGACGATCCGTTCTGGCTGATCAGCGCCGAGATCCTCGACGGGGTGGCCTCCGGCATCATCGGCGTGGCGGTGCCGGTGGTGGTGGCCGACCTGACCTGGGGCTCGGGGCGGACGCAGACGGCGCTCGGCAGCGTCAACGCGGTGCAGGGGGCGGGTGGCGCCCTCTCGGCCTGGTATGGCGGCCTCGCCCAAGGCTGGTTCGGCTGGGCGGGCGCCTTCCTGGCGCTCGGGGCGGCGGGTCTCGTGGCGCTCGTCCTGGTCTGGTGGCTGGCCGCGACCACCGAGGACAGCCGCTCGCAGCGCCGCCGCCATCGGCGGGAGGAGCGGCTCCGCGCGGTCCGCTCCGCCGAGACGGCGGCCTGAGACCGGACGCGGTCTCGGCGGGCCTGCGCGGAACAGGGCCGCGCCCCATCCGTTCCTCGGGCGTTCCTTCCGGCCCGCGCGAGGTCCGCATGTCCCCAAACCCGGCCCGAAACCCGGAAAGCGAGGCCGGCCGCACGATCCGCGTCGACGAGCCCCGCGCGGTACCCTGGCTCAGCATCGTGTTCGGCTACGGGCCGATGCTGCCTTTCGTCGCCGGAGCGGTGCTGGTCTGGTGGCTGCGCGGCGGACCGGCCGAGGCGATCTTCACCCTCACCGTGCTCTGGGCCTGCGCGATCCTGCTTTTCTTGTCGGGCGTGCGCCGCGGAGTCAGCTTCCGCACCGAGGGCGGGGCGACCGTCGCGCAGATCGCCACGATGATGGGCCTGTTCTCCCTGGGATTCGGCGCCCTCGCCGCCTTCGTCCTCGGCTTTCCCGTCGTGGCTCTCGCGCTGTTGATCGTGGGCTTCACCGCGATCACGATCCTCGATCCCATCGCCGCGGAGCGCGGGGAGGCGCCCCTGTTCTTCGAGCGTCTGCGGCCGGCGCAGATTCCGCTGGCGGTGCTCAGTCGCGCCGCGCTGCTGGCCTATCGCTGGGCTGTTTAGCGCCCATCAGCCGAGCCGATCCATGCATCTCACCCACGATCCGTCCGCCCCCGCCTCCGAACAGATCGGCTTCGATGCCTTTCTCGCCGTCGATATCCGCATCGGCACCGTGGTCTCGGCCGAGCCCTTCCCGGAGGCGCGCAAGCCGGCGCTCAAGCTCGTGATCGATTTTGGGCCCGGCCTCGGACGGAAGCGCTCCAGCGCGCAGATCACCGAGCATTACACCCCGGAGAAGCTGGTGGGCCGGCAGATCGCGGCGGTGGTGAACTTCCCGCCGCGGCAGATCGGGAAGGTCCTCTCGGAGGTGCTGACGCTGGGCTTCGCCGACGCGGCCGGGGCCGTGGTGCTGTTCGCGCCCGACCGGCCGGTGCCCGACGGCAGCCGGCTGTTCTGAGGGCGCCTCGGGTTGCCGCCCCGCCTGCGGCTGCGATAGAGCCGGGCTTCCCTTCTCAGTAACCCGCTCCGATCGGCGACGACATGGCCAAGGCCGAGACTCTCAAACCCCGCCTGCCGCGCGGCTTCCCCGACCGCCACGAGGCCGACATCGCCGCGCAGGCGCGGATGCTGGACACGATCCGGCAGACCTTCGAACTCTATGGCTTCGAGGCGCTAGAGACCCCCTTCGTCGAATATACCGAGGCCCTGGGCAAGTTCCTGCCCGATCTCGACCGGCCGAACGAGGGCGTGTTCTCGTTCCAGGACGACGACGAGCAGTGGCTCAGCCTGCGCTACGATCTCACCGCGCCGCTCGCCCGGCACGTCGCCGAGAATTTCGACGCGATCCCGAAGCCCTATCGCAGCTATCGGGCGGGCTACGTCTTCCGCAACGAGAAGCCGGGGCCGGGCCGTTTCCGCCAGTTCATGCAGTTCGATGCCGACATCGTCGGCGCCGGTTCCGTCGCGGCCGATGCCGAGACCTGCATGCTGATGGCCGACACGCTGGAGCGGCTCGGGCTGGCCGGCCAGTACGTGGTCAAGGTCAACAACCGCAAGGTGCTCGACGGGGTGATGGAGGCGATCGGCCTCGCCGGGCCCGACAAGGCCGGCCAGCGCCTGACCGTGCTGCGCGCCATCGACAAGCTCGACCGCCTCGGCCCCGACGGCGTGCGCCTGCTGCTCGGTGCGGGCCGTAAGGATGAGAGCGGCGATTTCACCAAGGGCGCCGGTCTGGCGGATGATGCGATCGAGCGGATCCTGGCCTATGTCGGTTTCGAGGCGAGCCCGCACGAGGGCGCCGACCGCATGGCGTTCTGGGAAAAGTTCTTCAAATCCTGGCACGATGTCGTCGGCGAATCCGAGACCGGGCGCGAGGGCATCGCCGAACTCCACGCCATCATGCGGCTGTGCGAGGCGGCGGGTTACGGCCACGACCGGGTGCGGGCCGACCCCTCCGTGGTGCGCGGCCTCGAATATTACACCGGCCCGGTCTACGAGGCGGAGCTGACCTTCCCCGTCACCAACGAGGACGGCCAGACCGTGCGCTTCGGCTCGGTGGCCGGCGGCGGACGCTATGACGGGCTGGTCGGGCGCTTTCGCAGCGAGCCGGTGCCGGCGACCGGCTTCTCCATCGGCGTCTCGCGGCTGTTCTCGGCCCTGCGGCTGACCAAGAGCCCGCTGGTGGAGGGCGCGGCCAAGCCCGGCCCGGTCGTGGTGCTGGTGCTCGACCGCGAGAATATCGCCGAGTACCAGGCGCTGGTCGCCCGCCTGCGGGCGGACAACATCCGGGCCGAACTCTATCTCGGCGCGGCCGGGATGAAGGCGCAGATGAAATATGCCGACCGACGCCGCGCCCCGGTGGTGGTGATCCAGGGGTCGAACGAGCGCGAGGCCGGCGAGGTCCAGATCAAGGACCTGATCGCGGGGGCCCGCGCGGCCGAGGCCATCGCCAGCAACGCCGAGTGGAAGGCGGCGCGTCCCGCCCAGGTTTCCGTGCCGGTGGAGCGGATGGTCGAGACCGTCCGCGAAACCCTCGCCCGGCATTTCGGCTGAGGGTTCTTCAGCCGAGCGCGTAAGGGAAAAGGGCCGCCCCTTGGGGCGGCCCTTTTGTCGTCAGCCGCATCCCTATCGGCCGGGATGCGCGGCGCACGCCGTCAGAGATCGAGCAGCAGGTTGGCTGCACCGACTGCGGCGGTGGCGAGACCGAGCCCGAGGGCGCCGATCATCGCGTAGGAAAAGGCCTTCATCAGCGGCATTGCTCGGGAGTCCTCCGTGCCAACCGATCAGCAGCGGTAGCCGCCCGAGGTCTGGCCATACTGCTTGACCGGGAAATTCTGCTGGTTGGCATTGCCCTCGGCGGCTGAGCTCAGCGGGCAGGCGGCGTGGTAGGGGCCGTCATGGACGCCGAGCGGGGCGCTCCAGCCGGACACGACCGGGGCCGGGCGGGTATAGACTTCACTGAAGGCAAGAGCGGACGTCACGGGCGCGGCGCTCAAGGCAAGGGCGGCAATGGCAGCGGCAATACGAGTCTTCATCAGCTTCTCCGATCTTATTTTTTCTTCGGACCAGGCTATCCTGGGCCTCTCTCGTCTTCGATAGACTGGATATGGGGCGCCTCCGTCCGGCGTGACGTGACGTTGCGCACGCGACAGGGTGGAACGATTTGCCGGTATGGCCTGCCTCCTGGGAGTGGAGGACATTCGACCGGTTCCGGCGGAAGACATTCCGGCGCGACGCGGGCTTTGTCAGATTTCGCTGCCGCCGATGGACGCCCGTGATCAAGCATAAGGCGGCGCTTCATCGGATGAGTGTGCGGCGTCGAGTACCGAGATCACCGGCCATTGAGAACGACGCGTCCCTCACGCATCGGCGTGTTGGCTAAAATGCAACCTTTCAGTGGTTCAGTGGCCGGATCGGGAGGCCGCAATCCCGTCGCGCCCGTTCGGACGGCGTCGGCGGGTGGTGTGCGCGGCCTTCCACCGCGAGAGTTCGAGTTCGCCGATGCCCACAATGACAGGCGCGCTATCCGCCGCGTCACCGTCACGATGGAGCGCGGGGGCCTGGGGGCGCATCCCCGCCCTCCGTGTGGTCCAAGGGCTGGCGAGCCTGCTGCACGCGGCGTTCATCTTCTTCGCCTGTTTCGCCTTCTCCGACACCTCGCCCTACGACGTCGTCGCGATCCCAACGATCCTGCTCTGGATCGCGCTCGGTATCCGTCTGCACCGGGGCGCGGTGCCGCTGGTGTTCCTGCTCCTCGCCTATCTCGCCGCGATCATCGTCGCGCTGATGCCCTACCTGAACGAGCCGCTCTCGGTGACCTGGACCGTTCAGCTCGTCTACCTCGTCATCACCTGCATCTTCTTCGCGATGCTCTACGCCGACGACACGACGGCGCGGATCGAGGTGGCGCTCAAGGCCTACACCGCGAGCTGCGTGCTCTCCGCCGCCCTCGGCGTCGTCGGCTACCTGCAGCTTCTCGGCATCGAGGATCTGTTCTACCGCTACGGCCGCGCCTCGGGCACCTTCCAGGATCCGAACGTGTTCGGCTCCTTCCTGACGCTGGGCGCGCTCTACCTGATGCACGGCCTCCTCTCCGGCACGACCCGGTGGCCGTCCCTGTCGCTGGCGAGCCTCATCGTCGTCATGGCGGGGATCTTCCTGTCCTTCTCCCGCGGCTCCTGGGGAGGGACGGTGGTGGCGGTCGCGGTGATGGTGGGGGCGCTCTACACGGCGAGCCGCTCGAGACCTCTGCGGCGGCGGATCGTGACCATCGGCCTCGTTGCCGCCGGGCTCGGGGCGGTCGCGCTCGCGGGCCTGCTCTCGATCTCCAGCGTCGCCGAGACCTTCCAGACCCGGGCCGCCGTCACGCAGGATTACGACGAGGGTGAGACCGGGCGCTTCGGCAACCAGATCCGCGGCATGGGCATGCTGCTGGAGGAGCCCCTCGGCATGGGCCCCCTGCGCTGGCGCCAGATCTTCAACCTGGAGCCGCACAATTCCTATATCGGCAGCTTCGCCAATGGCGGCTGGCTAGCCGGGGCAGCCTTCATCGCCCTCGTCGTGGCCACCTGCTTCGTCGGTTTCCGGCTGATGGCGCGCCCCTCGCCCTATCGCGCCCACGCGCAGATCGTGTTCCCGGCGCTGCTGATGTTCTTCCTCCAGGCCATGCAGATCGACGTGGAGAAATGGCGCCACGTCTACATGATGCTCGGCATGGTCTGGGCGCTGGAGGCGGCCCGTCTGCGCTGGGATCGCGGCTCCTCATGGGGGAAGGCAGGAGCAGGGGCATGGCCGGAGCCTAGCCGTATGCGCGATTGCGGCGTGATCGGCGGCGGTCCTATGATCGGTGGCGCGCGCGCGGGAGCCGGCGAAAGGGCCGGAGCGAGGGTGAGGCCGTGACCACGGGATCTGCGAGCGAAGCCGAGCGCCTCGCGGCCCTGCATGAACTGCGCATCCTGGGCTCCGATCCGGAGGCGCCGTTCGATGCCGTGTGCCGGACGGCGTGTCGTCTGTTTGGGGTGGCCTCGGCCTATGTCTCCCTGGTCGATGCCGAGCGGCAATGGCTGAAGGCCTGCGCCGGCGCCATGCCCGTGCAGATGCCGCGGGCCGGTTCGTTCTGCAGCCGGACGATCGAACAGGATGCGGTGCTCGTCATTCCCGATGCGCGCCGCGATCCGCGCTTCTCCGGGCTCGACATCGTCACCGGACCGCCCCACGTCGTGTTCTACGCGGGTGCGCCCCTGATCCTGCGGCCGGGCTTGCGGCTCGGCGCCCTGTGCCTCGTCGATCCGCGACCGCGCGGCTTCACGCCGGCCGATGAGCAGGCCCTGCGCGACCTTGCCGAGATCGTGACAGCTCAGCTTCATCTTCGCCGCGACAACCTCGCCTACGCCAACGAGCGCGCCCTGCGGCAGATCCACGAGAGCACCATCCGCGCGCAGGGGGCCGAGATCGAGCGGCGGGCGGCCGCCAACTCGCTCCTGACCATGGCCGAGGAGATTGCCCAGGTCGGCCATTGGCGGGAGAGCTTCGCCGACGGCCACCCGATCTATTCCGAAAGCCTGCTGCGCATCGCCGGTCTCGACCCCGCCGCGTCGTCCGCGGAGCACCCCAACCTCGCGCAGCTCTGCCACCCGGAGGATCGCGAGCGGATCCGGGTGATCACCGCCGCGGCGATCGCGGGCGGACACGATTTCGAGTTCCAGGGCCGGCTGATGCGGCCGGACGGAGCGCCGCGCGACGTCATGGTGCGCGGCACCTGCAAGAAGGACGAGGATGGCCGCACGAGCGGGCTGTTCGGCATTCTCATGGACGTGACCGACCGGCTGCAGGTCCAGGCAGAGATGCGCCGCAGCGAACTGCGCTACCGCAGCCTCGCGGACGCCTTGCCGCTCCTGGTCTGGACCATCGATCCCGAGAGCGGTGAGGCCACCTACGCCAATGCCCGCTTCGAGGAATATTACGGCCCGATCGGCGCGGAGCGGACCCAGCGGATCGCCCGCAATCATCCCGACGATGCCGCCGCCATGGAGGCGGCGTGGCAGGCGGCCCGTGCCTCCGGCCAGGGCTATGATGGCCAGTGGCGCCTGAGGGCGAAGGATGGCTCGTACCGCTGGCACAAGCTCTCAGTCACGCCCATCCGCAGCCCCGCCGATCCCGCCGTGATCACCGAGTGGATCGGCACGGCCCTGGACATCGACGAGATCGTCTCCGCCCGCCTCGCCGTCGAGGATTCCGGCCGTCTGCTCGGCATCGCCCTGGAAGGGGCGGAGGCCGGCACCTTCGACTGGGATCTGCATACCGGCATCGGGCTCCTCTCGCCGGAGAGCGTGCATCTTTACGGTCTGGGAGAAACAGGCGGCCCCCGCTCCCTGTCGGCCTCGGAATGGACCGCGACCATCCATCCCGACGATGTGGTCGATACCTGGAACCGCATTCATCAGGCCGTCGACAACCGCACCCGCTTCACGGCGGAGTACCGGGTGGGCAAGCGCTGGCTCTACAGCTCCGGCCGTACTCTCTACGACGGGGCCGGCCGGCCCTACCGGATGCTCGGGCTGCATCTCGACGTCACCGAGCGGAAGGCGGCCGAGGCTGCCCTGCGCGCCGTCACTGCGGAAGCCCAGGCCGCCACGGCGGAGGCCGAGCGGGCCAGCGCGGCCAAGAGCGAGTTCCTCGCGGCCATGAGCCACGAGATCCGCACACCCCTCAACGGCATCCTCGGCTACGCCAACCTGCTGCTCGAACGACCCGGCCACGACCCGGAGGATCGCCGCCGGCTGGAGCTGATCCGCGTCTCCGGCGAGGCCCTGCTCACCGTCGTCAACGATGTCCTCGACGTTTCCAAGATCGAGGCGGGCCAGTTCGAGCTCGACCCGCTGCCCTTCTCCTTGCTGGAACTGATCGACGACACGGTCGCGATCATGCGGGGCAGCACCCTCAAGAGCGCCGTCGCCATCGAGACGCGGATCGACCCGCACCTGCCGACGACCGTCATCGGCGATGCGAACCGCCTGCGGCAGGTGCTGTTCAACCTGCTCAACAACGCGGTCAAGTTCACCTCCGCCGGCTCCGTCACCCTGACCGTACGCCGCGAGGGGCAGCAGCCGCTGGCATCGGGCGAGATCGCCGATGCCCTGCGTTTCGAGATTGCCGATACCGGCATCGGCATCGCGCCGACCCAGCGGCACCGACTGTTCAAGCCGTTCAGCCAGGTCGACGGCTCGATCAGCCGGCGCTTCGGCGGGTCGGGGCTCGGCCTCGCCATCTGCCACCGGCTCGTCAGCATGATGGGGGGCAAGATCGGCGTCGAGAGTTCCGAGGGCGTCGGCTCGACCTTCTGGTTCACCCTGGCGCTGCCCCGCGGCGCTTCCCCCTCCACCGAAAGCCCGTCCGGCTCCCCGGCCCAGGACGGCCAAGCGAGTGCGATGCCCGCGCGGATCCTCCTCGTCGAGGATCTGCCAATCAACCAGACGCTGGCCTGCGCCGTGCTGGAGGCACAGGGCTACCGGGTCGACGTGGCGAGCGATGGGGCCGAGGCCATCGCGGCCATCGAGGCGACCAGCGGGACCACCGACCCCTATGCCGTCGTGCTGATGGACGTGCAGATGCCCGGCATGGACGGTCTCACCGCGACCCGCCGGATCCGGGCCATGGCCGGCCCCGCCGCCTTCCTGCCGATCGTGGCGATGACCGCCAACGTCCTCGACGGGCAGGTGCAGGAGCTGATCGCGGCGGGCATGGACGACCATGTCGGCAAGCCGTTCAAGCGCGTGCATCTCTGTGCCGCGATCGAGCGCTGGCGGGCGGTCGGCGCCGCGCGGGCGCAGGAGGCGGTGGCGGCCCGTCCCAATCTTGAAGCCAAGTCTTGAAGCTACGCCTTGAGCCCAGGCCTTGAACAAGCCTTGAGATCGGCCGCCGCCCGCGCCACCTGACAGCGGCCAAGTCCGTCTCGCCGCAGGGCCCATCTTGCCGCCTCTCTTCGACTATGCCGCGCAAGCGGGATCCGCGATCAAGGCCTTCGCGGAGGCGTCCAGCGATCTTCTGATCCAGCCGACCCTCCGGCTCGGCGTCACCGGTCTGGCCCGCTCGGGCAAGACGGTGTTCACCACCGCCCTGATCCACCATCTCGTGGAGGGCCACGCCCTGCCCGCTTTCGAGCCCGCGCAGGCCGGCCGCCTGCGCCGCGCCCGGCTCGTGCCGCAGCCCGACGACGACGTGCCGCGCTTTCCCTTCGAGGAGAATTTTTCCGCGCTCACCGAGGCCAGACGCTGGCCGGGCTCGACCGACCGGATCAGCCAGTTCCGCCTGGAAATCGAATACGAGCGCTCCGGCGGCTGGCGCACGGGGCCGGCCACGCTGATGCTCGACGTGGTGGATTATCCCGGCGAATGGCTGCTCGATCTGGCCCTGGTCGATCAGAGCTACGTGGCATGGTCTCGGGCGACCATCGCCGGCACCCGCCGGGCGGGACGGGCCGCGATCGCCGCGCCCTGGCTCGCCCTGATGAAGGATCTCGACCCGGCCGCCCCCCTCGACGAGGTGGTGGCCGAGCGGGCCGCCAATGCCTTCAAGGCCTATCTCGCGGCGCTCCGGGCCGGTGCGGAATCGGTCGCGACCACGCCGCCGGGGCGCTTCCTGATGCCGGGCGATCTGGCCGGATCGCCGATGCTCACCTTCGCCCCCCTCGACCGCCTGGAGGAGGTGCAGGTGCCCGGCAGCCTCGGCGCGCTGATGGAGCGGCGCTTCGAGGCCTATAAGAGCAAGGTGGTGGAGCCGTTCTTCCGCGAGCATTTCCAGCGGGTGGACCGCCAGATCGTGCTCGTCGACGTGCTCTCGGCAGTCGATTCCGGGCCGGCGGCCCTGGCCGAGCTGGAAGAGGCGCTGGACGCGGTGCTGCTCGCCTTCCGCATCGGCCGCAACAGCCTGCTCTCACGCTTCTTCGCGCCGCGGGCGGAGCGGATCATGTTCGCCGCCACCAAGGCCGACCACCTCCACCAATCGAGCCACGACCGGCTCGACGCGCTGCTGCGCCTGCTGGTCTCGCGGGCGATGCGCCGCACCGAGGCCGCCGGCGCCCGGGTTGGCACCGTGGCGCTCGCCTCCGTGCGGGCCACCCGCGAGACCACGGTCCATGACGGCGGCGAGGTGCTGCGCGCCGTCTCCGGCACGCCGGAGGCCGGGGAGCATGTCGGCGACGAGGTGTTCGACGGCCTTTCGGAGGCAGCGGTGTTCCCCGGCGAGTTGCCGGCCGATCCGCAGGCGGTGCTCGACGGCGCGGTCCCGCCGGGCTCGTTCCGCTTCCCCCGCTTCCGTCCGCCGCCGGTGAAGGCGGACGCCCTCGGCCGGCCGGGCCACCTGCCGCAGATCCGGCTCGACCGGGCCATGCAATTCCTGATCGGGGACAAGCTGACGTGACCACGCCCCAGCGCCCGCGCGCCTTCCGCATCCCCGCCGCCGATCAGGCGCCTTCGCCCGAAGCCGCCGAGGCGCCGCCGCGACCCGAGGTGCGCCTCGTCGACGAGCCCTACGAGATCGTGGATGCCGCCGACGGCGTCGCCGTGCCGGTGGCACCCAAAAGCCGGGCGCCATGGCTCTCGATCCTGTTCAGCGCCCTCGGCGGCCTCGTCAGCATCGCGGTGGGGCTCTCGATCGAGCGGCTGATCACCGACCTGTTCGCCACCGCTCCCTGGCTCGGCTGGGTCGCCCTCGCGCTCCTCGTGATCGCGGGCATCGCGCTCACCGCCCTCGTCGCCCGCGAGGCGCTCGGCGTCTGGCGCGAGCGCAAGATCGAGGTCCTGCGCGAGCGGGCGCTGGCCGCCCTCTCCACCCGCGACCACACCGCCGCGCAGGGCGTGGTGCAGGAGTTGCGCGGCTTCTACGCCGACCGGCCCGCCCTGGCTGCCGGCATCCGGCGCCTCGATGCGGTGGGCGACGCGATCCTCGATGTCGACGACCGGCTGGCCCTGGCCGAGGGGGAGTTGCTCAGCCCCCTCGACCGGCAGGCCAAGGCGGCCATCGCCCAGGCCGCGAGCCAGGTCTCGGCGGTGACCGCGCTGAGCCCGCGGGCCATCGTCGATGTCGCTTTCGTCGTGTTCTCCGCCGCCCGGCTGCTGCGCCGGATCGCGGCGATCTATGGCGGCCGTCCCGGCCTGCTCGGCTTCCTGCGGCTCGCCCGGGCGGCACTGGCCCATCTCACCGTCACCGGCGGCATGGCGGTGGGGGAGGGGATGCTGCATCAGGTGCTCGGCCTCGGCCTCGCCGCCCGCGTCTCGGCCAAGCTCGGCGAGGGCGTGCTCAACGGGCTGATGACCGCCCGCTTCGGGCTCGCGGCCCTGGCGGTGTGCCGGCCGCTGCCCTTCGTCCGCTTGAGCCCTCCCACCGTCAACGACGTGGCTGGCCAGCTGTTTCGCAACGGTGAGGACAAGCCGGCGCCCTAAGTATCTCTCGCAAAACTCCCGCTGCGCCGTCGCGACCAAAGGGGAACCGGCGCGTCTTCGGGAGTTTCGTGAGGCACTTTAAGGCGGAGGCATGTAAAAACCCCCGCACCGGCCGGTGCGGGGGCGTTCTACACGCGGTGAAGGCAGGCGATCAGCAGTCGTCGCCGCCCTTCTTGTCGCCGAGCTTCTGGTCGTGACCGGCCGCGTTCATCGCGCCGACGGTGCCCGGAGCGGCCGGCTGGTCGCCACCGGCGGTGTTCTTGGCGGAGGCGGTCTGCTCGGAGCCGGGCTTGTTGCCGACGCCCTGGCCGGCGCCGACATTGTTCATCGCGCCGACGGTGCCGGGGGAGGCCGGCTGCTGGCCGCCCGCGAGGTTCTTCGAGCCCGAATCCGCGCCGCTGCCGGTGCTGCTGTTCTCAGCCTTGGAATCGCCCGGAGCCTTGTTGGTGCTGCCGGTGTTGCACGGGGCGGCAAGTGCGGAGCCGGCGATGAAGGCGAAAGCGGTGGCGGTAGCAAGAGTCTTCGTCAGCGTCACGATTGCGTCCCTCCGAGATTATCCAGCCGGCGCTGCCGACCGGTGTGCCCGGAGAAAGCAATTAAGGAAAATTAAGTTCCCGATTTCTCCTGAAACGAAGGATTTTTCAGATTCCGTCTTCAGAACATTTGATGGAAACAGCGCGTAAGGTCCTGGTCCGAAGCCTGCTCTTCCAGATCTGCCGGATGCCCCGTCGCGCTGGGGCGGATCACAGCGGGGCGAGGAAACCCGCGAGGCGCATCAGGCCCTCGGGCCAGGGGCCGTGCCCGCTCGCGACATTGATGTGGCCCGCCTCGCCCGCATCCACCAGCGCCGAACCCCAGGCATAGGCGTAATCCTCCGCCCGCTCGTAGGTGCAGTGCGGGTCGGTGCGGCTCGCCACCAGCAGTGAGGGGAAGGGCAGGGGATCGCGCGGCACCGGCGCGAAGGCGCGCACGCTCTCCGGCAGGCTCGCCCCGGCCTCGATATCGGGGAAGGCCACGAGCAGGGCCCCGCGCACGATGCCGACGGGAAAACGCGGTGCAGCCTCCACCGCCGCCACGACACCGAGGCTATGGGCGATGAGCACGACCGGGCGGGTCGCCGCCGCGACCGCCTCCGCGATCCGGTCGCGCCAGGACTTGGGATCGGGGTTGTGCCAATCGGCCTGCTCGACGATCCGGGCGGTCTTGAGCCGGGCCGCCCAGCGGGCCTGCCAGTGATCCTCCTCGGAGCCGGCATAGCCGGGCAGGATCAGGATGTCGCAATCGGCGGTCTTCATGGGGCGGTCTTTTCGAAAGCGGGTCGGCTCGCACCGGCCCCCCGAGGCCGAAGCATCGGGCGGCACCTCAGGATGGGGGCAGGAGTGGCCCCGTCAACACCGTCAGGTGAGCCAGCCGGGCAGACGGTCGAGGCGGATCAGATCGTCATAGCTCGGGCGCGGACGCACCACGGCCGCCTGATCGCCGCGCACCAGCACCTCGGGCACGAGGCGGCGGCTGTTGTAGGTGCCGGCCTGGACCGCGCCGTAGGCACCCGCGCTCATCACCGCGATCAGGTCGCCGGGGGAGACCTCGGGCATCTCGCGCCCGAGAGCGAGATAGTCGCCGCTCTCGCAGACCGGGCCGACCACGTCCGCCGTCAGCCGGGGCGTGTCGGGGCCGGGCTCGCTCAGCGGGCGCAGGGCGTGGAAGGCCTCGTAGAGCGTCGGGCGGATCAGGTCGTTCATCGCCCCGTCGACGATCACGAAGGTCTTGCTCTCGGTCGGCTTCACGTAGACCACGCGGGTGACGAGAATGCCGGCATTGCCGGCGATCATCCGCCCGATCTCGAAGACAGGGCGCAGGCCCAGCGGCCGGAAATGCGGGCGCAGGATCGCGGCCAGCGCCGCCGGGTCGGGCGGGGGCGCGTTGTCGTCGCGGTAGGGGATGCCGAGCCCGCCGCCGAAATCGACGTGGTGCAGCCGGTGTCCGTCGGCGAGCAGGTCCCGGGCGAGGGCGCAGAGCAGGCGGGCGGCGTTGTCGAAGGGCGTGAGGTCGGTGATCTGGCTGCCGATATGCGCGTCGACGCCGACGATCTCCAGGCCCGGCAGCCGCGCGGCCCCGGCATAGACCTCGCGGGCACGGGCGATCGGGATGCCGAACTTGTTCTCGGACTTGCCGGTCGAGATCTTGGCGTGGGTCAGGGCGTCCACGTCCGGATTCACCCGGATCGAGACCGGCGCCTTCTGCCCACGGGAGGTCGCGACCTCCGACAGGGCGGCGAGTTCGGGCTCGCTCTCCACGTTGAAGCAGAGGATGTTCGCGTCGAGGGCGGCGGCCATCTCCTCGCGGGTCTTGCCGACGCCGGAGAAGACGATGCGCTCTCCGGGCACGCCCGCAGCGAGCGCCCGGCGCAGTTCGCCCTCGGAGACGATGTCCATGCCCGCGCCCTGGCGGGCGAGGGTGGTGAGCACCGCCTGGTTCGAATTCGCCTTCATGGCGAAGCAGACCAGGGCGTCGTCCCCGGCGAAGGCTTCGGCGAAGACGCGGTAATGCCGCTCCAGGGTGGCGGTGCTGTAGCAGTAGAAGGGGGTGCCGACCTCCGCCGCGAGGGCGGTCAGATCGACGTCCTCGGCATGGAGCCGCCCGTCCCGGTAGTGGAAGTGGTGCATGTCAGGACAATCCGCCGCCTCGCGCGCCGCCGGCCCGACGGAGCCGGCGCGCCCGAATGGCGCGTCTCGCCCCGTGCTGTCTAGACGCTTTCCGACGATCCTGTCGGCGCGGCAGGCCTCGGAGCGTTGCAATCCGGCCCGTCGCGCCCTCACGCGCTCCTTGGCGGATCGTCCCGAAGGCGGCCGCTACAGGATCGGATCGAGGATGAAGGGCTCCTTCGGAACCTTGTAGCCGCGCTTGCTCCCGCGGGAGGTCGTCACCGGCACGCCGTCGCCCCCGGCGGGGATCGCCGAGGCGCTCAGCTCGTCCCCGGCCTGGACCGCGTCCGGATCCGGAGCCGCCCCACGATCCCCCACGCCGACCGTGCTGGTGGGCAGGCTCCGCGGTGAGGCCGGCGCGCCGGGCCCGGCGGTCTCGGCACGGGGGGCCGGGGCGCCCGGCGGCTCCAGGCTGCCGCGCCGGCCGCAGGCCGTACAGGCCAGGGCGAGGCCGAGCGCGATCAGGATCGAGAGGCGGGCGGAACGGGCGGGCATCGGGCTTTCCGGCATGTCGGCGGCGCCAGCTTAGCCGTTCGCGCACCGCCCTGAAAGTCTGTGCGGGCAGGAGCCTCGCGCCGGATCCCCGGGGCTCGGTTGCCCGACCCGGCGAGGCCGTGCCTCAGCCCTTCTTGCCGCGGGAGGCATCCTTGGGCGGAGTGTAGGCGTCGATCGCCCGGCGGCAATTCTCGGAGAGCTTCGCCCAGTTGGTCTTGAAGCACTGATCGGTGGCCGGATCGTCCGGATCGAGATTGCCGCAATAGCTGAGGTAATCGCCGGTGCAGTACTTCTTCAGCGTCTCGTTGCCGCGCTTCGACTGCTGCGCCTGCGCCGGGGCAGCCAACAGGATGGCTGCGCCCGCGAGGGCGGAGACGAGGGGCGTCAGCTTCAAGGCCATGATATTCGCTCGATCGCGGTTCGTGGGAAGGGATCCGGGCGCGATGATGCCCCCGCATGTCCGAAACAAGGCGGCGCCAGGGCAGCCGCGAGATGGTTCGGTCGGATGCTTCGGTGCTTACGGGCTTGGGGGAAGCGCCGCAAGGGACGCGACCCGGCGCGGCCTTCCGCGCGGTGCGCTATGGCTCCCGGCGCGTCAATTCTCGGCGAGGGCGGGGGCAGGCGCGGCACCGGGGAAGCTCCCGACCGCCGGCAGGCGATCACGCCGGGCCAGGGCATCGGCGACCTCGCTGATGCGGCGGCGCAGCTCGGCGGTGTCGTCGCTGCCCCGCGCGGCGAGGGCGGCCTGTGCCGCGTTCAGCTCCGTGCGCAGGGCGTCCAGCTCGGCCCGGAGCGCCTCGGCGACGTCCTCTCCTCCGGTCGGGCCATTTGCCGCGGCCTCGGGCGGCGTCTGCTGCGTCCGGCGCGCGGCCTTGAGGTCGTCGAGGATGGAACGGTGGGCCTCTTCCAGGGCGTGCAGGGTTGCCAGCCCGGTCTCCCCCTCGGCCCGGGCCTCGGCGAGTTCCCGGTCGAGGCCGGCGATGCGTTCGAGGGCCCGCGCCACTTCGGCCTCGCTCAGCAGGCGCGCGGCGACGGCCGCCTCCGCCTCCATGGTCCGGGCGCCGATGGCGGCCATGTCGGCTTGGCGGCGGGCCGCGACCGCCTCCACCTTCCGCTCCAGCCGCCGCTGGACCACGGCGAATTCCGCCCGCAGGTGATCGCGCTCGGCCATGACCTCGGTGATGCTGACCGGCAGGGTCGCCTCGATCCGCCGCCGGGCGAGCCGGGCGGCGCGGGCATTCACGGTCGGCAGGATCGTCAGGGCACAGAGGCTCGCCAGGAGGAAGCCGAGGCCGAAGATCATCACGGTCTCGATCACGCGGGGGCCCTCACGCCGCCTCGGCCGTCAGATCCGGCCGCCGGGTCTTTTGCCCGTCTTGCCGGCGCGGAGGCAAGCTCCCTTCGGAAAACCATTCTTCGGCCGGTCGAACGGGGTCGCGCCGCTCGGAATCCGTTCAGAACGGGTTCCACGTCGCGCGGCTGGTGAATTTCAGGTAGCCGACATTGATGCCGAGCCGGGCGCCGACGCCGGAGCGGATCGGCACCACGACGATGCCGCCATCGGTCACGGCGGTCATGCCGAACCCGCCGATGAAGTAGGCCGAGCCGTCGACGCCGCCGAAGCGGCGGTAGAGGTCGCGCACCGCCGGAAGGTTGTAGACGAGCATCATGGTGCGGGCGCCGTCGCCGCCGACATCGAAGCCCAGGGTCGGGCCCTGCCAGTAGATCCGGCGCTGCCCGGCATTGCGGGTGTAGAGCGTGCCCTCGCCGAAGCGCAGGCCGCCGACGATGGCGCCGGACGCCTCCTGGCCGAGGATGTAGCCGTTGGGCTCACCCCAGCGCCGGGTCGCTTCCTCCACGGTGAGGGCGAGGCCGCGCGACACGCTGCCGAAGAAGCGGTGACCGTTCTCGACCACCTCGGAGGCGCGGAAGGAATCCGGGCGCACGCCGTCATCGTAGGCCGTGGCGGGGAGGGCACCCGCCAGAAGACCGGCGGAGAAGAGGCCGAACAGGGCGGCGCGGCGGGTCGTCTCTCCCGTCCAGACAGGATCGTGCGGCATGTCGGTCTCCCTTCCCGGCGCGCGCGGGCGCTTCCAGATGCGGAAGCGACATCGGATCGAGGCCCGCAGGGAGCGCGCAGTCTCGGTGCCGATCAAGTCAAGATTGGGTTAACGGAGAGTTAACCGCGATGCGCCCGCGGGATCGCCGCCGCCTCCGGCGCGGTGGCGCCCGGTTTGGCGCCCTCCTGGTTCCCCTCTCCCGCCCGGCGCCGGTCGAAATAGGAGATCGCGCTGTGCTGCGGCAGGGCGAGGTCGTCGCGATAGGCCGCGGAGCCCAGGGCCGCGAAGGGGCCGTTGCGGTAGAAGCGGGCGTGGTGGCCGTAGGTGATCGTGGTCCCGCCGGGGCCGACGACACGGCCGCCGGCCATGGTCAGCACATGGTCGCCGGCCGCCGTATCCCATTCCATGGTCGGAGCGCAGCGCACGTAGAGATCCGCCTCGCCCGCGGCGATCAGACAGAATTTGAGGGCCGAGGAGGCGACCCGCCGCTCCCCGATCGTGAGGCGCTCCAGGCAGGCATCGGTGTCGCTGTCGCCGTGGCGGCGGCTGACCAGGGCGACGAGCCCCGCCGCAGGCGGCGTGCGCACGCCCACCGGATGAAAGGCGCCGGGCCTGCCTTCGCGGATCGGGGCCTCGCGGGCGCTCGTCCCCGCCGCCCAGACCCGCCCGAGACCCGGCGCGGCCAGCGCCGAGGCGATCGGACGGTCGCCCTGCACAAGGCAGATGTTCACGCAGTATTGTTCGCTGCCCGCCAGAAAATCGCGGGTGCCGTCGAGGGGGTCGACCAGGAAGAACAGCGGCGCCGGCGGCACGGCGCAGCAGGTTTCCTCCGCGATCACCGGGATGCCGGGAAAGGCCCGCGACAGGGCGGCGACGATCAGTTCCTCGGAGCGTGTGTCGGCGAGGCTCGCGGGAGACCCGTCGGGCTTGATGACGTGCGGGCAGTCACCGCCGTGATAGCCGCGCAGGATGCGCCCGGCCTCGCAGGCGATCTCCGCGAGCTGTTCCGCGATGCGGTCGCGGAGCGGTTCGGGCACCGGCGCTGTCAGGGCCGCCGGGGCGGCGGCCGGGGATGGCAGGGGGGCGGTCATCGCAATGTCATGCAACGAGAGATGGAGTCTTGTCGATCCGAAGGCAAGCAAATCCGATGCGCAGCCAGGTCATCGCCTGATTGCGCGCCGGTTACGGCCGAATTCGGGACGCCGAACGGCGCGCGGCGCCGATCTGCTCGGTTGAAGCGGCTTTCCAAAGCGGTCTGCGGTGACTATTCGCTAGCCACTTCGGTGCCCGCCGCGTCCGAGGGGCGGATCGCCCCCGATCGAGCGCCTCGCGACACCTCCCTCGACTTCCGGCAACGGAGCGCGCCATGAGCGGTACCAGCAGCCTCACCCTCGACTCCCTCGATCTCTCGGCCCTGCTGTGCTCGCGCGTCTGCCACGACGTGATCAGCCCGATCGGCGCGATCGTGAACGGGCTCGAAGTGCTGGAGGATGACAACGATCCCTCCATGCGCGAATTCGCGCTCGAACTGATCCGCAAGAGCGCGCGCACCGCCTCGGCCCGGGTGCAGTTCGCCCGCATCGCCTTCGGCGCCGCCGGCTCGGCCGGCGCCTCGATCGATCTGGCCGATGCGGAGAAGGTCTCGCGGGCCATGTTCGCCGACGAGAAGACCCAGATCGCCTGGAGCGCTCCCCAGGCCCTGTTCCCCAAGAACAAGGTCAAGCTCCTGCTCAATCTGGTCGTGATCGCCTCCGGCGCGATTCCCCGCGGCGGCCTGATCGATGTGGCGGTGACCGGCGGCGGCGAGGCGCCGCTTTTCGTGCTGCGGGCCAAGGGCAGCCATGCCCGCATCCCGCCCCATGTCGAGGCGCTGATCGCCGGCACGCCGGAGGGCGGCACCGTCGACGCCCACGGCATCCTGCCGTTCTATGCCGGCCTGGTGGCCCGCGCGGCGGCGATGGATGTGCGCTTCACGATCGAGGGCGACGAGGTGACGGTGACCGCCACCCCGACCGAGGCCGGCACCGGCCTTCCGGGCGCGCCCGCTCCCAGCCTGGAGGCCGACCGCCCCTCCGACAGCGCACCGCCGGATACGCAGCTCGCCTGAAGCGGAGCGGGCCCCTAAACATTTGTGTTTTTGGGCCTGCCCGCAACGCTTCTCTAACTTTCCGTACCGAGAATGCTCGTCGCACGTCCCTTCGTGCCTGTAGACGAGTACGCCCATGGACGATCTGCTTCGCGAATTCCTGGTCGAGAGCGCCGAGCATCTGGACACAGTCGACGCAGAGCTGGTTCGGTTCGAGCAGGATCCGAACAATCAGCAGATCTTGCGGAACATCTTCCGGCTCGTCCATACCATCAAGGGAACCTGCGGCTTCCTCGGGCTGCCGCGGCTGGAAGCCCTGGCCCATGCCGCCGAGACCCTGATGGGCCGCTTCCGCGACGGCTATCCCGTCAGCGGCGGCTCCGTGACCCTGATTCTCGCCACCCTCGACCGCCTGAAGGCGATCCTCTCCGATCTGGAGGCGACCGGCGCCGAGCCCGCGGGCGCCGATGCCGACCTCATCGATGCCCTGGAGCGGATGGCCTCCGAGGAAGCGCCCACCGCTGCGGCGCCTGTCGCCGCCCCGGCCCCGATCGTCCTGCCGCAGATTCTGGAAAGGGAGCTGAAGCCCGGCGAGGTCTCCCTCGACGAGCTGGAGCGGGCCTTCATGGAGGCGCCCGGCCCCGACGATGACGCGGGCGAGCCGGCCCTCGACGCCTTCCCGGAACCTGTCCCGGAAGCCTTCGCCGGCCCCGCGCCCGAGGCCGCCACCGAGGTGGAGCCGGTCGCCTCGGCCCCGGCCGCCGCAGCGCCGGCCTCCGCGCCGAGCGAGGGGGGCGAGGGCCCCGTCACCAAGGTTCAGACGATCCGCGTGAACGTCGACACCATCGAGCACCTGATGACGATGGTGTCCGAGTTGGTGCTGACCCGCAACCAGCTCCTCGAGATCGCCCGCCGGCACGAGGATTCGGGTTACAAGGTTCCGCTGCAGCGCCTCAGCCACGTCACCGCCGAGCTGCAGGAAGGCGTGATGAAGACGCGCATGCAGCCGATCGGCAATGCGTGGCAGAAGCTGCCGCGGGTCGTGCGCGACCTCTCGGCGGAACTCGGCAAGGGCATCGACCTCGTCATGTCCGGCGCCGAGACCGAACTTGATCGCCAAGTGCTCGACGTCATCAAGGATCCGCTCACCCACATGGTGCGCAACTCGGCCGATCACGGCATCGAGGCCACCAAGGACCGCGTGAAGGCCGGTAAGCCGGCCCGCGGCGCGATCCGTCTCTCCGCCTATCACGAGGGCGGCACGATCACGATCGAGATCGCCGATGACGGCAAGGGCCTTGACCTTGCGGCCATCCGCAAGAAGGCGGTCGAGCGCAACCTCGCTCCCGCCGCCGAGGTCGAGAAGATGACCGACGCGCAGGTCGCGAAGTTCATCTTCCATGCGGGTTTCTCCACCGCCAAGGCGGTGACCTCGGTCTCCGGCCGCGGCGTCGGCATGGATGTGGTCAAGACCAACATCGAAACCATCGGCGGCGTCGTCGACATCGCCACCGAACTCGGCAAGGGCACGACCTTCACCATCAAGATCCCGCTCACCCTGGCCATCGTCTCGGCCCTGATCGTCAAGGCCGGCGAGCAGCGTTACGCGATGCCGCAGATCGCAGTGCTGGAGCTGGTGCGGGTCGATCCCAAGGACGACAAGAAGAGCACCAACTCGATCGAGCGCATCCACGGTGCGCCGGTGCTGCGCCTGCGCGAGCGGCTCCTGCCGATCGTCACCCTCGACGGGCTGATGCGCGGCCAGGCCACCGTCGAGGAGGGCGAGATCGTCGAATCCGGCTTCGTGGTGGTGGCCCAGGTCGGCCGGCAGCGCTTCGGCGTCCTCGTCGACGAGGTCTTCCACACGGAGGAGATCGTCGTGAAGCCGATGTCGTCCAAGCTGCGGCACATCCCGCTGTTTGCCGGCAACACCATCCTCGGCGACGGCGCCGTGGTGCTGATCGTCGATCCCAATGGCATCGCCAAGCTCGTGGGCCAGAGCGCGCAGTCCGGCGCATCCGCCGAGACCGAGAGCGAGGAGGCGGAGGCCGGTGACGCCAAGGCGACGCTCCTCGTGTTCAAGGGCGGCTCGGGCGGTTTCAAGGCGGTGCCGCTCTCTCTCGTCACCCGCCTGGAGGAGATCGATTCCTCGAAGATCGAACATCTCGGCGGGCGCCCGCTGATCCAGTATCGCGGCCGCCTGATGCCGCTGGTGCCGGCCGATCCCTCGATCGAGATCCGTTCCGAGGGCATGCAGGCGCTCGTGGTGTTCTCCGACGGCGACCGGGCCATGGGCCTCGTGGTGGACGAGATCGTCGACATCGTCGAGGAGCGCCTCGACATCGAGATCGCTGCCGACCGCTCGGACCTCATCGGCTCGGCGGTGCTGCGGGGCCGGGCGACCGACATCATCAACATCGCCCACTTCCTGCCCCTGGCCTACGACGACTGGGCCCGCGGGCCGCGCAAGACCGTGGTCAAGGCGCCCTCGCTGCTGCTGGTCGATGACTCGGCCTTCTTCCGCGACATGCTCACCCCCGTCCTCAAGGCGGCGGGCTACGGCGTGACCTCTGCCGCGTCGGCCGATGAGGCCCTCGGCCTGCTCAGGAGCAATCCGGGCATCGACCTCGTGGTCAGCGATCTCGAGATGCCCGGCCGCAGCGGATTCGACCTCGTGGCCGCCATGCGCGAGGCCGGCGGCCGCCTGGCGCAACTGCCGGTCATCGCCCTGACGGGCACGGTCGGGGCCGATGCCATCGACCGGGCCCGGCGCCTCGCGATCAGCGACCTCGTGGCCAAGTTCGACCGCAGCGGCCTGCTCGCCGCACTCGCCGAACTCGGTGACACCGATTTCGCCAAGGCCGCCTGAGACCCGAACGGACCGAGAAGGAGAAGCCGCCATGCAGGCCGCCAACGGCAACGGTATTCCGACCGACACCACCGACTACGTCACGGTCTTCGTTGGCGAGACCATGTTCGGGCTCACCATCGACCGGGTGCACGACGTGTTCGTGCCCGCCGGCATCACCCCGGTGCCCCTGGCGCCCAAGGAGATCGTCGGTCTGCTCAACCTGCGCGGACGGGTCGTCACCGCCCTGTGCCTGCGCCGCCGGCTCGGCCTTCCGAGCCGCGAGGCAGGAGCGGCGCAGATGGCCATCGGCCTGGAGCAGGCGGGCGAGACCTTCGCGCTCATCGTCGACGGCGTCGGCGAGGTGCTCAAGCTCGGCGCCGAGACGCAGGAGCCGGTGCCGATCAACCTTGATGCCCGCTGGCGCGACCTCTCCCTCGGCGTCCACCGCCTGGACGGACGCCTGCTCGTCATCCTCGACGTCAACGCCCTGCTCGCCTTCGGTGACGCACGCGAGACAAAGGCGGCCTGAGGTGACGGACGCCCCCGCAAGGATCGACCCGAGCAGGACTGCCCCGAGCAAGTCCGCCCTGATCGTCGACGATTCGGCGGTCATCCGCAAAGTCGCCCGCCGCATCCTCGAAACGCTCGATTTCAGCGTCCGGGATGCGGAGGACGGAAGGACGGCGCTCGCGCTGTGCGCCCAGGCCATGCCGTCGGTGATCCTGCTCGACTGGAACATGCCGAACATGGATGGCTACGAGGTGCTGCGGCAGCTGCGGCAATTCCCCTCCGGCGTCAGGCCGAAGGTACTGTTCTGCACCACCGAGAACGACATCGGCGCCATCGCCCGCGCCCTGCGCGCGGGCGCCGACGAATACATCATGAAGCCTTTCGACCGGGAAATCATGATGGCCAAGCTCGATCAGGTCGGCTTCCCGATGCGGCCGTCTCAGGCCGCCTGATCCCGCACGGCACCTGAGTGATGACGGCATCCGCCAACCCGAAGGGCTCGGCCGGATGTCGTCCGAAACCGACCCTCCGGATCCGGGGACCGTGAGGTCTCCGTTCCCCTGTCCCCGAAGCGAGACCCCCATGCCGGCATCCCCCGCCGTCGCTCACGTCCCGGCGGCGCGCAGCCCTGTGAAGGTGCTGGTCGCCGACGACTCGGCGGTGGTGCGCGGGCTCGTGTCACGCTGGCTCAGCGAGGCGGGCCACGAGGTGGTGGCCACCGCGCCCAACGGACGCGCCGCCGTCGATGCCCTCGCCCGGTGCTCTCCGGACGTGGTGCTGCTCGACATCGAGATGCCGGAGCTCGATGGCATCCAGGCCCTGCCGCTGATCCTGGCCAAGCAGCCGGGGGTTCAGGTCGTGATGATGTCGACCCTGACCCAGCGCAATGCCGACGTGTCGTTGCGCTGCCTCTCGCTCGGCGCCGTCGACTACATCCCGAAGCCGGAGAGCAACCGGGGTGTCACCACCTCGGACGGATTCCGCAACGACCTGATTCAGCGCATCCGGGTGTTCGGCGCCGCCCGCGCCCGGCGCCGGCCAGCCCCGGCCGAGGCGGTATCGACGGTCCCGCACGCCGCGTCGCCCGCCGTTTCCCGCCTGTCGGGAGCGGTCACGCTGCGTCCGCGCCCGCGCAGCGTACCGGCCCCGCGCGCCCTGCTGATCGGCTCCTCCACCGGCGGACCCCGGGCGGTGGGCGAGGTGCTGGAGAAGATCGGGGCGGCCACGCTCCGCCGCCTGCCGGTCCTGATCGTACAGCATATGCCGCCGGTCTTTACCGCCGTCTTCGCCGAGCATCTGAGCGCCCGGGTCGGTGTGCCCGCCGCCGAGGGCAAGGCCGACGAGCGCGTGCAGCCGGGCCGGATCTACGTCGCCCCCGGCGGGCGCCACATGCGGCTCGCCGGCAGCGCCGCCGAGCCGGTGATCCGCCTCGACGACGGGCCACCCGTGAATTTCTGCCGCCCGGCGGTGGACGTGATGTTCCTCGATGCCGCTACCCTGTTCGGTGGGGCGACGCTGAGCGTGATCCTCACCGGCATGGGCTCGGACGGCACGGCGGGCGCCCGCGCCCTGGTCGAGGCCGGCGGCATCCTGCTCGCCCAGGACGAGGCGACGAGCACGGTCTGGGGGATGCCCGGCAGCGTCGCCAAGGCGGGCCTCTGCCACGCCCTGCTTCCCCTGCCCGAGATCGGACCGGCGCTGCGCAGCGCGATCGCGGAGCGCGCCTGATGACCGAGGCCGATTTCGCGTTCCTGCGCGACTATCTCAGGAAGCGCTCGGGGCTCAGCCTCGGGCCGGAGAAGCGTTATCTCGTCGAGAGCCGGCTGACGCCGATCTGCCGCCGCTTCGGGATCGCCACCCTGGCCGATCTCGTCGGCACCCTCCGGCTGTCGCGGGAGGGCCCGCTGGAACGGGCGGTGGTGGAGGCGATGACCACCAACGAGACCTTTTTCTTCCGCGACCGCGTGCCGTTCGACCTGTTCCGCGAGGTGCTGCTGCCGAAGGCCATCGCCGCCCGCGCCGCCCAGCGCCGCCTGCGGATCTGGTCGGCGGCGGCCTCCACCGGCCAGGAGCCCTATTCCCTCGCCATGATGATCCACGAGGCGGGCGCGCAACTCGCCGGCTGGCAGGTGGAGATCGTCGGCACCGATCTCTCGACCGAGGTGCTGGAGAAGGCGCGGCTGGGCCTCTACAGCCATTTCGAGGTGCAGCGCGGCCTGCCGGTCCAGCTTCTGGTGAAGTACTTCACCCAGGTCGGCGAGCAGTGGCGGCTCAACCCGGCGATCACCGGCATGGTGAGCTTCAGGCCGCTCAACCTGCTGCAGCCGTTCGAGCATCTCGGCCAGTTCGACATCGTCTATTGCCGCAACGTGCTGATCTACTTCGACGCACCGACCAAGACCGACGTGCTCGACCGGATCGCGAAGGTTCTGACCCCCGACGGGGCCGTGCTGCTCGGAGCCGCCGAGACGGTGATCGGCCTCACCGATTCCCTGGTGCCCGACCCCCAGCATCGCGGCCTCTACCGCCAGACCGCCGTCGGGCGGCCTGCGATGACTCACCGCCTCGCCGCGGGTTTCTGAGCGATTGCCGCCGCCCGACCTGATGCCGTCAGGCCGGGTCCGGCTCTAGATTGCGGGGCATGACCTACGACGCGCCGCGACTGCTCGCCTGCGGGGATACCGCCTTCACCATCGAGTTCGCGGCGGGGATCGAGGCCGAGGCGGGCGCCCGCGTGATGGCGCTCGATGCTCTGCTCACCGAGCGCGCGCCGCCCGGCCTCGTCGAGACCGTGCCGACCTACCGCTCGCTGACGGTGCATCTCGATCCCCTCGTGGCCGACCCGGCCGAACTCGGCCGCACCGTGCTGGCGCTCGCGGGCGAGGCGCTCGCCCCCCTTCCCACCGCGCGGCTATGGCGGATTCCCGTGGTCTATGGCGGCGCGTTCGGGATCGATCTGGAGGCGGTCGCCGCCCATCACGGCCTCACGCCGGAGGCGGTGATCGCGCGCCACAGCGCCCCCGAATACCGGGTGGCGATGATCGGCTTCCTGCCCGGCTACGCCTATCTCGCCGGGCTCGATTCCGGCCTAGCCCTGTCCCGGCGCCCGAGCCCGCGGCCGGTGACGCCCGCCGGCACCGTCTCCATCGGCGGCGCCCAGGCCCTGGTGGCGAGCATCGCCGCCCCGAGCGGCTGGCATCTTCTCGGCCGCACCCCCGTCAAAACCTTCGTGCCGGAGCGCGTGCCGGCCTTCCTGCTGCGGCCCGGCGACCGGGTGCGCTTCGTGCCGACCGCGCCGGAGTGCTGGGACGTGCTGGCCGCCGCGGCGGAGGCTGGCGAAACGGTGGCCGAGCTGTGCGAGGCGGAGGCATGAGCCCGCGCCTCCACCTCGCTCGCCTGAGCGGCGCTGCCTCGATCCAGGATGCGGGCCGGCACGGTTTCCTGCGGTTCGGCCTCTCGGCCTCCGGGCCGATGGACCCGGTCGCCTTCGCGGCCGCCAATCTTCTCGTCGGCAACGGGCCCGATGCGGCGGCCATCGAGTTCGGGCTGGCCGCCGCGACCCTGCGCGTCGAGGGGGGGCCGGTGCGTCTCGCCCTGGCGGGCGCGGTGGGCGCGATCCGCCTCGACGGTGAGTCGATGGCCGCGCACCGGTCCTTCCTCCTGCGGGAAGGCGAGGAACTGACGGTCGCGCGGCCGCGGGATGGGGTCTACGCCGTGCTCGCGGTCTCCGGCGGCGTCCCCGTCCCGGCGGTGATGGGCAGCCGCTCGCTGCATCAGCGGGCGGCGCTCGGCGGATTCGAAGGGCGTCCCTTGCGGGAGGGTGACCGCCTGCCGCTCGGACCCCGGCCGCTTTCCGGCGACGCGGAACGCTGCCTCGATCCGGTCGCGCTGGAACGGGGAGAGCCGATTCGCGTCGTGCTCGGCCCCCAGGAC
This sequence comes from Methylorubrum populi, assembly GCA_020741775.1. GTDB lineage: Bacteria > Pseudomonadota > Alphaproteobacteria > Rhizobiales > Beijerinckiaceae > Methylobacterium > Methylobacterium populi_B. The sequence continues at coordinate 427,899 of DYYG01000013.1, forward strand.
GATCATTTCGCGCCGGATGGCCTCGCGACCTTCCTCGGCCGCGATTTCACCGTCTCGAACCGGGCCGACCGGATGGGCTATCAACTCGACGGGCCGGAGATCGCCCACGGCGCGCAGGGCTTCAACATCGTCTCCGACGCGACTGTGGCGGGATCGGTGCAGGTGCCGGGCTCGGGCCGGCCCATCGTCCTGCTCGCCGACCGCCAGACCACCGGCGGCTACCCGAAGATCGCCACCGTGATCTCCGTCGACCTGCGGCGGATCGCCCAAAGGCGGCCCGGCGAGACCCTGCGCTTCGAGGCCGTCGACCTCGCCGCCGCCACGCGCCTCGCCCGCGCACGGCGCGCGCAGCTCGCCGGACTTTCCGCCCGCCTCAGGCCGGTCGAGAGCGAAGCCGAGCGGCTGATGGCCGCCAATCTCGCCGGCGAGGCGGTGGATGCCCTGGGGCCAGGGGAGGCAGGGGAGGAATGACGGTCGCGGGGGCCGAAACCGCTCCTGGCGCGTTGTCGGGCCATGTCGCGCGCACCCCGAACCACGTCCGAGCCGCCCCGCCTCGGTTTCTGCTGCACCTTCATCCCGGATCCGGATCCGCAGCACAAAACCCTCAAAGCCGCCAAGGATGCGGCCAAGCTGATGAATCTCGGGACGGTGACCATGGCGCATCTGGAGCGCCTCGGGCCCACCGCGCGCTTCGAGAAGCTCGAAGGGGTGGTGCGCCACAACCTCGCGGCCCTGGAGCGTCAGGTCGCCTGGGTCGCGGCCCGGCCGCCCCTGGAGCGGCTCCTGCGCATGGCGAGCTCGGTCCTGCCCGGCTATACCCATCCGGTGGCGCAGCCGCTCTACGCCGAACCCGCCCTGCGCGATCTGATCGCCGCCGGGCTCGCCCGCATCGGTGAGCAGGCACGGGCGGGGGGCGTGCGGCTCAGCATGCATCCGGGGCCGTTCTGCATCATCGCCTCGCGCAACCCGAACGCGCAGACCAACGGCATCGCCGAGCTCGAATACCACGCCGAGGTGATGGCGATGCTGGGCTACGGCTCCGGCTGGCACCCGCACGGCGCCCATGTGAACATCCATATCGGCGGGCGCGAACCCGGCATCGAGGGATTTCGCGAGAACCTGTCCCTGATCTCGGAGACGGCGCGCAACCTGCTCACCGTCGAGAACGACGAGTCGTTGTTCGGTCTCGACGCGGTGCTGCGCCTCGGTGACCGGGTTCCGGTGGTGCTCGATCTCCATCACCACTGGGTCGAGAGCCGGGGCGAGTATCTCGAGCCCGACGATCCCCGGATCCAGGCGGTGATCGCCTCCTGGCGCGGGGTGCGGCCGGTGAGCCATATCAGCGTGTCGCGGGAAAGCCTGCTGCCCGACCACGATCCCGGCGCGCTGCCCGATTTCCCGGCCCTCTCGGGCCAGGGTCATTCCTGGCGCGACCTCGCCGCGCATTCCGAGCTGATGTGGAACGAGGCGGTCAACGCCCTGGTCGCCCGGCACCTCGTCTGGAGCGATTTCGAGATCGAGGCCAAGGGCAAGAACCAAGCGAGCGTGCCCCTGGCCGCACGGATCGGGCGCGAACGGGAAGCCGCCGCCGCCTGACCTCGGCTGGGCGGATTTGACCCGGCGGACGGCGCCCGGCACCATGCTAGCTTCCTCATTCGTGCGCGGGGCACTTTTCGCCCGGCGCCCGCGGGAGCCGCGACCGAACACGATGAGCGAGGCCGAACCGACGAAGCCGGCGGGTGAGGACCGGAAGAGCGAAACGCGCCGCCGCCTCGACCGGCTGGTGGCCCAGGCGCGGGCGGCGGGCCTGTGGGAGCGGGCCTGGCCGGTGCTGTGGCGGGGGCTCGGCATCGGGCTCGCCTTCCTGGCCGTGTCCTGGCTCGGCCTCTGGCTCGATCTCTCGCCGCTCTGGCGCAGGGTGGGGCTCGGGGTCTTCGCCGTCCTCCTCGTCCTCGCCTTGCTGCCGGCCCTGCGCCTGCGCACCCTGAGCCGCCGCGAGGCCCTGGCCCGGATCGACCGGGAGGCCGCCCGGGGCGGCGCGGTCTCGCACGATCCCGCCTCCTCCATCGAGGACACGCTCGCCGTCGGCCAGGCCGATCCGGCCACTCGTGCGCTGTGGGCTCTGCACCAGTCGCGGGCCGCCGCCGCCGTGGCGCGGCTGAAGGCCGGCCGGCCCCGGCCGCACATGCCCGGCCACGACCCCCTGGCCCTGCGCGCGGGCATCCTCGTCGCCACGCTCGCGGCCCTGTTCGTGGCCGGCCCCGAATGGCGCGGGCGCGTCGCCGCCGCCTTCGATTGGCGCGAGCCCCCCGCCGCCGCCCCGAGCTTCCGCGTCGATGGCTGGATCGATCCGCCGATCTATACCCGCGTGCCGCCGCTGATCGTGACCATGTCCGGCGCCGGGTCCGGCCCGGGCCGGGACGCGGTGCAGCACCTGCGCGCGCCGGTCAATTCCATCCTCATCGTCCGCATTGCCGGCCATGGCGAGGCGGAGCTGACGCCCAACGCCGCCCTGGTCCCGGTGACGAAGGAGGAGGCGCCGGCCTCCCGTGCCCGCTCCGCACCCGTCCCTCAGGGAAGCGATGCCCGCGCCACCCTGCGGGAGGAGCGCTTCCGGCTCGCGGGCGGCACGGCGGAACTCGGCATCGCCGCCTCGGGCGCGGAGCCGCAGCGCCTCGTCATCGAGACGATCCCCGATCTGCCGCCGGAGGTGCGCCGGGTCGGCGAGCTGGAGGTCAACGGGCGCGGCACCTTCAACCTGACCTACCGCGCCAAGGACGATTACGGCATCGCCTCCGCCGAGGGGCTGGTCGAGCCGGCCAAGCCCGGACGCTCCCTGGTGCCGGTGCCGAAGATCGGCCTTGCCCTGCCCACCGACGCCACCGGCGAGACCGACACCAAGACGCTGGTCGACCTCACCGACAATCCCTGGTCCGGGGCGCGGGTGAAGCTGACGCTCGTGGTCCGCGACGAGGCCGGCCAGGAGGGCCGCACCGAGCCCGCCGAGATCGTGCTGCCGGCCCGGCCCTTCAGCCAGCCCCTGGCCCGGGCGCTGGCGGAGGAGCGCCGCCGCCTCGTCACCGCCCCCGACGAGGACCGCACCCGCGTCCAGACCGCCCTCGACGCCCTGCGCATCGCGCCGGAGCGCTTCACGCCGCAACCCGCGATCTTCCTCGGGCTCACCACCGCTGCCAACCGCCTGCGCGCGGCGAGAACCGATGAGGAGCTGATCGCCGTCGCCGACCTGCTGTGGGAGATGGCGCTCAAGATCGAGGACGGCGACCTCTCCGATGCCGAGAAGGCCCTGCGCGCCGCCCAGGACCGGCTCAAGGAGGCGATCGAGCGCAACGCGCCGGATGAGGAGATCAAGCAGCTCACCCAGGATCTGAAACAGGCCCTGGACAAGTTCATGAAGGAATTCGCCCAGCGCCAGAAGCCGCAGAACCACCAGCAGCAATCCGAGCGGCAGCAACAGCAGCAGCGCGGCCAGACCGTCACGCCCGACGATCTCGAGAAGATGATCAAGGACATGCAGGAGGCGATGCAGCGCGGCGATACCGCCGAGGCGCAGCGCCTGCTCGACCAGCTCCGCAACGTCCTGGAAAACCTCCAGAACGCCGAGAACGGACAGAAATCCGACGGCGGCATGGCCGAGATGAACCGCCAGCTCGACGAACTCGACAAGATGTCCCGCGAGCAGCAGGACCTGCGCGACGAGACCTTCAAGGAAGGCCAGCAGGGGCAGCGCCCCGGCCAGCGCCAGCGGCCGCAGAACGGTCAGCAGCAGGGCCAGCGCGGGCAGCAGCCCGGCCAGCAGGGTCAGCAGAGCCAGGGGCAGCAAGGGCAGGACCAGCAGGGCCAGCAGGGCCGGGGGCAGCAGGGTCAGGGGCAGCGGGGCCAGCAGGGCCAGAGCACCGGCCAGCGCCAGCAGGGGTTGCGCGAGCAGCTGCAGGATCTCAAGGAGCGGATGAAGCAGCAGGGCCTGCAGGGTGAGGAGGGCCTCGCCGATGCCGAGGGCGCCATGCGCGAGGCCGAGGAGGCCCTGGGGCAGGGCCGCAGCGGCGATGCCGTGGACGCGCAGGGCCGGGCCCTCGAAGGGCTGAAGCGCGGTGCCGAGGGCATGCAGAAGCAGATGCAGCAGATGGCCGAGGGCGAGGGCCAGCAGGAGGGTCAGTCCCCCGGCCAGCAGGGCCGCTCCGGCGCGGCCGACGACGACCCGCTCGGCCGTCCGACCCGTGGGCGCGATCTCTCGAACGGGAATGTGCGCGTGCCCAATGCCGACGAATCCGCCGTGCAGCGCGCCCGCCGGATCATGGAGGAGCTGCGGCGCAAGCTCGGCGACCCCTCGCGTCCGCAGGAGGAACTCGACTATTTCGAGCGTCTGCTTCGCCGGAACTGACGCCGCCGAACATCCCCCAGCGGGCCGGGCTCACGGAAGCGCGGCCCCCGCCGAGATCACCGATCCATGTCCGCCAACCATCTCGTCCTTGTCGCCTGCCTCGCCGTGGCCGGCGTCCTGCTCTTCGGCCTCGTCAACATGATGCGGAGCGGCAGCGCCAACCTCTCGCAGACGCTGATGCGGCTGCGGGTGCTGCTTCAGTTCATCGCGATCCTGGTCATCATGGGCGTGGTCTGGTGGCGCTCGGCCTGACCGCCCGTCCGTTGCTCGGCCGGTGCCGGCCGGAATGGACGATCAGGTGAGGGCAGGGGGCGCCTTCAGCACCAGCACCGCCCGCTCGGGCAGGGCCACGGTGCCGCCGGCCGAGACCGCTGGCCGGGTGTCCTCCGGCACCGCGCCGACGGCGAGGGTCGTGTCGAAGACCGGGCGCCAGGGTCCGCCGAGGGCGGGCGGCAGCGCGAAGGGGCAGGGCTCCCGCGCGGCGTTGATGAGGATGAGGACGCGCTCCGAGCCCTCGATGTCGTTGCTCATCTGCATGCCGAAGGCCTGACGCTCACCATCGGCCCACGCAGCCTCATCCATCTCGGTGCCGTCGGGGGAAAGCCAGTGCACGTCCTTCAGGACGGTCTCGCCGACTTGGCTGCCGATCAGGAAGTGGCGCCGCCTCAGGGAGCGGCAGGCCCGGCGCAGGGCGACGAGATTCGCCACGAACTCGGTCAGGGTCGGATCGGGATCGTTCTCCCAATCCATCCAGCTCAAGGCGTTGTCCTGGCAGTACGCGTTGTTGTTGCCCCCTTGCGTGCGCGAGCGCTCGTCGCCCATCAGCAGCATCGGCACGCCCTGGGCGAAGAACACGCAGGCCAGCATGTTGCGCTTCTGGCGGGCGCGTAAGCTGAGGATGGCGGGATCCTCGGTCGGCCCCTCGACGCCGTAATTGGCCGAGAGGTTGTGGCCGTGGCCGTCGCGGTTTTCCTCCCCGTTGGCCGCGTTGTGCTTCTCCGCATAGGCGACCACGTCGGCCAGGGTGAAGCCGTCATGGGAGGCGACGAAGTTGATGCTGGCGAGCGGGGAGCGCCCCGAGGGCAGGAAGATCTCGCGGGAGCCGGACAATCCCTGGGTCAGCTTGGCCAGGGTGCCGGCATCGCCCCGCCAGAAGCCGCGCAGATTGTCCCGGAACTGGTCGTTCCACTCGCTCCAGCCATAGGGATAGCCGCCGAGCCGGTAGCCGCCCATGCCGATATCCCAGGGCTCGGCGATGAGCTTGACCCGCGAGAGCACCGGATCCTGCTGCACCGCCTGGAAGAAGGCGGCCTGGGGGGAGAAATCGTGCGGGGCGCGGCCGAGGCTGGAGGCGAGATCGAAGCGGAAGCCCGCCACGCCGTAGACGGTCACCCAGTGGCGCAGGGAATCGAGCACCATCCGCATCACCCGAGGATGGGCGACATCGAGGGTGTTGCCGCAGCCGGTGCAGTCGATGGTGCGGCGGGGATTCTCCGGGTCGAGCTTGTAATAGCTCGCATTGTCGATGCCGCGGAACGACAGGGTCGGTCCGAGATGATCGCCCTCGGCGGTGTGGTTATAGACCACGTCGAGCAGGGTCTCGATGCCGGCAGCCGCCAGTTCGCGGATGGCGAAGCGCAGGCCGCTGGCATCTCCGTCGCCGAGATAGCGCGGCTCCGGGGCGAAGTAGTTGTAGGGCTGGTAGCCCCAGAAATTGACGAGCCCCTTCTCCACCAGGAAACGGTCGTCGGCGAAGGCCTGGATCGGCAGCAATTCGAGGGCGGTGACGCCGAGCTTCAGCAGGTGCTCGATGATCGCCGGATGGGCGAGCCCGAGATAGGTGCCGCGCTCGGCATCCGAGAGAGCCGGATGCGTCATGGTTAGCGCCTTGACGTGGGCCTCGTAGATCACCGTCTCGTGCAGCGGCCGGGACGCCGGCAGGGCGATGGGATCGGGGGTCTCCGGCCGGGTCACCACGCAGCGGGGCAGGAAGGGGGCGCTGTCGCGCCGGTCGATCTGGTCCTCGCGGGCGGCGCCGCGGCGGTGGCTGTAGAGCGCGTCGTGCCAGCGGATACGCCCCGTGATCTCCCGGGCATAGGGGTCGAGGACGAGCTTCGCGGGGTTGAAGCGGTGCCCCGCCGCCGGCTCCCAGGGGCCGAACACGCGATAGCCGTAGAGCTGGCCCGGCAGCAGGCCGTGCAGATAGCCGTGGAAGACGTCGTCGGTCCGGCAGGGCAGGCGGATGGTGCGGTGTTCATGGCGCGCACCGGGCTCGAACAGGCAGAGATCGACCCGAGTCGCGTGTTGCGAGAAGAGAGCGAAATTGACGCCGCGGCCGTCGAAATGTGCGCCGAGCGGCGTCGGCAGGCCCTCTTCGATGACGATCATTCCCGTCCTTCGTGGCGCGGCCCCATTCGACTCACGCGGCCGTCAAAGCGCGATATCCTCCCCGCCCCCAGGATGCGGAAGCAGGTTGGACCATGCCTCAATTGATGTTGGACCATGCCTCAATTGATTTTGAGAAACGTCAACCGCTTCGTCGCCCGAGCCAAACCTACTCCGCCGCCGCCGCCGTGGTCGGCGGTTCGCGCTCGACGGTGCGGAAGCTCTCCAACTCCGTCATGTAGCAGCGGGCCCACCAATCGACGTCCTCGCGCAGCATCCGCTCGGCCATCGGCTTCCACCGCTCCAGGCGCTCGCCCCGGGGCATGTACAGGGCTTGGCGGATCGCCTCGGCGACCTCGAACCGGTCATAGGGGTTGACCAGCAGCGCCTCGGGCAATTGCCGCGCGGCGCCGGCAAATTTCGACAGGACGAGGACCCCGGGATCCTCCTCGCTCTGGGCGACGACATATTCCTTGGCCACGAGGTTCATGCCGTCGCGCATCGGCGTGACGAGGCCGACCCGGGCCGCCCGGTAGAGACCGGCCAGCACCGGGCGGGGATAGGCCTTGGTGACATACTGGATCGGCGTCCAGGCCGGCTCGCCGAGCATGCCGTTGATGTCGCCGACCTTCTCGTTCACCTCGCGGGCGAGCTGCTCGTATTCCGGCACCTCGCTGCGGGATTTCGGGGTGATCTGGATGTAGACGACGTTGCCGCGCTGGTCCGGATTCGAGGCGAAGAAGCGGTCCACCGCCTCCATGCGCTCCGGCACGCCTTTCGAGTAGTCGAGCCGGTCGACGCCGATCAGCAGCTTGCGGGTGCGCAGACCCGCCATGGTCTCGCGCACCACCTTGTTGGAGCCGGCCTTGTCGGCGGCCTCCTTGAAGCTGGCGACATCGATGCCGATGGGGAAGCTGCGGATCCGGGTGCGGCGCCCGTCCACCATCATCGAGCCGCCGCCCAGCGGGATCGCACGCATGGTGTCGATGAAATTGCGCGAGAGGTTCTGGACGTCGGAATCGGTCTGCAGGCCGATCAGGTCGTAATCGGCGAGGGCCCGCAGCAGGTCGCCGCTGGCGGGCAGGGTGTTGAACACATCCGCCGCCGGCCAGGGGATGTGGTGGAAATAGCCGATCGGGTTGGCGATGCCCTGGCCGCGCAGCTCGCTGGCCAGCGGCAGCAGATGGTAATCGTGGACCCAGATCAGGTCATCGGGCTCGACCAGCTTGGCCAGCGCCTGGGCGAAGGTCTGGTTGACGCGCTGATAGCCGGCATAATCGGAGCGGGAGAAGGTCCCCAGACCGATCCGGTAATGCATGATCGGCCAGAGCGCCCGGTTGGCGAACCCCGCATAATACTCGCGGTGATCCTGGGGCGAGAGGTCGAGGACGGCGTACCGGATCGACCCGCGGTCGATCAGCTCGGGCTCGGTGCTCGGGTTCTCGCGGATGTTGCCGCTCCAGCCGAACCACAGGCCCTCGTAAGAGGAAAACGCCTCCTTGACCGCGACGGCGAGTCCCCCTGCGGAGACCGCATCCTTGCCCTCGGCGGGCACGGCGACACGGTTGGAGACAATGATCAGACGTGCCACGAACCCGGCTCCGGTCCTCGCTGGGGCAGGCACGCGGGACGCGCCTGCCTAAGGGTCTTGAGGGTCTTGCGTCTGGGGGAAAACGCGCGGAAGCCAAGCGCGATCCGTCGGGCGACAGCCAAGCGCATCGCTTCCTGCCGGTCAAGCAGGCGTTCCGACGATGTCACCGCTGTTCCATTCGCCATCCGCCCGCCCGGCTCCTGCACCTCGCCGCTTCCGTCGCAGTGCAGCAGAGCGGCCGCCACCATGCAAGGGCTAAGCTGAACAGGCGCTGACATCCGGTCGCGCTTCGACGCCTGCATCGACGCCTGGTTGGGGAGGGTGGACATCGGAGAACGGCGCTTCCTCACCTTTTCTTCTGAAGGAGGCCGGCCGCTCCGCAGGCGCGGTTCGGTCGATCCATCCGGGAACGGAACCCTCCGACACGGCTAGCGGTTCTCCGGCCGAGTTCACGATCATCGATGCGCTGAGGCGCCTTGAGTCCGGAGTCACGATCCATGACAGCTTCCGCATCCCCAGATCCGGTTGGCCACGCCAAGCCGGCCGATACCAGGGCCGATCTGGAGGATCTGCGCCACGATGTGGAGGATACGGCGAGCGTGGCGGCCGAGCGCGGCCGGGGCTTCGCCGCCGCCGCACGCCAGCATGCCCTGGCCTATGTCGACGACCGGAAGGGCGAGGCCGCCCGCTCCGTCTCCGACCTCGCCAAATCCCTGCGCGATTCGGGCAAGACTTTCGACGACCGCCCCAATGTCCGTGCCTTCTTCGACAGCGCGGCCGAGGGGCTCGACGATCTCGCCGGCTCGATCGAGCGGCGCAGCCTCGACGATTTCTACCGCGAGGCGGAGTCCTTCGCCCGCCGTTCCCCGGTGACCGTCGCGGTGGCGACCTTCGCCGCCGGCTTCCTGCTGTCGCGCTTCGTCAAGGCGTCCGGCCCCGCTGAGGCGGATCGGTCCTACGACGGCTACCGGGCCTGAGGGGAGCGCCATGACGACCCCTCACCCCTCTCCGCCACCCTCTTCCATCCAGGGCCTCGTCGCCGATGCCCTGCGCGAGGCGAGTGAACTCGCGAGCAAGGAGATCGCGCTCTTCCGCACGGAGATGACGAACAACGTCCGCTCCCTGTTCGTCGGCTTGGCCATGATGGTCCTCGCCGCGGTGTTCGCGGTCACGGCGATGCTGGTGCTGATCGGTGCGCTGGTGAAGTTCGTGGCGACACTGGTGGGGTCGGAATGGCTCGCGGCGCTGCTGGTCGGCGGCGGCATGCTGCTCATCGCGGTGGTGCTCGGCGTCATCGGGGCCCGGGCGATGTCCCTGTCCAACCTCGCTCCGACCCGGACCTCGCGGCAGGTCCGGCAGGATGCTCGCGCGCTGACGGAAAGGGTTTCGGGATGAGCGAATCGATCTCGGATCTCGAGAAGGACATCGAGCAGAGTCGGGCTCGGCTCGACGAGACCATCGACCGGATCCAGGGGCGGCTGAACGCATCGAGCCTCGTCGACGAGATGCTCGGCTCGGTGCAGCGCACGCCTTATAGCTCCTTCTACGACGACGCCCTGGAGACCGTGCGGCGCAACCCCGTTCCGGTGCTGCTGATCGCGGCGGGCGTCGGCCTGCTGCTCAACGGCATGCGCTCCGTCCGCCGGCCGGCCACTCGCGCCGTGGTGCCGGTGGAGACCAAGCCCGTCACCGTGACCGGTGCCGACCGAACCTACGATCCCGACGCCCCCGGCGGACGGCCGGTCCACGAGCTGTCCCCCGAGCGTCAGGTCTGACCACCATCAGGGCCGCGCCGGTTCTCCGTGCAGGCGGCCTGTCAGGAAACGGAGCCCATCATGAGCCAAGGTCCGAACCATTCAGGTCCCGGTACGCCGCCCTCCGGCGCCCCCGTGGAAACGCTGCCCGAGCACATCGCCGGCCAGTCCGGTATGCCGCGCGAGGCCGGTGTCGAGCACAGCTTGCACGACCTCCACGACCGCGCCACGGCGTCGGGCCGTGAAGCCAATGCCCGTTTGCAGGCCGGCCTGCAGGACAAGGCGGACCAAGCCGCGGAAGGGGCCCGCAGCCTGCGTGACCAAGCCGCCGACCGGGCGTCCGACCTCCGGGATCGGGTGAGCGATGCGGCCGATTCCGCTCGCGAACGGGCCGGCGAGGCCTATGAGGATGCCCGCTCCTGGGCCGAGGAGAGCTACGAGAGCCAGCGCCGGCGCGCCGCCGACCTCGCGGATCGCGGCTATCGCCGGCTGCATGAGAGCCGCACCGCCACCGAGCAGTTCGTGTCCGAGAATCCGATCCTCGTCGGCGTGGTCGGCCTCGCCGCCGGCCTGCTCCTCGGGGCGCTGCTGCCGCGCACCCGCCAGGAGGACCGCGCCCTCGGCCCCTATGCCGACGACCTGCGCGATCAGGGCATCCGCTACGCCCGCGACCTCACTCATCGCGGCCGGGCCTTCGTCGAGACGGCACTCGACCCCGAGAACCTCGATGCGGCGGTCAAGCGCGCCACCGCCCCGACCGGTTCCGCCACCGGCTCCGCGCCGGGACACGACGGGACCGCGCAGGCCGCTCACCGCCCGTAAGGCGGCGCTGCGGCCGGGGAGAGATCTCCCCGGCCGCCTTTGCCTCTTCGTCCTACGCAGCCACCGCGCGCCGGATCAGGCCTTGCAGGCGTAGAAGCCCTCGCGGATCGCCTCCGGATCGAGGTTGCGGCCGATGAAGACGACGCGGGAGACGCGCTTCTCGTCGGCGCCCCAGGCGCCCTGCAGGTCGCCGTCCAGGATCATGTGCACGCCCTGGAAGACGAAGCGGTTCGGCTCGTCGGGGAAGGCGACGATCCCCTTGCAGCGCAGGATGTCCGGCCCCTGAACCGTGGTCAGGTTCGAGATCCAGGGCATGAACTTCTCAGGATCCACCGGGCCGTCGATCTTGGCCGAGACCGACTGCATCTGCGCGTCGTGGTGATGGTGGTGGCCCTCCTCCAGGAAGTCCGGCTCGAGGTCGAGGATGCGCGACAGGTCGAAGGCCTTGCGGTCGAGCACCGCGTCGAGGGCGATGTTGCAGCGCTCGGTGCGGTGGACCTTGGCATAGGGGTTGATCCCCCGGATCTGGCCCTCGACCCGGTCGAGATCCTCCTTCGCCACGAGGTCGGCCTTGTTGAGCAGGATCACGTCGGCGAAGGCGATCTGGTTCTTGGCCTCGGGCGCGTCGGCGAGCCGGTCGGACAGCCACTTGGCGTCGGCCACCGTCACCACCGCGTCGAGGCGGGCGGCCTCGCCGACATCCTGATCGACGAAGAAGGTCTGGGCCACGGGGGCCGGGTCAGCGAGGCCGGTGGTCTCGACGATGATCGCGTCGAACTTGCCGCGCCGCTTCACCAGCCCGTCCATGATGCGGATCAGGTCGCCGCGCACGGTGCAGCAGACGCAGCCGTTGTTCATCTCGAACACTTCCTCGTCGGCGCCGACCACGAGGTCGTTGTCGATGCCGATCTCGCCGAACTCGTTGACGATCACGGCGTAGCGCTTGCCGTGCGGTTCGGTGAGGATGCGGTTGAGCAGCGTCGTCTTGCCGGCTCCGAGATAGCCGGTGAGCACCGTCACCGGGATCTTCTGGGACGAGGCGCTGAGAGGGGCGTCGGACATGAGGAACCTGGGCGGCTGAGGCAGGGAGGAAATCGTCCCTGTCATATTGTATCAATGGGCGGCGGTGAAAGGCCGCCTCCGCGCAAGGCAGCCCCACAGGCAGCCCCGCTTCGGTGCGTTCTCAGGCTTGTCCGCCGGAGCCGGGCGGCCGCAGCCCTTCTCCCAAAGCCACCAGCGCCTTTCCGAACCCCTCCGGCCCCGCCAGGAAGCGTTCCAGCAGCAGGGCCCCCTCCAGCGTCGCCACCACCATGCGGGCATGAGCCTGCGGGTCGAGGCCGGGGCGGATGCTGCCATCGGCCTGCCCCTCCGCGAGCACGCGAGTCAGCCAGGCGATGTGCTTGTCGAAGAAGGCAGCGATGGCGCGGCGCAGGCCCTCGGGCAGGGTCTCCAATTCGACCGCGAGGGCGGCGCAGAGACAGCCGAGCCCCTGCTCGACGCCGCCGAGATAGAGCCGGCCATAGGCCTCGATACGCGCCGCTCCGTCGGATGTCTGCGCCAGAATCGCGTCGAGCGCCGCATCGTAGCGGGCGTCGTAGGCGGCGATCAGCGCCCGGGCGAGATCTTCCTTGGTGCGGAAATGATGATGGATGCTCGCCTTGCGGATGCCGACCGCCTCGGCGAGATCGGCATAGCTGAAGCCGGAATAGCCCCGGCCGCGCACCAGGATCTCGGCCTCGCTCAAAAGCGATGCGCGCGTGTCTCTCATCGTCGCTCCGCTTGTCCGTTTTCCTCATCCCGAGCCGATCACGTGATCGCGACAGCTCCCTGCTTCCCAGATCCTGGCACTTGACGTGGGAAAAATCTACCTACTAGATGGTTGGCACTATATCGCTGAACATTGGGAGGGAACGGCCGATGGCGGCACGGTGGTGCCTCGGGCGTCGAGCTATCGGGAGGCGCCGGTGAATGGCTCCGTCACCCGTCGTGGGGCGCTGCTCGGCGGTCTCTGCCTGTGCTGTCTGCCACGCGCGGGCTTCTCGGCGGAATCCCTGTCGATGGACGAGGTGGCGCCGGGCGTGTTCGTGCGGCGTGGCCCCGATGCAGAAGCGACGCCGGAGAACGCCGACGGCATCGCCAATATCGGTTTCATCGTCGGGAGGGACGGGGTTCTGGTGACCGAATCCGGCGGCAGTCTGGCCGACGGGCAATGGCTCAGGGCCGAGATCGCCAAGCGCACCGACAAGCCGATCCGCTACGTGCTGCTGACGCATGTCCATCCCGACCACGTCTTCGGCGCCGCCGCCTTCCGTGGCGACAGCCCGACCTTCGTCGGCCATGCCGCCCTGCGCGGCGCCCTCGATGCCCGGGGTGAATTCTACCGCAAGCGCCTCGCCGAAATCCTCGGGGAGGACAAGGCCGGCGAGGTGGTCTACCCGACCCTGGAGGTGAAGGACGGGGCGGAGATCGATCTCGGTGGCCGGATCTTGCGCCTCACCGCCCATGGCAGCGCGCACACCACCTGCGACCTGTCCATGCTCGATACCGGCAGCGGTCTGCTGTTTCCCGCCGACCTGCTCTTCGTCGGCCGGATTCCCTCTCTCGATGGCAGCCTGCTCGGCTGGTTCAAGGAGATCGAGCGGCTGAAAGAAATGGGGGCGGCGCGGGCGGTGCCGGGCCACGGCCCGACTTCGGTCGCCTTCGCGCCCGCGATCGCCGATCTCACGCGTTATCTCTCCGCCCTGCGCGACGAAACGCGCAAGGCGGTGGCCTCCGGCGTCCCGATCGAGACTGCGGTGCGAACCGTGGCGCTCGGAGAGAAGGACAAATGGGCCCTGTTCGACACCTATAACGGCCGCAACGTCACCCAGGCCTATCAAGAGCTGGAGTGGGAGTAACCCACGCCGTGTTCCGGGGGACCTTCGGGGAAGGAGACCGACCATGAAACGCCTGATGCTCGCCCTCAGCCTCACCCTGTCCGCTGCCGCGCTCGCGCCGGGCCATGTCTGGGCCGGGGCCACCGACACGGATGAGGAGCGCGCCGCCCGTTGGGGTGAGATCAAGACATCGATCTTCGGCGACCGCGCGGTCGCGGCCAGCGAGAGCGCGGTCAAGATCGACGCGCCCGCCCGCGCCCTCGATGCGGCCCTGGTGCCGATCGGCCTGACGCTGGCCGACAAGGACAATGTGAAGGGGCTCTCCTTCATCATCGACGACAACCCGTCGCCCTACGCGGCGCATTTCACCTTCGGGCCGGCGGCGGATCCGGGCGAGATCAAGCTGCGGGTGCGGGTGAACAACTACACCAACGTCCATGCCGTGGTGGAGACCAAGGACGGCAAGCTCCTCGAAGCGGCCAAGTTCGTCAAAGCCTCCGGCGGCTGCTCGGCGCCGATGGGCATGAGCGACGAGGAGGCGATGAAGGGCATGGGCGAGATGCGCCTGAAGTTCGGCGGTGAGGTTCAGCCCGGCAAGCCGGCCGAGGCGACGCTGATGGTGCGCCACCCGAATTTTTCGGGGATGCAGATGAATCAGGTCACCCGCGATTACACACCGGCCCGCTACATCGAGAAGATCGATGTGACCTATGGTGATGCGCTGGTGTTCCATCTCGACGGCGACATCTCCATCGCCTCGAACCCGGTCATCCATTTCGGCTTCAAGCCCGAGGGCAAGGGGCCGATCAAGGTCGTGGCCTCCGACAACCAGGGCGGACGCTGGGAGCAGAGCTTCCCGGTTCCCTCCGCCAGCAACTGATGCCGATGGGAAACGCCATGCGGGTGATTGCCAGAACAGCGGCGCTCGGCGTGCTCGGCCTGATGCTCGGCGCGGCCGGTCCCGCCGATTCTCCGGTCGGCGTGCCGGAGCCGGAGGGGCTCTATACCGGGCCGCCGCGGGGCTACACCCCGGCGACCCTCAAGGGGGCGACGGTGGTCGATCTCAAGGGGCTCGAAAAGCTGCTTCCGGAAAACCCCGTCCTCATCGACGTGGTGCTGGCCGATCACCGGCCGCAGGGCCTGCCCGCCGACCGACCCTGGCTGCCGACGCATCGCTCGCTGCCCGGCGCCGTCTGGATGCCGGGTGCGGGGGCTGCCCCCCTCGCCCCCGAGCAGGAGGAGGCCTTCCTGACCCGTGTCGCCGCGCTGACCGGCGGCGACAAGGCGAAGCCGGTGGTGACCTTCTGCCGGCCCGAATGCTGGGGCAGCTGGAATGCCGGGAAGCGCTTGGTCGCGGCCGGCTATACCCGCGTCCACTGGTTCCCCCTCGGCGTCGAGGGTTGGCAGGACAGCCACGACACCGCCGTCGCCAAGCCCGATCCGGCTTGGTCCGCCGCCATAAGCGGGCGGGCGGCGCAGCGCTGATCCCCGGCAGCCGGCCGGGAGCACGAGGATGATCCGATGACGACCCGCCGCGCCCTCATCCTCACCGCCCTCCTCGTCGCCGGCCTGCCGAGGGCCGGGTCCGCCGCCGAGGCGAAGCCCTATGACGGGCCGGCCTTCGAGGCCGCGCAGGGCGAGGGGCGGCCGATCCTCGTCCAGATCTCCGCCCCCTGGTGTCCAATCTGCCGGACGCAGAAGCCGATCCTGGCCTCGCTGGCGGCGGAACCGCGCTTCAAGGACCTCGCCATCTTCACCATCGACTTCGATGGCCAGCGGGATCTCGTGCGTCGGTTCGGGGCGCAGATGCAGAGCACGCTGATCGTCTACAAAGGCCGGACGGAGGTGGGCCGCTCCGTCGGCGAAACCCAGCCGGAATGGATCGAGCAGCTCCTCGAAAAGGCGCTCTGACACATTTCAGCCATCTTTGGCGCCGGTTCCGGCCGAGCTCAATAGCGGAGCAGTGTCAAAGCCCTCGATCACAGGCTGGGCCATTGACAGGGGCCTGGATGTGGCAGAAAAGCGGCGGGCCCGGAGGCGGACCGAAGTCTAGGGAGGAAACGCCCGAAAAAGGGCGAGCGGGGCCAGCGACGCGCACCTCACGGGATCGATCCGGCCGCCATTTCGGCCGTTCCGCGTGACGGGCACGAAGCGCCACCGCACAGGAAGGCCGAACCCCTCCGGGTGACACCTCTCCACGAATCAACCGGAACGATGGCGGTGGCCCCCTGCGGGGCGGCGCGAACGGGCTTATAGAGCGGGTCCGCACAACGCGCCCGGCCCGACCGGGATTCGAGGAACGCCAGCTTCCGGATTGCAAGCCATGTCGCAGGTTGTCCAAACCCGTCGCCTGCAGGCGGTCGATCTGATCAAGCGCAAGGCCGAAGGGCGCAAGATCATCGCGCTCACCGCCTACCACGCGCATACGGCGAACATCGTCGACGCCTATTGCGACTTCGTCCTCGTGGGCGATTCCCTCGGCATGGTGATGCACGGGATGGAATCCACCCTGCCGGTGACGCTGGAGATGATGATCCTCCAGGCGCAAGCGGTGATGCGGGGAACCTCCCGCGCCCTCGTCGTGGTCGATATGCCGTTCGGCTCGTATGAGGCGAGCCGCGAGCAGGCCTTTCTCAACGCCGCCCGCGTCCTCAAGGAGACGGGGGCCGGAGCGGTCAAGCTGGAGGGCGGCGCCCGCTTCGCCGAGACCGTCGCCTTCCTGACCGAGCGCGGCGTGCCGGTGATGGGCCATATCGGCCTCACCCCCCAATCCGTGAACACCATGGGCGGCTTCAAGGTGCAGGGCCACGGGGCCGGCGACGAGGAGCGCCTTCGGGCGGATGCCCGCGCCATCAGCGATGCGGGCGCCTTCTCCATCGTCTTCGAAGGGATTGTCGAGCCGGTGGCGCGGGCCATCGCCGGCGATCCCGCCATCCGCGCGGCGACCATCGGGATCGGCGCGACCGCCGCCTGCGACGGGCAGATCCTCGTTCTCGAGGACATGCTCGGCCTCAGTGACCGGGTGCCGCGCTTCGTCAAAAGCTTCGGCTCCCTGCGCACGCATATCGAGGAAGCGGTGCGGGCCTATGCGGACGAGGTCCGGGCCGGGCGCTTCCCGGCGGAGGATCACACCTACCCGCCCCGGTGACGTCGCGGCTTGACGAAGCGGCACCCATCGGGCATTGACCGCCCCGGAATTCGGCCGGGGCTTCCCGGCCTTTTGCGTTTCGCCCGCGCTGGCGCCGGCCACACAGCGAACCGCCCCGCACAGCTTTAGGAGCGCCCCGCCATGGCCAAGGCCGTTACCGTCAAGATCCGCCTCGTCTCGACCGCCGACACGGGCTATTTCTACGTCACCAAGAAGAACTCGCGCACGCAGACCGAGAAGATGGTCATGAAGAAGTATGACCCGGTGGCGCGCAAGCACGTCGAGTTCAAGGAAGCCAAGATCAAGTAAGCCTGCGCTTCCCTCGCACGAGGTTTTGAAAAGCCGCTCCGGAAACGGGGCGGCTTTTCACGTTGCAGGGGTCCCCGCCCGGAGCGGGCCTCGCGGGATTGAGAAGAGGAGGGCTGTGCCGTTGGTAATTCTCGCGCAAGCGAGATCGGCTAGACAGGCGGCATGAGCACCCTGCCCGCCCACCTCGCCCCCGCCGGTATCGGCCTGACCATCGCCTCCGCGGCCACGGTTCTCGACCGTGCCGGTTACGCGCATTCGGCGGAGATCACCCTGGGCGCGGCCCTCGCCGCCGCCGCGGTGATGGTGCTGCTGCGCGCCGTCCCGGCTTGGTTCCAGGCCGGCTGATCCTGTCTCCGGGTCAGATGTGGTCGAGCCGGGCCGCCAGCATCCGCACCGCGAGGCGGGGCGAGAAGGGCAGGCCCGCCAGCATCCGCTCCCGGCGAACCACGTCGCCCGGCCGAGGGCCGGCGACGCCGATGACGCGCTCGCTCCGCGCGGCGATTCGGGCCGGCAGGCCGGCATGGGCCCGCCGCATCCGGCCGAGTCCGACATCCGGCCGGGCGGTGCCGACGAAGCGGTCGAGGGTGCGGATCCAGCCTTCCGCCGGGATGTCGCCGGGCTCCAGGCAGAGCAGCCAGTCCCGCCGCGCCGCCCGGGCGCCGGCGCTCCAGGGATCGCCCTTGGGCGGATAAACCACCAGCGTCGCGCCGCTGCCTTCGGCAACCGTGTCCAAGGCCTTGCTGGGCGCGCCGGTCACGATCACCGCATCGCCGACGAGCCCCGCCGCCACGCCCGCGACCAGGGCGCTCAGCGTGTCGGCGAGGCTCTCGATCGCGACCGCGTCGGAGGAGCGTGCCACGTGGATCAGGCCGGAGATCATGCGCGGCGAATAACCGATTTTACGCGCCCGCAAAGCCTTCGTTGTCTCCGCGAGGTGTCGCAGGGCCCCGGATCGCCGTGAAATCCTCCGCTTGCCCCAAACTTGTGCATATCGACTTCCCATGTTCGCGTTATGTTCTTATGGAGCATCGTGGATGAGGGGGCGGCATGGCGGCAGGCTTCGAAGCGGATGAGGGCGGCGCGTCGCGGGGCAGGCGGATCACGCCGGAGGCGCGGCGGGGGCGGGGGGCGACCGCCAATCCCGAGGGCCGCTTCGAGGCGGCCCGGCACGAAAGCTTCGACGATGGCTGGCCGGTAGAGGGGGCTCCGCCCCTGCGCACCGAAGTGACGCCGGAGCGCGCCCGGCACATCATCACCCGCAATGCCTCCCCGGACATCTCGTTCGATCGCTCGATCAACCCCTATCGCGGCTGCGAGCACGGCTGCGTCTACTGTTTCGCTCGCCCGAATCACGCCTATGTCGGGCTCTCGCCGGGGCTCGATTTCGAGACGCGCCTGTTCTCGAAGCCCGATGCGGCGCTGCTGCTGGAGCGGGAGCTCTCGGCGCCGGGCTACCGGCCGCGAACCATTGCGCTCGGCACCGCGACCGATCCCTACCAGCCGATCGAGCGCGATCACCGCCTGACCCGGGCTGTGCTGGAGGTGCTGGCCCGTTTCCGCCACCCCGTCGGCATCGTCACGAAATCGAACCTGATCCTGCGCGACCGCGACATCCTCGCGGAGATGGCGGCCCAGAAGCTGGTGAAGGTGGCGATCTCGGTGACCACCCTCGACCCGGATCTGGCCCGCCGCATGGAGCCGCGGGCACCGCATCCGCGCAAGCGCCTGGAGGCGATCCGCCGTCTGAGCGAGGCGGGCGTGCCGGTGATGGTGCTGACCGCTCCCGTCATCCCCTCGCTCAACGACCACGAGATCGAGGCGATCCTGGAGGCGGCCCGGGCGGCGGGGGCACGGGAGGCCGGCTACGTCCTGCTGCGCCTGCCGCACGAACTCGACGACCTCGTCGGCGACTGGTTCGCGGAGCATTATCCGGGGCGCAAGGATCACGTCTTCTCCCTGCTCAGCGCAGCGCGCGGCGGCAAGGTCTACGATGCCGCCTTCGGCACGCGCATGATCGGGCAGGGCCCCTATGCCGAATTGATCCGCCGCCGCTTCGCCCTGGCCAAGCGCCGTCTCGGCTTTCCCGAGGAGCCGGTCCGCCAGACGACGGAGCTGTTCCGCAGGCCGGCGGCGGTGGGGGATCAGCTCGCGCTGTTCTGAGGGGCCCGGCGAGCCGCCTCACACCGTCTGGAACCGCCCGGTGAAGCTGACCCGGTGGTGCGGGCTGCAGCCCTGGGCGGAGAGGCCCGCGAGATGGACGGCGGTGCCGTAGCCGGCATTGCGCTCCCAGCCATAGGCGGGATGGCGCGGCGCGAGCCGGCGCATGATGTCGTCGCGCAGGGTCTTGGCGATAATGGAGGCCGCCGCGATCTGCGGCACGAGCCGGTCGCCCCCGATTACCGCGCGGCAGGTCTGGGTCAGGCCGGGGATCGTATCGCGCCCGTCCACCAGCACGGGCCCATCGAGGCCCAGGCGCGTGACGGCGCGGCGCATGGCGTCGAGGGTGGCCGCGCGCACGTTGATCCGGTCCACCAGCCGGCGCGAACTCGCCGCGAGCGCGACCCGCGCATGGGTCCGGATCAGCGGTGTCAGCGCCGTGCGGGTCGCCTTGTCGAGGCGTTTGCTGTCATCGAGCCGGGCCAGGAGATCGGGCGGGAAGGTGAGGGGATCGAACCACACGGCGGCCACCATCACCGGCCCGCTCAGGGCACCGCGCCCGACCTCGTCACAGCCGATCACGGCGGGATAGGTCGCGGCGAGAGCGGGGTCGAAGGGGCGCATGGAGAGGCGGTATTCTGCGGAGAGCTTCGGCACCACCCCTCGCATCCCCGCCGCCGCCGGTCATCCCGCAGCGGCCCGAAAGCCCCGGATAAGGACGGTCTCGAACAAAGAATCAGCCCGGGCGCGGCAGCGCCGCCCCGCTCGGCCGGCGGGCGGCCCGATGCATCGGCCCGAGGGCGTGGGCCTGGGCGATGTTGTCGTAGAACTGCCGCGCGCTCTCGGCCCAGGTATAGCGCAGGGCCTCCGCCCGGCAGCAATCCCGCGGGATCGCCAGGGCGGCGAGGGCCGCCGCGCGCAGATCCGAATCGAGCGCGCCGGCCCGGGTGCCGCCGATGACGTCGAGGGGGCCCGTGACGGGAAAGGCCGCCACCGGCACGCCGGAGGCGAGGGCTTCGAGCAGGACGATGCCGAAAGTGTCGGTGAGGCTCGGAAAAACGAAGGCGTCGGCGCTGGCATAGACTTTCGCCAGAGCCTCGCCGGTCAGCGCGCCGAGGAAATGCGCCTCCGGCGCCAGGGCCTGGAGCCGGGCCCGGTCCGGCCCGTCGCCGACCACGACCTTGGAGCCGGGCAGGTCGAGGCTGAGGAAGGCGGCGAGGTTCTTCTCGACCGCGAGGCGCCCCACCGAGAGGAAGATCGGCCGCGGCAGGCCGGGCAGGGCGTCCCCGTCGCGGGGGCGGAACAGCTCGGTATCGACGCCGCGGGTCCAGCGCATCAGGCGGGTGAAGCCGCGACCGGTCAGCTCCCGCTCCAGCGACGGCGTGCTGACCATGGTGCCGCTCGCCGCCGCGTGGAAGCGGCGCAGCCACGCATAGCTCCAGGCTTCCGGCACGGGCGCACGGGCGGCGAGGTATTCCGGGAAGCGGGTGTGATAGCTCGTGGTGAAGGCGTGGCCGAGGGACAGGCAGGCCGCGCGCACCGCGTGGCCGATCGGGCCCTCGGTGGCGATGTGCACATGGGTCGGCGCCAGGGCCTTCCAGCGGGAGAGCACCCGGCCGCGGGTGACGAGGGAGAGGCGGATCTCGGAATAGCCCGGCATCGGCAGGGAGGCGAAATCCGCCGGCGTCAGCATCAGCGGCTCGACGCCGAGGCCGACGGCGGCCTCCGCCATGCGCTCGATGGAGCGCACCACGCCGTTGACCTGCGGGTGCCACGCATCGGTGGCGAGCAGCAGCCTCATGGTCGATCCGTGGTCGGGCGTCTGAAGGGGTTCGGGAAGCGGCGCGGGACGCGTCAGGCGACGGCGCGGCGGATGGCCGGCTCGAAGGCGGCCTCGGCGGCGCGGCGCTCCCGCAGCATGGTGGGGTAGTGCAGCACTTCCATCCGGCCGTCGTAATGCTCGACGATGCCGGTGCAGGATTCCACCCAATCCCCGGTATTGAGGTAGGTCAGCCCCTCGACCTCGCGGTGGGCCGCGTGGTGGATATGGCCGCAGATCACCCCGTCCGCGCCCTGGCGCTTGGCCTCCGTCGCCAGGAAGGTCTCGAACTGGCCGATGAAGTTGACCGCGTTCTTCACCTTGAGCTTTGCCCAGGCGGAGAGCGACCAATAGGCCAGGCCGAGCCGGCGGCGGAACCGGTTGAGCACCGTGTTGACGGTCAACGCCGTGGTGTAGGCCCAATCGCCCAGATGGGCGAGCCACTTGGAGTGGCGCACCACCATGTCGAACTGGTCGCCGTGTATCACGAGATAACGCTTGCCATCCGCCGCGACGTGGACCCGGCTGTCGGCGATCTCGATGCCGCCGAAGGTCATGCCGATATAGTCGCGCAGGAACTCGTCGTGATTGCCGGGGACATAGACGACGTGGGCGCCCTTGCGCACCTTGCGCAGCAGCTTCTGCACGACGTCGTTATGGGCCTGCGGCCAGTACCAGCCGGAGCGGAGCTGCCATCCATCCACGATATCGCCGACGAGATAGATCGTGTCGGCATCGACATCGCGCAGAAAGTCGAGCAGGAGGGCCGCTTGGCATCCCTTGGTGCCGAGATGCAGATCGGACAGGAACAGCGTCCGAACGCGGATGGTCGATTCCGGATCCTGTGACACCTGCGCCTCCGGCTCCTTGCAACCGCCTCATGGCGGCTCAGAGCCAAATCGCATTCCGATCTCAGTTTGATGACGGCAGGGGGAATCATCTTGCCGCGTCCCGGCCGGGTGGCGCTGGGTACGGTCCGGCCGCAAGGCTTGCCTGCGGCCCGCGCATACGAAAATCTTTTTGTTTTTCAGTTCAGTTTTTTCCGTTTTCCATTCCCAGGCCGGGGGCGCATAACGGCGACCAAGGTCACAGCCCGCGCCTGCCTTGGCGTGCGCGGCAGCGCCCGGCAGAGGCGCGGGATGGCCGCGATGGATGGGAGCGCTGGACAATCGGCGGGAGAGCGCCGGAGATGTCCCGCAGGACGTCCGTAGCCATCCTTCCGGCGAGGAAGGGCGGTGGTCGGGAGTTGTGCGGGTCTCCGAGCCGTCGTGAAGCCGATGAGGCGAGGGTTCGATCCTCTGGAGGCGACCGGCGCGGCTGCACGCGCCGCGACGCGAGCGGCTCGGAAGGCCGCTTCGCCGCTCCGGGACGGTCAACGATCCGACATCGCAGTGGTATGATCGTGGCCGGCGCCGGTTTTTCCGCGCGCGGCGCGGTGCATCCGGGGTAAGGCTCGGCGCGGCAGGCTGCGAGGCCTGTGCGGCGGGGCCGGACATTTCGCGGCGGGCGCTCGCCCGTCACATTCTATCTGGCGGAACCCGCGGCCTCATTGAGGGGCGGCCCGCTCAAGACTTCACGTGGAGGAAATTTCATGGCCGCAACGAGACGTCCGGGACGCAACCACCTGTTCGTTCCCGGCCCGACCAACATCCCGGACCGGGTGATGCGCGCCATGCAGGTGCAGTCCGAGGACCACCGGTCGGTCGATTTCCCGTCGCTGACGAAGCCGCTCTTCGAGGATACGAAGAAGGTGTTCGGCTCGACCGACGGCACGATCTTCCTGTTCCCGGCCTCGGGCACGGGCATCTGGGAGTCGGCTCTCAGCAACACGCTGGCCCGCGGCGACAAGGTTCTGGCCGCCCGCTTCGGCCAGTTCAGCCATCTCTGGATCGACATGGCCCAGCGCCTCGGCCTGGACGTGATCGTCCAGGAGGAGGAGTGGGGCACCGGCGCCAAGCCCGAGAAGATCGAGGAGGCCCTGCGCGCCGACAAGAACCACGAGATCAAGGCCGTCATGGTCGTCCATAACGAGACCGCCACCGGCGTGACCTCGGATATCGGCGCCGTGCGCAAGGCGATCGACGCCGCTGGCCATCCGGCCCTGCTGTTCGTCGACGGCGTGTCCTCGATCGGCTCGCTGCCCTTCAAGGCCGACGAGTGGAAGGTCGACTGCGCCATCGCCGGCTCGCAGAAGGGTCTGATGCTCCCCGCCGGCCTCGGCGTGATCTGCGTCAGCCAGAAGGCGCTCAAGGCCGCCGAGGGCCAGTCCGGCCGCAACGACCGGCTCGCCCGCGTCTACTTCGACTGGGAAGACCAGAAGAAGCAGAACCCGACCGGCTACTTCCCCTACACCCCGCCGCTGCCGCTGCTCTACGGTCTGCGCGAGGCCCTGGCCTGCCTGTTCGAGGAAGGCCTGGAGAACGTCTATCACCGCCACGCGGTGCTCGGCGAAGCGACCCGTCAGGCGGTCGCGGCGTGGGGCCTGAAGACCTGCGCGAAGGACGCGCGCTGGAACTCCGACACCGTCACCGCCATCCTGGCGCCCGAGGGTGTGGACGCGGCCAAGATCATCAAGCACGCCTATGTGCGCTACAACCTCGCGCTGGGCGCCGGCCTGTCGCAGGTCGCCGGCAAGGTGTTCCGCATCGGTCACGTCGGTGATCTGAACGAGCTCTCGCTGCTCGGCGCGATCGCCGGTGCCGAGATGTCGCTCATCGACAACGGCGTGAACGTGACGCCGGGCTCGGGCGTGGCCGCCGCCTCCAGCTACCTGCGTGAGCACCCGCTCTCGAAGGGCTGATTTTGGCAAGCGGCGCCGGTTCAAACGGCGCCGCTTCCGCTAAGGATAAGAAGGCGCCCCGCGAAACGGCCCGGTTTCGGGCCGTTTCGCGGGAGACGCGTCGAAGCAGGTGAGGAAACGGGGCCGGCGTCACGCCCGCCGGTCGATCCGGAAGGGGTCCAGAATGACAAAGAAAGTCGTCTTCCTCGATCGCGAGTCGCTCGATGCGACCGTGCGCGAATTCAATTTTCCGCACGAGTACAAGGAATACGAGTCGACCTGGACACCGGAAGAGATCGTCGAGCGCCTGAAGGGTGCCGAGATCGCGATCATCAACAAGGTGCCGATGCGCGCCGACACGCTGAAGCAGCTTCCCGACCTGAAGCTGATCGCGGTGGCTGCCACGGGCACCGACGTCGTCGACAAGGCCGCCGCCAAGGCGCAGGGCATCACCGTGGTCAACATCCGCGGCTACGCCTTCAACACCGTGCCCGAGCACGTCGTCGGCCTGATGTTCGCCCTGCGCCGGGCGATCGTGCCCTACGCGAATTCCGTGCGCCGGGGCGATTGGAACAAGTCGACCCAGTTCTGCTACTTCGACTACCCGATCTACGACATCGCCGGTTCGACGCTCGGCATCATCGGCTACGGCGCGCTGGGCAAGTCCATCGCCAAGCGGGCCGAGGCGCTCGGCATGAAGGTGCTGGCCTACGACGTGTTCCCGCAGGAGGGCCTGGTCGATCTCGAGACGATCCTGACCCAGTCCGACGTCATTACCCTGCACGTGCCGCTCACGCCCGATACCCGCAACATGATCGGGGCGGAGCAGTTCAAGAAGATGAAGAAGTCCGCAATCCTCATCAACACGGCCCGTGGCGGGCTCGTGGACGAGGCGGCCCTGCTCCAGGCGCTCAAGGACGGCACCATCGGCGGCGCCGGCTTCGACGTGGTCGCCCAGGAGCCGCCGAAGGACGGCAACATTCTCTGCGATGCCGACCTTCCGAACCTGATCGTCACGCCGCACGTGGCTTGGGCGAGCAAGGAAGCGATGCAGATCCTCGCCGATCAGCTCGTGGACAACATCGAAGCATTCGTCGCGGGCAAGCCGCAGAACGTCGTAGAGGCGTAGAAGCTCCGGGCTCCCGCTCCCGTCCTCATCTTGAGGGGCCGCAAAGCGGCCTCGAAGGATCCTCCAGATCCCGGCGATCCTGGAATTCCCTTCGACGCTTCCGCTGCGCTCCGGCTCCTCGGGATGAGGGCGGGTGTGGGCTCATCCGGTCGAACAGGGTTTCGAGCGTCGGTCGCCGTAGCGAGCGACGCCAGCCAGCCACCCTGACAACGCGCCGCGCTCTCAGATGCGCGGCCAACACTCAGCCAGAGGCACAATGACCAAGAAGCTTCTCTTCCTGTTCGACACCGATGCGGTTCCGAGCGTGTTCGACACGGTCGTCGGCTATGACGGCGGTGCCGACCACATCACCGGCTACGGCAACGTGACGACGGACAATGTCGGCGCGCTGGTCGACGGCACGATCTACACCCGCGGCGGATCGGAGAAGAAGTCGACCGCGATCTTCGTCGGCGGCGGCAACATGGCGGCCGGCGAGGCGGTGTTCGAGGCGGTGAAGAAGCGCTTCTTCGGCCCGTTCCGCGTCTCGGCCATGCTCGACTCGAACGGCTCGAACACCACGGCGGCCGCGGGCGTTGCCCTCGTCGTCAAGGCGGCCGGCGGTTCGGTCGCCGGCAAGAAGGCCGTGGTGCTCGCCGGCACCGGCCCCGTCGGCATGCGCTCGGCCGCCCTGCTCGCCAAGGAAGGCGCCGAGGTGACCATCGCCGCCCGCCAGCAGGATCGCGCCCAGGCCGCCGCCGACAGCGTCAACAAGCGCTTCGGCGTCAACGTGAAGGCCGCCGCGACCCCGGACGAGGCGTCCCGCGTCGCCCTGGTCAAGGGTCAGAACCTGATCTTCTCGGCCGGCGCCATCGGCATCGAGCTGCTGCCGGAATCCGGTTGGAAGGACGAGGCCTCGATCGAGATCGTGGCCGATTACAACGCCCAGCCCCCGCTCGGCTTCGGCGGCATCGACGCCATGGACAAGGCCAAGGAGCGCCACGGCAAGAAGTCGTTCGGTGCGCTCGGCATCGGCGGTCTGAAGCTCAAGCTGCACCGCGCCTGCGTGGCCAAGCTGTTCGAGTCGACTGAGGGCGTGTTCGACGCCGAGGAGATCTACGCCCTCGCCAAGGAAATGGCCTGACGGCGTATCGCCTATCGGGCAGCGTCGGCATCCGTCGACGCTGCCCCACCGAGACAAACAAAAATTGACAGGGGAGGGACCCATGGCCGCGAACGAGACGATCGACACATTCCTCGACGGTCTGGCGAGCTCGGCTCCCACCCCCGGCGGCGGCGGCGCGGCCGCGATCTCCGGCGCCATGGGCGCGGCGCTGGTCTCGATGGTGTGCAACCTCACCATCGGCAAGAAGAAGTATGTCGAGGTCGAAGCCGACCTGAAGCAGGTGCTCGAGAAGTCGGAAGCCCTGCGCAAGACGCTCACCGGCATGATCGCCGACGACGTCGAGGCCTTCGACGCGGTGATGGGCGCCTACGGCCTGCCGAAGACCACCGATGAGGAGAAGGCCGCGCGCAGCGCCCGGATCCAGGAGGCGCTCAAGACGGCCACCGACGTGCCGCTCGCCTGCTGCCGCGTCTGCCGCGAAGTGATCGACCTCGCCGAGATCGTGGCCGACAAGGGCAATCTCAACGTGATCTCGGATGCCGGCGTCGCGGTGCTCTCGGCCTATGCCGGCCTGCGCTCCGCCGCCCTCAACGTCTACGTCAACGCCAAGGGCCTCGAGGACCGGGCTTTCGCCGAGGAGCGGCTGAAGGAACTCGAAGCCCTGCTCGCCGAGGCGGGCGCGATCAATGAGCGGGTCTACGAGGTCGTGAAGAACAAGGTGAATTGATCGGCCTGATCGGGCGAGGGGCCGTGCTCCTCGCCGTCATCGCGAGCGTCAGCGAAGCGATCCAGAGGGGGTGACTTGTCCGGATCGTGCGGAGCCCTGGATGGCTTCGGCTCCATCTCGCGGGGACGGAGACGGAAACGGTTTTTCGAGCCCGAATCTCATTCCGAGGTGGCGCGGAGCGGCCTCGAAGGATCATCCGGTTCCCGTATGATTTCCGGAGGATTCCGCCCGGCCGATGATTCGCTCCGGTGCCTCGGGATAGGGGAGCGGATCGGACGAGCGCCGCACGATCCTCAGTTTAGAAGCCCGCTAAGTCTCTGGCGAACAAGCAAACTGAAGCATAAGACAAGAAAAAATTGAGAGCTGACCCGCTTCCCGAAAAGTAATTTTTCCGCGAAGGTCGGCCCAACGAAAAGCGAAGGAAACGCAGAGGAGGTCTCGATGGACGTTCACGAGTACCAAGCAAAGGAGCTGCTCGCGAGCTTCGGGGTCGCCGTGCCGAAGGGCGCCGTGGCCTTCAGCCCGGATCAGGCGGTCTACGCGGCGACCGAACTCGGCGGCTCGTTCTGGGCGGTCAAGGCCCAGATCCATGCCGGTGCCCGCGGCAAGGCCGGTGGCATCAAGCTCTGCCGCACTTACAACGAAGTACGCGACGCCGCCCGCGACCTGCTGGGCAAGCGCCTCGTCACGCTTCAGACCGGCCCGGAAGGCAAGCCGGTGCAGCGCGTTTATATCGAGACCGCCGACCCGTTCGAGCGCGAACTCTATCTCGGCTACGTCCTCGACCGGAAGGCCGAGCGGGTGCGCGTCATCGCCAGCCAGCGCGGCGGCATGGATATCGAGGAGATCGCCGCCAAGGAGCCCGAGGCTCTGATCCAGGTGGTGGTCGAGCCGGCGGTCGGCCTGCAGCAGTTCCAGGCCCGCGAGATCGCCTTCCAGCTCGGCCTCAACATCAAGCAGGTCTCGGCGGCGGTGAAGACCATCATGAACGCCTACCGGGCGTTCCGCGACTGCGATGGCACCATGCTGGAGATCAACCCGCTCGTCGTCACCAAGGACGACCGGGTGCTGGCGCTCGACGCCAAGATGTCCTTCGACGACAACGCCCTGTTCCGCCGCCGCAACATCGCCGACATGCACGACCCGTCCCAGGGCGATCCCCGGGAGGCCCAGGCCGCCGAGCACAATCTCAGCTATATCGGCCTCGAGGGTGAGATCGGCTGCATCGTCAATGGCGCCGGCCTCGCCATGGCGACCATGGACATGATCAAGCACGCGGGCGGTGAGCCGGCGAACTTTTTGGATGTCGGCGGCGGGGCCAGCCCGGACCGGGTCGCGACGGCCTTCCGCCTCGTGCTCTCGGACCGCAACGTCAAGGCGATCCTCGTCAACATCTTCGCCGGCATCAACCGCTGCGACTGGGTCGCCGAGGGCGTGGTCAAGGCCGCCCGCGAGGTGAAGATCGACGTGCCGCTGGTGGTGCGCCTCGCCGGCACGAATGTGGAGGCCGGCCAGAAGATCCTCGCCGAGAGCGGGCTCGACCTCATCACCGCAGAAACCCTGACGGATGCCGCTCGCAAGGCCGTCGAGGCCTGCAACGCCGCCAAGCACTGAAGAACGGGGAGGATCACGCCATGAGCATTCTCATCGACGAGAAGACCCCGATCATCGTCCAGGGCATCACCGGCGACAAGGGCACCTTCCATGCCAAGGAAATGATCGCCTACGGCTCCAACGTCGTCGGCGGCGTCACCCCGGGCAAGGGCGGCAAGACCCATTGCGGCGTGCCGGTGTTCAACACCGTCAAGGAGGCCGTGGCCGCCACCGGCGCCACCACCTCGATCACCTTCGTGGCGCCCCCCTTCGCGGCGGACGCGATCATGGAGGCGGCCGATGCCGGGTTGAAGCTGGTCTGCTCGATCACTGACGGCATCCCGGCCCAGGACATGATGCGGGTGAAGCGCTACCTGCGGCGCTATCCCAAGGACAAGCGCACCATGGTGGTGGGCCCGAACTGCGCCGGCATCATCTCGCCCGGCAAGTCGATGCTCGGCATCATGCCCGGCCACATCTACCTGCCCGGCAAGGTCGGTGTGATCTCGCGCTCCGGCACCCTCGGCTACGAGGCGGCGGCGCAGATGAAGGAGCTCGGCATCGGCATCTCGACCTCGGTCGGCATCGGCGGCGACCCGATCAACGGCTCGTCCTTCCTCGATCACCTTGCCCTGTTCGAGCAGGATCCGGAGACGGAAGCCGTGCTGATGATCGGCGAGATCGGCGGTCCGCAGGAGGCCGAGGCCTCGGCCTGGATCAAGGAGAACTTCTCCAAGCCGGTGATCGGCTTCGTCGCCGGCCTCACCGCTCCGAAGGGCCGCCGCATGGGCCATGCCGGCGCGATCATCTCCGCCACCGGCGACAGCGCCGCCGAGAAGGCCGAGATCATGAAGTCCTACGGCCTGACCGTGGCGCCCGATCCGGGCTCCTTCGGCCGCACCGTGGCGGACGTCCTGGCCCGCGCGGCCTGACGCCGCCCTTCCCCTCCCCCTGCGGGGAGGGGCTCCGGGGTGGGGGCAGACGGAGCCGCTCCCGCTTCGTCCTGAACCGCCGCCTTCCCTTCCTCCCTGCAAGGGGAGGAGATTGCCCCGTGGATCGACGTGATCCACCGTCCCGCAGGCCTGGCCACGGGAGTCCGACGAAAACACCTCGCCAGGGGGGATCCCATGACCAAGACGCTGCACGCCCGGCCGTCAGCCGCGACCGACACGACCTTCGCGCCGCCGGTCATCACCGGCACGGCCACCGAGGACGCCCTCGACATCCTGTTTCACGCCCTGCTCGACGTGGCCCGCCGCCACGATCCCGAGCTGGAGGACGTGCTGCACGGGCGCGCCGACATCTCGTCCTACTCGCCCGAGATGCTGGCCCGCGCCCTCCAGGTGCAGGGCATCTGGTTTCAGCTCGTCTCGATTGCCGAGCAGAACGCGGCCATGCGCCGCCGCCGCCATCTCGAGCGCGACAAGGGGCGCGAGGCCCTGAACGGCTCGTTCGCCAAGGTGCTGGCGGAGGCCTCCGCCAAGGGGATCGGCGCGGCGCAGATCCACGCGCTGCTCAAGGATCTGCGCATCCGCCCGACGATCACCGCGCACCCCACCGAGGGCAAGCGCGTCACGGTGCTGGAGAAGCTGCGCCGGATCTATCTCGTCCTGCGTGAGCTGGAGCTGCCGCGCTGGACCGAGCGCGAGCGCAACGGCCTGATGAACGAGCTGCGCGACCAGATCGAGCTGATCTGGATGACCGGCGAGCTGCATCTGGAGAAGGCCACCGTCGAGCGCGAGGTCGCCTGGGGTCTGCACTTCTTCGACGAGACCCTGTTCGAGATGCTGCCCGAGGTGATGGTCTCCCTCGAGGAGAGCCTCGCCCAATATTACCCGGACGA
This sequence comes from Methylorubrum populi, assembly GCA_020741775.1. Taxonomy (GTDB): domain Bacteria; phylum Pseudomonadota; class Alphaproteobacteria; order Rhizobiales; family Beijerinckiaceae; genus Methylobacterium; species Methylobacterium populi_B. Next base: position 458,335 of record DYYG01000013.1, read on the forward strand.
GACCTTCGAGGTGCCGCCCTTCTTCCAGTTCGGAAGCTGGATCGGCGGCGACCGCGACGGCAACCCCTACGTCACCGCCAGCGTCACCCGCGAGACCCTGCAGCGCAACGCGCTCGCCTCGCTGCGGCGCTACCGCGACGGCATCACCCATCTCGGCCGGGTTCTCTCGATCACCGAGCGGTCGCTGCCGGTGCCGGAGAGCTTCCGCGCCGAACTCGCCCATATGCTGGCGGAATCCGGCGATGCCCGGGCGATCGCCGCCCGCAATCCCGGCGAGGCCTATCGCCAGTTCCTCACCTGCGTGCTGCGCAAGCTTGAGGCGACCATCGCCCGCAACAAGGGCGCCCGCTCGGTCGGCCCGGATTATCCGAGCGCCGACGGGCTCATCAACGACCTGCGCACCCTGGAGAAGGGGCTGGCCGACGCCAAATGCGGCGCGCTCGCCACCGACATCGTGCGCCCGGTGCGGCGGATGGTCGAGATCTTCCGCTTCTCCACCGTGCGGCTCGACCTGCGCGAGAACTCGACCCGCACCACCAAGACGCTGCAGGCGCTCTGGCGCCTGCGCAACGGCGACCGCGAGCCGCCGGAGCTCGACGCGCCCGCCTGGAAGGAATGGCTGCTCACCGAGCTTGCCCGGCCGCGCAACCCGGAAACCTCGTTCGAGGATTTCGCTGACCGGCTGCCCGACGACGCCCGCGAGACGCTCACCACCTTCGCCCTGGTGGGCGAGATGCGCGACACCCTCGACCGCGAGGCTTTCGGCGCCTTCATCCTGTCGATGACGCGCTCCACCGTCGACGTGCTCGGCGCTTACCTGCTCGCCAAGGAGGCCGGCATCTTCCTCGATGCCACCGGCACCGAGATCTGCCCGCTGCCGATCGTGCCGCTGTTCGAGACCATCGACGATCTGCGCGCCGCGCCGGCCATCATGAAGGAGCTGCTCGCCATTCCGGTGGTGCGCCGCTCCACCCGCTGGCAGGGCGGGGTCCAGGAAGTGATGATCGGCTATTCCGACTCCAACAAGGATGGCGGCTTCATCGCCTCGAACTGGGAGCTGTACAAGGCGCAGGTGCGGCTCACCGTGCTCGGCAAGCATCTCGGCGTGCCGATCGCCTTCTTCCATGGTCGCGGCGGTTCCGTCAGCCGCGGCGGCGTGCCGACCCATCGCGGCATCGCGGCCCAGCCGCCGGGCTCGATCAATGGACGCTTCCGCATCACCGAGCAGGGCGAGGTCGTCTCGTTCAAATATGCCAATCGCGGCACGGCCTCCTATCAGATGGAGCTGCTGGCGGCCTCGGTCTTCGAGCACGCCCTGCTCTCGGAAGGCAGCGGCAACGGTTCGCGGGCCGAACTCGACGACGCGCTGGAGGCGCTCTCGGGCGCCTCTCGGGCGGCTTATGTCAACCTGCTCCAGGCCGACGGCCTCGTCGACTACTTCCAGGCCGCCAGCCCGCTGGACGAGATCGCGCTGCTCAATATCGGCTCGCGCCCGGCCCGCCGCTTCGGCGCGAAGTCGCTCTCGGATCTACGGGCGATCCCGTGGGTGTTCGCGTGGTCGCAGAACCGCCACGTCATCACCGGCTGGTACGGCGTCGGCTCGGGGCTGAAGAGCTTCATCGACGTTCGCGGCGAACAGGGCGAAGCGCTGCTGCGGCGGCTCTTCAAGGATTGCCCGGTGTTCCGCCTCGTCCTCGACGAGGTCGAGAAGACGCTGATGATGGTCGATCTGGAGATCGCCCGCGACTATGCCGGCCTCGTGCCGGACGAGGGCATCCGGTCCCGCATCTTCGGCCTGATCGAGCAGGAATATGCTCTGACCCGGGAGATGGTGCTGCGCGTCTCCGGCGACGGCGAACTCGCCCAGCGCTTTCCGCAGTTCCGTGAGCGCCTGCAGGGGCGGCTGCCGACGATCAATCAGGTCAGCCGCGAACAGGTCGAATTGCTGCGCCGCTTCCGCAGCGAGGAGGACGAGGACAAGCGCGAGGCGGTGAAATCCGCCCTGCTCCTGTCGATCAACTGCATCGCGGTCGGCTTCGGCGCGACCGGATAAGAGTGCCTCACGAACCCCCCGTTTCCCGCACCGTGTCCTCTCTGGCGGCGACGGCGCGGCGGGAGTTTCGTGAGAGACACTCGGCAGACAGTCTCGGCGACGTGTTCCGAGCCGGGCTGGACGGCCGGCCGGGATACGCGAGATAGAGCATCGTCCCGAAAGGTGGCTTCCAGCTTTCGGAGAAAGACGATGCAAAACAAGGAGCTAGGGCATCACCCCGGATCAATGTCCGGGACGATGCCCTCGACACGCGGTGCGATCCTGCGGCAGCGGGGGCAGCGCGACGAGGGAACGCAAGCCTACATAACGGAGGAAAAAGCATGAGCTTCACCCTGATCCAGCAGGCCACCCCGCGCCTGCACCGCTCGGAACTCGCGGTTCCCGGCTCGAATCCGACCTTCATGGAGAAGTCCGCCGCCTCGAAGGCCGACGTGATCTTCCTCGACCTCGAGGACGCGGTCGCGCCCGACGACAAGGAGCAGGCCCGCAAGAACATCATCCAGGCGCTCAACGATCTGGATTGGGGCAACAAGACCATGATGATCCGCATCAACGGTCTCGACACCCACTACATGTACCGCGACGTCGTCGACATCGTGGAGGCCTGCCCGCGCCTCGACATGATCCTGATCCCCAAGGTCGGCGTGCCGCAGGACGTCTACGCCATCGACGTGCTGGTGACGCAGATCGAGCAGGCCAAGAAGCGCGAGAAGAAGATCGGCTTCGAGGTGCTGATCGAGACCGCGCTCGGCATGGCCAATGTCGAGGCGATCGCCACCTCCTCCAAGCGCCTTGAGGCGATGTCCTTCGGTGTGGCCGATTACGCCGCCTCGACCCGCGCCCGCTCCACCGTCATCGGCGGCGTGAACGCCGATTACAGCGTGCTCACCGACAAGGACGAGGCCGGCAACCGCCAGACCCATTGGCAGGATCCGTGGCTGTTCGCCCAGAACCGCATGCTGGTCGCCTGCCGCGCCTACGGCCTGCGCCCGATCGACGGCCCGTTCGGCGACTTCTCCGATCCGGATGGCTACATCTCGGCCGCCAAGCGCTGCGCCGCGCTCGGCTTCGAGGGGAAGTGGGCGATCCACCCCTCGCAGATCGACCTCGCCAACGAGGTGTTCACCCCCTCCGAGGCCGAGGTCACCAAGGCCCGCCGGATCCTCGAGGCGATGGAAGAGGCCGCCAAGGCCGGCCGCGGCGCCGTCTCCCTTGATGGCCGCCTGATCGACATCGCCTCGATCCGCATGGCCGAGGCGCTGATCCAGAAGGCCGACGCGATGAGCGGCAAGTAAGCGCTTCACACCGCTTCACGCCGTGACGGAGGATGGCCGGGTTCGCCCGGCCATTTTCTTTTGTGGCGTCGGAGGTGGCCCGCCCGTTCCGCTCGATCTCGTCGAGGACGGCCCTAACTCAGGCCCTTGGGCGATGGCCCGCTCGACGTTCTCCCCCTGAGAGGCGCGCATGACTGCCTTCGATGCCGATCTGCGGAGCCTCGCGGCTCAGACGACTCTTTCACGCCGCAGCGTGATCGCCACGAGTCTGGCCACCGGCTTCGCGATGGCCGTGCAGCCGGTCACCGCGCAGACCGCCATTGCGACGGATACGAACGGCCTCACCGCCGGCGAGGTGAGGATTCCGACGCAGGATGGCGAGATCCCGGCCTATCGGGCCATGCCGGCCGAGGGCGGACCCTTTCCGACGATCCTGGTCATCCAGGAGATCTTCGGCGTTCACGAGCACATCAAGGATGTGTGCCGCCGTTTGGCCAAGCTCGGCTACTTCGCCCTGGCGCCCGAGCTCTATGCCCGGCAGGGCGATGTCTCCCGGCTGACGAGCATCCAGCAGATCGTCAGCGAGGTCGTCTCCAAGGTGCCCGACGCCCAGGTCATGGCCGATCTCGACGCGGCGGTCGCCTTCGCCCAGGCGACGGGCAGGGCCGACACGGCTCGCCTCGGCATCACCGGCTTCTGCTGGGGCGGGCGGATCGTCTGGCTCTACGCCGCGCATAATGCGGGTGTGAAGGCGGGCGTCGCTTGGTACGGACGCTTGGTCGGTGACAGCTCCGCCTTGACGCCGAAGCATCCTGTCGACGTGGCGGCCGACCTCAAGGCACCGGTTCTCGGCCTCTATGGCGGGGCGGACCAGGGGATTCCGGTCGAGACGATCGATCGGATGCGGGAGGCCTGCCGCTCCGCCGGAAAGATCTGCGACTTCGTCGTCTATCCGGACGCGCCCCACGCCTTCCACGCCGATTACCGCCCGAGTTACCGCGCCGAGCCCGCGCGGGACGGCTGGCAGCGGTTGCAGGCATGGTTCCGGCAGCACGGCGTCGCCTGATCCTGCCTTCGGCCGGACCGGACTTGGCCACAAGCCGGTATCACTCCGGCTTCCGCCCCGCCATGCCGGAGCAGAAGCCGGAGCGACCGAGCGGAGCGCGCCCGAGACGGCTTACTTGTCGTACTTGATATAGGCGAAGCGCGGATCGGTCGGCGTGCCCTCCAGGGCGCCGCCCTCCGCGCCCGGCTGCCAGGAGACGACCTCCTCGATCTTCCGGGCGAGGGCGAAGTCCTTCTCGGTGATGCCTTTGGCGGCATGGTTCATCAGCCGCACCTCGACCCAGGCATAGGAAGCGGTGATGTCCGGGTGGTGCCACGCGGCCTCGGCCAGATGGCCCACGGTGTTGATGACCATCAGCGTGCTCTTCCACGAGGCGGTCTTGTAGGTCCGGCGGATCCAGCCGTCCTCCAGCCGCCAGTCCGGCAACTCCTCCTTGAGCCGCCGCTCGACCGTCGCGTCGTCGAGAACCCCTTCACGGGCCTGTGCCATTGTCATCCTCCCTCGTCTGCCGCCTCGGCGTCGGGCAAAACCTGCTTCGGGACCGGCGGCGGCGCAAGCCGCGATCACGGTTCTGCGCGTCACCCCGCGCAAGCTCGCATGTCGCAGCGGAAACGAGGGCGGCGGCGGTGGACGGGGCGGGGGCGAGTCCCTATTAAAAATTTCAACAGAAGCTCTCTCCCTCGCGGAGGCCGGGCGGTCTGACCACAGGGGAAGGGACGCCCATGCTGTCACGGCGCGCAGTGCTCGCGACCGCGGCCCTGTCGTTCGCAGCGACCCTGCCGGCGCTCCGCCGCGCCCGGGCGGCCGGCGAGACCTTCAGGCTCGGCGTTCTGCCCTTTGGCACGGCCTCCTGGGAAGCCACCGTCATCAAGGAGCGCGGCCTCGACGCCGCCAACGGCTTTACCCTCGAGATCGTCAAGCTCGCCGGCAACGATGCCGCCCGGATCGCCTTCCTCGGCGGTCAGGTCGATGCCATCGTCGGCGACCTGATCTTCGCCGCCCGTCTCGGCAACGAGGGGCGGGGCGTGCGCTTCTCGCCCTACTCGACCACCGAGGGCGCGCTGATGGTGCCGGCCGGGAGCCCGATCACTGATCTGAAGGGGCTCTCGGGCAAGCGGCTCGGCGTGGCGGGTGGGGCGCTCGACAAGAACTGGATCCTGCTGAAGGCGCAGGGCCGGGAGACGGCGGGGCTCGATCTGGAATCCGCCGCGCAGATCGCCTACGGCGCGCCGCCGCTGCTGGCGCAGAAGCTCGAGAGCGGCGAGCTCGATGCGGCCCTGCTCTACTGGCAGTTCTGCGCGCGCCTCGAAGCCAAGGGGTTCAAGCGGCTGATCTCGGCCGACGACGTGATGCGGGCCTTCGGGGCGCAGGGAGCGGTCTCCCTGATCGGCTATCTCTACGAGGGTCAAACGGTGACGGATCGGGGCGAGGTGGTGCGGGGCTTTGCCCGGGCCTCCGCCGCCGCCAAGGATGCCCTGGCGAACGAGCCCGGCCTGTGGGACACGGTCCGTCCCCTGATGGCGGCTGAGGACGATGCCACCTTCGCTACCCTCAAGCGCGATTTCCTCGCCGGCATCCCGCGCCGCTCCATCGGGGCCGAGCGGGCGGATGGCGAGCGCATCTACGCCACCCTGGCCCGTCTCGCCGGCCAGCAGCTGCTCGGGGCGGGCAAGGGCCTGCCGCCGAATCTCTATCTCGATGCCTCGGGCAACGGCTGAGGCGGCGCGATGACGGCCACGGTTCGCTGAAACGCCCGCATGGCCCTGCTCGCGCGTCTCGTCTCGCTCGCCGTGCTGCTCGCCCTGTGGCAGGGCATCTCCGCTTATGCCGAGATGCGGAGCCTGCCGGCGCCGAGCGCGGTGCTCGCTTTCATCCTGCGCGAGGCGCGGAACGGCGACCTGCTGTTCAATGTCGGCGTCACCCTCGCCCGGGTCGCGGTTTCCTTCGTGATCGCCATGAGCCTCGGTGTGCTGCTCGGCATCGCGCTGGGCCGTTCGCGCCTCGCCGACCGGCTGCTCGACACGCCGCTCCTCGTCGTCCTCAACACGCCGGCCCTGGTCATCACCGTGCTGGCCTATGTCTGGCTCGGGCTCAATGAGACCGCGGCCATCGTCGCGGTGGCGCTGAACAAGCTGCCCAATGTCGCGGTGATCATGCGCGAGGGCGCCCGCGGGCTCGATCCCGGCCTGGAGGAGATGGCGACGACCTACCGCTTCGACCGCCGCACCTGGATCGCCCACGTGCTGCTGCCGCAACTCCAGCCCTTCATGGTGGCGGCGGCGCGCTCCGGCATTTCCCTGGCCTGGAAGATCGTGCTGGTGGTGGAACTGCTCGGGCGCCCCAACGGGGTCGGATTCGCCATCAACTATTACTTCACCCTCTTCGACGTCACCGCCGTGATCGGCTACAGCCTCGTCTTCATGAGCGTGATGCTCGCCATCGACGCCCTGCTCCTCCAGCCCCTCGACGCCCATGTCCGACGCTGGCGCTGACCCCGCGCCGCTGCTGACGGTGCGTGTGGACCGCAAGGTCTACCGCAAGGCCCGTACCGAGGCGGTGGAGGCCGTGCGCGGCCTCGCTTTCTCCCTGCGCGAGGGGGAGATCACCTGCCTGATCGGTCCTTCGGGGGCGGGCAAGACGACCACCTTGCGCATCCTGCTCGGACTCGACCGCGATTTCGAGGGCGCGGTGACGCCGGCGCCGGACCAAGTCGGCATCGCCATGGTGTTCCAGGATCCCCGGCTGCTGCCCTGGCGCACCATCGAGCAGAATGTGCGCCTGGGCCTGCCGCGGGAGCAGCGGGGGCGTGACCTCGACGGGTTGTTCGCCTCCCTTGGTCTCGGGGCTTGGCGCGGACATTATCCCGGGGCGCTTTCGCTGGGGATGCAGCGGCGGGTGGCCCTGGCGCGGGCCCTGGCCTTGACGCCGCGCGTCCTCGTCCTCGACGAGCCCTTCGTCTCCCTCGACGACGCCGCCGCCGCCGGTCTCCGCGCCCTGGTGGTCGGCGCGGTGACCGGCTCCGGCACCTCCGTGCTGATGGTCACCCACAACGTGGCGGAAGCTATCGAGATCGCGGACCGGCTGCTGCTGGTCTCGCCCCGCCCGGCGCGCCTCCTGGCCAGCGAGCCCCTGGAGCGGCCTCGATCCGAGCGGGACCGCGCCTGGATCGAGGCGACCCGGCGTGCTCTGGCGACGCGCTATCCCGGCATCGTCGCGCAATAGAAGCGCTCGGCGCCGGTTCGGGCCCAGGCCACATCACAAAGCTGAGAGAGAGGCCAGGAGCCTGTCCGGCCGCCGGTCAGGAACGCGCGCCGATTCTCTCGTCGCCCCGCCCAACGCGACCTTCCATGGCCCCTTTTTAGACCGATCGCGGGACGGTGGCAGGCTCGGGCGTCCTTCGGAGGACCGGAGGCTGGCCCTTAAGGATAAACGGAGCCGGTCGATGCAAAATTTTCCCGTGTCTTAGCGGGGAAATTTCGCCTGGATCGCCGGGCGCCGGGCGGCGACCGGCCTGTGTCGGTCTTTGCGCTGCAGCAACCGAGGCGGTCCCGACTGAGGCTGAGAACCGGAATTAAATTGCTTTCCGCGCATGCGGAACCGGAAAGGATCATTGTCCCATGCGGGCAGCGCATCCGTTGCGCCTTTGTCATCGAGCTTTGCTCAAATTCTGTTTGATAATTGTGCGGTGCAGATCAAATTTTGCGGTGCAATAAGGAAGTTTTACTTGGAAAATTTCCTACAAAACCTGCGCTCGCATGCGACAAACGACCCGCGAATGCGAGTTGACGGCGCCGGAAATTTTCTTAGAGTTCGTTCAAGCTTCGGTTCCGAGGGGCCGCTAGGGGATGCGGACCCAGCCGGGTAAGTTACCGGAAGAGCGAGATAATCTCTGTTCCAAGGTGGCAGTCGCGAGCTGCCGGAGCGAATACGATCCCTGTCGCAAACAACAGGTCAATCAACGCCGGTCTGCTTTGGCTGTCCGGTGGCGGATAAGGCCTGTCGGAGGAATCCATGAGAGCGGTACATCTTCTCGCACTCGGTGCGGGGCTTGCGGCTGCCAGCCCGGCCCTCGCCAACGAAAGCGTCATGAAGGGCGTCGCCAACCCGGCCGAGCAGGTGCTCCAGACGGTTGACTACGGCAACACCCGTTATTCCAAGCTCGACCAGATCAACGCCTCCAACGTCAAGAACCTCCAGGTTGCCTGGACCTTCTCGACCGGCGTTCTGCGTGGCCACGAGGGCTCCCCGCTCGTCGTCGGCAACATGATGTACGTCCACACCCCCTTCCCGAACATCGTCTACGCCCTCGACCTCGACCAGGGCGCCAAGATCGTTTGGAAGTACGAGCCCAAGCAGGATCCGTCCGTGATCCCGGTGATGTGCTGCGACACGGTCAACCGTGGCCTGGCCTATGCCGACGGCACCATCATCCTGCACCAGGCCGACACCACGGTCGTGTCGCTCGATGCCAAGACCGGCAAGGTCAACTGGTCGGTCAAGAACGGCGATCCGTCCAAGGGTGAGACCAACACCGCCACCGTTCTCCCGGTGAAGGACAAGGTCATCGTCGGCATCTCCGGCGGCGAGTTCGGCGTGCAGTGCCACGTCACCGCTTACGACCTGAAGTCGGGCAAGAAGGTGTGGCGCGGCTACTCCATCGGTCCGGACGATCAGATCCTGGTCGACCCCGAGAAGACCACCTCGCTCGGCAAGCCGGTCGGCAAGGATTCCTCGGTCAAGACCTGGGAAGGCGACCAGTGGAAGACCGGCGGCGGCTGCACCTGGGGCTGGTTCTCCTACGATCCGAAGCTCGACCTCTTCTATTATGGCTCGGGCAACCCCTCGACCTGGAACCCGAAGCAGCGTCCGGGCGACAACAAGTGGTCGATGACCATTTGGGCGCGTAACCCCGACACGGGCGTCGCCAAGTGGGTCTACCAGATGACCCCCCACGACGAGTGGGATTACGACGGCATCAACGAGATGATCCTCACGGATCAGAAGTTCGACGGCAAGGACCGCCCGCTCCTGACGCACTTCGATCGTAACGGCTTCGGCTATACGCTCGATCGCGCCACCGGTGAGGTGCTCGTCGCCGAGAAGTACGATCCGGTCGTGAACTGGGCCACCAAGGTCGACCTCGACAAGGGCTCGAAGAACTACGGTCGTCCGCTGGTCGTGTCGAAGTACTCGACCGAGCAGAACGGCGAGGACGTGAACTCGAAGGGCATCTGCCCGGCGGCTCTCGGCACCAAGGACCAGCAGCCTGCTGCCTTCTCGCCCAAGACCGGCCTGTTCTACGTGCCGACCAACCACGTCTGCATGGACTACGAGCCGTTCCGGGTGACCTACACCCCGGGCCAGCCCTACGTCGGTGCCACGCTCTCCATGTACCCGGCTCCGGGCTCGCATGGCGGCATGGGCAACTTCATCGCCTGGGACAACATCCAGGGTAAGATCAAGTGGTCCAACCCCGAGCAGTTCTCGGTGTGGTCGGGTGCGCTCGCCACCGCCGGTGACGTGGTCTTCTACGGCACCCTCGAGGGCTACCTGAAGGCTGTCGACTCGAAGACGGGTAAGGAGCTGTACAAGTTCAAGACCCCGTCGGGCATCATCGGCAACGTGATGACCTACGAGAACAAGGGCAAGCAGTACATCGCCGTCCTGTCGGGCGTCGGTGGCTGGGCCGGCATCGGCCTCGCGGCCGGCCTGACCGACCCGAACGCCGGTCTCGGCGCGGTGGGTGGTTACGCCGCCCTCTCCAGCTACACCAACCTCGGTGGCCAGCTGACCGTCTTCGGGCTGCCCAACAACTAAGCAGCAGCGCGAAAAACGAATGACAGGATGCCGGCGCGGACCCCGCGCCGGCATCTTTATGATTTTAAGATTATGCTGTAGGGCCTGCTTGCCGGCCGCGCGGTCTATGTTGCGGCGCAGCATTATGGTCTTGGGAGGAACGTCGTTGTCTACGATGAAAAGAAACGCTCTTCTTGGTCTCTGTGGCGCGGTCCTGCTCAGCGCGGTGCCCGTGACCACCGCCGTTCTCGCCCAAGATGCGAAGCCGGAGCTTGCCAACAAGCTCGACCCGAACGCGAAGGAAATCGACGAGCCCGTTCTGAAGGCTGCTGCAGCCGTCAAGGATGAGGACGGAAAGTACTTCGACAAGGACGGCCATCCGACCTTCCACATCAGCAATGATGGCAAGAAGGTCGACTGGTATACCTATTCCGGATATCGCCGTTACCACGCTGAGTGCCACGTCTGCCACGGCCCGGACGCCATGGGCTCCACCTACGCGCCCGCCCTCAAGGATTCGCTGAAGCGTCTGTCCTACGAGGAGTTCTACGGCATTCTCGCCGGCGGCAAGCAGGAGGTGAACAACACCTCGAACCAGGTCATGCCCGCCTTCGGCGACAACAAGAACGTGATGTGCTACGCCAACGACCTCTACGTGTACCTGCGCGCCCGCGCTTCCGGTGCCTGGGGTCGTGCGCGCCCGGGTGAGAAGGAAGAGAAGCCCGAGGCTGCGAAGAAGGAGGAGAAGGAGTGCCTGGGCGGCTGATGATCCGCTCAAGCTCCTTCGTATCGTCTGCGGCGGCGGCCGCGCTCCTGCTGGTCTCAGCAGGGGCGCGGCCCGTTGCCGCTCAGCACCTGCCCGACCTGGTCACGCAAGACGTGCTGCGGGTCTGCAGCGACCCGGCCAACATGCCCTTCTCCGAGCGGAAGGGTGATGGGTTCGAGAACCGGATCGCTCAGATCGTCGCCGACGAGCTGAAGGTCAAGCTGCGCTATTACTGGCTGACCCAGGGGCCGGGCTTCGTGCGCAACACGCTCGGCACCGGGCTCTGCGATCTCATCATCGGCACGTCCGGGGGCGAGATCATCCAGCCGACCAATCCCTATTATCGCTCAGCCTACGTGCTGGTCGCGCGCAAGGGCGAGTTGCCGGATATCAAGGCGCTCGACGATCCGCGCTTGGCGGACAAGCAGATCGGCATCATCGCCGGTACGCCGCCCTATGGCCGTTTGAGCGAGCTGAAACTGGTCGGCGAGCGCACCCACCCTTACGCCCCCTACGCGTTCGGGCCGGAGCGGAGGCACCAGACCGTCGCCGCCGAGGTGATCGCGGATCTCGCGGACAAGAAGATCGACGTGGCGATCCTGTGGGGCCCTGCGGCGGGCTGGCTGGCCAAACAGAGCGGCGTGCCGATGGATGTGGTGCCGCTGCTCAACGAGCCCGGCCGTCCGGCGCTCACCTTCCGGGTCTCGATGGGCGTGCGCCACAACGAGAACGACTGGAAGCGCACCCTCAACTCGGTCCTGCGCAAGCGCCGGGCGGACATCGAGAAGGTGCTGAAGGAATACGACGTGCCTCTCCTGGCGGAAGAGGAGAACAAGCCTCTGGACACCAGCGACGAGTGAGCGTGTCTCCGACATTCGGAGAAAAGGCCCGGATCCCGATCCGGGCCTTTTTCATTCGGCCCGTTCGATTCCGCTCGCGTCGAGCTTAGCCAGCGCATCCGCCACGCTCTCGCCGCCAATCACGAGGTCGGGAGCGATCTCGGCCAGCGGCACCAGCACGAAAGCCCGTTCGCGCACGAACCGATGCGGCAGGACCAGCCGTTCGTCGGAAACCTGCGCGCCTTCATAGGCCAGCACGTCGATATCGATGACGCGGGGTCCCCAGCGCCGTTCGCGCACCCGGCCGAGGGCTGCCTCGATCGACAGGCAGGTCTCCAGCAGCGCGTGCGGACTGAGATCGGTGTCGATGGCGATGGCGGCGTTGAGGAACCAATCCTGATCGGTATCGCCCCAGGGCGGCGTCCGATAATCCGACGAACGCGCGACCAGGGTGATGCCGGGTGTGGCCGCGAGGCGCTCGACGGCTTCGGCGAGCATCGCGGCCTTGTCGCCGATATTGCTGCCGAGGCCGAGATAGGCGCGCGTCATGTCCGCTCCGTCTTGGGGCGGCCCCGAACGATTTCGATGGCCGCGTAGTCGAGCACGGCGGGGATCGGCGCGCTCGGCTTGTCGATGCGCACCACAATGGTTTCGAGGCGCGGGAACGTGGCAAGGCAGGTTGTCGCGATCGCTTCCGCCAAGGCCTCGATCAGGGCGAAGCGCCGGTTCGTGGCAATGTCGAGGGCGATCTGCGACAGGTCCGCGTAGCTCACCGTCGCCGCCACGTCGTCGCTCCGGCCGGCCTCGGACAGGTCGAGGCGGCAATCGAGGGAGATGTAGAAGCGCTGGCCGAGACGCTCCTCTTCCGGCAGCACGCCGTGCCGGGCGAAGACCGCGAGGCGATGGACGAGGATACGGTCAGCCATGGATGGTCCCGGGGCGCATCACCGCGTCGAGCACCCGCAGGGCCTCGATATGGGGCGCGACATCGTGAACGCGCACGATGTCGGCGCCGAGCGAGCCGGCCAGGACATGTGCGGCGAGCGAGCCGGTCAGGCGATCGCGCGGTGCGGTTTCCCGGTCGTGCAGCCGCCCGAGCAGACTCTTGCGCGAGACGCCGACGAGGAGCGGAAAGCCGAGGGCGCGGATCTCGGGAAGGCGGCGGAGCGCCTCGAGATGCTGCTCCCAGCTCTTGCCGAAGCCGATGCCGGGATCGAGGACGATGTCCCCGTCCGGGATGCCGGCGCGACGGGCGATCTCGAGGGAGCGCTCGAAGAAGCGCAGCATGTCCGCGACGATATCGAGGGAGCCGTCGATCGTCTCGCGGTTGTGCATGACGATGACCGGCGCGCCGTGATCGGCGGCGACACGGGCGATGTCCGGCTCGCGCTGGAGACCCCAGACATCGTTGACGATCGTGGCGCCCGCCTTCAGCGCCTGATCGGCGGTGGAGGCCTTATAAGTGTCGATGGAGATCGGTACGGAGAGGCCCGGCGCCACCGCCCGGATCACTGGCAGGACGCGGGCCTGCTCCTCCTCTGCCGGGACCGGCTCATGGCCCGGCCGGGTCGATTCTCCGCCGATATCGAGGATATGGGCCCCGTCCCCGGTCAGCGCCGCCGCCTGGGCGCGAGCCGCCTCGACACCCTGGAAGCGTCCGCCATCCGAGAATGAGTCCGGCGTGACGTTGAGGATGCCCATCACCAGCGTGCGCCGACCGAGATCCGGCAGCAGGGTGTTCAAGCGCGAGGGGACGGCAGACGAAGAGGGCGGCATCGGGTCGAAATGTGTCGGGTCCGGGTGTGCCGGCCTAGCCCCTCGGATCCGGTTTAGCCAGATCCATTTTGCCGGCACGCCCCGTTCCGCTCCGCCTCAGGAGGCGCCGCGATAGCAGCGGATTTCCGCCTCGGCCTGGGCGCGGCGCAGATCGGCCACCTTGTCGTCGAACATCTTGGTCGACTTGAAGGCCGTGGTGCGCTGGCCGATGCCCTGGCGCATGGAGAGGATGGTCGAAGCCTGCACGTATTTGTCGTAGGGCAGGATCGCCGCCAGGGCGTCGAGGGAGCAGGAGCATTTCTCCAGCGCCTCGCGGGTCTGGCCGTTGGCGGCCATGCAGCCAAACACGTAATCGGCGCGCACATCCGTCGGGTAATCGTTGTCCTCGGCCCGGGCGGGAACCGCGAGGACGGCAGCCGCGAGCAGCGCAGCGGCGAGCGCCTCAGGAATCCTTCTGGTCATAATCGAGCCTCTCCTGAAGGAGTTCACCGCCATCCGGCTTCGCGGCATGGGCCTGGATCGAGACGATCTCGCCCGGCACCGCCGGAGAGGTGACGAAGGTGTAGGTGATGGTGTCGAAGCCGCGCATCCGGCCCGATTGCTGGTCGCTCGCGAACGGCTTGATCTCGACGCGCCAGCCCTCGACCGTCTTGCCCTTGAAGGAAATTTCGGTCGGCGTGACCGTGGCGTTGTCGCGCAGGCTCTTGCGGATCGCGTTCTTGATGTAGCGCGGATTGGCTTCGAGCAGGCTTGCCAAGCCCTTGAGATGATTCTCCAGGAACAGGGTCAGGACCGGATTGCCCGGCATGTCCGTGAACGGCCCCGCCGGAATGCGGTTGCTGCCGGAGAACATCTGAACGCGGATATTGCGGCCGTCGGCACTGGCGCCGGGCTCGACCGTAAGCTTGATCTCGTCATTGAGCGGCGGGCCGTAGGGACCGTTCTCGATGCCGCTGCGGCGCAGGTAATCGTAGGTCAGGGTGCTGCCCGGCGCGGTGTTTTTCATCTGCGGCTGCTCGAACAGCAGATCGCTCGCGCTCGGCCCGGCTTTCGTGCCCGAATCCGGGGCCGGGCCGTCTTTCGCCGTTGCCGGGGCGGTTTCGTTGGCCGCCCAGGCGAACGGAGATGTGGCGAGGGCGGTCGACAGAGCGGCCGAGAGGGCGACCGCCAGGATGGATCGTCTCAAAGGGGTGCCTTTTCGCTCAACGGACTTTGCACATTCGTCCCGATGCTGCGGTATATATAGTCAGGCGGGTTCTCGGCAGCCTCTTCCTTGGCAAGATCCCGCATTTTCCCGTGCAGGGGCGAGAGCGAGCAGGCCGGATCGGTGTTGGCGGCATCGCCCGTGAGCGCCAGCGCCTGACAGCGGCAGCCACCCCAATCCTTCTCGCGCCGGTCGCAGGAGCGGCAGGGCTCTTTCATCCAGGAGGTGCCGCGATAGGCGGCGAAGGCCGGCGATTGTGCCCAGATGTCGCCGAGGGAGTGATCGTTCACGTACCAGAATTCGAGGCCGGGAATGGTCTCGGCGGCGTGGCAGGGCAGCACCTTGCCCTGAGGCGTCACGTTCATGAGCTTGCGGCCCCAGCCGCCGGCACAGGCCTTCGGGTATTTGGCGTAGTAATCCGGCACCACGAGGTCGATGACGAGCTGGCCTTTCAGCCGCTCGCGCGCCTCCTCGACGATACGGATCGACTCGTCGACCTGCCGCTTATCCGGCATCAGCGCGGCCCGGTTGACGTAGGCCCAGCCGTAATACTGCGTGTGCGCCACTTCGAGCCGCTTGGCGCCGAGCTTGACCGCGAGATCGATGAAGCCCGGCACCTCGTGGATGTTGCCGCGGTGGATCACCGAATTCAGCGTCAGCGGCAGGCCGAGTTCGGTGACGCGGGCCGCGAACTGCATCTTCTGCGGCTGCGCATTCTTCAAGCCGCCGATTTTTTCCGCGTTCGCCGCGTCCACGCCCTGCACCGAGAGCTGCACGTGGTCGAGGCCGGCATCGTAGAGGGCGTCGAGCTTGGCGAGCGCCCCGCCGACGCCGGAGGTGATCAGGTTCGAATAGAGACCGAGTTCGGCGCATTTGGCCGTGATCTCGACGATGTCGGGGCGGGCGGTCGGCTCGCCGCCGGAGAGATGGACGTGCAGCACGCCGAGACCCGCCGCCTCCTTCAGCACCCGCAGCCACGTCGCCGTGTCGAGCTCGGCCGAGCGTCGGTCGAGCTCCAGCGGATTCGAGCAGTACGGGCAGCGCAGCGGGCAGCGATGGGTCAGCTCGGCGAGCAGACCGACCGGTGCCGGAATCACGTCCGCGGGGGTGGGGGCGGGGGTCGGCGCATTCATCGCTCCAAAACCCTTCTCTGTGCGAGACCGGCCAGCATCACGAGGATGTCAGCCTCGATGACGGCCGGATCGGCGTCGTAGGTCTGGCCCAGGGTACGGGCGATCTGCGACACGGAACTCTGGCCGTCGACGAGCTTGAGGACCGCGACGGCATTGTCGTCGAGGTCGAAGGTACGCTCGGGCGCGAGCAGGACGTGCTTGTTGCGGACCTCATCGAAGCGCAGGCGCACGCCGCGTGGCAGGCGCGGCACATCGTTGCCCGAGAAGGCCGCGGGCGCGCCCGTCGGCGCCGCAGCGGAGCTGGCCTCGGGCACCAGTCCCTCGCCCGGCTGCCACGCATCCGGCGGGATCATGCCGGGGGCGACATAGGCGAAATACAGCGCATCGAGCTGCGTCCAGAGCACGGTGCACTTGAAGGTCAGCGCAGCAAGCGCCGCCCGCTGCAGCTCCGGCGTGGTGGCGTGGCGCTTGACGTAGTCGA